>NZ_JBBIQD010000002.1:0-470484 GCF_037442525.1 Rheinheimera sp. | reverse complement strand
CAGACTCGGCTTTGGTGTCTCTGACCAGGCTGTCCATCTCATTCAAAAAACCTGCGATTTGGCCAGTGGCTGTATTCACTTTGGCCGCCAGGGAACGGACTTCATCCGCCACCACTGCAAAACCACGCCCCGCTTCACCGGCCCGTGCCGCTTCTATGGCTGCATTCAGTGCCAGCAGGTTGGTTTGATCGGAGAAGTTTTCCACCATCAGCAGGATCTGCCGCACATTTTCGGCATTTTTCTGCAAGCCGGTCACTGTAGTGCCAAAGTTAGACAGCAGTTGTTCTATCTTGTGCAGTTCGGTGGTCAGTTGCTTCAGCTGCTGGCTGGCACTGCGGGCATTCTGCACTGAACTGCCTGCAACCTGTGTCACCTGATCGTTGCTTTGCACAATATCAGCCAGTCGCTGTAAGGCATTGTCACTCTGCTCGCGAATTTGCTGGCTGTTCTGCTCGGCTCCCTGCAGCTCGGCTCTGGTGCTGTGCACGGCTTTGGCGACCTGCTGGTTCACCTCACAGTTTTCGCTGGCTTGCTGATGAATACCGCGAAGCAGCTCAGAGAGCTGGCCAACAAACAGATTGTATTGCTCAGACAAAGTGCGGAATTCGTCAAAGGTAAAAGCGGGCAGTCGGGTCTTCAGGTCACTACCAGCCTGATTAGCCTGTTCTAAAGCACTGACCAGGGCTTTGACCGGACGGACTATCAGATACACCAGATAGCCAATAGTAAATAAAAATGCCCCGGAGCCAATCAGCAGCAAGGCCCACCACTGCAGAGTCGGACTGCCTTCCTCTGGGTAGGCCACATAGAGACTGAGCCAGAAAATCAGCGTCAGAAAACCTATATTGCCGACAATCTTTAAGGTCAGGTTATAGAAGAACTGCCGTTCAACGGCCTGATAGATGTGTTGAAATAGTGCCATTGCCAAAATCCATGCAGAGGATACCAGCGTGCATCTTCGCAGTTTTGCAACGCCGTTATCTTGTTATAAATCAAACCAGTTAATTTTGTACCTTGTTCTGCCTGGCTTGTCAGCTGTTGTTTTTATATGATGTATATATGAAACGTATATTGGGGTGCCAATGGGAATTGTAAAAATAGCGGATGACTTGCATCAGGACCTGCGTGAAGCCAGTAAAGCCATGGCCCGTTCAGTGAATGCACAGGCGGAATACTGGATCCGCTTGGGGATGCTGGCCGAGCTTTATCCGCAGCTGACCTGCCATGAATTGCAGCGTCTGCTGCTTAAACGTAAATCAGCCTCTTTGCAGGAGTTATTGGATGAATTCGATCCCACTGAAAAGCACTGAACAATTAGCTGCGCAGCGTGAAGCGGGTCGTTTGCTGGCTCAGGTATTTGCCCGACTGGACGAATGGGTGCAGCCTGGCGTGAACACCATGCAGCTGAATGACTGGGTGGAGCAGTATATTCGCGATGAACTCAAGGCACGCCCGGCCAGCAAAGGCCAGTACGATTACCCTTATGTGCTGAACAGTTCGTTGAATGAGGTGGTTTGTCACGGCATGCCGAAAGCCGTTGATATTCTGCGTGACGGTGACATTTTGAATCTGGACATTACGCTGGAAAAACATGGTTTGATTGCCGATTCCAGCAAAATGTATCTGATTGGTCAGGTGGCCCCAGCCGCCAAGCGGCTGGTGGATGTGACCTATCAGGCGTTGTGGCAGGGCATTGCTCAGGTAAAACCCGACAACAGGCTGGGGGATATAGCTGCCGCAGTGCAGCGTCATGCTGAGCAGGCTGGTTATTCGGTCGTGCGTGAATTTTGTGGTCATGGGGTTGGGGTACAAATGCACGAGGAACCTCAGGTTTTGCACTATGGTGCAGCG
This sequence comes from Rheinheimera sp., assembly GCF_037442525.1. Taxonomy (GTDB): domain Bacteria; phylum Pseudomonadota; class Gammaproteobacteria; order Enterobacterales; family Alteromonadaceae; genus Pararheinheimera. The sequence continues at coordinate 468,633 of NZ_JBBIQD010000002.1, read as the reverse complement.
GGCAGCGGGCTTGCGTTGAAACCCGGAATGGTGTTTACCATTGAGCCTATGATTAATCAGGGCGATCGACGGGTAAAAACGAAAAGTGATGGCTGGACAGTGGTGACCAAAGATAAAAAGTTGTCCGCGCAGTGGGAGCATACGGTTGCTGTTACAGAGCATGGGGTAGAGGTGCTGACTTTGAGGGCTGAAGAACAGTCTATGTTGGAGTTGTTGCCATGAACTCAGGGAAAACCATGCTGATCACCGGCTGTTCCGGCGGGCTTGGCAAGGCGCTGGCACTGGCCGCTTCAGCGGCCGGTTATCAGGTGATTGCTACCGCAAGAAAACCGCAGGATCTGGCTGCACTGCAGGCCTTGGGGCTAAACGTACTGGCGCTGGATCTGTGCAGTGCAGCCTCTGTTGCTGCTGCAGTACAGCAGTTAAAAGAGCGGGGCACAGGTCTGGATGTTCTGGTCAACAATGCAGGTTTTGGTGCCATAGGTGCTGTGCTGGATGCTTCACCTGAACAAATGCGGCGTCAGTTTGATACCAATGTGTTTGCGGTGGCCGAACTGACCCAGGCCTGTTTACCGCTGCTGCTGCAGCAACAGGGGCTGGTGGTCAATATTGGTTCAGTGTCTGCCCGGTTAACCACCCCCTTTGCGGGTTGGTACTGTGCGTCCAAAGCGGCTTTGCATTGCATCTCCGACGCCATGCGTATGGAACTGGCTCCATTGGGCGTCAGGGTGCTGACGGTGCAGGCCGGGGCTATTGCGACGGGCTTTGCGGACAATGCTCAGGCTGGGGTTGCTGCCAGTCTGACGGAGCAGTCGTTGTGGTGGCGTTTTCGCAGAGGAATTGAAAAACGGGCCAATGCCAGTCGGCAACATCCCACTTCAGCAGAAAAACTGTCGCAGCAACTGCTCAGTGAAATCGCCAAACCCGGTTGTACCGGTCTGGTCCGTCTGGGCAATGGTGCTGTGCTGCTGGCCCTGTTGCAGGCTCTCATGCCACGGACGATACTGGATAAGGTGCTGCAAAAAAAATTTGCTCTCAGGTAGCCAGAAGCTAAGTGACTGTGCGGAAATAGGAATTTAATTAAGAGCAGATTTAAGTCGGCAGTTCGACGAAAAATGCTTGCCAACTGGTTAATATTTCACCACCATGACGTTCCCGTTACCGACCTGGGAGCAGAGCCATGACATCTGAATTTATGCGTAAAGTGCATCTGAAAACTGCGCAACAATACAAAGAACAGGGCCATAGCATGCAATATGTGCTGGCGCATTTTCAGAAAGTTGGTATTCCGGAAGATGAAATTCCAGAGTTATTACCTTTGGTAGGTTTTACTGACGAGACCGATCCAAAGGCACTCAGTCACATTGAATAAAAAAAGCCCGTCACATGACGGGCTTTTTGCTGTTCCGCTGCCTGTTTAACTGTTGCGGCTGGCTTTTAACCTGTCACGAATAAAAGCGATGACGACATACAGCAGCACGGCAGGTAATAAGGCGTATGCAATGCCTTGTTCCAGCTGGGGCAGATAGGGCTGTTTTAATGCCATCGCCACCAGGTACCAAGTATAAGCGATGTAAAGCAGCATAAATAACAGGCCTTCAATGCGGTTGACCATAGAGCCGGTAAAAAACAGCGGCACACACAACAGGGCAACACCAACCATCACCGGAATATCCAGCGCCACCATTTGAGCGCCAGCCAGCAAAGGTGTGGGCGACACCAGGCCTGACAAGCCTAAGACACAGAGAATATTAAAGATATTGCTGCCGACCACGTTACCAACCGCAATGTCCCGCTCACCACGCAGACTGGCGATAATGGAGGTCACCACTTCAGGTAAGGACGTACCAGCGGCTACTATGGTCAGGCCAATCACGGCTTCATTGACACCAAAGGCGCGGGCTATCTCAATAGCACTTTCCACCAGCCAACGCGCACCCAGCACCAGCAGTGCCAGACCAATCAGCAGAAACAGCAGGTTCTGCCACACAGGTGCCGGTGTTTTCAGCAACGCCTCCACTTCTTCATCGGCTGTATCTGCGCCTTTGGCTTTGCCTTGCTGAAATAAAAACCAGGTGTAAGCCAGGAGTCCGGCGAACAACAGGCCAGCTTCCAGCCGGCTGATTTCACCATTCAGCGTCATCAGCAGCGCAACCACAGACACCAGCACCATAATAGGCACGTCCTGACGGATCAGCTGGCGCGAGATAATCAGTGGCGAAATCATGGCGGCTGCGCCCAAGATAAAGAGTACGTTAAAAATATTGCTGCCAACCGCATTGGCAATAGCCAGCTCTGCCTGCCCAGACCAGGCCGATTTGACACTGACAGCGAGCTCCGGCGCACTGGTGCCAAAGGCCACCACTGTTAAACCTATTACCAAGGCTGGAATACCAAAAGAACCGGCCAGCCGGGCCGCGCCTTTCACCAATAAATCAGCCCCAAGTACCAGCAGAACCAAACCCACTCCAAGCATTAACCAGGTCATAGTCACCTCATCAAAAAGAAAATTCTGGCTAATTTAGAGTAAAAACAATGTGCTGGAAAGGGGCTCTAAACACAAAGGCCCGGTGGGTACCGGGCCTTACAGCAGTCATGTCTGGCTTAGTGCTGCAGCACTACTTTATAGCCGGTTTCGGTGTCTGGGTCTTTTTCTGCAACCAGCAGGTAAGAGGCTCCCGCTTCCAGAGTGACTGGGTCGGTCTGATCCAGCAGGGTTTTATTATTGTTGCTGTCGCGACGTACCAGTAATACTGAATAGGTATTGGCGGGTAACGTCATGCTGACCGCTGTCGCATCATTCAGTGAGGTGATGTAATGTGAGGTGGTTTCCATGGTTTTGTCCGGTGCGACAAAATACAGACTGACATTGTCAAAGTCCGGGATCACGTTCACCACATTAAAGATGAAATCATAAATTTGTGGGGTCTGGCTGTCTGTGACGGTCAGGGATGTTGCATTCCCGCTGGCATCCCGGTAGTACACCAGAGTTTTGCTCTGGCCCTGGTTCAGTGTCATTAAGCCATTGGGGATCATGCTGCCGTCTTCGGCTTTCAGACTGGCACGGTAATCCCCGTGTGGCAGTTGCAGGTAACTGGTCAATGTATCTGGCGTCAGGTTGGTCATCACTGGTGTTGAGCTGGTGCTGCCCAAATACACATTGGCGTTGCTGAAATCATTCAGGCTGTTGTAAACGCGGAACTGAGCATTGGCGTTCACATCTTCCAGCGGATAAACCGTGGTGGTGTTGCCAATTAAATCCAGCGCAATTTTTTCTTTCAGCGGACCTGCGTTATCCCGCAGTGCCAGCACATAATCTGTTTCGTAACTGAAGGCATACACCGGGCTTTGCAGCAACAGGTTGCGGGTGCCGGCTTCGGTGACGTACAGAATATAACTGCCTAAATCGTAGGTCGTGACTTCGGTATGGGCATACTGAGCGGCGGTCCCCACCAGCGTTGCATCGTCGAAGTCTTCGGTTGATTTACTCAGGTACAGGTCAACATTTTTGCTGGTGCCAAGCAAATTCACGAAGTAGATATTAAATTGCTCGTCCAGTTCATCGTCCCGCTCGAAACTCAGGTTCAGCAGTTGTGGGCTGCTGTAATCACCTGCCATCATCAGAATGGTCTTCTGGCTTTTTTTGGTGGTGACACTGTCTTCCAGGACGGAAATTTCATCACCGTTATCGTCGTAATAGCTCAGGGCGACATCATAAGTGGCTGCATCCAGGGTGGCGACTGAACTGGCATCGCCAAAGTAAGCGGAGCCCAGGCTGCTTTCCACATCGTCACTGTCGGTCAGGGTGACTGTGGTCGTGGCGCTGTTGTAAGAGGCATTGTAAAACTGCAGGTAAGAGCTGGGGTAAGTATCATTGCCTTCAGATGAGCCGCTGCCGCCACAGGCAGTCAACAACAATGAGGCCGACAGACACAAGACAACACGTAACATGGATTCTGTTTCCTTTGAGGTTAAATTCCGCCATCAGAACAGAAAACATCGCCAGGGTTCAGGCCTTTAACTGGTTTTTACCCAGGCTTACATAACTAAACAGTGGTCATCTTAACTTTGCGGTTTTTCGTCAGGTCCTCTTTGTTGGTCTGCCTGCTGCATACGCCAGAGCCGGGCATACAGGCCCTGTTGTTGCAGCAGTTGCTGGTGTGTGCCCTGTTCGGCAACCCGACCCTGATCCAGCACCAGGATCTGGTCTGCGTCTGTAATAGTTGACAGCCGGTGGGCGATCACCAGGGTGCTGTGGTTACGGGCCAGCTGTTTCAGCGCCTGCAATACGGCGGTCTCCACACCGGAGTCCAGTGCAGATGTCGCTTCATCAAACACCAGAATAGGCGCATTTTTGAGCAAGACCCTGGCGATCGCGATGCGTTGTTTTTCACCGCCTGATACTTTTAATCCCCGTTCCCCCACCAGGCTTTGGTCACCGTCCGGCAACGACAGGATAAAAGGCCGTAACTGGGCGGCATCTATGGCCTGATCAATGTCCTGCTCTGAGGCGTCTGGCCGGCCATAACGAATATTGTCTCGGATACTGCTGTTAAAGAGCACCGTATCCTGCGGCACTACCGCAATAGCGCGGCGCAGTGAATCCTGGCTGACATCACGGATATCCTGGCCGTCAATGCGGATTGCCCCATGCTGCACATCGTAAAAACGGAACAACAACCTGGCCACTGTACTTTTGCCTGCGCCGGACGTGCCAACTATCGCCAGTTTCTGGCCTGGCGCTATTTCAAAGTGACAGTGCTGCAAAATGGGCCTGTTGGGCTGGTAGGCAAAACTGACATCAGAAAAAGTGACACGGCCCCCGCTCACCTGAAGCTCACAGGCATCTGGTTTGTCGGTAATGCTGCTGCGCTGGTTCAGCAGACCCAACATATTTTCAAGATCCGTCAGGGAACGTTTTATTTCGCGATAAACAAAACCCAAAAAGTTCAGTGGGATAAAGAGTTGCAGCATATAGGCATTGACCATGGCAAAATCGCCCAAGGTCAGCTGCCTGGCAACCACATCCCGTGCCGCCAGCCCCATTAACAAGGTGACTGCCAGCGCAATAATCAGCGCCTGACCGCTGTTCAGCGCCAGCAAGGACAAGCGGTTTTTCAGCTTGGCCTGCTCGGCGCGCTGCAGGTGGCTGTCGTAAATGCTGGCTTCGTAGCCTTCGTTATTAAAGTATTTGACGGTCTCGTAGTTCAGCAGGCTTTCAACGGCACGGGTGCTGCTGGCGGAATCAGCCTGATTGGCCTCACGGATATACTGGTTGCGCCATTCGGTGACATTAAAGGTAAAGGCGATATACCCGGCGATAGCCAGCAGGGTGGCGGCCACGTACCAGAGGGAAAACAAACCAGCGAAAATGGCCAGCACCAGTACAATTTCCAGCAGGGTCGGCACTATGTTGAACATCAAAAAACGCATCAGGAAACTCATGCCCTGCAGACCACGTTCAATGTCGCGGCTGACTCCGCCGGTCTGGCGGTTCAGGTGGAAACTCAAATCCAGCTGATGCAGATGCCTGAATACGGTCAGACCAATGTTTCGCATCGCATGTTCAGTCACCCGGCTGAACAGCGCGTCACGCAGTTCGGCAAGAAATACGGAACCAAAACGGAGCACGCCATACCAGAGCACGAGGGCTACAGGGACAGTCATCACTTGTGTCAGGCCCGGGTCCATTGCATCTATCGTCAGTTTCAGCAGGTAGGGCAGGGCCAGTGTAGCCGCTTTGGCGGCGATCAGTGCAGCGATGGCCCATAGCACATGCTGCTTAAAGGCCCATAAATAGGGCCAGATGTAACGCACGCTTTGACCCAATGAGAACGCCGACGCGGCTTTTGCCGCGTCTGGCCTTTTGCTGATGGTACCCATGCCACGCATTGGAAAACTCCGGCAACCTGGCAGAGCTCAGGCCGTTATTGATAGGTGCAAAGATAAGCTGTGTCTGTGCCGACCTTCAGCTGAAACTTAACATTCGCCGGGACGTCGAAACTCTGGCCTGTGTGAAACCGCTGCCAGTCCGGCTGACCCGGTAATAATACCTGCAGAGCGCCGCTAATCACAGTCATCACTTCATGCTGACTGGTGCCAAATTCATAGTCGCCCGGTGCCATCACGCCCACAGTGGCTGGCAGTTGCTCACCCTGAAAAGCAATAGATGTCACTTTGCCGTCAAAATAGCTGTTTACCTTAAACATGGTTGTTCCTGTTGCTGCTGAAAGTCTGACAGCAGTAGAGCGGATCTGACGAAAAAAAGGAAGGGATTTCTACAAGTCTGGATGGCTAAAAATGAAAATACATACAGAGAGGTACTTTCAGGCAAAGGCTGCTATACCTAAAGAGTACCTGAAAGGATTCAGTTAAGTGATTGATTTATTCATTTAAGTTGCCAGGTTTTCTTATGAAACAACAAGCCATAACAGTGGCTGCTGCCTGCCTGCTTTGCAGCGTCAGTGCAGCAGCAGAGCTGACTTCAACTTTTACCCTTGCGACCAATTATCTGTTTAACGGTGTGACCCTGACCCAGGATGATCCGGCTGTACAACCCAGTCTGGATTGGAATTCTGGTCAGGGCTGGTATGGTGGCCTTTGGGCATCCAATGTCAGTTTTGACCCCAGAGCTGATATAGAATTTGACGGTACCCTTGGTTACTATCTGGATTTAGGGGCGAACTGGGCGCTGGATTTGGGGATTGCACAATACAGTTATCATGGCAGCAGTACGGCCAGTGCCTTTAATTACCCGGAAGCTTATATCAAGCTTTCTTATGCCAACACCAAGCTCAGTTATTGGTACGCCAATGATTATTTTGGGGCTGGGGGCGGGCATTACATTTTGATGCTGACGCAGGTATTTCAACTGACCGACGGCATCACACTGACGGTATCGGCAGACCGCTCTACATCAACGGATACCACAAAATTTCTGCGCGATAACGATGGCACCTACCATCATTGGCGGTCGGCCCTGTCGGGGCAGTGGCAGGGCTTAAGCTGGGTTCTGGCTTATGACAACACCGACTTGGAGCTACCGGATTTAGGTGAGCCAACCTGGTCGTTCGGTTTGGCCAAAACTATCTCCTGGTTCTAATTGGCAGAGGCGCATGATGCAACTGAATTCATTACGTATTAAGCTGACTTTAGGGGTTGCAGTGTTACTGGCGGTCAGCATCGGGTCTATGGCGGCTCTGGCTTGGTACTCCATGACCAGCAGCAGTGCCTCCGCAGTCGACAAACTGACCGGCTCGATGCGGACTCTGGCTGGGCAAACCTTGACGGAAGCGGCCAAAACGACAGCCCTGGAAACAGCGGCTGTGCTGGATCGCAACTTTGATACCGCCAAAATCTTTGCGGCCATCTTGAGTGGCTCAGCGCTGGGCAGTGGCCAGCCTCCTTACACCAGAGAACAGATAAAGGTCATGGCTGGCCAGATCCTGGCAGCCAACAGCGGAATTTCTTCCCTGTACGGCCAGTTTGAAATCAATGGTTATGATGGTGCCGATGCACAGTTTTCGATAGCGGATGAACACAGTTCACAAAGTGGGACTATGGAAATTTATTGGGTACGTGAGCAAAACGGGTTACGTTTCGTTCAGGTGCCAGACCCGGCTGTAAAATACAAAGACACAAAAAATGAATTTGGGGTGCGGGAAGCGGAGTGGTACTTATGCAGTCGCGACAGCAAAGCGCCTTGCCTGATGGAACCTTACTTGTGGGAAATTCAGCCCGGCAATCAGGTGTTACTGACGTCCCTGGTGTATCCGGTGCTGGTGAACAATGAATTTCGTGGAGTCTCAGGGGTTGACTTAAACCTGCCAGTACTACAAACCCTGTTACAGGCACAAGCGGAAAAGTTGTACGAAGGCAAATCCCAACTGTATTTGCTCAGTAAGTTCGGTTTGGTGCTGGCCAGTAACCGCTTTCCTGGCCAATTGGGCCAGCCACTGCAGCAGCTGGATGCAAAGCTTGCGCAGCACCTGAAAAGCCAACCAGGTGGGGTGAGCAGCTTTGATGGCAATTTGCTGGTGACTTTGCCTATTCAGTTAACCAGCACCAGCTCGGGCTGGTCAGTTGTGGTTGTGGTTCCTGAACAGGTGGCTTTGGCCATTGCCGCACAGCTGGCGCAGCAACTGAATGAAGACTCCACCCGAACCACCAGTTCGATGTTGCTGTTTGGCGTGTTGCTTTTGCTGATGTTTGTGGTGCTGATGGCGCTTGGTCTGAAAACTGCCACAGCTCCGATGGTGCAGATGAGCCTCCTGATGAAAGATCTGGCTGGCTCGGAAGGGGACTTAACCCGCCAGTTGCATCCAAGCCAGCATCAGGAGCTGAACGATATGGCACAGGGATTTAATCTCTTTACCGCAAAATTGCGGGGCATGATCAGCAACCTGAAACAATCGTCAGCACGCATGCAGCAACAATCGGTGCTGATGCTGGACACATCCGATCAGACCCGACGCGCCGTATCTGTGCAGGCCAGCGAAGTACAAAATGTTGCGTCAGCCATGCATCAAATGACGGCTACGGCCAATGAAGTGGCAAAGCTGGCAGGTAGCACTGCGCAAGGAGCGCAGGACTCGTTAAAGGCACTGACTGCCGCCAATCAGTTATTCCAGAATACGGTGGGCGCTTTTAAAGCTGTGGCTGAGGAATTTGCTCATACCAGCCAGGGCGTGAATGAGGTGGCCAGCAGCAGTCAGAAGATCAACGGTATTATTGATGTGATCCAGGCCATCGCTGAGCAAACCAACTTGCTGGCGCTGAATGCGGCCATAGAAGCGGCGCGGGCAGGCGATCAAGGTCGGGGCTTTGCCGTGGTGGCTGATGAAGTGCGTTCTCTGGCGGCCCGCACCCACAGCTCTACCGATGAAATTAAAAACTTGATCCACGAACTGCAGCAACAGGTAGCAACGGCTGTGCAGCAAATTCAGACCAACACCCGCAAAGTCAGCTCAACTTTGCAAGAGGCGGAAAGCTCATATGAGCAATTGTCTCTGGCGACTGCAGGCATCTCTGCCATTGCGGATAATGCGTTCCAGGTTGCGTCTGCGGCGGAACAACAGAATCAGGTCAGCGAAGAAATTAACCGGAATATCACCGCTATTGATGATGCCACCAAATCGCTGGATCAGCAGGTGGAACAAAACCTGCAAATCAGTAAGGAAATAGATCGGATTACCGGCGAAATGGATACTCAGTTATCACAGTTACGTTCGGAGTAGTATGGTGTGAAAGCTTTGGTTGTCCTGCTGTGCCTGTGCTTCAGCAGCTGCGTTTTAGCAGAGAATAAGCCCACATTAAGGTTGGCCAGTCTGGAATGGCCGCCATACACCTCAGCCACTATGACCGATCACGGCGAAACTACTGCCTTATTACGCAGGATTTTTGCTGACTTAGGGTATCAACTGGAAATTGATTTTGTGCCCTGGTCCAGGGCTGTGCGGATGGGCACAGCTGATCATCCCTATGATGGCTATTTTCCTGAGTACCAGGTTCAGGAAGCCGGTCGGCTGCAATCGGACAGCCTGGGCAGCAGCCTGATTGGTTTTGCTTATAAGGCCGACTTGATCGTGCCTGAGATCAATCTGCAGATGTTGCAGCGGTTCAGCCTTGGGGTTGTGCAGGATTATATTAATCAACATCAATTGGATCTCTGGATCCGTCTGGGCTTACTGAAACCTCAGTATGCACTGTCCGACCAACAAAACCTGCTGAAGCTGGTTAATGGGCGTGTTGAACTGATAGTGATTGACCAGCGAGTGATGGACTATTGGCTGCAGCAAGACCGCAAACTTCAGCCTTACCGTGAACAGATCCGGTTCCACGACCAATTCAGTGAGCAAAAAACTTTGCATCTGGTATTGAATGATAACCCGAGGCTCAGGCAACTGATGCATCAGTTGAACTCTGCACTGGAGCATCAGACCCGATCAGATGCAGCCCGTTAATTTGTAACATTTTGTAGACGCTATCAGGCAGATGCAGCAGTTTGAGTGGGCTGATTATCAGGAGTTTTAGTTAGTTTTGCCGGATTTATGTTCATTTTTCCCGAATTTTACTTTGGATACCGCATTCTGTGTCTCTGAATCGCAGTGCGCTGGTATTGCTGTGGCCGTATTGATTATTCATCCGGCCACGATAGACTTTGAGCGCGTCATGGACGACTGCCAATTTCTAAACTGCAGCGGCCACTTATGTCCCGATTTACCAGCCTCAGAAGGAGTAGAGCTGTGGTTACCCAAAAAATAGGCCTTGCCGGTCGCCTTAGCCTGGCATTTGCGATTCCATTGTCCCTGTTAGTCCTGATAGCCGCTTTAAGCCTCTGGTCCCTGCATTCGATGCAGGCTGGTCTGAGAACTGTGTATCTGGACCGGGTTGTACCGCTGGAGGGCTTAAAGCGTATTGCTGATTTATATGCGGTGTCGGTTATTGATGCCGTCAATAAAGCCAATGCCGGTTTATTCAGTGCAGAAGAAGCATTGGAGCAGGTGGAAATGGCGCAGCAGGGCATCCGCTCTGAGTGGCAAACTTACAGGGCGACGACGCTGACTCCTGAAGAAGCACAACTGGCGCAACAGGCCGAACAATTATTTGTTGCAGCGGATGCCGATATCCGGCGGCTGGAAGACTTTTTAAGGCAACCACCGGGCATTTTAACCGGAAAGATGGCTGACTTTGATGGTCCGCTCTATCAAAGCATTGACCCGATCAGCGGTAAAATCACTGAGCTGGTGGAATTACAGCTGCGGGTTGCGGAACAGGAATTTAAAGGCACTGAGCGCCTGTACCAACAGGATCTCTGGTTGATTGCTGTGTTTGCTTTGCTGGCCTTTGTCGGCTCCGTGGCGGCGGCTTATGCGGTGGTGCGCCATACCCTGGGGCATCTTGGTGGTGAGCCTGAATATGCCGCCATGATAGTGCGCAGGGTGGCCGAAGGGGAGCTGAATTTAACCATTGATCTAAAACAGCCACAGGGCAACAGCCTGCTGCATCACCTGGGGGCTATGGTGCAACAGCTGCGTACCATCGTCTCGGAGCTGAAACAAAGCTCCGACGCTTTGGATCAGGCGGCGCATGAACTGGCGGTCAGCAGTGAACAAAGCACCCAGCAACTGTTGCTGCAGTATCGGGATGTGGATGGGGTCTCTACGGCGATGAATGAAATGAGCAGCAGTGTGGCCGATGTGGCTCAGAATGCGGTGTTGGCAGCCAGCAACTCAGAGCAGGCTGACAGCGGTTTGCGCAGTTCTGAACAAGTGATGCAACAAACGCAGAGCGCTGTGGCAGAGCTTTCCTCTCAAATGCAGTACAGCACGGATTTGATAGGCCAATTATCAGAACACAGTGAACAGATTGGCCAGGTGGTGGACGTGATCCGCGGTGTGGCAGAGCAGACCAACCTGCTGGCACTGAATGCGGCCATCGAAGCGGCCAGAGCTGGCGAACAGGGTAGGGGTTTTGCCGTGGTGGCGGATGAGGTCCGTACTCTGGCCAGCCGGACTCAGGATTCAACAGCCGCTATTCAGCAAATGATCAGTACTTTGTGTCAAGGCGTGCAATCGACCGTCAGTGCCATGCACCTGAATCAGCAGCATGCCACAGTTATGCTCAAGCTGGTCAGCGACAGTCAGCAGGCGTTTCAGGGCATCCGGCAGTCGGTGGACCAAATCCATCTGATGAATGAGCAGATCGCCAGCGCCGCAGAACAACAAAGCCTGGTGTCGGAACAGATCAACCGTTCCATGATGCAGATTAAAGGCTCGGCAGAACTGACGGCGGCCGCCTCAGAACAGGTCTCCCGTGCCAGTGTTGAATTAAGCCAGATAGCCAACCGGCTGACTGGCCATGTCAGTTTCTTTAAACTGGCCTGATGCTGAAAAACAAAGCCCGGCTTGTGCCGGGCTTCAGTCAGAACCTGTATACAGCTGACCCTAACGCAGGCAACTGCACCGCCAGGCTGGCTTTGCCATCCTGTACCTTCAGCACAGAATGTTGGTCATTGAGCAGATCAGTGGCCTGATGTTCCCCTGCTTTCAATTGCCATTGTTGCACCAGTTCTGCAGGCAATTTCAGTTCAAAGTTCTGAGATGTCCCAGCGTCAAAATTGCTGACCACCACCACTTTGTCTTTGCCGTTAAAACGGACAAAGGCATAGGTTTTGTCGGTATAACCCGGCGTGGTTTTATTCAGACTGTGCAGTTCCTGATACTGGCCTTTAAAGACGGCTTCAGTGGCAGATAAATTCAGTACAACACGATAAAACTCGCGTAGTTGCTTTTGCTCTGCGCTCAGTTGACCACCGTCATACTTGCCGTGGTTCAACCAGGCCTGATGGGCGGGCACACCGGCATAATCGAAAATACTGGTGCGGCTTGGGTCGCCAAAACCTGAATCCAGCGCTCCGGCTTCACCCACTTCCTGGCCAAAGTACAACATGGTCGGTGAACTGCTGATCAGGGCAGACACCACCATGGCAGGTTTGGCTTTGTTGGCATCCCCGGCAAATTCAGGGCTGGCAATGCGCTGCTCGTCATGGTTTTCGAGGAAATGCAGCATATGCTGTTCGATATCCATCATGCCCTGTTGCACCTTCGCAATACTGTCGGTGCTGCCTTTGCCTTGCATCACCAGTTTCAGGCTGTCGTACATTTCCACTTTGTCGTACAGGTAGTCCATTTTGCCCTGATGCAGGTAATCACGGTACAAGGCCGGGTTGTACACTTCGGCCAGTAAAAAAGCATCCGGGTTTTTTTGTTTAATGCTGGCGTTTAAAAAGCTCCAGAACTCCACCGGCACCATTTCGGCCATATCAAAACGGAAACCATCTACCCCTTTATCCAGCCAGTAATAGGCTATGTCGCGGAATTTGAGCCAGGAGTCTGGCACCGATTTGCCTTGCCAGAACCTAAAGTGTTCCTGCACAGGCTTGCTGGCATAGTCCGCTGGCAAGCGGTCAAAATCGTAACTGCCGTCTGGCCGCACGCCGTAGTTAATTTTTACCGTCTCGTACCAGTCATTAAAATCCGGCTGGGCCAGGCGGGAGCCATTGCCTGTCCATTTAGCCGGGTTTTCGGCAAATTTGCCGTCAGACAGCGGGTGGGCTTCGCCACCTAAAGGCTGATACCCGTTCTGAGCGGCAGGTACCTGGAACGGCTGGCCCACCACGTAATAAAAGTTATTGTCGCGTTTGTATTCCACACTGCTGTCATCGGAAGCACCAAAATCTTCCACACCCGCCGGTTTGTGCAGCGACTGATAGTGCCGCGCCACATGGTTTGGCACTATGTCAATCAGCACTTTCAGGCCATGCTTGTGGGTCCGCTCAATCAGGGCCTGAAACTCATCCAGCCGTTTGGCCGGGTCGACGGCCAGATCCGGGTTCACACTGTAGTAGTCTTTCACCGCATAAGGGGAACCGGCACGGCCTTTCACGACATCCGGGTCGTCATGGCTGATACCATAAGCGCTGTAATCGCGGATCACCGCATGGTGCAATACCCCGGTATACCAGACATGGCTGACACCCAGTTCTTTAATTCCTTTGAGAGCGGCGTCATTGATGTCATTAAATTTGCCGACGCCGTTTTGTTCCAGAGTGCCCCAGGGCTGATTGGTGCTGTTGCTGTTGCCAAACAGGCGGGTGAAGATCTGGTACACCACGGCTTTACCGGCCGGGACCGCTGTGGCTGCACTTTGCTGAGGTTCGGTCCCGGCTGGTTGCTGGTTGGTCATCTCGGCTTTACCACAGGACATCAGCATGGCGAGCGCGATGGCGCCGAGGCCAAAGCGGCAAAGGGAAGAGCTTGGGTTGTGCATCGTCGACAGTATCCTTGTGTTTATCTTGGCTTTTTAACCTCATGCTATCACAGCCCCGCGCCTGCGCCGTGCCTGTGCATACGTTTGCAATTGCCGGTTCCATCTTTTTGCCCTTTGTGGTTATAGTGCGACTGAACTGACACAGGAGTACAGCTCAGATGAAGCACCTACTAACCATAACAGCAATCCTCAGTCTGACCAGCAGCATGGTGCTGCAGGCGGAGCCTGCCGCCACACAGCAGCAGTTTTTTACTCAGTTATCTGCGCTTTGTGGCAAAGCTTTTGCTGGCACAGTGGTGGTTGATAATCAGCCCAGTGCCGCCTTTTCCGGCCCCATGCTGATGCACGTGCGGGATTGCAGTGATAACGAAATTCAAATCCCTTTTGTGGTTGGCGACAACCACTCCCGCACCTGGATTATCAGCAAAACCCGCAGCGGCCTTCGATTGAAGCATCAGCATAAACATCAGGATGGCTCCGACGATGTCTCAACCATGTATGGAGGCGATACCCTCGATGCCGGTTGGGCTCAGGCTCAGAGTTTCCCGGCGGATGCTTATTCAAAAGATTTATTTATCCGGACCCGGACACCGCAGTCCGTCGGCAATACCTGGCACCTGTATTTGTACCCGGAAGAACGCTTCAGTTACCGCTTAACCCGTGAAGGCCGGGAATTCAGAGTAGATTTTGACTTAACCCGCCCAGTAGCCCTTCCTGCGCCGGCCTGGGGCTTCGAAAAGAGGTAAATCACCATTAGCGGCCGAAAAGCCGCGATAAGGCCCCTAGTCAGTGGCGGCGGCCTTGGTTTAGGATGTCAGGGCTAGGAACGTCCGCCATTCGAGTGGAAAGCACAACAGATAAAACAACAAGAATCGGGAGTGATTATGACATCCTTCACTGGCTGGTCAGCGTCAGCGCTGGCCCTGAGTCTGGTTTTGGCCGGGTGCAGTAAACCTGCAGAGCCGACTCAGACCACCGAAGCTGCCGCACCGTCAACTGCAGATACAGCAGTACTGCAGGACACCAATTTTAATCCAGCGTATAAAGACTACCTGAAGACCCTGGCCTCGGATGAATTCCAGGGCCGGATGCCTGCGACGCCGGGCGAAGAAAAAACCATTAATTACATTAGCGAACAGTTTAAACGTATTGGTTTAAAAGGCATTAATGGCGACAGCTACCTGCAGCCTGTGTCCCTGGTACGTATTGACCCGAAAGAAGTGTCAGGCCTGAAACTCTCAGGTGACAAGTTGAATGCTGAACTGGCTTACAAAGAACAAATGATGGCCTGGACCACCAGGGTGCAGGAACAGGTGGAAGTGAAAGACAGCGACATGGTGTTTGTCGGTTACGGCATAGTGGCGCCTGAATACAACTGGAATGACTACGAAGGCCTGGATGTCAAAGGCAAAACCGTGGTGATGTTTGTCAACGATCCGGGTTTTGCCACCAAAGACCCTAACCTCTTTACCGGCAATGCCATGACCTACTATGGCCGCTGGACCTACAAGTTTGAAGAAGCGGCCCGCCAGGGCGCGGCTATGGCTCTGATCATTCATGAAACTGAACCTGCTTCTTATGGCTGGCAGGTGATTGCGGGTGGCTCGCCGACCAAGTTTGATCTGATTAACCCGAACAAAAACATGGACCGCTCTGTGGTCGAAGGCTGGTTGACCACAGAGTCTGCCCAGCAGCTGTTTGCATCCATGAATACCGACATTGAAGCCATGCGTCAGAAAGCGCTGAGCAAAGACTTTGCCCCTGTGCCACTGAATGTCAAAGCCTCGGTGTCGGTGAAAAGTCATATCAGTGAGCTGACATCCAATAATGTGATGGGGTATATCCAGGGTTCAGAAAAACCGGACGAAGTAGTGCTCTATATGGCGCACTGGGATCATCTGGGGGTGGATTTCTCCAACCCGACGGACAAAGTCTTTAACGGTGCCCAGGACAATGCCAGCGGTACCGCCGCCGTGATTGCGATGGCGGAACATTTTGCCAGACAACCACAGCCGAAACGTTCAGTGGCCTTTTTGGCGGTGACGGCTGAAGAGCGGGGTTTGTTGGGGTCCGCCTGGTATGCGAAAAACCCGGTGTTCCCGCTGCACAAAACCGTGGCTGGTATCAATATGGACGTGATGAATGTGTATGGTCCGATGAAAGACATGGTGGTGGTTGGTTACAACAATTCGGAACTGGAAAAGACGCTGACCAAATACTCAGAGCAGCAAGGCCGGTATGTCGCGCCTGAGCCCAGCCCTGAACATGGGTCTTTTTATCGCTCAGACCACTTTAACCTGGCCAAAGTGGGAGTGCCTATGCTCTATGCCAAAGGCGGTATCGACAGCTTCCAGCATGGCAAAGAGTGGGGCATGGCTCAGAAGAAAGACTACAACAGCTGCTGTTACCATAAAGTCGGTGATGAGTTTAGTGACAGCTGGGATCTGGGTGGGGCGCAACAGGATATGGCGGTGTTTTACCGCGTGGGTAACGAGATCGCCAATTCTGCCGAATGGCCAAACTGGTACCAGGGCCGGGAGTTCCGCGCTATCCGTGACGCGTCGCTGGCTCAGCACTGAGCAGACCTGTCGCTGTCCAGGCAGAGCCCAGGCTCTGCCTGTTTTTTTAACCCATGTGTTTGAATAAAGAAGGGCAATGCACTGATGAAATCTATTCTGCTGACTGCCGTGCTCAGCCTGAGCTGTGCTGTGCACGCCAGTGAGCTGCCACAAACCGATTTTAATGCCAATTTTGCCGGTTATTTTCAGAAGCTGGCGTCGGATGAGCTGCAAGGGCGGGCCCCGGCCACTGAAGGCGAAAAACGCACTATCGCTTATCTTTCTGCTGAGTTTAAACGATTGGGCCTGAAGCCTTTTCAGGGCGATTCGTATCTGCAGCCTGTACCAGTGGTACAGATAGACCCTGTGGCTGTATCCAGCCTGGCCTTAGCAGGAGACAAAACCGCCGCCAGTCTGAACTACAAAACCGACATGATGGCCTGGTCGACCCGTATGGAGACCGACATTGAGGTCAAAGACAGCGAGGTGGTGTTTGCCGGTTACGGTATTGTCGCGCCTGAATACGGCTGGAATGACTACAAAGGCCTGGATGTCAAAGGCAAAACAGTGGTGGTGTTGGTGAATGACCCGGGTTATGCCACCAAAGACCCCAACCTTTTTACCGGCAATGCCATGACCTATTACGGTCGCTGGACCTACAAGTTTGAAGAGGCCGCACGGCAGGGCGCGGCTATGGTGCTGATTGTGCACGAAACCGATGCTGCCAGTTATGGCTGGAATGTGGTGGCCGGCACCAGTCCAATCCGGTTTGAGCTGGCGAATCCACACAAAAACAGCCACAAATCTCTGGTGGAAGGCTGGTTGTCGCTGGAGGCGGCTGAGCGCTTGTTTAAAGCCAATGGCACCAGTCTGACTGAACTGCGCCAGAAAGCGTTGCAAAAAGACTTTACAGCCATCCCGCTGCAGGCCAAAGCCAGTATTCGCATTAAAAATAATCTGCGTGAAATTAACAGTCACAATGTGATTGGTTATATTCCAGGCCGCAAAAAACCAGATGAGGCGGTGCTTTATATGGCGCACTGGGATCATTTTGGTCTGGATTTCAGCTTAAAAGACGACAAAATCTTTAACGGCGCTCAGGACAATGCAGGTGGTGTGGCGGCGCTGCTGGCGCTGGCAGAGAAATACCGGCAAGGCCAGGCTCCGGAGCGCTCAGTGGCCTTTCTGGCCGTGACAGTGGAAGAACGTGGGCTGCTGGGTTCCGCCTGGTATGCGCAGCATCCGCTGTTTCCACTGAATAAAACTGTGGCCGGTATCAATATGGACGTCATTAACGTCTATGGCCCGATGAAGGATGTGATGGTGTTTGGCTACGGCAGTTCGGAGCTTGAGCCCGTGCTGGACAACTATGCCAAAGCGCAGCAGCGTTACCTGGCGCCTGAGCCTACGCCGCAAGATGGTTTTTATTACCGCTCTGACCATTTTAATCTGGCGAAAAAAGGTGTGCCTATGCTCTATGCCCGCGGTGGCGTCGACCACGCAGAGCACGGTAAAGCCTGGGGTTTGCAGCAGCGGGCTGACTATGTAAAAAGCTATTACCACAAAGTGAATGACGAGTTTGATCCGAACTGGGATTTACGGGGGGCCCAGCAGGATCTGTGGTTGTTTTATCAGGTGGGGCAGGAGCTGGCGAATGGCAACAGCTGGCCGAACTGGTACCAGGGCAAAGAATTTAAAGCGGCCCGGGACCAGTCGATGCAAAAATAATGTCTGAAAACCCAGTAAAACCCGGTGTTGAAGCCGGGTTTTTTATGCAGGTCACTCCCCTTTACGGGCCCTAAAGGGGCGGAATAATTCCTTAAGTACTTTTATACTACAAATACACGAATTTTGTTCACCCGTCAGTTGACAGTCTATTAATCATACAATAGCATCATTTGGGAAGTGATAATAAACCTCAGCCGTCAGTTTGCAGTGAAGGCGCTGAAGGGACATAAAAAAGCCAACGACAAGGGGAGAACAAATGCAGAGCTTTAAGCCGTCCGTGCTGAGCACTGCTGTCACCCTGGCCCTCGCGGTCAGCAGTGCAGCTGTGTTTGCGCAACAGAACAATTCCACAGAAGCAAAACAAGACAATGTGGAAGTGATTGAAGTGAAAGGTATTCGCAGCAGTCTGAACAAGGCGCTGAACGTAAAGCGCCACGAAGAGCAGATTGTCGATGCCATAGTTGCCGAAGACATAGGTAAGTTTCCGGATAACAACGTGATTGAGTCGCTGCAGCGGGTGACAGGTGTTCAGGTGACGGACCGTGGCGCTGGGGAAGCCTCCACTGTGTCTATCCGGGGTTTAAGTGATATCACCACCACAGTGAATGGCCGCAATATTTTCACCGCAGCAGGTACAGCCGTGGCGCTGCAGGATATTCCAGCCAGTTTGTTGAAGCAGGTGGATGTGTATAAAACCCGTTCAGCCAGCCAGATTGAAAGCGGCATAGCCGGCGCCATTGACGTAAAGACTCACCGGCCTTTTGACTTTGACGGCCTGAAATTTATTGCTGCAGGCCGTGGTATTTACACTGAACAGAATGAAGAAACCAGCCCGGTGCTGAGTGCCTTAGCGTCTAACCGATGGGAATTGGACTCAGGTGAATTCGGTGCTTTGGTCAATATTTCGTATTCCCGTATCAGCTACCGCGATCAGAGCGTCACTGCCGGCGCCATGGTGCCTTTTTCCACGGCCACGCCGACAGCGCCTTTTACCCCTTATGAGCGGATCTTTTTAGAGCGTGATGGTGTGGCGGAAAATCCAATCTGGGAACCAGGCTTGCTGGATGGCTTGCCAACAGCTCCAGGCTCAACCGTCAACGTGAACGGCCAGGCCACTGAATACATTCTGGGGCGCGATGCCATTTTTCAGAGTGATTTTACCGGTGAGCGCGAACGTCCGGCTGTCAGTATTTCGCTGCAGTTTGCGCCTGATGAAAAATCTGAGTATGTATTTGAGTCCTTTTACAACGGTTTTCGCAATGAGGGCTTTAACAGCCTGTTGTTCTCCTTCGCTGACTGGTGGGGGGGCTATGCCAGCATGACGCCAACCCAGGCTGCCGCTGCCGCCAACCTGGTGTTGCACCCAGGCACCAATATTGTCAAATCCCGCTCTGTGCAGGACCCTTGGGTCTTTACCAGTGGCGACTTAAGCACGGGCCAGACCGACAGCTACCTGCATGCTTTGGGTGGTCGTTGGGATTTAACCGACAACCTGACCATGAAATCTGAGCTGGTGTACCAGGACAGCAAGTATGAAGGTGACTTCTTTGCGATGCGTTTTGTCCGCCCAGGCGCCAATTACAGGCTGAATGTGGACTTTAACAATGGGGGGGGCATTCCGGCTTTTAACTTTGAAGACAACCCGGCCACTGCAGCTATGGATGAAAGTTCTATGGCCGACCCTTCGGCTTACATTACTGACAGCATGTACGACAATGCGAACGAGGATAAAGGCGATGCCATTACTTTGACCACCGATCTGAGCTACCGGCTGGATGGGTTTTTTACCTTGGTTGAAGCGGGCGTACGCTACGACAAACGCGGTGCCGAAACAGCGTTCAGCCGGCAGGACCGTTGTTGTGGTGGTGGGGTCAATGTGGCCACTATTGAGGGGCTGGCGTCAATTAATAGCGGTTTTATGGATGGTGAAGCCAATGTGCCAACCTCCTGGGCCGTCGCTAACGGCCACTATATCCGCAACAATGCCGATGAATTTCGCAGCATGTATGGCCTGAATAAACTGGCCCTGCAGCGCTCGTTTGAAATTGACGCAACGACCCTGTCTTTGTATGCCCAGGGCAAATACGAAACCGAAATTGCCGGCCGGGTGCTGGATGGTGAAATTGGTGCCCGTTATACCGGCATTGATACCGACTCCAATTTCTGGCAGGAAGCGGCTACGGTGGACGCCCAGACCCTGACCTCAGGCGAAAGCAAAACCCGTAAAATTCTGCCAAGCCTGACCGCCCGTTATCAGTTGACCGATGACTTGCAGGCGCGTTTAGCCTATACCGAAACGCTGCGTTACCCAGGTTTCGGTGATTTGAACCCGCTGATCACTTATAACGAAGATGTGACTGGTATTGGCTACGGCACTGCAGGTGGCGGCAATCCGGACCTGAAGCCAACCGAATCGAAAAACTATGACTTTGCGCTGGAGTATTATTTTGCTGAAGCCAGCTCAATTTACGGGACTTTGTTCCGCCGGGATGTGGATGGTTTTGTGGTCGGTTTCCGCCGTGCTGTGACAGCGCCAAAATCAGCCACCGACCCAAGGCCTTATAAGTTTATTCTGACTCAGCCATACAATGCGTCGAGTGGTGAGTTATCCGGGGCTGAACTGGGCCTGGTCTGGTTCCCGGAAAATCTGCCGGCGCCACTGGATGGTTTTGGTATTCAGGCCAGCTATACCAGTCTGTCGTCGTCGCAGACCACACCGGATACCAACTCAGAAGGCGAGATCACCGGCTATAAAACGACCGACCTGTTTGGCGTGTCTGATTCGTCCTACAGCCTGGTACTGGCTTATGATAAAGATAAACTGGGTATGCGGTTATCGTACGCCTGGCGTAAAGACTTCCTGGCCAACTACGAAGCCGCACTCTTTGCCAACCCGTTGGAAGTACGTCGTAAATCTGAAGCCAGTATGGACTTTCAGTTAAGTTATCAGTTGACCGATCAGTGGGAAGTGACGCTGGACGGTACCAACCTGACCAATGAGTTGTACCAGAGTTACTATGGCAACAACCCGGAAACCAATAACTTCGGTACAGCACTGTACAGCCGTACCTTCGCTTTGGGTGTGCGTTATAGCATGTAATAGGACTAAACCTAAGAAAAACCCGGCGGTAAAGCCGGGTTTTTTATTGCGCGGCCAGAAACTGGCTGCGTTCAGGGAGTTGGTTGGGGTCAGAGCCTTACATAACCGTAGGCCTGTATGCCTTTAAACTTTTGCTGCCGTAACCTCTGTGCCACTTCGATTTGATAATCTTCCATATACTCGTACAAATCGTCCTGAAACTGCTCTTCCATCAGTTCGCGTCGGTCTGCATTTACCGGACGCTGGCTTTCATAAGCCAGCAGGCAGAGTCGGTGAGCGCGTGGACCAAACTCATGCGTTACGACATCTTCCAGCCTGGCCAGCTCCGGCTTTTTCAGCAGTTTCAACGTAATATGCACGGTCAGTACAAAGACCAGCACCAGTAAACCTGCGACTGTAGTTGCAATCATACTTTGGCTTCCTTGTAGTGAGTTAAAAAACAACGAATTAACCATAAACAGGCCATGGGAAAGACCGAAATATTGATCGCTAAAACACCGTAGCGGTATATGTCAGCCAGCAGGTTTAACCCAAGATCCCGGTCAAAGTAACGCAATACCTGAAGCGCACATAAACTGAAGAAACACAGCACGACAAATTTTGCTAAAGACTGCAGATTTAAGTTAAAACGTTTATGGACAAACCAAATGGCATACAAAGAGAACAAGTTACACGCTGCCCAAACCAGATACCAAACCCCCCTGAATTCGGAGCCTGAACCGGATACGATTTCCCCAACCATTGGGGTCATACGCTCCATACAAAAGTTACCAACGATCCAGATTGCCAAAGTCAAGCGTGATGAGTTATCCGCATTAATTACCAGCGATGCAAACAAACCAACTGCTGTCAGCACCAAAAATATGTTGTCAACTAAAACAAGGTAATCCCGCAAAACGCAGCTCCTGCAAAACCAGATTTAATACGAACGCTTTTTAGGTCCAATCTTCAGCTTCAGTGCCTGAACCATTCCCCTGAGTTTGCACTGTGCTTTGCAACAATGCTTTGGCTTCAGGGCTAATGGTGACGGTATCGGCAGCGCTGTCGGAAACTGTTGTTTTAGTGGTTTCAGTTGTAGCCTGAGCGGGTTGTGTGCTGGCTGCTGTAGTTGTGTAGTTGGTTAATGCGGCGGCACCTGAGTTTGTAACTTGCATAAAAACACACCTTCTGAGTTAAATGGATAAAACCGGATTTTATTATCCGGCGCTTGATTGAACGCAAACCTGAAAAAAACATCATTAATAATTAATTTGTTTTTTATCAATCGCTTACTTTCATAATTCTCTGCTGATTTTCAGGAAATACAGCATCTGCCTGACCAATCTGACATAAAAATTCTGCTGAATAAAGCCTTGTTGCAGAGGTTTTTTTGCCCGCTACCGAGAGTTCGCTTTTGGGGCTAAATACTGAACTGCGTTGTGAGCAATGATGTGGTTTTGTGGATTAAAGGAGTTAACCGCCGCTGGTTGCGGCTGCATAACCGACATGCCGCTGGTTCTGTCCATAAAAAAGGCCAGCATATGCTGGCCTTGGTGACAGTATGGAACACAGGTCTGGTCAGACAGGTTGTGGGTCTGCTTCTTCTTCCTGCTCCGGGGCTTGGCTGTGGCTGTGGTCTTTGGCCAGCAGCATATAAACAGAAGGCAATACAAATAAGGTAAAGAAGGTGCCTATGGTCATGCCCAGCACCAGCACTATCCCAATGGAGTTACGGGCTTCTGCTCCGGCACCTTCGGCAAAAATCAGCGGGGTGTGACCGGCAATGGTGGCAATACTGGTCATCATCACAGGGCGCAGACGCAGAATCGAGGCTTCCTGAATGGCATCCAGTTTACTGCGGCCCTGTTCCTGCAGTTTATTGGCAAATTCCACGACCAGAATGCCGTTACGGGCAATCAGACCTATCAGAGTGACCAGACCCACCTGAGAATAAATATTCAGCGTGCTGGTAAAACCGTCGGTGAAAAACGGCATTGGCATCGGAATTTTCAGGAAGGTAAAAACCAGGGCACCAAACATGGCCAGAGGTACAGACCCCAGCAGGATCACCACAGGGTCACGGAAGCTGTTGTATTGCGCCGCCAGCACCAGGAATATCATAGTCACCGCCAGCATAAAGGCGGGCAGGAAGGTGTTGCCTTCCCGTTTCAGCTGACGGGATTCACCGGTGTAATCAATCTGGTAGCCTGAAGGAATAATTTTACGGGCTTCAGTTTCCAGAAAACGCAGGGTTTCATCCAGTGGTTTGGTGGTGACGCCGGAAATTTTCACCGCATTAAGCTGCTGCATCCGGTTGATGCTGCGGGGCACAGTGCTGTGAGTCAGGCTGGCAATTTGGTCCACCCGGATCATCTGGCCGGCAGGGCCTTTGATATAGAGGTTCTGCAAATCGTCCGGGGTTAAACGTTCCACCCGTTTCACCTGAGGGATCACCTTATAACTCTGGCCAGCCATATTAAAGCGGTTGACGTAACCACCGCCTAACAGGGTGCCAAGGTCCTGCACCACATCACGCATATTCAGGCCTAAATCGGCCACTTTATCGCGGTCGATATTCAGCTGATACTCTGGCTGATCCACTTTCATATCAATTACCTGGAACGGAAAGGTGCCGCTTTCGCGCATCATCTGTTCCACCTTCAGCGCGTATTGATAAATTTCAGTGGAGTCAGCGGTGGAGGCAATGACAAATTCGACCGGGAACTGACCGCCACCGGGCAGGGCAGGTGGGGTAATAGGCAGAATACGGATACCTGACACTTCCGCCAGTTTTTGTTGCACTTCCGGCATGATTTCAAACACAGAGCGTTCGCGTTCGGCCCAGGGTTTGGTGACCATGCCGCCAAAACCACCGGTCGGGAAGGTGATTTGGAAGGTAAAGTCTGTTTCCGGCACTGACATAAAGGCATGGTTGACCGCTTTACCATAAAAGGACGACTGATCGACGGTGGAGTTGGCGGGTGCATCGACAATGCCAAAAATAACGCCCTGGTCTTCCACCGGTGCCAGCTCTTTCGGTGACATGGTGTAAAGCGGGAAACACAGCAGGGTAATACCAATCCAGAATACGTAAACGCCGCTGCGGTTTTGCAGGCTGGAGGCCAGGCGGCGGGCATAAAAATTCTGAAAGCGGTTAAAAAGGCCATCCAGCGGCGCGTGGTTACTGCTGTGCGGTTTTAGCATTCTGGACGCCATCATAGGCGACAGCGTGATGGCCACTATGGCCGATATCGCCACTGCACCGGCCAGGGTGATGGCAAACTCACGGAACAGGGTTCCGGTTAAGCCACCCTGCAAACCAATAGGTACATAGACGGAAATCAGCGTCACTGTCATCGCAATAATAGGGCCACCCAATTCACGGGCCGCCACCAGGGCCGCTTTAAAGGGTTTTAGCCCGTTTTGCACATGACGTTCAATATTTTCCACCATCACTATGGCGTCATCTACGACCAGACCCACCGACAGGACAATGGACAGCAGGGTCAGCAGGTTCAGCGAGAAGCCAAACAGCTTCATAATAAAAAGTGCACCAATCAGCGACAGTGGTATAGCCACAATGGGGATCAGCACAGAGCGGCTGAAACCAAGGAACAGGAAGATCACCACCACAATAATCAGCAGGGTTTCCGCCAGGGTTTTCACCACATCATCAATAGCCGCCTCAATGTATTTGGTGGCATCGTACGACACTTCCGCCGTTAAACCTGAGGGCAGTTCGGCTTTGATTTTTTCCATCTCGGCCGTGACGGCTTTAATCACATCCAGCGAGTTGGCATTCGGGGCGACAAAGACCCCCATAAAGACAGCGGTTTCGCCCGAGTAGTTGACGTTGGTGTTGTAGTCTTCAGCACCAAGCTCCACATCGGCCACGTCAGCCAGACGGACAATGCCGTCGGCATTTTGCCGCAAAATCATCTGTTTAAACTCGTCGACCGATTTCATATCGGTGTTGGAGCGTAAGTTCACCTGAGTATAAGCGCCGCGGGTCTGGCCAATGGTGGCCTGCACGTTGTTGTCGGACAGCGCGGTGCGCACATCGGACGCCGTAATGCCCAAAGACGCCATGGCGTCTGGTTTTAACCAGATGCGCATCGCAAAAGTACGGCCACCCAAAATATCGGCTTTTTGCACACCAGCCACGGCGATTAAGCGCGGCTGCACAGCTCGGCTTAAAAACTCGGTGATTTGGTTTTGCTCCAGAATATCCGAGCTGAAACTCAGATAAGCAGAGGCAAACTGGCTGTCGGCCGCTTCTATCGCAATGGCCGGAATTTCCGCTTCGGGTGGCAAGTCACCCCGCACCTGGTTCACCTTAGCGCTGATTTCTGTCATCGCTTTCAGTGGGTCGTAGTTCAGGTGCAGGTGGGCAATAACGGTGGACACGCCCATAGTGCTTTGCGATTCGATGTAATCAATGCCACCGGCGGACGCTATGGCCCGTTCGATCGGCGAGGTAATAAAACCTTTCACCAGCTCGGCGTTGGCACCTACATACACAGTGGTAATTTTGATCACAGCTATGTCAGAGCGCGGGTACTGACGCACCGTCATATTGCTCATCGACTGGAAACCGGCCAGCAAAATCAGCAGGCTGACCACTATGGCCAGCACCGGCTTCTTAATAAAAATATCGGTAAAGTTCATACACAAACCGTCCTGATGGCTTAGCTGTCAGCGGGCTGCTGTTGGGTTTTAAATTCAGGGGTGGCTGTTTTGCTAATCACCACAGCCTGGCCGTTAAACAGCTTAAAGGCGCCAGCGCTGACGACCTGGTCGCCGCTTTTCAGACCGTCCAGCACTTCAACAAAATCACCACGGGCTTTCCCCAACCGGACAAATTGCTGGCGGGCGTTCAGTGCCCCTTTGTCGTCTTTTTCCACCACAAAAACAGTGTCACCAAAAGGGGCGTAAATAATGGCCGTGCTGGGCACCACCAGCACCTGCAGTGGTTCTGACAGCGTGACTGTGGCATTGACCGCCATACCAGGCACCAGTACATCGCCGGTATTATCCAGAATGGACTGCACTATGGCGTTACGGGTACTGGTGTTAATTTCTGCGCCTATGGCCGTAATTTCGCCACTGACCACAACTGCGCCTTCATTGACTGACACGGACACTGGCAAGCCTTTTTTCATCGACACCAGCCAGTGTTGCGGCACCGGGAAATTCACCCGCACTTTATTGGTGGCTTGCAGGCTGACAATGGCCGTACCCACCTGCAGGTCGGCCCCTAAATCCACCTGACGAATGCCCACTTTGCCGTCAAAAGGTGCACGGATGGATTTTTTCGCCAGGGTGGCTTTCAGGTTGTCAACGTCAGCCTGGGCTGAATCCAGCTGTTGTTTACCTGAGTCCAGCTCGCTTTGGGTGGCAATATTGGTTTTACGCAGTTGCACCAGCCGGTCATAACTGGTTTTTGCCAGTTTCAGCCGGGCGTCAGCGGCCCGCAATTGCGCCTGCTCGTTGCTGGTGTCCTGTTCTACTAACACGTCACCGGCTTTCACCTGCTGGCCGTTGCTGAAGTGAATTTTTTTGACCCGGCCAGCTGCTTCTGACGCCACCACAATGCCTTCGTCCGCCAGCACAGTGCCAATGGCCTGATAGGTCTGAGGCCAGCTTTGTTGTTCAGCACCATAGACAGACACAGATTCCGGCGGTGGCGCCATATGCTCGCCTGCTGCAATCATGGCCATGATCTGGCTGAATTTGGTTCCACCCAGCAGGGCGAAAATTACGAGTAAGCCACCCAGAGCAAGCAGCACGGATTTCAATGTTTTCATACCTAAAAACCAAGTTAAGTTAATCCACTTCAGCAGACAAAAACTCTTGCTGTGTTCTCAGCGCTGCATCGGGGCCGCGGCTGAATGGCATTAGTCTGCCATGTTTTTGTTAAAAGTTGACGATTCGTCACAAAATAAATTTTTTACATTGTACTTACGGGTCAAGGCGCCCGCTGGATCGGAATTTTTTTGTTGTGAGTTTCAGTGTAGGTTCTTTCTGCGTCGCGCGCGGCGCTGGCATTGAAAGCGCTTTAGTGTACGGTGCTGGATCTGACTTGCCTATGTGCAATTGGAAAAAAATTGTAACTGGAAATAATAGATGTCAGGAAAGGGTAAGCGCAGGCCGTCTGGCTGACGGCCTGCCCAGGTGCTATCTACAGGCGTTTGACCGGCATGCCCAGCTCCGCCAGCTGTGGCTCCAGTGTGTTGGCGTCGCCCACCACCAGAATGACCATCTCTTTGGTATCCAGGTGTTTTTTCGCCAGCGCATTGATTTCCTCTTTGCTGATGCTGCTGACAATCTGGTTACGCTCACGGACAAAATCAGGGGTTAAGTTAAACTCCAGAATTTGCGCCATAAAACCCAGTTTGGCATTCGGGGTTTCGTATTTCAGTGCGTCGGACTGGTTAATGGCCAGGCGCATAAAGGCCAGTTCGTCGTCTGTAATACCTTGTTCTCTGAACTGATTAATTTCATTCAGGAACTGACGGATCGAATCCACAGTAGCGTCGGCGCGCACTGCGGCGGATGCTGTGTACACACCAGCGTATTTGTCGGCACTGAAACCGGCACGGGCACCGTAGGTGTAGCCTTTGTCTTCGCGCAGGTTCAGGTTGATACGGCTGTTAAAGGTGCCGCCCAGTACATAGTTCATCAGGTTGGCTTTATAGTACTCGCCCGTGATGTCCTGGGTTAATGAGCGCTTACCAATACGGATCTCCGATTGAGGGGCATCGGGTTTGTCCACCAGGTAAATCGTAGCTGGCGCCGCTTTTAGTGCCCCTGTACTGACCGCAATAGCAGGTGCCTGACCCTGCCAGTCCGCCAATTGGGCTTTCAGCTCTGCAGCCACTTTGTCCTGTGGCAGGTCGGACACCACAATCAGCTGGCCACCGGCTGGTTTAAACCAGGTCTGGTACCAGCCTTGGGCATCGGCCGGGGTCAGCTGTCTGACCGACGCCATAGTACCTTCGTTGGGCAGCGCGGCAATACTGCCTTCATACAGCAGGCCGTTAAATTTTTGCGCCGCTAAATAAGCCGGTGTTTTTTCGGCGTGCTGCATCCCTTGCAGCACTTGTTGTTGCACCCGGGCAAAATCTTCCGCGCTGAAGGCCGGACTGCGCAGTTTTTCTTCCAGCAGTTCTAAGGTGCGGGGTAAGTGTTTACTCAGGCTGGAGACAAAGACATCCACATAACTGTCAGAGCTGCTGAAGCTGATGCTGCTGCCCAGCTTTTCCAGCTCCAGGCTCATCTGCTCAGTGCTGTAGTGTTTGGTGCTTTCATTCATCAGGCCAGCCATCAGGCTGGTGATACCGGCTTTATCGGCCGTTTCGGCATAAGCGCCGACCGGAATTTTCAGCAGCAGGGAGGTGGTGGGCGTTTCAGTGCTCTGGCTGCCCAATACCTGAATGCCATTGCCAAGGTCGGTGGTCCAGGTTTGTGGCAGACCCACAGCAGGGTTAGCGCCCGCTACCGGCTGTTGGCTGCGGTCGAAGTTGTCTGTGGCTTTGCGTACCTGTAAATCTTCTGCTTTGGTGGTGGACGGGCCGCCAAAATCGCGTTTGGCCGGGGTAAAGGTGTCGGCATGGGCAATCAGCGCTGTTTGCCCCCGCGGCACCACACTCATTACCACAGAGTGTTTGCCTTTCAGGTAGGTCTGGTACACCCGCAGTACGTCGTCTTTGGTCACCGCATTGTAACGGGCAATGTCTTCGCCAATGGTGTCTGGTTTGCCTTTAAAGGTTTGGCTGGCAGCCAGCTGGCTGACTTTGCCGCTGACACTTTGCAGGCCAAAGATGCTGTCGGCTTCAATTTTGGCTTTGACTTTCAGCAGATCGTCGTCTGTCACGCCACGTTGTTCAAATTCCAGCAGGCTGTCGCGGATAATTTTTTCAATGTCTGCCAGGTTTTTGCCTGCACCAGGGTTGGGCAGCGCATAGAGGCTGAATTCGCAGGACAGCTCGCGGCAAGGGTGTGACACCTGGGCCTGCACGGCCAGCTGGGTTTTCACCAGGTTTTTGTACAGCAGTGAGTTATTACCATTGCCCAGAATCTCCGACAGGATATCCAGCGCCGCTTCATCTTGATGGTTGGCGTACACAGTAGGGAAGCTGATGTACAGCAGAGGCAGATGCACATTGTCTTCCATCGAAATATAACGGGTGTCCGGCAGGCTCCACAGCTGTCTGGCGGCATCCGTCACTTCAGGGCCACGCGGAATACTGCCAAAATACTTTTGCACCAGCGGCAGAACCTGTTCGGCTTTGATGTCGCCACCTATAGTCAGAGTGGCATTATTGGGGCCGTACCAGCGCAGGAAAAAGGCTTTCACATCATTGACATTGGCGCGGTTTAAATCGTCCATATAACCAATGATGGGCCAGGAGTAAGGGTGGCCTTGCGGGAACATGGCTTCAGACACCCGCTCGAACAGGCGGCCATAAGGCTGATTATCCACGCGCTGACCGCGTTCGTTTTTTACGGTTTCGCGTTGCACCTCAAATTTCTTTTCTGTGACAGCGTCCAATAAAAAGCCCATGCGGTCGGCTTCCAGCCACAGCATTTTTTCCAGCTGATTGGCTGGTACTGTCTGAAAATAATTGGTTCTGTCGTTATTGGTGGTGCCGTTCAGGGTGCCGCCTGATTCAGTGACAATTTTAAAGTGCTGTTCGTCGCCGACGTTTTCCGAGCCCTGAAACATCATATGTTCAAAAAAGTGGGCAAAACCGGATTTACCCGGCTCTTCGCGGGCCGAACCCACATGGTAAGTCACATCCACATGCACCAGTGGGTCTGAGTTGTCTTCATGCACCACCAGCGTCAGGCCGTTATCCAGCTGGTATTTTTTATAAGGAATATGAATACCGCTGCTGGGGGCCGACTGTTCAATCAGTGTGACGCCGGCAGGCAGTTGTTGGTGGGGCTGCTGGCTGCAGGCGGCGAGGGCAATGGCAAAACCAATAGCCAGGGTCAGTTTAGTTTTTTTCATGGGTCTCTCCTTGAGTTGGGCCGATTTAAGCACTTTTGTCCCTTCAGTGCCAGATACAATTATGTAACAGAACGCTACCTGTGCCACTGGTTGCGACAACTGGCTTGGGCTTGGCACGGAAATCACATAGACTGGTTGAATTCAGAGAGGATTCATGGTGTTACTGCATGATTTGTCAATTCGCAGTTGTCCATAAGCCGGAGTAATTTGCATGCCAGCTGAACCAAACCGCCGCAAAGCCAATATCAGCCTGGGGTTAAACCTGCTGTTATTGTTGCTGGTAGGCGCAGTGTATGGCGGCATTCAGCTCAGGTTTTATTACCAGCAGCTGCAACCGGCCTGGTCGGGGCTGGCACTCAGCTGGGACCGATTGCAGGCGGACCAATTCAGCCTGACTCTGCCTTATGCCGGTTCGCATCAGCTGCAGCTGCAGCAACTGGATATTCGCTGGTCCGGCTGGCCCTGGCCGCTGGATTCGGTGCAGGCTGAAAAGCTCAGTATTCAGTCCACCCCGGTCTGGCCTTCGTCTGCTGCTTCCTCAACGACTGAGGCTGATCCCATTCAACCCGATCTGACTCAGCCTGAGCTAAGCGCAACCGACGCCACGGCTCAGCCTGCAGCAGGGGCGGACAGCGACAATCTGTTACAGCAGTACTGGCCTGTCTGGTTGCCTGCGGCTGTGCAGGTGAACCAGCTGGATATTCAGCTGCCTTGTGCAGAGCTGGATACACGCATCAGCATCAAAGCGGGCCAGGCGAATGCGCAGCCTGCGGCCGATACACAAGCCGTTTCGCACTGCCAGCTGACAGGTTCGCTGTCGTTAAGCAGTGCAGAAAAACAAGCCGATATTCGCCTGGCAAGCTCAGGCCCACTCTTTGTTGAAGGGCTGGGTGATATTGAGCCAGAGCTGACCTTGTCGGTGCAGCCAGAGGGGCAAAACATTCGTATCAGTGCTTTGGCTTTGCAGTTAAAAAGTGCAGAGCTTAACTATGCGGGCTACAGGTTCGGCAACAGCCAATTGCAACTAAAGGCTACAGGGTTATGGCAGCAGGGCCAGCTGAGTTTGCAGGGCACTGCACCGGCAGAGCTTAGCACTGCATTAAAGCAGCAGGATTTAAGCTGGCAACAGGGCGCATTAACCTTAGCGGACTGGACGCTGCAAGCGCCCTGGCCAGAGTGGCGTGAGGCGAAGCTGAGCGCTAAAGCCGAGCTGAAGTTGACCCAACTGCAACATCCGCAGCTCTATACGCAGGACTGGAACTGGCAGGCTGAACTTGCTGGCAGCCTGGCTGCGCCTTCGCTTATGGGCGTGCTGAAGTCGGGCAGTTCGCTGGTGCTGAACCATCAGTTGCAACTGAAACACAACCAGTACCAGCTGAGCTGGCAATTACCAGAGCTGTTTTTTCTGGCCGGTAACCCGCTGAAATTAGGGCCTGCCTGGCCTGAGCTGTTGACTGTGCAGCGCGGCAAACTCAGTGCTCAGGGCTCGCTGCTGCTGGACCGCCACAGTTATGTGCTGCAAAGTGGTGAGCAGCAACTGCAGTTGACGGGAATTGATGCTATTTGGGACCGTTCTGAGTTAAAAGGCCTGAACGGTAGCCTGGCGCTGAAGCACAGCGCCCGCGACTGGCAACTGAGCAGCAAGGCACTGGAGCTGACGCAGATTAACCAGGGTCTGGTGGCTGGCCCTGTCAGGTTGGCTGGTAGTTATCAGTTTATGCCGGACAAACCGCAAGCCGGGGTATTGCAGTTGAACCAATTGCAACTGGCGCTGTTCTCCGGGCAGGTGCAGGTAAAACCGGGCCGTTTTGATTTAAGCCAGGCCCAGCAGTTTGAACTGGAACTGACTCAGCTGCAGCTGGCGGATGTATTGCAGCAGAGGCCAGAGGCCGGTGTCAGCGGTCAGGGTAGTATTTCTGGCCGCATTCCGCTGCACTGGTCGGCCCAGGGGGTAACAGTGGAAAAAGGCCAAATTGGTGCTTTGGCGCCAGGCGGTTTGCTGAAGTTTGACGCCGACAAAGCCAAAGCGCTGGCGCAGACTAATCAGGGCATGCAGGTGCTGATGCAGGCGCTGCAAAACTTTCATTATTCGGTGTTGTCTGCAGAGGTAAGTTATGCAACCTCCGGCCAGCTGCTGTTAGCGCTGCAACTGCAGGGTAAAAACCCGGATTACGAAAATGGCAGGGCCATTCATTTAACGATTAATCTGGAAGAAAACATACCGGCGCTGCTGGCCAGCCTGCAACTGAGCGGGCAGGTCAGTGAGCTGGTGAAAAAGCGGGTACAACAACGGCTGGCGGCCAAACAGGCCAAAGCCGCTAAGGAGCAACAATGAAACTAGCCGTTCTGGCTGCCGCCACAGTGCTGCTGTCGGCCTGCACTCCGACAGTGCAGGTAGCCATGCCCAACGAGCCTATTCATATCAATCTGAATGTGAAGATTGAACATGAGATCCGTATTAAAGTGGATAAAGAGCTGGATGAATTATTCAGCGATTCCAGTGGGTTATTCTAAGGAGAGCCGTATGAAAACCATCAAAACTATTTGTTTATCTCTGGTTCTTGCCTGCGCTTTACCTGTATTGGCGCTGGATTTACAACAGGCCATGCAGGCCCTGGGCCCGGCCAAAGCACAAGGGCTGCTGGGTGAGCAACCCAATGGTTACTTAGGGGTAGTGCAAAGCTCAGCCCAGGCCAGTGAAATTGCCGACTTAATTAACAAAGCCCGCAAAGCCGAGTACCAGAAACTGGCGCAGCAAAACGGTATTGCGCTGGCCGATGTGGAAGCCATGGCGGGTCAGAAAGCCATTGAAAAAACCGCCAAAGGCCAGTATGTGCAATTGGGCGGCCAGTGGCAGAAAAAATAAAGCTTCAGGGGGGAACATGAGCGAATCAACGCAGTTAAAGCACCATCAGCTGAATTACGCCGAGTTTCCCTGCCGGGATCTCTGTGCCACCAAAGCCTTCTTTGCCCAGGTATTTGGCTGGAGCTTTACCGACTATGGCCCGGACTACACCGCCTTTGCCCATTCAGGCCTGGACGGTGGTTTTTTTCGGTCGGAACAAATGGCCCGCACCGCCAATGGCTCTGCGCTGTTGGTGCTGTACAGCACCCATTTAGAGGCCACCCAGGCTGCAGTTGAGCAGGCCGGAGGCCAGATTATCCAGCCCATTTTCAGCTTTCCCGGCGGCCGCCGTTTTCATTTTACCGAACCTTCGGGCAATGAATTTGCGGTGTGGTCGGAATAGGCCGCATTGACAGGGCTTTGCCATAAACGCCAGTGATGTAGGGTAGGGGCGCAGTTTACTGCGCCCTTTTGGTCTCATAACATTCTCTATAGCGGGGCCGGTGAACCTGGCAAGGGTAACTACTGAGTTCGCCCTTTCGCGCTTGGCCCTGTGGTTTTCTGGGCTCACTTTTACATCCCTCACTCCGCAGTCACCCCCGCCTGGTTTGTTGGCGGGTTGGGCTGCACCAAAAGCAAACTTAAGTTCAGGTACGGTTTGTTCTGCAAGCACTGCTGCTCGCTTTTATTCGCGCTTTGTGATTTCGAAAAGCAATAACCGCCTAAAAATTAATTAGTTATTGATTTTCTCTGCCTGAATAGCAGGCTTAGGTGGCGGGATCACACGCATGCGCGTGATCCCAAAAACAAAGGCTGGACAAACTTTAGGAAATGGTTGATTTTAGGGAATTATGAACCGCTGCGGCGCACTGGTCTGACAAGCTAAACGTGCATGCGCGATATACAAATTATGTGACTTGGAAACCTAGGAGATTCTATGAGTCCGAAAGAACTGATTTTTGCTTGGGTAGAAGCATTCAACGAAGGTGATGCTGAAAAAATTGCAAATTTCTATGCAAGTGACGCTGTAAATCATCAAGTAGCAAATGAACCTGTAAAAGGTAAAAAGGCTATACGTGATATGTTTGCCAATGAATTTGCCAATGCTGAAATGGTCTGTATCGTTGAAAATGTGTTCGAAGATGGAGAGTGGGCAATATTAGAGTGGAAAGACCCTATCGGGCTCAGAGGATGTGGCTTTTTTCAAATTCGAGAAGACCTAATTGTGTTTCAACGTGGTTATTGGGATAAGCTTAGTTTTTTAAAAGCGCATAAATTACCAATTCCTCAGTAAGAAACATAACAATCCGCAGCAATCGCTCCCGTTGGTCGCTGGGACAGCCAAAACGCTGCGCTTATTTGGCCGCCCTTGTGCGGGGTGTTAGATCTGCAATTCGGTCAAACCAGCCCTCCTGCAAAACAGACGCGGGTAACTGCGTAGTGAGCGATATAAAAGTGAGCGCGGGAGGCGCGAACGGGCGAACGCAGTAGTTAGCGGTGGCTGGGTTGCCTGCCACTGTGCTCATCTGAACCGAAAAAAGCCAAAGGGCGTACCAAGGTAGGCCCCTACCGATCGGGGTTATCGGCTAACTCACCCGCACCGGCGTACTGGCGCTTTCGCCCACTACGGTATGCCAGCGCTGGATGCGGTAGCTGGTGACTAAACCGTTTTGTACATAAGGGTCGGCTTGGGCGAAAGCTTCAATAATGGCCGGGTCCGCCACTTTAAACAGCAGCAATGCGCTGTCAACAGGTTCTCCCACAGCGCCGCCCAACAGCAGCTCGCCACGTGCAGCAGCCTGCCAGGCCAGCTCTAAATGAGCAGCCCGGAATAACACCCGTTTTTCCAGGTAGTCGGCAGAGGTTTCATAACTTAATAAATAATGTTGGCTGTCTGACATTCTGTGGTTCCTGTGTGATCCGTAGTTTTTTCAGTGGTGTCCGGCTCATGCTGGCGGACACTTTTTTTTGTCCGCGGACACTTTTTGTAAATCATGCATATTCATTTAAGTTGTTAAAATTCAACTACTTAATTTTTATTTTAGCCTTGGCATAAAGCCTGCTATCCACAGCTCAGAATTCAGGTTACCCCAATGCGGCGGACAGGAACAGCGTATGATTCAGGGCACACACAATCAGGACATTCAAATTCAGCGTAAAGCCAGACGGTTCAGCAAAGGCAACCTGCTGGCGCTGGGTTTTACCTTTGCCGTTTCGGCCATCAGTTATGGTCTGTGGAGCGCCAGCAGCGCCCAGGCATCGTTAGTGATCCCAAAAAACCAGGTGCAGATTGCCACGGTAGAACGTGGCAGTTTTACCCGGGATTTGTCTGTGCAGGGCCGCATTGTAGCGGCCAATGCGCCGACCTTAATCAGCCAGGAGGCCGGTCAAATTCAGTACCTGAAGCAGCCGGGGGAAGCCGTCACTCTCGGCGACTTGCTGGCCGTGGTGTCCAGCCCGCAGCTGGATAATGAACTGAAACAGCAGCAGGCCCTGCTGGCCAGTATGGAGTCGGATTACGAGCGGGCCACTTTGCTGGCGCGTGAGCTGCAACTGGATATGGAGCAAATTCAGAACACGGCCCAGGTGAACCTGCTGGCGGCTCAACGGGAGCTGGCGCGGGCCGAGCAGTCGATTAAAGTCGGTGTCATTCGCCAGCTGGACTACGATGTGGCCAAAGACAAATTAGTGCAGGCCGAGCTGGAGTTCGACCATGCCAAACGCAAAGTCAGTTTAGCGTCCGACAAGCTGCAGTTTGAAAAAAAGTCCGGGGCGGCAGCGTTGCAGCGTCAGACCTTAGTGGTCGCTGAGCTGGAACGTAAACAGGCCGCCTTGCACATTACAGCCCCGGTGACTGGCCAGGTCGGCAACTGGCTGGCCGAACAGCATGCTCATGTATTGGCGGGCGCGCCGCTGATCACCGTCATCGATTTAAGCCAGTACGAAGCGGAGCTGGCCATTCAGGAAAGTTACATCCGCGATTTGAGCGTGGGCATGGCGGTAGAAGTGAACCTGGGCAACCAGCAGCTGAGCGGTCAGCTCAGCCATATATCACCTGAGGTGAAAGACAATCTGGTGACAGCCCGGGTGCGCTTCAGCCAGACCGACAGCACCAGCTTACGGCAGAACCAGCGTTTATCCGCCCGCGTCATTATTGAACAAAAAGACAATGTGCTGCGCATTCGCCGCGGTGATTTTGTTGGCTCAGGCGCCAGCCGTATTGCCTACCAGGTCAGTCAGGACCTGGCGGTGAAAACCCCAGTGGTATTAGGCGCATCCTCTGTGCAGTACGTGGAGATTCTGCAGGGGGCCAAAGAAGGCGACCAGTGGGTGATCTCCAACCTGGATGAATTTAAACAACAAGACCGTGTTCAACTGAATTAACAAATGGCCAGGTCACTGGGCATAAGCAGGAGCTTAAGATGATTAAAATTACTAACTTATCAAAAATATTCCGTACCGAACTGATTGAAACCCATGCGCTGCGCGCTATTGACCTGCATGTGAAGGAAGGCGAATTTGTGGCGCTCACCGGCCCGTCCGGTTCAGGTAAATCCACCTTGCTGAATGTAATAGGCACTTTAGAAAGTTTTGATCAGGGCCAGTATCTGCTGGATGGTCAGTCGGTACAGGGCTTGTCGGACAAGGCCTTGTCCAAATTGCGTAATGAGAAAATTGGTTTTATTTTTCAGGGCTTTAACCTGATTAAAGACTTCAGCCTGTTTGACAACATTGAGCTGCCGCTGCGTTACCGTGGCATGAATGCACCCGAGCGCAAACGCCGGGTCGAGCAGGCACTGGAAACTGTCGGCCTGGCCGCCCGCCGTGATTACCATCCCAGCCAGCTGTCCGGTGGTCAGCAACAACGGGTGGCCATAGCCCGCGCCATTGCCGGTGAACCGCGCATTCTGCTGGCGGACGAACCGACAGGCAACCTGGATTCTTTAATGGCCCGCCAGGTGATGGAACTGCTGGAAAAAATTAACCAGCAGGGCTGCACCATTTTAATGGTCACGCACGATCCGGATCAGGCGCGCCGCGCTGGCCGTCATGTGCAGATTGTCGATGGTCAGCTGAACGACGCTACTCTGTATGAGCCTTTGGTGGCAGGAGCCTGAGATGGAACAGTTTATTCATAACCTGAAACTCAGTCTGCACAGCATTAAACGTGCACCGCTGCCTTATGCCTTAACCCTGTTAATTTTAAGCCTGGGTTTGGGCACTTTTTTCAGTAACGCCACCTTGTATTACTGGATGAACCGCGACCCGCTGCCAGAGAAAAGCCATACGCTTTTTATGGCACGAATTAATTCATTACCCGGCGACTGCACCGACTGTTTTGAGCCATCCCGCGTCATGAGTTATATGGACATGCAGAAAATGAGTGGCAGTGGCATTCCGTCCGCAGAAGCCGCCATGTTCTCCAGTGACGCTTATGCCAAAACAGTGGAAAACCCGCAGGCTACGCCAAGTCGGGTGGAGTTGCGTGTTACGCAGCGTGATTTTTTTAAACTGTTTGATGTGCCTTTTTTACAGGGCGAAACCTGGCCGGACAACAAAGCCCGGATGGAAGTGGTGATCAGCAAAAACACCGCGCTGAAGTTTTTCAGCCGCACCGACGTGGTCGGGCAGGACATGCTGATCGATGAAAAGTTATACAAAGTGATAGGGGTGCTGGATGACTGGTCCATGTTGCCCCGTTTGTATGA
Source organism: Rheinheimera sp. (assembly GCF_037442525.1). Classification (GTDB taxonomy): domain Bacteria; phylum Pseudomonadota; class Gammaproteobacteria; order Enterobacterales; family Alteromonadaceae; genus Pararheinheimera. Next base: position 430,868 of record NZ_JBBIQD010000002.1, on the reverse strand, counting down.
CGTCAATGGCCGCCGTTCCGCTGAACCTGTGGAAGATATTTATCTGCCGCTGGAAACTGCCTACGACTTAGGTATTCAGTCCAATACGCAAAACTCCTTCACCGACGTGGACTGGGACGGCAATATGGCCACCTACCCGCAAATGGCCAGAACCAATTTTGCCAATATGCTGCAATTTTGGGTGCAACTGGACAGCCCGGAAAAAGTGCAGCAGTACCAGCAATTTCTGAAAAATCTGGTGGCCGATGAAAAAGCAGCAGGTCGTCATGAAAGGCCGGAAGGCAACAGGCTGGACAATATTCTGGATGTGCAAAAAGCCATGCGGGCGACCAATGATCAACTGGATGCTTTTGCTTTAGTGGCTTCGTTATTTCTGCTGGTCTGTGTGGTCAATGCCAGTCATTTATCGCTGAACCGTTATATGGCGAACCAGTACGAATTCAGTTTACGCCGTGCCTTAGGGGCCAGCCGCTGGCAGTTGCAGGGGCAGATTGTCGCTGATGTGCTGTTAAGTTCACTACTGGCCTTTGGGGTAGCGCTGCTGTTTGCTCAGCTAGGGCTCTGGACCATCAGCTCCTTATTGCCCAGCACCAGGGCTTTAGCTGGCTGGGACGCGGCTATGCTGGCGGTGATGGCGCTCTTTGTGCTGCTGATCAGCTACCTGGTAACCCTGTATCCGGCGTTAAAAACTTCGTTCAGTCCGCTGAACCAACAGTTAAAACAATAAGGAGCACTATATGTCTGTCCATTTGATGATTAAATCCTTATTACGTCGCAAAGTGGTGACGGCCTTGTTGCTGCTGCAACTGGCAGTGACTTTAGGCCTGGTGGTGAACTCGTTGCTGCTGGCCGGCGCTGCACGGCAATTGGTTGAACAACCCACAGGGCTGGAACTGGAACAGCTGTTAACCGTCTGGGTGAAACCTACCAGTGCGGCTATGCGTACTCAACCTGCCTTGTCTGAAGTCATCACCCGGCAACTGGCGGCCGTCAGAGCTATGCCCGGCGTCGAAGCCGCGGATGCGGTCAATCAAATTCCTTTGCGTCAGGGTGGCTCGAACCGCAATGTGTTTGAAACCGACCGTCAGGACGAAACCGATGTGGATTCGGTGCCTTACTACAATACGGGCGCACAGATTTTTCAGGTGCTGGGCAGTAAGCTGGTTGCGGGCCGCTTGCTGACTGAGCTGGATCTGAATACCCCCAATGTGGTGCTGACGGATAAACTGGCGAAGCAACTCTTTGCTGAGCAAAATCCAATAGGAAAATCGACCAACAATGGCACTGTCGTCGGGGTTATTTCGGACTTTTATTCACAGCGTTACGCCAGTGATCCGTTTTATGGCCTGATCCAGCACTCTTTTATGGATCGTGTGGAACGGGGTTATCAGTTGATTGTCCGGGTAGCTCCGGAGCAGTCCGAAGCCGTGCGCCAGCAACTCACTGATGTGATCAGAGGCGCCGAACCAGAAATGGATATTGGCACTGTGATGCGGATGGATGAAAACCGTGACGAGGTGTTCCGCTCTGAGATTGGCCTGGCCACCTTGCTGGCGGTTCTGAGCGGCCTGATGCTGCTGGTGGCGATGATTTCAGCGTATAGCCATGCCCATTTCCATGCGCTGCAAATGCAGCAGGAAGTGGGGATTAAACGGGCTTTGGGTGCCAGTAAAGCGCGGGTATTGCTGGATGTGTTAAGTGAAAGCTGGTTCACCACCGCCATAGGTGCAGGCTTTGGTATTCTGGTGTGTTATGGTTTAAATATCAGCCTGGCCAAGGTCATCAGCATCCCGGCCGTGCCGCTGTGGCTGCCGCTGCTGGCGACTGTGTTACTCCTGGTTTGTGTCACGCTGGCCACATGGTATCCTGCCAGAATAGCCACAAGGATTTCACCGGCTTTAGCCACTAAGACTCTGTGATTTATGAAAAAAATTCTGGTCATTGATGACAACGAGGCGGTTTGCACCGCCTTGCTGACCCTGTTTCAGTTGCAGGGGTACCTGGTGCTGGTGGCGATGTCACCTGAGCAGGCGATGCAGCTGTTGGCGCGTCAGCAGGTGGACTTAATTCTGCAGGATATGAATTTCGCTCAGGGCGAAATGAGCGGCGAGCAGGGCAAACACCTGTTTTATCAGTTGCGTTCAGCCTATCCGGCTATCCCTTTGGTGCTGATGACCGCCTGGACCCAGCTGGATATGGTGGTCGAGCTGGTCAAAGCCGGTGCCACCGATTACATTGCCAAACCCTGGGATGATCAGCGTTTACTGACCACAGTGGCGAATGTGCTGAAGCTGTCGGAGCTGAGCCAGCAACAGCAGCAGGCTCAGCGCCGTCAGCAGGAGCGGCTGGCGAACTTTGAAGGCAAAGACTTAGCCGGTCTGGTGTTTGCCAGTACGGCCATGGAGCAGGTGCTGCAAATGGCATTGCAGCTGGCTCCCAGCAATGCGGCTGTGCTGATCACCGGCGAAAACGGTGCCGGTAAAGAAGGTATAGCTCAGGTACTGCATGCCAATTCCGGCCGCAAACAGCAGCCTTTGATTAAAGTCAATATGGGCGCTTTGCCAGCCGATTTAATGGAAGCTGAGCTGTTTGGTGCCGAAGCCGGTGCCTACAGTGGCGCTGCCAGAACCCGGATAGGCCGTTTTGAGGCGGCCGATGGTGGTACCTTGTTTCTGGATGAAATTGGCAATTTGTCTTTGTCCGGCCAGATGAAACTGCTGCGGGTGCTGCAGACCGGCGAGTTTGAACGGCTGGGCTCCAGTCAGACCCGTAAAGTGGATGTCCGCATTATCAGTGCCACCAATACTGATTTAACTCAGGCGATCACTGCAGGCCAGTTCCGTCAGGATTTGTATTACCGCATTAATGTGGTGCAGTTGCATTTACCGGCGCTGCGTCAGCGGCTGGATGACATTGTGCCGCTGGCGAAGCATTTTCTGGCTGGTAAAAAAACACTGACAGCCGAAGCAGAACAGGCGCTGCGTCAGTACAGCTGGCCTGGTAATGTACGTGAGCTGCAGAATTTATGTCAGCGGGCTTTATTGCTGACACCTGGAGAGGCCATTGATGTTGCCGATCTGGGGTTACCGCAAGACAGCGGTTCGAAGAAGAGCCTGGACGATTTGGACAAAACCGAAATTGAACGGGCGTTGTCGGCTGCCCAGGGCATCGTATCCCGGGCGGCCAAAGCCCTGGGGATCAGCAGGCAGGCCTTGTACCGGCGTATGGAGTTCTATGGCATTACCCCGCCTTAAAACGACGCTGGGGCAGCGGCTCTGGTTGCTCAATTGTCTGGCGCTTGCGCTGGTGCTGGCTTTGCTGTGGTGGTTTGGCACCGGGTGGTGGCTGCTGGTTGTGCTGCTGGCCGGCTGGGGGCTATTTGGTGTTGGTCAGTATCTGGTGTTAAAGCCGCTGCAGGATGAACTGCAGGCACTGAATCTCCATGCCCAAAACCTGCAGGATGGCAGTTTTAATGTCGACGCCAACCGCGAGCGTTTAAACGAACTGCAGCCTCTGGCCGATGTGCTGCAGCAGATGTCTGCCCAGCTCAGGCAGGAGCGAGCCACACTGTACCAACGCGAGCTGTTGCTGGACACTGTATTGCAGAGCAGCCCCAGTGCCTTGCTGCTGACCGATGCATCCGGCCGTTTGCTGATGACCAACCCGGCAGCCAGAGCCTTGTTTAACCCCGGTCGTAAAGCGGAAGGGTTGCTGCTGGCGCAGGTACTGGCGGGCTGGCCTGCCTTGCTGCAGGCCATTCAAAGCGGTCAGCAGGGCTTAATTCATCTCGGCGAACCGGCCAGCATCTGGCATTTATCGATCAGCTTATTTCAGCTGAACCAGAAACCCCATCAGCTGTATCTGCTCAAGCCAATGACCAGGGAAATTCACCGTGAAGAAATCAAGGCCTGGAAAAAACTGCTGCGGGTGATAGGGCATGAGCTGAATAACACGCTGGCCCCTTTGTCGTCCATGGCCTTTTCCGGCGAGCAGTTGGCGCGGCACTATCAGGACGACCGGCTGCAGCAGATTTTTCAGACCATGGCCGAACGCTCCCGTCATCTGAACCAGTTTTTGCAGTCCTATATTGAATTTGCCAAACTGCCGGCACCCCAGCGAGACAGCGTCAACTGGCCCCGGCTGATTAACCAGTTGCAGGAGCAGTATGAGTTTGAACTGGTGGGGGATTTACCCAAACAGGATTGGCAGCTGGACGCGGTGCAACTGACGCAGTTGTTGCTGAACCTGCTGAAAAACGCCCATGAATCCGGCTCTGCCACTGAGCAAATTGAACTGTGGCTGGATGAAAGGCCGTCTAACCTGAGCTTGTGTCTGCAGGACGCAGGAGGGGGGCTGAGCGCCGACAAGCTGTCCCATGCCATGGTGCCATTTTTTACCACCAAAGCCGGTGGTTCAGGCATAGGCCTGACCCTGTGCCGCGATATTGCCGAAGGCCATGGCGGCACTTTGGAGCTGAACAACCAGGGCGCAGGCTTAAGGGTTACTGTGACTTTTCCGGCTGCTGGTAATCTGCAACGAACAGAGGCATCATAAGGCATTGAAACTGCTGAGTTCCTGATAAGGACAGATGACGTGTCGTCCGCTTCTGCTAAAAAACTGAACCTGAAAACTGTGGCTGCGCTGCTGAATGTCTCAGTCGCCACTGTCTCCAATGCCTTTAACCGGCCTGATCAGCTGTCGCCCGAGCTGCGGCAAAAAATTCTGCAGCAGTGCGCAGAACTGGGGTATGACGGCCCCAATGCGGCGGCCCGCAGTTTACGCACTGGTAAATCCGGCATTATTGCTATTCTGCTGTCGGATAGTCTGGAGTATTCGGTCAGCGATCCGGTGGCAAACCAGCTGATTAAAGGGGTGGCCGAAGTGATCCAGGAGCAGGGGCTGGATTTGCTGCTGCTGTCGAGCCGGCATAATACCGCCTGCAGCAGCGCCGAAGCCTTGCCTGATGGGTTTATTCTGTACGGCGCACCGAGCAATCAGGAGCAGTTACAGCGTATTCTGAAAAGCGGCAAACCGCTGATCAGTGTAGACTGCAACTTGCCCGGTGTGGCCGCGGTGAATGTGGACAACTATGCGGCGGCCCGGCAGATCGCCAGCCATGCTCTGACCCAGAATGAGGGGGCTGTGGCTGTGCTGGGCCTGCGGCTGATTGACTCGGAGCGGGTCTGCCGTATTCAGCCGGATGAGCTGTATGGTACTGAACAATCCATTTCCCGCCGTCGTCTGGACGGTTATCTGGCCGCGGCCGAGCAGCATGGCCGGCAAATCCCGGCGCAAAGCGTCTGGCATATTCCGTTAAACACGCATCACTACGCCCTGATTGCGGCGCGCGAAGCCTTGACGCAGTTTCCGCGGCCACAGGTGTTGCTCTGTATGAGCGACCGCATTGCACTGGCGGCCATGACGGTGGCGCGTGAGCTTGGCATTGCCATCCCACAGGAGCTGGTGGTTGCTGGCTTTGACGGTATTGAAGAAGGTGAGCGTTTTTTCCCCAGCCTGACCACCATAGCCCAGCACAGCGACGAAAAAGGCCGCACCGCCGCCCGCCGGCTGCTGGCCGGTGATTTGCAGACGGATTTGCTGATGCCCTCTGAACTGATCCAGCGCCAGAGTTGTTAGCTGCAAAATTCCGCCGCTGACCGGTATGCTTTTTGTTGAAACTTAAACGATTCAGATGTAGGCTGGAACCAGGATCCATCAGAGATCCATGCGGCCGCTCAGTGGCCGTTTAACCACTCAACAGGGTAACTAAAGATGCAACAAAGCCAGCCTCTCGCTGCGCAGGTGTCTGTCACACCGAGCGCCTACAGCCAGGTGAAATGGATGACCTGTCTGATGTTTTTTGTCTTTGCCATGACGACGGATGCCGTAGGCGTCATTATTCCGCAGGTGGTGGCGCAGTTTCAGCTGAGCCTGACCGAAGCCGCCGCTTTTCATTATGTGCCTATGGTGTTTATTGGTTTGTCCGGTTTATTTCTTGGCCGGCTGGCGGACCGCTTTGGCCGGAAAATGGTGATCCTCTCCGGCCTGGCGCTATATGCGCTGGCCTGTGTTGCCTTCGTTGTTGGTGAAGATTTTTTGTTTTATCTGCTGCTGCTTGGCGTCAGTGGGCTGGCCATTGGCTTGTTTAAAACCGGTGCGTTGGCGCTGGTGGGGGATGTCAGTGCGGACGGCCACAGCCACACCCGGCTGATGAACAGGGTGGAAGGTTTTTTTGGCCTGGGTGCGATAGCAGGTCCTGCCTTGGTAGGCATGTTAATTGCTGCTCAGCTGGGCTGGACCCAGCTGTATCTGCTGGCTGGTTTTATCTGTGCCGTATTACTGTTAATAGCAGCCCGGCTGGAGTATCCGGCCTATCAGCCGCAGCCGCAAAGTTCACTCTGGCAAAGCCTGAAACTGGCAAAAGACCCTTATGCGCTCGGTTTTTCGCTGGCTATTGCCTGTTATGTGGCGACCGAAGTGGCCATTTTTGTCTGGTTACCCACCTTGCTGCAAAGTTATGACGGCCAACAAGCCTTGTTAGCCACACACGCCATTACCCTGTTTTTTGTGCTACGCACCGCCGGACGTTTTCTGGCGGAATACCTGCTGCTGAAGTTCGACTGGACTGTGCTGCTGGCCTGGTTTGGCAGTGCGATTTTCCTCTGCTTTGCCCTCAGCATGTGGCAGGGCGTCAGTTGGGCTTTGTGGCTGATGCCTGCGAGCGGCCTCTTTATGTCGATGATGTACCCGACATTAAACTCCAAAGGTATCAGCTGTTTCAGCCGCGACCAGCATGGTGCTGCCGCCGGGCTGATCTTGGCCTTTACCGCGCTGGCGGCGGCAGTTGGGCCTTTGTTGATGGGCATGGTAGGGGATGCGCTGGGCGATGTACGTTATGGTTTTTATCTGGCCACTGGTTTTGCTGGTTTGCTGTGCAGCGGCTTATGGTGGAACTGCTGGGCACAACCTGCCGCAGCAAGGCTGCAGCAGATAAGGTGATCTTTCGCCTTGATGAGTAAAACCGGCGCTAAGGCGCCGGCTCTGCTTTACAGTGCAGGTTGATGTACTGCTGATGGGAAGGCAGCTGCAGTGCCGCCTGCTGCATGGCCTGCTGCATTTTCGCCAGATAGTCGCTGCCTTGCACTGGCCTGTAATTCAGCAGCATGTCGCTTTGCGCTGGCAGATTATGCTGACCTATATGCACCGCCAGCCAGCTGGTGTTGCCGAATAAATCCAGCTCGCCCGGAACCAGCCGGCCGTACTGGCGGAACAGCTCAATACGGTACTGCAGTGAATCCGGCACCGGCATCGCGGCGCAATAGCGCCATAGTTCGCTGTCGTCGCGCTGTGTCAGCTTGTAGTGCAAAATGACAAAGTCGCGGATGTTTTCCATTTCCCGAATGGCAATACGGTTGTATTCATCGCGCAATAAGGGGCTGAAACTGGTGTCCGGAAACAATGCCAGCAACTTGGCGATACCAGCCTGGATTAAATGGATGCTGGTGGACTCCAGCGGCTCCAGAAAGCCGCTGGACAGGCCAATGGCCACCACATTTTTATTCCAGAACAGCTTGCGTCGTCCTGTGACAAACTTCAGCTGGCGCGGCTCAGCCAGCGCCTTGCCATCCAGCTGTTGCAGCAATTGGTCGGCGGCTTGCTGTGGTTCAATCAAGTGGCTGCAAAACACCTGACCATTGCCAGTGCGGTGCTGCAGCGGAATACGCCAGCACCAACCCGCTGACAAGGCGGTGGAGCGCGTGTAGGGGGTAAAGTCGCCCCGTTCGGAAGGCACAGCCCAGGCGCTGTCGCAGGGCAGCCAGTGCGACCAGTCTTCGTAGCCGGTTTGCAGGCTTTGTTCAATCAGCAGGCCACGAAAACCCGAACAGTCGATAAAAAGTTCAGCTTCCAGCACCGCACCTGACTCCAGCTGCACAGCGCGGATATGGCCGTTGTGCGGCTGCTGCTGCACTGTACTGATTTTGCCTTCCATGCGCTCCACCCCCCGTTGTTCGGCATAACGGCGTAAGTAGCGGGCATACAGGCCGGCATCAAAATGGTAAGCGTAATCGTGGGTCGACAGCACGGACCTGGGGTCGGCAACAGGGGGAGCGAATTTGCCGGCCTGCGCGGCCTGCCATGCCATGGAGTACTGATCCAGGTTATTGGCTTTGCCTTGCTGGCGGGCCTGCCACCAGTGGTGATGAAAATTCACTAAATCGAACTGACGGCCATAACTGCCAAAAGGATGAAAATAACGCTGGCCCAGCGAGCCCCAGTTGACAAACTCGATGCCGAGTTTAAAGCTGCCTTGGGTGGCTTTGATAAAGTCGTGTTCATTGATCCCAAGGCTTTGGTTAAACAGCCGTATTGGCGGAATGGTGGCTTCGCCAACGCCCACAGTGCCAATGTCTTCGGATTCCACCAGACGAATACGACAGCCCTGCGGTAAGGCATTGGCCAGCGCTGCTGCCGTCATCCAGCCTGCGGTGCCGCCACCGACAATCAGTACTGAACCTATGGCGTTTGGATTCATGGTGACCTGCGGATTCACTGAAAAGCCGGGTGACCCCGGCTTTGGTTTGGTTAATAACTTAAGGTAACTGATAAATTCACTGTGCGTCCAATCACAGGTCCGCCTGATATCACAGTCGGGCTGACGCTGGCGTCGGCCACACCGCCACTGCCGCGAATATCAAATTCGTCGGTCAGGTTATAGACCTGTAAGCCAAACTGCAGGTTGTCGGTGGGGCTGTATTTCAGGTTGGCCCCCAGCGTGTAGTTGGACGGGTATTCATTGCCGGCGCTGTCAATGGCCGTGGTCTGGCCTGTCACATTCAGGCCTGTGACCCATTGGTCATTGATATGGTAGTTGGACGACAGGGTGTAGATCAGGTCCGGAATACCGTCGGCCCGCACCCAGCTGCTGGAGCCTGCCGATTTTTTCTCGGCGTCTGTGTAAGTGGCGTTACCGACCAGTGAAAAATCACCCAGCCGCAAGGTGCCCAACATTTCAGCCCCCTGTGATTTGTATTCGGCGTCTATTACACAACCACCGGCACCGCCACACAAGGTGGCCGACAGCTCATAGGTGCTTTGTTTGAAGTCGCCCTTAAGCAGGGTCAGTTCCAGGCTGTAGTAGCCATCGGGCACATCACCCCGGCGTTTGACCCCCAGTTCATACTGATGCACAAAGTCCACCGCCGCGGTTTGTCCGGCCTGGTTCAGCGAACCGTCGGCATTGATTTTGCCGGAAGCAATCTGACGGTCGGCATTAAAGCGGCCGCCTTTGGAGGCGCGGGTAAAGAAACTGGTGTCTTGATTCAGTTTGTACAAACCACCGACTGTCCAGGAGGTATAGCTGACCGAATAATTCAGGTTTTCCTGGGGACCGTTGGCCACTATGGTGGGAATGGCCACACCAGACACTAAGGTGTTGAATTCGGAACCACCTGAGATAGCCCAGCCGGATGCATCGACGGTATCGCGCCGCACACTGGCATCCAGTGTAAAGAGGTCATTGTCTAAATCCAGCGCCAGATAGGGGGCTGTGTCTGTGTAAGCCAGGTCGTAGTCACGGGCGCAGCAACTGCCCCAGTTGTTGTTAAAACCGGCGATGCCGTTGGCGGTCAGCTGGTTGCCTGCGGTATCAAACAGCTCCAGCATGGCCGGGTTGTCGCCACTGAGTTCTGAGAAGGTGCGGTTGGTGTGCCAGTCCGACGCAATGTTCTGGTTCATGTAAAAATAACCGGCGCGGGCTGTCACCAACTGCTCACCCAGTTCAAATTCTTTTGACAAGGCCAGGTCGTTCACAAAACTGCCGACGTCGCGCATGCTGGTATGCACATTGGTGTTGTTGTTCAGGTAGGCCTGCTCATACAATTCGCCGGCTTGCGGGCCATTGGCGTAGCGGATCGAACCCACAGTGGCACCGTTCAGGCTGGAGCCAATCACGCTATTGGTGCTGACCACATTGAGGAAAGGCGAAGTAAAACCACCGCTCATATCGGTCCAGCGCATTTTGTTGTCCAGCACCAGGTTGTTGCTGAACTCGTAATGCAGTTCGTTACCCAGCGCCAGAGCTTCGGTGGTGATGCCACTCATCTCCACCCGCTCCAAGTCGCCACTGCGGTTCACCATCAGAAATTCCTGATTGTGAATGGAGTAATTGGACTGGCTGCGGCCATCAAAGCCAGGGTAGGGCCGCAGGTTACTGAAGCTATGGCCATCGTAGTCAGCCAGCGCAGGAGCGCCTGTGTAGTTGGGTTCCTGGGTGTCCGCCACTTTGACCAAAAAACGTACATAGTTGGCGTCGCCAAAGTATCGGGTCAGGTTTGCTTTGATTTGTGCACTTTCACTGACATTAAAATCGGCCTCCAGCGGGCCTTTGCCCTGTTTGACATAACCACCCAGGTGATAATTAACGTTGTCGCTCAGGGCGCCGCCCTGACGGAAATCGAGTTTCTTTTCGTCATAACCCAGGCCCGTGGTCAGGCGCAACAAGCCGCCTTCGACCTCGCCATAGTTGCTGATGTAGTTAATAATGGCGCCCGGAGACTGCGACGAGAAGGTGCCGGCGGTGCCGCCTCGCACCCCTTCCACCCGATCAACACTGGAGTCGAAGCGGGTCCAGTAGTCGTTGTTGCCAAAGTTCATATCGCCAAACAGCACGGTCGGCAGGCCGTCTTCCTGAATTTGCACAAAAGGCGAGCCGCCGGTGGCGACGGGCAATCCACGCACCGCAATATTGGAGTTCCCGCCGGGGCCTGCAGTGCCGGACACCTGAATGCCTGGGATCATACGGAAAACTTCAGACTCTGAGCTTGGCTGGAAATCTTTGATCATTTCGGCGTCCACTGTGGTAACCGCAATGGCCGATTCAATCTGGGTGCGGCCGGGCACACTGCCGGTGACCACAATGGTTTCAAACGCCTTTTCTTCTTTGCCGTTGCTGGCCTCGGCGGCGCTGTTGTCCTGTGCCATCACAGGCACTGTGACCAGGAACCCGGACGCCAGTAACACCTGGCGTACCGCGACTGAAACTTTCTGTTGCTTGAACATTTGAATGCCCCCTGTTGAATCGACTTAATCGTTTAAGTTCTTTTGGGTAAAAAAAGCAACATTCCATTTTGCCTGACTGGTTTTCTGGCTATGGCGTCGCTTTATTGTGGTGTAAGGTGAAATAAATTCATCTTCACTTAATCGTTTTACCTCTGAAAATTCAGTTCGTCAAGGTTGGGCGTAAAATAAACAGGAAAGGAGCAGGGAAGCGCCGGAGGCGGCACAGGGAAAATCAGAAAACCAGGCGCCACCCTATGAGACGGCGCCCGTGAGGAAAGGCTTATTTCAGCAGTCTGGACAGTGAGTCAAACCCTTGTTTGATGGTGCGTACTCTGTTGTCGCTGTTGTCGTGTTCGATAAAGGCGTGTTTGACGCCGGACAACTCAGCTTTGGCGACCATAGGGGCAAAATCAATCACCCCGGTGCCCACATCGACCATCTCGCCTTTTTGGTTCATGTCTTTGACATGCCAGAGCGGGAAACGGCCAGGTGAGCGTTCAAACAGTTGCAACGGGCTTAAGCCGGCTTTGACAGTCCAGAATAAATCCAGCTCCATTTTTACCAACTCTGTGTCGGTTTCTTTCAGCAGAATATCGTAAGGCACCTGGCCGTTAATGGCCTGGAACTCGAAATCATGGTTATGGTAGGCCATCTGCAGACCGGCTTTTTTACAGGCTTCTCCGGCTTTATTTAGCAACTCGGCAATGGCTTTGTATTGGTCAATGCTCTGGCGTTGTGGTTCTGTTAAATAGGGCAGCACAATGTAATGATGGCCGACAGTCTGGGCGTCGTCGATCACCTGGTTGAGCTGGCTTTGCAGTACTTCCAGCGGTAAATGGGCCGAAGGGGCTGTTAAGCCTTCGCTGTCGAGCAGTTGGCGTACAGCTTTGGCTTTGAGATTGAAATAGCCGGCAAACTCGACTTCTTTGTAGCCTATACCTGCAACCAGTTTCAGTGTGTCAGCCACACTTTGTGCCATCAGATCACGCACTGTATACAGTTGCAGACCCGGCTGCAGTTTATGGGCTGATGTGCCAGCCAGTGCCGGGCTGAAGGGAGAGGCCAGGGCCGCAGTGCCTAAACCGAGCAGGCTGTACTTCAGGAGTTTACGTCTGCTTGGGTTGGCTGGTGCGAGTTCGCTTGTCGTCGGGTTCATGCTGCTTTCCTTAAGTTAGGTGCCCAGGGGCTGGCCCCGTGCTGGCACGCTCTATCAGATCAAAAGGCAGAATGACTTTGGGCGCTTTGCCCAGCCTGCCTTCAATTAAATCGATCAGTAAACTGACCGCGGTACTGCCAAATTCTTCCGCCGGTTGCGCTATGGTGGTCAGCGGCGGGTCGCTGTAGGCGGCAAAGGCGATATCGTCAAAACCGGCAACAGACACATCCTGCGGCACCCGCAGGCCAAGTTGTTTGAGCTGCTGCAAGGCACCAATAGCCATTTCATCGTTTTCACAAAAAATAGCGGTTGGAGGCTCTGGCAGCGCCATCAGGCCGGCGGCGGCTTTTTGCCCGGACGCCAGACTGAAGTTCCCCGGGCTGAGCAGGCTTTCATCAAAGTCGACACCAGCTTCGGCCAACGCTTCTTTGTAACCGGCCACCCGGTCGCGGGTCAGTGGACTGCGTGGCGGGCCTTTGATCATCGCAATACGGCGATGACCCAGTTGCAGCAAATGTTCAGTCATCGCATAAGCGGCTGCTTTGTTGTCGAGTAACACGGTCGGGCAGCGGATACGGTCCAGTACTTCACAGGCGTTCACCATAGGCAATGGCTGATCGGCCGCCATTTCCAGGCCGGTAAAAGGGTTAAAAGCCCGCAGCTGGATCAGGCCGTCAGCTTGTGAGGTGTGCACCATGCGGGCGTAACTTTGTTCCATGGCTTCATTCGCCATGGTGTTGCACAGCAGCAGGGAATAGCCTTTGTCATGCGCACTTTGCTGCATACCAGTGATCACCCGGGCGAAAAACAGGTTGGCGACAGTCGGCACCAGCACCACCAGGTTGCGGCTTTTGCCGGAGCGAAACTTGACCGCCATCAGATTGGGTTTGTAACCGGTTTGTTTGACCGCCGCCAATACCCGGGCCCGGGTTTTGTCTGACACCCGTTCCGGTTGTTGCAGTGCTCTGGATACTGTCGCGACCGAAACTTCGGCCAGAGCCGCGACTTGATGAATTGTAGCCATTCAACCTGTTGTTTTGATGCTGCTTTATCGGCAGGCCAGTCTATCGCAGGCCTGGCCCGTTTTGTAATTTGTAACCGATAGCATTTATAAGCTGATTTTTTGCAAATGAAAAGTCAGGCTGGTGCAAAAAAACGCCACAATTTTAAAGTTAATGCTCTATTTTGGTGCGGTTCCGTCGTTTTTTTCGACGAAATTTGCGACAAAGGGCAGAAATCACCTTGACGGTGCAAAATGTAATCCATTACATTTTTCTTGGATAGCTGAACCTGGCAGGGTTCGATGCAACAGAGAGCGGAACAATGACAACAGAACGCAAAACCCCCATCCGTTATGGCATGGTCGGCGGTGGTGCCGGGGCTTTTATCGGTGCAGTGCATCGTCATGCGGCAGGCCTGGACGGCGACTACCAATTGGTCTGTGGCGCTTTTAGCCGCAACCAGGAAAACAATCAGGTCACGGCCGCAGAGCTGAATATTGCCCCAGAGCGCGCTTATGCTGACTGGCAACAATTGCTGGCCGCTGAAGCTGCTTTACCGGCTGAACAACGTATGCAGTTGCTGGTGATAGTGACTCCCAACCAGTTGCATGTGCCTATTAGCAGTGCGGCATTGCAGGCGGGTTTTGCCGTGTTCTGTGAAAAACCTGCAGGTGTCACGCTCAAAGAAACCCGCGAGCTGGCCGCCGTGCTGAAACAAAGCCATCAGTTGTATGGGCTGGCTCATACCTACCTGGGCTACCCCATGGTATGGCAGGCGCGTGAGCTGGTGCAGTCCGGTGCTTTGGGCCGCTTGCGCAAAATTTATGTTGAATACCCGCAAGGCTGGCTGACCGAAGATTTAGAAAGCAGCGAAAACAAACAAGCCAGTTGGCGCACCGATCCGGCGCAGGCCGGTGCCAGTGGCTGTATGGCCGATATTGGCACCCATGCCTTTGGCATGGCGGAATTTATCAGTGGCCATAGGGTGACTGAACTCTGTGCTGAGTTGAAAAGCCATGTGCCTGGCCGCCGGCTGGACGACGATGGCGCGGCCTTGTTCCGCACGGCCGAAGGCGCCTCTGGTGTGCTGATGGCCAGCCAAATCTGCGCCGGTGAAGAAAACGCGCTGAAAATCCGTTTATACGGCGAAAAAGGGGCGCTGGAGTGGCATCAGATGGAGCCCAATACGGTGATCCTGAAACCTCATGGTGCGCCTGTGCAGTTACTGCGTGCTGGTCGTGGTATGCCGGGGTTGGGCCTGGAAGCCAACCGCCGCTGCCGTCTGCCGTCCGGTCACCCTGAGGGCTATCTGGAAGCGATGGCCAATTTATACCGTGATTTTGCGGCCGCTATCCGCGCCGGTGAATCAGGTCAGCCGACGGGGGTGCCTGGTATAGCCGCCGGTCTGCGTGGCATGGCTTTTATTGAAACCGTCGCCGCCAGTAGCCACAGCAATGAAAAATGGCTGGCAGTGCCGGATATCCGCGACAGCCTGTAAGTAACGCGTAGGAGCATACTATGAGTCAAATTCAGGGCCCGGCTATTTTCCTGGCGCAGTTTATGGGCAGTGAAGCGCCTTTTCACAGTTTAAAAAGCATGGCGAAATGGGCGGCGGATCTGGGTTACAAAGGGGTGCAGGTGCCGACCAATGACCCGGCCTTTTTCGATCTGGAACAGGCGGCCAACAGCCAGGCCTATTGTGACGAAATGAAAGCCGCTTGTGCCGAACATGGCATCGCCATTACCGAGCTGTCGACCCACTTACAGGGCCAACTGGTGGCAGTGCATCCGGCCTATAACGAACTCTTTGATAATTTCGCACCCGAAGCCTTACGCGGCAAGCCGGCTGAGCGTACCGAATGGGCCATTCAGCAGCTGAAATACGCCGCCAAAGCCAGTCAGCGTCTGGGTTTAAAAGCTCATGCCACCTTCTCAGGTGCCTTGTTGTGGCACCTGGTGTACCCCTGGCCACAGCGGCCTGCCGGTCTGGTGGAGCAGGGCTTTGCGGAGCTGGCCAAACGCTGGTTGCCTATTCTGGATGCCTTTGAGGCTGCGGGGGTGGATGTTTGCTATGAAATTCACCCGGGTGAAGATTTGCATGACGGCGCCAGTTTTGAGCAGTTCCTGGCGGCGGTGAACAACCACCCACGCGCCAACATTCTGTTTGACCCCAGCCATTTTGTGCTGCAGCAACTGGATTACCTGGATTTTATCGACCGCTACCACAGCCGGATCAAAATGTTCCATGTCAAAGATGCCGAGTTCAGACCCAACGGCCGCAGCGGTGTCTATGGCGGTTATCAGGACTGGGTGAACCGGCCCGGCCGCTTCCGCTCTTTGGGCGATGGTCAGGTGGATTTTGCCAGCATTTTCAGCAAGCTGACCCAATACGGCTTTGACGGCTGGGCGGTGCTGGAATGGGAATGTTGCCTGAAAGACTCAGCCCAGGGCGCGGCTGAAGGGGCGCCTTTTATTGCCCGGCATTTAATTGACCGCGCCAAAAAAGCCTTTGACGACTTTGCCGGCGCTGCGACGGATGCAAAACGCAACCGCCGTATTCTGGGGCTGGACGACTGAGTGGTCCGGCACCGGCTGACGCGATAAAAACATAACAACATAAAACCACAATAACGAAAGTCCAACAGCAGCGGGGAACCTATGGACAGCATCAAACTACGCTTAAGCAGCATGATGTTTTTGCAGTTTTTTATCTGGGGGGGCTGGTTTGTCACCTTGGGCACGTTTTTAAGTCAGAACCTGTCGGCCACAGGCGCCCAAATGGGCGCGGCCTTTTCGACCCAATCCTGGGGCGCCATTATTGCGCCGTTTTTTGTCGGCCTGATTGCTGACCGTTTTTTTAATGCCGAACGTCTGCTTGGCCTGCTGCACTTAGCGGGTGCCGTGCTGATGTTCCTGATGTATCAGTCCGGCGACTTCGGCAGTTTTTATCCGCTGGTACTGGCTTATATGCTGGTGTACATGCCAACACTGGCGTTGGTGAACTCGGTGTCCTTCGGCCAGCTGAAACAACCGGACCTGGAATTTGGCAAAATCCGCGTCTGGGGCACAGTGGGCTGGATTGCGGCCGGTCTGGTGATCAGCTACCTGTTTGGCTGGGATTCGCAGCAGGGCATTGCGGATGGCCTGCTGAAAAACACCTTCTTAATGTGCGCCATTGCCTCGGCGGTGTTGGGCCTGTACAGCTTTACCTTACCTGCCACACCACCGGCTGGTCGGGGTCAGCAAATGAAATTGGGTGAGTTGCTGGGACTGGATGCGCTGGCACTGCTCAAAAACAAAAACTTCTTTTTGTTCTTTATCGCCTCAGTGCTGATTTGTATTCCGCTGGCCTTTTATTACCAGAATGCCAACCCCTTCCTGACCGGCATTGGGGTGGAAAATGCCACTGGTAAAATGACCCTGGGTCAGGCCTCTGAAGTACTGTTTATGCTGGCGTTGCCACTGTTCTTAAATCGCTTTGGCATTCGCTGGACCTTATTGCTCGGCATGGCGGCCTGGGTGCTGCGTTATGTGCTGTTTGCCTATGGCGATGCAGGCACCAGTGTCTGGATGCTGTTACTGGGCATAGCGTTGCACGGCATTTGTTACGACTTCTTCTTTGTCTCTGGCCAGATTTACACCAACAGCAAAGCGGGAGCCGCCATTCGCAGCTCAGCTCAGGGCCTGATCACCTTGGCTACTTACGGTGTAGGTATGTTGATTGGCTTCAGCGTGGCGGGTCAAATCACCGATGCGTACAGCACTGCTGAAGCGACGGACTGGGCCAGTATCTGGTTATTCCCTGCAGGTTTTGCTGCGCTGGTACTGCTGGTATTCGCGCTGGTGTTTAAAAACGAACCGCTGCGTCAGGAGTAAGGCATGAGTCAGCAACAGAGCACCTTGCCGCGGCGGGAGCTGTTAAAACAACTGGCCGCTGGCGCTGTCGGCGTCTCAGTATTGGGCGCGACCGGCTTTTTAAGTTCGGCTTCTGCAAGCCCGAAACCGGCCCCTTTGAAAGGCCAGATCCGGCACTCAGTCAGCCGCTGGACCTATGGCGATTTATCCATCGACGAATTGTGTCTGTTGGTGAAGTCCTTGGGCTTTAACGCCATTGATCTGGTGGGGCCGGACGACTGGCCTGTGCTGAAAAAGCACGGTATCGACAGCTCCATGTGCAATGGCGCTGAGCTGAACCTGACCGACGGCTTTGGGGGCGCTGAGTTTCACCAGGCGCTGATCCCACGTTACCTCAAGCATATCGATTTAGTGGCCGACGCCGGTTACACCAACCTGATTTGCTTTAGTGGCAATCGCCGTGGCATGGATGATGAAACGGCACTGAGCAATGCGGTAAAGGGCTTAAAACAGATATTACCCAAAGCAGAGCAGCGAGGTGTGGTGCTGCAGATGGAGCTGTTTAACAGCAAAGTCGATCACCCCGATTACCTGGCAGACAGCTCAGCCTGGGGCATTGAGCTGTGCAAACGTCTGGGCTCACCGAACTTTAAGCTGCTGTATGACATCTACCATATGCAGATTATGGAAGGCGACATCATCAGCACCATCAAACAGCACCATCAGTACTTTGGTCATTACCATACGGCCGGTGTACCGGGGCGCCATGAAATTGATGGCAGTCAGGAGCTGAATTACGCCGCCATTGCCAGAGCCATCCGGGATTTGCCGTTTGACGGCTATCTGGCGCAGGAATTTATTCCAACAGCCGACAGCAAAGCCGGACGGGCGGCCGCGCTGGCGCAGGCGATTCAGATTTGTGACGTCTGAACACTGAACAGATAAGCGCAGGGCAGTAAGGCTGCCCTAACTAACTTATAACGAGAACAGGGCATTATACCCAAGTCACTTGAAGATGCGGGAAGGCGGCAAGCCAGTGAGACCCCAGGAGCATAGTCAATGGATGTGACTGGGGCGAAATGGCGCAGTCAACAAAGTCGCAGCTTCAAGGACGAGGGGTATAAGCCCGCCCATCACAGGGGACAACAGATGACCACAGCAACCAACCATTACGATGCCATAGTAGTAGGCTCAGGCATCAGTGGCGGCTGGGCAGCCAAAGAGCTGACCGAAAAAGGCCTGAAAGTACTGCTGCTTGAACGCGGCCGGCCTATCGAGCATATCAAGGACTACCCAAACGCTTTTAAAGAAGCCTGGGACTATCCGCACCGTGACAGACCGACCAATCAGATGAAAAAAGATTACCCGGTGCTGTCGCGGGACTACCCATTAAACGAAAGTACCTTTGGCATGTGGGCCAATGAGCAGGAATCGCCTTACACCGAAGTGAAGCGCTACGACTGGTTCCGCGGTTACCATTTGGGCGGGCGTTCTTTGTTATGGGGCCGTCAGAGCTACCGTTTTAACGAGTTGGATTTTGAAGCCAACCTCAAAGACGGCATTGCGGTCGACTGGCCAATCCGTTATCAGGATTTAGCGCCCTGGTACGATTATGCTGAGCGTTTTGCCGGTATTGCTGGCGTGCGGGACGGCCTGGATGTATTACCAGATGGCCAGTATTTACCGCCTGTGCCGCTGAATATTGTGGAAAAAACGGTAGCCGAACGGCTGAAAAAGCAATTTGGCGGCAGCCGCCATATGATCCATGGCCGCTGCGCCAACATTACGCAGCCGAAGCCGGAACAAAACCGGGTCGGCTGTCAGTACCGCAACAAGTGTTGGTTAGGCTGCCCTTTTGGTGGTTACTTCAGTACCCAGTCGGCGACTTTGCCGGTGGCGATGAAAACCGGCAATTTAACAGTGCGGCCATTTTCTATTGTCACTCAGGTGCTGTACGACAAAAACACGAAAAAGGCCCGTGGCGTTGAGGTGCTGGACAGCGAAACCAATCAGACCTACGAGTTCACCAGCAAAATTGTGTTCCTCAATGCGTCGTCCTTTAACTCCACCTGGATCCTGATGAACTCCGCTACCGACATCTGGCAAGGCGGCCTGGGCAGCAGCAGCGGCGAGTTAGGCCATAACGTGATGGACCATCATTTAGGGGTGGGCGCTTTTGGTGAAGTGGAAGGCTTTGACGACAAATACTATTTTGGCCGTCGTCCGTCAGGCTTCTATATTCCGCGTTTCCGTAACTGGGGTGGCGATAAGCGCGATTACCTGCGTGGTTTTGGTTACCAGGGCGCGGCCAGTCGTCAGGGCTGGAGCCGCAATGTGGCGGAGCTCAGCATAGGGGCGGACTTGAAAGACGCCTTAACTCAGCCTGGTCCATGGGGTATAGGTATGGGCGGCTTTGGTGAAATTCTGCCGGATCACAGCAACCGTATTTTCCTCGACAAAAACCGCAAGGATAAATGGGGATTACCTGTGCTGGCGATGGACGTTGAACTCAAAGCCAATGAGCTGAAAATGCGTGAAGACATGAAACAGGATGCCATCGACATTCTGGAAGCGGCAGGCGTGAAAAATGTGCAGGGCTATGCCGGCGACTATGGCCCGGGTATGGGCATTCACGAGATGGGCACAGCCCGGATGGGCCGTGACCCGAAAACCTCGGTGCTGAATGGCTACAACCAGGTCTGGGATGCGCCCAATGTCTTTGTTACAGACGGCGCCTGTATGACCTCAGCCTCCTGCGTCAACCCGTCGCTGACCTACATGGCGCTGACGGCCCGGGCCGCCAATTACGCGGTTGAACAGCTGAAAAAAGGGGAGCTGTGATATGGACAGACGTGACTTATTAAAGATGATCGCGGCGGCTACAGGTATGGCCATGGTGGGTGGCGATTTATGGGCGGCAGGCCAGAAATCACCGGATGCGGGCAAAACCCTGTATACCGCCGACGATGTCGCCATACTGGATGAAATTGCTGAAACTATTTTGCCGCAGACCAGCAGCCCAGGTGGTAAAGCCGCCGCCTGTGGAGCCATGATGGCGGTGCTGGTGAATGACTGCTATAGCCTGGAGCATCAGACCTTATTTTTTGCCGGTTTAAAGCAAATCAAAAGCCTGAGCAAACAGCAGTTTAAGCAGGACTTTATGGCGCTCAAAGCTGAGCAAAAGCTACAACTGCTCAGCAAGCTGGATGCAGACGCCAAACAAGGTGGCACCAGTGGGCTGGAAGGCAGCAGTTCGCTGGCCAGCTCCAAATCCGCTGAGCGCAAAGGCGAGCTGCATTATTTCACCTTACTCAAACAGCTGAGTTTATTTACCTTCTTCACCTCTCAGCTGGGCGGCACCGAAGCTCTGCGTTATGTGGCCGTGCCTGGAAAATACGACGGTGATCTTCCCTATAAAAAAGGCGATAAGGCCTGGGCGACCTGAGGACTATGACCATGAAAAAGTTAATGTGGCTGTTGGCTGCACTGCCAGCTGGGGTGGCTCTGGCGGCTGATAAGCAACTGACCGAACAGGAAATGCATCAACTGGCGGCTAAGACAGAAGTCTGGCAACCAGTACCGGCTCTGGTCAGTGCCCCGCAAGGTGCTGTGCCATCCGACGCCATTGCGCTCTTGGGTGCCGATTTAAGTCAGTGGCAGTCGGTTAAAGGGGGGAGGGCTGACTGGTCGTTGAAAGACGGTGTATTGCAGGTCAAACCCGGCACAGGTGATATCCAAACCAAACAGAGCTTCTGTGATATTCAGCTGCATCTGGAGTGGAAAGCTGACAGCGACCGCATGGATAAAGAAGGGCAGCTGCGTAATAACAGCGGTATTTTCCTGCAAAGTATGTATGAAATTCAGGTGCTGGATTCGTACAACAACCCGACTTACCCCAATGGTCAGGCAGGTTCTGTCTACAAGCAGAGCATTCCGCTGGTCAATGCCACCCGACCTACAGGCCAGTGGCAGCAGTACGATATTATCTACAAAGCGCCCCGTTTTGATGGAGAGAAACGGCTGAGTCCTGGCTATGTAACAGTGCTGCACAATGGTGTGCTGGTGCAAAACCACACGGAAATTACCGGCACCACCGAATGGATTGGTCCGCCACAAGTGAAAGCCCATGGTTGTCTGCCGCTGAAGCTGCAGGACCACGGCGATGCGGTCAGCTTTCGCAATATCTGGCTGCGTAAGCTGGATTAAAGTGGCGCAGAATGCCCGTCAGTTAACCCAGCTGGCCTTGCCAACTCATAAACAGAGAAGCAGTTTTTGTATAAAAACTGCTTCTCTGAGTGTTCATTACAGTGTCGGATAATCGGTATAACCTTCTGCGCCCTTAGCGTAAAACAGTTCTTTACGCGGCGGGTTCAGTGGGGCATCCAGTTCCAGACGCTTTGGCAGATCCGGGTTCGCAATAAAAGGCACGCCAAAGGCAATGGCATCGGCTTTTCCTGCGGCAATCCATTGATTCGCCGTTTCTTTACTGAAGCCTTCATTGGCAATCACAGCACCGCCAAAAGCCTGCTTCAAGGCCGGAGTCAGGCTGTCACCGGCCGCATGCTCACGGGTCGAGAGAAAGGCTATACCCCGCTTACCCAACTGCTGAGCCACATAACCAAAGGTATCCGCTGGTGTCGAGTCAGCCATATCGTGCGCATCCATCCGGGGCGCCAGATGCACGGCCACCCGGTCTTTGCCCCAGACGTCTATGCAGGCATCCACCACTTCCAGCAATAAGCGGGCACGGTTTTCAATTGAACCACCGTACTGATCGTCTCGCTTATTGGTGGAATCCTGCAGGAACTGGTCAAGCAGGTAGCCATTGGCAGCATGCACATGCACACCATCAAAACCTGCAGCTTTGGCATTTACCGCCCCCTGTTTAAAGTCTGCAACCACCTGCTGAATTTCGTCCAGCGTTAAAGCGCGTGGGGTGACAAAGTCTTTGATGGGCCGCACCAGGCTGACATGGCCTGCCGGTTGAATGGCACTGGGCGCCACCGGCAGTTCACCATTTAAATACAGCGGGTCTGAAATGCGGCCCACATGCCACAGCTGTAAAAAGATCAGGCTGTGATTGGCATGCACGGCATCAGTCACCTGCTTCCAGCCCTGGGTTTGTTCAGCGGACCAGATGCCCGGCGTGTCCGGGTAACCCACACCCATTGGGGTGACCGAGGTCGCTTCGGTCAGGATCAGACCTGCGGAGGAACGCTGCGCATAATACTCAGCCATCAGTGCATTGGGCACCCGGCCTGCGCTCGCCCGGCAGCGGGTTAAAGGCGCCATCACAATACGGTTTTTCAGGGTTAAATCGCCTAACTGGAGAGGGTCAAATAAAGTGGTCATACAAAACTCCGTTATAAATCCTGCGACAGGTGCGCAAGCAATTGCTGAATTTGTGCGTCGTTACGGCAGAAAAAATGCCATTGGCCGACTTTTTTACTGTGAACCAGGCCCGCCCGTTGCAGCGTGGCCAGATGGGCCGACACTGTGGACTGCGACAAGCCGGTCTTGCGTTCAATTTTCCCGGCACAAACCCCCAGCGACAGCGGGGGTTCCTGATCGGCAAAATACAGCTCTGGCTGCTTTAACCAATGCAGAATGTCCCGCCGCACCGGATGGGATAAGGCTTTTAACATCTCATCCAGAGTGACAGTGCTCATGAGTTGTCCATTTGTTTATATCGCGATATAACGATATATGCATCGCTCAGATCCGATATTCAAGGTCCGGACTGATATTTTTTACTGACAGGTATAAATTTGGTTACAGCCGCAGCCATTTCTATTTGTTCAGGTCTTGGTTAAGCTGAAGTTCTGAACAATCAACAGCCTGAGTTATGTGGAAACAAGGACTATGTTTGTGTCTGGCGCTAAGTTGTCTGACTGTGCAGGCAACAGAGGTGCATCTGGAATTAGACAATGGCGACAGGCTAAGCGGCAGACTGGTCCGCTACAGTGACAGCGAATTGGTGCTAGCGACCAGCTACGCAGGTGAGCTGATGATCCTGCGGCAGCATATCAAAAGCAGTCACCCTGAGCTGACGACTGTGCAGCCTGACTTCACTGACACCAGCGCACCGGCTGCCACCGTGGGATCGGAACTTAGCCAGCCTGGCGATATTGAACATCAACACCGGGTGGATTTGTCTGCATCCAGCCGCCGCAATGAAAATAGCCTGGATGCGTTAGGTTTTGCTTCTTCTTCAGAACTTCGCTGGCAGCAGCTGCGTGCCAATCTGGACAGCAAGTACGATTACGAAACCAGCAATGATGCTGAAAAAGTTCATAAGTACAGCCTGACCCCTGGTCTTGATTACTTTTTTGCAGAGGCTTTGTTTTGGCGTACTAAAGCTGATTATGGTTACAACTACCTTGCCACTGACTATAAAAACCTCGATTTGAGTTCAGGTCTGGGCTACAGCTTTGTCGATACAGACGATGCCAGGGCCGAACTTATTCTGCTGCTGGGCTTTAAACGCAGCAGCTTTCGCGATCAGGCACTGCTGGAGTTATTGCTGGACGGCGACCATTCGGTGGAGATGAAATTCAGTCAATTGGAGTGGGACCTGCGTTATCGCTGGGCTGATACTGCGCTGGAGTGGTACAGCGAAGGCTATTTGCTGAAACATCTGAATCAACCAGTCCGCTTTTTGTATTTTGGTGGTGAAATCAATGCCAGCACTGGGGTTCGTTATCATCTGACTGACAGTGTCAGACTGAGTTACAGCTGGGTACTGGACTGGAGCCGCATTGATTTTCGTTTTGCTGGAGTGCCGGATTTGAATCTTGACAGCAGAGACCTCAGTCAGAAAATCAGCCTCGGCGCCCGCTTCTGAATCGCGAAGACACAGCGCTATAAAAAAGCCCCGTCACGGGGCTTTTTACTGGTTGGGAAGGGGGGTACTTACAGCGAAATGTTGGTTGCGCTGCTGCACTTGGTGGTGCTGCCGGCGTCACACACTTTGTAGCTGTAGCTGCCGCGTGCCAGCGGGCCGTCACGGTGGGCGCCATCGTTGGCTGTGGTCATTACTTTCACGCTGTTGCGGTAGATATCCACGTTACTGGTGGTGGCGTTGCCCCAGCTCAGGTCGACATAGTTGGAGCCTTTGCTCTTTACCGCTTTCAGGCTCAGGCTGATCGCTGTGCCTGTACCACCGCCGCTACCGGCACAGCCGTTAGTCTGCAGGTACTGATGGGCGGCTGCAGCTTTGACAATACCGTAACCGAAGTACACATCTTTACCTGCGGCACCAGCATCTTGAGCCGTGGCTTTTAACGCACTGCGGATTTGGCTACCGGTACAACCTGGGTTGTTTGACCAGACCAGTGCAGCCACACCAGCCACAGCCGGAGTCGCCATTGAGGTACCGCTCATCAGGCCGTAATCACTGGCACCAATATGCACAGTGGCTGTGGTGGCGGCCAATAAGGCGCTGCGGTCTTCATAAGCTGCACCTACCGCCGGGATTGAGGTGGTGTTGGTGCTGGCGTCACCTAAAGTACCGTACAGCATGCCTGCGGTGTTGTTGATGATCACTGCACCGACGCCGCCTGAGTTCTGACAGTTTTTCACTTTGTCGTGGAAGGAAATCACGCCACGGTCAATCATACAGATTTTACCTGCTGCACCGCTGTTGGTGCTCTCCGCTGTGCCCATAAAGAAGGTCGCTGCACTGGCGGAGCCAGTGTTTTCCATTGAAGAGGACGCAAAAGCGGCGCCATTGGCGGTCAGGCTGGCATTGGTGGCTTCACCGGCTGGGTAGGTTGATAAGGTATCAACACCACCAGCTGTGGCTTCCACACAGATGGTTTCGTCGGTTTTGCCTTGCAAGGTACAGCTTGGGTACTGAGAGAAATCGGCAATATTGTTATTGGCGTCATTGGCGCCAATCATCATCACAGAAGGGTAACCGGCAGGGTACGAGCGCACGTTGTTACCGTCGTTACCCGCTGCCGCCAGCACCAAACCACCGGCATCAGTAAAGCTCTTAAATGCGTTGGATTCTGTGGTGTTGGCACCGCCACCACCCAGACTCATGCTGATGATATTGGCACCTGCTGTGCGGCATTTTTGAGCGGCATAGGCCAGATCGGACGAGTAACCCCAACCTTCAGCGTTGAATACTTTGATGATATGCATGGGCACACCTGGTGCCATACCGACCACACCGTAGCCGTTGTCAGCTGCCCCTATAGTACCAGCGACGTGGGTCCCGTGGGGGCCACCCGCCTGATACCAGTTACCTGTGCCAGCATCGTTGTCACCTGTGATGCTGCCCCATTCAAAGTCGCTGTTGGACTGGTCCAGGCCCGAGTCGATCACACAGACCTTAATGCCTGCACCTGACTGAAATTGCAGCTGATTGGCCTGAGACTGGTAGACCGCATAAGGGGTGATTTGCTGCTGCATCGGGTTGCCAGCGTCATCATTAAATAAGGCCATTGGCTTACGGACTAAGTCTTCTTCCACCAACTGGATGTGTGGGTTTTTCAGTACGCCTTTAATTTCGTCCAGCGATTTGCCTGGAAATTGCGCTGCAATAAAGCCGTCTGCATCCACTTTGATTTCACCACCAGACTGTTTGGCCAGAGCAGTGATTAAACCTTTGTTAACATTGTCAACCTGAATGATTACCCGGTCTGACGCTGTTGCTGCACCGCAAGCGCCTAAAGCGAGAATTGTTGCCAGAGATAATTTGTTCAACTTATTGATTTTCATTTATTTACTTCCGTTGTTTTTTGTGTTGTGACACTATCTTTTATTGTTGTTTGTCGCTGGATTTTGTGTTTCTGCCGTGATTTATGCATTGGGGCAGTGCTGTTTAAATGCCACGAGTACAGCCAGGTTTCAATAAAAATTTTAAAAAATGTTTATTTTTGTAATTTTATGTAACTGCTTTCATGTGTGTTTTTCTTTACAATTTCGGGGGCTGTTGTGACTTTGTGGTTTTGTTTTATGCTGAGGCAACTTTAGTCAGATGGAACAGCGATGGAACTGCAGTCAGTACAACACTTTGTGATAGCCCTGTTACTGGGCGCTTTGGTGGGGCTGGAACGGGAAAAACATAAAAATACTGAGCATCCGCACAGTTTTGCCGGCATCCGCACTTATATTTTGTTTTCGCAAATGGGAGCGGTCAGCGCCTGGCTGGGGATGCAAACCGGCCAGCTGTGGATCTTTGCCTTGGCCCTGTTGGCGGTGACGGCGCTGGTGTTAAGTTCTTATTGGCTGGAGAACAATACTGAACAACGCCGGCTGGGGCTGACCAGTGAACTGGCTGCCATTACGGTCTGTCTGTTAGGGGGGGCTGTGGTGCTGGGGCATGCTGAACTGGCCGTGGCACTGGCGATTTTAACCTCGGCGGTGCTGGCGTTTCGCGAGCCATTGCATGGGTTGGTCGGCAAGCTGGATTCCGATGATCTGTTTGCGATGCTCAAATTACTGATCGCCAGTTTCATTGTATTGCCGCTGCTGCCCAACCAGACCATAGACCCCTGGCAAGCGCTGAATCCCTATAAACTCTGGCTGCTGGTGATCCTGATTTCCGCGCTGTCCTTGGTCGGCTACCTGGCGGTGCGGTCCCTGGGCTCGGTCAAAGGCAGTGCCATCACAGGCCTGACCGGTGGTTTGGTGTCTTCCACTGCAGCCACTTTATCTTTTGCCCGCAGCAGTAAACAACAAAACGATGCTTTGGCGGCCGACCATCTGGCGGGTGGTATTTTATTGGCCTGGGCTGTGATGTTCTTACGGGTGTTGCTGATTTGCTCCGCTTTGTATTTGCCTTTGCTGCAGCTGCTGGGCTGGTCACTGGGGTTTATGGCGCTGCTGTGTGCCACTGCGGCCATGCTGCTGTTCTGGCATGGCAACAGCAGAGTAGCCCCGGTGGCAACTGCCAGGTTACCCCTGCAAAACCCCTTTAGTTTGTGGTCAGCCATTCAGTTTGGAGCTTTGTTTGCCAGCGTTTTGCTGGCGGTGAAGCTGGCTGAGCATTACCTGCCTGGTCAGGGGGTGTTATGGGTATCGGCCCTGGCTGGCCTGACCGATGTGGACGCCATCAGCCTGTCGATGGCCGACTTTGCGTTGCGGCAACAGCAGGTTCTACTGGCGGCACAGGCCATTTTATTGGCCTGTGTAAGCAATACCCTGGTTAAAACCGCCATGGTGCTGGTCTCCGGCAGCCGTGCGCTGGCGGTTAAAATTGTGGCCTTAACTGCTCTGTTGGTGGTGATGGCTGGGCTGAGCTTTCAGTTTGTCTTAAGCTGAACCTGGTTAGACTGTTAAAAACACAAAGGATGAAATGCAATGAATAGTCAGGGTCATAGGTACAGTTCGGTTGTTATTGGTTTGCATTGGCTCAGTCTGCTACTGATGGTGCTGGTGTATCTGTCGATGGAAAGCCGCACTTTATTTGAACGGGGCAGTGAATCCCGGGACTTGGTCAAAGCTCTGCATTACAGCCTGGCGCTGACTTTATTGCTGCTGACCGGTTTTCGCATACTGGCGCGGTTGCTGGACAAAGCTCCGGCTATTGTGCCTGGCCCGACTATGCTGGCACAGCGTCTGGCTGGCCTCGGCCACTTGCTGATTTATGGCTGGATGCTGGGTATGACTGTATTGGGTTACCTGGTGCTGAGCCTGGAAGGTCATGACTTTCAGTTCTGGGGTCTGTCGGTTCCGCTCTTGACGGGCGAGGACAGCGATTTAGCCCATCAACTGGAAGACCTGCATAAGCTGGGCGCTACCCTGGGCTACTACCTGATTGGTGGCCATGCGCTGATGGCGCTGTGGCACCATTATGGCCGCAAAGACAACACCTTGTACCGCATGTTACCTCTGGGTAGGTTCAAAACCCGTGATTAACTTGAATATGTCGGCAAAAGTCTGTTAACTACGCGCCTTCAACCCCGGAGGCGCCGTGAGCAAAGCCATTACCCCGTCAGAAATTACCTTACCTGCGACAGATCAGGGCTGGGGCACTGTATTGGCATTTTTATGCGCACATTTTCACCGCATCGCTGCGGAGGTGTGGCAGCAGCGTATGCTGGATGGCAAAGTGTATTGGTTCGACAGTGCCGAAGCGATCCGGCCTGACACCCCATTCAGACCCAGCCGTCGGGTCTGTTATTTTCGTGAAGTGGCGGCCGAACCTGTCATTCCGTTTGCGCATCAGTTGCTGTATCGCGACGAGCATATTCTGCTGGCCTGCAAACCCCATTTTTTGCCGGTGATCCCTGGCGGCGACTTTGTCAACGAATGCCTGTTGGAAAGATTGAAACGGGATACAGGCCTGACTGATCTGGTGCCTGTGCACCGGCTGGACAATGAAACCGCAGGGCTGGTGCTGTTTTCCTGTCAGCCCCAAAGCCGTGCTGCGTATTACCAGCTGTTTGCCGAAGGCAAAGTGCAAAAGCAGTATCAGGCCGTAGCCGAATTGCCAGCGCAGTTACAGCAGACACAGCTGCCGCAGCACTGGCGCATTCAGAACCGTATTGAAAAATCCGAGCCGCGTTTTTTAATGCGTCAGTTTGATGGCGAAGTGAATGCCGATTCCAGCCTGCAACTGGTTGACCGTCGCAACTCGGTTGGTTTATTTGAACTCTGCCCCCATACCGGCAAAACCCATCAGCTGCGCCTGCATATGCAGCAGATTGGCTGCCCTATTTTATGGGACAAGTATTACCCAGAGTTGCAGCCGAAACAGCGCGGGAATTTCAGCCAGCCGTTGCAACTGCTGGCCAAAAGTTTAAGTTTTGTTGATCCCATCAGTGGGGCTAAACACCATTTTCAGTCGGAGCGCCAGCTGCAAAGCTGGGCGTCTGGCACAACCTGACGGAGTTCGCATGTCGAAAAAAGTGTATTGCATCGCCCAGTTTCAGCCCAAACCGGGCAAAACGGCCGAATTGTTTAAAGTGCTGCAAAGCCTGGAACCCAACACCCTGCGTGAAGATGGTTGCCTGCAGTACAGAGTGACCCGGCAAATTCAGAGCGATTTTGCGCCAGGTAGCAGTTTTCCTATTGTGTTTAACGAAATCTGGGCCGATCTGCCCAGTTTTGAGGCCCATTGCCAGCGCGCTGAAATTAAAGAGTTTTTCCAGCGGTATTGCCTGGCAGAGGACGGTCTGGCGGCGGACTGGAATGTTTGTGTCTATTCCGACGAACCTGAAGAGTTCGATGCTCCGCAGTTAGGGTATTAAGTTCACGATGAAGAAGTTACCGCATACATATATGAGGCTGGTGATGCCTTTTTTACTCTCACTGTTGATGAGCTGTATTGTGTCTTTGGTGGCCACCATTAAAAGCATTGGCCTGAGCCCGGAACTGCTGCAGACCTGGTTAGGTGCCTGGGGCATCTCCTGGATGGTGGCTTTTCCTGTGGTGCTGGTGGTGTTACCCCTGGTGCGGCGTTTAGCCTTACTGCTGGTCGAGGGCCCACCAAAATAATCGCAGTGACCACAAGTGGCGCTTTTTACGGCTTCATTTGTGGTTCTGTTATCTGAACAGGCGCAGCACAGGCCTTACTTTATCTGTATTAAAAACCAGGCCAGAGTACCCAGCAGCATCAGCAGATAACCAGTGTAGAGCAGGGACAGCAGCGAATTCACGCCCAGCAGAGTCAGCCAAAATGGGGTATTAAAGCCGGTGAATTCCCTGGTTTTTTTGCGCCATAACCAGAATGAGCTGGGGATCAGTAAACAGGCTGAAATAATTTGCAGCAGAAACACCAGCATGACCCCAAAGCCGCCTGTAGGTGAGCTGTCTGTGGTGAGCCCATCTGAAAATGATGCGTAATAGCCAAAAGCAAGCAGGCTGAATAACAGCCCGATAATCTGAACGGGTTTCATAACCATCCTTGAGTGGTCACCAGTCGCCGGCTACAGTTCTTGAGTATCAGTGAGAAACAATTTGAACAAATGTCTGAGTTGGCTCGTTATATTTATGAGAAGAAATATGGTGTAGAACTCTCTGATCTGAGTGCTTTTTTAGAGAAATGACCTGTAGATTAAAAGGAATTACTCTTTAAATGTCTTCTTCATATTGTTGGGTGATAATTAATCATAATTATCTGTGGTAGGATAGTAGTTATTCTGATTGTATTTTGATAAGAGTAATTTAATATCTAAGTTTAATAGCCCTTACATTTAGCTAGTAAGGGCTGCGAAGCTAAAATACAATAGTGAAGGTGTTATGGTTCGTATCTATATCTTGTGCAGTATAAGCCATCTGAAGTGGTATTTTTTACTTCTACCCATTCTGCACACACTAACATTCCGTTGTAAGACTTATATCTACCAGTGCCAGCATTCGGGTCTCTGATTATTCCACCGCCACTGCCTAGATTGGCGCAATCTTGCTTTTGTGAGCTAGTAGTTGCTTTACACCATGCGCCTAAACCATAGTTATCTACCGCTTCATAATACAGTTGTGCCATTGCTAAATAAGCTGTCAGTTTCACCAATGATTTCCAGTCATCTGTTTCGCTATTCACACGATTCAGCGATATATTAATCATGTTTCGAAGAAACTCTTCATCACAGAATGATTTAGGGTTGCTTGATGCATAACAATAATCATGAATTTCGCAAGCGCTATGGAATGGCTGCTCTGGAACAATTGCTTGATTCCATCCTGAGCCACAGTACTGCTGACTGCTTGAGTTTAATAAGACAGAAATTGATTTATTGACCGACGTGTAACTGCCTAATGAGCTGGGTAGATTTAACGCAATAGAATCACCAACCCTGTTTAACATTATGTTATTTTCAAGTGCAGGATTGAAATCAATGTAGGCATCTGGGTCATTCGCAATTGAAGTTCTTAACTTATTACCCAGTATATAGAAGAATGCATCTTTTGCTCCCCATAAATCTATGTAGTTATAATCTACAACGTTGCCGCTGGAGTTGTATATAGGTTGAACTTCATAACTTACACCAAAGTCAATAAGTGTTACATATTTAATTGACGCGCCATAAATTTGTGCGCACAGCTGTCTATTGGTAACTCCGCCGCGACAAACGCCAATATCTGCTCTGGTGGTTCTATTGTTGAGCAATTTGACTTCATTTCTGACTTCAATGTCGAGGTGAGAAAAATCGCCCGTAGTCAATAATGCTGCAGATGCTTTTCCTGATAGAAAAGCAGTAAATAAGAATGTTGTCAAAATTAATAATTTTTTCATTTAAGTTCCTTTTCTAAATGAAATTATTTTCATTTTTTGTTTAAATATTAATTGATTTTCGTATGAGGTGCACACCTCCTGATATTATTAATGATATAAAAAATCCAATTAACACTTCAATCATCCAAAATGGAGATAAGAAGCCATTGCTTATCGCTGAAACCAATTCAAATATAATGATGGTTGTAACTGCCGATACCAAAAAATATTGATAAAGACTGTTGGTTTTTCTATAGAAATAAATTGAAATTGATATGTTGATTAACAAAAATATTATTAACCCGATAGCATCATCTTGCATTTAAAGCATCCTTTTGTGTACCAAAAAAGTGCATTTCGATGTTAATGCCTTGGTTTCGTTTTTGTCAACAAAATTCAAAAAGGATGTTTTTTAGTTGTAAATGTGTGGGTTGCGAGGAAAAGCTCATCCTTAGCGGAGGGGGAGAGGTTAGGGTGGGCATGTTTATTTTGTATTTCTCATAAGTCTTTTAGCAAAGCAGCTGCAGGTGACTGCGGAGTGAGCAATATAAAAGTGAGCGCGCCAGAAGCGAACGGGCGAATGCAGTAGTCTCCTGTTGCTGATTTGCTTGCCGCGGTGCAGGACAGGTTATGCAAGTTGAACTACCGAAATACAAAGGGCGCACCAAGGTGCGCCCCTACAACAGATCGTATAAATTTCTTCTCAAAGGTGCCAAACCGACCCGTTCTAAAACCTAGCTGCCAATCAAGCCGCCATCGTCTTTGGTGACAATGACTGTGGCCGAACGGGGGTGGCTGGTGCCGTCGTTGGCTGGCCAGTGGCTGGTCAGATTGGTGGGGGTGGAGCGGTCACCCGGGTGCTGAATATTCACAAACATGGTTTTACCATCGGGTGTAAAGGCCAGGCCGGTGATTTCGGCATCCATTGGGCCTACCAGGAAACGTTTAATTTCTTTGGTGGCCGGGTTGGCCACCAGCATCTGGTTATTGCCAAATGGGCCTTCGCCTTGTTGGCTGCCGCTCATATCGGTCTGGATCCAGAGCAGACCATTGGCGTCAAAACACAAACCGTCCGGGCTCGCCATATGGTTGTCGGCGGTCAGCGTAATGTTGGTGCCCGGTGTGTTTGTGCCCACATCACCGGCCAGCAGGAAAATATCCCAGTTAAAGCTGCGCACTGAGCTGCTGCTTTCTTTCCAGCGGATGATATGGCCTGTGGCGTTATTGGCGCGCGGGTTAGCCGGGTCAACCTGTGCTGCAGTGCGGCGGGTGTTGTTGGTCAGGGTGAAATACACCTCACCTGTGGCCGGGTGCACCGCGCCCCATTCAGGTCTGTCCATTTTGGTGGCGCCCACCAGGTCGGCGGCTAAACGGGTATTCAGCAGCACATCGGCCTGGCTGTCAAACACCACACCGGCCGCAGCGGCTGCGCTTTGTAAGGCAGCGTTGTTGATGTCCAGTGCCAGCCATTCACCGCTGCCGTCCGCGTTAAATTTGGCGACATACAGAGTGCCATCGTTCAGCAGGTGGCCGCCGGCTGTGGCCTTGTAATAAGGGGCGTTGGAGACGTATTTGTAGATGTATTCAAACTGCGAGTCGTCGCCAGAATACACAGTGACAGGCTGACCTTCGGTGACAGGGCCAAAGATCACCCCTTCGTGGCCAAAGCGGCCCAAAGCGGTGCGTTTTTGTGGCACGCTGTCCGGGTTGAAGGGGTCGATTTCGACAATCCAGCCAAAGGTATTGGGTTCATTGCGGTAGTCGGCGCTGGCGTCGGCCGCCAGGCTGCTGGCATTAAAGCGCTGGTACTGATCGGCGCCATTGTCGGCGGTTTCCCAGTAGTAACGGCTGGCTGTTTTACCCACGCCATAACGGCTGTGTTCACGCGGCTGGGTCGCGTCGGCATTCATAAAATAACCGGCCCAGTTTTCTTCACAGGTCAGGTAAGTGCCCCAGGGCGTAAAGCCGTTACCACAGTTGTTCAGGGTACCGCGGGTGCGGGTGCCGTCCTGGCTGTATTTGGTCACCACTTTGGCATGGCCACGCACAGGGCCTGTCAGCTCCATTGGGGTGGCGCCTGTGATGCGACGGTTCAAAGGGCTGCCTTGCACCAGTTGGAATTCACCTGAGGCGTCCTTTTTAATGTGGGCCACTGTCACACCGTGCACCGCCACTTCCTTGCGTACTTCGTCGGCCGGGCGGGGCAGACCTGTGGCGCCGTTCGGGTGCAATAAATCCGGGTCCAGGTATTCGTGGTTAAACACCAATAAACCTTCAGCACTGTTTTGGTGAGTGCTGCGGGCGTCTAACGGGAAAAAATGCATACCGTCATGGTGGGCGCCTACTTGTTGTTCCATTTCAGCGCCAGTGTTCTGGCCGCCGTTTTTATAGGCGGGATAACTGCCCAGCAGTGGTGTGCCCATAGGTAAAAAAGCGCGGGCTGTGTAACCCTGGGGTACCAGAATGGTGTCGGGCCGGGCCGCTGCCAGCGCGGTAAAACCCAATAACACTGGCGCTGGTTCTGGCAGCTGGGCTTCAGGTAATTTCACCGGGTCAGCACTGTCGGTGTCGCAGCCGGCCAGTGTGGTGCCCATGAGGGTGGCGATAGCAGCTCCCAAAGAGCCTTTTAAAAAGCTGCGGCGGCTGGCCAGGACTTGCTGAAACTCCGGGTTGTCGGAGAAATTGGTTTGTGGGTCTATACCCGAATTATCGATTTGAAAGTTCTTGTTATTCATCTTGACTCCAATGTCATGACCTGAAAAAGCTCGCGACATTACAGCGGGTAAAGATGACGTAATTGTTAACGGGTGTTGATGTTCTGGCGACGGTTTGATGTCAAATTTATGAAAATCAATTATTTAAGCCGAGATCGGTATTCGGGGCAGCGGCAGTCTTATGAACAATTTCAATCAGTACTCCAGGTTTTACGGATTCAGAAGTTGGGTTATAAACTGCGGCACCACTTTGCTGGCGGGGCCATACAGACCGGCGGCAAATTCGCCGCGGGTGGCTGCCAGGTTCAGCTCTACCGTATAAGCTCCGCTGGCCGCCGCCAAAGCGGCGAAACCCGCAGCGGGGTACACCTGGCCGGACGTGCCGATAGCCATAAACAGATCTGCCTGGCGCAATGCCTGCTCAATCTGTTCCATCTGGTACGGCATTTCGCCAAACCAGACAATATCGGGCCGCAGCGGCTGAGTGGGCGTGCAGCAACTGCAAGGCTCAGAGGGACTGAGTGGCCCGGTCCAGTGCTGAGAACGACCACTTTGCACACATTTGACCTGTTGCAACTGCCCATGCATGGCGATCAGCCGCTTCGAGCCGGCACGCTGGTGCAGGTTATCCACGTTTTGGGTGATTAATAAAAAGTGGCCACCCGCAGCACAGTGTTGTTGCTCCAGTTGGGCTAACGCCAGATGGGCGGCGTTGGGTTTTAGTGCCGGGTCCAGCAGCTGAGCACGGCGGGCATTGTAAAACTGGTGTACCAGAGCGGGATTGGCGGCAAAGCCTTCGGGGGTGGCAACCTCTTCAATGGCGTGGTTTTCCCACAGGCCGTTTTGATCGCGAAAGGTTTTAATACCGGATTCGGCCGAAATACCAGCGCCTGTCAGGACCACAATATTGGAATAACGCATCTTTGCTCCTTGTCAGCCGCTGATTATTGCAGGAGCGGGCCGGGTAAACCAGAGGCTGGTCCAGCAGGACAGGCTGTTTGCAGCATCAGCCCTTTGAGCTGGACTGATGCTGTGAGGGGGCTTAGTTGGCTCCAGTTTCCAGCCGTATCTGGCCAATCGCCAGACCGGTTTCCAGCGTTTTTTCCTCCACCTTGTTGGTGGTCAGGTCGGTGGCGACAAACTGCACTGTTAAATCGGCCGCTGCGGCACCCAGTTGCTGAACCTGATCACTGACCTGATAGACCAGCTGACCTATATGTCCGCTATGGGTTGCATGGCCGCCATGCTCATGGTCCAGGACACCGAAGAAGTTAATGGTGGCGACATAGACTTTCTGCTCCGGGTTTTGTTCAGAGGACAGGTAAATCTTGTAGGTCAGATGGGGCGCACCAATCATCCGCACATCATCCAGTATCAAAAAGGTCTGACCGGGCGACTGGCTCAGCAAATTCAGTTTTTCTGAACTTTGCATCAGCGTGGCGGTTTGTGGGTCCAGTGACACCTTCTGACTGACACCCATCAGCCGCACTGCGTTGTTGCTGCTGACCGGCTGATGATTGGTTTTAAACAAACTGGCTTTCGCAGTTTTGGCTTTGCTGCCCATAAACGGCTCCTGGCCTTCACACTGGGTTTCATTGGCATAACGCACCGGAATTTTGCCTGGTGTAAACACATCCGCAATCGTCATGCTGACCACAGCCCCGTTTTCATCAGCAAAGGTGTAGCTGATGTTGTACCAACTGTCTGGCATACCCAGGTTCTTTTTCGCCCACTCCAGCGTAATGGGCTGACCAGCTGCTTTACGGTTCAGCCAGCACTGCCAGAGCCGGTCAATGTTCGCATGATGCATATAAAACACCGGATCCAAGCCAGCAATAGGCACAAATCCCATATTGGGCAAGGCACAGTTCTGCCCCACGGCACAGTGCATCACCCCATGAGGCTGGCCCTGCAACTGGTTGGAAAACTGAGTAAAGTCATTGAATTTAAAGGCCTGGGCTGCACTGGCGTTATCCGGGTCTATCGCGCTGGTGTTTTCATTCAGGCCAGGAGTGCGAAACGGATCATACAAGGAGCCGGTCTGTGCCCCCCGCACCAGGGCAGGCAAAGCCAGGCCCTGGCCATTGGCGGCTTTTTCCTGATAATAATCCCAGTAGGGCAGTGCGTAGTCGGGCCCGACGTATTTACGCACAGTGCGTTCGTAAAAATACAGCATCATACGGTGCCAGGGCAGGAAATTCAGGTTGCCATGCTGGCAGGTCCCCCAGACATTCTCTGTAAAACCATCGGCGGGCACTGTGCTGTTATGCATATGCTGATAATAGGCGTCACATTGAGCCTGGCTCAGAATAGCCAGGCACTGCGGCATACGGTAAGCAATGTATTTAGGCAAATTGGTGGCATTGCCGCCGGTGCCAAAATAACCGTGGGTATTGGCCCAGTAGTTAAAGCTGGTGCGAAACCGGGCTGACAACGGATCGGCTTGATTACTGGCCCGCATTTTCTCAATACCAGCGCGTAGAGCCGCAACCCGGGCCGGGTCTTTGGCAAATTCTGCGGCGCTGATCCGTAACGAGTCGGCCTGTGCTGTGCTGCTGAAACCACAAGCGATGGCGACGGCCAGAGCCGGAATGCTGATGCTGTTCATGATGAGTCCTTGTTGGTGGTGACGGATTGTTCCTGCATGAGGAGCAAGAAAACCTTAGTTCCTTTTTTAGTTAAATCAACTTTTTACATCAATTTATTTACAATTTTTGTCAGGAGGGGGACATCTGCTGGAACTGCTTTCAGCACGGCTTTTTTTTGCTATGGTAGACACAGGCTTGTTGTAGGTGTGCTGTGATGCCGTTACGTCAGTTTCATTCGTTAAGTCAGCTTATTGATGAGTTGCTGGAAGCCGTTTGCGTGGTGGATAAGCACGGCGTTTTTGTCTACTTAAGCCCCGGTGCCCAGCGGGTCTTTGGCTATAAACCGGCGGAAATGCGTGGTCGGAATATGCTGGAGTTTATGCACCCGGATGACAAAGACCGTACTTTGTTGGCGGTAAACGACATTATGGCCGGTCAGGTCAAAACTGAATTTGAAAACCGCTACATCCGCAAAGACGGTTCTGTGGTGCATTTACAGTGGTCAGCCCGCTGGTCCGAACAGGAGCAGGTGCGGGTGGCGGTTGCCCGCGATATCACCTCCCATAAACAGGTGCTGCAGCAACTGCAGCATCTGGCATTTTATGATTGCTTAACCGGCTTGCCAAACCGTGCGCTGCTGATGGACCGGCTGCAACAGGGCCTGGCCCGCTGCAGGCGGGAAAACCGGGTGCTGGCGCTCTGCTTTGTCGACTTAAATAAATTCAAACAAATTAATGATCAGTATGGCCATGCGGCGGGGGATGCGGCTTTGTGCGCGCTGGCCACTGCGCTGAAGACCGCGCTGCGGGATACGGACACTGTAGCCCGACTGGGGGGGGATGAGTTTGTGGTGTTGATGGATTGTCAGAATGCCGCTGAAGTGGCCCCTGTGCTGGAAAAACTGACACAGGCCTGCCAGCTGACTTTTCTCTGGCAGCAGCAGAGCCTGCAGCTCGAAGCCAGCATAGGGGTGGCTTTGTATCCTCAACATGCGGTGGATGCGGACAGCTTGTTGTGCCTGGCTGATCAGGCGATGTTCCGGGCCAAGCTGCAATGGCCGCATTTGTGTTTTGCCGGTGCTGTGTCAACGGATCTATCGGAAAAATAGAATAAGCTGATTGAAATATTCCAGTAGTCAGCCGACTGATTTTCTTTCAGACTGGTTTTTTTGTTGAAAAACAACGGAGAACACAGATGACGGATATTCTGGCGCAGCAGGTGAAAGACATTCGTGGCAACACAGTGGATTTAAGCCAATACAGAGGACAGGTGGTACTGGTAGTCAATACAGCCAGCGCCTGTGGTTTTACCCCTCAATACAAAGGGCTGGAGCAGCTGTATCAGCAGTACAAAGACCGCGGCCTGGTGATTTTGGGGTTTCCCTGCAATCAGTTTGGCAAGCAGGAGCAGGGCGATGAAACAGAAATCAGCAGCTTTTGTGAACTGAATTATGGGGTGAGTTTTCCGCTGTTTGCCAAGGTGGATGTCAACGGCCCTGATGCTTTGCCTTTGTTCAGTGCACTGAAAAAGGCCAAACCTGGCTTGTTTGGCACCCAAAGCATTAAATGGAACTTCACCAAGTTTCTGATTGGCCGTGACGGTCAGGTCATTTTGCGGGCCGCCCCCAGCACCAAACCTGAAGATCTGGTCAATGCCATTGAACAGGCGTTGGCGCAGTAAGTCCTGCCAAAAAAGACGCCCCGATAAAGGGGCGTTGCAAAGACAGGCTGGGAAGACTGCAAAAATGCTTGCTGAACCCTGTGCGTTAAACGCCAGCTGATTATCCTGGCAACTCAGTGTTTCCTCTTTGATTTAGAACAAGTTCCGCTTCTTCTGTTGACAGTTCAGCGCACAATCTTCAGATTGCAGCAGTTGTTGAAACGGGAGAACTGAAACATGGCTGCACACCAGGTCAGGCAGGGTATTTTCTTTATGGTAGCCGCGGTGGGTTTTTTCTCTGCGATGGACGCCTGCATGAAACATCTGACGGCGCAGTATGGGCCTATGCAGATCACCGCCTTGCGGGCTTTATTTGCCTGGCCCCTGATCGTCGGCTGGTTGTTGGCCACCGGCCGGGTGCAACATTTACTCAAGGCCCGCTGGTCTTTGCATTTGCTGCGTGCCGTGCTTGGCATCGTGATGCTGGCGGCTTTTGTGTTCAGCATCCGTACTTTGGCGCTGGCAGACGCTTATGCCATTTTTTTTGCCGCTCCTTTGCTGATCACCCTGCTGTCGGTCTGGTTTCTGAAGGAAAAAGTGCATCTGCGGCAATGGGTAGCCATCGCAGTGGGCATGGTGGCTGTGCTGTGGATGCTCAAACCCGAAGGCAACCAGTTATTAAGCCTGGGAGCCCTGGCGGCCTTGTTGTCGGCTTTATGTTACGCCATCTCGGCGGTGACGGTCAGCGTGCTGGCCCGCACGGACAACAGTGGCAATATGGTGTTCTGGCTGATGTCGATGATCGGTCTGGGGGCCGGTGCTCTGGCCTGGCCGGACTGGGTTCCCTTGTCGGCAGATTATCTGCCCTGGATGCTGGCGCTGGGGCTCACCGGCGCCATAGGCCAGGTGTGTATTACCGAAGCGTTCCGGCTGGCCCCTGCGTCCGTCATTGCTCCCTTTGAGTACACGGCGCTGATTTGGGGTTTAGGTTTTGACTGGCTGCTGTGGCAGCATGTGCCTGGCTGGTCATTGCTGATAGGGGCGACTGTGATTATGGGCAGCGGTTTGTATTTATTGGCGCAGCAGCGGCACTGACAACTGATGGCTTTGAGCGTCACGGGCTTGTCATACCTGGCTTTTAAACTACAGAATTTTAACCGGAGTCTGATTGATGAACTACCTGTGGTTATCTGCTGTGCTGCCGCTGACAGCGCAGGCCGCCTGCCCGGATTTTCTGGTGGTGGCACACCGTGGTGCCAGTGGCCATTTGCCTGAACATACGCTGGAGGCTTACCAGCTGGCGATGAAAATGGGCGCCGACTTTATTGAACCGGATTTAGTGCCTACCCGCGACGGGGTGCTGATCAGCCGGCATGAAAATGATTTGACCCACAGCACCAACGTGGCTGATCTGCCGCAGTTTGCCAGCCGGAAAACCACAAAGCGTATTGATGGTCTGGAGGTAACGGGCTGGTTTGCCGAAGACTTCAGCCTGGCCGAAATT
Source organism: Rheinheimera sp. (assembly GCF_037442525.1). Lineage (GTDB taxonomy): Bacteria > Pseudomonadota > Gammaproteobacteria > Enterobacterales > Alteromonadaceae > Pararheinheimera. The sequence continues at coordinate 391,166 of NZ_JBBIQD010000002.1, read as the reverse complement.
AAACAACTGAAAGCCCGTGAACCCTTGCCACAGCTGCGGCCACAGGGCGTCGCCCATAATGACCAGTACCAGTTGGTGACGCTGGCCGAAATTATTGCTGCTGTGCGTCAGTTTGAGCGGGACACCGGCCGTAAAGTCGGGATTTACCCCGAGACCAAACACCCGACTTTTTTCCGGTTTGAAGGCAAACATCTGGATGGCACGGCCATTCACCTCAATACCTCAGAACTCTTAGTGCAGGCGCTGAAAAAGCACGGCTTTACCGACTCGAAACGGGTGTTTATTCAGTCCTTTGAACTGCAAAATCTGCTGGAACTGAAACAGAAACTGATGCCGAAATACCGGGTTAGCCTGCCCTTGGTGCAGCTGCTGGGTGACACCGGAAAAGCCTATCTGCCACCCAAAGACAATTTCTCAGTGCCTTATGATATCTGGTATCACCAGCAGCAAAAGACCCAACTGACCGGGCTCTATGGTGAAGCGGCCGCCTTGATTGCCAGGCTGCCGTTACCGCTGGATTACAGCCAGTTGCTGCAAGGCGAAGGCAAAAGCTTGCTGCAAAGTTACGCCAGCGGTGTTGGGCCCTGGAAAAGCAATTTGTACCAGCAGGGCACTGTGACATTAAAACCTGAGTTTGCTGCGTTGACACAGCAATTTCAGCTGCACCCTTATACCTTGCGGGACGAAGACAACTACCTGCAAAAGGATAAAGACGGCAAAAGTTTCAGCCTGAGATTTGAGGCCAATGCCTTAATGCAGCAAGGAGTGCAAGGGGTATTCAGTGACTACCCGGATCTGGTGCTGGCGGAGCGCAATGAGTGGCGGCAAAGCTGCGCGAAATAAGTGAACCCCAGAAATTGGGGTCAGAGTAGTACTCTGACCCCAAAGTTATCAGAAGTCCAGTGACAGGGTCAGGCTGGCTGTGCGTTCAGCACCGATGAAGTAAGCGCCTTCCTGACCACCTGTCAGGTAACTTTCATCGTTCAGGTTGTTGATCACCAGGGCTAAATCCAGGCCTTTAAACAGCTCTGAATTGCTCAGGGTTTTGCTGTAACCGACATAGAAATCCAGCACTGTGGAGGCTGGCAGCTCGTCTTTATTGCCACCCATGGCGGCGCCAAAGTAGCTGGCCGTATGACGGGCTGTGAGGCCGGTACGGTAGGCTTGGCCCTGATAACGCAGCGACAGGTTGTAGATTTTCTCCGGCGAGCCAGCCACTTTGTCACCGGCAAAAATCGCGGCCGGGTTGATCACCGGGTTGCCGTTTGCATCCACCACCACATTGCCGTCTTCATCCAGCACCTGACTGTTCACAGTGCGGTTGTATTCGGCCTTGTTCAGGGTGGCAGCGCCATAGAGGCTCCAGCCTGAACCCAACTGCCAGTCCATGCTGGCTTCAATGCCGTTGGAGTCAATACCGCCGACGTTGACATAAGTGCCATCCAGCTCGTTCAGGTAATCCGGGCCACCGTTGGCGCCGGGCTGCAGATAGGTAATGCGGTTGTCGAAGGTGACATCGTAATAAGTCACAGAGAAGTTCAGCGCATCGCCAAAGTAACGCAGACCCAGATCAATATTGTCAGCGGTTTCGGCTTCCAGCGCGTTGTAATCCTGATTGGTTTCCAGAATAGCGTCGCTGATGGCTTTAAAGTTTTCTGTGTAGCCAGCAAACAACTCAATCTGGTTGGTCAGGCTGTACACCAGACCCACAGAAGGCAGCAGATCGGAATCGCTGTCTAGCTGGCCCTGGTTCGCCGTCACAATATTGTCCTGGCGCTCCACGTCCACGTAAAACTGCTTCACCCCCAGGGTCACACTCAGGTCGTCGCTCAGACGGATCTGATCCTGCAGGTAGAGTTTTTGGGTGTCGGTGTCGTAGGTGCGGTCGTACTGCACCCAATAAGGCGAGGCATCGAAATAGTGGTATTGCACCGGGTCAATCACATTGTGCCAGTCACGGCTTTCATCCCGCTCCTGCTGTTCCAGCCAGGCACCGGCACGCAGCTCGTGGTTACCCAAAGCCCAGAACAATTCAGACGTCATGCCCAGACGTTGTTTTTCGTAGTGAGTGTGGCGGTAAGATGACACCCGGGTGGCCTCCGATACATCGGCCGCCGGGTCGAGAATTGGCCGGTTCTGTGAGTCGACATGGGTGTAGGGCCTCAGTACCCCTGTGCCTGTGCCGCGGGTGACGCGGTTGCCCTGCGCATCCACCACATAGACCTGGTAGTTGGGCATCCAGTCGCCGCGGCCGGATTGCAGATGCAGGTAAGGGGTGACAGTCAGCTGGATATCGTCGGTTAAATCGGTTTCGACTTTGACATAGCTGAAGCTGTTTTCACGTAAGGTTGACCAGACTTCGGCAAAGTTCTGGTCAATATCCGGGTTGCCGGTCCAGACATTGGTCAGGCGGTCCCAATGCGGGTTTTCAGCAAACTGAGCCAGCGACACTGTGTTGTAGTTATCTTCATTGGCATCATCGTACGAGAAGCGGGCGGTGATTTTGGTGTTGCCCAGTTCGGTCACTGATTTGGCTTCGGCATGCAGGCGTTCCGTAAAGCCATTGCTGCCGGTGCCAATCCATCTGTTGCTGTAGCTGTCTGACAGGCTGACATAGGCTTTGGTATGACCGCCCAGCTCGCCTGTGTTGTAGCGGCTGAAATAACGACGGGCATTGTGGTCACCCCCTGTCACCCCGAAGTTCAGGCTTTCTTCGTCGTCCGGGTTTATCGAGACAAAGTTCAGCGTGCCCCCCAGCGCATCCAATGAGGCTGAGGCGATATCAGAGGTGCCCTGGCCCACTTCCACCAAAGCCGTGTTTTCGGTGTCCAGGTAACGGTTGGCTTTACTGCCACCGCCATAAGAAGAACCACCGTTAGGCAAACCATCCACCGTAATACCCAGTTGTTGTTCACTGCCACTGACGGCAAAACCACGCATACTGATGGTGGTTGACCAGTCATCACCGCCAAAGGCGTCACCCTGACCGACCGTAATACCCGGCAGCTGGTTGACGAGATCCATCACGTTGCCGATGGGGGACTTACTTTGTTTCATCGCCTCATCGACAGTGTTATTGGCATAGCTGATGCGTTTGCCGGTTACCGCCATCACTTCCACTTCCGCTTCTGCGGTCGCGGCGCTGGCTGCTTCTTCGGCCAAAGCCGGGTGGCTCAGACTGGCACTGATGGCTATCGCCACTAAGGTTTTTTGTAAAGTCACGCGCAATCTCCCTTTAATTCATTGAGGTATCAGGCTTTACCACTGACGGGCAAATTCGCGCTTATTCTGGAGTGGGCAGATGACAGACCAGTGAATCCGGTGTTACCGAATTGTGTAATTAAAATGTAAGTTCTGCGAACAGAGCCACTAAAAAACTGGATTATATTCAGCCTGTTGCTTAAGCTAAGTGTCCTTTGCTAAGGAGTCTTAATGAAGTTCTGGCTATGCATGATCGGCATCTGGTGTCTGCCTCTGTGGGCGTGCAGCGGTCCTAAACTCGCCATTCTGGTGGGGGTGGATAAACCTCCTTATATTGACATCAAAAGGCAAAGTGGCTTTGAGCTGGAACTGCTGAAACACGTCAGTCAGCAAACCGGGCGTTGTGCCCGTTTTTTACATGTGCCCAATGGCCGGTTGCTGGAGCAATTTAACGAAGGTCAGGCTGATTTAGTCTCCTTGCAGCGCACTGTACCGGACGGTCTGCACGCCACAGTGCCTTATATCCGTTATGAAAATGTGCTGATTATCCGCAAGGACGCCTTGCGCTCTGTGCGGCGTCTGACCGATCTGGCCGGCAAGCGGCTGATGGCCTTTCAAAACGCCAGCCAGTTTTTAACCGACGATTATCGCCGCATGTTGCCGCTGCTGGCCAGCTACCAGGAGGTGGTGGAACAACAAAAGTTACCCAGTATGCTGCTGAAAAAGCGGGTGGATGCCTTGGTGATGGACCGCAATGTCTTTGAGTATTACTACCGGCAAACCGCCCCTGACGATGCCAGCCTGCAGCAACTGCACTGGTTTGGGGTGAACAGTTACCACCTGCTTGGCCGCGATCCACAGCTGGTGCAGCAGTTCAGCCAGGCGTTGCAGCAGTTTCAGCAAACCGATGCGTTTTATCAGTTGCAGCTGCACTTCTTCCGACAGGCCAATCAGTAACTCTCTGCCGTTATGGCCGACGGGGATCACAGGCTGTAATCTTCGCTGACTTCATCATCGCCCTGGGTCAGATCAAATTCGACAGTTTCACCTTTGGCGGTTAACTGCAGCACCCGCTGCGGCACTCCATCTGCCGTCAGTTGTACCAGGCCAATACCTGCGCTGTTTACCAGACGCTGACCTGCTGTGGCTCCCACTGGTTTGTGATGGGTTACTTTCATCTGCCGTCTTTTGGTCAGCCAGTTTAGTGGCGAGCGGGAGGCGTAGAGCCAGCGGTTGCATCTGTCCAGCCACTGCAACAAGCGAGCGGGAAATTCATTCTTCAGGCCACTGCTGGTGATCTGCCAGATGGACGGGCTGTACTCACGGCAACGCAACCCCACCTGAAATACAAAGCTGTAATGCACATCGCCGGACAAAATCACAAAATTCTGCGGTGTTTTCGGGTGACGAAACAGGTTCAACAGCGCATGGGCTGAGCCCGGATGTGCCATCCAGCTTTCGGCATCCACCAGCAGCGGTTTGCCAAAGGCGGTAAACAGATGCTGAATGGCTTCAATCAGTTTGACACCAAAGACCGGGGCGGGAGACACCAGCAATACCGCCTTTTTGCCCAATAACTGTTGCTGCAAATCCGTAATGCTTTCCCAGTCCATCAGGCCCGACGGGTTGGCCGCAGAGACTTCGGAGCGCCAGCGTTGGGTGCGGGTATCCAACACTATCAGTGGCGGCTCGGTCGGCCATTGATAATGCCACTGGTTAAACTTCAGTAAGGCACTGATGCAGTCATCATGCACGGAACTGCCTGGCTTTGCTGCCGCTTGCTGGCATAAGGGCAGTAACGGCTGATGACGCTCCGGCGTATTGCCCCAGCCCTGGAATAAGGCGTAGCCCAACAGGGCATTGCCGATAATACGGCGTGAAAAGGGCTGCTGGTAGGCCGTTTGTTCCCATTCGGCTGTCAGGTTCCAGTCGTCGGAAATATCGTGATCATCAAAAATCATCGCCACTGGCAGATGTGCCATCAAGCGCTGGACCTGACCCAGGCCGGCCGCAAAGGCCTGAATGCTCTGATGCTGTTGCTGCGCTTTGTGTTGTTGTTTCGCAGGTAAAGACAGGACCAGATCCGCAGGTAGCCCGCTGCTCAGCAGGGACCAGCACTGTGGTGACCAGACCAGTAAATACATGCAGCAGACTTCGGCAAACGAAATCAGGTGGTTGTGTGCATTGTCGCTGGTGAATACAGGTTTTCGCACCCCTTTAAACACTTGCTGCAACACCTGCCGGCCGGCTTGGGTGTCTGGCAATAACTGCTCACGCTGGCCGTAATAAGGCCGCTGCTGATGCAACTCTGATGAACTCTGAATTTCGGCATTGGGCAACTTTTCATCGGCAAAGCCCAGTTTCTCCGTCAGTTGGTGAATGGCATGCAGCATCGGCATGGCCACATCGTCGGCGTAAATCTGGTCACCACTGAGCATCAACAGGCTGGGCCAGTCCTGCGCTGAGCAAGCGGCCAGGTACTGATCGGCCCGCACCAGGCCATCCGGGCCATTAAAATGCGGTTTGCGGCAGGAGCCATGCAGCAGCTGCCGCACCTGGGGCTGCAGCCGGAAAAAAGGCAAGTGCTGGCCCGGGTACCGCAAGGTGTGAACCAGCTGGTAGCAGCTTTGCCAGTGTGAGTCCTGCTTTGCTTTGAGCTGCAAATCATAATAAACCGCCAGCTCCAATGGCAGCGGCTGCTGCAGTGGCAGGTCAATCAGCTGCAGGTACAGCGAGCTGGCCAGTTGCAGCTCTGTGGTGGCGCCGCTCAGTTGCTGGCTGCTGCAGTGCGCCGAATACGGGGGTTCACTGTGGCTCTGCAGCCGCAACTGACAATCGACAGCGGCAGAGGTGGCCAGCCAGAAGGTCAGGCGGGTGGGGGTGATACGGCGCAGAATGGGGCCTGCCAGCAGCAAAGGCACAGAATCAGTGGTCAAAAGCCGGAGTTCCTTTGGGTGTTGTTTTTTTAAGCTCTGCCTCATCCTATCGCAGTTTTTGTAAATCTTCACTGAATTGAACCACTTGGCCTGGTTAAAACCGCTATGCTCTGGGTTCATTAGTGAAGAGGCCTGTTGCATGATAAAAACCGCAGTCATTGGTTTTGGTTTATCCGCCAGGGTATTCCATCTGCCTTTTTTGACCCCGGAACTTGGTTTTGAACTCTGCGCTATTTCAAGCTCACAGCCCGAAGCCAGCTCGTACCGGCCTGGCCTGAAGGTTTATGCAGAAGCGCAGCAACTGATCCAGCTGACTGCGGCTGAACTGGTGGTCATCACCTCGCCCAATCAAAGCCATTATGAGCTCGCCAAAGCAGCGCTGCTGGCCGGTAAACACCTGGTGGTGGAAAAACCTTTTACGCTGCGTGTCAGTGAGGCGGAAGAACTGGTTGAGCTGGCCGCCCAAAAAGGCCTGCAGCTCTGTGCTTACCATAACCGTCGCTTTGACGATGACTTTCTGGCGCTGCAGCAGCTGATTGCAGAAGGCAAGCTGGGGGCTGTTCGGCTGATGCAGTCACGTTTTGACAGGTTCAGACCGCATGTGCAGCAGCGCTGGCGCGAAAGAGCGGAGTTTGGCAGCGGTATTTTATTTGATTTAGGCCCGCATTTAATTGACCAGGCCTTGCTGTTATTTGGGATGCCAGAGGCCATGACAGCCCGCTGTCGCATACTGCGTGACGACGGGCAGACTACTGATTATTTTCAGCTGCAGCTGCACTACGGGGATAAAGAAGTCTGTGTAAGCTCGTCGCCTTTTGCCGCCGCCACACCGCTGCGTTTTGAAGTGCAGGGCAGCCAGGCCAGCTTCCGCAGTTATGGCCTGGACCCGCAGGAAGAGATCTTACGTTTTGGGCAGGGTCTGCATGACCCGCGCTGGCCGGTGCGGCAGCGGGAGCGTCAGGCCGAGTTTGCCGATGCCACAGGCAGCCATAGCCTGGCATTGCCTCAAGGCCGTTATGCCGGTTTTTATCAGCAACTGGCATTGGCACTCTCTGGAAAGGCCGCTTTGCCTGTCTCAGCTGCGCAGGCGGTACAATGCGTAAAAGCCATTGAGCTGGCGCTGCAAAGCGCGGCCCAGCAGAAAACATTGGCGTGGAACTGACGGACGATTTATTGTCGTGATCTAACAACTTAAAAGGAGGAGCAGATGCAAAGCTTATCTTTGGCTCAACGCAGCAGGCAGGTGGTTCGCGTCACAGCTGCGGTACTGCTGCTGCCGTTTTTGGCGATGCAATTCAGCGCTGAAGTGAATTGGGGGCCAGGCGACTTCCTGCTGGCCGGGGTGCTGCTGTTTGCTGCTGGCATGTTGTACCAACTGGCCGCTGTGCAGCTGCGCACGAAAAAGCAGCGTCTGGCGCTCGGCTTTGCTGTGCTGTGTGCATTGTTACTGATCTGGGCTGAACTGGCGGTGGGGCTGTTCCACTGAGCGTCCGGGCGTCTGAGGGAGTGATCCTGTGCATCCAGCCAAAGTAAAGCGTCTGCAAACCTGCCAATTGACGGATTTACCTAATATTGGACCGGCGAGTGCTGCCGACCTGCGTTTGCTGGGCATTGAGCAACCTGCCGATCTGATAGAGCGGGACCCATACCAGATGTATCAGCAACTTTGTGAGCTGACCGGCCAGCGGCATGATCCCTGTGTTATTGATGTGTTTATCTCAGTAACCCGTTTTATGGCCGGCGAAGAGCCGAAAGCCTGGTGGTGTTATACCGCGGAGCGCAAAGCCAGATTAGAGGACATTCCTTTGTGATTAGCCGTTTCATCGATAAGTTAGTCTTTGCCGCTACGCTGCTTCTGGCTTTGCAGTTCCCCTTGTTCGCTGAGCATTACCATCAGTACCTGAGCGGATTTTATCAGGCCACCAAACAGCAGGTGGATGGGTTTGAAGCCACCGCCAAAGCGCATCAGTTTGCTGATTTAAATGCAATGATTGCCAGGCACCTGAACAACACAGAGGCCAGTGTGCGGGCAGACGCCAGGCAAAAACAGGCAACGGTTGAGCTGTTGCATGAACTGAGTGCCGGTATCGATATTTTTGCCAATGGTTACCTGCCGGAAAAATTGCTGTTTATGCTGCAGCCAAAACGATGGCCTCAGTTACGGGTTGTACTGAGCAACTTCACTCCGGGCATTCCGTTAAGTGCTGAAGGTCTGCTGTTTGGTCTGATCCTGGGTTTATTACTGAACCTGCTGCTGATGTGGCCTTTTTATGTGCTGGGAAGGAAAACTGCCGCGCGCCTGCGGGCAGGCTGAAGAACCACTGAAAAAGCAAAGGCCAGTCACTCTGGCCTTTGCTTATTCAAAGAACATTAGTACCTGGCGGCCTGATCCGGTTTGACCAGGGTGGCGTTGATAAAGTCACGTAAATCCTGGTTCGACTGTTTTAAATCTTCGTGGCGCAGGTACATCATATGGCCGCTGCGGTAGCCTTTGAAGCTTAAGCGGTCTTTCATTTTGCCGCTGGGGTCCAGTTGCCACATGCTGTATTTGGCGTCGAAGTAGTTGGTGGCACCGTCGTAATAACCGGATTGAATCATCACGTTCAGGTACGGGTTGGCGGCCATTGCCAGGCGCAGGTTTTCACCTGTGTTGTCATCGCTGCGATCCCAGGGGTGTACAGGGCCGAACATATTGTATTTCACGTCGGTTTTGTAGTTCAGCTCAGTGCGCAGGTAATGGTTCATCGCCGGAGTAAACGAATGCAGCCAGGATGTCAGCTCGGCGTTGTAGTCCGGCTCTACGCCTGCATCTTTGCGGTCAATACCCAGATAACGGGAATCCAGCCGGCCTACTGTTTTGCCTTGGTCGCGTAATAAATCTTTCCAGAAAAACGCCGGGTCTATATCCAGATTGTTTTGCACTACAGAGGTCAGGGACAAGCCGGAATAACGGGCGACCTGCTCGGCCACGGCCTGTTTTTCGGCCGGGTCAATAAAGGCACCTTTGGCCAGTGCCGGCAGGTAAGTGTTCAGCGTATAACTTTCCACTTCAGCCAGCACCTCCATCAGGTCTTTTTGTTGCAGGTCCTGCGGCAGCTTTTTATGGTGCCAGGCGGTGGCGGCAAAATACGGCAGACGGTTGGCCACATCGACCGGGCCTTCGCGTTTAATGCCAATTTCGGTGGGAGACACCAGCACCACACCGTTTAAATACATCCATTGCTGGTTTTGCAGCGCCAGTGCCAGACCAGATACCCGGGTGGTGCCATAGCTTTCGCCTATCAGGTATTTAGGGGATGGCCAGCGGTCATAACGGCTGACAAAAGTATTCAGCCAGTCGGCCAGGTACTTGATGTCGGCATTGGTGCCGAAGAACATTTTCTGCTGGGCATCTTTACCAGGCAGCTTGCCATCTTTGCCTGGTAATACCCGTGAATAGGCGGTGTTGACCGGGTTGACAAAGACGATGTCGGCGCTGTCCAGCACTGAATAGGGGTTTTCTTTCACCCCATAAGGCTGCAGCGGGTAACCCTCACTGTCGATATTAATGGCGCGTGGCCCTGTGTAGGCAATTTGCATCCAGACCGAAGCGGAACCGGGGCCGCCGTTAAAGGAAATCAGCAAAGGCCGGCTGTTGCGGTCCTTCACCCCCTGACGCTCGTAATAGGTATAAAACACTGTGGCTGTGGCGTTGCCTTCGTCATCCCAGACCGGCTGAGTGCCGGTATAGGCTTTATAGCTGAACGACTCGCCCAGCACTTTGGTGTCGTGATTGGTCACGACCACCGAGTCCACATCAATCTGGCGTTTGTGCAGGGGGCCAGCCGGTGCGTCTTTGGCTTGTGCCAGACCTGGTTGCAGGCTGAGTAAAACGGCCAGGCTGAGGCTGGCCAGAGTCAGGGTGGTTTTTTTCATTGTTAGTCCCGTGGTTTTTTATCTGCGTAAATTGGTTGTGCCAGCGATCTGGGCAAAAGACCGCCTTAGGTTTGTAACTTAGCTCCGTGCAAAGCACCAGAGCGCTGCGACCAAAAGCCTGCTTTCAGCGGCTGGGCCTGGTCGCCTGTAATTCTCTCAGCCAGGCCCAGACCTGTTGTTGCTGCGCCAGATGAAATTCGTGTTTGGCTTCAGTCCAGAGTTCAGTGCGCAGTTTTTCTGCAGCCCCTGCCTGCTGCCAGGCTTGTTTCAACTGATGATAGCCCTTGAGCACAGCGTCAGCTGGCATCAGTGGGTCCTGACCGCCATTGAGCAGGTACAAGGGTTTGGGGGCGGCCAGGCTGACCAGATCCGCAATATCCAGCTGGCTGTTCAGCCCGGGGTGCAGAAAATAAAAAGACGACTGGCCTTTGGCCAGATTGCTGCCGCTTTTCAGCAGAACAGGCCAGCTGTTAAACCAGCAGGCAGCCACAGCGGCATTCACCTGATCCGATAAAGCTGCCACTTGCCAGGCGCGAAAGGCGCCCATCGAAAACCCCAGGCTGATCAGCGGCAGGCTGGCGCTGTGAAGCTGTTGGCGTAAAAAGCTGGCCAGCTGCATATCCTCATAGGCGGCCAATCCAGCCAGCGAATGACCGGCGGCCAGCAAATTGGCGGCCAGCTGTTGCTGCTGGTCATAACTTAGCGGGCCGCGGCTGGCAAAACCCGGGCTGTCGGCGGCCAGCACCAGATAACCCTGGCGGGCCAGCTCATCGCCAATAAAGACACCGGAAAAGTATTTGTCGACCCAGGGTTGGGCTAAGGCCAGTTGGGCCGGGTCTGTCGGGCGGATGTATTTTTCTTTGCCTAGCGCAAAAAAGGCGCCGTGATCATGCAGCAACAACACGGCACCTATCGGCCTGGCTGGGCGTAATATCAGCGCCAGGCTTTGGGTCTGACTGGTCAGCTGCAGTTGCCACTGTTCCAGTTGATAGCCGTCGCGTTGTTCTTTTTGCTGCAATTGCCCTGTGGCGGGCGCTTCATCCGGCCACAACAAAGCGGTGCGGTAACGTTGTTTTTGTTGCTGTTGCCAGGGGCCGAAGTCTTGTTGGGGTTGCCAGGATGCCGCGGCAGGTGGCGCCAGCACCGGCAAGGTCGGGTCCGGCACTGTGGAAGGTTCAGCGCCTGGCTGAGCCAAAATCAGTTGAAGCAGCAGGGCGATGGGCAACATCAGCAAAACTCTGAAAGGGCTAGATTGATTTACTCTAACCAGCCAGCGGCGGCTGAACAAGAAAAAAGGGCAGCGGGTGCGCTGCCCTGATTCGCTTACTGCTCCAGCCACATCCGGGCACTACGGCCTGGAATGGTCAGTTTGAACCACTGGCTGCTGACGTTGAAGGTATTGCCTGCCAACACATCGCTGTAGTTTTTGTACCAGTTAAACTCGTAAGCGTAACTGTCGACCCAGAAATCCACCGGCTGCTCGCACTTGTTGATACCCACCACGCCTTTTTTGCCACGTTTAAACAGCAGGAAGCAGTCGTTGTAACCCATCACCTGCATGCCGTTGCCCTGGGCCGCGTTGTGAAAACGGATCATGTTTTTAATATCGGCTCTTTTGTAAAAATCCTGCCAGCGGTAGCCGTCCAATGCGGCCGTTTCGCCATGGTCGGAATAGATCATCGGCATGCCACCGTCCCGGCCCAGAATATAGGCATGGGCCAGCACTTCATCTGTGCTGTTTAAGATCTGATAACGGAAACCGTCGTTGGTTGGAATATCATGGGTAATAGCAAAGGTGACAGCTTTATTCCAGGCCAGTGCCTGGCCATAAGCGCCGGGGTCCACCAGACTGTTCATTGAGCCGCCATACGACAGCGCACTGCGGATAGAGGCAAATAACGGGAAGTCATAAGCGCCCTGGCCTGTACCGTCGAGGTAAGGTTTCAGAAACAGCTCGTATTCCTGGTTGCCAGCGCCGCCAGAAGTGATCACTTCACCAAACACATGCACGCCGCTTTTAATACCGGAGTTAAACACCTGATTGATATGGGTATTGGTCATATGTTTCACCGCATCCACCCGGAAACCTTTGATACCCATGTTTTTCAGCGCCTGCAGGTACTGCTGTTGCTGGCTGACCACCCAGCTGTTGTTGTCTAAATCCGGCAGGCCGGTGTCGCCGCCCCCGCCACAGAGCCGGTAATACTGCACATGGCCGACATCCAGCCAGTTGGTAATACAACCCGCTGCATGAAAGTCGGAGCCGGATAAAAAGTTCTGGCTTAAATCACCAAACAGCTTCTGGTTATTCACATAGGTCCAGTTGGCGCTGTAGTTATTCAACTGCTCAGTGCCGGGGTAGTTCAGATCGGAGCGTTTCCAGGACTCGTTCGCCATATGGTTCAGCACCACATCGGCATACACCTCGACGCCCAGGCCCGATAAAGTGGTGATCAGTGTTTGCAGTTGCTGCTTGTTGCCACGGGGGTGGTCGATCAGGCGTAAATCCTGTGGCTGATAACGGGCCCACCATTCGTTGCCACTGGATTTCAGCGGCGGGGCCACCAGCACTTTTTTATAACCGGCGGCGGCAATTTCATTGGCTTTGGCGGTAATTTCAGTGTAATTCCAGTTAAAGGCGTGCAGTATCACATCGGCCTGAGCCGCTGGCGTGACGGCCACAGCCGCGCTGAGCCAAAACAGCGCCTTCAGCTGGCAAGTTGTTGTATTCACCATAAAGTCACCTTGTCTGTTGATTTGTTGTTATCTGCACACAACCAATTCCATTGGTCTGTGCAGTGGTTCACCGGTGACCCATGAAAATTAGGCGCAGGTAAGATATTTGTAAACAGATGAAATAAATTCATTTACTTTTTGCATACGTATTCACTGAAAGCTGAGTGCCCCTGAGGCTGCGGCAGAAATTCAGCTGGCGGGGCTGCATGGCGGGTTCGACTTTGTTATGCTCGTGGCGATTTATTCACAGTTCACTTACTCAAATCCGGGGAACAGGATCCATGAAATACGCAGTAAGCGCCGTGGCTCTGGCTTTATTAACAGCCTGTGGCCAACCTCAAGACACCACAAAGAGCAACGACACAGTGACAGCAGCCGAAACTCAGGCCAACCCATTTACTTATCCGCTGACGCAAAAAGGCGAGGTGGTGGATACTTACTTTGATACGAAAGTGGCCGACCCTTACCGCTGGCTGGAAGACGACAGAAGCGCTGAAACCGGCGCCTGGGTAAAAGAGCAAAACAAAGTGACTTTTGCGTACCTGGACCAGATTGGTTACCGCGATCAGATTAAACAACGTTTAGAAACCCTGTGGAACTATGAAAAAGTAGGGGCGCCTTTTAAAGAAGGCGATTACAGCTACTTCTTTAAAAACGATGGCTTACAAAATCAGTCTGTGTTGTACCGCAAAAAAGGCGACGGCGAAGCTGAACTCTTTTTAGACCCGAACACCTTCTCAAGCGACGGCACCACCTCGCTGGCCGATGTGTCCTTTTCCAAAGACGGCAAGGTACTGGCGTATTCCATTTCCGAAGGCGGCAGTGACTGGCGCAAAATTATTATTATCGACACTGAAAGCAAAAAAGAGCTGGAAACACAGCTGGTGGACGTGAAGTTCAGCGGCGTCAGCTGGAAAGGCAACGAAGGTTTCTTCTACTCCAGCTATGACAAACCGGAAGGCTCCGAGCTGTCAGCCAAAACCGACCAGCACAAGCTGTATTACCATAAGCTGGGCACAGCCCAAAAAGACGATGTGCTGGTGTACGGCGGCGTGGACACTGAAAAACACCGTTATGTCGGTGGTGGTGTAACCGATGACGGCAAGTACCTGATTGTGTCTGCTGCAAACGCTACGTCAGGCAACAAAGTCTTTATCAAAGACTTAACAACGCCAGACAGTGCTTTTGTCACTGTCTATGCCGAAGGCAGCGCCGACTTTGAATTTGTTGACAGCCGTGGTGATGAGTTATTTTTTGTCACCAACCTGAATGCACCGAATAAAAAGCTGGTGAAAATTAACGCCAAAGAGGTTGCTCAAGACAAGTGGACTGAAGTGATTGCCGAAACCGCCAATGTACTGGATGTGAACAAAGGCGCAGGTTTCCTGTTTGCCCACTATATGGTGGACGCCATTTCTCAGGTAAAACAGTACGACTACGACGGCAAGCTGGTGCGTGATGTGACCCTGCCTGGTGTCGGCACCGTATCTGGCTTTGGCGGCAAAACCAAAGACGAGCTGGTGTATTTCAGCTTTACCAACTACAACACTGCGGCCACCACTTTTGCCTTTGAGCCCAAAGCGGGCGAAACCAAGGTGTATTACAAACCGGCGGTGAAGTTTAACAGTGACGATTATGAGTCGAAGCAGGTGTTTTACACCAGCAAAGACGGTACCAAAGTGCCGATGATTATCACCCACAAAAAAGGCCTTCAGCTGGATGGCAACAACCCAACCCTGCTGTACGGCTACGGTGGTTTTAACGTCAGCCTGACTCCAGCCTTCAGCGTGGCCAACCTGGTGTGGATGGAATTAGGTGGCGTGTACGCGGTGCCGAACCTGCGTGGTGGTGGCGAATACGGTAAAGCCTGGCACGACGCTGGTATTCAGCTGAAAAAACAAAACGTGTTTGACGACTTTATTGCAGCAGGTGAGTACCTGATTGCCCAGAAATACACCTCAAACAACAAACTGGCGATCCGTGGTGGGTCCAACGGCGGCTTGCTGGTGGGCGCTGTGATGACTCAGCGGCCAGACTTAATGAAAGTGGCCATTCCGCAAGTGGGCGTGCTGGATATGCTGCGTTACCACACCTTTACCGCAGGTGCAGGCTGGGCTTATGACTACGGCACCTCAGAGCAAAGCAAAGAGATGTTTGACTACATCAAAGGCTACTCACCAGTGCATAACGTGAAGCAAGGCGTCGCCTACCCGGCTACCTTAGTGACCACTGGCGATCACGATGACCGCGTGGTACCGGCGCACTCCTTTAAGTTTGCCGCTGAGCTGCAGGCCAAAGCGGGCGGGACTAATCCGCAGCTGATCCGCATTGAAACCAACGCCGGTCACGGCGCCGGTGTGCCTGTGTCCAAACAAATTGAACTGGCCACCGACATCATCGGCTTCAGCCTGTTTAATATGGGCGTAAAAGAGCTGCCAAAGCAGTAATGCTGTAGCACTTTACTGGTCCTTGACTAAGCAGCCTGCGGGCTGCTTTTTTGTGTGAAGGATAGGGGCCGGTCAGGCAGAAGCAATGACCGGCCTATTTATCGCTGCAGCCCGACAAGCACTTTATTTTGTTGGTCCTGAATCAGGACCTGTGTTCAGAAAGCACTTTGCAGCAGAGCTGCTCAACGGGCAAACCAGAGTTTAGAGTGGAGCAGGGCTGTAGATCACCCCCAGCTTATCCAACTCAGTTTCCGCCCGACCATGCCAGCCACTAATTTGCCAACCGACCGGCGCCTGAAATGCACTGCAATGGTTGGTCTGAGAGCCGCCAGATAAAGCCCTGCCGAGGTTCGTTTGCATACGTACATAAAAGACCCGCATACTGCCATTACGGCTGCCCTGGCACAGGGTCACCCCCTGCAGGTACTCGCCCGGAGCCAGCTGCAGACTGGCCAGATTGCCACCTGAACCCCCATGGCTGAAACTTTGGCCTGTATTCAACTGCAACCCAATTTGGTCCACTCTGTTGCCGCTGCGCAGATGAAGCTGACTGACCACAGGAATGGCCGGTAGCTGGCTGACATCATTAAATGAAACACCACCTTCACCTCCCACAGGATCACTGAGTCTGCGATCGTCAGGCGTCTGAAATCCCCACAGTGCGGAGACTGGCGGATGATCGGATAACTTCAGGCCATCTGCAGTTTCGTCATCCTGCCGAACCTGATAATCCTGCAGACTCAGATTGACAAAACCATTGTTACGGTACAGTACTTTGTCGACTATCTCACACTGGGCCGCCGTTATTTTAGGTTCACAGACCAAGGCGTCAGCCCCTGACAGAGGCACGTCACCGGCACGATAAAGCTGCAGCCAGGCGTCGGTAAAACCAACATCGAGTAATTCGCGGATATTGTCCCCACTTCTGGTGTAGCGGGTGTTGGTATCCCCCATAATGATCACTGTGTTGCCAGCCGAATGGGCGGCAATGTAGTTTTTCAGTTGCAGTATATTATTCCGCCGGGCTGTCAGATCTGCAGTTTCCACCTGAGCCTGGGTATGGAGATTGTACAGGTCCAGATAAACACCTTCGGCTAACCTGACCTGGATCAGGGTAAAGCCTTTGGGAGTCAGACAATCCACCCCATTGCAGTGATTCCATTTCACTCTTTTGATCGTACTAAACGGCAAGTGACTCAAACTATTCAAACCACTGCCAATGCCCATTCCCCCAGTCGTGGATGAACGATAACTATGGGTGTTGCAGCTGTCGTACAACGCGGCATGGTAGTTAAAATCTTCCTGCACATTCACAATATCAAAGGTGTTGATATAACAGCTGATTTGCTCAGTCGCCGCCTGGCGGTCACTTTCTGCACTGGAAAACAGCTCCAGCAAACCGGCAACATTGTAGGTCAATGTGCTGAAAGTACCGGATTGACCGGCGCTGACAGGCCCCATTGCTGCTAAAAGCATTGCCGCACACCATCTGTTCACTTTCATTGTCGAGCCTCCATTGTTGTGGGATATCCCTGCCTAATGAGTCAGTCGTCAGACAAAACGGACAGCGGAGACGGATGAATTTTTTGTGAACACCTTGGCCAGAACCTCTGGTCAGCAGCGGCGTGCGGGCAGGGGGGGACACAACCTCTGTAGCGAGGCCGCAGGAAACAGCTCCCAAATTCTCAGGGTCTGGCCCCACCCATATTTCCGATGGTGCCGTAACAGCCACATTGGGTTGGAGCACCCATCCTGTGCCATCGAAAGGGACTGTCTATGTATAAATTCAGTAGGAGGGTTGCTTTGTCTCTGTGTGGTGGTGCCCAGTTGAGCTTCTGAGCCACAGGTGCTGGATGCGGCCGGGCTAAAAGCCAAAGTGGCGCAAGTGAGCTCGGCGTGGAATCAGGTAATGCTGAAAGGCTCGGTTCTGGCGGATTTAGACAGGCTGTTTTCCCCGTACAGCGACGACTTTGTCTACCGGCATGGTGCCTACGGCGGTGAATACAGCAAGGCGGAGTTGTCTGCCATGCAGTCACAAGGCCGATACACCAATATGGAGCCCTGTTACCGTATTCTGACGCAGTTGCCCGGTTACAAGGCGGTGGCGGTAGAGCGACAGGGCGTTCAAAACCGCGTTGCTGTCACTCATTTCGCTGTGTTTGAGTTTGACGGCGACAAGGTGAGCCGGATTATCGAATACTGGAAGTAACAGCTTTTTCAGCCCTCACTGATCTGGGTGCATTTGTGTTGAGTCTGATCGTTGCATTGAAGTGTTACAGGGAAAAAATAAAAAATAATCTGTAACAGTTCTTACAAATTCAACGACTTACAAAGCAGTTCTCAAATGAAACCGGAGTGAATCGATGCAAGCCACTATTTCTTCAGTCACCAGCCTGTTGCTTTTCGGCCTGTTCGGTGCCGCCAGCAGTATGGCTCAGCCACCAGCGGATGGCACTGACCCGCAAAGTGTGTTGTATCACAATGCCACCCTGTTAAACCCGGCAACGGAGCAGCGGATCACCAATGGCTGGATGTTGGTCAGGCAAGGACGTATTGTGCAACTGGGGCAGCAGGGCGCGGAGCCGTTGCCTGGTGCCGGGCGGCAGATTGATTTACAGGATCAGTATGTGATGCCCGGGCTGATTGATGTGCACCTGCATCTGACGGCCGGACCTCACAGAGTGGAAATGCAAAATGGCAGCCCTGTGGTCAGCCTGAAGGGGCACGATGAAATCACCCGCTATCATGCTATCAGCACCTTGGCTGTCGGGGTGACGACAGCCTTCAGTCCGGCAGGTGAGCCGGAAGCCAACGCCCGTTATGTCCAACAACAGCAGGCAGGTCACTGGCCTGGCCCTAAGCTGCATTATGCCGGTTATGCCTTTGAACCTACCCCCTTGGAGGCCGGTTCGGTCTATCCCAAAGACGAAGCAGGCTGGCTGGCAGAAATTGAACGGCAAAAAGCCTCGGGTGTGCGGGCTCTGAAACTCTATGCAGGTTTAAGTAAAACAGAGCTGGCCATGGCGGTACGGCTGGCCAAAGCGGCCGGTCTGAAAACGGTGGCGCATCTGGACAGTGTCAGTTGGCAATACGCTGCTGAGCTGGGTATTGATAAATTAACCCATGCCTTGCCAACCAGCGCTGAGCTGCTGACCGGTCAGGCGCAGCAGACTTATCTGGCAGAGCGGAAAAATCCGTATAACACCCGTTATATCTACCGCTGGTTTGAAGCTGTGGATTACGACAGTGCGCCGATGCAGCAGCTGTTTGCGACCCTGGCCCGTCAGCAGACTCAGGTTGATTTAACTCTGGTGGCCAACGAGTTGTTTTACTTTGGCCGGGAACTGGACCGCCTGTATCCAGAACCGCAGATGTGGGGGTTTCACCCGGAGAATCGTCGACGCTGGCGTTCGTTTTTTGCTGCACTGAGCTACGATTGGCAAAAACAGGAACTGGAAGCCGCACAGCGCCAGCTGCCTAAAGTACAGCAGTTGCTGCTGCGGCTGTATCAGGTGGGTGTACCACTGGCGATTGGCACTGACTTAAGCGCCAGCGGCCCCTTTTATCTGCGGGAATTGCAGCTGAGTCAGGCGGCTGGCCTGAGCCCTTGGCAAGTGCTGCAACTGGCGACAGTCGGCGGTGCCCGTCATCTGGATTTAGCGGATACAGGGCAGCTGGCCCCGGGTTATGTGGCTGACTTTATTGTAATGCTGGCGGATCCGTCACAGGATCTGAGTGCACTCACTGGCATACATACTGTGGTGCAACAGGGCAAACACTGGTCAGTTTCAGAGCTCAAAGCCCGGCTGACCGGACTGGACAGCGTCCGGCTGTAACTGCAGCGGATCAGGCAGGCCCAGCTGTCTTTGTCGGCCTGTTCGTTGTACTCAAACGGCATGTAAAAAGCTTTGCCTTTTTCAGTGGCATCCGGCACGGTAAAGCTGTGCTTCACGCCGGGTTCGGCTTTGAGCAACGCCATGGCGGCATCAAAGCGGGCATTCACCTGGCCCGGTTCTTTCATGGCCGCTTCCATAAAAGCCATGGCGTTGTCCGGATGCTCAGCCACTTTGCCGGTGCCGTACATATCCACGGCAATACTGGTATACCCCGGGTCGGCCAGCATTTTGGCTCTGTTGCGGGCGTATTCATTCAATCCTGGTGCGGCGCAGAGCTCCTGCCGCCACTCAAAAGGGTGATCGCTTTGCTGGCAGCAAAACGAAGGAAAACAAAAAGCCCCGCGGTTTGCACCAGCGGGGCTTTTTTTAAAGCGCTACTTAGTTTTTAGCAGCAGCTTTCTTTTCTTTCTCTTTAGCGATCACAGCGTCAGCCACGTTTTGTGGACATGGTGCGTAGTGGTCGAATTCCATAGAGAACTGGCCACGGCCTGACGTCATAGTCCGCAGGGTAGAGATGTAACCGAACATCTCAGACAGTGGTACTGTGGCCTTGATACGTACGCCTGTCGCACCTGATTCCTGACCAGAGATCATGCCACGACGACGGTTCAGGTCACCGATCACGTCACCCACATGGTCTTCCGGCGTGAACACGTCCACTTTCATGATGGGTTCTAACAGCTGCGGACCTGCTTTTGGCATAGTCTGACGGAAAGCGCCTTTGGCGGCGATTTCGAACGCAATGGCTGAGGAGTCAACAGCGTGGAAACCACCGTCGAACAGCTCAACTTCGACGTCCAGCACCGGGAAGCCAGCCATGGTGCCCGTGGACATCATTGACTCGAACCCTTTTTCGATAGCCGGGTAGAATTCTTTTGGTACGCTACCACCCACAACGGTAGAGATAAACTTGAAGCCTGAGTTTGGCTCGCCCGGACGGATGCGGTAGTCAATTTTACCGTATTGGCCTGAACCACCAGACTGCTTCTTGTGGGTGTAGCTGTCTTCCACTTCACGGGTAATAGTTTCGCGGTATGCCACCTGAGGCTGGCCTACAATCAGCTCTACGCCGTAAGTCCGTTTCAGAATGTCTACTTTGATATCCAGGTGCAGTTCACCCATACCTTTCAGAATGGTTTCGCCAGAATCCTGGTCAGTTTCAACGCGGAAGGTTGGGTCTTCAGCCACCATTTTACCGATAGCCACAGACATCTTCTCCATGCCGCCTTTGTCTTTTGGCGTAACAGAGATAGAAATTACCGGCTCTGGGAATACCATAGGTTCCAGCGTGCACGGGAATTTTGGATCACACAGGGTGTGACCAGTCTGAGTGTTGTTCTTCAGACCAACCAGCGCGATGATGTCACCGGCCTGAGCTGTGGTCAGGTCGGTACGGTCGTTCGCGTTCATTTCTACCATACGGCCGATACGTTCTGTTTTACCCGTATAAGCGTTCAGTACGGTGTCACCTTTGTTCAGTACACCAGAGTAGATACGGATAAAGGTCAGGGCGCCGAAACGGTCGTCCATGATCTTAAAGGCCAGAGCGCGGAACGGCTCGTCAGCAGAAACGATAGCGTGCTGACCAGTTTCGTTACCTTCTTCGTCAGTCAGAGGCTGTGGGTTGACTTCTGTCGGGTTTGGCAGGTAATCAACAACAGCGTCAAGAACTAACTGCATACCTTTGTTTTTAAAGGCTGAACCACAGTAAGTTGGGAAGAAGGCCAGGTCGCGGGTACCTTTACGGATACAGGCTTTCACTTGTTCCACAGTTGGCATTTCGCCGTCCATGTACGCCATCAGCAGCTCGTCGTCTTGCTCAACGGCAGTTTCGATCAGCTGTTCGCGGTACATAGCCACGTCTTCCAGCATGTCAGCCGGAACATCAGTGATGGTGTAGTTCTCTGGCAGACCAGTTTCATCCCACACATAAGCTTTTTCAGTCAGCAGGTCTACCACACCTTTGAAGGTGTCTTCACGGCCGATTGGCAGTGTCATGATCAGTGGGGTCGCGCCCAGAACTTTTTTCACCTGATCTGTAACACGGATAAAGTCAGCACCGATACGGTCCAGCTTGTTGACGAAGATCAGACGGGAAACTTTTGCGTCATTCGCATAACGCCAGTTGGTTTCTGATTGAGGCTCAACACCGCCTGAACCACAGAATACACCGATACCACCGTCCAGAACTTTCAGAGAACGGTACACTTCAACGGTGAAGTCAACGTGGCCTGGGGTATCGATCACGTTGAAACGGTGGCCTTTCCAGAAACAGGTCACAGCAGCAGACTGAATGGTGATACCACGCTCAGCTTCCTGCACCATGAAGTCAGTGGTAGATTCACCTTCGTGAACTTCACCCAGCTTATGGATTTTACCGGTCAGTTTCAGGATCCGCTCGGTCGTGGTGGTTTTACCGGCATCTACGTGGGCGAAGATACCAATGTTTCTGTATAAAGATAAATCTGCTGACATAGTCATCTCGATTAAGCTAAGGGTTAGAAAATTAGGGCGACAATATACAGGATTTTATTTTATTTTGCGCTAAAAAAAACAGCGAAACCTCAAGGCGGTTGTGAAGATCTGATGACAAGGCGGGTTACTGCGGCCCCTGCAGCGGGAAATTGACAGTAGTCTGACCTTTCCTCTGTGTTTCATGGCATTACAGATGTCTGAGTGTCTGTGCCGCCACCCGTTGCACCTGCTGTCGCAGTTGTTGCAATAACGGGCTTTCGGTTTGCCAGTGGTGCCAAAACAGCGGCACGTCCAGGTACAGCGCTGGGCTTAAATCCAGCAGCCGGCCGTCGGCAAACTCCTGTTGCATTTGCAGCTCGGGCAGCAAGCCATAGCCCAGTCCGGCCAAACAGGCTTTTAAAAAACCTTCGGACGAGGGGCAATAATGAATATGTTGTGGCCGCTCGCCGCAATAGCGCTGCAAATAGTCATGTTGTAGTTGATCGTCTTCGTTAAAGACCAGGCAAGGCACTGTCGCCAGTTGGGTGGGGTGGGCGGTTTCCAGCTGATACCGCTGAATAAAAGCCGGGCTGGCGACAGCACGGTAACGTAAAGCCCCCAAAGCGACCACAGCGCCGCCATTGACCGGTTCAGGGCTGGCGCAGATACAGGCCATCACGTCGCCTTGTTTCATCCGGTTCAGGCCAACCGACTGGTCTTCCACCACTAAATCAAAGCGTACACCGGGGTGGTCTGGCAACAGCAAAGCGTCGGCAACCCAGGTGGCCAGGCTGTCGGCATTCATTGCCAGCCTTATGCTTTGTTTTTCGTCAGCCGTACTTAAACCCAGCGCCGCTTCCATTTGCCGGACCTGCTGGTAATGGTGCAACAGGCGCTGACCGGCCAAAGTGGCTTTGGGAGGGGTAGTACGTTGCAGCACCATTTGGCCAAGCTGGGCTTCCAGCTGTTTAATGCGGCGACTGACCGCGGATTGAGTGAGGTACAGTGCCTGCGCCGCCTTTTCAAAGCCCCCTTGGGTCAGCACGGCGTCCAAAGCCTGCACCAGCCGATAATCAAGCATGATAAAAACTCATGATACATAAATATTATTCGTTGGAATCATAATAGCAGGCTGAGCTAGCCTGTGGGTCACACAAATTGCTGGGGTAAGACGGGATGGGATCCATAGGCATAGGTTTTGGTGTTGGCCTGGGGCTGATAGTGGCCATAGGCGCACAAAATATTTGGGTATTAAGCCAAAGCATGGCTGGTGCCAACCGGCTGGTGATAGCGGCTGTCTGCATTTTGTGTGACGCGCTGCTGATAGTGGTGGGGATTTCCAGCATAGCGCTGGTGCAACACTGGTTACCGCCTCTGGTGCCTGTGCTGACCTGGGCTGGTGTGGCTTTATTACTTTACCTGGCCTTTGGTGCGGCCCGTCGTGCCTGGCTGGGGCAGGGGCGGCTGCAGGCAGAGCAGGTTAAACCTGACCCCTGGCCAAAAACCATGGTGACGGCTTTTGCCATCACCCTGTTAAACCCCCATGTGTACCTGGACACCCTGGTGCTGATTGGCAGTGTGGGGAACCAGCAGCCATCACCGTTCTGGTTTGGCGTCGGGGCTGTGCTGGCCTCTGTGGTCTGGTTTAGCAGCCTGACCGGCTTTGCCCCTAAGCTGAATGTGCTGCTGAACTCACCGCTGCGCTGGCGTTGTTTTGATGCGCTGATTGCCCTGGTGATGACGCTGATTGCGCTGCGCCTGGCAGTCAGTTAAGGCTGTTGTTGGTCATGCAGTCGCGCGAGCGCTGAATTTGGCCTTGCGGCTCTTGTACTCCTGGTGGCGATCAGGTTTGATAACCGCACTATCAAGGAGAACAACATGATGGCTGATTTTCGTAGTGATACCGTGACCCAGCCCTGCAGTGCCATGCGTCAGGCCATGGCGCAGGCAGAAGTGGGCGATGATGTGTTTGCCGATGATCCGACGGTCAACCAGCTGCAGCAATTCGCCGCAGCTCAATTGGGTTTTGAAGCGGCACTCTTTGCCCCCAGCGGCACTCAAACCAATTTAATTGCGATGATGACCCACTGCCAGCGCGGCGATGAAGCTATTGTCGGTCAGTACTGGCACACCTACCGCTGGGAAGGCGGCGGCATGGCGGTGCTGGGGTCCATTCAGCCACAGCCGCTGGAGCAAAACCCGGATGGCACTATTCCTTTAGCCTCCATCCGTGCTGCCGTGAAGCCGGACGACCCACATTTCGCCCGGACCCGGCTGGTCGTAATGGAAAACACCACAGGCGGTAAGGTGTTACCGCTGGCCTATATGCAGGATGTGGCTGCGTTGTGCAAAGAGCTGGGCTTAAAAGCCCATATTGATGGCGCCCGGCTGATGAATGCGGCGGCTGCAGTGGCCGCTGAGCAGGGCATGGACATCTGGCAGGCGGCCAGGGCGTTGACCGCCGGTTATGACTCGGTGTCTTTGTGTTTGTCCAAAGGTTTAGGGGCGCCGGTTGGCTCTTTGTTGCTCGGCAGTCTGGCCTTTATTCAACAAGCCCGCCGGGTACGGAAAATGCTGGGGGGTGGCATGCGTCAGGCCGGGGTCATTGCGGCGGCGGGGCTCTATGCACTGCAGCACAATGTGGAGCGGCTGGCGGACGACCATCGTCATGCCGCAGAGCTGGCAGCCGGTATTGCCGCTGTGGTGGCTGAACACGCCAAACTTGCCGGCAGGGTCGTGGTGCATCCGGCTCATACCAATATTCTGTTTACCGACATTGAACTGTCAGTGGCGGACGCGTTGCTGGCCCATCTGACCGCGCAGGGGATCCGTTTTACCTCGTCCAGTTATTCGTCCAGCGAAGGGCACTACAAGCGGCTGCGTTGGGTGACTCATCTGGATATTCAGCCGGCACATCTGCAGCAGGCGCTCAATGCACTGCGCAGTTTTTAACGCCAGATAAAAGGTGGGTCTCAGGGACGAGACCCACCTTTCGTTTCCAGTCACCGCATCAGCTGATCTGAATGGTTTTATACACCAGAATAGAACCGTCACTGTTTTGCTGCCAGTCAAACAGATAATCCTGATAGTTGCTGCCGAATACAGTGTCTTTGCCACTGCTGAGCGTCGTGTCCTGCATACCGTGATTCTTGTAGTCGGCATGGGTGGTACAAATGTCTTCGGTCAGGCTGTCCGGGAAACAAAACTGCGAAATCACCTGGTCGTTGTTGTTATTGCGCACCCGGAAGTGAATATGGATAGTGCGGCTGGAATACCAGCCCGGAAAACAGCTTTTAAAGTTCACCCGGCCGCTGCTGTCGGTGACCTGGTAGCCGCGGAACCATTTGGATTTCAGTGCATCGGCGTCATTACCGGTGCAAAAACTGCTGGAGAAACGCCGGCTGTCTGAACTGCCTGTGGTGTCACCGGAGTAAATGCCTTCCACGTCACAATGCCAAACTTCTACGTCCAGCCCGGACACCGGGTTGCAACTGCTGTCGATCACCCGCAGGCATAACTGCATTGGCAACCCAACCTGCTCTTCGGAAATGTCATCCAGCGCATCAGCGGCAAAAAAGCAGGGGCCTTCAGTCATAGCTTTGGTCAGTGCGACTGTGCAGGCTGCGCTGGTTGCGAAAATACTGTCATCCGGAAAGTTGGCGGTCATCGACGCAGTACCGCCGCTGGCCCAGCTGGTGCTGCTGCCGGTGCCGTCCGTGTTCCCGGTATCCCCAGTGCCGGTGGAGGAGTCGGTCTCGGCAATTTCTGTGGTGTCCGAACTGTCACCGCAGGCGATCAGACCTATCAAAGGCGCTGCCGCCAGCCCTAGTCCCAAGTGTTTTAAAAAACGTCGTCTGGTTTGTTGTTCCGTGGTCTGTTGGTTCATAAGTCACTCCGGTTTTCGTCATTTCTATGGCTGAGAAGGCAAGATAAAAACGGAGTTCAGCGGCCAAACCTAACTTTACTTTTTTTGACTTAAACAGGCTAAAAATCACGGAAAATCAGTTGATTGGGCTGGTTTCGTGCTAAACAGGCAGTTAAGGTAAAGCCAGAAACAACAGCCTGCAAAGACAGGTCACGGGAGCATGATGAAACTGCATAGGATCAAGAAACTGGTGGCTTTAACCACCCTGAGTCTGAGTTTACCCTGCCTGGCGGCACAGCCGTATTACCGCAGCCCGGCTATCGAAGGGAATCAACTGGTATTTACTGCCGAAGGCGATTTATGGCTGACAGAACTGGGGGCGGCCAATGCCAGCCGCCTGACCACCCATGCTGCAGAAGAAAACCAGGCACTGTTTACACCGGACGGCCAACAGGTGCTCTATGTGGCGGTTTACGACGGCAGCCAGGATATTTATCAGCTGCCTCGCAGCGGTGGCCAGCCGAAACGCCTGACCGCGCTGAACGGTAAAGTGAAACTGCATGGTTTCAGCCCCAAAGGCGAGTTGTTGTACAGCACGGACGCGAACATTGGACCGGTGAATACCTGGCAGTTGCGTCTGCTGGATTTAAACAATGGTCAGAGCCAAACCCTGCCGCTGCAGGACGCAGTGGAAGGCGCCATCGATGCAAAAGGCGAGTATCTGTATTTTATCCGTTATGGTTTGCAACTGACCGGGGATAACGCCCGACAGTATCAGGGCGGCGCTCGTGGCCAGTTGTGGCGCTGGAAAATGAATTCCACTGACGAAGCCCAGCGGTTACTGGCTGAACATGAGGGCTCGTTGCGCAATCCGGTCTGGCAAAACGGCACACTTCTGCTGGTCAGCGACGCTTCAGGTATGCCGAATCTGTGGCGTTATCAGCCAGACAGCGGCCAGTTCAGTGCTTTGACTCAGCATAAGGATTACGCAGTACGGGCAGTGCGGGCCTCGGGGCACCAACTGATTTATCAGCACGGTGCTGACTTGCGTCTGCTGGACGGCAGTGGAAACGACTCTGTCCTCAGCCCGAATTTGCTGTCGGATTCTCCCGCTCAGCGTGAACGCCTGCTGGCTGAACCTTTAAAGTACCTGACCGATCAGAAGGTCAGTTTTAAAGCCGAAAAGCTTGTCCTGACGGTGCGGGGGAAAGTGCAGGTGCTGTCACGCGCCCCCAAGCGCACTGTGGAGCTGCCCTTACCTGACCATGCACGGGCCCGCAGTGCTGTACTGAGTCCAAACGGCCAATGGGTGTATCTGCTGTCCGATCAGAGCGGCGAGCTGCAGATCTGGCGTTATGCCGCCGATGGCTCGGATCAAGGCAATCAGCTGACTCAGGATAAGGTCGGTTTTCGCTGGCAGCTCAGCCTGTCGCCAGATGGCCGTTATCTGGCACATGACGACAAAGCGGGACGGTTATTTATTCTTGATACCCAAAGTGGCAAAAACAGCGAAATTTATCAGCAGGGTTTTGGCTTATCACCTTATACCGCCCTGGTCTGGCAGCCAGATTCTGCAGCGCTGGCTTTTGTGACAGAAACCGACGGTATTGGCCGTTCTCAGTTGGGGTTGTATTCAGTCAAAGAGCAAAACAGCCAACTACTGACCAGTGCAGATTACAACTCTTACAGCCCGGCCTTCAGCCCGGATAACCAGTGGCTGTATTTTTTGTCTGAGCGGCAATTGCAGGCCAAACCGGGCGCACCCTGGGGTGACCGCAATATGGGGCCGGCCTTTGATAAACGCGCCTTGGTATTTGCTTATGCACTCAGTACGGATCAGCAGTTTCCTTTTGATGCGGAGTCTGAGCTCAGCACTGCTCTGGAGGGAGAAGCCAAAGCGCTTGAGCTCAGCCAGATAGGCGAAACCTTGTGGCAGGTGCCTGTAGCGGCCGGCAACTATCAGAAACTGCAGGTTGCAGAGAAACAGCTGTATCTGCTGTCTGCTGCAGAGACTCCAGGTCAGGCCGGGGTAGTGCACAGCCTGAGCATTGAGCCCCGGAGTAAGCAGTTGAAGGGGTATGCCAGTGCGGTGCAGGATCTGCACGTGTCGGCTGATGGCAAAAATATTGCACTCTGGTATCAGACGGCTCCGGGGCAAAACAGGTTTTTCCTGGGGGCCGCCACTGCCAAAGCGCCTGAAGGGGACGATGCAGAGCCCTGGGCAGTGGAGACGCTGGTGGTAAAGCTGCAACCCAAAGCCGAGTGGCAACAAATGTATCAGGATGCCTGGCTGATGCACCGCGAGTTTTTATTTGACCCGGCGATGCGCGGTAAAGACTGGACCGCCATAAAACAACACTACCTGCCTTTATTGGAGCGGGTGCGCGATCGGTTCGAACTCGACGACCTGCTGGCCCAGTTGATTGGGGAACTGTCTGTGTTGCATTCTCAGGTGCGTGGCGGCGACTATGCCAAAGCGCAGGAACAAAGCCTGGCCGCCAGTTTAGGCGGACAGTGGCGTGAAACTGACCAGGGGCTGGTGCTGCAGACTCTGTATCAGACCGATCCGGACTTGCCCTGGTTGCAAAGTCCGTTGGCCAGTGGGGCTGATCCACTGCAAAATGGCGATCTGCTCAAAGCGGTAAATCATCATCCGGTACAGACTCAGCTGCAGTTGCAGCAGCTGTTGCAGCAACAACAAGGTCAACAGGTGTTGCTGAGCCTGCAACGGGACGGCAAAAACTGGCAGAAAGTGGTGGTACCGCAAAGCCCGGAGCAGGAGCAGCAGTGGCGCTACCAGCACTGGGTTACACAAAACAAAGCCTTGGTGGCCAAACAAAGTCAGGGCCGGTTTGGGTATATGCATCTGTATGCGATGGGCCCGAACGATTTAGCCCAGTTTGCCCGCGATTTTTATGCTCAGGTGGATAAAGAGGGGTTGATCATTGATGTGCGCCGTAACCGCGGTGGCAATATCGACAGCTGGGTGATTGAAAAACTGCTGCGTCGGGTCTGGGCCTTCTGGCAACCTCAGCAAGGCAAAGCGTACACCAATATGCAGCAGAGCTTCCGTGGCCGTCTGGTGGTTCTGACCGACCCTTTAACCTACTCAGATGGTGAAACCTTTGCTGCAGGCGTAAAAGCACTTGGCCTGGGGCCTGTGATTGGTCAGCAAACCTCTGGTGCAGGTGTCTGGTTGTCCGGCCGCAACCTGCTGGCTGACTTTGGTGTGGCCCGGGTGGCGGAAACTGCCCAGTTTGACGCGGCGGGTCGCTGGATTATTGAAGGCCGCGGTGTCAGCCCGGATATTCAGGTGGAGAACCTGCCGTTTGCCAGCTTTGCTGGCCAGGATGCTCAGTTAAGCCGGGCTATCGCACAGCTGCACACTGAGCTGGAGAAAAGCCCTGTCCCGGCTTTAAAGGCAGAACCATTGCGCCCGGGGATGGCGGCAGATGCCAGAAAGTTGTAATGGGGCGTTCAGTTTCTGCTCAGTTTGGTTTTGTTAGGCTTATTTACAAGCCCATAAAGAACCAATCAGGAGGACAGCAGAATGAGCGCAGTAAAACGTAAGCTGCCAGAGCCTCAGCCCTATTTCAGTCCACGTCACTGGACTGTGTATTTGTCTGAGCAGGAGCGTCAGGCCTTACAACAGGTCTGGAACGACGAGGAGCCGGACCACCCCTCTGCGCAAAAAGAGGCGGAATAAGTATAAAAAAACCGGGGCAACCCGGTTTTTTTATGCTTCGTCTGAGTGTCAGAATTTATAACCCACATTCAGTACAGCCAGAGTTCTTGAATCGCCATCGCGGCGACCATCATCATAGTCGGCGACACCCAGGCCAGCGCCTAAGGTCCAGCCCCGACCACTGAAACCACTGAAATGGTAGTCATAGGTGCCCAGCAGCATGTCTTTGCCATCAAACACATCGGATGAAAAACCATACTGCATGCCAAACACATGTGGGCTGCCTGCTGAGTGCGCCAGATGAAAACCCAGTGCACCACCGCCGACGCCCACACCAGCATAAGCGGCCATAGTGCCTTCGCGGTACATAAACTTGGCCCCTAGATCACCGTACTGGGAACCAAAACCAGCAGCGGGAACAAACTCACCTGCAGTGGCTTGTGTGGCAGCGACAAACGCCAGGGCGATGAGGTACTTTTTCATAGTGTGCTCCTAAAACAAAAAGTCGAAGCACAGTTTGGCGAGCGTCAGCTGAACAGAGCCTTACTCGCTGCCTGGTTGTTGCATCCAGCGCCAGACAAAATCGGCCTGTTCATGCTGCTGCAGGTACTGCAGCACAGCCTGATGCTGTTGCGGGTTTTTATTTTGTGACAACTTGAAGCGGGCCGTGACGTTGTCAACCTCAATTTGCACCCCCTGAATGCCGGCCAGTAATTTCTGCTGGTAGTCGGCTGATTGCTCCAGTTGTGGGTCTGAATGGCTTTCCTGACGTCGCGCCAGACTCAGTGTTTGTTCGGGAGTCAGTAAGCGGGCTAGGCCTTTAAATTCAACCAGTAAATAATTCCAGGTGGAGACGGCAGGTTTCTCCGGATAACAGGCCGCGGACACAAAGGCGTGTGGGCCTTGGATCACCACCGTCACCGGCTGCCCATCCAGCTCCTGTAACTGTGGGTTGGACCGCGCCAGATGGCAGGCCAGTTGCCAGCCTTGCGGCTGCTGCTCAATGAAAAAAGGCAGCGGACTGTAATGCAGGCCAGACTGACAGCTGAGTAACAAACCAAAATAATGTTGCTGTAAAAACTGACGAATCAAGGCGTCATCCGTGCAGGTAAAATAACGGGGTGGGTAGCTCATGCCAGACTCTGTAATACAAGGGGAACAGAGGCCATTCTGGCATAAGCCGTGGCCTGTGCAACAGCGCTTTACTGGCGCTACATCGGAAAAACTGAAATTTCCCATCCGTTTTAATCAGGCAAAGCTCTCTTGTAATTTATGTTATTGAGAATTATTATCAATAACATAAATGGGAGCTGTGTGATGAACAAACAAGAGTTAAAGGGGCAACGGCCTTTTATGCTGCAAAGTCGTAAGGTACTGGGGC
The DNA here is from genome assembly GCF_037442525.1 of Rheinheimera sp. Classification (GTDB taxonomy): domain Bacteria; phylum Pseudomonadota; class Gammaproteobacteria; order Enterobacterales; family Alteromonadaceae; genus Pararheinheimera. The sequence continues at coordinate 360,650 of NZ_JBBIQD010000002.1, read as the reverse complement.
TGGTTGTGGTGCTGACAGGCAGTGCCCTGCTGATCCAGCAGCAGTGGCCATTCTGAACAGGTCGTGAACGCCATCTTGTTGAGTGACTGCAGGCTCATTACAATCGCGCGGCATTGAATGCGCAATTGGATTGAGAAGGAGTCTGCAGCATGAATAAAAGTCTGATCACCAATTTAGTGGCCCTGCTGGCGATGGGCCTGGGTTATACGCTGGAGCTTGGCTGGTTGTGGGGGATGGGGCTCTTTGCGTTCTCGGGCGCAGTGACCAACTGGCTGGCTATTCATATGTTGTTTGAAAAAGTGCCGCTCTTGTATGGTTCAGGGGTGATCCCGGCCCGTTTCAGTGAATTCAAACAAGCCTTGTATCAACTGGTCATGGGCCAGTTTTTCTCCACTGAAAACCTGCAGCGGTTGCTTAGCAGCCAGCACCAGCAGGATGCTGTGGCTGTCAAACTGGGTCCGGTGCTGGAGGCGGTGGATTTATCCCCGGCTTTTGACGCCTTGCTTGATACGGTGCAAAAATCATCCTTGGGTGGCATGCTGGCGATGTTTGGTGGGGCGCAAATGCTGCTGCCGCTGAAACAGCCTTTTATCGACAACTTAAAGCAGTCGTTGCTGCAGCTTTCGGACAGCCCGCAAGTGCAGCAGCAGTTATTGGCACAGCTACAGCAAAATGAACAGCTGGAGCAGATGCAGGCCAAAATCAGCCACATAGTACAGGCCCGTTTAGATGAGCTGACGCCTCAACTGGTGAAGGAACTGGTGCAGCAGCTTATTCGCGAACACCTGGGCTGGCTGGTGGTTTGGGGCGGCGTCTTTGGCGCTTTGATCGGACTGGCAAGCCAGCTGTTGCCGCAACTGCCTGTTTAAACAGGCAGTTGTATTTCCCCTTTCAAATAAAGCACAGCTTCACCGCTGACTAAGACCCGGTCACCCTGCAACCGGCACCATAACTGGCCACCTCGTGTGGACGCCTGAAAGGCAGTGAGTTCTGTTTTCCCAAGACGCTCTGCCCAATAAGGGGCCAATGCTGCATGGATAGAGCCTGTGACCGGGTCTTCATCGCCACCGTTGGCTGGCCAGAAATAGCGCGACACAAAATCATGCTGCTCACCCGGTGCTGTCACCACCACATCATAAGGCGCCAGTTGTTTCAGTAAGCTGGAGTCTGCAGTCAGTTGCCGCACTTGCTGTTCGTTGGTGTATACCAGCATCCAGGCTTGCGGGCTTTGTAAGACTTCCAGTGGCGCTAGAGAGACACCTGCCAGCAACGGGGCCGGTGCTGTGGCGAATTTGGCTGGGCGCTGTGGAAAATCCATTTCTATCCGGCCTGTTTCATGTTGGCGCACAGATAAATCCCCCACCGCCTGGGTGCTGAAACGGACGATCGGGCCTGCGCCCTTGCTGAATAACACATAAGCTGCAGCCAGTGTGGCATGGCCACAAAAATCAATTTCGGTTAGCGGCGAAAACCAGCGGATGTGATAATGATCCTGGGCCAGCGGCCAGACAAAAGCCGTTTCAGACAAGTTATTTTCGCTGGCTATTTGCTGCATCAGAGCCGTTGCAAGTGGTTCAGCTGTCGGCACCACGGCGGCATAGTTGCCACGAAACAGTTGGTTGGTAAAGGCATCCACCTGATAAAGCTCTGCACGCATAAGGTTGTTCCTTGGATTGACGGACTTGGCAGCATAACAAGGCAAATCCGCCGCGCACAGCACAAAACACCAGGCGAATGTTTTATACTGCCGGCCCGAACCGGAGGACAGCATGAAAACCCTGACGATCTTATTATTCAGCCTGATAGTCTTTACTGCACAGGCTGCACCCGATATGGAAGACAGCATGAAACAGATGGGCCTGAGCTTTAAACAGGCGCGGGAAGCTCAGACATTGGAAGTCATGCAACGGGCTATGCAGGATTTTAGTGCGTCACTGCACCAGGCACAGCAGTTGGGTTTTAAAGGCAGCAAAGCACAGCTGATGCAACAGGGACTGACAGAGTTGGAGCAGGCCACGCAGCACACCCAGAAGTTGCTTGAGCAACATGATTTGGCTGGCGCTAAAAGCAGCCTGGCAGAGCTGGACAGGCTCAGAAAAAAATACCACAAGGAACGTCAGCCAGGTTTCTGGCAATTACTCTTTGGCTCCGACCAGTCCTGAGTTCTTTGCCAGCCTTGTAAATGATTCAACCCAGCCTCATATCTAGCCTCAGTTTTCACCACTAGGGATCTTTGTTATGAGTCTGAATTTCTATCATGCCTCAGTGCCTGTTTTTGTGAAGTTTTTGAATAACCTGGAAGGGTTGCTGAAAAAAGCAGAATTCTACAGCCAGAGCAAAAATCTGGACGATGCGGTGTTGTTACAAAGCCGTTTGTATCCTGATATGTTTCCGCTGGTCCGCCAGGTGCAAATTGCTGCAGATTTTGCCAAAAGTGTGTCAGCACGTCTGGCCGGGGCGGAGGTGCCATCCTATGAGGATACTGAACAGAGTTATGCCGAGCTGGCGCTGCGACTGGAGAAAACCCGGCAGTTTTTGCTCAACCTGCCTGAATCGGCATTCGCAGACGCAGCTGGCCGTGAAGTGGTGTTAAGGCCAGGCACGGCAAAAGAGAAACGTTTTGCCAGCGCTGAAGATTACCTGTTGCTCTATGGCTTGCCGCAGTTTTATTTTCATGTCACTACGGCCTATGCGATTTTGCGCCACAATGGCATTGAGGTTGGTAAAAAAGACTTTATGGGCTAATTCGTCCTACTTAAAGACCAACACGCCGTTTTGGATGTCAGTGTCCATCTCCTGAAAATGCTTCAGCTGCAGCTGCCATTTTTCAGCGATAAACTGCTGGCTTCCACTGCGGCGGATTTTCTCTGCAGCCATACGCCAGCGTTCTGCCAGCTCGGGCGACGTGCCAGTCTTTGACATCAGCAGATAGACATCGGACTGCTGAAGCACAAATACAGGACGGACAGCGTCCAGGCTCAGGCTTGCCTCTTGCAATAAATGCCGGATCCCCTGGCTTTCATAGGCGATTAAATCAAGACGGCCAGCCAGCAGGCGGTCCAGGTTTTGCTGATGATTCACCGACTTGCTCAGATTTTTAAACCCCAGATTGTTCAGCCATTCTTCGCGAATATCACCCCGCACCACGCCGATGGCCGTCACTTGTTTCAGTTGCTCCAGTGACTGGACCTGAATAGGGTTGCTGGTCAGTCCATACACAGACCAGGATTTCTGCACCAGTGGGGTGATCCAATAAAACTCATTTTCACGCTCAGGGGTGCGGGAAAAACTGAACAGCAGCACATTAGGTTCGGTGCGGGCTATATAGATGGCCCGGGCCTCCGGCATGACTTCAATCGGCGTTTTATCCCCCAACTCATGCTGCACTGCCTTCACCACATCCACGGCGAAACCCACAGGTTTGCCGTGGCTGTCGAGGTAACTGACGGGGGGTTCTATCACAGTGATCAGACGCACAGGCTCTGCCTGTACCACGAAACTTAACCAGCACATCATCAGGATCAGGCAGCGCATAACGGTCTCCGTTCCCCCTCATGTTACAAGGTTATAGCCGCAGTGAAGGGTGCTGACAAGTTGGACTCAGCCAGATTGAGCTTTAGCTGGCCGCCATCCTTGCCACAGACTGGCTGGTGCCAGCAGGATCACATTACCAAGCACAACCACAGCAATACCGAGTAATGCTGGTGGGCTCCATTGATAGGATTCAAACAGGGTTGAAATCAGCAGGGCAACCAGAGGAAACAACACCATAGTGTAGGCCGCTTTGGCAGCGCCAATACGGCCGAGCAGGGTCAGATAAGCGCCAAAGGCCAGCACCGAACCAAACAAGGCCAGATACAACAAGGACAGACTGAAGCTCAGTTGGCTGCTGTAACCGGGCCAACCACTGCTGCCAAGCGCCAGTAATGCCATCAGCGCAGCCCCATAGGCCATGCCATAAGCATTGGTTTGGATCACCGGCAACTGCTGTTGCTGATTTTTTGATGAAAACAAATTACCCAACGAAGCGATATAAGTGCCCAGTACACTCAGCCCCAGGCCGGTCAATGCCTGGCTGTTGTGTTCCAGCTTTTGCAGTTCGGGCCAAAACACCAGGGCAATACCAATCAGCCCCAGTACAGCGCCCACCAAACTGCGCCGTTCAATGGGCCGGCCAAAAAACAGGGCTCCGTTTAGAATATTCATCAGCACTATGCTGGAAAATACCACGGCAATCAGCCCACTGGTTAACATGCCGGTGGCGTAATAAATCAACAGGTAGTTCAAACAAAATAAAAACAACCCCTGCAGCGCCATCCGGCCATGTTGCTGCCGGCTGAACCGCATTGGCAGCCGCCGCCAGCCGCACCAGACAAACAACAGCAAGGCGGCTAAAGCAAAACGGTAACAGATGGACCACAGCTCGGAGACTTCGCCCAGCTGGAATTTAATGGCATAAAAGGTGGAACCCCAGATCAGCACTGTGGCAAGGTAAAGAGTGGCAGAATGAGTCAGCATGAATAAGCTCAGGGGCTGGCAGACAAGGCCAGCGCAAGTTTACGTTGATAATCCTGTTGTACTATCTGAAGTGCAGAAAGCACCAGCTGCGCAGGAAGCTCCTGCTGTTCCAGCAGCAGGATCAGGTCCACGGCCAGCTGCATTTCAGGTGCAGCTTCGGACAAAGGTGTTGTTTTATTCTTTGTCACGTTGACCATCGAGGAAGGTTTTGGCCCGCGCCACTGCTTCCCTGACTTTCATCACCATTTCAAAACGTTCGGTCTGAGGCAGGTAAAACGCCATATCCACTTCATAACGGATGTATTTGGCAGGCAGCTGATTGAGTACAATGCAACAGAGATCGGCAATAAATTCGGCGTCGTACTGCTGGTCTATTTGTAACTCAACCAAGTGATCCAACAAGAGTTTTTCATAATAGTTGTGAATGTCGTCATCTAATTTCATTGGAGCTCCTTGTCCGCTCTCATGCTGTCCGGTTTAGCATAATCAGTTCAGTCCAAAAAGGCTACCAGTGTTCAGGTGGATAGCCAGCTGGGTTCCGTCTGGCTACAATAGCTTGTCTATACAATTGGCCTGACGCCAAGAGAACTGAATGATGCAAAAAAATACCACTCCTTGTTATTACGGCGATTACCTGCAGCTGGATAAAATTCTGACGGCCCAGGCACCTGAAAGTGAAAAGTATGGCCAGGAAGCCCATGATGAAACCCTGTTTATCGTGGTGCACCAGGTGTATGAGCTTTGGTTTAAACAAATTCTGCATGAATTAAAGGCCGTGCTGGCGGTTTTTGCTGAACCGGCGGTCAAAGACCAGCAACTGACGGGGGTGGTGCACAAACTGAAACGGGTGATCAGCATTCAGCAGTTGCTGAACCAGCAGATCAGTGTGATGGAAACCATGACACCTCAGGATTTTATGTCGTTCCGCGACTACCTGGTGCCAGCCTCAGGTTTTCAGAGTGTGCAGTTTAAAATGCTGGAAATTGGCTTAGGTCTTAAAAGCGAATACCGCATCGACTTTGACAAAAACTCGTTTTACAGCCGGTTGAATGACAAAGACCGTCACTTCCTGCAGGCGCTGGAGACTGAACCCAGTTTGTTTGAATTAGTACAAAAATGGCTGGAGCGCATGCCGTTTTTGCAGTTTGGCGATTTCAGTTTCTGGCAGATGTACCAGGATGCGACGGCACAAATGCTGGACGAAGATGAACAGACAGTGCGTTCCATTGAGCAGATTGCTGAACATGAGCGTGAGTTGCAGCTAAAAGAAATTGACAACACCAGAGCCAAATTTGCTGCTTTGCTGGACGATGAAAAATACCAGCAGCTGCAACAGCAAGGCAGTTTCCGACTGAGTCAGCGCGCGATGTTGTCGGCACTTTTCATCACCTTGTATCAGGAAGAGCCGGTGTTTAACCTGCCATTCCAGGTATTGACTTGCCTGACCGAAATTGATGAGAACCTGACGATTTGGCGTTATAAACACGCCATGATGGTGCAGCGTATGTTGGGTACCAAAATTGGTACAGGTGGCTCGTCTGGCCATGATTATTTGAAACGCACCACGGAAAAGAACCGTATTTTTACCGATCTGTTCCATATGGCAACTTTCCTGTTGCCGAAAGCGGGTTTACCCCAACTGCCGGAACAGGTGCGTCGCCAACTTGGCTTTTACTTTTCAGGCCAGTAAGGGCGCTTCTGCCAATGCCCATTGCCAGTCGGGATGGCTGGGCAATGGTTGGCCTGCCAGCGCAAAAGCGGCAAAAAACAGCTGCAGATGACTATGTGTCAGCTGGGCCAGATCACGTTGGTAACCGCCGCCTATCACAGCAGCTACCGGGATCCCCGCCTGCTGGCAGCGGCTGAGGACCAGCCAGTCGCGCTGTGCAATACCGCGGGTACTGACGGCCAGCAGGCCTAAGTCATCCTGTTGGTGCACATCAATACCGGCGTCGTAAATCACCAGCTCCGGCTGATGCAAACGCAGCAGATAATCCAGGCTTTGTTCCACTGCCGCCAGATAGTCCGGGTCGGCACTGTTGCTGTCGAGTGCTAAATCCCAGTCGGATTGTTGCTTGTGGTATGGAAAGTTCTTTTCGCCATGCAAAGAGCAGGTGATCACCGCAGGCTCGTTGGCAAAAATAGCCGCTGTGCCATCGCCCTGATGCACATCGCAGTCAAAAATCAGCACCTTGTGCACGCCTTGGTTCAGCGCATAACGGGCCGCTACGGCCAAATCATTCAGCAGACAAAAACCGCTGCCATAGCCGGCAAAAGCATGGTGATAACCGCCACTTAAATGCAGCGCCAGGCCATGTTGCAGCGCAAGTGCTGTGCTTTGTACTGTGCCACCGACTGACAATAAAGAGCGGCGGATCAGTTGCTCAGACCAGGGGAAACCAATGCGACGCATCGCTTTGGCATCCAGTTTCCCTGTGCAAAGCGCCTGCAGGTAATCCGGCTGATGGATCTGGCGGACGAGGGCTAAATCGGCGCTTTCAGACAGCTGAAAGGCATGGGCAGGCACACCCAACTGCTGAAGTGCCTGATACAAAGCCCGGTACTTGCCTATGGGGTAGCGGTGGCGGTACGGCAATTCCAGTTCGGAATAGATGGGATGATAAATCAGCCCTGGTGCTGCTCTGCCCATTGAATTTGCGCCTCCAGTTCAGAAATGGCCTTGCGGCAGCGGCCAAGCCTTGCCTGCAGCGCCAGTACCCGCTCCGGGCTGCTGTGTTGCAGCGACAGCGCCTGTTGCTCCAGTTGCAGCATGTCCAATAAACGCTGCTCATAACCTTTGGTGGTGCTGAGCTGGCTGTACAGTTGTTGGGTACTTTGCCGCAGCTGGCCCACCAGTTGTTCGGCTTTTTGTCGCTGAGTTTTGGGTTTGGTTTTGCCTTTTAATGCCCGTAATTCTTTGGTTTCAAAAGCCCGGCTTAACGCATCGACCTGCGTTGCCAGTTTACTGGCCAGCAAAGCTGCGGACGGGCTTTGGCTCGCTACGGCTTGTTTCAGCCGTTTCAGGCACTGCTCGGCTTCCTGCACGTAATCAATCAGATAAGGTGAACGGGACTGAAAGAGTTCAGTGTCGAACCAGGGCTTTTTAGACCACTGCGCCTGACGTTGATCCAGGCTTTCCGCCTGGCTCGCCAGTTGTTGTAGCTGTTCGGTCAGAATGCTCAGTTGCTGTTGCATCACTTAACCCTGGCCGCCCCAGGCTTGCCATAACAAACGGGCAGTAATAGCCAGTACCATAGTTAAAAACAAAGGCCGGATAAACTTGCTGCCAAATTTAATGGCGGAGCGGGCACCAAAATAGGACCCCAACATCAGGCAGGCGCCCATAGTCAGCCCCAAGGCGTAATGAATATGGCCTAAATAGGCAAAGGTGACTAAAGCAAACACATTGCTGACACAGTTCATGGTGCGGGCCACACCACTGGTCAGCAGCAGGTTGATTTTATACAGCGCCATGGTGGACACCATCCAGAAGGAGCCGGTACCAGGCCCGGCCAGGCCATCATAAAAGCCCAGGCTCAGGCCCTGTAAGCGCTGGCGCCAGAAATGGCCGGCTGTTTGTGGTGGCAGGCTGAGTTTGTCGTCCGGTTGCATTTTGACCAGCAGGCTGTAGAGTGCGGCCACCACAATAAAAAACGGAATGATTTTTTCCAGCCACTCTTTGGGGATCCAATCAACCACCAAAGTGCCGGCAATGGCGCCGACTGCAGTAAAGATCAGGGCTGTGCGCCAGTACGAAGGGTCAAACAAGCGCCTTTTATAATAAGTAAGCGACGCTGTGACTGAACCAAAAGTGGCGGCCAGTTTGTTGGTGCCCAGCACCAGATGGGGTGGCAAGCCTGCCGTCAGCAGAGCTGGGACCGTTAACAGGCCACCGCCACCTGCTACGGCGTCAATAAAACCAGCCACCAGGGCGACAGCACATAAAGCCGCCACCATCCATAGATCCAGCGCTATTTCCATCAATTGTCTTCTATTGTCCGGGAAAAAGGAGGCAAAGCACTGAGCATGGCTTTGCCATAAGATTTGGTCAGTAAACGCCGGTCCAAAATGACTACCCGGCCTGTGTCCTGCTCTTTGCGCAGCAGTCTACCACAGGCCTGCACCAGTTTTCGTGCCGTCGCTGGCACTGTTTGCTGCAAAAACGCATTGCCACCCCGTTTGGTGATGGCTTCGGCCATTGCTTCTTCAAAGGGGGAGGAGGGCACGGCAAAAGGCAATTTGGTAATAATGAGATTGGTCAGCAGCTTGCCGGGTAAATCCAGCCCTTCAGAGAAGCTTTGAGTGCCGAACAGGATGCTGCCGCTGCCACCGTTGATTTTTTGCTGATGCAAGTCCAGCAGGCTTTGCCGCGAAGCCTCGCCCTGCACCAGCAACGACCAGCCTTGACCGCGCAAGCCTTCAGCCACCTGTTGCATTTGCCAATACGAAGCAAACAGCACCAGATGCCCCTGAGTTTTGTCCAGGAACTTGGGCAGCACCTGGATCAGTTCATCGGTAAAAGCGTCATCGGCCGGATCGGTTTGCATGGCGGGGAGCAGCAGGCTGGCATTGTGTTGGTAGGCAAAAGGCGAGGCCACCCGCAGCATACGCACACCTTTGTGGTCTTTCAGCCCCAGCTCAAAGCGGATGTGGTCAAAACTATTCAGCGTGGTCAGGGTGGCTGAACACAAGATGCTGGCAAAGGCCTGGCTGAATAATAAATCGTCCAGCATAAAACTGACCGACAACGGGCAGGCATGGGCAGTCAGATGCTCCTGATATTCCAGCCAGCGGGCCTGACTGACGTGCTTGTGTTGCGGCACCGACAGCAATTGCCACAGTTCAGACTGATTCTGCACTCTGTGCTGCTGCAAACTGAGTTCATGCTGCAGCGGCTGGGTCAGTTTTGTGGCCACTTTATGTTCGGTGTCGGCGTCGCTTAACAGCTGCTGTAATTTTTCTACCACACTGAGCAGTTTGCCACTGCACTCTGCCAGTGGATTGGTCTGTTTCTGCAGCCAGTCCGGCAATAAGGCATCAGCAAAGCGGTGGCTGGTTTTTTCACTGAACCACGCCTGCTGGCTGATCTGCCGGGTTAACTGCCTGAGCTCTTTGTCCAGCTCCAGCCACAATTCGTCAAACTGAAAACACAAGGTGCTGGCACCGCTTTGTGGCAGCAGGCCGTGCAATTGCTGGCTAAGCTTTTTCGTTTTATCTAACCAGCGTTCCGGTAAATCCAGCTGAGCCTCGGCGGAGAAAAAATCCCGGCCAATGTCGGGTAAATGATGCGCTTCATCAATGACATAAATGCAATCTTCTGGTGCAGGCAAAATTTGTGCGCCGCTGTCCAGGTCGGCCAGTAACAAGGCATGATTCACCACCAATACGGTGGCTTGCTCAGCCTGCTGGCGGCTTTGATGAAAAGGGCAGTGCTGATGACTGCGGGGGCATTGTTGGGGATCTGCACTGATCAGTTGCCAGAGGGCGGGCGGTACCGCATCGTCCAGACTGTCGCTGTCACCGCTCCATTGCCCGGCCTGCCATTGCGCCAGCCATTTGGGCAGCAAACTCAGATCCGAGGGGTTGGCAGCACCGGCAAATAAATCCGGTTGCTGTACTTGTCGTTTTATTTTCTCCACACAGGCATAACGTTGCCGGCCTTTGACCAGGCAAAACTCAAATGTCAGTCCGCTGTGCTGACGGAAAAACGGCAGGTCTTTGCTGACCAACTGCTCCTGCAGCGCCACTGTGGCCGTGGCGATCACCAGTTTCTTGTTGTAAAACTGTGCTGCAGGCACAGCAGCCATCAGATAGGCCAAGGATTTCCCTGTGCCTGTGCCGGCTTCAATTAAGGCGACTCTGTCATAACTGTGATAACTGCCAGCGATCACATTGGCAATCTCGGCGACCATCTGGTTTTGACCGGGACGGGGCTGATAGCCCGGCAGCTGCAGTTTCATGGCCTGATGAATGGTGCGGATACGTTGTTTCAGAGAATCACTGAGCATTGAATAGACTGGGGCAGCTGCAAAAACCCTATGATAAATCAGTAGGTCGAATGCAACAATCGACGAAACACAGCTGAATTAACCTCAGCTGTTGCTGGAAAAAAGTGCAACTTTGTCAGCAAACCAATACAAATAGCCAGCGCCTGATGCGGTGAAATGCTGTTAAATTGTGGTGAATAACCAGATAGTTTCGGTGATTTGCGGGTGGAAAAACTGCAGCAGAATTCCTTGTCTGGTGGGCTCTGGCGCCAATTTGGCGGAAAAATACTCACATCACTTTACATTAGACAACTCTTAACCTCAGAAGTTCCTCCAAATTTGTTGACCACGAGAAAAATTTACGTTTATTATCCGGCAGCCGAACCGGCTTCACCTCCGGAATGTTGTATCGGAATTCCAGCCACCTTGAAAGGTTGGTTGTCGTAAAAATAGAATCACTTCACAGTGGTCCAGGGAGAAAAACATGTTTACAAATAATAAGTTGTCAAAAGCTGTGCGCTTAGCCGTTGCTTTTGGCGCTGTATCAACCGTGGCGTTCACAGGCGCAGCTTTCGCTCAGGACGCTGCCAAAGAAGAATCTGCAGAAAAAGTAGAGCGTATTGACGTAACGGGTTCCCGTATCCGTCAGACCGATATCGAAACTGCACAACCAGTGTTCACGATGGACCGTATGGACATTGCCAACCAGGGTTTCACTTCTGTAACCGATATTCTGCAGAACATGTCAAGCACTGGTGCGCCTCCAATCAGCCGTTCATCTGTATTAAGTTCAGGTGAAGGTGTTGGTGGTAACTATGCCAACCTGCGTAACCTGGGTGCAAACCGTACTCTGGTTCTGGTAAACGGCAAACGTTTAGGTATTACGACTGACGGCCTGCAAGACTTATCAGCCATCCCAATGTCAATGGTTGAGCGCGTAGACGTACTGAAAGACGGTGCCTCCACCATTTACGGTTCTGATGCTATGGCCGGTGTAGTGAACATCATTACCCGTAAAGACTTCGAAGGTCTGGAATTAATTGCGTACACTGGTGAATACGACCAGGGCGACGGCGCTAAAACCAACGTCAGTCTGGTTGGTGGTGTTGTTGGTGAAAAAGGTTCTATCACTTGGGGTGCCGAGTGGCGTGACGAAGGCGAAGTGTGGGCAAAAGACCGTGAGTTTTCAAAATTAGGTCGCCCAGACCGCGAAGATTATTCTTCAAACTACACACTGGTCGGTCAGTATGGCCGTTTCAGCTACAATGGCCAATGGTGGGTTGCTGACCGTCCAAGCACAGCTTCTGATTTTGCCAACGACTTCCATGTTCAGCAAGCAGCCAGTGCTTCAGGCCTGGGCGATACCAGTAATCCAAACGAGCAGATGCACCTGTTAACTCCTCTGAGTGCACGTTCTCTGTACCTGAGCTCAAACTACGAGCTGGCTGAAAACGTTAAGTTTACGTCTGACATCGGTTACACCAACCGCAGCTCTACCCGTCAGATCGCCGGTTACCCTCTGCAATCTGCCAGTACTTTTGGTGCTGTCAGCGGCTGGTTCCTGGATGCGAACAGCTATTTCAACCCGGTAGACACCAACGTACGTTTCACCCGTCGTGGTTGGGAAATGCCTCGCACCACTGAAAGCAAACAAGACACTCTGCGTGCTACTGCAGCGCTGGAAGGTTCATTTGATATCGGTGAGCGTTACTTCGACTGGGATATCGGCGGTCTGTATAGCCAGAGCAATACTCTGCAAATTGGCCGTGGTGACTTCCATGTACCAAACACTGTTCTGGCAACTGGCCCGTCATTTATGACCGCTCAGGGTATTGTTCAGTGTGGTACTGCAGCTAACCCAATCCCTCTGACCCGTTGTGTTCCTTGGAACCCACTGGCAGGTTTTGGTGCAGGCTCTGAAGCGAACTCCTTGTCAGATCCGGCTGTTCAGGCATTCCTGTTCCCAACGTCACACGCCCGTGGTGAAACAACATCGTCAATCTTCTTCGCGAACATCGGCGGTCTGTTATTCACTCTGCCAGCTGGTGACGTTACCTTCGCCGTAGGTACTGAGCACCGTAAAGAAGAAGGTGTGTTCAGCCCTGACGCTCTGGCTCAGTCTGGTATGACGACTACGCTGGCTGCAGGCCCGACTCGTGGTACTTACGACCTGGACGAGTACTATGCTGAATTAAACGTACCAATTCTGGCGGACATGGACTTCGCAAAAGAAGTCAGCCTGAGCCTGGCGTCACGTTACTCAGACTACAGCTCGTTCGGTGACACCACCAACAGCAAAATCGGTCTGAAATGGAAACCAGTAGACGAGCTGTTAGTTCGTGCCACTATGTCAGAAGGCTTCCGTGCGCCTACCATCAGCAACCTGTACGGTGGTGGTTCACAGAGCTTCGTTACAGGCTTTATCGACCCGTGTGACTCTGTATACGGTGTAGCCAAAGGCACAGCCCGTTGTTTACAAGATGTTCCAGCCGACTACCGTCAGCTGCAACAGGGCTTTATCCCAACAACAGGCCCTGCTGCCCAGACTCCGGTTCCGTTTAACAGCGGTTCTAACCCACTGCTGCAACCTGAAACTTCAGAAACGACCACTGTTGGTTTCGTCTGGAGCCCAGAGTTTGTTGAAAACCTGAACGTGGTATTCGACTGGTGGAACATCAAGATCGAAGACACCATGGTCACCGATACAGCAAACGCCATTGTGGATGACTGTTATGTGGGTTTGATCGAGTCTCGTTGTGCTATGTTCTCACGTGACCCGGTAAACCATATTGTCAGCAACCTGACCTATGGCCTGCGTAACGCTGGTATGACCAAAACTGCTGGTTTCGACTTAGGCCTGGCTTACAAATACGAAACTGAGTTCGGTACTTTTGGTACTAACTGGAACAGCACCTACATCGAAAAATACGACAGCAAGTCAACCAATGACCCAGAAGCTCTGCTGACTCCGTCAGTGGGTTACGGTTCAACCTTCCGTGTTCGTTCTAACTTAGGTTTAAGCTGGAACCTGGGCGACTTTGGTGTGAACTGGACTATGCGTTACTACTCCTCTACCAAAGAGCGTTGCTACTACACTGACAAGTGCAGCATCCCAGACTTCAAAGCGGACTGGACAAACGACGTAGTGACTCCGTACAACCGTTACGGTTCAACCACGTTCAACGATGTACAGTTCAGCTACCATGCTCCATGGGAAGCCCGTATCTCTGTGGGTGCCAACAACGTGTTTGAGAAACAAGGCCCAATCATGTATTCACAGCCAAGCAGTAACTTCGCTTACTACGGTGGTTTTGATATCGGCCGTTTCTGGTACGTTCGTTACGAACAGAAGTTCTGATTTGAACGTCGTTAAAATGCACAGCTGATTTATTTTCAGCCGTCATTTCAAAAAAAACCAGCCCTGTACAGGGCTGGTTTTTTTTTGCGTAATCAGCAGGTTTGAAAGTTTAAGTGGAACTAAGGATCGCGCTGCAGGCCAGTTTTTCCGTGTGCTGTCTGATTTTGGGGAATTGCTTCGGAAAAACAGACTGGTTAAAAGTTGCCCACATTGTGTGCTTTGTTGTCAACACGGACGACCATCAGCCAGATGTTTAGTTCCGCAAAAGCTGTTGACCCATCGAAAAAATTGCGTTTATTATCGATGTGTTTGAGGCCAAAGGCCGAAACAATGAGACGGAACTTGTATCGCTGAACAGGATTAGTCCTTCTAAAAAATAGAATCACTTGCATAGAGAGTGGTCCAGGGAGAAAAACATGTTTACAAATAATAAACTGTCAAAAGCTGTGAAGCTGGCGATGATTTTCGGCGTCAGCTCAGGTGCAGCTATGTCTTCTGCGGTCATGGCTCAAGAAGCTGCTGCTGAAGGCGATTCAGTCGAGCGTATTTCGGTCACTGGTTCTCGTATTAAAAGAACTGACTTAGAGACCGCCAGCCCGGTTCAGGTGACCAGCAAAGAAGAAATCAAAATTGCCGGCTTTACCCGTGTTGAAGACATGATGAACAGCCTGCCGCAAATCGAAGCCTCTAACACGGCCTTTCAGTCGAACGGCGCTACAGGTACTGCAAGCTTAGACTTACGTGGTATGGGTCCACAGCGTACGCTGGTACTGATCAACGGCCGCCGTATGCAGGCCGGTGGTATCAACTCCTCTGCAGCCGACATCAACCAAATTCCTGCCGCTCTGATTGAGCGTGTTGAAGTGATGACCGGCGGTGGTTCTTCCACTTACGGTGCTGACGCTGTTGCCGGTGTTGTGAACTTCGTGATGGACAAAAACTTCGAAGGTTTGGAAATTACAGCCAACGGGTCTGGTTACCAACACGATAACGATAACAAATACATCCAGAGCAAAATGGATGCCCGTGGTTATGAGTACCCGACAGGCAGCTCAGGCATTGACGGTAAATCCTATGACTTCTCTGTCACTATGGGTGGTGAACTGGGTGACAAAGGTCACGTTGTAGGTTATATGACCTACATGAAACAAACTGAATTACGCCAGGGTGCCCGTGACTATTCATCATGTGCCTTGAGTGCAACAGGTACATCTTGTGGTGGTTCAGGTAATACACCAATCCCGAACTTCTATATTTCGTCTCCTAATGCGGATGGTTCTTTTGACTGGGACGAAGGTGACTATGAGTACTGGTCATTAAATTCTGACAGCTCTTTTACGCCTGACACCCAGGTGTATAACTATGCACCTATCAACTTCTTCTTACGCCCGAATGAGCGCCATACCATTGGTATGTTTGCCAACTACGAAATAAACGATCACTTCCGTCCTTATATGGAAGCGATGTTTATGCGTGACCGCACTGTGGCGCAGATTGCAGAGTCAGGTACTTTCTTTAACGATAACTACCTGATTGATTTTGACAGCCCGCTGCTGACCGATGGTCAGCGTGCTCAGTTGACTGACCGTTTTGGTCTGCAATCCGGCGATCAGTTTGCTGCTTATATCGGTAAACGTAACGTCGAAGGGGGCGGCCGTCAGGACCAGCTGGAGCACAACTCCTTCCGTCTGGTATTAGGGACTGAAGGTGAAATTTCGGACACCTGGACCTACGATACGACGATTCAGTATGGCTCTACCTCATCGTCTTCTGCTTACCTGAATGACTTCTTCGGCCCGCGTATTTTCACTGCGTTGTCAGCCAATGGAGAAGACTGTGCAAGCACAGATGGTTGTATTCCATACGAAGTGTTTAAGTACAATGGTGTGACTACTGAAGCAGCCCGCGCTTTAACTGGTACTGCCATTATGAATGGTGTGACCGAGCAGATTATTTTCGGTGGTTTCGTGACCGGTGAGACTGGTGTGAGCTTCCCTGGTTCAGATACACCAATTTCTGCTGTATTGGGTGCTGAATACCGGAAAGAAAACTACTCACGTACTGCGGATGAAGTGTATGAGCAAGGCCTGTTATTAGGTCAGGGCGGCACCACGAAGAGTATCTATGGTGGTTACTCAGTTCGTGAACTGTACTCAGAATTACGTGTACCACTGGTGCAGGACATCGCCATTGCGGATGGTATTGCTTTAGACCTGGGTTACCGCTGGTCTGATTACAGCACATCAGGTGCCGAGCCTACCTACAAGATTGCGGTCGATTGGGATGTAAACGACGACTGGAAACTGCGTGGCAGCTTTAACCGGGCTGTGCGTGCGGCCAACAATATTGAACTCTATGCGCCACAAAGCGAAGGTCTGTGGCAGGGTGCTGATCCATGTTCTGGCGCCACTCCAACCTTAACTGCTGCCCAATGTGCGCTGACTGGTGTAACAGCTTCTCAGTACGGCAATATCAGTAAGAGCCCGGCAGACCAATACAATGGTTTGTTTGGTGGTAGCCCTGAACTGAAACCTGAAGTTGCAGACACCGTATCTTTTGGTATCGTCGGCAATCCGTTTGAAGATTTTAACTTCTCTGTCGACTACTGGAATATCGAACTGGAAGATGCCATTGGTGCCATTGATGCGGAAATTATCGTGACTCAATGTGCTCTGACCGGCAACTCAGCTTTCTGTGATAACGTACAACGTACTCCGGGTAGTGGCAGTCTGTGGTTAGGTGAAGGCCGCGTCGTCGCGACCAATATCAACCTGGGTAAACTGCACTGGGAAGGTGTGGATTTAAGTGCAAACTACAATATGGATTTATTTGGCGGCAACCTGAATACCAACCTGATTGGTACTTATATGCTGACCAAAGAGTACGACAATATTCCAGGCGTTTCTCCAGCCTTTGATTGCGTCAGCACTCTGGATTATGGCTGTTTTGCCCAGCCAGAATGGCGTCATGTGTTAGCCTTTAACTATGACACCGGCAGCTTCTGGCGTGCCACGTTGAAATGGCGTTTCTACGGTGAAATCGCTGATTACACCGGCACCGACACGCTGGTACAGGATGGCATCGATTCACAAAGCTTTATTGACCTGAAAGGTTCATTCGCTGTGAACGATTACACCACCTTGTTAATCGGTGTGAACAACGTACTGGACCGTGAACCGCCAATGGTGGGTGGCTCTCTGGCAACCAACGGTAATGCGATCGCAGGTTTCTATGACACCTTAGGTCGTTACTTACACGCGTCTGTGACCTTCAAGTTCTAAGCTGACTTGAATTAGAAAAAGCGGGCAAAGGCCCGCTTTTTTATTTATCCTGGCAGCTCAGGCTTCCAGGTTGTTGATTAATAAACGAAGGATCATTCATGCTGGAGCAAGCGTTGACCGCATTAAAAGCCAATGATATGGCTTCAGCCCAGTTGTTGTTAACCCAAGCATTAACAAACCCCACCGAACGCCATGCTGCTTTACGTCTATTGGTCAGGCTATCTGTTGAGCAGAATAATCTGCTGCAGGCCATTGCGTATGCAGAATGTTTAGTGAATGAATTTCCCGAAAAAACAGATTATTACTTTTCATTGTCGCAGTTTTATCTGTTGGACTATCAGCTGCAGAAAAACCAGGATCTGTGGCAGGAATTTGTCCATCAGCGGTCGGCCGACCCCAACGGCTGGTTTCAACTGTCTGTTGCCGCCAGACAAAACAGAAATGCAGAACTGGCGCTGGACGCGTTAAAACACTGGTATGCGCTAACGGCAGAGCACAGCGAATTTCTGTTCCAGCAGGCGTTGATTTGTTCCGAATTGCTCAGGCAAGAAGCGCAGGCTGTGGCTTTATTGCATCAACTGCTGGACATTCGGCCTGGTTACCATGCTGCGTTATTTAATCTGGGTCATCTGTACGAACAGCTAGGCGACCTGAGTCAGGCGACAGCCTGTTTTCAGGCAGCTTGCCACAGCAAAACTGACGATGCGACCAGTTGGGCCCGCTGGCTGGAACTGGCCAAACCTTCTGTTGAGGATTTGCAACACCATCAACCTCAGTTTGAACTCTTGTTATCAGCGCCAGCCAACTTTGCACAGGTGGATCTGTGTTATGCACTGGGGCTCTGTTATGACCGGCTGGGTTTGTATCCACAAGCCTGGCAATACTATCAGCAAGCCAATCAACGTGACCGGCAGTTTTTGCCTGCGTATCAGCCTGAACAAACGCAGCAACTGATGGCATGGTGCCGGCAGCGTCAATTCACACATAATCCGCAAATCCAGACCTCTTCGTTAACCCCCATTTATATCTGTGGCATGTTTCGTTCGGGTTCGACGCTGGCAGAACAGATTCTGGCGGCCAGCGGGCAAGTGGCTTGTGGCGGTGAGCTGGAATTTTTGCACCGGCAGCTGTTTTCTCTGATTGGGCAGCCCCAGGCTTTGCTGAAAAGGGCGGCAGAGCCGGAGTTTCTAAAGGAATACCTGAAGCAGGTCGAGCCCATTCTGCATGGCCGGCAGTACTTTACCGATAAAAGGCCAGAAAACTTTCTGTACCTGGATGTGGTTTTTCAGCATTTTCCCGCCGCCAAAGTCATTTGGACCCGACGCCAGCTGGCTGACAATGCATTGTCAGTGTACTTTCACCGATTGGGGCCCGGTATGAGTTATGCGACCAGC
This sequence comes from Rheinheimera sp., assembly GCF_037442525.1. Lineage (GTDB taxonomy): Bacteria > Pseudomonadota > Gammaproteobacteria > Enterobacterales > Alteromonadaceae > Pararheinheimera. The sequence continues at coordinate 342,112 of NZ_JBBIQD010000002.1, read as the reverse complement.
CTGGATTCCATTGTGCATTATGAACACCAGCAACAAGCACTGATGCAGCATTGGCAGCAACTGTACCCCGGGCGCATTTTTGCGCTGGATTATGATGAACTGGTTCAACAGCCGGAGCGGGTGCTGACCACTTTGTTTGATTTTCTTGGCTTGAGGTATAACGATGAAGCGGAGCACTTTTATTTGCAGAAACATGCGGTGAAAACAGCCAGTGTGTCTCAGGTCAGACGCCCCTTGTATCAGCATTCGTCGGGGCGGTATCTGAATTATCAGGAGGATATACTGCAAAGCGGCATGTTTCCTGTCTACTGCCAGCTTCTCAGTTCACTGGCTGCAGATCACAGGGAATAGTGCTGCGTGGCTCAGTGCTTAACAGCGGATAAGTACCATGCCAGAAAAAGCTGGGAAACAGAATGATTTGTCCGGCCTGAGGGCAAATTTCCCGGGCTATTTCTTCCTTGTCACCTAAACCCAGGCAGGTTTCACCCAGTTTCAGCCAGCCGGATTTTGTTGGATCGGCTGCTGACATACAGGAGGGTACCTCGATATAGCTTGGCGCCGATAACCAGCCCGCAGGATGGACATGATTGCTGTGAAAGCCGCCCTGACCCAGTTGCACCGACCAGCTGCCGTTCAGCAGGTAGCTGCCGCTGTTGCGTCTGCAGGTGGGGTGCTTTGGATCCTTTGGTAAGGCGGCCAGATAGGTTTGAATACAGTGTTCCACACTGCGCCGAAACGCCTGTACCAGAGGGTGCGGGCTGGCTAAAAAATGCCCTTCACTTTGGGTGCCCGCGCGGACACTTTGATCCAGAGGCTGGCGCTTCTGGCGCTGATGTAAACTGCGTATGTACTGTGTCAGTTCAAACAAAAAGTCTTCTTTTCGGCTAAAACCTGCTGGTACGGGTAATTCCATCACCCGGAGCAAGTGGTCATAGTTATTCAGCCATAGATGGCGCTCGTCCCCAGCCAGCCGCCAGACCAGCCCAAGATAAGCCCATAACTCCTGATTGTCGGGATTCTGTGGCAATGCAGCTTGCAAATGCTGATCTGCCTTTTGATAATCAGCTTGTTTCAGGTAATGATTGGCCAGGTCAATCTGGTACCGTGCTGAATCTGGTGCCATAGCGGCAGCCTGCAGATAAAAAGGAAAAGCCTGTTCCTCCAGCTCAAGGTAGGACAGAGATACGGCTTTGAGATGATGAAAGCGGGCTTCTGCAGGATGGGCTCTGAGAGCCTGATCTGCTGTATCTGCAGCCTGCTCAGGTTGACCGCTGCGCAGCAACTGGCTGATCAGTGACGCTTGCAGATCCGGATGCGGCTGATACCGTTGCATCACCAACTGATAAGAAGAATGCAGTGCTTCGGTTTTTCCTTGCCCCCAATACAGTTTGTTCAGGCTCTCGTGGGCCGGTACATAGTTAGGGGCAAGCTCCAGTGTATGTTTTAACCACTGCTCACAGAGGTCGGCCTGCTGCAGTTCATAATAAGTACAGGCAATGCTGTAGCCGATCTCCACATGCTGAGGAAAATCCCGTTGCAGAGCCAAAAACAGCGGAAGCGCATCCGCGGCCCGGCCTGTATCCTTGAATGCATTCGCCAGACTATGGCGAAAATACAAATCGCCAGGGTAGAGTTGCAATGCCTGTTGCAGCAGTTGGATGCCCAGAGCCAGCTGTTGGGTTTCCAGCAGCAGTTTCACTTGTAGCCACAGCAGCGTTTTGTCCTGACGTCCCTTTAACTGCCGACTGAGCTGGCTTGCCCTCTTGTAGTATTTCAGTTGCAACAAGGCATCAAAAAGGGCTGCCACCGCCGGTGCATCAGGTACGCTTTGCTGATGTTCAAACAAGTCGACAATCGCCTGATGGTTTTTTTGACGGCTGAACAACTGGGCCAAGGTGCTGCGAATTTGGGATGCCGCCGGAAACTGCAATAAGCCCTGCTGCAGCACTGCTATTGCTTCGGCGGACTGATGTTGCTGAAAAAGAATCTGCGCTTTAAGTAACCAGTGCTCTGGACGCTGAAACCCCGTTTCGGCCAGATGCTGCAGCGCAAGCTCATGATTATTGCGTTGCAGCGCGACTACAGCTGCCTGGTAAAAGTCAGTTTGCATGCTTTTCAGTTCCGTTTAAGCACAGTCGTGACGGATGAATGACAGTGCTGCTCACAAGTTCAGCTCAGAGCTGTCGGCTGGCCGGATTCTACCTTCTTAATTAAAGGCGCCAGAAATTCACTGACCTGCTGCCAGTCGGTCATCGCAGTTTTATACAGAGGTTGCCTGACCTGCATGGCGCTTGGCGTCTGGATTGAACGTTGCGTCTGGTGGAATTGCAGGCAATCCGGGTGATAATCCAGTTTCAGATACTGTGTTATCTGAAGTAAATGCTGTTCCGGAGCCTGCAGTAAGTCTTCGTAAGCGATGGTCAAGAGTTGTGGGCCCAACTGCTGGCGCCAAAACTGCATCATCTGTTCATAGTTCAGGTAATACTGGCCTATTTCCTCCAGGTCATTGGCATAGAGGTGGCCCTCGGCAAATATGTGACGATACAGGCTCCAGCCCGTCGCGATCGGGTCCCGGGTGGTTTCGATAATTTTGGCATCTGGAAACAAGGTTTTAATCAGACCAATATGGTTGCAGTTTGCCGGCAGTTTATCGATCAGGTAGCGCCCTTGTTGCCTGAGCGGGGCGACATAATCCAGATAGCGTTGGGCCAGTGTGTGGCGCTCTGCTTCGCTGAGCTGCGCCAGACCATAGGGACTGCTGTCCTGTTTTCTGGATTCAAGCAACCGGGCTATGCTGCTTATTTCTGAAATTTCATGGGAAGCATCGATTTCTGGGTGTGATGCCAGCATTTGCTCCAACAGAGTGGAGCCTGTTCTCGGCATACCCAGAATAAAAATCAAGCCGCTGGGAGCTGTGCTTCTGTCAGAAAATTGCTGCTGACTGAAAAATGTTCTTAATTGCTTTGAATCATGAACCCTGACGTTATTACCCGCTTTGTATCGCAGCCGATTGGCCTGCTGATAATAATCACAGGCTTCAGCGAACTGTTTTTTCTGCTCTTTCATTTTGGCCAGAGCAAAGAGTAAATACATTTTTTCCTGCGGCGCCAGAGGGCTTTGCAGCAGTTGCAGCATCCGTTCAGATTGTTGCTCATTAAAGCGATAGGTTTTCAGGTTGGCTAAGTGCCAGTAACTTTCCGTTTTATCTTCATGGACAGCCAGGGCCTGCAGGTAATAATTGGCAGCAGCTTCTGCGTCGCCGGCAAAGGTTTTCAGATGCCCGAGCAGATGCAATACAAAGTGTCTCAGTCGCGGATCCTGTTGCAATTGCAGATAGATCCGCTCCGCCTGGTCAATCTGAGCCGTCTTCAGATAGGATTGCGCCATCGCCAATGCGGTATCGGGTGCGTCCAGTAGTTGCTGAAGCGGAATATCTTTGCCTATATCAATGGCTTTATTAAATTGTTTCACTTTGGCCATGTGCTGAATGGCCCGATGCTTGGTTTTGGTATTGGCAAAGTTGTGCCGATGCAGCGTTTCAAATATCTCAGTGGCAGTTTCGTAATCGCCACAGGCCATGGCCAGCTCAGCATAAAGTGCCAGGGCGCGGAATTCTCCGGGTACATCACTCAGCATGGAGTCCAGTATCTCCCTGCAGTGCTGGAATTGGCGTTGTTGCAACGCCTGGCTGGCCAGGTACAGGCGATGATTAAAATAAGCAACCAGCTCGTATTGCCTTTGGGCCTGTTGCTGCAATTCGGCCAGACCCGCTAATCCGGCCCATTCGGCCAGCTGCAACCAAGCGTCATGGTCTGTCGGATGTTGCTTCAGGTACTGCTGAAGCTCAATAGTGGCTTGTTTATACTGGCCTGCGGCCACCAGTGGTGTTAACTCGGAAACTATGTTTTGCATGAGGTGTCTGTAAAACTGAATTTGCCCTACTCTAGCCCAATACGCCCTGGCAGAAAAGTCTGGTTTTTATTGCTGCTTACTTTGTTCGCTTGCTCTGTTGGCATGGGTTTTACATTTATTACAGCGCTGGGCTGCAGGGTCCAGCTGCAGTGCTTCTGGTTCAATAACGCATTCACAGTCAGAGCAAATGCCATACAAATTCAGTTCGAGCTGGCTGAGAGCTGCGAGCACGGCGTTTAGCCGTTCAAGTTGTTGGGCTATGCACCAGGGGCAATTGTTGTTGAGCAGATCTGGCCAGTCAAAAATGGCGTAACTCTGCAGTTTTTCTGCTAACGAGCGTTCGGCAGCCCGCTGTTCCTGCAGCAGGAGTTGGATTATCACTCCTTGTAGCTTTGCCAGTTCCTGCTGCAATTTTTGTTGGCATTGTGCGTGGACTGTCTGAATCATAGGCCCTCCAGTGAGAAGGTGCAGAGTAAAACGAATTCGAAGTGCGGCCCCTGATATAAATCAAATAAATTGTGCAAGCCTGAAATATTTTCTAAGGTTGAGCTGTCTATCAGAGGCAACTTAATGCAAACCAGAGGAACATCATTATGAAATCCACATCGTCAAAAGTCGCTATCAGTGCATTAGTTTTAGGCTCATTATCAGCGGTCAGCTTAGCTGCTCAGGCTAACCCTTTTGCTGCTGAACAACTGCAGGCGGGTTACCAGCTGGCGTCAGCTGAAGCCTCTTGTGGCGCGGATAAGAGCAAAGAAGCCAAATGCGGTGAAGACAAAGCGAAAAAAGACAAAGAAGGCAAGTGTGGTGAAGGCAAATGTGGCGAAGATAAAAAAGACGCCAAAGATAAAGCCAAAAAAGATAAAGAAGGTAAATGTGGCGAAGGCAAATGCGGTGGTGCTGCCTGAGTGTTGTCGGCTGACCTGAGCTCAGGTCAGCCGTTTTTGGAGGAGTAAAGCCAATGTTGATGGAGACCTCTGTGGGGTTGGGGTTAAGGCGGGACTTTGCTGACGAGGTCATTCAACAACCACAGCATGGCATTGATTTTTTTGAAGTGGCACCAGAGAACTGGTTGCCTTATGGCGGGGCTTACCAGAAAAAATTTCGCGCCCTGACTGAACAATACCCTGTGATCTGTCATGGTTTGTCTTTGTCACTTGGCAGCCCGGATCCATTGGACTTTGCTTTTTTACAGCAACTGAAGCAGTTTTTTGCAGAGCATCAGATCACGGTGTACAGCGAGCACTTGAGTTATTGCTCGTTGGATGGCCACTTGTACGATTTGTTACCTATTCCTTTTACTGAAGAAGCGGCGCGTTATGTCGCAGAGCGGATCCGCCAGGTGCAGGATGTGCTGGAAATGCGCATTGCCATTGAAAACGTTTCCTATTATGCAGCGCCGGGCCAGCAGATGACGGAGCTGGATTTTACCAAAGCCGTGCTGGAGCTGGCGGATTGTGACTTATTGCTCGATGTAAACAATATTTACGTGAACTCAGTGAATCATGGGTATAACGCGTCGGAATTTTTGGCCGCTTTACCTGGTCAGCGCATTCGTTATGGTCATGTAGCCGGCCATTACCGACAAAGCGAAAGCTTGTTGATTGATACCCATGGTACAGAGGTCGCTGATCCGGTGTGGCAATTATTGGCCGAAGCTTATCAAATGCATGGCGTGTTTCCGACTCTACTGGAACGCGATTTTAATATTCCTGGCTTGGACGACTTAAAACGGGAATTGCAGATCATCCGGCGGACAGTCGCACAACGACAGGGGCTGGCGTATGCAGTTTAAGCAGGTGCAACAGCAGTTTGTCGGTTATTTACGTAATGCGTCAGCCATAAAACCGCCAGTGCCGGATGAACGTCTGGCGGTGTATCAGGAGCTGCTGTTTAATAATGTCAGTGGTTTTATCGACAGCGCTTACCCTGTGCTGAAATCCTTGCTTGACGCGGAACGCTGGTTGCAGCTGAAACGGCAGTTTTTTGCAGACTTCCGTTGTTCCAGTCCTTATTTCCTGCATATTGCCGGGCAATTTTTGCAGTTTTTGCAGCAAAGCCAGACTGAACCTGAACCGGTATTCTTAGTGGAGCTGGCCCATTATGAATGGCTGGAGCTGGATGTAGCGACGCGCAAAACAACAGCTGTTCAGCAGCAGAGTAACGGGATCGATGGTTTACTGATGGTGTCTGAGCTTGCTGAAGTTCAGGCCTATCATTACCCTGTGCATCAAGTCTGCACAGACTTTCAACCTACAGAAACCAGACCGACATTTTTGCTGTTGTACCGTGACAACGACGATGAAGTTCAGTTTGTTGAACTGAATTCGTTAAGTGCTTTGTTATTGCAATTGCTTCAGTCTCAGCCCGGTTTAAATTTTACCGAACTGACTGCACAGCTGCAGCAGTATTTGCCAGCATTGGAAAAACAGCAGATAGAAAGCGGGGCACGCCAGTTATTGTTGGATTTTGCGGCAAAAGCTGTGGTGCATACTTTCCAACCGGCATGAAATTCATTACCATGTCGGCCTTTGATGTTCTGTGAGTCAAACAAATGGCAGACGAAAATTTTAAAGAGTCTTTTGGTGTTGGCCAGTTACTGGGTCTTGTCGCAGTTTTTGTTGCGCTGCTGTGCCTGGCTCCGATCTTGACCTGGTTAAACATTGCCAGCTAAACCTAGTCTGGTGAGAGAAAACCGCCTGCAGGCGGTTTTTTTATCTGCGCAAATTAAGGAGTGACGCATGTCTTCACAAGCCTTGTCAGCCTTGCTGACACAAGTTATTAAAGCTGTTCCTGATTATCCGAAGCCAGGCATCATGTTTCGCGATGTCACCAGTTTAATGCTGGACGCGGACGCTTTTGCCAAAGTGATTGATGCGTTTAAAGCGCAATATCAGGGCCAGGGCATCACGAAAATTGTTGGGACTGAATCCCGGGGGTTTATCTTCGGTGCCCCGCTGGCTTATGCGATGGGCCTGCCTTTTGTGCCGGTACGCAAACCGAATAAACTGCCGCGTGAACGTATTGGTCAGGCTTATTCGCTGGAGTACGGCGATGACAAGCTGGAAATCCATATTGACGCGATTCAACACGGCGATAAAGTGTTGTTAGTAGATGACTTATTGGCAACTGGTGGTACTATTGCTGCAACATCCAGCCTGGTCCAGCGTTTAGGTGGCACAGTGCAGGCGGCGGCTTTTGTCGTTAATTTGCCTGACTTAGGCGGACAAGCCAAGTTAGAGGCTTTAAATATTCCGGTATTTACGCTGGTGGAGTTTGCCGGCGATTAAAAACAAGGCAGGTGGCATGAGTTATCAGGTACTGGCACGAAAATGGCGGCCACAGCAATTCTCTGAGCTGGTGGGGCAGGACCATGTCAAAGCCGCGCTTGGTAATGCGCTGACCAACAACAGACTGCACCATGCTTACCTTTTTACCGGCACCCGGGGCGTCGGTAAAACCACTATAGCCCGTATTTTTGCCAAAAGTCTGAACTGCGAAACCGGAATTACGGCCACTCCTTGTGGCCAGTGTTCCACCTGTTTGGAAATCGAACAGGGTTTTTATGTGGATCTGCTGGAAATAGACGCGGCCTCGCGCACCAAAGTCGAAGACACCCGGGATCTGCTTGACAATGTGCAGTACGCACCCAGCCGCGGCCGCTATAAGGTGTACCTGATCGACGAAGTGCATATGCTGTCAAGGCACAGTTTTAATGCACTGCTCAAGACGCTGGAAGAGCCTCCTCCACATGTGAAGTTTTTACTGGCCACCACTGATCCGCAAAAACTGCCTGTGACAGTGTTATCCCGTTGCCTGCAGTTCAGTTTAAAAGCGCTGAGTCCGGAACAGATTAAGCAGCATCTGGCTTATGTGCTGACACAAGAAGGTCTGCCTTATGATGAGGAGGCGCTGGCGCTGTTGTCCCGCGCTGCCAAAGGTAGCCTGCGCGACTCGCTGAGTCTGACCGATCAGGCGATAGCACAGGGCAATGCCCAGGTGCGTTTACCTGTGGTACGCGACATGTTGGGTTACCTGGAACAAAGCTGGGCCGAATTGGTGCTCAAAGCATTGCTGGAGAGAGATGCGCCTTTGTTGCAGCAGACGCTGGATCAACTGGTCCAGCAGCACAGTCACTTCAGCGCCGTGTTGGATGATATGCTGGCTCTGTTGCATCTGGCGGCTTTGTGCCAGTTCAACTGGCAGGCGGCAGAGCTGTCGGCACAAAGCTCTGATTTTGTCCGGCAGCTGGCTGAGCAAATCAGCCCTGAAGTACTGCAGCTGTATTATCAGTTATTGATTAGCGGTAAAAAAGAGCTGGCGTATGCGCCAGAGCCCCGCATTGGTCTGGAAATGGCCTTGTTGCGTGCTTTGGCTTTTGTGCCTGCAGACGCTGGCCCTGCAGAGCCTAAAGCAGCCGTGTCGCAGGCCGACAAGCTCAGAGCCAAATTTAATCTGCCAACAACTGCTATTCAAAGCAGCGAGCCAGCCAAAGCCCAACCTGAGATGGAAGCTGAGACGAAAACTGCAGTTAGTGCAACGCCACAGCAACACAGCGGTGTGCAGGCTCCGGCGGCAGCTGAGCCTGCGGCGCTGTCAGCCACAGCCTCTATACTGGCCCGTCGCGGTTTTGGCCCTGCGGCAGACAACGCGGGTGCTGGGCAGGTGACAGCTGCAAAAAAGTCTGATGCCGCTGCGGCGGCAGTGGCGCCTCAACGCACAGTGACAGCTGCAGCGGTTTCAGCCCATGTCGTCGTGGCGACACCAGAACAAGCCGCTGTCGAGCGTCCACCTGTTGCAATGGCCGCTCCTGCCCCTACAGCTTTGCCAGCACAGGAAGAAGGGCCTCCTTGGCACGATACGGACGTGCAACTCCCGGCTGCAACCAGCTCCTTTCACCTGTCTGAGGAAGAGGCTGAGCATGTTGAACCGCTGGAATTCAGTGCAGCTGAACTGGAGAGGGCCGCTGATTGGGCCTGGCAGCAACAGCAGGCCGAGCCTGCGGCTCCTGCTTATCAGTTTGACGGTGTTATTACCGCTGAGAATTTCTCTGTGCGCCTGGCTGCCCAGGTCGACCCTTGGGCAGCCCTGGTGGATGGCCTGGCTTTGGGGGGGCTGATGCGGTTGTATTTATTGCATAGCAGCATGGAGTGGCAGCAGGACACTGCGGTACTGACAGTCTGTCAAAGCCAATCGCATCTTGATAAAGCAAAGTTCCGCCAGGAACTGATGGTGCACTTAAGCCAGGCCTTTGGTAAAAACGTAGAATTAAGCATCCAGTATCAGGAGTGGGTCGAATCCTGTCCTGTGGCTATTCAGCAACGGATCGAGCAGGAACGCAGGGTGTATGTGGAAGAGTTGTTGCAGCAAGACCCGAATGTAAGGGCTTTGCAGCAGTTGTTTCAGGCCGAGTTTTTGCCCGAGACCATAGTGGTGAACTAGGGGAGTGCAGCCGCTTTGCAGGGGGTACTCTCTTCCTGATTCGGGTGGGGTGAACTGATGCGGGCGAAGCAGTTGCCCCTTGAGTTTTGGCGGCTGACTCATTAAGGTGTCGGCCTTTGATTGAATAAAGAGAGCAGACTTATGTTTAAAGGTGGCGGTTTAGGCAACATCATGAAGCAGGCGCAAGCCATGCAGGAAAAGATGCAAAAGGCGCAACAGGAACTGGCGAATCTGGAAGTGACAGGGGAGTCAGGTGCTGGTCTGGTCAAAATCACGATGGCGGGTAATCACAATGTACGCCGGGTCAGTATTGACGACAGCCTGATGCAGGATGACAAAGACATGCTGGAAGATTTAATCGCAGCCGCTATCAATGACGCGGTGCGTCGGGTCGATGAAAGCAGCAAAGCAAAAATGGCATCTGTCACAGGTGGTATGCAGTTACCTCCTGGTTTTAAAATGCCGTTCTAACGCTGATGAGCAAGTTCAGTCCGCTTATCCAGCAGTTGGTTGATTCGCTGCGGGTTTTACCCGGTGTTGGGCCTAAGTCCGCCCAGCGTATTGCATTGCAGCTGCTGGAGCGCAACAGGGCCGGGGCGATGCAGCTGTCCAAAGCACTGGCCAATGCGATGGAGCATGTCGGTCAATGTGCCAAATGCCGGACTTTTTGTGAGACTGAACTTTGCCATATCTGTGCTGACTCACGCCGTTCAGACAGTCCCAGTCTTTGTGTGGTGGCATCGAGCGCTGATCAGTACGCCATAGAACAAACAGGCCAGTTTAAAGGCCGCTATTTTGTCCTGCAGGGCCAGTTGTCACCACTCGATGGTATAGGGCCGGCACAATTGGGGTTGGATAAATTTCAGCAGCAATTGTCTCAGGGAGGTGTCAGCGAAGTGATTCTGGCAACCAACCCTACTGTTGAAGGGGACGCCACCGCTTATTACATTGCTGAACAGTGTAAAAAGTACCAGGTGCAGGTGTCGCGTATCGCTCATGGGGTACCGGTAGGTGGGGAACTTGAATACGTTGATGGGACTACCTTATCCCATGCATTCAGTGGCCGTAAGCCGTTAATTTAACCTTGGCTGTTATTGCAGCAGTTACATGCCTTTCACTAAGAAAGCCTAAATACCCCTCTTGAAAATATGGGGATTACCCCCAAATCCTGACACATCTCATTAAAACGGGCGTTTGCCCTTCAATGTCTTATTTGTGTAAGGAGCTGCCAATGACAGAAACAGTACAAAAACAAACGCATGGCTTTCAGGCTGAAGTGAAGCAACTGCTACAGTTGATGATCCACTCGCTGTATTCCAATAAAGAAATTTTCCTGCGTGAACTGGTCTCCAACGCCTCAGATGCGGCTGACAAATTACGTTTTCTGGCGCTGTCCGACAGCAGCCTGTATGGCAATGATGGCGAGCTGCGGGTGCGTATCAGCCTGGATGAACAAGCGAAAACCCTGACCATCAGTGACAACGGTATTGGTATGACACAAGAGGAAGTCATCACCAATCTGGGGACTATTGCCAAGTCTGGCACCAAAGAGTTTTTCAGCCAGCTGTCGGGCGATCAGAGCAAAGATTCCAAACTCATTGGTCAGTTTGGTGTGGGGTTCTACTCGGCTTTTATCGTGGCTGATAAAGTCACAGTCCGCACCCGTAAAGCGGGGCAACCAGCCGATGCGGCCATTGAATGGGAAAGTTCAGGCGAAGGTGAATACAGCATCAGCCCAATCAGCAAAGAAGGCCGCGGCACCGACATCATTCTGCATTTACGTGACGAAGAATCGGAGTTTTTAAGCCGCTGGAAAGTAGAGTCCATTGTCACTAAATACTCTGACCATATCAGTATTCCTGTTGAAATGTGGCAGGAAGGCACAGCTGAGCGTGATGGTGAAGATGGCGAAAAAATTCCGGCGACCGAAGGGCACTGGAAAGCAGTCAACAAAGCCACTGCGCTCTGGATGCGTGATAAGTCAGAAATCAACGACGACGAATACAACGAGTTCTACAAGCATATCTCCCACGACTGGACTGAGCCTTTGAGCTGGAGCCACAACAAGGTGGAAGGCTCTACTAATTATACGAGTCTGCTCTATGTGCCGAAAAAAGCGCCTTTTGATCTGTGGAACCGCGAAGCCCGTCATGGCCTGAAGCTGTATGTACAGCGCGTGTTTATCATGGATGACGCTGAACAGTTTATGCCGAGTTACCTGCGTTTTATCAAAGGGGTGCTGGATTCGAGCGATTTACCGTTGAACGTGTCACGCGAAATTTTGCAGGACACCAAAGTGACGCAAAGCCTGCGCAAAGGCTGTACCAGCCGTGTGCTGAAAATGCTGGAGAAAATGGCCAAAGCTGACGATCAGACGGAATACCAGACCTTCTGGGCTGAATTTGGTCAGGTGCTGAAAGAGGGGCCAGGTGAAGACTTTGCCAATAAAGAAAGCATTGCCAAATTACTGCGTTTCGCCTCCACCCATGAGGATACTGCTGAGCAAAAAGTGTCGTTGGAATCCTATGTCAGCCGGATGAAAGAAGGTCAGGACGAAATTTTCTTCTTGGTGGCTGACAGCTATGAAGCGGCCAAACACAGCCCGCATCTGGAAGTATTCCGTAAAAAAGGCCTGGAAGTGCTGCTGTTATCTGACCGTATTGACGAGTGGCTGATGCAGCACCTGACCGAGTTTGACGGCAAGAAACTGCGTTCCGTTGCCAAAGGGGGCCTGGATTTATCCAAATTGGATGACGAAGAAACCAAAAAAGCTCAGGAAGAAGCGGAAAAACAATTTGCTTCAGTGGCTGATCGTTTTAAAGCCGCGTTGGGCGAGCAGGTGAAAGATGTCAAAGTCAGCCATCGTTTGACTGACAGCCCGGCTTGTGTGGTCACTGATGAATTCGATATGAGCACACAGATGATCAAACTGATGGAGTCTGTGGGTCAGAAAGTGCCTGAAGTAAAACCCATTTTTGAACTGAACCCAGAACATCAATTGGTAAAACATATTGCTGATGTGCAGGACGAAGTTCAGTTTAAACAATGGGCGGAAGTGCTGCTGGACCAGGCTTTATTGGCTGAACGTGGCAGCCTGAAACAGCCGGCCAGCTTTGTCAGCCGCTTAAACAGCCTGCTGCTGAGCCTGGCTAAAGCCTGAACGTAAAAACAGGCACTGAGAGCAGAACAAGGTTCTGCTCTCAGTGCCATAGTGCCGATATCACCTGTCTATAGCGATGGCCTGACTGTTAGCCCGGATCCCTTCGATCATATCCTGAGAATCCCTGCGTTCTTCTTCGATCCGCTGTTTAGTCCGGCAGCGTTTGCCTTTAATTAACGAGCCCGTGCTGCGGCTTTGCTCACAAACCAATTTATTGTTGTCAGCATGTTGGGCTGTTTTTATTGCAGCAGCTTTTTCTGTAGTTGTATTTGTGGCAGCCCCTTGTTCAGTTTTTGGCGTTTGCTGACAAGCGGCCAGTAACAGAGCAATAAGCACACATCCGGATTGTTTTAGCATCTGTGTATCTCCTTGTGACAGTAGGCTGAATAACTTACCTGCTCCAACCAAAGAGCTCTATGGTCGATTACAATAGTTAACAATTTATTTAAGCTGGGGCGGGACAATGAGTGCGAGGGTAGCGTCTGTGCAACACTGTAAATCAATAAACTCACTATACCCGGTTAACGAGCCCAGCTAATTTAGGATTGCTGATCCCTGGCGCAGTTTACCCAGATCTGTGTTGAATCACACAAACTCTGGAAACGGACTGTACAACTGTGTGAAAGTTTTTCACTGTGTCCAAGGTCTTCTGGTTACAGTGTGTTGGTTGTCCGGTTTTTGGACAGCGCAGGGGACAAACCGTGTCTTTGTTGAACCCTTTCTATAATCAGTTTCGGCCAGACATAAAACAGAGTGTGCAGAATGAGAAATGCAACGTGAGAAGAACTGTGCAGCCTGCAACGACAAGAGAGCAACAGTATCTGCAGCTTGTGCAGTTGCATCAGGCGGATTTGTACCGCTATGCCTGTTGGTTGTGTAAAAACCCGGATACGGCGGCAGATGTGTTGCAGGACACCTTTTTACGGGCCTGGAAAAGCCTGGATAACCTGCAACAGCCAAACTCAGCCAAAGCCTGGCTTTTTACCATTTTGCGCCATGAAAATGCCCGTCGTTTTGAGCGCAGGCAACTGGATTACCAAGAGACAGAGCAGGAGCTGTTACCGGATGAACAGGCCGGGCCTGAGCAATGCTATGAACAGCAGCAGTTACTGGCCATGATGCAAAGTCTGGATGTGCAATACAGTGAGCCGTTGGTCCTGCAACTGATTGGAGGATTCAGTGGCGATGAAATTGCACAGCTGCTGAATTTAAATCTGAACACTGTCAATACCCGCTTATTCCGGGCCCGTAAACAGTTAAGAGAACGGCTGGAACCGCAGCCGGGGGAGCTGCAAATTGGATGAATTAGAAGTACGCCGTCAACTGCTGGCAGATCCTTATCGTTTAACCGCACAGCTGCAACAGGCATTGCGGCAGGATGCTGAGCTGCGTCAGTTTCATCAGTCAGTTTTGGAGCAGGATGAGCTGCTCAGAAATGCGTTGCATCGGACTGTACCACTGAAAATACAGCAGCAACTGCAGTTGTTACCTGTGACCTTAAACCAGCCTCAACGGAAACACTATTCGCGTGGCTGGTTAGCTCTGGCGGCCAGTCTGGCGTTTCTGGTGGGGCTGGGTCTGAACTGGGCCACCTTGTGGTATGGCCCGCAAAACCTGGGTGCGAACTCACTGGCACATGTTTACCATGAAGAGCCTTATGTGAAGCATTTGACGCAGGCGTTGTCTTTGCAGGATGTGAATATCAAACTCGCTGACTTTAATGCCCAGATGCAGCCACAGGGCTGGGCCGTGTTGTATGCCAATTACTGCCATTTTCGTGGCATGAGGTCGTTGCATCTGGTGCTGCAGACGGAGCTGGGGCCCCTGACTGTGTTTGTGGTGCCCAAAGACAGCAAAATGCAGTTTGAACCTGAGTTTGATGACGGCCGTTATTTTGGCCGCGGCATGATGCTGGATGATGCGTTGGTGGTGTTGGTGGCTGAAGGCGAAAGGCGTTTGCAACAGCAGCAGCGTCAGTTGCTGCAGCAGTTGGTGTTTCGTGCCTGAGGTTTGCTAATCTTGGCCTGTTTCAGCCGCTGAAAGCTGTTGAGGGTTTTTTAAACTTTTAAGACAGCTTTCAGCCTTATGGCCGTTCCGGATCAGTGACTTGGTTATATAGAACTACACTTTAGTCGAATAACATCCTTCAGAATTCGTGTTTTTTCGTCTGTTTTTGCGCCTCAGAGCCAGGGAACAGAGCCAGATCTATAATTGCATCACTTAAGACTAAAGACTGCTTGACTCCGTTGAAGCAGGTAGGATGAGCCGACAAATTTCTTGTCTGATGATGCGCATTATGTAAATATTCAGCCCTTGTAACGAATGGAACTATCCTAGGTTAATTGAGGTTTTTTGTATGCGTATAATTTTGTTGGGTGCCCCAGGTGCAGGTAAGGGAACACAAGCCCAGTTCCTGATGAATAAGTATGGGATCCCACAAATTTCTACCGGCGATATGTTACGTGCCGCCATTAAAGAGGGCACAGAGTTGGGCCTGGCAGCCAAGCAGGTGATGGATGCCGGTCAACTGGTCTCAGACGATTTAATTATCGGCCTGGTGAAAGAGCGTATCGCCAAAGCAGATTGTGCCAAAGGTTTCCTGCTGGACGGTTTCCCCCGTACTATTCCACAAGCCGATGCGATGAAAGCAAATGGTGTGGCTGTGGACCATGTGATTGAATTTGATGTGCCGGACGACGTCATTGTTGAAAGGATGAGTGGCCGCCGTGTTCACCCTGCATCAGGTCGTGTTTACCACATCAGTTACAACCCACCTAAAGTAGCCGGCAAAGATGATTTGACCGGTGATGAACTGGTGATTCGTGAAGACGATAAAGAAGAGACAGTGCGTAAACGTCTGGGTATTTATCATGATCAGACTGAACCATTGGTCGGTTATTACCGTAAAGAAGCTGAAGCAGGCCGTACCCAATACCATCATCTGGATGGGACTTTGCCGGTGGAGCAGGTCAGTGCCACACTGGCGGCCCTGTTAGGCTGAAAATTTCTTCAGAAAAAGCCCACTTCGAGTGGGCTTTTTTACGGGACCATACATGACAACTCAACAGCTATCTCATTCGGCTTATGCGGTGGTGCTGGTTAATCTGGGCACACCGGCTGCGCCTGAAGTACCGGCAATCAAAGCTTATCTGAAACAGTTTTTGTCGGATAAACGGGTGGTGGATTACCCGGATATTCTCTGGCAACCTATTTTGCAACTGGCTATTTTGCCATTTCGCAGCCGTAAAGTGGCCAAGGCTTACCAGTCCATCTGGTGGCCTGAAGGTTCGCCGCTGCGGGTGATCACCGAGCGTCAGGTGCACGCCTTGCAACAACAACTGCCCATCAAAGTCTGTTATGCCATGACTTATGGTGAACCTGCCATAGGCAACACCTTACAGGCGCTGACGGAGCAAGGGGTTAAACGCATTGTGATCCTGCCTCTTTATCCTCAGTACTCGGCGACCACCACTGCGGCAGTGTCCGACCAGGTCGGGGACTTTTTGCGCAGTTGCCGGAACCAGCCAGAAATACGCTTTCATAAACACTACCATCAGCACCCACTTTACCGTCAGGCGCTTGCCGCATCGGTACAGCAGCACTGGCAACAGCATGGCCAGGCCGACGCATTGTTATTGTCTTTCCATGGCATTCCGAAGCGCTTTGTCGACTTAGGCGACCCTTATGAGGCGCATTGTTTTGAAACTGCCGCTCAGCTGGCGGAAGATTTAGGCTGGCCACAGGACAAAGTGATTGTGAGTTTTCAGTCTCGAGTCGGCAAGGAGCAATGGCTGCAGCCTTACACGGATCAGCTTCTACAGACGTTACCTGCCCGAGGGATTAAAAATTTGCAGGTACTGAGCCCGGCATTTGCTGCCGACTGTCTGGAAACACTGGAAGAGTTGTCGGAAGAGAATAAAGAAATCTTCCTGCATGCTGGTGGTGAGAGCTATCAGTACATTGCTGCACTGAATGATAGTCAGCCGCATATTGATTTATTTGCAACGATAGTCCAACAACAATTACAGGGGTGGTAAGAATGAGTTTTGCAGTGACCTCGGTTTACGCAGCGGTACTGGCACTAATGTATGTGCTGCTGGCTGCTTTTGTGGTTCGTCAGCGCATGAAATATAAAGTGGGTTTGGGCGATAAAAACCAGCCGCAGCTTTTAAAGGCAATTCGTATTCATGGCAATTTTGCTGAGTATGTACCGTTTTTGCTGGTGCTTTTGGCTCTGCTGGAGGCGCGGGGTTTTGAGCTGTGGCAGCTGCACCTGATTGGTGGCTTGACCTTGGCTGGCCGTGTGCTGCATATGCTGGGTTTGCTGAAGACATCCGGAACCAGTATTTACCGTCTGGTAGGTATGATCCTGACTCTGGCCGCGCTTATCATCGCGGCCCTGCTGTTACTGGTAGGGTAAATGGCGGTTTTACTGTTACACAGTTCGTTGTCCAGTGGCCGGCAGTGGCAGGTGCTGAAACGTCAATGGCCTGACTGTCAGGCGCTAACGCCGGATCTTTTCGGCTATGGTACTGAGCCAGTTGTGCTGCAACGGCCTTTTCAGTTGGCACAGGAGGCTGCACCTTTCGTTTCCTGGTTGTTAGAGCAGCCTGCATCGTCTGTGATCCTGGTTGGCCACAGTTATGGCGGCGCAGTTGCGTTGCATTTGGCCCGTAGTTATCCGCAGCAAATCAAAGCGTTGCTACTATTTGAACCTGTAGCATTCCATCTGCTGGCGCAGCAACAGGACGCCGAAGCACAGCTGTTGTTACAGGAAGTACTGCAGTTAAGTGCACAGATCCCGGCCAGTGATCCGATGCAGGCGGCTGAGCTTTTTGTCGATTATTGGCAATCACCGGGTTACTTTGCTGCGTTGCCGCAGATCATGCGGCAAAAAATGGCGGCTCAGGTCTGGAAGGTGGCTGCAGATTTTGAAGCGCTGATCGCCGAGCCTGCAACACTGCTGCAGTATCAGCGGGCTATTTCATGCCCTGTGCTGCTGATGAGCGGTCAATACAGCCGACGCAGTGCACTGAAAATCACGGAACTGCTGCATGCGGCATTGCCGCAGTCGGTCTGGGTTCAAACAGAAACGGGCCATATGGGGCCCGTTTCACAGCCGGAGTTGGTGAACTCCGGGATACTGAAGTTTTTAGCCGATCAGGCGTTGCTGACCTGAGCCAAAGCCGGAGTGCTGCTGTTCAGCGTAGTACTGCTGCCATTGCTGATGGCAATTTTACGCGGTTTCAGTGCTTCGGGCACTTCGCGCACTAACTCGATATGCAACAAGCCGTTCGCCACAGAGGCCCCCGTTACTTTGATGTAATCCGATAACTGGAACTTACGCTCGAAGTTACGTTCGGCAATGCCTTGATGCAAAAAGCGGCGGCCTTCGGTTTTATCGGCACGCTGGCCTTTCACCAGCAAGGTATTATGTTCGGTTTCGATCGACAGCTCGTCTTCGCCAAAGCCAGCAATCGCCATGGTAATGCGGTACTGATCTTCACCCGTCACTTCAATATTGTAAGGCGGGTAAGCCGGTTGTTTTTCGTTACGCACTGCAGCGTCCATCAGGTTTGCCAGGTGATCAAAACCAATAAATGAACGGTAGAATGGGCTGAAATCTAAGTTGCTCATGACATATTCCTCTTCAGGCAATTTGTTAATTATGCTCTTCAATTGAACGAGCTGGTTACAGGTGCCAAGCTGGCCACCTGTAACCTTTGTATGTCCGGCCAGAGAAATTTCAAGAGGGAAAATTCAGGATTTTTTACCGGCAATTTGTTTCAGCGCGGCCAGACTGTGGGCATAGTCCGGTTCTTTGGCCAGTTCTGGAACCAGCTGTTGATAAGCCAGATTACCTTGGGTGTCGACAATCAATACGGCTCTGGCGAGTATGCCCATGTCTTTGATCAGTAAGCCGTAGTTGCTGCCGAAGTCGCGCCAGACTGCATCAGACAGCACCTGCAGTTGGTCAATTTTTTCCGCCTGGCAATAACGCTTCTGGGCAAATGGCAAGTCCGTTGAAATGGTCAGCATCACCACATTTGGGTCTGCGCTGGCCACTTCCTGATTAAAACGTTTGGTCTGCAGTGAACATATGCCGGTATCCACGCTGGGGACCACACTGATCAACACGGTTTTCCCTTTGAAATCACTCAGTTTTATTTTTTTAAAGTTGTTGTTGACCACTTGAAAATCCGGCGCCTGTTGTTGCAGCTGGACCGGATGGCCCTGCAACTCCACGGCTTTTGTACCCACTTTCACTTCTGACAACCGGACAGGTAAGCTGGCGTTTAAATCGACGGCTTGAGTTCCAGCGCTGAATAAAGCACAAAATGTTATTGTTTTTATCAATCGAATCGTCATTGGTGCAGCTTCCTTGGTTAAATTTGTCACAAATGATAAAATTTTGTAGGTTTTGCTCATTTTTTGTCAGATACTAGAGCCTCTATGACTACTCGCCAAGCAATTGGTTTCTGACTACACTGAAATTAACCAGCCAGACAAAGAGCCTTACATGGTAGCTGCAGTTTTAATCTGTGACGACTCTAACCTTGCCCGTAAACAAATGGCCCGTGTGTTGCCAGCTGAATGGCAAAATCAGTTGCATTTTGCTGGCCACGGCGCTGAAGCCTTGGATATTCTAAAACGCCAGCCCATCGAATTGCTGTTCCTTGACTTAAATATGCCGGTACTGGACGGGTATCAGGTCCTGGCTGCTATTCAGCAGCAAAAACTACAGGTGCGGACCATAGTGGTTTCCGGAGATATTCAGCCTGAGGCCAGGGAGCGGGTGATGGCGTTTGGCGCGCTGGATTTTATCAAAAAACCTGTGGATCAGCATAAACTCCAGCAAGTGCTGGCCAGTTTGCCAGCCCAGCTCAGCCAGCCAGGCCAAACGTCAGAAACGGCGGTTAGTCCCCGCCCCAGAGGGGCATCGTCAGATGCACAACTCTCTGCCGAATTACGGGATGTGTTTCAGGAACTGAGCAATGTGGCGATGGGACAGGCGGGGGATTTACTTGCCCGTTTGTTGAATGTATTTGTCAAATTGCCTATCCCCAATGTCAATCTGATCGAAGTCAGTGAGCTGCATATGGCGCTGGCCTCAGTTGAACAAAAAGAAAGTACCTCAGCCGTGTGTCAGGGTTTTATCGGTGGTGGTGTTGCTGGTGAGGCTCTGCTGATTCTGAATGACTCCAGCTTTAAAGAAATTGCCCGTCTGATGCAGTTTGAAGGCGAGCTGACCACCCAGGTGGAGTTAGAGTTGCTGATGGACATTGCCAATATTTTGATTGGCGCTGTGCTCAAAGGTCTGGCGGAACAAATTGATATGAGTTTCAGCCAGGGCCATCCCGTCGTGTTGGGGCAACATATGCCAGTGGCTGAACTGATCAAAACCAACGCCAGGCGCTGGCGCAAAACGCTGGCTATTGAAATCAGCTATGGCATAGAACATTACGACATTAGCTGTGATTTGTTATTGTTGTTTACCGAAGACAGTCTGAAAACCCTGAATTATAAAGTCGAATTTTTGTTGGAAGAGTAAGCTGTATGTCGCAGATCACTACAGATGTCGCTGAAGTTCATTGGCTGATGGATATGTTCCAGACCGTGGATGTTGGTTTGGTGGTGCTGACCGCCGATTACCGTATTCAGGTGTGGAATGGCTTTATGGAAAACCACAGTGGCCTGACTCCACGTCAGGTGCGGGATCGTTACCTGTTTGATTTATTCTCTGAAATAGATGAAGACTGGCTGCGGCGAAAATGTGACCCGGTGATTTTGCTGAAGAACCGCGCTTTCACCATTTGGGAACAGCGGCCTTATATCTTTAAGTTCCGTAACTACCGGCCTATCACTGGTTCTGCGGAATATATGTATCAGAACTGCACTATTTTCCCATTGACCGATACCCGGGGCGCTGTCACGCATTTATGCATCATTATTTATGATGTAACGGATGTGGCGGTCAGCCGGCTGGAACTGGAGTCGATGAATGGCCAGCTGCGCACCTTATCAAAAACCGATTTTCTGACCGGCCTGCACAACCGCGGCGCCTGGGAAGATGCGCTGATTAATGAATTCCGGCGGACCAAACGCAGTGGTCATCGCAGCACCTTACTGATGGTCGATATAGACCATTTTAAACGGGTCAACGACACCTATGGCCATGCGGCTGGGGATGCCGTGATCAAACAAACGGCGGCAGCGGTGAAGAAAAACCTGCGTTCTACTGATATTGCTGGTCGTTATGGTGGTGAAGAGTTTGCGGTATTACTGGTGGATACATCGGCTGATCAGGCGTTGTTTTTTGCGGAACGACTGCGTAAAAATGTCGAAGCCATGCAGATTGAATTTAATCAGCAATTGCTCAATGTTACAGTCAGCATTGGTATTGGCGAATACAAAGCCGATATGCAGCAGTACAGGGATTGGATAGAGCTGGCCGACAAAGCCTTGTATCAGTCCAAAGCCAGTGGCCGCAACAAGGTGACCATAGCTGGCACAGACTGACGACTAAACCGGGCAACTGCCGAGCAACTGTACCGAGCCATCGTCGTTTTGTTGTTCCAACTGCACATTAAAACCCCAGAGGCGGTGCAGGTGCTTCAGCACCTCCTGAAAGTTTTCTGCCAGCGGCACCCGCCGGTTTGGCACAAAGCGCAGTGTTAACGAGCGGTCACCGCTGATATCTGCAGAATACACCTGGATATTGGGTTCAATTGAGCTCAGGTTGTATTGCGCTGATAAGGTCTGCCTGATTTTCTGATACCCCTCGGCATTGTGGATGGCGGCTATTTCCAGCATATTGTCCTGATCATCGTCGACAATGGCAAACAGATGAAAATCGCGGATCACTTTAGGTGACAGGTACTGGCTGATAAAGCTTTCATCCTTAAAGTTTTGCATCGCGAAATGCAGGGTATCCAGCCAGGGACTGCCAGCAATGTCCGGGAACCATTCTTTATCTTCTGCGGTAGGATGCTCACAGATGCGGCGCAGATCGGTAAACATCGCAAAACCAAGAGCATATGGGTTAATACCCGAGTAGTATTTGCTGTTGTATTCGGGTTGAAATACCACATTGGTATGATTGTGCAGCACTTCGAGCATAAATTTATCGGTCACCAGCCCTTCCTGATACAAATGCTGCAAAATGGTGTAATGCCAGAACGTAGCCCAGCCCTCATTCATTACCTGCGTTTGTTTTTGCGGGTAAAAATACTGGGAAATTTTCCGTACTATCCGTACCACTTCCCGTTGCCAGGGTTTGAGTAAAGGGGCATTTTTTTCGATAAAGTACAGTATGTTTTCCTGAGGTTCTGTCGGGAATCGCAGTTCCGAGGGTTGGGCTGAAGCCGCTTTATTAGGAATGGTGCGCCATAAATCGTTGACCTGGGATTGCAGGTAACTTTCCCGCTCTTGCTGGCGTTTCTGCTCTTCGTCCATGGATATTTTCTGAGGCCTTTTATACCTGTCTACGCCATAGTTCATCAGGGCGTGGCAGGAATCCAGCATATCTTCCACTTCGCTGATGCCGTATTTCTCTTCACACTGGCTCAGGTAGTTTTTGGCAAACATCAGGTAATCAATGATGGACGATGCATCAGTCCAGGTTTTGAACAGGTAATTGTTTTTGAAAAAGGAATTGTGGCCGTAACAGGCATGGGCCATCACCAGTGCCTGCATAGTCACGGTATTTTCTTCCATCAGGTAGGCGATGCAGGGGTTGGAGTTGATCACAATTTCATACGCTAGCCCCATAAAACCACGTTTATAGTTTTGTTCGGTCTGAATAAATTTTTTCCCATAAGACCAGTGGTTATAGCCAATGGGCATACCAACGCTGGAGTAAGCGTCCATCATTTGCTCAGCTGTGATCACCTCGATTTGATTCGGGTAAGTATCCAGTTGGTAAAATTTGGCCACACGCTCTATCTCTGCCTGGTATTGGCTCAGTAGCTCAAAACTCCAATCCGGACCGTCGCTCAATGCTTTGCGTTTTTTGGCTGCGCTCATACAGGATCCTTTTCAATTTATCGCCAAAGTGCCAGAGCGGTCTATTGGGTTCAGGCCGATTGCCGGCTGACACTCTTGCGAAACAACTCTCGGAACACCGGGTAAATATCAGCCTGCTGTCGTATTGGCTGAATGGCAAAATGCTCAAACCGGCTTTGCAGTTTTTCATACTCCAGCCACAGGCTTTGGTGTGGTCTTGGCGTGATCTCTATGTAGGCGTAGTAGCGCACTAAAGGCAATAACTCCCGCGACAGAATTTCCGCACACTGAGGACTGTCATCGGCCCAGTTGTCCCCATCAGAGGCCTGCGCCGCATAAATATTCCACTCAGCTGGATCGTAGCGCTGCTGAATAATGTCACTCATCAGCTTCAGCGCACTGGAGACAATGGTGCCCCCAGTTTCCTGAGAGTAGAAAAACTCCTGTTCATCCACTTCTTTCGCCTGAGTGTGGTGGCGGATATAGACCACATCGACATTTTTGTAGCTGCGGCTCAAAAACAAATACAACAGTATATAAAAGCGTTTGGCCATATCTTTGGTAGCCTGATCCATCGAGCCGGATACATCCATCAGACAAAACATCACGGCTTTACTGGTTGGCTCCGGGCGCTTTTGGTAATTGCGAAAGCGCAGGTCGAAACTGTCGATAAAAGGGACCGCATTGATCCGTTTTTTCAGCTCGTCAGCGTCTTTGTTTAATTGCAACAGCTTTTGTTGATCGGGGACGGGTTCTTGCTCCAGTGCTTCCAACTGGTCTTCAAGCTGACGTAACAGACGTTTTTTCCCGGCCGTCATCGCAACCCGCCGCGCTAATGAGCCTTGTAAAGAGCGAACAATATCAATGTTGGTAGGCACACCGTCAGAGCGGAACCCGGCCCGCACCGTTTTGTATTGCACCAGCTTGTCGAGCTGGTTTTTTTTCAGGTTTGGCAGTTCCAAATCTTCAAATAGCAGGTCGAGGTATTCGTCTTTGGAGATTGAAAACACAAAATCGTCTTCCCCTTCACCATCGGCACTGGCATCGCCCTGGCCAGACCCAGAGCCCTGACCTCCCTGAGGGCGTTTGACTCTGTCGCCCTGGCTGAATTGGTCATTGCCCGGATGCACCCGTTCACGGTGGCCGCCCTGGCCCTGATGAAAAAAGGGTTCACTAATGTCTTTCGCCGGGATCGAAACTTTTTCACCACTGCTGATATCTGTCACACTGCGTTTACTGATAGCGTCGGACACCGCCTGTTTAATCTGTTGCTTGTAGCGGCGGATAAAGCGCTGTCTGTTTACAGCGCTTTTGTTTTTTCCGTTGAGTCGTCTGTCAATAAAATGAGCCATACCACCTCCAGCTCGGATCCGTTATTGGGACTTCCGTACCCGCAGGTACCACTCTGACAACAGCCGGACTTGTTTTTTGGTGTAGCCTTTTTCCATCATCCGATCGACAAAATCATCGTGTTTCTTCTGATCGTCTGTCGAGGTCTTCGCATTAAATGAAATGACCGGAAGCAGCTCCTCCGTGCTGGAAAACATTTTTTTCTCAATCACGGTGCGCAGCTTTTCATAGCTGGTCCAGGTCGGGTTTTTCCCGTTGTTTTTTGCTTTGGCGCGCAGTACAAAGTTGACGATTTCATTGCGAAAATCTTTGGGGTTACTGATGCCAGCTGGTTTCTCAATTTTTTCCAGTTCGGCGTTTAATGCCGCTCTGTCAAACAATTGGCCTGTTTCCGGATCGCGGTATTCCTGATCCTGGATCCAAAAGTCGGCATAAATCACATAACGATCAAAAATGTTCTGACCGTATTCGGAATAAGATTCCAGATAGGCGGTCTGAATTTCCTTGCCGATAAACTCAATGTATTTAGGGATCAGATAGCCTTTTAAATGTTCCAGGTAACGTTCGGCCACATCTGATGGAAACTGCTCGCGCTCAATTTGCTGCTCCAGCACATAAAACAGATGCACCGGGTTAGCGGCGACTTCGGTACTGTCGAAGTTAAATACTCGTGACAGAATTTTAAAGGCAAAACGGGTCGAGAGGCCGGACATGCCTTCATCCACTCCAGCGTAATCCCGGTATTCCTGATAGGACTTGGCTTTTGGATCTGTATCTTTCAGGCTTTCGCCGTCATACACCCGCATTTTTGAGTAGATGCTGGAGTTTTCCGGATTTTTCAGCCGGGATAAGACGGCAAACTGAGCCAATGAGGTCAGAGTGCCCGGCGCACAGGGGGCCGTGGTCAGCTCACTGTGCTCCAGCAGTTTTTCATAAATACGGACTTCCTCGGAGACCCGCAGGCAGTAAGGGACTTTGACGATATAAACCCGGTCTAAAAAGGCTTCGTTGTTTTTGTTGTTGCGAAAGGTCTGCCATTCCGACTCATTGCTATGTGCCAGAATAATGCCTTCAAAAGGCAGCGCAGCGAGCCCTTCAGTGCCATTGTAATTGCCTTCCTGGGTTGCGGTCAGCAACGGGTGCAGCACCTTAATAGGCGCCTTAAACATTTCAACAAATTCCATCAGGCCCTGATTCGCGCGGCACAGTGCTCCGGAATAGCTGTAGGCATCCGGGTCATTCTGCGCAAAGTGCTCCAGTTGGCGGATGTCGACTTTTCCCACCAGAGACGCGATATCCTGGTTGTTTTCATCACCAGGTTCAGTTTTAGCAATGGCGATCTGATCCAGTATGGACGGGTATTTTTTGACGACTTTAAACTGGCTGATATCGCCGTTGAATTCATGCAGACGCTTGCTGGCCCAAGGTGACATGATAGGACGCAGGTAACGTTTTGGGATACCGTATTCCTGCTCCAGGATAGTGCCGTCTTCATTGACGTCAAAAAGGCACAGCGGGCTGTCAAAGACAGGCGAGCCTTTGAGGTAATACACGGGCATTTGCTGCATCAGGGCTTTGAGTTTTTCTGCCAGCGAGGATTTGCCACCACCGACAGGACCGAGCAAATACAAAATTTGTTTGCGCTCTTCCAAGCCTTGCGCTGAATGTTTCAGGTAAGAAACGATTTGTTCTATAGCATCTTCCATTCCGTAAAATTCGGAAAATGCCGGATAGCGGGCAATGACTCTGTTGGAAAACAGCCGGCTGAGTTTAGGATCCTGCGCTGTGTCGGTGAGCTGAGGTTGGCCTATTGCCATCAATAAACGTTCTGCGGCACTGGCGTAACAGCTTTTGTCATTTTTGCACAGCTCCAGAAACTCCTGAATGCTGTATTCTTCTTCGCGGGCAGCCTCGTATCTGGATTTGTAGTGCTCAAAAATACCCATAGCGCACCTCCGGTTTTGGTCTGTAGGGCAACAAAAAAAACGGGGATCTTGCTGTAAGGTTAGACAGGAAAAAACGGCTTCGCTCAACTAATTCACAGAAATTATTGAAAATTTTTTGTATCAGTCCAGTGACACTTTAGGTAGTTATCGCAGCAGTTCCGATTGAAATTTCACTGGCGCCAAAATGCAAAAACCCGGCAAAAGCCGGGTTTGATTCAGGTGGTAAAACTTACTTGGCAAAATTTGCCGCAGCAAATTCCCAGTTGACCAGAGCCCAGAAAGCATTCAGGTAAGTGGGGCGGGCGTTGCGGAAATCAATGTAGTAGGCATGTTCCCACAGGTCGACGGTCAAAACTGGCGTGACGCCTGCTTCTGTGATTGGGGTGCCGGCATTGCTGGTGTTCACAATGTCCAGGCTGCCGTCGGCTTTTTTCACCAGCCAGGTCCAGCTGGAGCCAAAGTTGTTCACTGCACGGTCGTTAAACTCGGTCTGGAACGCAGCGAAAGAACCCCATTTAGCTTTGATGGCATCGCCCAAAGCGCCAGTGGCTTCACCACCACCTTGTGGCGACAGACAGTGCCAGTAAAAGGTATGGTTCCAGATTTGGGCTGCGTTGTTAAACACAGGGCCTTGTTTGGACGCAACAATAATCTCTTCCAGTGATTTACCGGCGTATTCAGTGCCTTCAATCAGACTGTTCAGTTTTACCACATAAGCGTTGTGGTGTTTGCCATGGTGGTAGTCCAGAGTTTCCGGGGAGATATGCGGTAATAAAGCGTCTTTAGCGTAAGGTAATGCTGGTAATTCGAAAGCCATTCTGATTCTCCAAAGGCGTTGTTTATGGGGTCTGCATCGCGTAGACTACAAAACCTGACTAAAATACTCAAGTTCTGCGCGCTGCAGCTTGGTCTGCTTCAACCTTGGTTGGGGCGGAATCTGGAATCTCAAGTGGCAAAATGCAGCACTGTGCGTAAAATGGCAAAAATTTTTCAACCTGTAGTTGTAGAGGCGGATTGATGGAAACCATCGAAAAAATTAAACAGCAGTTAGCTGAGAACCCAATCATTATCTATATGAAAGGTTCACCCAAATTCCCTAGTTGTGGTTTCTCGGCGCAAGCCTCACAAGCACTGATTGCCTGTGGCGAGCCCTTTGCGTTTGTCGATATTCTGCAGCACCCGGATATCCGTGCCGAATTACCCAAGTTTGCCAACTGGCCAACCTTCCCACAGCTGTGGGTGGAAGGTGAATTGGTCGGCGGTTGCGACATTATGCTGGAAATGTTTCAGCGTGGTGAACTGCAGCCGTTAATCAAAGAAACGGCAGCCAAGTACAAACAAGATGAAACGGCGGCAGAATAATTACAGCCGTTGATGAGAAAAGGCAGCCTTGGCTGCCTTTTCTGTTTCTGGCTCAGTCGTCTGCTTCAGCCAACTCGGAGTGGTTTAGCTCCACATCTTCGTCGTCAACTGCCACCAGTGGGGCCGGCCAGCCTCCCAATTGATGCCAGCGGTTGACGATGTAACAGAAGAGTTCGGCCGTACGTTCTGTGTCGTACAAGGCACTGTGCGCTTCTTTATTGTCAAACTCAATGCCGGCTTGCTTACAGGCTTTGGCCAGCACGGTCTGACCTAAAGCCAGAGCGGCCAGTGTGGTGGTGTCAAAAGACACAAAGGCATGAAAAGGGGAGCGTTTCAGTTTCACCCTGTCGATGGCGGCATTTAAAAAACTCTGGTCAAAAGCCGCATTGTGGGCAACTACGACGGCACGCTGACAGCCAGCGTCTTTTTGGGCTTTACGCACCGCTTTGCAAATTTCGGTCAGTGCTTCACGCTCGGAAACGGCACCCCGTAACGGGTTGTAAGGGTCTATGCCATTAAACGCAAGAGAGCTGGCTTCCAGGTTGGCGCCAGCAAAAGGTTCGATGTGAAAGTGCAGTGTTTGCGCCGGTTTCAGCTGACCATCGTCATCCATCGTCAGCATGGTGGCTGCAATTTCCAGCAATGCATCTGTTTTTGCATTAAAGCCTGCCGTTTCGACGTCGATAACTACAGGAAAGTATCCCCGAAAACGTTGTGCTAAGGGATGTAAAGCTTGAGTCATAAAACGCTGGTCCTGTTATGATGAACGGGCATTATGCCAAAGAAATCGGTCAGCGTCTTGTGACAGCATGGTTTAGACTAAGGCTGAAACGGCTAAAATTGCTCTGTTAGGGACCGTTATGCAAAAGACTGTTGTGCTTTTAGGGTGTGCTTTGTTCTCCTTCCAGGTAATGGCTGGACTGCGGCAGTATTCTGCGACGCTTGAACAATCCAGTTGGTCGCTCGCCAGCAACACACCGCTGCAATGTGAATTGCGCCATGACATTCCACGTTTTGGCGCTGCGTTGTTTACCAGTGTGGCAGGGAAAGAATTGAACCTGTCATTTCGCCTCGATATGCTGAAGTTGCCCGATCATTATGGCCTGGCCGAAGTGTTGTCGGTGCCGCCAGTCTGGCGTCCGGGCGAGCAGGCCAAAGCCATTACCTCCATGAAAGTGCTGCGCCAGTTTGATGGGGATTTGGGGAAGGCCGAAAGCTGGACCATGCTGACTGAGCTGGAGCAAGGCTACAGCCCGACCTTCTATTTCAGCGACTGGTATAGCCCTTTTGACCGTATAGCGGCATCGTTGAACCCCATTCGCTTTATGCCGGTCATGGACCAATTTAACCAGTGTGTAAGCCAGCTGCTGCCTTTTAACTTTGACGATATTGCGTTTACAGTGCTGACCTATGAAAGCGGAGGTGACAACCTGACCAAAGCATCAAAGCAGAGGTTGCAGCAAATAGCACAGTATCTGGCGGAAGATAAGAGCATTGAGAGCATCTCCATTCAGGCTTACAGCGACTCCTATGGTGGGCGCTGGATGAACGAGCAGTTGTCGATTAAAAGGGCCAATGCCATCAAGGATATTTTGTTGGGCTTTGGGCTGGAACAAAGCCGTATTGATGTCGAAGGCTTTGGTGAGAAGCGCCATGTGGCATCCAATGAAACCTCCTTGGGGCGGGCCAAAAACCGCAGAGTCGTGATCCAGATGCAGAAGCCTTAAGGTCCGCTGCATCTGTCCTTGTGACCACACACAAACCACTGGGTCTTCAGTGGTTTTTTATTTGGGCTGAAAACGGTCGGGTCTGAGAGCCTTCAGTTGGTGCAGTGACAGCGCAACAGGTTCATTTGACAATAATGCGTTCAGGCTGTTGGCCAAAAGAGGCGCCCAGGTTAAGCCGCGCGCCGCTAGTGCGCCCAATACCCAAATACCTTCAGTTTCGCCCAGCAGTGGCAAATGATCCGGCACTGTGGCTCGCATGCCGGCTTTGGCCGAATGCACCCGCACATCGCTAAACCAGTCAGGTTCAGACAGCACCTGATTGACCAAATTGATATTGTGCTGGTTGTCTTCGTCTTTAAGCTCTGGCTGTGGGCTTTGGCGGTCAAAGGTCGCGCCTACCGAATGCAGGCCCTGGTCCGCCGGGGTGATATAGCCTTTGTGGCAAATCACGGTTTTTAAGCCCTGCATTTTTTCGGATCCAATGTGGCTGACCTGGCCGCGGACTTTACGCTGCGGCAATGCTGCGTCGGGCCAAAGCTCGGTCAATTGTGCGCCGGTGGTCAAAATCAGCTGATCGGCGCTGAAATCCCCTTGGCTGCTCACTGCATTTCCTGCCGTGACAGAACGAACCTGACAATTAAATTCAAAGCGAACGCCCTGACTTTGCAGCCATGCTGTTAACGTCTGGCAAAACTGCTGCGGGCTAAGCCAGCCAGCTTGCGGGAAATACAAGGCAGAAAAGGGCAACTGCAGTCCGGCGATGTCGCTGGCTTCGGTGGCGCTCACGGCCTGGTAGAGGCTGCTGGGACGGCTGGCTATTTTTTGCTGGCGCAGCGCCAATTCATCGTTGCAGGCCAATTGCAGCAGGCCACACCAGCCAGCTGCAAAACCCAGCTCTGGTTGCAGCCTGCGATACCACTGAGTGGCAAATTGAAAGCTTTGGGCACTTAAAGCGGACATCAGACTGTAATCTGCATGCAAATTCGGATACAGAGCCCCTTGGCGATTTTGGCTGGCGCTCTCGCCAGGCCCCTGGTCTGCACAAAGTACAGTGACCTGCCAGCCGGCCCGATGCAGCATAGCCGCGCTGCAAAGACCCGCCAGACCAGCGCCGATAATCAGGGCGCTTTGGGGCAGCGATTGGTCGGCCACCTGAGGTTCTGGGTGGTGAGCCACCAGCATTTCACGCTTACGGCCATAACCCTTTATTTTTTGCACAGCGAAACCTGCAGCGGCAAGGCCCCGTTTCACCAGTCCTGCGCTGGTAAAAGTCGACACTGTGGTGCCAGGCTGGCTTAACCTGAACATGCCCTGAAATAGGCTGTCTTGCCACATATCCGGGTTTTTGCTGGGCGCAAAGCCATCCAGGTACCAGGCGTCCGCTTTATTTTGCAGCGGAATTTGTGGCAGCAGCTCGTTCACGTCGCCCAGCCATAAATCCAGCACCACAGCCCCATTATCCAGCCAGAGCCGCTGTGGGCCAGGAAAAGCCGCTGGGTAAGCGGCAATCAATTCAGCGCTGAGTTCAGCCAGTGCAGGCCAGGCAGCCAGGGCCTGCTGCAAATCTGACTTTTGCAGCGGGTATTTTTCAAAACTGGAAAAATACAGACGTTTGCAACGGCAGCCTTTGGCCCGGGCCTGGCGAAAACGTTGCCAGGTCAGCAGAAAATTCAGCCCGGTGCCAAAGCCGGTTTCAAAAATATGAAAAAAATCTTTAGGGTGAGAAAACCAGCGGGCGGGCAGTTGGTTTTGTTGCAAAAAAACGTAGTCTGTCTCCAGTAAGCCATTGTCATTGGAGAAATACACATCATCGAATAAATCTGAAACCGGCGTGCCTGTTTCGTTGTAATGCAGTTGGGCGTGTTGCAGTTGAGTCATAAAAATCTCTCATGAATTGACGTCATTGTAACTCAGCTGCAATCAAAGCCGATAATAGTGTACAACTGTGCGCTGAAAGCGGACCAGTTTCTGAACGAAACTCCGTACAATGACGACAATTGATTGCAAAGGGCGAAAGCCACGACTGGAGACAACATGAAAAGAGCAGTGATCACAGGGTTAGGTATAGTGTCGAGCATTGGCAACAATCAGCAGGAAGTGCTGGCGTCGTTGCAGCAAGGTCGCTCCGGCATCGCCTTTTCTCAGGAATTCGCTGATATGGGGCTGCGCTCTCAGGTATGGGGGCAGATCAACATCGATACCGCTGCTCTGATTGACCGCAAAGCCCTGCGTTTTATGGGCGATGCGGCCGCTTATGCCTATATTTCAATGCAGCAGGCCATTGAAGATGCGGGCCTGGCGCCTGAGCAGGTGTCGAATATCCGGACTGGTCTGGTGGTGGGCTCAGGTGGCGCTTCGTCAAAAACACAAATTGAGGCCGCAGACACCTTGCGTGAAAAAGGCGTCAAGCGGGTTGGGCCTTATGCAGTGCCTAAGACCATGTCCAGCACCTGCTCAGCCTGTCTGGCGACCCCTTTTGAAATTAAAGGTGTGAATTACTCCATCAGTTCGGCTTGTGCCACCAGTGCGCACTGTATCGGCCATGCATTGGAACTGATCCAACTGGGCAAGCAGGACATTATTTTTGCCGGTGGTGGTGAAGAGGTGCACTGGACTCTGGCGATGGAGTTTGATGCGATGGGCGCGCTGTCGACCAAATACAACGACGACCCAAGCAAAGCATCCCGTACCTACGATGCCGACCGCGATGGTTTTGTGATCAGCGGCGGTGGCGGTATTCTGGTGATTGAAGAGCTGGAACACGCCCTGGCCCGTGGCGCTAAAATTTACGCTGAGATTGTCGGCTATGGTGCAACCTCTGACGGTTACGACATGGTGGCCCCAAGTGGCGAAGGCGCTGTGCGTTGTATGCAAATGGCGATGCAGAGCTTAACCGCGCCTATTGACTACATCAACACCCATGGCACCAGTACGCCAGTCGGCGATGTGAAAGAGCTGGGCGCCATTCAGCAGGTATTTGGCGGTAAGTCGCCAGCCATCAGTGCGACCAAAGCCATGACGGGTCACGCTTTAGGGGCTGCTGGTGTGCATGAAGCTATCTACTCTGTGTTGATGATGGAGCATAACTTTGTCGCGCCTTCCATCAATATCAGCCAACTGGATGAAGCCGCTGCTGGCTTAAACATTGTGACTCAGAGCCGCGAAGCCACACTGAACACTGTGATGTCCAACAGCTTTGGTTTTGGTGGGACCAACGCCACACTGGTATTCAGTAAATACCGGGGCTGAGCTTACACAGCCCTTTCACAAACTGGAAAAGGCGGTGCCGGTGATAAACCTGCACCGTCTTTTTTACTCTCGACAGCCCAACGCAGAAAGGAACGAAAAGATGCTTATTCGGTGGTGCTGCTTATCCTGAGTTCAGGTTATTGAGTACAATGTCGGCCAATGTGTTGCGACAGGTTTTTTTTATGCTGATTTATGCTGATGACAATATGCCTTATGCCCGGGAGTTTTTTTCGCAATTGGGTGAAGTGCGCTTATTCTCCGGGCGCACAGTGCAGCCTCTCCAGTTGCAGGATGCAGAGGTGTTGCTGGTGCGCTCGGTGACCAAAGTCAGTCAGGCTCTGATAACTGCTTGCCCCAAACTTCAGTTTGTAGGCACCGCCACTATAGGTATCGATCATGTCGATGTGGCCGCGCTACAACACCAGGCGGTTGGTTTTAGCAGTGCGCCTGGCTGCAATGCGCAGTCGGTGCTGGAGTATGTGCTGAGCAGCATCTTTATGTTGGCAGAAAAGTACCAGTGGGACTTGTGCAGTAAAACCGTCGGGGTGGTCGGGGTTGGTAATATTGGCCGTTTGGTCGTGCGGGGGTTACAGGCGCTGGGCTTGAAGGTGTTGCAGTGCGATCCGGTGAGGGCTGAGCAAGAGCCGGATTTCCCCCACCTGGATCTGGCGCAGTTACTTCCTCAAGTGGACCTGTTGAGCCTGCATGTCCCTTTGGTCAGGCAAGGGCGTTGGCCAACAGAGCAATTAATCGGCAGCAAGGAACTGAAGCAGTTAAAGGCAAACTGTGCCCTGATCAATGCCTGCCGTGGCGAAGTGGTGAATAACCAGGCCTTGTTGGCGGAGGCTCAGTCCGGTCAGCACAGACCTTTAGTGCTGGATGTCTGGGCTAATGAACCGGATATACTACAAGAACTGGTTCCTTACTGTGATATTGCTACAGCCCATATCGCCGGCCACAGCGTCGAGGGCAAAGCGCGTGGCACCGAAATGTTGTATCAGGCGCTCTGCCAGCAATTAAGGATCCCGCCGCAGTTGACTCTGAAGCAGGTGTTACCCGAACCACAGTTTGCTGAACTGAAAATAAATTCGAATTTTAGCCTTTTAGATGTCCAAAATTTAACCCGGCTGTTATATGATGTGCGCCGGGACGACGCACTGTTCCGGCTGCATCTGCAGCACAAAGGTTTTGACTGGCTCAGAAAGTCATATCCGGCCCGGCGTGAATACAGTTCGCTGCGGCTGACAGGTACTCAGGTACCCACATATTTAAAAGAATTAGGTTTTAGCAGCCAGTAGCAGAGGGGAATATCCAATGGCTCAGCAATACGATATAGCTGTTTTAGGTGCAACAGGTCTGGTAGGTCAACACCTGCTGGACATTCTGGAACAGCGCAATTTTCCGGTAAATAACTTGTACCCCCTGGCCAGCGCGCGCTCCGCCGGTGGCACTGTAACCTTTAAAGGTAAACAGGTAGAAGTGCTGGATGCTGAGACCTTTGACTGGACCAAGGTGCAGATCGGCCTGTTTTCAGCTGGTGGCAGTGTGTCCGCTATGTACGCCCCCCGGGCGGCGGAAGCGGGCTGTGTGGTGATTGATAACACCTCCCACTACCGTTATGAAGCCGATATCCCGCTGGTGGTGCCGGAAGTGAATGCGCACGCTATTGCTGATTACCGCAACCGCAATATTATCGCTAACCCAAATTGTTCAACCATTCAGATGCTGGTGGCGTTAAAGCCTATCCATGATGCTGTGGGGATCAGCCGTATTAATGTTGCAACTTATCAGTCTGTGGCTGGCGCCGGTCAGAAAGGGGTTGAAACCCTGGCTTCTGAAACTGCGCAGCTGCTTAATGGCCGTCCGTTGGAATCCAACGGCAAATTTGCCCGTCAGATTGCTTTTAACGTGATTCCGCAAATTGACGTGATCATGGACAATGGCTACACCAAAGAAGAAATGAAAATGCACTGGGAAACCCAAAAAATTATGGGTGACGACAGCATTGCCGTGAATGCAACCGCGGTGCGGGTACCGGTGTTTTATGGCCATGCGGAAGCTGTGCATATTGAAACCCGTCATCCTATCAGTGTGGAACAGGTGAAAGCTTTATTAGCCAATGCCCCTGGTGTGGTCCTGATGGAAGAGGATGCTGATTATCCGACTCAGGTTGAAAATGCTGCAGGTCAGGATGAGGTGTTTGTCGGTCGTATCCGCAAAGATTATACCCATGAGCATGGTCTGAATCTGTGGGTGGTGGCAGACAATATTCGTAAGGGGGCTGCGACCAACAGTATTCAGATTGCCGAACATCTGATCCGGGATTACCTCTGATCCTGCCTAATGACAAAGGCCCAGACCGGGCCTTTGTTCTTTTTACCACTAGTTCCTGATTCAAGCCCCTGAAAAATCTGCCGATAATCCAGAACATAAGCATGGCTTAGGCCAGTTAACTGGTTTAGTATTTTGTTGTGGAACAATGTTTGCAGGACAAAATGTCCAATCGGAGCCTTAAGGGATCATCAATGCGTTTAGTCGGGCTGTTTATTCTGTTTTTTTGTCTGGTCTCTGGCGCGGCCGCCCAGGTCGAGACACCGGTGCGGCTCAAAGGCCCCAAAAACATGGAAAACCCTGTACGCAGCAGGGTTGGGCCCCTGACAGCCAACGATACGCTCTGGCGTATTGCCGAAGAGGTGCGGCCTCATCCTGGTCTGAATATGTACCAGGTGATGTATGCCATCTTTAAGAAAAATCCCGATGCTTTCCTGGATGACAACTTTAATCACCTGAATCATGGCTCCTTTCTGAGTATCCCAACCATTGACGAAATTTTGGCGGTGGACGCCGTTCAGGCGCAGCGAAAATCAGAAGAAGATGACAGGATCTGGGCACAGCGTGTGCGTGCTGCGGCTGCAGCCAAAGTGCAGGAAGGTCTGGTCACAGCCCGGCAGCAGGATGTGGACAAGGCGCGCGATGAAATAAAAACTGAGCTGAGTCGGGTGGAGGAGCTGCAAAAACAGCAGTTGGTCGAGCTGCAGAAAAAACTGGCAGAGTCCAATGCTACGGTTGAAACCGTGCTGACCGACAATACGGCCCTGAAGGAAAAACTCGACACCCTGACAGAGCAACTGCTGAAGGTGCAGTCACAAGTCGATAAAGACAGCGAAATTCAGAAGCAACTGGAAATGCTGGTGCAACAGCAAACCGAGATGCTGGAACAACAAAGAGCCCAGATCGCCCGTGAACAGGAAGGGTTTAATTTTGCCCGCTGGTGGCAAAAAGTGTCCGACAGTGGTTTGAGTTGGGTATTGATCGGTACCTTGCCTGTGTTGGTGGTATTAACGCTGGTGCTCGGTTGGTTAAAGCGTCGGACCCGCCATACCGAAGATGTAGTGACCGCAGCGACTGCGGTGCCACAGCAGGACCCTCATTACAAATCGCCACTCCCTCCGCTGGATGACAGCCTGGACTTTGATGAAAGCAGCCTGATGACTCTGGACGAGTCTCTGCTTGGCAATTCGGCCAAATCCGGTGTCCGGCTGGATGATGACCCACTGGATTTGTCCGATGATCTGCTGGGTTCAGCCAAGGGATCATCCTTTAATGATGTGCTGCTCGATGATGACGAGCTGCTCGATACCAAAGATTTATTAAGCAGCAGTAACCTGGATGACGAGTTGCTGGATGACTTATTGGACGAAGCTACACCTGAAGCGTCAGGCGGCCGTGCAGATTTCGATCCCGACAATATTCTCTCCGGTACAGACTTAAGTTCCTTGCTGGAAGACGACAGTCTGGATGAATCGGCCGATGACATTTTTGCGCAGGCTGTGGCGGAGCAACTGGCCACTGAAGAAAAACAAAAAGCAGCGCAGAGCACTGAGGAGCCTCCGGCGGATGACGAGCTGATTGAAGAAATTGAACTGGATGATCTGGAGCCTGAAGAGGTCAGTAGTCCGCCACTTCAACCGGACGAGGTGGAAGAAGTTGACTTTGATTCTCTGCTGGAAGAACTGCAGGCCGAACCACCGTTGGTGATTGATGAAGTCGGGCCTGAACTGGTGCTGGCAGAGGAACTGGAACTGGCCGCGGGGTCCGAAACTGACGAATTATTGTCTGAAAGTACCCAGTTTGACAGCACTGAACTGGACGAATTTGCCGAATCGCTGGTGGATGAAGAGCTGACAGCCGATTGGCCTGAGGAAGCGCAAATTGACGATGAAGCTGTGTCACTGGAGCCGTCAGACACTGAATTTCTGACAGGGCAGATGGACGCTGCAGAAGCCGGGTTGTCAGTCAGCGAGGCTGCGCTGCAAAATGAATCGGACTATGACACGGATATAAGCGCGCTGACCGATTTGCAGTCAGCGCAGGAGCCGGCCACTGAAGTCGCCTCTGAGAATGCGCCTGATGCCATAGGTGCAGATCTGGAAAACTCGGGTAGTGGCAGCCTTGAATTTGACGAGGATGATTACCCCTTAACGCCGGACGATGTTGCGTTACTGCTTAATGACGAAGAACGCGCATCCACTGAGATGCCAACACAGTTTCATGCCGACCATCAGGAGCTGACGGACCGGGTGGATGGCAGCGACGAGCTGTTAAACGACAGCTTGGCGGCAGATGATTTACTGTCTGAAGATGAAAGCCAAAGCTGGCAGGAGTTGTCTGAAAGCCTGAGCGATGAAGTGGCTGTAGCGCCAATGCCGGATTTGGACGGTTCTGAAGACGCGACGGTCAGTCGGGTGTCTGAGGCCGCATTGTCAGTAGAGAAACCCAGTCAGGTATTGGAGCAATACCCGGAGCTGGAACTGGGAGATGACTTTGTTGAAGAGCAGGACGAAGAGCTGCAGACTGAATCGGATTTTTTGCCAGGGGCTGAACTGGATCCGGTATCTGAGTCTGATGATGTAACCGATGCTGAGTCCGAACCTGAGCTGCCTGTTGCCCCGCAGAATGAGCTGGATGAACTGGAAAACCTTGATTTTGATCAGTTGTTGGCCGATGTCAGTCAACCAGACCCACAACTTGACGAGCCGCAGGATGAAGATACAGCTGCGGCAGTGTTAGCTGAGTTAGAGCTGGCTACCGCTGCAGAAGCCAGCAGCTTAAGCGGCGATCTGGTCGATGTGGATCAAAGCTTGCTGGAGCTGGACAGTCTGTTGCAAGAGTCAGATGATACAGAGGACGTCACTGAGGGCGCTCCGGCGTCGCTGAGCGTCGATGTTGGGCTTGAAGACTACAAAGAGTTTATTGCCGGACAGCAGGAGAGCGAAGTTGACCCGATGGAACAGATTTATGGGGCGGACCTGGATCTGATCCGTGCTTACCTGGAAATTGGTGAGCAGGAAGGCGCTGAGCAACTGATCGACAGGTTGCTGGCCGCAGACGGGCTGCCGGAAGGTGTTCGGGCTGAAGTGGTGAAACTGCAACAGCAACTGGAGTCGTAATTTTCTGTTCTGGTCCGGGTCTGACGCAGGTATACTTGCGGCCCGAAACAGAGGAGAGAGTATGCGTATCGCCTTGGGTGTGGAATACAACGGCAGTTCATTGTTCGGCTGGCAACGACAGCGGGAAGTGCCCAGTGTGCAGGGGCATCTGGAAGCGGCGTTAAGCAAAGTGGCCAACCATCAGGTTGAAACTTTTTGTGCCGGCCGCACGGATGCCGGTGTGCATGCCACAGGCCAGGTGGTGCATTTTGATACCGATGCGACACGTGATATGCAAGCCTGGGTAATGGGCACCAACTCCAATCTGCCGCCTGGCATAGCAGTGCGCTGGGCTCAACCTGTGTCAGATGATTTCCACGCCCGGTTTTCGGCCACTGCCCGCCGTTATCGTTACGTGATTTACAACCACAAATACAGGCCAGCCATTTTAGGTGCCGGCTTAAGCCATTACCATCAGTCATTGGATGTGGAACTGATGCACCAGGCAGGGCAGTATTTACTTGGTGAGCATGACTTTTCGTCGTTCCGCGCTATTCAATGTCAGTCGCACAGCCCGTTTCGTCACTTAATCCATTTGAATCTGAGCCGGTTTGGCAGCTATATAGTGCTGGATATTAAAGCCAATGCGTTTTTACACCATATGGTGCGTAACATTACCGGCAGTCTGCTGGAAGTGGGCAAAGGCCAACAAAAGCCAGAGTGGATAGCGGAATTACTGGCCGCCAAAGATCGAAACCTGGCGGCAGCCACGGCTAAGGCCGAGGGCTTGTATCTGGTTGATGTGGACTATCCTGCCCATTTTTCCATCCCCAGGATGCCGCTCGGCCCGTTGTTTCTGCCCGACAACTAAGACCAGTTAGCTGTATTTTCTTCCTGACCTTTATGCTTTAATAGGCGCCGTTTGCTGCACGTTCGGCGCTTTTTTACACAATAATGTCAGGCAGGCCATTGAGCCTGCTGTCAGACCAAGGAACAGTTATGAGTTGGTTAGAGAAAATTCTGCCCAGAACTTCGTCATCTGCCCGTCGCAATATTCCTGAAGGGGTGTGGACCAAATGTACCTCCTGTGACGCTGTTTTATACAAAGCTGAATTAGACCGTAACCTGGGTGTCTGCCCTAAATGCGATAACCATATGCGCGTCAGCGCCCGCGACCGCCTGACCCAATTTTTTGATACCAACAGTACCGTGGAATTGGCTGCCGAACTGGAGCCACAGGACTTACTGAAATTCAAGGACAGTAAAAAATACAAAGACCGTATTGTGGCGGCGCAAAAAGAGACCAATGAAAAAGATGCCATGGTGGTGATGCGGGGTTCCTTGCATGGCATGCCTGTGGTAGCGGCTTCCTTTGAATTTGCCTTTATGGGTGGATCGATGGCCTCGGTGGTCGGAGCCAAATTTGTGAAAGGTGTGGAATACGCCTTAGAGCACAAAGTTCCTTTTGTTTGCTTTTCTGCCAGCGGCGGTGCGAGGATGCAGGAAGCTTTATTGTCACTGATGCAAATGGCCAAAACCAGTGCGGCGCTGGCCAAACTGAGCGAAGCCGGCTTGCCTTATATCTCGGTATTAACAGACCCGACCATGGGTGGCGTATCCGCCAGCCTGGCAATGCTGGGTGACATTAATATTGGCGAACCCCGTGCGCTGATTGGTTTTGCCGGCCCACGAGTGATAGAACAGACGGTACGGGAAAAACTGCCGGAAGGATTCCAGCGCAGCGAGTTCCTGCTGGAACATGGTGCCATCGACATGATTGTTGACCGCCGGCAAATGCGCGATACAATTGCCCGTCTGGTAGCAAAATTTATGCGATTACCTGCGCCTGCCAAGGAGCACAGAGTCGCCTGATAAGGTGTTATGACCGTACTTTCCCCGTTAAGCCAATCGTCGCCATCACTGGCCGATTGGCTTTGTTATATTGAACAGAAGCATCCGCAACATCAGATTGAACTGGGTTTAGCCCGCATCCGTCAGGTCGCTGAACAGGCCGGTTTACACCAGTTGCCAGGTAAAAAAATTCTGCTGGCCGGTACCAATGGCAAAGGCACCACAGCCCGGACTCTGGAGCAATTATTGCTGGCGCAGGGGGTTTCGGTGGGTGTGTACAGTTCTCCCCATTTAGTGCGTTTTAATGAACGGCTGCGGCTGAATGACCAGGATGTGGCTGACCCCATCTGGGTAGAGGCCTTTGCCGCCATTGAGCGTCTGCGAGGCGACATTGAGCTGACCTATTTTGAGTTCACCACCTTGGCGGCTTTTTTTATTCTGTGCCAGCAACAGCCGGATTTCTGCCTGATTGAAGTGGGGCTTGGCGGACGGTTGGATGCGACCAACATTATTGAACCGGATCTAAGCCTGTTGACCACCATCGACCTGGACCACCAGGAGTTTCTCGGGCCCGACCGCACCAGTATAGGCCGGGAAAAAGCCGGTATCTTCCGTCCTGCAGTTCCGGCTGTTGTGCTGGAAACCGACGTGCCGCAGTCCGTGCTGGATGTGGCACAGGCACTGCAAACCCCGCTGTGGCGTTCAGGTGAGCAGTACAGCTTTAGTTCAGGCCAGTTATGGGACTGGCAGTCCGCCCGTCATCAGTTATTGCAATTGCCCAAACCGGCCGTGCCTCAGGCCAATGTAGCCGCTGCGCTGATGGCTCTGGAGCTGCTTGACGCTTTACCTGACGCCGGTGTGGTGGAAAGGGTACTGCTGAGATTAAGCCTGCCAGGCCGGATGCAATGGCTGAGTAAAACACCGGCCATTCTGCTGGATGTGGCGCACAATCCGCAGTCTGCTGCTTATCTGGCCGGGCAGTTGGCTGAGCTTCAGGGCCAGTACCACACTGTGCATGCGCTGGTGGGGATGCTGAAGGACAAAGATATCCATCAAAGCCTGCAGTGTTTTGCTGGCAAAATAGACCAATGGCATCTGGTATCTTTGCCAGGTGTGCGTGGGGCCAGTGCAGAGCAACTGGCGGCTGTATTCAGCGATGATTCAGTGCTGCACTGCTATTCCGATCTGGCGGCCGGTTTTCATTCGGCGCTCAGCACATTACACCAAGATGATTTATTGGTGATTTTCGGCTCTTTTGTTACAGTATCGGCAGTTTTGGCGCTGCAAATGGAGACAGAAGTATGAACAGCGCGTTGAAAAACCGCTTGATAGGCAGCAGCATTCTGGTGATTGCTGCCGTGGTGTTTTTGCCTGATTTGCTCGATGGTGAAAAGCAGATAGTACGGGAAGAGTTTAAAGCCATCCCACAGCGTCCTGAATTTTCTACGGTGCAGCAGGAGCAGGTGTTTACCAAAGAACAGCTGGCCGAAAAACAACAAGAGCTGCTCAATGTTCCTGACGACCGGCCCGCGCTGGATACGTTACCGGCTCAGGATTTCGCTCAGGTCACTGCAGGTGCCGCAGGCAGCGAAGCCAGTACCGACACAGCCCAGATGCTGGCAGAGCCAGTGAATCCGCTAGGACCTGGGCCAGAAACAATTGAGCAGGCTGCTGTTCAACAGGCTGATGAACAAACCAGCACAGAGGCGGCAGCGAGTCTGGCGCAAACTGCAGCGCCAGAACCCAAAGGGAACCCCGCGCTGAATGCCGCCGCCTGGATAGTTCAGGTGGGCAGTTTCAGTAAAAGTGACAACGCAGCCGCTTTGGTGAGCAAGCTGAAGCAGGCTGGTTTTACCACCTTTACCCGCGCCAGTACCAACAGTCAGGGACAAAGTATGACCAGTGTGGTGGTTGGCCCTGAGCTGAAAAAAGACCGGCTGCAAAGCCGGCTCTCTGAGCTTGAACAGCTGACTGGCGTGAAAGGACTGAAACTCAGTCCTTTTAAACCCATCGAAAATAACTAGGCGTTGCGGCGCGCCTTTTGATAGAATGCGCGCCGTCTTCAAGCATCCTTTGGTAGCACATGGTTTGGATTGATTATGCCATTCTGGCAGTGATAAGCCTGTCAACCGTGATCAGCCTGGTCCGTGGTTTTGCCAAAGAGGCCATTTCTCTGATTGTCTGGATAGCGGCGTTTTTTGTGGCCAGCTATTACTACCCTTATCTGGCCAGCTACTTCACCGATTTACAGGACGCTATAGTCCGCAACGCTGTGTCTATTGCAGTGTTATTTATCTGTACCCTGATCCTCGGGGCCTTACTGAATTACCTGATTGGCAAGCTGATCCAGTCTACCGGCTTATCCGGCACCGATATGGTGTTGGGCCTGGTTTTTGGCGCCTTACGAGGTGTGCTGATTGTCAGTGCGCTGTTGTTCTTTCTGGACGCTTTTACCATGGCAGACCAAAGCCAGTGGTGGCAAAGCTCCCGGCTAATCCCCGAATTTGGTTTTATTATTGAGTGGTTTTTTGAGTACCTGAAAAGCAACTCCAGTTTTATGCAACGACCTTAACTCTGACGAGGAAATAAACGATGTGTGGTATTGTTGGTATCGTAGGTAAATATCCGGTCAATCAGGCCCTGTATGACGGATTAACAGTACTGCAACACAGAGGTCAGGACGCGGCAGGTATTGTCACAGTGGACGACAACGTGCTGCGTCTGCGTAAAGCGCTGGGTCTGGTCAAAGACGTATTTGAAGCCCGCCATATGCAACGTTTATCCGGCAATATTGGTATTGGCCATGTGCGTTACCCGACCGCAGGTACTGCGAGCACTGCCGAGGCTCAGCCGTTTTACAGCAACAGTCCTTTTGGGATTGCGCTGGCGCATAACGGGAACCTGACCAACTCAGACGAGCTGAAAGAAGATTTGTTCCGTAATGCCCGCCGTCATGTGAATACCAACTCCGATTCCGAAGCGCTGCTCAATGCTTTTGCCTACGAGCTGGAAAAACATGCCGATATGCATGTCAGCCCTGACCATATCTTTAAAGCTGTGGCCAACCTGCACCGCAAAATCCGCGGTGGTTATGCGGTCGTGGCCCTGGTGATTGGTCATGGTCTGGTGGCGTTTCGTGACCCGAATGGCATTCGTCCGTTGGTGATGGGCAAACGCGAAACGCCGCTAGGCACTGAATACATGGTGGCTTCGGAAAGTGTGGCTTTGGATGCGGACGGTTTTACCGTGATGCGTGATGTGGCACCGGGTGAAGCTGTGTATATCACTGAAGGTGGCGATCTCT
The DNA here is from genome assembly GCF_037442525.1 of Rheinheimera sp. Classification (GTDB taxonomy): domain Bacteria; phylum Pseudomonadota; class Gammaproteobacteria; order Enterobacterales; family Alteromonadaceae; genus Pararheinheimera. The sequence goes on along the minus strand of NZ_JBBIQD010000002.1, from coordinate 299,375 downwards.
TTACCCAACAATGTGCTGAAAACCCAAGTTATGCCCCCTGTATTTTTGAATACGTTTACTTTGCCCGGCCGGATTCGACCATCGACAATGTGTCGGTTTATGCGTCCCGTGTTGCTATGGGTAAAAAGCTGGGGCAGAAAATCAAAAAAGAATGGGCACATCTGGACATAGATGTGGTGATCCCTATTCCTGAAACATCCAATGATGCGGCATTACAAATTGCCCATGAATTAGGTTTGCCTTACCGTCAGGGTTATGTGAAAAACCGTTACATTGGCCGGACTTTTATTATGCCGGGCCAGACCGAACGGAAAAAATCAGTCAAACGCAAATTGAATGCGATTTGGCAGGAGTTCGAAGGTAAAAACGTGTTGCTGGTGGATGACTCCATTGTACGTGGTACCACGTCTCAGCAAATCATCGATATGGCCCGTGAAGCTGGTGCGAAGAAAGTCTATTTCGCGTCAGCAGCACCGGAAATCCGTTTTCCGAACGTGTACGGCATTGATATGCCGTCTGCCAATGAGTTGATCGCTCACGGCCATGATGTTGACAGCATTTGTAAAATCATTGGGGCTGATGGTCTGATCTTTCAGTCGCTGGAGGATCTGGTGGATGCTGTGCGCTCAGAAAACCCTGAACTGAAGCGTTTTGAAACCTCTGTGTTCGACGGCGTTTATGTGACCAATGACATTGACCAGGCTTACCTGAACCGTCTGGATGCACAGCGCAACGAAGCGTCAAAAAAGAAAAAACAGGCTGAGTTGACTGCAAGCCTGGAACTGCATAACGAAGGCAGCAACTAAGAGTCAACCGGACTGCCAGAAAAACGAAAGGGTAGCATTTGCTACCCTTTATTCCTTGTTCTTCCTGCCTAGTGTGTAAAAGCCGGGCCGAAACCCGAACTCCAAAGAATAGCGGTAGCGGTCAGTACACAAACCAACAACACCAGACCAACAGTGACCACTGAGCTGGCATAAATAAAGCCGCGCTCTTCCGGAATGTGCATCAGAATAGGCACACCCACATACAACAGATACACCGAATAAGTTAAACCAGCCAGACCCACCATCATGACAAACCAAAGCTCAGGGTAAAAAGCCGCCACACCGACCATAAAAAGTGGTGTTGATGTGTATGCCGAAAGCTCAAGCGTCTGGGTGTAGGTTGGGTCCGCGCCAAAGGTCTGAGCCATCCAGTGCGCCAGATAGGCCAAGGCAAATACACCGGCAATCAAGGCGATATACATAGCGACAGACAGCATCATGGCGCTGTCCGCCGTTAATTTAATAGGTTCGCCGACACCAATGCTCCAGCCAATATGGACTGCAGAATAATAAGCACAAAAGGATGGAATTAAAGCGACCAACAGGATATGAATTAAACTGTATTTAAAGCTTTCGTGACGTTCGTCTATGGTATGCCATTCTTCTTTGGGATGGGCATACAGTCCCCATAAGTGATTCAGAATCATCGTTTTTATCCTTGTCTACTACGTTGTGACCACAGGCAACAGCAAGTACCCTTATCTTTGTTATGGTCAACAGAAAGCGGTTCGTCAAGTTTGCCGTAGATAAAAGCAAAAGCCCCAGGTCCGTTAGGGGTAAGCATAAGCAGCAGTCAGTTTATTTGGGGTGTGTCTGCCAAAAATATTGCCTGCTTGGTGAAGCAGAGAACGAAGGCTGCCGGGACAAATGGCTGCAGCGAATCGTCAGCCTGTAAACTTGCCACTGTGGAATTTAAAGTCGGTGTCTGGTTCCGAAATCAGAGTGCTTTCTAGCTGACCAAAAAAGCGGACCCGTGCAGAGATATCGGTTTTGGAAATAGTTTGCGCCAGTTCAAGGTAGTCGCTGAAATGCCGGGCTTCAGAGCGTAATAATGACACATAAAACTCGGCCAGTTCCTGGTCGACAAAAGTGGCTAACGCGGCGAAGCGTTCACAGGAGCGGGCTTCGATGTAGGCGCCACAAATCAACTTGTCGATAAAAATCTGTGGCTCGTGAGTTTTGCAGTTTTGGATCAAGGTCTTGGCATAACGACTTGCGGTGATATTTTGATAGGGAATAGCGCGATCGCGCATGATTTCCAGCACCTGGCAAAAATGATGCAACTCCTCCCGGATCAACAGCACCATTTTGCTGATAATCAGATCCGAATGCTCAAAGTCCGACCGGCCAATAATGGCTTTGCTCAACTTTTCCGCACTTTTCAGATCGTCCAGATTGCCTTCGAAGCGGTAGGCGAAATCCTCAAATGGTTTTAACCACTGTAACAGATGCTTTGAACTTTCGTCATTGCAGGCGTATCGGCGCAGCAGATACATGGCAGTTTGCGCGGCTTTTAGCTCGCACACCAAATGATCCTGCAACAATATGGGCAGACGTTCAGTTTTGGACGCCTCATTTAACCACTCGTGAGGAGTGGGGCATTGTAAAAACAGGTTGATAGGTTCTAGGAGCTTGGCGTCGAACTGCATTTCAAAAACACTCATTTTTTTAGAATTTTATCACCGCAGGTAAATGCTTGGAAGCCTTGATTTTACTGGGATGAATTAGCCAATTTGATGTAGTTGCGGGGGCGGGGGAAATGTTGTTTGCTGGCGTCGAGTGGCTTTCGCCTGAGACAGCATCAGTGAGTCTGGTCGATTCAGAACGCGCCGTCATTCTGGCTGAACGCTACCTGGTCCAGGGCTGAAATCGCAACCACCACGCTTCGCTCTCATTTAACTGGGTGGAAGCGAATGATCAGTATCGTGTCACCCGACTCCGTCACTTGGTCAGCGATCGAGCTCATGCCGTCCATGGTCGCCATAAGCTGCAAGGTTAGGGAATTTTCCGACAGGTAATGCACCCGGCATTCTTTTAATACCTGGTAGCACTCGGCACTGAAGACGTGTAACCCCTGAGCCTCTTTATCAAGACCATCCAAAAGCTGATTTAGGGTGGCTGTTTTGCCGAAATCCAACTCATCATTTTCAGGGAAAACAGTTTGAGCCGTGGAAGAGGTGGCCCGGCTCATGATTTCATCAAGGGATATCGAACCGTCTTGATGGTGTTGTTGCGTTTCGCTGCCCAGGTCAGATTTTTCTCCAGCAACGTTTTTCATGCCGGCACTGTCCGTGGATGAAGACCCCTCTGCAGGCAGGTCTGCAGCAGTGGCTGAGGTTGCTACTTCAGGGGCAGGCGCCGTTTTCTCTCGATTGGCGCTAACCAATGACGATTCATCCGCTGACAAATGCACAGAAGTTGCCGCGGCTGTCACTCCGGCTGCAGAAGTGGCGTCCTTACTCTTGGTGCCGACAACCGCAAGTGCAATTAACAAAATTGCAGGCGTTAAATAGGTTGCCAGAGTTTTTTTATTCATAAATTATCCATCCTAATAAACCTGAACTCGGGATAAGAAAATTTGAACTAAGGCCCCCTCTCCATCAGGCTGGCTTTCAACCAGGAGAACCCCCTGCACACAGAATGCCTGTGCACAAATTAGTGGAAGTGTTTTGCGGTGTCGATGATTTTTCTGCTGTGCTCATTCCTGGAGGTAAAGCCTCTGTTCAATGATGGGGTGACTACCATGGAACTCCGCGGCCAGATAGCCCTTGTGTTTTTTCAAGGCCCAGCGCATAGCCTGATCCGGCGTTATTGTTCACCGAAAGGGCAAAAACAGCTGATGTCAAACCTGGATTGCTACCAGTGTATTGGCGTAGCAGAAGGCGGTTTTTTTGAAGATGATTTTTTAGAAAATCAAGCGTTAACCTCAGCACTGAATTCGTTGCCGCGTTAATCTATAAAATAATCATTGGTGCTTTTACTGAAGCCGAGCTGATTCAGACACCGGATAGCGAATTCCGTTTTCAGAGCGGACTGTCGCTGACAGGCTCTGAACTTGCGGCCAGAGTGAACCTTAAGCTTAGATGCCGTCTTTAATCGGGCAGGGCGGAAAAATGCAGCTGCCAGCCTGTTGCGCTCACTTCCAGATACGAGCTTTGCTGATACCAATCGCCAAGCACGTAGCGCTGGCCGCTGTGGCCATTGGCGAGAAGAATCTGATGCACTGCCGGTCTGTGGGTGTGACCGTGGATCAGGCGCTGAACGCCATACATGTCCATCACCTTCGGCACTTCGTCTGGTGTCACATCCATAATGTCACTGCTTTTACCGGCTTTGTCCTTAGCGCTGACGCGGCGGGCTTTGCGGGCCAGGTGTTGACGGTACCAAAGAGGTGTTGCCAGGATCAGCCATTGCCACCAGGGCTGGTTCCACCAACAACGGAATTTTTGATAACCCAGATCCAGTGTACAGAGTGAGTCTCCGTGCATCAGCAGGGTGGGGTGGCCGTACAAATCCACCACTGTGGCCGGGGCCAACAGGGTGATACCGGCTTTGGCGGCGTAACGCTTTTTCAGCAAAAAATCTCGGTTGCCATGGCAGAAATACACAGGCACACCATGGTCAGCCAGAGCCTTGGTGGCGCTGGCAACCTGGTCCAATAAGGGCTCTGGGTTATCGTCACCAATCCAGACTTCAAACAAGTCGCCGAGGATATACAAAGCATCGGCCTGCGGTGCTTCCTGCTGCATAAAACGCAAAAAAGCGGCCGTGATATCGGGCCGCTCAGCGCTTAAATGCAAATCGGCAATAAATAGCGTACGGCTATTCGTTGAGCCTTTATTCACCGACGATTTCAGCCTTTTCAAGAATCACAGGCTCGACTGGTACATCGGCGTGACCAAATTTACGGCCTGTAGCCACAGTTTTGATTTTATCAACTATATCCAGGCCTTCGACCACTTCACCAAACACGCAGTAACCCCAGCCTTGAGAAGATTCTGAGCTGAAATCCAGGAAGTCATTGTTGGCCACGTTAATGAAAAACTGACAGGTGGCTGAATGCGGATCGCTGGTACGGGCCATAGCGATAGTGCCTTTTTTATTCGACACTTTGTTGTTGGCTTCGTTTTTAATTGGCTTTTGAGTGTCTTTTTGTTCCATCTCTGGGGTAAAACCACCGCCCTGGATCATAAAGCCGTTAATCACACGGTGGAAAATGGTGTTGTCGTAGAAACCGTCTTTGACATAACTTAAAAAGTTTTCCACAGTCGCCGGGGCTTTGTCAGCGAATAACTGCAGGGTAATAACGCCATAATTGGTGTGCAAACGAACCATCACAAACTCCTTCGGATAAAAGTGCCGCTAGTGTAGCGCAGCTGGTGCTTTTCACAAAACATCCGATTGGCGGAGCCCGGAGGATAGCCCACTCCAAAGTGCAGTGTTAAACTACTGCGTTTTCAACCGGACGAAGTGACCGAGGAGTCCCATGCTGCAGATTTTTAATACCCTGACCCGTAAAAAAGAGCCTTTTGTTCCTTTACAGCCCGGTAAGGTATCCATGTATGTCTGCGGCATTACGATTTACGATTTCTGTCACGTTGGCCATGCCCGTACTTATGTCGCTTTTGATGTGATGAACCGTTACCTGCGTTTCAGCGGTTATGACGTGACTTATGTACGGAATATCACAGACGTGGACGATAAGATCATTAAACGCGCCAATGAAAACGGCGAAAGCTGCGATGCACTGACGGCTCGCTATACCGTAGCGATGCACAATGATTTTCATGCGCTGGGTCTGATGCCAGCCGATATCGAACCTCGGGTGACCACCCATATGCAGGAAATTATTGAGCTGATTGAAACCCTGGTCGCCAAGGGCTACGCCTATGTCGCCAAAAACGGTGACGTGCTGTTTGATGTCAGCAAATACGAAGCTTATGGTCAGCTCAGTCAGCAAAACCTCGACATGCTGCAGGCCGGCGCCCGGGTGGAAGTGGACGAAGCCAAAGACGACCCGCTGGATTTTGTGTTGTGGAAAATGGCCAAACCTGGTGAACCCCACTGGTCGTCGCCCTGGGGCGAAGGCCGCCCCGGCTGGCATATTGAATGCTCGGCCATGAGTGCCAAACATTTAGGCAGCCATTTTGATATTCATGGTGGCGGTTCAGACTTGCAGTTCCCGCACCATGAAAACGAAATTGCGCAGTCCTGCTGCGCCCATGGCACGCCTTATGTCAATACCTGGATCCACACAGGCATGGTCCAGGTGGATAAAGAAAAAATGTCCAAATCGCTGGGCAATTTCTTTACGGTTAAAGATGTTTTGGCTGAACACAATGCCGAAGCCGTGCGTTATTTTCTGATCTCCAGCCACTACCGCAGCCAGCTGAACTACTCCAAAGAAAACCTGGAGCAGGCGCACTCCGCCTTAGGCCGCTTATACACGGCGCTGCGTGAGGTGACACCTGCGGAGCAGGTCAGTTTAGACAACAGCTATGTGGCGAGCTTCAAAGCGGCGATGGACGATGACTTTAATACCGCCCTGGCCTTGCCTGTGCTGTTTGAACTGGCGCGGGACATCAATAAAGAAAAAGCGGGGGATCCGGCCAAAGCCGCAGAACTGGCGGCGTTGCTGAAAACCCTGGGGGGCGTATTGGGTATTCTGCAGGGCGATGCAGAGACTTATCTCAAAGCCGGCACTGGTGCTGACGATGTGGCAGAAATTGAAGCCTTGATTGCGCAGCGTAATGCCGCCCGAGCCGCCAAAGACTGGGCTGCCGCGGATGCAGCCCGCGATGCGTTAACGGCCAAAGGCATTATTCTGGAAGACAAAGCCGGCGTGACCAGCTGGCGTCGCGCCTAATCACCAGCTATGGGCATACTGTCGCTGCAGTCACTGCGCTATTCGATACCGGCCTTACTGGGCAGCACACTGCTGTGGTGGCTGTTACTCAGTGCCACCTCTGCGCATCGCGCTGCAGGTGGCACCCCTATGGAGTTGACCTTTTTTGCCTTGTTTCTGGCACCAATGTCGGTGATCAGCGGCAGCTGGGTACTGCTGTGCTGCCTGAGCTGCAGCCGCCTGGTGCTCTTGAGCTGGTCAGCGCAGAGCTTGCCAGATCGAATCTGGTGGAGTGCTGCGTTACTGCTAAGCCTGGTCCTGCTGGTCGGGCTGTGGATTGTGTTCTGAGCCTGAACCCCTGGTTACACATAGTGCTGCTGTTGTGCATCTTTGAACTGCTGCCATTGCTGCCGGAGTTTATCCCTGAAGCTTTTGCTTAACGGCAACCTTTCACCATTATTCAACAACAAATCGTGGTTGCCGCTTTGCGCATATTCAAGGGTTTGCACCCTGTGCAAATTCACCAGATAAGAGCGGTGGCAACGGACCAGGGGGCTATGACGAAGTGCCAGCTCCAATGCTTTCATCGTGGCCCGCAACAGATAGACTTTGTTCTGAACCTTGACTTCCATATAGTTTCCGCAGGCTCTGAGGTACAGGATCTCGTTCAAACCAACCCAAAGTTCCCCTGTTGATGAGTGCACCAGCAAGGCGTTGGTCTGAACTGCTGAAGCTTTTGTTGCCGGCTGCGCCTTGCCCTCAGCGCTTGTGATTCCTTCAGCATGACTGCCTGCAATGCCTTCTGTCAGCAGCTTCTGCCAAATCACAATAAGCAGCATCAAAAGCCAGACGCCAAGATAAAGAGGCAGGCGTTTATATGCCAGTAACAGCATGGCGTTCATATTGTTGTCGGTCAACAAGGCTTCGGCCAGACAACGTACCAGCACAGCAGACAGAGGAACCCAGAAGGTGGACTGCATTGCCAGCCAGACTAAAGCGCCATTGGACAGTTGCAAACCTTGGTTACGAGCCAATTCTCTGACCAGCAGGGGACTAAGCGCAAGCCAAACGCCCCAATCAGACAGTCCCCAGATCACAGACGTCAGCAGACTTGCCCGGTTTCCTTCCAGTGAGGCCATTAAATAGCAATAGGCGATGGAGCTGAGCATCAATACCAAGCTGACTGAACTTAGCCAGAGCAGGGAATGGCGGGCCCACTCCCGTGCTGGGCGCAATGGCATAGTCATTTGAGGTCTCCTTAGGCACCTATTTTTTTATAAGGCTGGTCTTTGTGTTTGAATCAGGCAAGGCTCAAGACGCAAAAATAGCGTCCCACCCCGGCCACTGAAGTGGTTGTGGGCCTGCCGGATTATCGGCAACGACTGGTCATTTTTGTAGTGATTTGTGACCAACAGCCGTCAGCTGGGATGAGTTTTTCTACTTAAAATCAGCTTGTTAGTTCGGTTCTGTCTTTTTTTTGCACATATGGCTTGCATAAATACTGTGTCACGCATAGTATTTGCTGTGTACGGCACAGTATGTGTCGCACAGTATAAGGAACTCGAAGTATGACAACTTCTCAACTCGATAAAATGCGGCTGGAATTGCGCCGTGGCGTGCTGGTGCTGGCGGTTCTTGCGTCGTTGAAGCAACCGCATTATGGCTATTCGTTACGCAAACAGTTGCAGGATGGTGGCATCGACATTGACGAAGGCACCTTGTATCCACTGATACGGCGCCTGGCAGAACAAGGGTTACTGGACAGTGAGTGGCAACAGGCAGAAGGCCGGGAGCGCCGTTACTACCAGTTGAATTCGCAGGGTCAGCAGTTATTGCAACAACTGCGGCAGGAATGGCTGCAGCTTGGTACGGCACTGTCGCCGCTACTGAGCCTGACTAAAGAGGCAGACTAAGATGGAATTATTGGAACGTTACCTGAGTGCGGTTGCGCGTGAACTCCCTGAACAGCAACGGGATGAGATCCGCCGTGAGCTCAAAGCAAATTTACTCGACAGCGCAGAGCAAAAAGAACAAGAGCTTGGACGGGCACTGTATGCAGAGGAATGGAGTGACTTGTTAAAGCAATGTGGTCACCCGGCCCGGGTCGCCCGGCAATTTGTGCCCAGCCGCGCTTTAGTAGCGGCCGAAGATATGCCACTGCTCTGGCATGTGCTGGCGATGGTGATAGGGATGATTTTTGTGTTCGAAGTGGTCGAGGCCTCGGCCCGGCTGGTCTTTACCGATCCGGATCCCTTCCGTTTTGTGTTTCAGCTGCTTGCAGATGTGATACGTCAGGGCTGCTTTGCCTTCAGTGTGATCGTGATATCCTTCTGGCTGGCGGCTCAGGACGGCCGCAGCCTGTCGTCACGCTGCGCCTTGCAGTGGGAACCAAGCCAACTGCCCAAAGCGGAACAGCCCTGGCGTTACATCAGGTTAAGTGATGTTTTTACCGATCTGGCAACTTATATCTTTGTGCTGGTGCTGGCCACTATGCCGGTCTGGCTGAATGACAGTCAGCAGCACAGTGTACTGCTGGTGTTTAATGGGCAAACCCAGTTATGGCTATGGTTTTTCAGCCCGGTGATGGCTCTGTCTGTGGTGTTTTGTTTCTGGCAGCTGCAGCGCCGTTTGTGGAACAAAACCATGCTGCGCACTGCAGTGGCAATTAACTTCAGCTGGATGATTTTTTTGCTCTGGCTGGGGTTGCAGTTCCCCCTGTGGCAGCAACCATTGCTTGAAGCTCGGCATGAGCCTTTGGCTGGCCTGCTGACTGTGTTGCAACTGGAACGCGGTTTGAGTTGGGGCTTGTTGATAAGTGCTTTGTTTCCGGGCTACGAGGTGCTCAGAGACAGCTGGCGTCTGACGCAGATGACTTAAGCGGCATAAGAAAGCGGGCGCTTACCAGCGCCCGCTTTGCATCAACCCATACACCATACCCAACAGACCTGTGCCATACCCCAACACCAGACCCAGACTACAACCCAGTTTTTGCCAGTACAGGCTGCGCTTGCCCGCAGCACTGAACAGGGCTTTTTCCCTGAGTCCTGGAGCTATCAGTGTCCACATACGATACTGCTGCAGGCCAAGACCGGATAAAAACAGTATAAAACTCAACAGCGGCGCCAGGGCGCCACTCGTCAGCTCGTAGGCGGCCGTCAGCGCCAGCCCCATCAGCAGCACCCAGGCGACAGTCTGATTACGCAACTGACGCAGTTGCTGGCGCAGCGCCTCGGAGCCTGCATTTTTAATAGGTTGCTGCATACCCAAAATGACACCAACCACAGCCACCAGAGCACCCAGCATGGCGCCACTGAGCAGGAACAGCCACTTGCCCCAGCCACTCTGGCTGACGGTCAGACCGGACATGGTGGCTGCCGCAGCCGGTGGAGCCACACTGCTGAGCATTGCACCGACAGCTGTGGTGAGCCCAAGTCCTGGTGCTGTGGAACACAGCACTTCGCCGCCACGGCGCAGCCACTGGGCTTTTAACAGTTCGCGCACCCGTTGCAGCTTTTTTCGCACATTGGTTTCGGTCAGGCCCAGCAGTTGTGCCACCTGCTGGCTGTTTTGTTCTTCACGGTAAAACAGCAGCACTATTTCACGGCTTTCGTCTGGCAATTGTGCTATCAGGCTGGCAATCAGTGCATTTTGTTGCTCGCGGGCCAGGTCCTGTTCCAGTTGCACGCCGGCACAAAAGGATTCCAGCAGAGCTTCAGCCTCTTCTCCGCGCTCCGTGCTTTGCACTCTGTGGTCACGCAGGTAATGAAAAGCGCGGTAGCGGGTGATTTGCCGCAACCAGGGCAAAAAGCTGGCCGGATTCTTTAAACTGCGCAGCTGTTTCCAGGCATAAATAAACACTTGCTGGGTAATGTCTTCGCTGGCATCGAGGTCTTTGACAATGGCCAGTGCTATGCTGCTGACCGTCCTCTGGCTTTGTTGCATCAGTCGGCTGAACGCCTGCATATCGCCTGCTGTGGCAGCCAGCACGTCGGGCAGCAGACGTTGTTCCAGGGGCAGAGTCGTCATGGGTTAGTCCTTTAAAAAAGCCTGTACTTTGGCCAGAAACCAGCTGGGCTGATCGAGCATTATAAAATGCCGTGCTCTTGGGGCAAATTCAAGCTCAAGCTGTTGAATACCTGCCAGTTGTTCCCGATATAGCCGGGCAGCCTGTGCTTGCTGTTCACGGCTTGGCAGCCCGGCATTGGCGCCAAGAAACAGTACTTTATCTTTAATGGCCGGCATTTGCGGCCGGATATCGCTGGTCAGCAGTTCGGCCACTAACTGACCTGTGCGTTTCGGATCTGAGCTGGCCGCCATTTGCATCACCAGGCGCTGCGCAGCAGGAGTCACTGCCTGAATATGGATCCCCTGTTGGGTCATGGCTTTTAGCTGTTCAGCACTCATCGCCTGGTAAAGCGACTTTAACTGCTCGGCCTGAGGCTGCATCTGGGCCGCGCTGGTCTGGTTGCTCTGCGTAAATACTGGTGCCAGGAAGGGTAAACCATCGACGGCGACAACTTTACCTGTTAACTCAGGGTATTGACTGGCCAGGTTCAGCGCCAGAAAGGAGCCCATACTGTGGCCTATTACTGCCGGCTGCTGCAGTTTCAGCTTGCGGATGTAGTCTGCCAGCTGTTCCGTCAGGGTTTGCAGCAACGGGCCTTGATACCCTGAGCTCGCGGTCTGGCCCAGACCTTTGACATTGATCAGATGCAGTTGGTGGTCCTGGCTCAGCACGGTCGCGCTTTGTTGCCAGACGCGTTGGTCGGACATCAGGCCAGGGATCAGAATGACCGCGGGCCCTTTGCCTTGAACCTCTACGTCAAACTGGCGCTCTTCTGCTTTGAGATTGCCAGCCAACATGCCAGCCACTATGGTCAGGCTGATGGCAAGGTGAGTCCAGAAACCTGGTTTTTTGTTGGTGTTTGTCGCTGTGATCGTTTTGTCTGTCATGGCCGTATTCTCCGTCTGATTTCAAGATAAAAAAGCTGTCTTTATCTTCAAGTGCCGGCAACCTGTACTGCTGTGACAAAAATTTTTAATTTTTTTCCGTTGGGCAACAAATCCCTTGCATGGGGCAGCGCCGGGCTGATAGCAGGTCGCTACAGGCTCCAGCGGGGGCGCCTTTCTGTTCAGTTTGGGTACAGCCAGACAGCTTAGACTTCAGAGGTCAGCCTGATTGCACTCCAGCTGACAACTCCGCTTTTGCATACTGCTGGTATGCATCCGCAGTACTCCCCGCAAGGGAGTACTGACAAATGGCAGGAAGGGGTTCAGGGACGAACCCGATTTTTCTGTGGCTGGTTGGTCAATAGCTGATGAATTTGCCGCCTGAGCCAGGCCAGGGCAACATCGCCCTGTGTCCTTGAATGCCAAATCTGAGATACCTGGATCTGCGGCAGTTCGACCGGGCAAGCCCGGATCTGCAGCGCGGCATTGGTGTGACAGGCCTTTACGGCAATGGACTCTAAGCAGGTCAGTAACAAATCCGTGCCTTGCAGCAGTGTGGCCGGTGTCATAAAGCTGGACAGCCCAGCCACCACCTGACGTTTTAATCCCAGTTTCGCCAGCGCCTGATCCACCAACCCGTTTAAATCACCGGTCAGAGTTGTCATCAGATGCCGTGCCTGACAATAGCTGTCGACAGAAATCTCCTTTTCTCTGGCCAGCGGATGACTGCTGGACATCAGTACCACAAAACCTTCCTGCTGCAGCTTTTGCTGAAACAGAGTGGCCGGTAAATCCTGATAAAAACCTGCAATAGCCAAATCGCAGTCGCCACGCTCCAGCTCCGTTTTAGGCAACTGGCCTTGGGTATTACGAAAAACCAGCTGCAGCAATGGCGCTTCCTCGGCGAGCACCGGCAGCAGCTCAGGCAGCACTAACTGTTCAATATAATCGGTGCTGTAAATCTGGATCTGCCGCTGCAGCCGCTGTAGCTCTGGCGATTGCGCATTTTGATAAAACTGCTCCACTTGACTGACGACTGCCAGCACCTCCGCGGCGAGCCATTGAGCTTTGGGGGTTGCCGTCAGGCCGCGGGCAGCCCGGACAAACAGAGGGTCGCCAAATTCCTTACGCAGCTTGTTCAACTGATGGCTTAAAGCGGGTTGACTCAGATGAAGCCGCTGCGCAGCTTTGGTCAGGTTGAGTTCTTCGTACAGCACTTTAAACAGCAGCAACAGGTTCAGATCGTGGGTTCTGATATTCATAAAATTGATAACTTTTATTGAATCAATTCATTTTACCTGAATTTATCTGTCCTCTAGACTGAACGCAATCAAAACAGGAGGAGCATGACATGAACAAATACCTGACGAGTGCCGTGGCGGCATTATTGACCGCGACCAGTTTGGCCACTCAGGCCGCGGACAAAGTACTGATCGTGGTAACCAGCCACAGTCAGATGGGAAGCAGCGGGGAGAAAACCGGGTATTGGCTCAGTGAAGTCACGCATCCCTACAAAGTGCTGACAGAGGCCGGTTTTGAGGTGGATATTGCCAGCCTGGCCGGTGGTCAGGCTCCAGCCGACCCACGCAGTCTGTCAGAAACCGACGCAGTGAATCAGTGGTTTCAACGCGGCTCTGCGCATCAGCCTAAGTTAGATCATAGCCTGCAGTTAAGTGGTCTGGACCCGAAAAATTACCAGGCTGTGATCTATGCTGGTGGCCACGGCACTATGTGGGATTTTCCGCAGGACAAGGCGGTGCAGCAGTTTACGGCAGCTTTGTACGAACAAGGCGGTATTGTCGCCGCGGTTTGCCATGGTCCGGCGGCACTGCTGAATATTCGTCTGAGCAGCGGGGATTTATTGATCAAAGGCAAACATCTGACAGGCTTCAGTAACGAGGAAGAGCAGGCCGTCAAGCTGGAAAAGGTGGTGCCGTTTTCGCTGCAGGACGAGCTGACACAAAGGGGGGGTCTGTATTCAGCGGCTGGTTTATGGCAGTCTCATTTGGTGGTTGACGGGCGGCTGGTTACAGGGCAAAACCCTCAGTCGGCAGAAGCTGTCGGTCAGGCGGTCCGCAAATTGCTGCTCAGCGCAAAAATGTCATCGAACTGATAGCGGGCTGTCATCAGGCTGCAACCTGTTTATTTCACTCTGAACAGGCTTGTTGCATGCTGTTTCAGGGGTCTGTACAGACCCTTTTTTTATCCTGTTGAACCTGGTCTCAGATCCGCTGCCGCCGGTCGCATCAACCGCCTTTGTGTTGGCTGCTGTCATAAAAACGCCATTTATCCCCTTTATGCTGAGAATACCTGGTGTTTTTGCCTGCCTGTTATGATAAAAGCCCGCTACCTTCCTGTATTAGTTGCCCTGGTGGTTTTGCTGCTGACTGCTTTGTTCAGCGGCTATATCCGTTATGCGGAGCTGAAAAACTCCGAAGTGAAATCTGCTGTCATTGCCCAGCAGGTGGGCAACAACCTAGAAGTGTTCTCGGCAGACCGGGTCAGGGCTATGCAGGATTTGATTGGCAGCTGGCCGGTAAACCATTTTAATCACGTCGACTGGTTTAATGTCCGTTCCCGCACGCTTGCCCGCATGCTGCCGGGCTTTGCCGATATTCTGCTGTTGGACAAACAAGGGCGCCTGTTGTGGTCCATCAACAAAGAATTTCGTGAACAAACTGCAGTGGCCGACTGGCCTGAGCTGAGACAGGATTTGCCAAAGCTGGCAGGTGAGGCGAAAGCCCTGTTGATCCAGCTGCCCGAACGAAGTTACAACCTGATGATCTGGCCTGTGCTGTCGGAACATGCCAAATACGGTTATATAGCGGCTGTGTTTGATACGGCACAAATTCTGACCGTACTGACCGGCGGCCTAGAGCAGGACGATTTAAGTTTTGCTGTGCTGGACGAACAACGACTGGTCAAACAGCACAATGTGTTTTTCAGCGAGCGCAGTGTCAGTGAACAGCCGCTGGAGTTTGCCGGCCGTCCCTGGTTATTCAGGGTGCAGTCGCAACCTGTTGGCCTGAGCATCAGTGTGCTGGTGCTGTTGCTTGGGGTCTTTATTGCCTGTATTTCTGCCCTGATCCTGACCCATTCTTTGGGCAAACAACGCCTGCTGGCCAGCCATGAAGCCAAATACCGCCGTCTGGTTGAAGGCTTACAGGGGCATTTTATTTACCGGGCGTCACGCGACTGGCAGGTTGAGTTTGTCAGCGAAAGTGTCAGCCATATTCTGGGCTATTCAGCGGCAGAGTTTCAGCAACACCACCTGGACTATATCAGCAAGGCGCCGGAAGAGCGGGCCCTGGCCCAAGCCGTCATTGCCAGAGGAGAAACGCCTGAACCTTACCTGGTGGAATACCGCACGCCCGGCGGGGACCATCGGCTGATTGAATACCGGGATGCCCCTGTGTTGGGTGACCAGGGGCAACTGATCGCTATTGAAGGTATAGGCAGGGATGTGACGGCTGAACATGCGATGCAACAGAAGATCCGGTATCAGGCCGATCACGACCAACTGACAGGTTTGTTGAACCGGTATGCCTTTAACCGGCAACTGGAGCAATTGCTGACCAAAGGTGCCGATTGTTGTTTGTGTTATATCGATATGGACCAGTTCAAACTGGTGAATGACAGTTGTGGTCATTTGGCTGGGGATGAACTGTTACGGCATATTGCCGGCATTCTGGCGCTGGATTTGGGCGAAAAAGATGTATTGGCCCGGGTCGGCGGTGATGAATTCTGTCTGATTTATTTTGGTTTGACACTCGAACAGGTGGAGGATCGCTTACGCAGCCTGCTCAGGCGGATCAGCGAATACCGTTTTGTCTGGCAGCAGCATGTGTTTGAAATTGGCGCCAGCATTGGAGTGATGGCACTGTCCGGCAAAGGCCATAATGCGGTCAGTGTGGTGCAGGCCGTGGACAGCGGCTGTTATCAGGCCAAAGTGTCCGGTAAAAACCGTTATTTTGTAGTGCATGACAAAATGGAGCAGCTGAACCACAGGCAGTTTGAGCTGAAATTATTGCATACAGTGCAGCAGGCGCTGACTCATCAGCAGTTCCAGCTGTATTACCAGCAAATCAAGCCGCTGGATCCACACTGTCAGGAGCTGCATTACGAGGTTCTGCTGAGGTTACAAAGTGCGGAAGGGGAATGGATAAGCCCGGCTATTTTTATTCCGCTGGCCGAACGTCATGGCCTGATGCAGCAACTGGATGCTTATGTGTTTGACCGGGTGATGACGGAGCTGGAACGTCAGCCGGACCACCTGGGCCGCCTGACCAAATGTGCGATTAATCTGTCCGGGCTGTCTCTGGGGGACGAGCAGTTGCTGGCGACTATCTCACAACGTTTTGCCCGCTCCAAAGTGCGGCCGGATCAGATCTGTTTTGAAATTACTGAAACGGCGGCGGTCAGCAATATGGCCAGTGCCAGCCGTTTTATCAACAACCTGCGTCAGATCGGCTGCCGTTTTTCGCTGGATGATTTTGGGGTAGGTATGTCCTCATTCAGTTACCTCAAACATATGAAAGTCGATTACGTCAAAATTGACGGCTCTTTTGTGCGCAATATGAAACTGGACAGTGCGGACAGGGCCATGGTGAAAGCCATTGCAGAGATTGCTCAGAGCCTGGGCAAAGAATGTATTGCCGAATTTGTGTCCGACCCGGAATCTGTCTACTGGCTGCAGCAGTTTGGGGTGCGTTATGGTCAGGGGTACAGCCTGCATCAGCCTGAACCTATGACCCGGCTTTGGTCGGCTGAGCCACAGATTTTTGCGTTGCCTCAGGCAGGAAACGCCTGATTTTCCATGTTTATTTACTCTTTCGTCCTTTAATTTCATTGGCGGCTGGCTATACTGCGCATCACTTACTGAATTTTTCAAATTCTGATTTGCGAAGGGAACGCTGCGACGTGAGCCGCCGACTGGTCACTTGTTTGTTGTTGCTTTATTCAGGCTGCAGTTTGGCGCTGGATGTGATTGTGCATCCCGGCGTCGCAATGACTGAACTGAATGTCATACAGCTGCGCAGTATCTATTCCATGCGCCAGCAGAACTGGCCCGACGGTAAACCGATCCGGGTCTTTGTGTTGCCTGCCAAAACACAGCTGCACCAAGAGTTCAGCAAGCAAAAACTCCAGATGTTCCCTTACCAGCTGGACAGGATCTGGCAAAAAATTACCTATTCAGGTCTGGGGTCGGCGCCCGTTGTGGTGAACTCCACCGCACAAATGCTGGAAATGGTCAGCAGCACCACAGGTGCCATAGGATATGTTGAGGATGCCGATGAAGATTCATCCGTTACTGTGCTGCCTGTTCGCCATTAATCTGGCGTTGCCATGGAGTGGCAAGGTGCAGGCCACTGAGCCCAGCTGGCATGGTTTTGTCTCGCAGGGACTGATGCAGGCCAAAGACACCAATTTTGTCAATCTGGATGACAAGGTATCCGCAGAACTGACTGAAGTGGGCCTGAATGCGGCCTGGACACTGACCGAAGAGCTGCGTCTGGCGGGGCAGGTGGTTTATGTGGACGGCGGCCGTCGTTTTGTTCAGGGCAGTAAACTGGATTATCTGTTTCTGGACTGGACTGTACACAGCAGTTTTGACTGGCGGCTGGATCTGTATTTTGGCCGTTTTAAAAATCAGCACTGGCTCTATTCGGCCACCCGCGACGTGCCCTTTACCCGCAATGCCATTGTGCTGCCTCAGTCGGTCTATTTTGATTCGTTCCGTGATATTGCCATGGGCAGTGACGGCCTGGCGCTCAAAGCCATCCGGATGACGGATAGAGGCGAATGGGAACTGAACTGGAGTTATGGCGCCACCAACCTCAGCAAAGAACAAAGCCAGTTGCTGATCAGTACTCTGGCACAGGGCGATGCCGAACAGGATTATGTCCACCAGATGAGCCTGTACTGGCGACCAGCCAACAGTGGCTGGCAGTGGGGCATTTCGTTGCTCGATTCTGATTTCAGTTATGACAGCGCTGAGCAGGATTATTACTTCGACGGGGGTATTACGGTGCAGCGGGTGATGGCGAACTTTCGGTATGCCGCTGAGTTTTGGGAACTGTCCGGCGAATGGCTGCAGGAGCGGATGAGCATTTATGACTTTTTTGCCCCTGGCTTTCGCAGAGGCAGCTTCAGTCAGGGCTGGTATCTGCAGGGGCGTTATCAATGGCTGGACAACAGTTGGTTCAGCCTGACCTATGACAATTTCGATCTGGACAAAGATAACCGCAGTGGCAGCAATTTCCCTGCCAGCACGGGCGGTTTGGTTCCGGCTTATTTTGGGTATCAGAACGATCTTAGCCTCGGCCTCAGTATTGACCTGGACGATAACCTGAGGTTGATGCTGGAGCACCATTGGGTTGAGGGTACTGCACGGCTGGCCTATCCGGTGTTGCCTGATGTTCAGCACAACAGGGAAAAACACTGGGAACTCTGGGCGCTGCAACTGATGTACTGGTTTTGAGTCATGAAATCGGCGTCGTTGTCTTTACCGCTGAAATTTCTGCTTTTAACCAGCACAGTGCTGCTGGTGATGACTTTATTGCATACAGGCTTGAGCCTGTTCAGGATGGATGCCGCCTTTGAGCGGCAGCAGCAATTACGACGTAATTACGCTGAGCAGCAGTTTATGCAGCAGAACCAGATAGCAGAACAACAGATCCGCTTATGGCTGGAAAGTTTTGTTGATTTAATTCAACTGAATCAGCACAAGGATTTCAGCAGCTTCAGCCGCCAACTGGCGGCACAAAGTGCCACTATGCAGCTGCATCTGAATATTGATCAGCTCTGGCTGCATGACGCCAGTCAGCGCATGTTATTTGCCAGCCAGCCCACTCCAGGTTTGTTTGACCCGGCCCTGGTACAACAGGTGCTGCGCCAGCAGAGCCCTGCCAGCGCGTACTTGTGCAAGGACTATTGCGTACGCCAGCTCAGCGTGCCAGTGCTCAATGCCAATGCAGATATTGCGGTGATCAGTGTGACCACTACCCTGGTGGATATGTTGTCGGCGCTGCATCAGAGCCTGGCCGCGGATCTGGCGCTGGTCCGCCTGGACGCAGGCCAGGGGGACGTCAGCCATCAGTTGCTGTCCGGTTCCAATCCTCTGCTGGCCAGACAGTTGCTGCAAAAATTACCGGATGAACTGAACACAGTGCTGCTGCATAAAGGCGTGCAGATGGAGCAGGGGGGCCGTTATTACCTGCTGTCTGCTTTTATGCTGCAGCCCAGAGGGATCTATCTGGCGGTGATTGAAGATATCACCGACTTTGTACAGACAGACCAGCAGTACCGCAGCCAGCTCTGGTGGTCCAGCGTGGCCTTATTGGTGGCTATGTTGCTGCTGGTGTATCTGATGATGCGGCGGATCAGCCTGCGACTGAGCAGTCTGACCCGGGCCTTGCCCCTGTTGTCACAAAAGCAGTACCAGAAATTCCGTCTGGACAGCCAGAGCCGTGACGGTCTCTTGACTGACGAGGTGGACTATTTACGCGAAGCCGCGGTGGAATTGTCGGTGGAGCTGGAACAACTGAACCAACGGCTGGAACTGCACACCCAGGAACTGGAAAAAGTCGCGATGTATGACTTACTGACAGGCCTGCCTAACCGGAATATGTTGCAATCCCAGTTGGGGTTGTTATTGAAGCAGGCTAAGCCTCAAGGCTTTATCAGTCTGCTTTTTGTTGATTTAGACGATTTCAAACGCATCAACGACAGTCTGGGCCATGCGCTGGGCGATGACCTGCTGAAACAGGTGGCTGAACGGCTGAAGTCTGTGCAGGCTGAACAATTGCTGTTGTGTCGCTTTGGCGGGGATGAGTTTGTGTTGGTGCAAAGCCAGTGCAAAGAGGCAGATTTACCCTTTCAGCTCGCCAGTACCCTGCTGCAATTGCTGGCGCCACCTTTTAATCTGGATGGCCGCGATTTTTTGATGACTGCCAGTATTGGTATTGGATTGTGTGACGATGCTGAATCGGCGGCCGATGATTTGATCCGTCAGGCTGATATTGCGATGTATGCAGCCAAGCAGAATGGTGGTAACGGCGCTCAGGCCTATAACCTGGATATGTACCAGCGGGTACGGCAACGCGTCGGGTTGGAGCAGGATTTAACTCTGGCTTTGAGCCAGCAACAATTCAGTCTGAGTTTTCAGCCACAAATGGAAGTGGGCACTGGCCGGCTGGTCGGCTTTGAAGCCTTGATCCGCTGGAAGCATCCGGAGCGGGGCCATGTACCGCCGGACCAGTTTATTCCTATTCTGGAACAGAACCGCCAAATCATTCCGCTGGGCTACTGGATTATTGAACGCTGCCTGCAGCTGAGTCTGAGCCTGCAATACGCCGGCTGGCGTGACTTACGGATAGCGATCAACCTCTCGGCGGAGCAGTTCAGCGATCCGGAGTTGTTCAGCCGTCTGACCGCGTTGTTGCAGCAGTATGAAGTGGACGGGCGTTTTATTGAGCTGGAACTGACCGAACGTACCTTAGTCCAGGACATCGACAGCATGCTTAAACGCATGCAGCAAATTAAGACCTTGGGTGTGTACCTGGCCATTGATGACTTTGGCACCGGCTATTCATCGCTGAACTACCTGAAGCAAATGCCCATGGACAGCATTAAAATTGATAAAAGCTTTTTGTCCGGCATGCTGGAAAACAAAGCGGATGGCCAGATCATTACCTCTATTATTGCGATGATGCATCAGCTAGAACTGCAGGTGGTCGCTGAAGGGGTGGAGACCCCTCAGCAGCTGGAGTTTTTACGCCGGCATGGCTGCGATATGGCGCAGGGCTACCTGATAGCACGGCCTGTGCCACAAGCGGAACTTTTAGGTTATATCGAACAGCATTTCAGCGGCGGTGTCTGGCATCCGGCTTCCTGAACAGAACAGCCAGCCTGAGGCTGGCTGCATGTCGTACTATTGACATAACTCCGGCTGTTGCAGATAAGGCGTCAGCAGCGGGGCCATACCCTTGAGCACCTGCAACGGCAGGGCAGAGGTAAAACTGAAGTTTTCCGCGCTTTTGCCCGGCACAAAAGCGGTCAGGGTACCGAAGTAGTTTTCTCCCAAATAAAACACAAAGGTGGCGGTGCGGCTGACTTTGGTGGCGGCCACGGTTTTACCGCGAATAACCTGTGTCGCCACTTTGTTATCGCCTGTACCGGTTTTTCCACCTATGGCCATAGCACTTTGGTCGCCATTCAGAAATGCCCCCTGCAGACGACGGGCTGAACCGTCGGCCACCACCATTGAAAGGGCGTGTTTCAGTGCCTGTGCTACTTCGGCTTTCATCACCCGCTCTGGGGCAGCCGGCTGGTAACGCAGCTGGGTTTCATAAGGCGTGCCAGCGGCAAAATGCAGTGCGTCGACACGTACAGTCGGCAGGCGCAGGCCACCATTCTGGATAATACCAATCAGCTCTGCCAAAGCGGCAGGGCGGTCGCCCGAACTGCCCAGCGCAGTGCCAAGGGACGGCACCAGGAAATCAAAGGGGTAACCCAGTTTTTTCCAGCGCTGGTGAATATCGAGGAAGGCTTCAACCTCCAGCATAATACGCACGCGGGTGTCGCGGGCCGATTTATTCGAGGTTTTAAATAACCAGCGGTACACCTGCTGGCGTTGTTCTTTGGAATTGTCGACTGCATCCTGGAAGCTGGCTTCCGGGTTCTTCTGCAAGTAGCTTAACAGCCAGAGTTCCAGCGGGTGGACCCGGGCTATATAACCCTGATCCGGCAGGCTGAATTTACCCGGGCCGTATTTGTTGTACAGCTCATCAATGTCTTTGACGGTCAGGTTTTCCTCTGGCAGACGCTGCTGCAAAAAGGCACTGAATACAGCAAAGTCAGACTCGGGCAATAAATAACGGTGCACTGCAGCCAGCCGGTCCGGCGTTTGTTTTAAGCCTTCAAAAAACATATCCAGGCGCTCGGCTTCAGTTTTTTTCTGGTACTTGCGCCAGAAGCGTGACAGGAAGGTGGTGCCTTCTTTATCGACAAACTTACGCAGGTACTCTTCCCGGCGCGGATCGTTGTCGTTTTTCAGCAGCTGCGAGCTGCTGCCGGCCGTCTGGTAACTGCTGCTGTACGCCACAATGTCACGCATCAGCCGGACAAAGGGCAGGTTCAGCGATTCCTGCAGCGACTGCAACACAGTCGCGACTTTGGCGTCGTCCTTTTTCTGGAAGTTCCCAAACACTTGCGAACCGCCACCGGTAAAAAAGCGCTCATGCGGCGAAGCGGAATAGGTACGCTGTAACGCGGCATCCAACATTTTGCTTAAATCGCGGTCTGTAGTGTGCGCCATGTACTGAGCTGCCCAGCGGGTTAACTGGTCATTGGGCGCAATTTCCAGATTCAGCAGGTTTTCCGGTAATTCTTCGGCAAAGGCGTCATGCAGCTCAGCAATAATTTCCAGATAAGTGGTCAGTACCCGCAATTTGGCGGTTGACCCGAGTTCCAGCTTACTTTGTTCATTTAAATCAAAGGGCTGGTCTGTATTGTCGGTTTGCACCCGCACCCTGTTTCCACTGGGGGTGCGCTCAAACAAGGTAAAGCTGTAAGTGACCTGCCCTGTACTGTCCGCTGATAAGAGGCGCTCGCCCAACAGACCGACTTTTTCAGCAAAAGCAGGGGAGGCCAGGTTGTTCAGGTACTGGCTGACTTTCTGTTGCAGCTCATTGTGCAGGGCGACCTTGGCCGTCAGATCCAACCGGTCCAGATCATAAAGCTGTTGGTTCAACAGATTGCCAAGCCGGCCGCGGGCCACATTAATGCCTTTCAGCTCCTGCGCACTTAACTTCAATACCGGGGCTTTGCCGCCTTTAAACACCAGACGCTGCGCCAGCGCTGCATCGGCAATGGCTTTGTCGACCACCCGGGCATTGGCCAGCACCCGCAGGTGGCTGTCGGTCAGTTGCTCCAGATCGTCGTGGCCCTGCAGCAAATAATAGGAGGGGCGACGCTGGGCTATCATCAGCGCCAGCACCTGACGCAGCGCCAGTCCTTTGAGTTTCAGGTTTTGTTCGGTCAGTGGAGCCCGCATCACTTGATTAAAGCGGCCAAAGTCGGTGCCAAACCAGGCCCAGAGTGCATCCCCTACACCGTGCACTTCGCCAAAAGCCGGCGCCGAAGACAGAGGGACAGAGTTCAGATAATCCAGCACAATTTCATGCCGGCTGAGCGACGTATCGGCGCCATAGCGGTAAGCCCGCACTGAACCTGACACCATTTGCAGGAATTTATCAGTAAAGTTACGGGTCAGCCCCTGAGGTGAATGCCGGTATTTTTCAATCTGTGTGGCTAAGGTACTGCCACCAGCGGACTGACCTTCCAGGTTCAGCACTTTGCCGACCTGAGACACAGCCGCCATCATAAAACGTGGCCAGTCTACGGCCGGGTTGGCTCGGGGCGGCGACGTCAGCAGTTTCCTGTTTTCAATAAACAGCAGGCTGTCGCGCACCAGTGCCGGTACTTCGGCAGGGTGCTGATACACCCGCTGAGGGTGAGCAAACGAAAACAGTTCTTCATTGCGGCAGTCGCCAATCAACAAGCCTGCCTGAGCTTTTTCGCGGTAGGGGGGGAAAAAGCCCAACTGGCTATAGAAGTGCATCTGTGGTGAAAACTGTGCCTGACGTTCAATCTGAAAGTTATTTTGTGTCAGTCTGGGTAAAAATTTTGGTAGTTTGGAATAGCCGAGGCGCTGATCAAAAGGGCCAGCCACAGGGTAAACCACCTGATCGGTTGGACCTTCACGCAGTTGATAGGTCAGGTTTCTGGCGTATTTACTGATTTCAGTCGACTGATAATGGGCTGTATGTAATTCGTAAGCTACCAGCGCAGCAATGGACAGCAGCAGTAATAAAAACAGCCATGGGATCAGGCTCCTACGTTTGCGTACAGGCAACGCAGTGGCTGCAGCTTCTGCTGCTCTGTCTTCACGGTAATTATCAAACTGTATCTGATTCATTTCTGGTGGGGACGACAAATTGGGTTCCATGGCACTGTGCAACTGTCCGTGATTTCGATTCTAACGTGATTACCAGCCTTGTGCAGCTGAATTTTCCAGACTTATCAGTGCTCAATAGCGGCGGTTGGCGCAGACGGGGCCAGCCAGAGTTTCTGTGCCTCTGTAAAGTCGGGGTCCTGTTTGACTTTCTGCAGTACCTGATTGATCAGCCGGACTTTTTGTTGTCCCCACTCGCTGTTGGCGCAGCCTATAGCGCCGGCAACAGGCTGTCGTAATTCTGCAATTGGCAGGTAAACCAGACCTTGGGCCATCTGCGGCGCCGTTTGCTGCAGGTAACGCAGCACCATGGGGTAATCCAGGCTGTAATCCAGTTTGCCAGACTGGATCATCTGCAGCAGCGCTACCATGCTGCCATCACCCGAGCGTATCCATGGGTCTTGCGCATACTGCTCTAACAAAGGCTGCAGACTGCCATAGCGCCGCCCGGCAGCAAGGCCCAGTTTGAAGCTGTTGCTTTTCAGTACGGCGGCCAGCGAGACCGGTGAGCCAAATTGCTGGCGCAAAAAGTCGGCCAGCGCTTTTCGGGTTAAAATACCCTGCGGCGGATAATAATGGGTGGGCTTGGTAAATACAGCCGTCTTGGTTGCTTTGTCCTGATGGATCATGCAAGGGAAACACAGCTGTTGGTCTTCATTCAGCAATTGGTGAATACGGGGTTGCGGGATGATTTGCTGTGGTTGTGCGATATCGGGTAGCTGGCGTCTGACACTGCGGACCAACGCGTCACAGAGTCCCCGTTGTTTCAATGGCCCTTCCGTAATATGGAAAGGCGGCGCCGCATTAATGGCCCAGTTCAGCTGGTCTTTGGCTGCTGCAGAAAACGGCAGGCTGCAACAGATCAGCAGGCAACAGAGTCTGGCCATGGCTTTCCCTTGAGTGTGAACCAGATGAAGTGAATGACTAAGTTAATGGATCATATCGGGACGGGCAATGGGGTTGCGCGCATTAAAAAGCCCGCACAGCGGGCTTTAAACAACAACAGCAGACGAGATTAGTGATGGTGGTGACCGCCAACGCCATGGGCATGGCCGTGTTCGATCTCTTCGGCACTGGCTTCCCGCACATCAAGCACGTCAATGTGGAAAGTCAGGGTTTTACCGGCCAACGGGTGATTGGTGTCCACTTCGGCTTTAAACATACCCACTTTCACTACAGTGACCTGGCGCTGACCTTCGCTGGTATTGACCACAGCGACCATACCTGGTTTCCATTTTTTAGCGCCCATCAGGTGTTTCACCTGCACAGTCTGGATCGCATCGTCGCGACGTTCGCCGTAAGCGTCGGCCGGAGCCAGGGTCACGCTGAAACTGTCGCCGGCTTTTTTTTCGGCCAGTGCATTTTCCAGACCCTGGATCAGGTTCTGGTGGCCGTGCAGGTACAGCACCGGCTCTTGTGTTTTTGAACTTTCTAGCTGACCGTTTTCATCATGAAGGGTGTAGTGAAATTGCACTACGCTGTTCTGGCTGACTTGCATCTGGGCAATCCTCGGCAAAAAAAGAGGCGCTATTATGGCCGATGGACCCTACCAGCTCAATGGATCGAGCGCATAATACTGCCTCAGCAGTTGGTAAAGTTGTGGATGCCGCACCGACAATTCCTTCGGTTGTTCGAAAAATACTTCCGAGAGCACGGCAAAAAATTCGGCCGGATTGGTGGCCGCGTACGGGTCGATAAAGGTCGTTTCGCCGCGGGCCAGTTGTTGTTGCAACTGCTGCAGTTCAGCCGAAAATACATCGGTCCAGCGTTGGTAAGCGCCTACAGTGGCGAGCAGTGGCACCCCTGTGGCTGCGCCTTTTAGCTGGTCCAGCTGATGGGCAAATTCATGGATCACCAGATTATGACCATCATTGGTGACAGCCGCTGATTGCAGGGTGTCGAGCCAGGACAGTACCAACTGACCACTTTGCCAGGATTCACCAAGCCGCACCTGCGGCTCTTCACGCACCACGCCGGCGGCATCCTGTTGCTGGCTTGGCACCACAAAAGCACTGGGGTAAATCAGGATTTGCCGCAGCTTAGGGTAAAAATGTGCTGGTTTGTTCAGCAGCAACAAACAGGCCTGCGCCGCTATGGTGACCCGCATTTCGTCTGTCACCTGCAGACCGTCACAGCCGACAAAGTTCTTTTCGGCTACAAAGACCTGGATCAGTTTTTTCAGCTGCAGCTGTAAATCGGCCGGTAAGGCGCGGAAATAGGGCATACGCTGTTTCAGAATTTGTCGCCAGGCATGAGGAAAAGGTTGCTGCATCAGCCGGTAACGCTGGTAGCGGCGCCAATAAGGCGGAACAAAAATGGCGGCCAGCACCCCAAGGGTTAAACTGGCAAGAACAACAAGTGCAGTCATTACAGGCTCCGTGGTTTTTACTGAAATGGCTGCGGCTGGCGCCGCTTTCAAGACGGCTTGCCGGAAAGCGTGAAAAAGTTCTAGTCTGTAGTGAAACAACCAAAGGATTGCCCATGAATATTTTTCAGTTAAATCAATCGCCTGGTTTGGTGCATCAAATCCTGTTTCAGTTGCGGGACCCACAGATCCAACAAGACAGGTTACGTTTTAAGTTCAATTTGACCCGGCTTGGTTTTTTATTGGCGGCTGAGATTGGTAAGCAACTGCCCACTACGGAACAGCAGGTACAGACAGTGCTGGGGGACACAACTATTCCGCTTCTGCAGCAGCCACCGGTACTGGTCACAGTGTTGCGGGCCGGACTGGCGTTTTATCAGGGCTTTGCGGATGCGTTTGACGGGGCTGACAGTGGTTTTATCGGCGCCTACCGGGTGGAAAGTGACGGTGAAGCACTGCAGATAGCGCTGAATTATCAGGCGCTGCCAAGCCTGGCTGGCCGGGATCTGATCCTGATTGATCCTATGCTGGCGACAGGTCAAAGCCTGCTGAAGGTCTGGCAGAACCTGCAGTCCTATGGGGTGCCACGTTCTGTGCATATCGCCTGTGCCATCGCAGCTCCGGAAGGCGTGGCTCTGCTGCAACAACAGTTTCCCCCTCACTGCCGGTTATGGCTTGGGGCGCTGGACCAGTGCCTGAACGACAAGGCTTACATAGTACCGGGTTTGGGCGATGCCGGTGATTTGTGTTTTGGCTGCAAGCTCTGAACCTGTTCCGTGAGCGCTGGTAACTGTTGCCGGATCATCCATTGCTGTCTGGGCGCAATAATCTGCTGCAAATCCAGCTCTTTGATGGAACTGGCCGTCAGCAGGCGGATTTGTGGGCTGACCTGTTTGGGGTAAGGACGTTGCTCCAGTGCCCGGATCGCCAAATCAACGGCGATACGGGCTTGCAGCACAGGCGAGTCGGTGGCCGCAGCCAGCAGTTGGTTGTTCTCTAACAGCTGGACGACGTCAGGGTTGGTGTAAAACGACACGATACCGGTGTGCTGTTCCGGGTGGTTTTGCAGGTATTCTGCAGCAACCGCCGCTGCTACTGCATTGGCCAGCACATAGTCCGGTTTATGCTGGCGGAACAGCTGACGCACCAGCGTTGCCTGAGAAAATTTGTCGGGGGCACCATAGCCAGCATGGAGCACTGTCCAGGGCAGGCTGCTTTCCCTGAGTTTCAGACCTTGTTCTGCATCCTGTACCCAGGCCGCCTTTGCAGGCCCAGGTAACCAGGCCAGTTGGTGTTGCGGCTGTACCTGCTGGCTAAGTAAATAGTTCAGGCTATGGTCCACCATATCGGCAAAAGACACCGATGAGCGGGCATCTATCCTGTCGCTGCTGATGCCATTGATCAGATCAATCAGCACCAGGCCCTGTTGTTTGGCCTGCAGCAATAAATCATTCAGACCATGGCTGGAAATGGCGCCAATAATCAGCGCATCAGCCTGTTGTGCAAGGCAGTTTTGCAGCTGCTGGCGCTGTCGGTCCAGGTGCTCATAACCACCAGCTTCGTAG
This sequence comes from Rheinheimera sp., assembly GCF_037442525.1. Lineage (GTDB taxonomy): Bacteria > Pseudomonadota > Gammaproteobacteria > Enterobacterales > Alteromonadaceae > Pararheinheimera. The sequence goes on along the minus strand of NZ_JBBIQD010000002.1, from coordinate 271,807 downwards.
ATCCCTAACAATACGCCTTGCCGCTCAGCTTCCTGTTGCAGCCCCCAGGAGACCCCCCACCAGTAATGATCCTTGCCATGAGGTAACAGAGCACAGAGCCGCCAGGGGTGATTTGCCATGGCCTGGGGCTGATAACTCTGTGGCTGGCCGTCGGCAACTACAGGTGCCGGAAACCAGTCTGAGGCCCAAAGCAGTGGGCAAAACAGTAATAACAACCAGTACATAGCGTCTCCAGTGCCAGTCACTGTCTCACTATAGAATTATTTTTGCTCAATGAGCACCGATTTGTTTTTTCAGTCGCCAGAAATACCACAACACCAGCGCGATAACTAATGGAATGCTGATGGCTTCAACCCAGTCGGCAGGCCAGGCAGGCCACCAGTGCAGCAGGCTCTGCTGGGCTTTATCCAATAATTGCAGCGCATAGTAGCTGATCGCCACCACAGACAGACGCTCCACTGCCGCCTGCAGCTTCAGTTGCAGCCCGACCCGCTGTTCCATCGAACTGAGCAGATGCTGGTTCTGCCGGGTCAGCCGAATGGTAATTTGGGTGCGTAATAATTCGGTACTGCGGCCCAGCCGATCCGATAATTGCTGCTGGCGGGTCAGCACGGAACGGGCAGTGCGCCAGGCCGGTGTCAGGCGCCGCTCGGTAAAATGCTGTAATGACATCAGGCCTTCCACCGGACTTTCATCCAGGCTTTTCAGCCGGTCCAGGGTGAGCTGGTAATAGGCGTGGCTGGCCTGCAAGCGGCTCGCGTTGTCAGCCTGTTGATGACCGGACTGCGCGGCCAGTTGCATCAGCTCATCCAGCAACCGGGTTTCATCGTCGGTTTTCTGTTCGATGCGACGGGTGATGTCGGCCAACTGATGTTCCTGCTGTGCTAACTGGTACAGTGCCTGTTTACAGTAAGGCCACCCCAGCAACGCCAGTTTGCGGTAATTGCCCAAATCAAACACCTGCTGCACTGTGGCGGCTAAAGCGCCCGGGCTCAGGCCCCGGTCGAGTAATAAAATGCGACCAGCCCCTTCACTGTGTTTGCGAAAGTCTGTCCAGAGCCTGGCTTTGCCAGCCGCCAGCTCACTGCTGATCAGGTGTTGGCTGGCAAACAGACTGGCTGGGTCACGCCCTGCCAGGTCGGCTGGGCTGACAACAGTCATCAGCACCACCCGGAACACCTGACCCGGCAGTTGTGCCAGCCAGTCAGGTTCAGGCACCAGTGCCATAGGGTCAGCAAACAAAGCAGCCGTCAGGCCCGGCCGGATAAAGGTCAGGGTGGAAAATTCATTGTGACGCTCCCAGCGTAACATCAGGTTGCCCCACTGCAGATTGGCATCCTGTTCATGTTCCAGCACTTGCTGCGCCAGACGCTGTGCCAGCTGTTGCATCATCTCCAGTTCCTGGGCTCTTGAGCTGGGCGACAATGTCAGCACAAACTGGCAGAGTTGGGCCGGGCTTTGCAGTGGCGGAAAAAAACGCTGCTGCAGTTCCTGCTCCAGCGCATCCCGTAACGGGTGCTGGCGTAAATGGGTCAGACTCATACAGACCTCCTGCGGTTAGCCATAACAGCCTGAAGCAGTTTTTGTTCCGCAGGTGACTGTTTGAGGGCAGTTTATTGATTTTTATCGTAAATTTTTAAGTCAGCCTGAAGTCAGCACCAGGGGTTACCTTGATACTGCACCAGCCTTGGGCGTGGTCGGGCCTTGGCAGCACAACAGCTATTGAGGGCTACACTTAACGCTCACCAAAGAGGCAAAGGAGTGCCATCATGTTAAAAACAGTGTTGATCTATGCAGGACCCTTGGTTGTGCCTGCCGCAATTTATGCCGAAGCCCTTCCCATGCTGCAACTGGCGACTCTGTATCAGGGCCAGACGGATCTGAGTGCGTACCTGGTCAGTCAGAAATACGATGGTATCCGGGTGTATTGGGACGGCCATAAGTTACGCAGCCGCTCGGGCAACTGGCTGGCGTTGCCAGCTGAACTGCAAGCGCAACTACCAGCCTTCCCCGTAGATGCTGAGCTCTGGCTGGGGGTGAAGCGTTTCGCAGCGCTGCAACAGCTGCTGCATCAGCCTGTGTCTGATCCGGCTTTTTCTTCACTGAAACTGATGGTGTTTGATGCCCCTCAGCATCAGGGAACTTTTGCCGAACGTCAGCTGTTTTTGCAACAGAGGCTGCAACAAACCGGGTTTGTTCAGCTGGTTCAGCAGCAGAGAGTCCGCAATGAGCAGGAACTTCAGCAACTGTTAGCCCAGGTTGAATCGGAGGGGGCGAAGGTCTGATGTTGCACCGGCAGGATGCGCCTTATCAGCCCGGGCGGGTCAGTCATCTGCTGAAAGTCAAAAGTTATGCCGATGCGGAAGCCCGGGTAGTGGCGCATTTGCCTGGCAAAGGCCAGTTCAGTGGCGTGCTGGGGGCTCTGTTGGTGGAGCTGCCAGATGGGCGGCGCGTTAAGCTGGGCAGTGGATTCAGTCTGGCTGAGCGCAGGCAGCCTCCTGCGGTTGGCCGCTGGGTACGTTTTAAGTACCAGGGGCACACCCATAAAGGGACTCCCCGTTTTGCGGTGTTTCTGCAGACATTGGATGACAGTCAAAAGCCTTAAGCTTGCCGAACTGAGCCTGCAGCGCCACAATAGTGCGTTCTGACCGGAGCCAGGTCAGCTTGGCAGCAGAGGTTGCTGTGTTCAGTGAGGACTTTATGGTCAATCTGGCATTGATGGGTGCATTTATTCCGACTTTTTTTCTGGTGTCTGTGTCACCTGGTTTATGTATGACGATGGCCATGACGGTGGGCATGAACCAGGGAGTACGCCGGGCTTTATGGATGATGGCGGGTGAGCTGCTGGGCGTAGGTTTGGTGGCGACTGCTGCCGTTTGTGGCGTGGCTGGGCTGATGCTGCAGTTCCCACAGTGGTTTTTTTATCTGAAATGCCTGGGGGCCCTGTATCTGCTGTATGTGGCTGCGCAAATGTGGTGGGCCAAAGGCAGTTTCCGTTTACCTCAGGCTGGGGAAGGCCGCAGGCTGCTGCCCCGCACACAACTGTTCAGCCAGGGCTTTGTGACCGCTGTTTCCAATCCAAAAGGCTGGGCCTTTCATATGGCCTTGTTACCCCCTTTTATCGACCCTGCACTGGCATTCTGGCCACAACTGTTGGTATTACTCTTTATCTTGCTGACGCTGGAGTTCAGCTGCTTGCTGTTGTATGCCGCCGGTGGCCGGGTGATGGCGCGGTTTTTCCAGAATCCAGCCAAAGCGCAGTGGCTGAACCGGATCTGCGCTGTGCTGATGGCTGGTTTGGCGCTCTGGATGGTCATGGGGGATTAACCTCCCGTCAGAGTTCAAACTGATAACTCAGTACCAGCTTCAGGCTGTTCTGACTGAACTCCACAGGCCAGCCGGCCCATTGGGCTCTGTTCGGCTGTCTGCTGTGGATCTGGTTGTACTCAATAGCGGTACTGAGCTGAGCGGTTAGCGGGTGAGTCAGCCTGACAGTCCAGCTGTGACCATCGCCGTTATTATCGTCTCCCGTCGTCTGGTCACGGTCTTTGACCCAAAAGTCATCATAACGCAAGGTACCGTGCCAGTGCTCCGCCTGAAAATTCAGCAGGACAAACCAGGACTGGTAATCAGCTTTGACCATTCCGGCACCCATTTCTGTCTCGCCGCGCAGCCATTGAGCCACGATACGCAGAGGCTCGTTCCATTGGTGCTGCAGTGCCAGATTACTGAACCTGGTGCGCCAACCATACTGATTGGTGAACACCAGCGGGTCGGCGTTATTATCGTAGTGGTACACACGCAGTTCAGTCTGGCGGTATAACCAATGCCAGCCGAGATAAAAACCTGTGCGGTGGTCCAGCTCCCGGGTTGGTTCGACCCAGGCCGGTTGGAGTGGCAGAGCACCCCGTGGCCCTATACTGGGGTAATAGGCAAAATTAACCCGTTCACCAAGTGCCGTCTGATAAGGATGAATGGCAAAACCCCGCCAGACCAGCAGGCTGCCAGCCGCGTCATTGCCCTGAAACATCCCCAGAACGGCCTGATGACTGTGCTCTGTGCGAAAGAAACGACCCGGGCGGCTCAGGCTGAATTCTATGCCCCTGGCTTTGATCTCTTCGGCTATCCAGCTGTTTGCCGCGGAAAAGTAACTGCTATAGGGGGATGTCCAGGCGATATCGGTGTTTTCCAGCGACAAAGCCGGGTAGAAATAACCGATGCGGCTGCGAAATCTATAACCTGAGCTGGGCAAGGGACTGTATTGTAGCCAGCCTTCGGTAATACCGGAACCGGCTTGAGGAGCCCTGTGCCATTGGGCATGCAGTTGGGCTGACCAGGCGCTGTCGGTCTCCAGGTGTGACACCAGATAGGCGGGGCCCGCACTGAACTGCTCCTGCTGAGCCAACTGGCCTGTGCCGTGTTGCCACCAGGGCAGGGCATAGGGTTCATGATCAGGGCTGGTGCTCAGGTAAACTTCAGCGCGACCGGCCATCGTCAACTCTGCGGCCATAGCTGTGGCTGGCAATAAAAAAGCAGTCTTGTCAGAGGCAGAACACGCATGCAGTTGTCCTTGTTTGGTTTTTTTGCAGCATAACCCGAATTTGGGGCGCTGGCAGGCAAAATTTAGTCATAGATTTCCGCAGCAAGGCCTTTTACACTGCTTACATCTGAAGGGCTTTGGCAAGCTGGCACATAGCTCCAGCACAACAGGGATACAGCGTGATGCAACATATGCTGCTGGTATTGGTGATGGGTCTGAGCGGAATTTGTCAGGCGGCTGTGACTGTTCAGGTGCAGGATCAGACTGGCCAGCCGCTGGAAGACGCTGTGGTGGAGCTGGTTGCCAGCACACCGGCTGTTCAGCCTGCAACCTCAGCTGAAGTGCGGCAGCAGGATTTGACCTTTGTGCCTTTTGTGTCTGCAGTGATGCAGGGGGCGCAGGTTGATTTTCCCAATATGGATAAAACCCGTCACCATGTGTACTCCTTTTCCCCAGCCAAAGAATTTGAGCTGAAGCTATACGTGGGAAAACCCGAAGCACCAATACTGTTTGATAAAGCCGGGATTGTCGCGCTCGGCTGCAATATTCATGACTATATGCAAGCCTATATTTATGTCGGTACCAGCCCTTACCTGGCGGTGTCCGGCGCTGATGGCAAAGTGCGGCTGCAGGTCCCTGCCGGGGAGTATCAGTTGCGGCTGTGGCACCCCTGGCAAAATGCCGACTGGCAGCCCTTGTCTTTGACTCTGGCTGAAGACCAGACCCATCAGGTGAGTCTGGCGATCACCCATCAGCAGAAACCGCAAAAGCCAAAAAAAGGTTTTGGCGCTTACACTGGCTCCTGAGCCACGAATTCTTATGCCATCGCAACTTTGGAGGACTCCATGGCAACTGTAACTTTAAAAGGCAACCCGTTTCAGACTGTTGGTGAATTACCGGCAGTGGGCAGCAAGGCCCCTGATTTTGTGTTGACCGGTGCCGGGCTTGCCGACATCAAACTGACTGATTTTGCCGGTCAGCGTCTGGTACTGAACATTTTTCCCAGTGTGGATACGCCAACCTGTGCCACCTCTGTGCGTAAGTTCAATGCAGCGTTGTCGAGCCTGAGTAATGCCACAGTGCTTTGTGTATCGGCAGATTTGCCTTTTGCTCAGGCACGTTTTTGTGGGGCAGAAGGTCTGGAGCAGGTGAAAAATGGCTCCAGTTTCCGCAGCAGTTTTGGCAAGGACTACGGCGTCAGTTTTGCGAATGGTCCTCTGGCTGGTTTATTGTCTCGTGCAGTGGTGGTGGTGGGTGCCGATGGAAAGGTACTTTACACAGAGCAGGTTGCTGAAACCGCAGATGAACCTTCTTACGAGCAGGCTCTGGCTGCATTAGCCTGAGCAGGGGGTGAGGCTGGCTTTACCAGCCTCACGCATCACCAGGACCACAAGAGCACTGTTATGTCCGTTGTTATTTGTCCCGCCAACCCCCTGTCTGCTGAAATAAAGCAAATTTTCCGGATGTCGGAAGCTTATCTGGCGGCACTGTATCCGGCTGAAAGTAATCACATTGAAAGTGCAGAAGCACTGACCAAAGACAATGTGGTGTTTTTAGGGGTGTATCTGGATGAACAACTGGCGGGTTGTGGGGCCGTCAAAATTCAGCACAACGATGGCCACTATGGCGAAATAAAGCGGGTCTTTGTGTTGCCACAGTTTCGTGGTCGGGGTTTATCCAAAACACTGATGCTGGAACTGGAGCAGCAACTGAAACAGCGAGCTGTCCCTTTGGCCCGTCTGGAGACTGGCATTTATCAGCCGGAAGCGCTGAGTTTGTACGAAAAGCTCGGTTACAGCTACAGACCCCCTTTTGCTGCCTACCAACCTGACCCATTAAGCGTATTTATGGAAAAGGCGCTGTAAGCCGCTAAGGGGCTGGCCGCTTTGCCCGGACGTGCCGCCAGAGTTTTATCCATTCCAGATTAATCTGAAACTCTCTGCGAACATCTGTTCGCAGAGAGTTTTTATTTTCTCAAGTAAACTCATAAAAAAATAAATATAATTCAAAATGTTATAGTTTTAAATCTTAACTGGTCAGATCTTTATCTGGAATTTTTATTTATTTGAGTGTACAAATGTACGCTCAAACTGCCCTGAAGGGAAAATTCCGTGCGTCGTTCTTTTGTGTTTCGCCAGTGCGCTATGTTGCTTGGGAATCAGCCGCGTTTGTCACTGGCGTTGCTGCCGTTGCTGCAATGGTTGTGGCCTGGTTACAGACCGGGTTTTTATCGCGCCCGACTGTTGTCTGTGGTGCAGGAGAGCCGTGGAAGCTACAGCCTTTGGTTGCAGCCGCAAGCTGGATGGCCAGGTTTTGTCCCTGGCCAGTCGGTGGAACTTGGCACTGAACTGAATGGGCGCTGGCTGACGCGCCGTTTCAGCATCAGCTCGTCGTTGCAGGACTGGCAACAAAAAGGACAAATTCGACTGACCATGAAGCTGAACCCTGATGGCGTGATGACCCGGGCTTTGCCTGCACTGCTCAGTGCGCAATCCGGGCTGAGGCTGAGTATTTCCAAAGCGGAGGGGGCGTTTGTCTGGGCTGAACCCACCCAAGCCAGCCTGATGCTGGCCGCAGGTTCCGGTATTACGCCTTTGGCGTCGATGTTGCTGAGTCAGCGCTGTTGGACCGCGCCTGCGACCTTGTTGTATTACGTGCGGGAGCGCAGTGAAGCAGCCTTGTTGGCGGAATTGGAGCAGCTTGCGGCCAGCCAGCCTTTCTTCAGTGTGCAGCTGGTGGAAACTGCCACACAGGGGCGCAGCTCCTTTGCCAGCCTGTTGCCCGGGCAGAAACAGTTTACCCAATTGCTCAGTTGTGGGCCTTTTGGCTTTACGGATAAGGCCCTGCAGTTTGGCGCCGCGCTTGGTCTTGAAGCCGGGCAGTGCCGGCGCGAGTTTTTTCGTCTGCCAGCGCCAGCGGAAAGTGAAAAGACCGGCAACTGGCCTGTATGGTGGCACACGGCTGAGGGTGAACGTCAAACCCTGGGAGGGGTCACAGAGCCTTTATTGCGTCAGGCCGAACAGAGCGGTCTGCAGCCGCGTTTTGGTTGTCGTATCGGGGTCTGTTACCAATGTGTCTGTCAGAAGGAGTCCGGGGTGGTGCTGAACTTGCGTACAGGGCAGCTTTCCACTGCAGGGGCTGAACAAATTCAGTTGTGTGTGTCTGTGCCACAAAGCGCAGTGTCAATCCGTCTGGGAGATGCCTGATGTCTATGTCTGACACTAAGCTGGAACAGCTGGCGCTTGAACTGAATGCTTTGAAAGCGTCCGTGATGGAGCAGGTCGGTGAGCGTGAGGCCCGTTACATCCGCCGGATGCTGTTGCTGCAGCGTCTTTGCGCTGTCAGTGGCCGGTTGCTGATGGTGTTGGGTTTTTTTACGCTCTGGTGCTGGGGCGTTGGGGTGTTGCTGCTGGCGCTGGCGAAAATTCTCGACAATATGGAAATTGGCCACAATGTGCTGCATGGGCAGTATGACTGGATGGATGATCCCGTATTGCACTCGCAGCGTTTTGAGTGGGATATAGCCTGCGACGCTGCCTCCTGGCGGCGCACCCATAACTTTGAACATCACACCTACACCAACATCATAGGTAAAGACCGGGATTTTGGTTACGGCCTGTTACGGCTCAGTAATGATTTTCGCTGGCGGCTGCGTAATCTGTGGCAGCTGGTCACCTACTTTCTGTTGTCGACCTTGTTTCAGTGGGGGGTGTCCTATCATGAGCTGGCAGGCGAGCGGGTGTTTTTTGGTAAGAAAAAAGCGGAGCGTCGCAGCCAGATCAGCCATAGTGCACTGAAAAAAGCTTTTTTTGCTAAGGGAACCCGGCAGCTGTTGAAAGATTATGTGGTTTTCCCTTTGTTGTCCGGACCTATGTGGGCCTGGGTGTTGCTGGGGAATCTGCTGGCCAATTTAGTGCGTAACTGGTGGACTGCCACTGTGATTTTCTGTGGTCATTTTACCGCCAAGGTTCACGCATTTAAGCCAGAACAGTGTCAGGATGAAACGCAGGGGCACTGGTATTACCGGCAGATGCTAGGGTCGTCTAATTTTACCGGACCGCGCTGGTTTCATATTCTGACCGGCCATTTGAGTTGCCAAATCGAGCATCATCTGTTTCCCGATCTGCCTGCAATGCATTACCCGGCACTGGCCATTCAGGTGCAGCAGATCGCCATTCGTTATGGCATTCCGTACAACAGTGGCAGTTTTTGGCGCCAGTATGGCACTGTGCTTGGCCGGATTTTGCGGTATTCCCTGCCGGGTGGACAGAGTGCTGTGCGCTTGGGGGCTGCTGGTTAAGCGGATAAAAAAGTCAGTGATTTCAAAAGGCTCAACTAAACTTTCTGATGGATAGACAAACCAGAAAGAGGCCATTTATGAACAATTACAGGCTGATGAGTAGTGTAGTTTTTTGTGTTGTGTTTGCCGGTTGCAAGCCGGCCCAAGTCCAGACCGAAGCGCCCCCGCCAACACCAGCTGTGGCTGCAGCACCTGCAGCGCCGGAGGTCAGCTGTCAGCTGAAGGTGGGTTATGAATCCTGGGAGCCGTATCAATTCCGGGGTTACGATGAGCAGGCTAATGGCCTGGATATCGATATTGTGAACGCGGTTGCCAAAGGGATGTCCTGCGAGCTGATATTCAGTCACGGTAACTGGCAACAACTGCTGGCTCAGTTCCGGCAGGGAGAGCTGGATGTGCTGCTGGGGGCTTCGAAAACACCGGCCCGCGAAGAATTTGCGTTGTTTTCCGAACCTTACCGTAACGAGCAATTCCAGTTGTTTGTCCGTAAAACCGATGCGGACAAGTTTGGCTTTGAGTCTGTGGCGCAGATGGTGGCGGCCAAACATAAAGTCGGGGTCGTCAGCGATTATTATTATGGCGATCAGGTCAGTGCGCTTTATGCGGATGAACAAATGCGTGGGCAATTTGTCGAGTCGGCCATGAGTGAACAGAATCTGGCGTTATTGTTGGACGGACAGGTGGATGGCATGCTGGAAGACAATTTTGTCGGCACGGCGTTGCTGCGCCGCAAAGGCCTGAGCGATGAGGTCAGTGCGCATCAGGTCAAACTGCCGGAGAGCCCCATTTATGTGATGTTCAGCAAACAAAAAGTCAGCGCTGAGCAGGTTGGGGCTTTTAATCAGCAATTGATGCAGCTCAAACAAAGTGGTCAGTACCAGCAATTGGTCGGCAAATATCAGGGCTGACCAAATTGTTGCCGCACTATGGCGGCGGTAAAGCTGGCTTTCAGATAAAAACCCCGGGGCAGGGCCAGAATGGGCTCCCCCTGGGCTCCAACCGCTTCGGTCAGTGCCTTGCTGTTAGCAGCCTTTGGCCTGAGCTGCAGGACTTTGCCATGGGCGCCACGAATATCTGCCAGGCCGCCCAGACTAATCAGCTCCATCAGCTCTTCCCAGTCCTGGCGAAGTAAACGCCATTGTTCAGCACTGGGTTGCCATAAAAACGCCGATCCAATCTGGCGCTCTGCCAGAGGAATACTGCGTTCAGCCAGCACAGGCACAAAAAGCACCCTGCTGAGTTTTTGGCATAACCAGGAATCCTCGAACTTCAGCCCTGTCACCTGGGTCAGCGGTGCCACGCAGACATAAGTGCTTTCCAGCGGTTTACCGTTCTGAGCCACCGGCAGGGTTTTCAGTTCCACCCCTAAGTGCGGGAAATCCGGTTCAGCTTTGCTGCCACTGCAGGCCCCGAGCGCCAGTTCCAATAGCTGGCCCACAGTGCCTTTATCCCGACGCAGGTCAGGTGGTAAAGGCGACTCGAGCTGAGCGGCCAACTGGCCTAATGTCAGTCCGGCTATGGCGTGGCAGCGTCTGAGTAAGTCATTCAAATCCTGGGGGGAACTGCGCATGGAAAGTCCTGTATGAGCTTTAAATAACCTTATCATTTTTAAGTAAAAATGACTGCTCAAAAAGGCATCATCTTGAGTTATTCACAGTTGTTATACTGCTGAAACACTGCGCAAAGTAAGCTATCCATATGTTTTATAATAATTTTTTATGGATTTTTTTTAAGCTTCTCTGCAGGGTGAGAAAGTTATACCAGAACAAAATTCAACTTACTCACAGGGTTGTGAACAGGTGCTGTGTAGAAGTGCACAGGTGAAGGTTTTTGTGGTGTGAAATTGTGGATAACCTGGTGCAAAAATACAGTTTGCCGATCTGAGGACTTTATGAAAGAATCGATGAACATCAGCTGTAGCTTAGCTTGAGGTTTGTGTGATCGACGCGGAAGGCTTTAGAGCCAACGTCGGCATCGTTATTTACAATCACCAGGGACAGGTGTTTTGGGCTCGCAGATACGGTCAGCATTCCTGGCAATATCCACAGGGTGGTATAGACGACGGTGAAACCCCGGAACAAGCGATGTTTCGGGAGTTGAATGAAGAAGTGGGGCTACGTCCTCAGGACGTGGAAATTATCGCAGTCACCAAACACTGGCTGCGTTACAAACTGCCGAAACGCTTAATTCGCCGTGACAGCAATCCTGTGTGTATAGGACAGAAGCAGAAATGGTTTTTACTGCGTCTGACCTGCAAAGATGAAGATGTGGATCTGAAAAAAACTTCGCATCCGGAATTCGATGACTGGCGCTGGGTCAGTTATTGGTATCCGGTGCGGCAAGTCGTTGCGTTTAAACGTGAGGTTTATCGCAAAGTGATGAAAGAGTTTGCCCCTATAGCGTTGCCGTCCATGAAAAAGGAAGTAAAAAAGCGGGTTTAATCGGGAGAGAGGTATGCTAAGCCAGTTAAGGCGCATAGTGCAGGATGTGGCGCAGGAGCCGGTACTGAATAAAGCACTGGCTGGCTTGGTTTCGAACGTTAAACGTGCATTAAATACAGAATGCTGCTCTGTGTATCTGGCCGACTACCAGCAGCAGCAGTTTACGCTGATGGCCACAGATGGCCTGAATCCTGAAGCTGTCGGCAGCATCAGCATTGGGTTTTCCGAAGGTCTGATCGGTTGGGTTGGTCAGCGTGAAGAGCCGATCAATTTGGCCCAGGCTCATTTACACCCCCGTTTTAAAGTCACTCCTGAAGTCAGTGAAGAAAAGTTTTCTGCTTTTTTGGGTTGTCCCATCATTCATCACCGTAAAGTGCTGGGTGTGTTGACCATTCAGCAGGCAGAAAACCGGGTGTTCAGTGAAGACGAAGAATCTTTTCTGGTCACCCTGGGGGTGCAGCTGGCGTCCGTGCTGGTCAATGCAGAAATGCGCCAGTCGATCAGCCAGAGTTCCAGCCAGCAAAAAGTCACAGGCCAGTTACAGGGCTTACCTGGCGCGCCAGGCATTGCCATTGGCGAAGGTTATGTGATGGAACCGTCCAGTGACTTTGACGATATTTCATTGCGCAAAACCGATGATCCGGAAAAAGAGCTGTCGCGTTTTTATAAAGCGGTCAAAATTACCAAAGCCGAGTTTAACCGGTTGGCGGAGCGGATGAGTTCGCATTTGCCGGCCGATGCTTTGGCCATTTTCGACGTCTACCACCAGTTGCTGGAAGCTGCCAGCCTGGGCAATGAAATTGAAGCGCAAATTCATGAAGGCTGGTGCGCCAAAAGTGCGCTGAAACGGGTGGTGGAAAAATTTGCCCGTCAGTTTGACGATATGGACGATCCTTACCTGCGCGAGCGTGGTACCGACATCCGCGATTTGGGTCAGCGGGTACTGAATCATTTGTTGGATACAGAGCAGCGTCATCACAAGTTGCCGGAAAAAGTGGTGCTGGTGGCTGAAAATGTCACGGCTACTATGCTGGCTGAAATTCCTCGGCCTCAGCTGGTGGGCATTGTGTCGCTGAAAGGCTCAGTGAATTCACACGCAGCTATTATGGCGCGCGCTTTGGGAATTCCGGCCGTGATGGGCGCCGATGAATTGCCACTGTTCCATTGGCAAGAACAGTTGCTGATTGTGGATGGTTACCGCGGTCAAATTTTAATGGCACCAGCGGACCCTATTCTGGCCGAATACCAGACGCTGATCAGCGAAGATGCTCAGCTGAGCGCCCAGTATCAGTCCGAAATGCATTTGCCGGCGCAAAGTGCCTGTGGTGGCCGGTTCAGCCTGATGATCAATGCGGGCTTGGCCATTGACCTGGAAACGACGCACCCATCTCACACGGATGGCATAGGCCTGTACCGTACTGAATACCCTTTTATCGTGCGCACCCGCTTTCCGACTGAGGCCGAGCAGGTGGAGCTGTATAGAACAGTGCTGGCGACGCAGCCCGGTCAGGCGGTGGTGATGCGCACTCTGGATGTCGGCGGCGATAAACCCTTGCCGTATTTTCCGATCAGTGAAGAGAACCCATTTTTAGGCTGGCGTGGCATTCGGCTGACCCTGGATCACCCGGAAATTTTTCTGGTACAAATTCGAGCCATGCTTAAAGCCAATATTGGTCAGGGTAATTTGCATATTCTGCTGCCGATGATTTCTGACCTGGCGGAGGTGGATGAAGCACTGCGACTGATTAAACAAGCCAGTTTTGAAGTGGCCGATGAGCTGGCCGGTACCGAAGTGCAACTGCCCAAAGCCAAGGTTGGGGTGATGGTGGAAGTACCGTCCATTATGTATCAATTGCCTGAGCTGGCCCGTAAAGTGGATTTCTGCTCAATAGGCACCAATGACTTAACCCAGTATTTACTGGCGGTTGATCGCAATAACCCACGGGTGGCCAGTTTGTATGACGCTATGCATCCGGCCGTATTGCGTGCTTTGCATCAGTTGTGTCTGCAAAGCCAGGCACTGCAGTTTCCTGTCAGTGTGTGTGGTGAACTGGCTGGTGAACCTGCCGGCGTCTTGATCCTGGCGGCCATGGGGTATGACAAGTTCAGTATGAACACCAGCAACCTGGCCAAAATTAAATGGTTGTTGCGGCGGGTACACTTGTCTGAACTGCAACTGTTGTTGCCGGAGATCCTGGCTTGCCAGTCACCCAAACAGGTACGGCAGCATATTCAGCGTTTCCTGGACCAAAAACATTTATTGAACCAATTACGTGCCTGATGGTTCAATAGTCGTTAGAATTCAGCCCCTGCCTCTGGGGCACTTCCCCGAGAATAACCACCATAGGATAACGAATGCCTGAGCAGTATATTATGTTTCCGCAGATTGACCCGGTGATCTTCAGCCTGGGGCCGGTCAGTGTGCGCTGGTATGGTCTGATGTATGTGATTGCCTTTGTGCTGGCCAACTGGCTGGCTAACCGACAGGCAGACAAAGCCGGTTCAGGCTGGACCCGCGATCAGGTCAGTGACCTGATGTTTTATGGCTTTTTAGGGGTGATAGTCGGTGGCCGTGTCGGTTATGTACTCTTTTATAATTTCAGTGCTTTCCTGGCCGATCCTTTGTATTTATTCCGCACCTGGGAAGGTGGCATGTCGTTTCATGGCGGCGTACTCGGTGTATTGGCTGCGATGGCTTGGTTTGCCCGACGCAACCAGAAAAAGTTTTTGGCCTTAGGTGACTTTGTGGTGCCTTTGTTGCCTCTGGGTCTGGCATTTGGCCGTTTAGGCAATTTTATCAATGGTGAGTTGTGGGGCCGTACCACCGATGTGCCCTGGGGCGTTTTATTCCCAAACGCCGGTATGTTGCCGCGCCACCCGTCGCAGCTGTATGAACTGGTCGCAGAAGGCATACTGCTGTTTATTCTGCTGCAGTGGTACAAAGGTAAAAATCCACCAGCCGGTAATGTCGGAGGGCTGTTCCTGCTGGGCTATGGCGTTGGACGCTTTACCATAGAGTTTTTCCGCGAGCCGGACGCCCATTTAGGTTTATTGTCGCTGGGCATGTCGATGGGGCAGTGGCTTTGTATCCCGATGATGCTGGCCGGTGCAGCGTTGATTCTGTGGGGGTACAGACGTGAAGCCAGGCAAGGAGCAAAAGCATGAAGCAGTACCATGATTTAATGCGCCATGTGCTGGAGCAGGGCCATCAGAAATCTGACCGCACCGGCACTGGTACCTTAAGTGTGTTTGGCTACCAGATGCGGTTTAATCTGGCGGATGGCTTTCCGCTGGTGACCACCAAAAAGTGCCATCTGCGCTCCATCATTCATGAGTTGTTGTGGTTTCTTAAAGGTGAGACCAATATCAAATACCTGAATGACCATAAAGTGACCATTTGGGACGAATGGGCAACGCCGGAAGGCGAGTTGGGGCCAGTGTACGGCGCACAATGGCGCAGCTGGCTGAGCCACGACGGTCGGGTCATTGATCAAATCAGCCAGCTGTTACACGACATTCAAACCAACCCGGATTCACGCCGGCTGATAGTCAGCGCCTGGAACCCGGCTGTGTTGCCAGACACCCGTATCAGCCCCAGTGCCAATGCGGCTTTGGGCAAGCAGGCGTTGCCCCCTTGCCACACCCTGTTCCAGTTTTATGTGCATAGTGGCCGCCTGTCCTGCCAGCTGTATCAGCGCAGTGCCGATATTTTCCTCGGTGTGCCGTTTAATATTGCCAGCTATGCGTTGCTGACTCTGATGATTGCACAGGTTTGTGGTTTAGAACCTGGCGATTTTGTCCATACCCTGGGTGATGCCCATCTGTACAGCAATCATCTGGAGCAGGTGAAGGAGCAACTGAGCCGTGAACCTTTTCCTTTGCCTCAGATGCGGTTAAACCCGGCCGTCACGGACTTATTTGCCTTTCGCTTTGACGATTTTGAGCTGCTCAATTACCAGGCTCATCCTGCCATTAAGGCGCCAATCGCTATTTAGTCAAGATGCCGGCAACAAGCTGGCATTTTTTTTGCTGCATCCACTACAAGTGCCAATTTTTTATTGCCCCTGCTGAGGTGTGCTGTGTTCTACAGAGCGAGTCTACTGAGTGTGTGCCTGTTAACAGGCTGCAGTTTATTGCCGGATGGGCAGGAAACTGCCGGCCGTGCAGCGGTCTCTGCGCCCAAAAAGGCTGAGCAGCCGCTGCTGTATTACACCGAACGCCTGGCCGACCAGCTGTTTGCAGAGCTGGGGCCTATAGCGCTTGGACAGGTGGCAGTGGTGACTTTTGTTGACGCCGACACACTCCAACCTGAACCTTATCATTTCCGTTTCCGGCAGTTAGGGTTGCAGTTGCAGGAAAGCATGCAGACGGTGGCGAGCCAGCTGGGCTATCAGGTGGTTGAACTACGTTCAACTGAGCAAATTAGTCTGTATTCCCAGCACGAACAGGGCCTGAGCCGCGAACTGGCTGAACTGGCACAGCAGCAGCAGGTGCGTTTTGTCATCGCTGGTACTATGACACAAGGTGATTACGACACTACAGTGAATGCCAAACTGGTCGATACAGAACGCAACAGAGTGGTGGCTGCCGCATCGAATCTGATCCCGCAGCTGGCCTTTGATCAGAATGAAAAAGTGCGGATGCGGCAGGACAGATTATACAGGTTGGAGTACTAATGATGACTTTCACAGGCAAAACCCCGCTCATGTTACTGCTGACGGCAGCTATGATGGCTGGTTGTAGCACTGGGCTGAATTATGGAACCAGTGATGAAGTGCAGACTACCGAAGGCATGGCCACCTCAGGCTTGACTCCGGCGGCGACCCAGACCGATCCATCCGGTGGTTTTGTCACGCCGGTGTACAGTGCGCAAAGTTATCAGGCAACCCGGTTGCAGCAACGGGCTTTGCAGCAGGCACATCAGCAGGTGCCTGCCCAAAATGTGAATCACTATGTTCAGGGCATGACCCATGATCTGATTGCCAATATGGACTTGTCGCGCCAGCAGTCTGTGATTGGGGTTACCAGTTTTGTGTTTCTGGATTCGCCGCTGGACAGGACAGACTTGTTAGGCAATCAGCTGGCTGAAAGTTTTATGCATGAAGTGCATTTATTTGGTTTGCCTGTGGTGGATTTCAAAACCACAGATTATATCCGGGTCACCCCACAAGGGGATTTCACTTACAGCCGTGACTTTCTGGAGTTGCAACAGGAGCAACCTATTGAGTATGTACTGGGCGGCACTATGGTACAGCATCAGGGCGGTGTATTGGTGAATGCCAGGCTGGTGTCGGTGGGGTCGAAAAAAGTCATAGCCACAGCCCAAAGCTTTATTCCTGCCGCTGTGCGCGATGCATTACAACATTCAGAATCGCCTCAGCGTCTGTTGCTGAAAGCCGGAGGCTGATATGCGTTGGATCTTACCAGCTCTGGTGCTGATTGGTTTAGCGGGTTGCAGTCAGACCTGTGATTGCGACAATCCTCAAACTGCGCAGCAAAATAACGCTGAACCTGTTCGCCAGGACAGTGATGAGTCGCTGTACCAGCAAGAATTTGTTGAAGCAGTTCCTGCAAGTTCGGAGCCTATGCCTGAGCAATTTGATGCCTTGTTGGCTGAAGAGCGTAAAAAGGGTCCGGCCATAGTGGCCTACACCACAAGACCGGCACGACCAGGCGAAGTCGGCACCCCGGTGCAGGAGCAGCTCAGACCGGTTCGTGCCACTTTGCCATCAGAGCAGGGGGGCGGCGCTGCGGGACTGATGGGGGCTCCTCTGCCTTACTCTGTGTCCGGGCACAAAAAAGTATCGGATTATGCTGAGCAACTGGCGTTCAAACTGGCCGCCAATGACAAGCTGACCGGCAGCCGGGTGGCTGTGGTGAGTTTTGTTGAATTTGATCATCAGCTCGAACAAAGCAATCCATTGGGTCAACAAATGGCGGAAGCGCTGGTCACCCGTCTGCCGGATTACCAGGTGGCAGCCATTGAATACAAATTGGGCCGTAAACTGCGCATTGGGGAGCAAGGGGACTATGCCTTATCCCGCGATTTAAGCAAATTACGCAGTGAAGTACAGGCCGATTATGTGCTGGTTGGAACCCTGGTGCCTAGCCACAGAGGTGTGCAGATCAACGCCCGGGTGGTCAGTGCAGTGGATCAGGCGGTGATCAGTGCAGGGCAGGTCTTTATACCCCATTCTGTGCTGGAACAAATGCGGCCATAATTGATGTTCTTTTAGCCAAGCAGCTGTATTTCAAAAAGAAAACAGCTGCTTTGTTTTTCAGTTAAATTCCCAAACCTGCTTTTGTTTGTTAGACTGCGCCGCAACCGCTCCATAGTTAAATGGATATAACGGCCCCCTCCTAAGGGGCAGTTACAGGTTCGATTCCTGTTGGGGCGGCCACTAATTTTTTGCTGGCTCTGGACTGGCCAAATCGCCAACCTGCACATTAGCCAGATACGCCGCATTCACAGCTTCAGCCCAGGCGGACTGATGAGATAATTCGGTGATCTTCAGTTTTAAATCGCTGATGGTCAGCTGATCCTGCCATTGCCCTGTGCTGTCTTTATGTTGACGACGATACAACACTGTCAGTTCATCACCGATTTTTAGCCCCTGAGCACTGCCAGCGTTGAGCATCAAACGTTCTGCATCCACCAGTACGACCTGAGTTTGCACCGATTCGCAGCGCAATACCTCTTCTATATCCTGCGCTGCCGCATTCAGTACCCGGTCGATAGATTTGCCATAGCCAGTGCGCCAGAAACGCTGGCTGTGAGGACTGATCACAGTTCTGTCCTGAAAATCCCAAATAGCGGATGTCTGATAAGTCTGACTAAAGAGTTGTTTTTGCTGTTGAATATCCAGCAGTTCCAGTTCCAGCCGGTAGAAACGCTCTCGCTCGGCGTCGGACCAAAAACTCCAGTTTGTACCTACCCGCTCCCCCAGGGACACATCTTCTAACCGGGCCCGCAATAAATAAGGACTGCCATACTGGCGTTGCAGGGCCTGACGGTCCTGATAACTCAGGTCTGTTTGACGGATACTTTGAGGTAACAGTTTGCTGGTACTGGAGTGGGAGAACTCCTGTAGCTTCTGGATAAATAATTGAGTACTGCTGCTTCCCAGTTCATACAACTGACCTGTTATGGCCTGTTCAGGATGACTGAGCTGAAAGGGGCTGATCATCAGGAGCTTTTTCAGACGGA
Organism: Rheinheimera sp.; assembly: GCF_037442525.1. Taxonomy (GTDB): domain Bacteria; phylum Pseudomonadota; class Gammaproteobacteria; order Enterobacterales; family Alteromonadaceae; genus Pararheinheimera. The sequence goes on along the minus strand of NZ_JBBIQD010000002.1, from coordinate 253,319 downwards.
CATTACTGCATTGCTTCTGATCCGGGAAAATATCGGCCCGAATAGTGACCAGAATATAGCCATGTTCTTCGGTTTCGGAGATGATTTGTACATTCTGTACTTCGCCCTGTGTCTGTAAAAACAGGGTTTCCTGAGTCAATAATCCGTCGGTGACCTGTTGCACACTGCGAACAGATGCGCCGGAATACAACAAGGCTTTGCGGACAGCATCCTGCACGGCTTCTGCTCTGGCATCAGCACGGTCTGCACTGCGGATCACGGCCTGGCCTGTTGCTTCATACCAGTCCGCTGATGCCGGGGCAGACAGCAGGCAAAGCAGCGGAACAATAACAGTGGATTGACGCATAATGCACCTCAAACTAGTAACGACAGACTCAAGCAAAAGCCGTGCCGTCTGCAAAATTTTATCAGAAGCAGGCAACTGGGCACAGAAACTGCATTGAAATGGATGGAAAACCGGCAGAGCGCTGTGATGATCATCAATTGAGGTAAAAGGGATGAAAAAAAGTTCCTGTGTCGCTGTCATACTGCTGAGCCTGCTGTCTGGCTGCAGTATGGTGGCCGATCGCCATATAGAGTGGGAAACCGTCGAGCCCAAAAGCTTTCCGGTGTTAAAAGCCATAGGCTATGCCCCTATGAGTCAGCAACCTGGGGCCAATGATCAGGAGCGGATGCTGCTGGCGATGAAGGCATCCAAGCTGGAAGCTTATCGGGAGTTGGCTGAACAGGTCTATGGTCAGCGGATCAATGCTGAAGCCAATATGCAGCAGGTGCTGATTGGGGATGACCAGCTGAATGCGTCGGTCTCCGGTATTATTCGGGGGGCCAGGGTGGTGAAAACTTACCCTGTCGGGGATATTTATGCCACCGAGCTTGAGCTGGATTTTAAACAGGTTTATGACTTGTATCTGAACAGTCAGCCGACACGCCGGATTAAAAATGTTAAGTACTACTAAATCTTATCGCATCAAGGCCAGTGATCAGGCCTTGATGCCAGGGCCTTTATCGGCAATAGCGGGTTTGCCCTTAGCCGTGTAGGTTAAGCCTGAGCGGCCGTGGCTTTGTAATAATTCAGACTTTAATCGGGCAATCACGACCTGGCTCTGTTCGACAATCTGCTGATTGACCTGTGTTTGCTGCCGGCATTCTGCCAGCAGGCTTTGCAGTTGTGCGACCTGCTGATGAAACCAGTCTTGTGTTTTCAGTTGGGCCAGGTCTTCATGCTGGCTGAATTGTCGGTCTAATTCGGCAATACGATCAGTACAGAGTTGTTTCTCTGGCAACAGCATTTCCAATTGTTCGACCTGACGTTCGCCTAATGCAGAATATTCCTGCTGTAAAAGCAACAAGAGCAACTCAAGTTGCTCTTGTTGGCTGGATAGGAGGTGATGGATGGTATCGTTCATTTTTTACCGAAAAAGTCCGATTCAAACTGCACTATACGGCGTGCCAGTTGTTCAATATTAATTTTGTATTTGCCATCAGCAATATCCTGCTTAATCCGGTCAACTTTTTCCTGATCAATGCCTGAACTGTTTTTCGCTTTGTCGGCAGCTTTGCTGAATTGCTGTGCCTGAGATGTCAGGGAGACAGAATCCTGCTTTTGTGTAGCCGAGCCCGTTGTAACTTGCTGTTGTGTGGCCTGCTGCTGCACAACCTGCTGTTTTTGCAGGTTTTGCTGCTCAGTCTTATCCGCCTTCACTTGGGGCGTGGCTGGCAAGCCAGTGTTCACGTTAATTGCCATTTTGATACCTCATCACCTATTTCCCGGTTCCATACACTGGTTAACGGCAGCAACTGAAAAAACTTTAGGACATTCTACAACTTTATTGCTACTTTTTTCACCGCTATTACTTCAGCCAGCAGGGGTTTTTGTGTGTGTCTGTTGGTGATCGCAACCTGTTGACCCAAAATCGCATCTTGCTGCGCTATGCCTTGGGTCTGCACTTCCAATGTACCCTGAGTGCTGACTATTGTAACCAGATCCCCTTTACATACAAGGCAGAGATCCTGAAGCGTGATAGCCTGCCCTGCAGACAAGCTCCGTTTAACCCTGGCGCCCACTATACTGGACGGGTCGCTAACCAGCGAGCCTCTGCTCAACCGAACTTCGGTTTCAACCTGTTCCAGCATATCGGCTGAAATGACAGAGCCTGCAGCAATATTTTGTCTGCTGCTGACGGCCTGCACTGTCTGGGCAATTCTGGCACTCAGATAGAGCTGCCATTTTGGCGCTCCACAACTCAGTTGCAAGGTGACCGTCTGGCTGCTGCCGATCCGCTTCCACTGTAAAGGTCCTGTGCAGTCTTTACTGCCGAGCCGGCTATCCAGCGCCGTGATGTCAACTTTATCACCAGCCTGCAGCTGGCTTTCCAGCCATTGCCTGGACAGTTCAGTCAGTTGCTCCGGGTTATAGCTTTGCCCCTGCACAACAGCAGAAAACAGCAACAGCAGCGGCAGGAGTTTGCCGGGGCAGCGGAAAAAATTATCGTACATTTTCATAGGCTTTCGGCTATGCTTTATCAGCAAAGGGTTATAACATACTTAAGTATGTCAATTTTCAGTCATTTTTCTGGAAAATCACCAGTTCTGATACAACAAAGCAAGAATCAGGCCTGATTGTTTATTCAGACTCATCTTCAGACCTTTGGGAGTGCTTTATGGCCAGTATTCTGGATTCAGTCAATCAACGCACCCAGCTGGTTGGACAAAACCGGTTGGAGCTTTTGATGTTTCGACTGAATGGCCGGCAGCGTTTTGGCATTAACGTATTTAAAGTGCGGGAAGTGCTGCAGTGCCCGCCGCTGACAGCTATCCCAAAACGAAACAAGTATGTGAAAGGCATAGCCCATATTCGTGGTCAGACGATTTCTGTCATTGATTTAAGCCTGGCAACAGGTGGCCGGGCCATCGAAAACACCAAAGACTGCTTTATTATCATCGCCGAATACAATCGCTCAGTGCAGGGCTTTCTGGTCGCGTCAGTGGACCGCATTATTAATATGAACTGGGAAGCCATTATGCCACCGCCAAAAGGCACCAGTGGTAAACAGAGTTATCTGACGGCGGTGACCGAGATTGATAATGAGCTGGTCGAAATTATTGATGTAGAGAAAATTCTTGAGGAAATCTCGCCATCTCCAACCACCATCAGCAGCCATGTGGTCACTGAGGGGATTAGTACTGATTTGGGCGACAGGATTATTCTGATTGCCGATGATTCTGCTGTGGCACGCAATCAGGTCAAACGAGCCTTGGAGACTTTGGGGGTTCAGATGCATCTGGTTAAAAATGGCCGGGAAGCTTTAACCTTTTTGCAGGAAGTGGCCGGGCAGTGTCAGAATTCAGTCACTGAAAAGGTAGGTTTGCTGATCTCGGATATCGAAATGCCGGAAATGGACGGCTACACCCTAACTGCAGAAATCCGTGTTGATAGCAAATTGAAGCCTTTGCATGTTATTTTGCATACCTCGTTAAGTGGCGTATTTAATCAGCAGATGGTGCAAAAGGTTGGTGCGGATGATTTTATTGCTAAATTCAATCCGGATGAGTTAGCAGAATCTGTTCGTAAGTGGTTGCACACAGATTAGGGGCTTTATGCAGGCAGCAAACAAAGATCTGCAGGACAGTGAGTACCGCTTATTCCGGGATTTTCTCGAACAGCAATGCGGTATTGTGCTGGGCGACAATAAACAATATTTGGTTAAAAGCCGGCTAGCGCCATTAATGCAGCGTTTTGGTCTGGCGTCGTTGTCTGAACTGCTGAATAAAACCTTAAGTCCGTTTGAGCGTCAGTTGCGTTCCGCTGTGATCGACGCAATGACTACCAATGAAACCCTGTGGTTTCGTGATAATTACCCTTATGAGCTGCTGAAAAAACAAATTCTGCCTGAATTTGAGAAAGAGCAAAAAAGCGTCAAAATCTGGTCGGCGGCCAGCTCATCTGGCCAGGAGCCCTATTCCATTTCAATGACTGTACTGGAATACCAGCAGAGCAGGCCTGGTGCCTTTCCCGGCGGAGTCACTGTGCTGGGAACTGATATTTCCAATGCGATGCTGGAACACTGCCAAAAGGCGGAATATGACGGCCTGGCTTTATCCCGTGGTTTGTCACCGGAGCGGCGCAGCAAATTTTTTGATGACAGTGGTCATGGCATGATGCGGCTAAAAGATGCCGTTCGCCGTAACGTTTCTTTCCGCCACCTGAACCTGCTGGACAGTTATACCCTGTTAGGCAAGTTCGATATTATTTTCTGCCGCAATGTGCTGATCTATTTTTCCCCCGATGTGAAAGCGAAAATTATCCGCCAGTTCGCCCAGGTGCTGAACCCGCGTGGATACTTGTTTCTCGGGGCTTCGGAGTCGCTGTCCAGCCTGAACAATGACTTTGAGATGTTGCGTTGTAACCCGGGAATTATCTACCGCAAGAAAAACTGACACTTCACTTGGCCCGAGTTTTGCTTGCTATTTGCCATCAGTGTAAACAGCAGGTGATAAAGCTATGGCTATCAGTTTCGAAAAAGCCTTTGGCGTACATCCGGAAGCCCTATTAGTCCGCGACCAGCGTTCTTCTTTATTGGCGGAAAATATCGCCAATGCCGACACGCCAGGCTACAAGGCCCGTGATCTGGATTTCCAGTCAGCGCTGGAAGGCGCAAAGGCGCGGCAAAGCGGCGAACTGGGGCGAACGGATCCCCGTCATTTCGAGATTTCCACCGCCAGTCGCCGCGCTGAAGCACAATACCGAATGCCAGGCCAGACCGATACCGGGGATGGTAACTCTGTGGATATTCATGAAGAGCGCAATGCCTTTACCCGCAATGCCATGGAGTACCAGAGCACACTTAACTTTCTGAATAGTCGGATCAGTGGCCTGAAAAAAGCCATCACCGGAGGACAGCAATAATGAGCATGTACAACGTCTTTGATATTGCGGGCAGTGGTATGTCTGCCCAGCAGGTCCGTCTGAACACCACGGCCAGTAATATGGCCAACGCCAACAGCGTCAGCAGCAGTGTTGGTGAGACATACCGGGCACGTCATCCGGTGTTTGCCACAGCGCTGGAGGAGGCATTGGGTGAAAACGGTGAACAAAGTGCCAAAGTCAAAGTGATGGGGATCGTCGAGTCGGACGCTCCGCTGAATGTTGAATATGCGCCGCATCATCCGATGGCGGATGACAAGGGCTATATCTACAAGCCGAATGTCAACATTATGGAAGAGATGGCCAATATGATTTCGGCATCACGCTCTTATGAAGCCAATGTGCAGGTGGCTGACGCCGCCAAACAAATGGTCAGCCGTACCCTGATGTTAGGTCAGCGCTAAGCAAGGAGTAGAGCATGAGTAGCGTAAACAACAACGGTATCAGTGATCTGTACTGGAATACAGATACCAAAACGACCACCACAGACAACAGCAACGGCGCCCTGACCCAATCTGATTTTTTTGCGCTTTTGACACAGCAGTTGGCCTATCAGGACCCGACCAAACCTGTCGAAAACGATCAAATGATTGCGCAGATGACCAACTTCACCATGGCCGATGGTATTGCCTCGCTAAATACCAACTTTAAAGACTTCGCCACCAGTATGAACTCCAGCCAGGCGCTGCAGGCGTCATCTTTGGTTGGGCAATATGTACTGGTGAAGTCTGACGATATGGTTTACAGCGGCGAAGATGATGTGGTGGTTGCCAGCGCCAATTTCCCGGCAGCCGCAACCAACGTCAATATCAAGATTAAAGATGAAAACGGCGTGGTGGTGCGTTCAGTCAATCTCCCTTCGGCGGATGCCGGCCGTTTGCAGCTGCCGTGGGATGGGACTACTGACACCCAGGCCGTCAATGAAGATGGCACCCCTAAAGTGGATGAAAAGGGAAATCCTGTGATGGAACTGGCAAAAGCTGGCAATTACACCATCTCTGTGGAAGCGACCATTGCTGGAAAAAATGAAGCGATAGAAACCGGTGTGTATGCCCCTGTCTCCAGCGTCAGTTTAGGCAATGGCACTACCACGGGTTTGGTACTGAATGTGTTTGGCCAAGGCCAGAAAAAACTGTCTGACATTATTGAAATCGCGACCTAAGTTGCACACAGAGTTGAGGTGACATTATGAGTTTTAATATAGCGTTAAGCGGCCTGGCTGCAGCTCAGAAAGATATCGATACCACGGCAAACAATATTGCCAACGTGAATACCACGGGTTTTAAAGAATCCCGCGCTGAATTTGCAGATGTGTATGCCGCGTCTGTGTTTACATCCAATAAAACCAAAGTGGGTGATGGTGCGACCACCACCAAAGTGGCGCAGCAGTTTTCGCAAGGTTCGCTGAAATTTACCAATAACTCACTGGATCTTGCGATCACCGGAGATGGTTTTTTTGCCCTGTCGCCTGAAATTGGTTCCCGCGAGCTGAGTTATACCAGGGCCGGCGCATTTAAACTGGATAAAAACAGCTTTATTACCGACAACAACGGCAACTTCTTGCAAGGGTACCCTGTGGATCCCTCCACTGGGGATACGACGTCCGTTAGTTTGAGCACAACCAATCCAATCCAAATTCCGTCAACAGCAGGTGCACCACGGGCGTCCAGCAATGTGTTTGTCACGATGAACCTGGATGCGCGTGAGACTAACCCGACTGTGGCTTTTGATCCGACGGATTCTGCATCTTATAACTCGACCACCTCCACCACTATTTATGACAGTTTGGGTGAGCCTCATGTGCTGACGATGTACTTCAGACGCAATGATCCTCCAGCGCCAGCTGCACCAACCAACGAGTGGCAGGTTTATGCTGTCTTGGATGACAATGATGCGGTACCGGCGGCGCCTTCAGGTGGCCCGCTGACACCTGGTGCCGCCATTGGTCCTGTGACTTTGGACTTTGATGCCAATGGTTTGCCCCAGGTTTCGCCATTTCCAAACGTGGTATTACCTATGGCCGACTTGAACAACCCGGTCAACGGTTACCTGACCAATGGGGCTCAGTTTACCAGTGATTTAAATATTCAGTTCCGCGACGAATCCGGTACCCGGGCGCCGACCCAATACGCATCCAAATTTGAAGTAGGTAGCCTGAGCCAGGATGGCACTACAGTTGGCCGTTTAACCAGTGTCGATATTGATGCTGCAGGTAAGGTGATGGCCTCTTACTCGAATGGTGACCAGACTTATCTGGCACAAGTCGCAATGGTGAAGTTTGCCAATCCGCAGGGCTTAACCCAGATTGGTAACACCTCCTGGAAAGAGAGCCTGACGTCGGGAGAAGCTTTGGCGGGTGAGGCGAACTCTGGCACCTTTGGCGCGGTAAACAGCTCGGCGCTGGAGCAATCCAACGTGAACCTGACCAATGAGCTGGTCGACCTGATTGCCGCACAGCGTAACTTCCAGGCGAACTCAAGGGCATTGGAAGTGAACAGTACGCTGCAAACCACCATCTTGCAGATCCGTTAATTCATTTCGTGTCAAAAAGCCACCTTCGGGTGGCTTTTTCTTTTTAAACCTCTTACTAAACAAAACATTACAAATGTGGCATTGCTCTTGCTTTCACTGAAGTAAGCAAACAGGAGATCCGTTATGGACCGTTTACTTTATATCGCGATGAGTGGTGCCAAAGAGAATATGAATGGCATCAGTATCAAAGCCAATAACCTGGCCAACAGCGGCACCACAGGCTTTAAAGCCGATTTGGAGCAGGCCAGGGCGATGCAGGCCTTCGGTGAGGGGTTACCCACCCGGGTGTTTTCATTGACGGAGCGACCAGGTCAAAATTTTGACGATGGTGCTTTGATCATGACAGAGCGGGATTTGGATATTGCAGTCACTGGTCAGGGCTGGTTTGCGGTGCAGGATGCGGATGGCAACGAGGCCTATACCAGAGCAGGTAACCTGCAATTAAGCCCTACAGGGGTGTTGCAAACGGCCTCTGGCTTGCCGCTGATTGGTGAACAGGGGGTGATCCAGTTGCCTCTGCCTATTCAGAAAATGGAAATAGGTAATGACGGCACCATCAGTATCAGGCCACAAGGCGCTCCGGCCAACGTGATGGAACCTGTGGCCCGAATCAAACTGGTTCGCCCAGAGTTTGAAGATATAGAAAAAGGTCTGGACGGTTTGTTCCGACGTAAAGACGGTGCTCTGGCGGAAGCCAATGCCGCAGTCACAGTACAGAGTGGTGCTTTGGAAACCAGTAATGTGAATGCGGTCAGTGAAATGACTCAGATGATCAGCCTGCAGCGTCAGTTCGAAGTGCAGGTGAAAATGATGAAAACCGCCGAAGAGATCGATCGGCAACATAACCAGATTATGCGGATAATCTAGGGCTAAGCCCAGGAGGATTTTATGCATCCGGCTTTATGGATCAGTAAGACTGGCTTAGATGCCAAACAACGCGATATTTCGGTGATTTCCAACAATCTGGCCAACGCCAGCACAGTGGGTTTTAAGAAGAGCCGGGCTATTTTTGAAGACTTGCTGTATCAGAATGTGAACCAGCCAGGCGGGCGCTCGTCACAAAACTCAGAACTGCCCAATGGTTTGATGTTAGGGGCCGGTACCAAGGTGGTGGCCACCCAGAAGAGTTTTACCCAAGGCAATATGATCACTACGGACAACAGCCTGGACGTGATGATCCAGGGCCATGGTTTCTTTGAGGTGTTGATGCCGGATGGCACTATTTCTTACAGCCGTAATGGGCAGTTCACCACAGACAGCGATGGCAATCTGGTGACGTCGGGTGCTGGTTATCAAATCCAGCCAAATATAGTGATCCCGGAAGATGCTCAAAGCATTACCATTTCGCAGGACGGCGAAGTGTCGGTGCGGTTGCCTGGGCAAACGGAAAATACCGTGCTTGGCCAATTGACGCTGACCAATTTTGTGAACCCGGCCGGTTTAGAGCCTGTGGGCCAGAACCTGTTTACTCAGACGGCAGCCAGTGGCGATCCGATACAGGGTATTCCCGGACTGGAAGGCCGCGGTATTCTGGTGCAGGGCTCGTTGGAAACCTCCAACGTCAATGTCACCGAAGAGCTGGTCAGTCTGATTGAAAGCCAGCGGGTGTATGAAATGAACTCCAAAGTGATTTCCACCGTCGATCAGATGATGGGAACCCTGATCCAGCAGTTGTAGGAGTAGAACCATGCGAGCCCTATTGCTTAGTGTCTTGGTGCTGTCATCTGTGGTGGGTTGTGCATCAGGCTTTAAAGAGCCCATGCCGGATGATCCGGCGTTTGCCCCATTGCCGCCGGAGCCGGAAGCTGTGCCTATTTCCAATAACGGCTCCCTGTTTGCGCAAGGCTTGTCCAATGGTTTGTATTCTGACAATAAAGCCCGTCGTCCCGGTGACATTATTACGGTGGTGTTGCGTGAAAACACTCAGGCCAGCAAACAGGCGAAAACCGAATTTGGCAAAGACAGCTCGGCGAGCTTTGACCCTATGGTGGGTTTGGGGGGCCGTGACGTCAGCGTACTGGGTAACACCCTGCAGTTTGGTGCCAACTCCACCAGCGATTTTAAAGGTGATTCGAAAGCGGATCAGAGCAATAGCCTGACCGGCAATATCTCGGTCAATGTATTGCGGGTGATGGCCAACGGCAACCTGGTGATCCGGGGAGAGAAATGGGTCACACTGAATACAGGCAAAGAGTTTATCCGCCTGACCGGCGTGATCCGGGCTGAAGATATCGACGCTCAGAACACTGTAGCCTCCACCAAAATTGCCAATGCCCGTATTGAATACAGTGGCACAGGGTCTGCGCATGGCGGGCAAAGCCCGGGGTGGCTCAGCCGGTTCTTTACCAGCGTGTTATGGCCTTTCTGACCGGAGCAACCAAGATGAAATTACTGCAATCTGTTGTTGTGATGCTGGCTCTGAGTCTTTGTACACCGCTGCAGGCGGCCCGGGTGAAAGACCTGGCGTCAGTACAAGGGGTGCGGAGTAATCAGCTGGTGGGTTATGGCCTGGTGGTGGGGTTGCCTGGGACGGGTGAGCAAAGCCCGTTCACTGAACAAAGCTTCAAAACCATGCTGAGTAACTTTGGTATTAATTTACCGCCCACCATGAAAGCCCAGATAAAAAACGTGGCGGCCGTGGCTGTGCATGCTGAACTGCCGGCTTTTGCCAAGCCGGGCCAGACCCTGGACATTACGGTGTCTTCGATGGGCAATGCCAAAGGGCTGCGGGGCGGCACCTTGTTGCAAACCTTTCTAAAAGGGTTGGATGGCAATGTGTACGCCGTTGCCCAAGGCAGCCTGATTGTTAGCGGGCTAGGGGCTGAAGGTGCTGATGGTTCCCGTGTGGTGGTCAATACCCCAACGGTTGGGCGTATTCCCAATGGGGCCATAGTTGAACGTGAAGTACAGTCGCCTTTTGCTGAAGGGGATTTTATTACCTTCAATCTGAACCGCTCAGACTTCACCACGGCCAAAACCCTGGCGCAAACCATTAACCAGTTTATTGGTGAAGGCACAGCCCAGGCACTGGATGCGGCCTCGATTCAGGTGCGAGCTCCCCGTGATATCAACCAGCGGGTGTCTTACTTATCGACGCTGGAAAACCTGGAAATGGAACCTGCCAGCCAATCCGCCAAAATTATTATCAATTCCAGAACCGGTACCATCGTCATAGGGAAAGACGTGCGTTTGTTTCCCGCCGCAGTCACTCATGGTGGTCTGACAGTCACTATTGCCGAAAACCCGACTGTAGTGCAGCCCAACCCGCTGGCCGGAGGGGACACTGCGGTAGAGCAAAACACCATCATTGACGTGCGGCCAGATAAATCGCGGATGTTTAAATTCGACCCCGGTGTCACACTGGACGACCTGGTCAGCACCGTCAATGCTGTGGGGGCGGCGCCTGGTGATCTGATGGCTATTCTGGAAGCGCTGAAAGAAGCCGGCGCCATCCACGGCGAGTTAGTGGTGATCTGAATGAAACGACTCGAGCAACAGGTCAATTACCATGACCTTGGCAGCCTGCAGCAACTGAAAGCCAAATCAGCACAGGATGACGATGCCGCATTGCAGCAGGCCGCCAAACAGTTTGAGTCGATTTTTATGAGCATGCTGCTGTCCAGTATGCGTAAGGCCAATGAAGCCTTCGAAGCCGATGGTTTGATGAACAGCCAGACCACCGAGTTTTATCGTGATATGTACGACAAACAGCTGGCGAGCGAATTGTCTGAAAATGGCAGCCTGGGGTTGGCCGATTTAATAGTGCAGCAGCTGAAACCACCCGCAAGCAAAAAGCGTATCGGTGACGACGCCCACACAGAGTTGAACATGCCTCAGGGGCATGGCGCCAGGGTGCAGAGCTCAAATGACGTGCAGAGCCTGGCGGCAAAGCCAAGCTCGTCTTTACCAGAAGCTGTGCCTTATACCGCAGATCCTCAGGTGATAGCATCCGGGTCCGCTGAGTCTGACGCCAATGACTGGAGTTTTACTGAACCGGCCGATTTTGTCCGCAAGTTGTTGCCGGCTGCAGAGCAGGCGGCGGCAAAACTTGGCCTGGAGCCACTCGCTTTGCTGGCGCAGGCTGCGCTGGAAACCGGCTGGGGGCAGCGTATGTTTAAAACGGGGGAAGGGGAAAACAGCTTTAACTTCTTTGGTATTAAAGCCAGTCACGGCTGGCAGGGTGATGTTGCTGTTGTCGACACCCTGGAATACCGTCAGGGGGTTGCAGCGAAAGAGAAAGCGAGATTCCGCGCCTACAGTTCGCCGGAACAGAGCCTGAACGACTATGCTGACTTTATTCAGAACAACCCGCGTTACCAGCAGGCGTTGGAAGTCAGCAGCAATCCAAAAGCCTATTTTCAGCAATTGCAGGCGGCAGGTTATGCGACTGATCCCAACTATGCGCAAAAAATCTGGGCTGTATTTAACAGCGATACTTTTAAACAGGCACGAAACCTGCTTGCAATAACGAAGTCTTAAAGAAATTATACCCGCTGCCGATAACGCAGAACTGAGCTGGAGCCTGGTATGTCGGATAACTTATTAAAAATTGGCACCTCGGCTATTTTGTCGAGCGCAGCTCTATTGTCTACCACCAGTAACAATATTGCGAACGTCAATGCCGAAGGTTATACCCGTCAACGCACTGAATTTGAAGCCAATATTCTGGGGCTAGGGGTTGGCAGGGGGACTACGGAACGTCTGGTCAATAATTTTGCACTGAAGCAACTGTGGCGTGATACCAGTGCTGTGGGGTATGCCAGCCAATACGTCTCCGAAGCCGGTCGGGTTGATTCCTTGTTTGCCGACTCATCCAACAGCATTTCCACCGGCATCTCCAATTTATTTACCCAGCTGCAGACTGCTATTAATGACCCGTCCAGCAGCGCTGCCCGCCAGCTGGTGATTGGAGGCGCTCAGACGCTTTTAAACAAATTCAGTACTTTGTCCAGTCAGGTGTTGGACCAGGGTACTTATGTGAATGAACAGCTTGCGGTGTACGCGAAAGAAGCGAATTCCTACATCAATTCCATTGCCACGCTAAACCGCGAGATCCTCAACTACGGGACCAATCCGGCCAAGCCACCGCCGCTGGATTTGCTGGACAAAAGGGATGAAACCATTCGCAAGCTGTCCGAGCTGATGGATATTCAGGTTCTGGATGCTGCCAATGGGGAAAAACAGATTTTTATGGGCACGGGTCAGTCTCTGGTGATGGAGGATGGTAAGTTTAATCTGTTTAATATTGCCGGCGACCCAGACCCGCAGCGCCAGACGCTGCAGCTGCAGGTCAACGGTAAAAACACCATTGTCGCCAGCGTCGATGAAAATGATATAGGGGGTAAAATTGGCGGGTTGCTGAAGTTCAGGTCGGAAATTCTGGAGCCAGCGCAACTTCAGCTGGGCCAACTGGCTATTTCGTTTGCTGACGCCTTTAACACGCAAAACAAGCTGGGTATGGATGGGGACGGACTGATTGGCCAGGATATTTTTAAATTGCCCGCTTTTTCCGGTCTGCCACTAAGCAGAAACACAGGTGATGGCACTGTAGCCGGCACTTTTGTACCGACACTTGGAAAGGAGATTCCAGCCAATAACTTTAAGGTGGTGTTTTCGAATGCCACTCAGTTTACGGTGCAGGCGCTGGATTCAGACGGGAATGTGGTCAGCACCAGACCTGAAGCTCCAGCGACCGAGTACAATTTAGTTGGTGCAGGCCCTTACACTTTTACCTCGTCCGCTACTGAGGATTTATTCGGTCTTGAATTTACCATCACTAACGGTGGCACTGCCTTTGCTGCCGGCGATGCGTTTGAACTGAAACCTTTGGCTGATGCGGCGGCCAATGTTCAACTGGCCACCAACAGACCCAATGCGATAGCACTGGCGTCACCTTTGGTGGGCGATACTGCAAACAGTAATCTGGGCAATGCAAAAGTTGAAGGACTTGTCGTTAGCAGTATAGGTGGTGCCACGGATCTGCTTAGCGCTCCTTCGACCTTTAATGCTGGCCAACCGCTGACTATTACCTATTTGGGTGGCAACCAATTCGAAGTGAATGACAATAACGGCACCACTGAAACTTATACCTTTCCCAGCAATAACTACGAAGATTTTTTAAGTAATTTCCCGTCTTTTGCCAATGCGGGCTTTGAGTTTGCCATCAGTGGTGTACCGACCGCAGGCGATACCTTTACCATTGATTACAATGTGGGCGGTTTTAAAGACAACCGTAATGGACTTTTGCTGGGGCAGCTGCAAAATTCAGACACGGTGAGAATTTCTGCAGAAAATATTCCGAATGCCGATAAGTATCAAAGCTTCACTCAGGCTTATGGCAGTATGGTGGGTTATATAGGGGAGCGGACCAGCCAGGCAAAAATTAACCTGAGCGCGCAGTCTGCACTGTTGGAGCAGACATCGGCCTGGAATGAATCCCTGTCTGGTGTCAGCATGGACGAAGAGGCGGCCGATTTAGTGCGTTTCCAGCAAACCTATGCTGCAGCGGCTAAAATTTTATCCGCGTCGCAATCTATTTTTGATACGTTGTTGCAGGCAACGAGGTAACCATGCGCATCACCTTTAATATGCAATATAACCAAGGTATTAACTCTATTACCTCAACCCAGGAGCGCCTGCTGAAAGCGTCTGCCCAGTTGGAAAAGCAAACCAGGATCCTGACGCCTTCCGATGATCCTTCTGGCTCTGCCCGCGCTATTTCGCTGGAACAGAACATTCAGCAGACCACTCAGTTTCAGGTGAACAATCAGGCTGTTAAAAACAGCCTGACGTTGCAGGAAACGGTGCTGAGTAACATTAAAAGTGCTGTTCAGCAGGCCAGGACTCTGACCCTGTCGTTGGGGAATGGTTCGTTCGATCCGGATGACAGAGAGGCAGTCACCAGCCAGCTGACAGCCATCCGGGACCAGATTTTTGATTTGATGAACAGCCGCGATGAATTAGGTGGTTATTTATTCTCCGGTTACAAAGATCAGACCCAGCCGTATGAATACAACAGTGCCACCGGCAAATACGAGTTTCGCGGCGATGAAGGGGTAAAAGAACTGCAGATTGGCTTATCCGTCACTATCCCGTCAAATGCCAGCGGTAAAGAGGTGTTCGACGGCGTGGATAAACGTTTTACCACAACAACGCCTGCGGTGACTGCCCCCGTAACGGCCGCTCAGGTAGATGTATCCAATCAGAGTCTGTACGACAGCTTTTTCCGTGCCAACTACAGTGGTTTGCCTGCAGCCGATAATTCAGTTCGGGTGGCCTTAGTGCCTGGAGCGCCAGATACCTATGAGGTGTATGTGGGCGGCAGTGCGACGCCGGCAGCGACAGGGAATTACACGGCTGGCCAGCCGGTGAATTTTGCGGGGCTGGAAATTGAGCTGACAGGCGCAGTGGTTGGCGGCGAAGTCACGTTTGATATGGCGCCGCCGGAAAAAACCAATATTCTGGATTCGTTGACAGAGCTGATTAATCAGGTCAATTCAGGGATTGAAGGCGATGTATTGGCTGCCCAGGTCTCAGACAGCATTGTTGAGCTGGACAATGTCAGCCTGAAAATAGGTGCTGCCCAGTCTTTGGTGGGGGGAAACATCAATATTCTGGACAGTATTTTTGGGGGCAATGAAGATTTGCAAATTGCGACCAAAAGCCATAAAGCCAGTATTGTGGAAGTTGATTATGTGACAGCTATTACGGCTATTACCAAAGAGGAAACTGCCTTGCAGGCGGTACAGGCCACTTTCACTAAAATTACCGGCCTGAGTCTGTTTGATTATATTCGTTAAGACAGAATTCCTGGTTTCAGTTAAAAGACGCTCTGAATGAGCGTTTTTTTATTTCTGTAGTAATTATTTATTAAATATCAATTCACTAATAATTCGGTTATTCATCTAAAGTTTCGTCCTTTCTCCCCGATACAGAACATAGAGAACCAGAAAACCTGAGGTTTTATATGTAAATTCATTCATCCTTCTGTTTGCTTATTTTTAGAGTTGCCAGGCCAGATACAGGCAACAGCAACCTATTGAATGCAAAGGTATGTCATAGCTATTGATGCGGTCAGGGCTACAGCTACTCAGGCATTTTTATGCCGCAGTGGCTGGGGTTGTTGCCGGTGCACGGCTGCAAGTTGCCGTTGTAGGTCGATCGCTATTGTGCCTCGTCCGCAGATGCTCTGTGTATTTCGGACCTTTAATTTCAGGCAGGGTAGAGGGGTGAAAGTTCAGAGTAAACGCGGAGGCGGCGTGGAGAGCGCCCCCTGAACGGAAGGGGTAGGTTCAGGGGGCGCGATTCCAGTGACTTCAAGCGGAGGCAATTGCTTAGAGTTCCTGGTGCGTCAATTACCCGTCGGGTGACTGACGCCTATGGACTATGCGATTTGTATGCCATTTTTTTCGGAAAAGTGTTTGTTTACTGCCAGTGGGGCGGTGGCGGCATTTTTTTGCCCGAAGAATTCTGGTTTTTATGTAGATAAATCATAGGGATGTGTAAGTGAGTGTGGCAGCGGCAATAAAAATTTTTCTAAAGGAAATTCTTTGCCGCCCGATAACCTGTTTAAGCCGGTGACAATAGTTGTCCGGTGTCACTACCTAACCGATAGATTGAGGGTGTAATTATGGCCTTATATGTCAATACCAACGTCAGCTCATTAAACGCTCAACGGCAGTTAATGGGTTCAGGCAACCAGTTAGATACAGCGTTCCAACGTTTGTCTTCAGGTTTCCGTATTAACAGTGCCCGCGACGATGCCGCCGGCTTACAAATCACCGATCGCCTGGGTTCACAAATCCAGGGTTTGCAACAGGGTAACCGTAACGCGAATGACGGTATCTCTCTGGCGCAAACCGCTGAAGGGGCGATGAACGAAGTGACCAACATGTTCCAGCGTGTACGTACTCTGGCGTCACAGGCTTCCAACGGTTCCAATACGGATGAAGACCGTCTGGCCATTCAGGAAGAAATCCGCTCCTTGATGACAGAAGTCAACCGTATTGCTGAAGATACTACTTTTGGTGGTACCAACTTACTGGACGGCAGCTACAAAGCCAGTTTCCAGGTAGGCGCAGATGCGGTTCAGACCATTGGCTTTAGTATGCAAACCGTTGGCGAAACCACCAATGGTGATAACTCCCTGACGGCTAATGGTGGCTTTACTTTGTCTGGTATCGCAGCCATTGCCAGTGCCGTGACTGGTAAATCGCTTTATGCGACAGCGGCCAGCGCAGGGATTTTAGTGAATGGGGATTTGTCTGCATTACAAGAATTGGACTCCTCAATCTCTGCTGCAGACCTGACGTTTACATCTTTTGGTGCGACCTCTA
The DNA here is from genome assembly GCF_037442525.1 of Rheinheimera sp. Taxonomy (GTDB): domain Bacteria; phylum Pseudomonadota; class Gammaproteobacteria; order Enterobacterales; family Alteromonadaceae; genus Pararheinheimera. The sequence continues at coordinate 236,528 of NZ_JBBIQD010000002.1, read as the reverse complement.
TCAGTGTGTCCTCTCAAGTCAATGCTCAGCGGGTGTTGGCGGGTATGGACGCATTAATTGCGGTGGTGGATAAAAAACGTGCGGAGCTTGGTGCTGTACAAAACCGGTTTCAATCCACTATCAATAACCAGTCAAACGTATCTGAAAACTTATCAGCAGCATCTTCCCGCATTAAAGATGCCGACTTTGCGGCTGAGACTGCCAAACTGACGCAGTACCAGATCCTGCAACAAGCCAGCCAGACCATTCTGGCCCAAGCCAACCAGCGTCCTCAGGCTGCCTTGAGCTTGTTAGGCTAAGTTGTAAAACTCTCTCTTATTCTCTCTCAATCTCTCATTCAAAACCCGCGCCTGGCGCGGGTTTTTTTATCGGCAATTTATTGCCTGCGGCATTGCCGGTTTTGGCAAAAAAATTCCGCAAAAAAATTATATAAGCTATTGATTTTTAACAGAAAAAATTAGCAAAAAATTCCTTAAAGTTATTTTTCCAAGCGCCGTTATAAAGGGTGTCCGGAGGTGAGAGCCCGGGCATCGAGAGAGCAAAATGGTTGGGGGTGAGAGCCCAACCGCTTTGAAAGAAAATGAGATGAGGAGAGTTAAAAATGCCATTATATGTTAATACCAACGTCAGTTCATTAAACGCCCAGCGTCAGTTAATGAGTTCAGGTTTAGGTCTGGATCAGGCCTTCTTAAGATTGTCATCCGGTTTCCGGATCAACAGCGCTGCCGATGATGCAGCAGGCTTGCAAATTAGCGACCGGTTACAATCGCAAATCATGGGTTTGCAACAAGGTAACCGTAACGCGAATGACGGTATCTCTCTGGCTCAAACCGCTGAAGGTGCCATGAACGAAGTGACCACTATGTTTCAGCGGGTCCGCACCCTGGCGTCTCAGGCGGCAAACGGTTCAAACACCGATGAAGACCGTATCGCTATTCAGGAAGAAATCCGTGCTTTAATGAGCGAAGTAAACCGGATTGCGTCAGATACGACCTTCGGTGGTCAAAATCTGTTGAATGGTGGTTACGAAGCCAGTTTTCAGATTGGTGCGGATGCAGTCCAAACCATTAGTTTCAGTATGAAAGAAGTCGGGTTAACAACAAACGGCTCAAATTCTTTAACAGCCAATGGTGGTTTCACTTTGTCAGGTATTGCCAGTATAGCAAGTGCTGTTGTTGGCAAATCTCTTTACGCAACGGCAGCCAGTGCAGGTTTATTGGTAAATCAGGATTTATCAGCCTTGCAAGCTCTGGATTCGACAATTTCTGCTGCAGATCTTGCATTTACTGCGGCTTTCGGTGCGACGTCCATCAGCGTGTCATCTCAGGTCAATGCTCAGCGGGTGTTGGCTGGGATGGACTCGTTAATTGCGGTGGTGGATAAAAAGCGGGCTGAGCTGGGTGCTGTGCAAAACCGCTTCCAGTCGGCCATCAATAACCAGGCAAACATTGCTGAAAACCTGTCTGCTGCCCGTTCACGGATTAAAGATGCAGACTTTGCGGAAGAAACAGCCAAACTAACCAAAAATCAAATTCTGCAGCAAGCCAGCCAGACCATTCTGGCTCAGGCCAACCAACGGCCTCAGGCAGCGTTAAGTTTACTGCAGGGGTAATTCCCCACTGAAAAGCACAACTTTTCCCATCTCCTTCTCCCGCTCAGGGTTACCTGAGCGGGAGTTTGTTTTTTATCCGCCATAGAAATTTTTTGAAAATTTAACTTGTTTAAATTCAATTGTTTATTTTTTATTTTGGCAAATAATTAAAAAAAATCAAAAAAAAAGCTAAAGCCTTTAGATGTGCCGCCGATACACAGCTTAGAGGACTTGTATTAGTTACTCTGAGCGTTCGGCATTTAACTTAGGGGTAGGTTGAATGCAGATCAACAAAGAAATAAAGCGGAGGCTATTATGGCTTTATATGTCAACACTAACGTCAGTTCGTTAAATGCCCAGCGCCAGTTAAATGCATCTGGCGGGCAACTGGATAAAGCATTTCAGCGTTTATCTTCAGGTTATCGTATTAACAGTGCATCGGACGATGCGGCAGGTTTGCAGATCTCTAACAGATTATCTGGTCAAATCAACGGCTTAAACCAAGGGATCCGAAACGCGAATGACGGTATCTCTCTGGCGCAAACCGCTGAAGGGGCGATGAATGAAATCACCAACTCTTTTCAGCGCGTACGTACTTTAGCTTCTCAAGCCTCAAATGGTTCTAACACTGATGAAGACCGCCTGGCCATTCAGGAAGAAATCCGTGCCTTGATGACGGAGGTCAATCGTATTGCTGAAGATACCACTTTTGGTGGTCAAAACCTGTTAGATGGCAGCTATGAAGCGAGCTTTCAGGTTGGCGCAGACGCTGTTCAGACAATTTCATTCAGCATGAAAACCGTTGGCGAAACCACCAATGGTGATAACTCCCTGACGGCGAACGGCGGCTTTACTTTGTCTGGTATCGCAGCTATTGCCAGTGCGGTGATTGGTAAATCGCTTTATGCGACAGCGGCCAGTGCAGGGGTTTTAGTCAATGCAGATTTATCTGCATTGCAAGAATTGGACTCCTCAATCTCTGCTGCAGACCTGACGTTTACCTCTTTTGGTGCGACTTCCATCAGTGTGTCCTCTCAGGTTAATGCTCAGCGGGTGTTGGCGGGTATGGACGCATTAATTGCGGTGGTGGATAAAAAACGTGCTGAGCTTGGTGCAGTGCAAAACCGTTTTCAATCCACCATCAATAACCAGTCAAACGTATCTGAAAACTTATCTGCAGCACGTTCTCGTGTTCAGGACGCCGACTTTGCGGCTGAGACTGCTAAACTGACACAGAACCAGATCCTGCAACAGGCGAGCCAGGCTATTTTGGCTCAGGCGAACCAGCGCCCTCAACTGGCGTTAAGCCTGTTAGGTTAATCTGAATAGTGGGAAGCCGTCGCTTTTCGGCTTCCCCTCTCAGTGTTGGAGGTCGTATGATTAACATAGGTACGAATATTGCAGGTGTTGTGGGCAACAATGCAGCACTTAAGCTGGATGGTGTTTCAGTACCCAAAGCAGAAGCTGCTGCGGTCAACCAGGTTGCGGACGCTCCGCTTGAAACACTGGCAGATGCTGAAAAGACTACAGCGCTTAAGCCAGCGGACAAGGCGGAAGAGCTGACAGCATTGTATGATGCGGTCGATATGGTTAACCAGAAACTGATGGTGAAGTCGACTAATCTGGTTTTTGAGTTCGACGACGCAAAAGATCCGCCTATTGTCAAAGTGGTCGATAAAGCAAATGGCGAGGTCATTCGCGAAATTCCTTCGAAAGAATTAAGGGAAATTGCTAAGGCTTTGAATAGTATTGCCGATAACTTAAATAGCAGCTCAGGAGTTTTGCTGAACGAGCATTGGTAATGAGTGACTGAAGTGCGGTGCAAAAGTAGAGTGAGGTGATGACAATATGGCAACAGTAACCAGTGCGGGTGTCGGTTCAGGTCTGGATCTGGAAAGTATTATATCTGCTACTTTACAAGCCGAGTATCAACCCAAAGCACAACGTATAGCGACTCAACAATCTTCATTAAAGGTGGAGTTGACGGGGTTAGGTGCTATCAAATCGGTACTTGCCAAGTTGCAGGATGTTGTCAAAGACTTGTCAAAAACCTCAGTGTTCGAAAATCGGACTGCGTCAGTGCGACAACCTTCAAACGCGAGTGATGAAGGTGATCTGATTTCGGTGACTACTTCTACGACGGCCACACCTGGTTCATTCCAGGTGGAAGTGGAACAATTAGCCAAAGGCAGCCGAGCTGTTTCCGCACCTGGCTCGACTTTTTCGGCATCGACCGATGTGGTCAGCGCTTCGGGCGGGACCTTAACGTTTGAAGCTGGCGATAAATCCTTTACGTTGGATATTGCGGCTGGAGCGACTCTTGAAGATATCCGGCAGCAGATTAACAAATCAAAAAGCAACTTCGGTTTATCCGTCAATATAATTAATACCGGTACCGAGTCTCAGCTGGTGATCAGTTCAAATATCACGGGCACTGGCAACGATTTAAAAATAACAGGCAGTTCAGCAGAATTTGATAAGGTGACGACTGAGGCCTTTGGGGGCGGAGCCGGTGGTTTGGCGATAGCCGCAGCGGATCAGGCGCAGGATGCCATTATTAAAGTCGATGGGCTCCAAATTACCAGTGACACCAATACGTTTAAAGATGCAGTGCAAGGCCTGACTATTAAAGCGTTGAGAGAAAGTGTTGCGGATGAAACGGCTAAGGCGACAGTGGACTACGATAGAACAGGAGTCAGCAGTAAAATTGATGCCTTTGTTACCGCATACAACAATGTGGTAGAAACCATCAATCAGCAGTCTTTGCTGGTAAGTGCTCCGCTTTATGGGGATCCGACAGTCCGGGCTATCAAAGACCAGCTCATCAATGCATTGTCTTCTTCGGTAAAAGATGCGGGTGATTTTGAAACCATTTTCGACGTTGGTCTCAAATTGAACGCAAGTAACAAACTGGAAAAAAGTAGTTTGGTCCGTAGTACGAACGATGCGCTGGACAGCAACTTTGCCGACGTGGGTGCGCTGTTTACCAATGCGGGAGGTATTGCCGAAACGTTTTCAACAATGTTATCCGGTTATGTGGATTCTGGCGGCGTGATCAAAGGTCGCCAGGATGACATTAATGTTGAATTGCGTGACTTGGACGATGATACAGAAAACTTGAATTATCGTATGACCACACTGGAAGCTAATTTACGCAAAAAATATTCAGCACTGGACGTATTAATTGCACAAATGAACAGCACCAATAATTATCTGACCAGTCAGTTAGCATCTTTGTCGAAAACTAAATAACAGAAGAGATTACATCTATGTACGGTAATAAGGTTAAACACTACCAAAAAGAGGCGTTAAAAACGCGCTTGGCTAGTGCAGATCCCCATCAGATTATTCAGATGCTGATGGAAGGAGCTATAGACAGTATGAAAGTGGCCAAAATTACCATCGAACAAAAGGATTATGAGAATAAGAGTAAAGCCTTGTCCAAAGCTACCAGCATTATTGATTCATTACGCCTGAGTCTGGATACTTCTGTAGGCGGTGATATGACCGAAAATCTGGCTGCTCTTTATGGTTATATGTCCAGACGTTTAATGGAAGCCAGTATTCAGAATGATATTGCTATTGTTGATGAAGTGATCGGGTTACTGTCCACTATCAAGTCTGCTTGGGATCAAATCCCTGAGTCTGCTAAGCAAGAAGCTTACCAGCAGCTTGAGCAGCAACAAGCTGTTTAAATGACTGACAAGCAAGAGATTTCTGACAAGATTGTTGTTGTATCTTCATTGATCGACCAGGGGTTGGTGGAACAAGCCGCTGTGGTTTTTGACGATATTGCCCAGTTTGTGACCCGGCTCCAGTTGGACAGCACGACGAGCAAACAAGACATTTATTTTTATCAGGGTATCAGCGACCAGTTACAAAAACTCGAAAGTGTTTTGTTGGAGACACAAGAAAAGATTAAACTGCAGCTGTCCCCTTTTAATCAGAATAGTCAACTGCTTGACGGAGAAGTATACAGTGGTAGACGAAAATGAATTTTCGGAACTGATCCAGACCTTAGAACAGAAAATCTCAAAAATTGAGCAGTCCCAGCAGCAAGAGCAAGAGTTTGCCAGGCTGTCCGAGCAGCGTTTTCAATCCAACCTGGCTGCTTTTGAAAAGTATCAGCCCAACGTGGCCGAATCCATTAAAAAGTATCAACCAGAACCTGATTTCAAGCTGTACGTGACCCGCAGCGGTGAAGGGAATTTCATACCAAGGGGCAGCAAATTTCCTCTATACAGCGATTCCCCTACAGAGCAGGCATCAGAACAAGTTCAAAAATACAGTGACAAAGCCACATTTGGGCGGATGGGGTTGTATAAAAGCGCAGGGAAAGCACCAGAGTCCGACCCTCGAATACATATTAGTTATATGTATAAACTGATGAAACTGATTGCAGGGTGTGAGGGGCGACCGTCGGCAGCAAGAATCACTACACTACCAGATGAGTATCCCTCCTGTTTAATTTTTGGTATTGGCCTTGGTTACCACTTACCTATTCTTTTGAACCGATGCCGTTTTGATTATGTATTTGTTTGTGAGCCGGACTTTGAACTGTTTTATGCCAGCCTGTTTTGTATTGATTGGTCGTCTTTGCTTGAAAATATTGACTCACAAAATGCAGCGTTCATTCTTCATGTTGGTATTCCGTATAAAAAATTTTTTAACGAAATTCAGTCGTCTGCTTCGCAAATCGGCGCATTCTCTATTATTAACAGTTTCTGTTATCAGCATTACCCCTCCAAAGAAATTAACCAGCAAATAAAAACCTTTTTTGAACAGTTTTACCGTTTTCAAAACGGGTTTGGCTTTTTTGATGACGCACTGAACGGATTTGCGCATATGGCGTTAAATCTGGAAAGTAAGGCCCAATTTCTGCGAGCCAACGTAAAAAATAGTATTCAGTCAATGCCAGTTTTTATTGTTGCCAACGGGCCATCGCTTGATGAGTCGTTAGACTTTATCAAAGAAAACCAGCATAAAGCGGTAATTATCGCTGCAGGTACAGGCTTGCAAACCCTGTTAAAAGTCGGGGTAGTGCCGGATTTTCATGTCTTAGTAGAACGACCTCGTTCTGTGTATGAAATTCTGCGTCAAACTACCACGGCGGAACAACTGAGCCAGTTAAATCTATTGTCTGTAGAAGTCGTTTATCCAGATACCGTTGATTGCTATAAATGGGTCGGGTTGGGGCTAAAAGGACCTGAGGCATCAACCTATTTTCTGAAAATTCTGGCTCTGCGCCACGGCATCAATCTACAAGTGCTTCGAAATGCAGGGCCATTAGTAACGAATACCGCACTGGCATTTGCCACCACATTTGGTTTTAAAGAAATTTACCTGTTTGGCGTCGATAATGGCACTCCAGAGTCTCTAAGTTCGACACATTCGAAGCTCAGTATCTACAACGATAGTCGTTATGCCGGCAAGTATAAGCCTAATGTCGGTTCCAATATGTCATTGCCTGGCAACCTTGGCGGAAATGTAAAGACGTCGTCCTTGCTGGCTATCTCTAAACTTGGCGCAGATGACTTAGTGTCCAACTATCAAAAGCATGGGCAAGTCTACAATGTGGGTCATGGTGCTAAAATTGACAATGCGATCCCTGTGCGGGAGGAGGATCTGCTCGTTGTGAGCTCTCCCGGTGCGGACAAACAGAAGATTATCGAAGCCATAAAAGCTAAATTTTTTACTTCGCTCGATTTTAAAATTGATGAGCAGATGATTGCTGTCAACGAGTTTGAGAGTTTAGTTGATTACCTTATTGAGATTAATGATCGTCCTATTGAGAGTCGCCGCGATGCCTCTGAAATCCTGAAAAGTCAGTCCAGAGTGGTGTTTGCTTATCAACAGACAGCAAATATTCACCTCTTTCATATGCTGAAAGGGGCTTTATTATATTTTCATTGCCCGTTGATCACCTTACTGTACACCTATGAAGACGAGCTCTTTACATTGGACGTCTTTAAGCAAGCTTTGGGGGTATGGAAAGAATATCTAACCGAGATGAAGTCGATGTACAAGCATGATTGGAAAACTAAATGTGCATTGATGCCTAACTCGTAGGAATTGTCCTTAACATCGCTAGGTAATCACCTCGGAAATTAACTGACGCTAAAAGTAGAATTTTCTCGTACCATAAACGCAGGAGATTCTGCATGAAAACATCAAAATTTAGTGACAGCCAAATCCTGGCAATTTTAAAACAAGCGGAAGCTGGAGCTCCGGTTCCCGAACTCTGCCGTGAGCACGGTATGAGTTCGGCCACCTTTTACAAATGGCGCGCCAAATTTGGCGGCATGGATGCATCCATGATGGCCCGGCTTAAAGAGCTGGAGGCGGAAAATGCCCGGCTGAAAAAGATGTACGCCGAAGAACGGCTCAAAGCCGAAATCCTCAAAGAGGCCATCGAAAAAAAGTGGTAAAGCCGTCGCGCCGACGGGAATTGGCGCAAAAGGCGGTGCGCGAGAAATCCATTTCGGTCACATTGGCCTGTGTGGTGTTTAGCATCAGTGAAACCTGCTACCGCTATCAGGCCCGTCTGAGTGATGAGAACGCGGAAATTGCGGACTGGCTGCTGCGCTTAACCTCCACTTACCGGAGTTGGGGCTTTGGCATGTGTTTCTATTACCTGCGTAATGTGAAACGCTTTGGCTGGAACCATAAACGTGTGCTGCGGATTTACCGCGAGCTGGAGCTGAACTTAAGGATAAAACCCAAGAAACGGCTCACCCGTGAAAAGCCTGAGCCGCTGGCGGTGCCAGAGATGAAGAACCAATGCTGGTCGATGGATTTTATGCATGACCAGCTCGAGGATGGCCGCAGTTTCCGGCTGCTGAATATCATTGATGACTTTAACCGGGAAGGATTGGCGATTGAGGTCGACTTCTCGCTACCGGCAGAACGGGTAGTCAGAGTGCTCAATCAAGTCATTGAGTGGAGAGGCAAACCCAAGGAAATCCGTAGCGACAACGGTCCTGAATACATTGGTTCTGTCCTCAAAAACTGGGCAGAATCAAACTGAGGCTGCAAACTGTCTAATAAACTCTGGTCGATTCAGCGTGCATCAGATTGGCCCTGACGGTACCCACTGCTTGAAAAACGCCGGAACCATTAGATAATGGATCTTATCAGCATAAAAGCCTCAGCCAGCGGTAAGCCTACAGAGTTTCCTCTTAATTTTGCCAGATTTAATACATTTTGAATTGACCTGCTGTGCGGTTCGTCACGCATTTCTGTTTGATAACACAACAATGCCGATTCTTTGACTGACCATAGATCTGAAATATCTACAAAAGCCGTTGGAATAAATGGCAGATAACCCGGTGTTTGCCATTCGGTGCTGGAAAGCACCTCAAAACTATAAATTTGTTTGATGCTGCCGCCAGGCAAGGGCCGGCATGCTGTCACCACGGCCTGATGGGTGATTCTGTGATCAATATTCAGATCGCCGATATGATGGGTGTACACTATCTCGGGCTGGATTTTTATAAGTATATTTTCAATAGCTTGTACTATGCTGAGTAACGGAAGACTGTCGAGTTGATTATCACAAAAACCAAGGTAAAAGGCCTGTATGATACCAAGCTCTTGCCCGGCTTTGTCGGCGGCAGCCTGGCGGCTGGCCAGCTCTGCTGCCGTAGCGCCAGGTCTGGACGTTACCCCATCAGCCAGAAATATGGCATAAACACTGTCACCATTTTGACTGTGTCTGGCGAGAGTGCCACCACAACCTAAGGCTTCATCATCAGTATGGGCGCAGATGACTACTACTGTTTTTGCCGCCATCTTATGATTCCCAATCTGCAGGTTTCAGAATTTCACCTTGCCACCCCAGGCTGGTGATATGTGCCACAATCTCTTTATAAAAGGATGAAGCAATAATTATCGTAGGAGCCTTGCCAGACATTTCTGCCGGGTACGCCCTGATGACATCAGAACCATATTCAATCTGCCATGGATAACCCACCATCATTTTTCCTGTTTTATTACTGTTACCATCTAATATTTTTTCAGGTGTCAGTTCATAAAAAGACAACATCTTAGCGCCATAACTGCCTGCGCCCCAAAGCCAATACTTCTTCCCCTGCAGGCTGTGCATCAGTTTATTTTTTATTTGCGCCAAAGTTTCATTCAGAGAGCTGTTTAATTCGGGGGCTTTAGTTTGAATAGATCTAGAGTTGTCTTTGCTAAAACAGCAGATCAGGTTATTACTGTCGGTTGCAGTGTATGAACGTAAAAACCAGCCATAAGATTTTGCGACATGTGCCAGAGAATTGACTGAAAATACATGTAGATGTTCGATATGAAAGGGGTCAAGACTATGTTTGTAGAGCACGCTGTCTAAACTTGGTGTTTCTAATACCAATACTGTGTGATCATAAGCGGATTGATTAATTGACAACCAAAAATCATGTTGATCATCAATATGCTCAATGACATGTCGGCTAAAGATGATGTCGAATTTATTAGTATTCTGAATTGTTTTGGTCGAGAAGAAGTCTTTAATCGTTGTTATGTTTTTACTGATAGCAAGATCTGCTGAGTTATGGCTGGGTTCATAACCAAGAACGTTCAGCTGTGGCCAGGTTTCACGGCTTGCTATCAGCAGTTCACCACTAGAAGAACCTACTTCAAGCAATTGTTGTGCTTTGTTCATTTCCGGCACATTTGTTTTTACAAATGCCATAAAGTCATCGCGGAACTGTCTTCCTATCCCATCCTGTGCCGGGGTGTAATAGTGATTTGAATAAATGGAATTCAGTAAGTCGGTATTATAGTTGTGTTGATAAGCATGACCACAAGCAGGGCAGAAGTAAAAATCAATATCTATTTTATAGGGCTGAGGGATCACCGCATCTTTTGGCACAGGGTGTTGGTAAATGTTTGTGTGCTTCAGGTTGAGCAATGAAATCGTGTTATCACTGGCACAGATTGAACATTGATTATTCATGACCTTCTCCATTTTCAATCAAATCCCAGGATAAGCGTGTTCCCCTGCTAATGTCAGATGTGGCGTTTTTGCCAAGCACCTGGTCAAAAAACTCCGGCGCCATGCCAAAACCTGGCCTAATGACCCTGATGTTATGCGCAGTGAGTGGCTGGCCCTTTTTGATATCCTGCACAGCGTAAATGGAACGACGGTGATTAGAGCCACTTCTGTTTGGATTATTCAGCACCTCACTGGAGCCGATGGCCTGCCATGCTTCCAGTGACAGTTGCACCAGCTGTTTCATTTCATCGGGTTCCAGTGAAAATGCCGCGTCCGGGCCACCGTCAGCTCTGGAAATCGTAAAGTGTTTTTCAATCATCACAGCGCCCATTGCAACAGAAGCAATCGCAGCTAAAGGGCTCAGGCTGTGGTCAGATAAACCTACAGCACAACCAAGTTGTTTCAGCTGATGAATACATTGCAAATTCATATCTTTAGCTGCGGACGGGTAAGCGCTTAGACAATGCAATAATGTTAAAGATGATAAATCTGGGAACTCGGCCAGAAATGCAGCTAACTGCTGATAGGTGGAGACGCCGGTTGACATGATCACTGGCTTACCTGTGGCAATAATACGCCGTCTCAGATGAACATCGTTGGCTTCAAAAGATGCAATTTTATATGCCGGTGCGCCAAGTTGTTCCAACAAATCCACAGATGCTTCATCAAAGGGCGAACTGAAAATGGTTAACTCTTGTTGACGTGCATGCTCAAAGAGTTCTGCCGTCCATTCAAGCGGCATTGCGATTTCTTTGTACAAATCATAATAGGTTTTACCGGCCCACAATTTATCGGTAATAACAAAATCTTCTTTATTACAGTCGATTGTTAAAGAGTCTGGTGTATAGGTTTGTATTTTAATAGCATCTACACCACATGACTTTGCCGCATCAATAATTTTTTTTGCTTTATTAATATCTTTAAGATGGTTGTTCGACATCTCTGCGATGATATAAGGTGGGGTATTTAAACCTATTTCTCTGTCATTGATAATCATTCATCACCTCCGCCATATTGATGTTGTACAAAGTCGATACCACTATTTTTAGCGAATAAACCATCGGTTTCTGCCAGATCGCCAACCATCACCCAGTTACTGCATGGGTATCTTTCTTTCAGATAGATAAATGCGGCAGGATTCGGTTTAAGCGGCATCTCACCCGCTGTTGTGCATATCACCATTTCTTTAAAATAGCGGTTTAACTGCAACTTGTTAATTTTGGTCTGTTGAATACAGTTGATGCCGTTGGTTACCAGCAATAATGTTTTACCCTGTTGTAATAACTCAGTTAAAAGCTGTTGATATTGCAGATGAAGCTGTAGTTTTTCCGGTTGATGTTGCCTGAATAACTGCACCATCAACATCGCTTCTTCGGTTGCTAAATGAAACTCCCGGCAACAACAGCCAAATAAATCATCTTTGTATGGCGGCGGTGCACTGCGGTGTCTCGCCAAAAAACTGAATAACTGCTGTTGGTCGAGCTGATACTTTGCCGCCATATAGTGTGAAATTTCACAAAATGCCGAATGGTCAAATTTTGTTTGCAAAAATATCGTGTTATCAAGGTCAAACAAAATACCTTGGTAGGGCATTAATTGTTGTTTCAGCTCAGTTATTGCATTCAAAAGCAAACTCCTGCCAATACCGGACCACTTTTATTTTTTTAATATCAGCATCCAGAGGAAGTTGGATAGGGGACTGAACAAACTGCTGAATGGCAAGCACAGGCAAATCAAAACCAGCAAAAACACTAAACATCACACTTCCTGCCAGCCTTGGGTTAATTTCAATAAGATGGGCTTTACCTGTATTATCCAGCATGATTTGAATATTAATAGCGTGGATAAACTTTAGTTTTTTTACACATTGTTGTGCCAGCTCGAGCACGGCAGGCTGTTGATCAATTTCACCAATTCTGGAAACGCCAACAGCCTGTAGCCGTTTTCTGGCAACGCCAAAGAGCCAATTGCCATCATAGTCGACCAGCACATCCACGGTATATTCAGTGCCGCCTTGCATCTGCTGAATGACGCCATTTTTTGGCTGATAATAAGGTAACAATGCAGCGTCAGTAATAAACACAACCCCTTTGCCACCTCTTCCAACCGCAGGTTTAAACACGGCGGGTACAGTGTTTGTTCTTTGAACAATGGCAATGTCGTTTTGTTCGCAATAATCCTGCAGTTTTATTTTGTTGCAGCAAATGGCAATGGTGTTTTTATCACACAACATAATTTTGCTCAGCATGTTGTGTTCTAAATTGGCTGCTGATAAAACCAACAACTCTTCGTCAATAAAGGGAATAAAAATATCGGTTTTTTCCAGCAAAGTGGTAATAAAGCCGAGATAAGTGTCAGAGGTCGCAAGGGGGCTGATATAAAAGTCGTCACAGATACTGTGACCAAATTCCAGTGTATCAGGGTTGGCATCTATACCAATGACAAAATGCCCTGCTTTTTTTAAGTGAAGAATAATGCCGGCTGCTGCGGCTGAACCTGCAGCACTGATTAATATGTTCATTTAAAAGTCTCGTTATTGTTTTTTATCGTCAGCCCAATTTTGTCCAGTATATTTTGTCTCTGCTGTTGCCAGCACTGTTTGTTCAGCGAAAAAGCATGGTAACTTTGGGTTTCGGGTGTTTGTACTATGTCAGCAGCTTCCTGTAAAACGAGCGGTTCAAAACCTAATTTAAGATGAAATCTGATGCTTTTTTCATTATCGGTCAGAACTTTGGCATACACAGTTTCCAGCTGCAAAGTGCCAAATGCCATATCAAGGCCATCTAGTCCCAGTTGTGTGCCTGAACCCCGTGCTGCCTCAGGTGCCAGATAAAAACCCCATAGGGTGCTGCGGTCTTGCCAGTTGATATCAGTAAAATAAACCACACCGTCATAAACACCGGCTTTTTCATGTACAAACCATCTGGCATGGTCGTTTTGTTGCAGTCGTAAAAACCAGGCCTGGTGTTCAGCCTCACTGATAATGTTCTGATGAAACATACTTTGCCTGACCTCTGGTGCATTGCGCCATGGCAAAATCATCATCAGCGTTTTTTCAGTCAGTGGAACTAGTGCCATAACTACTGCCATAACGACGGCTTAGATTTTTAACAGTGTTGACCACCTGGTTGATCCCTGTGCCTGTGACTAATATCTGCGCTGCCTGACTCAGTTGCAGGTATAAGTTGCGGTTGTCGGTCAGACTGCAAATCAGCTGTTGCAGCTTTTCAATAGTGACCTCTTCTTTGGGGCCAGCAAATAAAATGTAACCGTCCTGCGCCAGGCTCAGATTAGGCTGGTACTGATTTGCTGCAAGGCTGATGACAATAGCGGGTAAACCGAGGCACATACGTTCCCATGTTGTGGTCCCTCCGGCGCCAATCATTAAATCAGCACGGGCCATTAAACCGGACAAAGTAGGTAAACTGCGGTAAATATTGGTTGCGCCTCTTTGCGCTGCCATGTCCTCAATAGCCTTCATATCCTGATGATTAACACCACAAACTACATCAACCACCAGGTGCTGCAGTTCGGGTTGCATCAAAGCACGCAGCACTTTTAAGGTTTCATTGCTTGGGTCGCTGCCGCCCATAGACACCAGCACGCGGCGGATATAACCATCTTTAGCGGGTAACAATAAACGCAGCTGGCTGAATTCCGGTTTTAATAATGCAAAAGCAGGCCCCAGCATTTTGACACAATCAGCTGGCACTAAGGGGTCGTAACGACTTTGGGTGGAAGCCGAAAACCAGTTTTGATCCAAAAGCAAATTGCAGTTATGTGGCCTGTCTGCCAGATCGTCTATCACCATCAGTTGCTTGCGATAAGGGGTGAGGGCATTTTCCCACTCAATATCAAGAGCGTAATGATCAACAATTAACCAGTCAGGTTTTATTTGCTGCAAAATGGGTGCACATTGGGCTGCGTCTTCTGCCTGAGAGCAACCCAACCAGGCCTGATGCCTGAGTCCTGTGTTTTGTAACGATGACAGGGGCTCAACAGGAGCTGGCAGCGGATAAACCCGGTAACCACGTTGTTCTGTCTGGCTGATAGTGTGACCGGTTAATTGCCTTGAAATAAATTCGGCCTGAACGCCAGAGTCCCGCAAAGCGTCGGCCAGTGCTAAACAACGCATTAAATGACCTATGCCCATCTGAGCGGAAGAATCGACTCTGAACACCGCCTTCATTTTTGCAAGTCCCTGGCTGTCAGCAGTTGAAACATCAATTCTGCGGTTTTCCAGTCTTCTGCGGTATCAATATCCTGTACCCGGTACCTTGGCAATAAAACGGGTGCTGACTGTGCGCCAAAAATGGCAGAACGATGTTTCCAGGCTGCGGCTGTGCCCCAATAAAACTGGCCGGCATCATGAAAAGCAGCAGCGAGTTCTTGCGAACGTGCAGCGGCAAATTCAGGCGAAAACATGCTTAAGCGGCCACCGTCATCTATTTTGAGTGCCCTTTGTATCGGGTAAGGAAAGCTGGTGACTGACAAGGCATAATGCAAATTACCTTGTTGCATCATGGCTAAACCGGCTTGCAAATCAGTGGTCTGCACCATAGGTGCTGTGGGGTACAAACAGCACACCAGAGTGGGTTCGACACCTTGTTTTTCCAGTTCAGACAACACATGTGCTATCACGTCCTGGGTACTGCTGTAATCGTCAGCTAAAGCGGCTGGGCGAAAAAAAGGCACTTCAGCGCCAGCTTTTTGCGCGACTTCTGCAATTTCAGCATCGTCAGTTGAAACGATGATCCGGTCAAAACAACCGCTGTTTATTGCAGTTTGAATAGACCATGCAATCATGGGTTTACCACAAAATAACTTAATGTTTTTACGCGGAATACGTTTACTGCCGCCACGGGCCGGAATAATGGCAATATTCATTTAAGTACTTCTTTTAAGCGTTCTGCCACATAAAGTTGCTGAGTTTCGCTGAAGTCGGCATACATAGGTAAGCTAATGATATTACTGTAAAAAATCTCAGCTTGCGGGAAATCACCCCATTGAAAACCAAGTTGTTGATAATAAGGCTGGGTGTGAATGGGAATATAATGCACATTGACGCCTATTTCTGCCTTGCGCAGTGCTTCAAACACACGCAACCGTAAATCTTCGTTATCTAACCGGATAATGTACAAATGCCATGCTGATTGACCATCTTCTGCTTCGGCGGGCAAAGTGATGGGTAAATCGGCCAATAAAGTCTGGTAGCGCGCTACAACGGCCAGACGCTTGTTGATAAATTCATCCAGCCGCTGAAACTGACTCAGACCAAGGGCTGCCTGCATATCGGTCATGCGGTAATTCAGCCCTAAAGCAATTTGCTGGTAATACCAGGGACCATGGCTGACTTCGGTCATATCATCCGGCTCGCGGGTAATACCGTGGCTGCGCAATAATCGCAATCTGGCCGCAATCGTCATGTCTTTGGTCAGCGCCAAACCACCTTCCGCCGTGGTGATGATTTTTACCGGATGGAAACTAAAAACAGTGATGTCGCTGTATTGGCAGCTGCCCACTTTTTGCTGTTGATACCGTGCGCCAATGGCATGGGAAGCATCTTCAATAATACGGATGTTATAAGGCAGGCAAAGTTGTGCTATTTCCTGCATGGCACAACTGTGACCGGCCAGATGTACCGGAATAAGCACTTTAGGCAAACGATTTTCGGCAGCCGCCAGTTTTAGTTTGGCCGCAAGCGCCTGCACCGACATTAAACCCGTTGTTGCGTCCACATCAACAAAATCGATGCTGGCGCCACAATAAAGGGCACAGTTGGCTGAAGCGACAAAGCTGATAGGGCTGGTCCAGACGATATCACCTTGCTGCACATCCAGTGCCAGACAAGCCAGATGCAAAGCCGAAGTTGCACTGTTGACCGCCACAGCATAAGGCACCTGACAATACTCGGCCAGGGCTTGTTCGAAGGCCGGTACTGCCGGTCCTTGCGTTAAAAAGTCAGACTGTAGTGTATCTGTCACAGCCTGAATATCTTCAGCGCTTATCGACTGGCGGCCGTAAGGGATCATAACATCGCGTCTCTGTTGAAGTTGATGATGTCTTCTGCCTGTAAAAAATGTGGATTTTTGTCCGAGACATATTCAAACCCAGGTTGCACCAGTTTGCCTCTTTCCTGTAATCCATTGACGGTGAAGTCGTTGCTGCGGCTTGAGAACTGAATCGAAGGAGCAATTACATAATGATCGTCATATTCATAAGTGTTGTACGACATATCGCCCGGGCACATCATTTCATGCAGTTTTTCGCCGGGACGAATGCCCACTTCTTTCTGTGGCAAATCAGGCGCAATAGCACTGGCCAAATCGACGATGCGGATTGAAGGTATTTTAGGGACAAAAATTTCACCACCCAACATGCGCTCAAAGTTTTTTAAAACAAAATCAACACCTTGTTGCAGGCTAATCCAGAATCGGGTCATATCAGGATGGGTGATTGGTATATGGCTGGCTCCAGAATCACGCAATTTCTCAAAAAAGGGCACCACAGAACCGCGGGAACCGACCACATTGCCATAACGAACCACCGAAAATCGAGGGCGGTCTCCGCCGGAGATGTTGTTCGCGGCAATAAACAGCTTGTCGGAAGCCAGTTTGGTGGCGCCATACAGATTGATGGGATTTGCGGCTTTGTCCGTAGACAGCGCAATCACTTTTTCGACCTGATTTTCAATAGCGGCATGAATCACATTCTCTGCGCCATTGATATTGGTTTTAATGCATTCCATCGGATTGTATTCGGCGGCGGGCACTTGTTTCAGTGCGGCGGCGTGGATCACATAATCAACCCCACGCATGGCTCTTACCAGGCGTTCCTGATCGCGCACGTCACCAATCATGTAGCGCATACAAGGCGCATTAAACTCCTGCTGCATTTCGAACTGCTTCAGCTCGTCGCGGGAATAAATGATGATTTTTTTCGGCTTATAGCGTTCGAGCAGGGTCTTGGTGTATTTCCGACCGAAGGAGCCGGTGCCTCCGGTAATAAAAATGCTTTTATTATCAAACATAGACACTCCTTCTGTGTCGGAACTTTGACAGTTACAGAGAAAATAGCATATTTCATTCCAACAGTGAAAAGTGCTTATTTATTAAATGTTTGCACTGAGTCATTTTGCACACTGCTTTCCCCTGCCGAGGTTTTGTCAAAACGACAGCGCTGTTGTAGAGTCGGGCGCCTTTAACTACACTTGGCTCTGGTTACTGTCAGAGGTTGTCCGTATGAAAATTACCCCAAATTCAATCGCCGATCATTCACTTCGTACCAGTAGCAACGAAGGCAATGAGTTACTGAAAAAACTGGTCACAGGCAAGCGTGTGAACAGTGCGGCTGATGATGCGGCCGGGTTGCAGATTATTGACCGCCTGACTTCGCAGATTAATGGCTCTGAACAAGGGATACGCAATTTATACGATGGTATTTCACTGGCACAGACGGCTGAAGGTACTCTGGCCGGTGTGTCTGACAGCCTGCAGCAGCTGCAAACGCTGAATGTGCAGGCCGGGAATGGCATCTATACCCAAAGTGATTTGGCGGCTTTGCAGGACCAGGCTACCCAGCTGGGCAAAGGCATTACCGACCAACTCAGCCGCAGCAGCTTTGCAGGTCAAAAGTTGTTTGATGGGGGCAATACACTCAGTTTTGAATCCGGCAGCGGTCAGTTGCAACTGGAAACCGGCGATTTGAGCAGCGAATTCAGTAATGCGGGGCTGGATAACATTGACCTGACCAGCAGTGCCGGACGCAGCAGCCTGCAGGCGTCACTGGAGTCTTTTACTCAACTGGTGAATTCCAATCGTTCCAGCCTGGGGGCGGGGATCAACAGCTTCAGCTCGGCCATTAACAGTCTGGCAGAGCAGGAAGTCAATACCTCAGCGGCACGTAGCCGGATTGAGGATTTGGATTACGCGCAGGCCAGCTCGCAAAAAGCCGCCAACGATGTACTGCAACAAAGTTCTTTGGCCGTCACGGCCCAAAGCCGGATCTCGGCTGAACGCGCTTTGCAACTGCTCAGTTAAGGTCGAACGACCTCGGAACGCTGGATTTTTGACGCGAGTGTCAAAAATCCAGCGTTTTACCTTGCAAGCTGAACACTCCGCTGTACAATGGAATAAAAAAGCGCATCGCATAAAAGACCTTTTTTAAGCCTATGAGTAATAAGCTTTATATTCTTGATCAACACGAGTCCAGAGCCTTACGTCTCGCTGCAGTGCTGGGCTTTATCGGCGAAGAGCCACAGCTGCTGGAGGAATCTCAGCTGTCAGATTTTCTGCAGGATGATCCTAAAGCCGTGGTGTTGTTGGGCGCTTTGAGCTCACAGCAGCATCAGCTGTTGATTGAACAACACCCGCTGTGCGCTTTTTTACTGGTTGGGGATAACCTGAAGCTGCATCTGGCTCAGCCCAATGCAGTGGGGTTGCTGACAGAACCTTTCGCTTATGCCTCCTTTACCCAGCTATTACGGGATTGTCAGGAATACCATCGTTTACTGCCAGGCCAACGCAGTCAGGCAGAACAGCATCGTTTTATTGGTATGGTGGGGCAGACCCCGGCCATGCAACAGGTCCGTTTTCTGATCCAGCAAGTGGCCAAAACCGATGCCAATGTGCTGATCCTGGGCGACTCAGGTACAGGTAAAGAAGTGGTCGCCCGTAATATTCATGCCTTGTCCAACAGAGCCGGCGGACCTTTTGTGCCACTGAACTGTGGCGCTATCCCGGCCGAACTGCTGGAAAGCGAGCTGTTTGGTCATGAAAAAGGCGCTTTTACCGGCGCTATTTCCACCCGCAAAGGCCGCTTTGAGCTGGCCCAGGGCGGCACGCTGTTTCTTGATGAAATTGGTGATATGCCGCTGCCTATGCAGGTGAAATTGCTGCGGGTGCTGCAGGAGCGGGTGTACGAACGGGTAGGCGGCAGTCAGCCGATTAAAGCCGATGTGCGTATTATCGCTGCAACCCACCGGGCATTGGAGCAAATGATCGAAGAGGGCCGGTTTCGGGAAGATTTATTTTACCGCCTGAACGTGTTTCCTATCGAAACCCCGGCACTGCGTGAGCGTGCTGAGGATTTGCCCGCTCTGGTCCAGGAGCTGGTGCACCGGGCCGAACAGCAGGGCCATGCCAGAGTCAAGTTTACTGAGCGGGCTCTGGACAGTCTGAAGCTGCACAGCTGGCCGGGCAATGTCAGGGAACTGGCGAACCTGGTGGAGCGTATGGCTATTATGTTTCCGAACCAGGTGGTGGATGTCGCCGAATTACCGCAAAAATACCGTCATCTGGATGTGGACACTTATGTGCCGCAGTACCCGGATGCGTTGCAGGAGCGCGACGCCATCAACGAACTTTTTCAGTTCGGTGACGAGGATGAAGAGGAACACTTAGTCAATCCGAACCTGAGTAACAGCGTTGGCGATCCGTCTTTGTTGCCGGAACATGGGCTGGATCTGAAAGAGTTTCTGGCGGAGCTGGAGATTTCGCTGATTTCTCAGGCGCTGGAGCGTCATGAATATGTGGTGGCCCGCGCTGCCGACCTGCTGTGTTTACGCCGCACCACCCTGGTAGAGAAAATGCGTAAATACAATCTGATGCGTGACGAAAGCTAAAGCGTCATACCGCACTGCGGGGGCTGGTTATACTCAGCCCCCATGCTGTCAAAAAAATGTTCTGTTAAGGTTCTGATTTAAAACAATAATATTTGTGGCATGTCTTGTGCATTGCTTTGGCGAATGTCAAAGTTTTTGCGGGGTTGCCATGAGCAGAGCCTATGCCTATGTTTCCATTGATGCAGTGCAGTCAGAAGCTAATCACTGTGCGGATGCTATTCGCACGGCCAAACGGCTTGAGCATCTGATCCACAAACTGCCAACCGGCATTGTGGTACTGGATGAGCGTGGTTTTGTCGCTCAGGCCAATCCGGTTGCGCGCTCTATGCTGGGCGAACCTCTGACCGGTCAGCGTTGGCTGGATATTATCAGCCGGGCCTTCCGGCCGCGCAGTGACGATGGTATGGAAGTGTCTTTGCAGGATGGCCGCCGCGTCAAGCTGGAAATCAGCTCGATGGAACCCGAAACTGGGCAGTTGATCGTGTTGACCGATCTGACGGAAACCCGTCAGTTGCAAAGCCGCATGGCACATTTACAACGTTTATCGACGCTTGGGCGCATGATGGCGTCGTTGGCACACCAAATCCGCACCCCGTTATCTTCCGCCCTGTTGTACGCACAGAATCTGGGTAGCCCAAAATTGAACCCTTTATCCCGTGAGCAGTTCCAGCACAAGCTGGTGGCCCGCCTGCAGGATTTAGAACAGCAGGTCAATGACTTGCTGTTATTCGCCCGTGCTGGGCGTGAACAGCAGGTGGTGCCTTTGTCGATGCAGCAGCTGCTCAGCGAAGTCTTTGCCGGTGTGGAGGTGTTGATTGAGCAGCAACAGGGCCGGATCCAGGTGGAGCTGCCGCAACCTGATGTGCAGATTCTTGGCAATGCCCGCAGCCTGGCCGGAGCTATTCAAAACCTGCTGCAAAACAGCATGCAGATCATAGGCCCCGGCGCCTTATTAAAGCTGGAAGCCCGGCTGGCACCAGACAATCCACAACAGGTGCTGATTGCGGTGGAAGACAATGGCCCAGGCGTGCCGCCCCATCTACAGCAACAGATTTTTGAACCCTTTTTTACCACGCGCAGCCAGGGGACAGGCCTTGGGCTGGCGGTGGTGCAGGCTGTGGTGCACTCGCACAATGGTCTGGTGCAGTACCGCACCAGCCAAAGTGGTGGGGCCCGGTTTGAACTGGTTTTCCCTTTGTATCAGGCGGTGATGCAGCCGCAGGAGTTGGATTATGCACACAACTAACATTCTGGTGGTCGAAGACGATTCAGGTTTGCGTGAAGCCTTGGCGGATACCCTGAACCTGGCTAATTATCAGGTACTTCAGGCTGAAAACGCCGAGCAGGCCCTGAATTTATTAAAGCAGCATAAGGTGGCCTTAGTGGTCAGTGACGTGCAGATGGGGGCTGTCTCAGGCCTTGAACTGCTCAAAAGCATTAAGCTGAATTACCCGGCTTTGCCTGTGCTGATGATGACTGCTTACGCCAATGTCAATGACGCTGTGCTGGCCATCCGTCAGGGCGCCGTGGATTACCTGGCCAAACCTTTTGCGCCAGAAGTGCTGGTGAATATGGTGGCCCGTTATGCTTTGGCTGAAACTGTGGATGCGATTGAACCTGTAGTGGCCTCTGAGCAGGGACAGCAGTTGATCCGCCTGGCGGCCAAAGTGGCGCGTTCGGATGCCAATGTGTTGGTGCTGGGCCCCAGTGGTTGTGGTAAAGAAGTGCTGGCCCGCTATATCCACCAGCAAAGCCCGCGTCAGAGTGGCCCATTTGTCGCCATTAACTGCGCTGCCATTCCGGAGAACATGCTGGAAGCCACCTTGTTTGGCTATGAAAAAGGCGCTTTTACCGGTGCCATTCAGTCTTGCCCCGGTAAGTTTGAACAAGCCCAGCAAGGCACCATTTTGCTGGACGAAATCAGTGAAATGGACCTGAACCTGCAGGCCAAGTTATTACGGGTGTTGCAGGAGCGTGAGGTTGAGCGGTTGGGCAGTCGGAAAACCGTCAAACTGGATGTCCGGGTGGTCGCCACCAGTAACAGAGATCTGAAGCAGGCGGTGGCAGAAGGTCTGTTTCGCGAAGACTTGTTCTACCGGCTGAACGTGTTCCCCCTGACCTGGACGGCTCTGGCTGAGCGGCCTGCGGATATTCTGCCCTTGGCGCAGCACTTGCTGGAGCGGCACAGCCGTCAGACAGGCCTGGCGGCGCCGCAACTGTCGTTGGCTGCGCAACAAAAACTGCTGCAACACAGCTGGCCGGGCAATGTGCGGGAGCTGGACAATATTATGCAGCGGTCCTTGATTATTTCGGATGGTGAAGTGATAGACGCGGACGATATTTTGCTGGAAATAGTGCCCGTCAGCAGCGCAGCGGCAGTGCCAGCAGTGCAGGACCCGGATCTGAGTCTGTTTAAATCTGAGCTCTACGAACAGGAGCACCGCATTATTCTGGAAACCATGAAAGCCTGTGCCAACAGCCGCAAGGATGTGGCAGAACGGCTCGGCATCAGCGCCCGGACTTTAAGGTATAAACTGGCCCGGATGCGGGAATCCGGTATTCAGTTACCGGCCTGAGAGCGCTGAACCGACCCGTTTATCAGCAGCCTGACCCGTCAACAGACATCAGGCTGCTGAGAAGCAGTTTCTGCGAATTTTTCACCTTCTCCTCACTAAAAAGCTCCGCAGGCTCGCTCTGATTTTTTTGTTAAATTCATTTTTAATTCAATAGCTTAGTTTTTATTTTTTGTGTTGCTGCTGAGCTTTGCACTGGCCATTGGCCGACTCTGGCATGACTTGTGCTTTACCTCTGTTATCTGAAGCCGACAACAAAGTTTTGACAGGTGCTTACCATGAAAATCCAGGGCCATAGCTTATATCAGGAAATGCAATCCATGATGCTGGAATCCCGTGCCGTATCAACGGATCTGGCGCTGCCAAAACAGCCAGCCATTAATACCAGCCAGTCGGATTTTTCCGCCATGCTCAAAGGTGCTCTGGACAACGTCAATGCGTTGCAAGGGGAAAGCCGGAATTTGAGTACGGCCGTCGAGATGGGCGACCCTCGTGTATCACTGGCCCAGGCTATGATTGCCGGCCAAAAAGCGTCACTGGCTTTTGACGCAACTGTGCAGGTTCGCACCAAGCTGGTGGAAGCCTATAAAGAAATTATGTCGATGCCTGTGTAGTAAGGAGTAGAAGGTGGCTGAAAGTACATCAACAGAATTGGCACTGGCATCCGACGAATTCAGTAAGATGCCAGAGCAGCAGGAGCAGAAATCTGGCTTTCTGGGCTCCGCCGGTGGGATGGATATGGTGCGTCAGATCAGCCTGATTGTGGCGCTGACCATTTGTATAGCCATAGCCGTCCTGATTATTCTCTGGGCCCGCGAGCCGGAAATGCGGCCTTTAGGTACCTTTGAAACCCAGGAGTTAATCACCACACTGGATTACCTCGACGCGCAGAAAATTGATTACAAACTCGAAGGCAGCACCATTTTGGTCAATGGCGACGAGTACCAGAATATCAAGCTGGATATGGTGCGGGCCGGTGTGCAGCAGCAACAAAGTTCGGGTGATGAAATTCTGATGCAGGACAGTGGCTTTGGTGTCAGTCAGCGTCTGGAAACTGAACGGTTAAAACACAGCCGTGAGCAACAGCTGGCGCGCACTATCGAACAGTTGCAAAACGTCGCCTCGGCCCGGGTGCTGCTGGCTATTCCGAAAGAAAACATTTTTGCCCGCCGTGAAAAACAACCCTCCGCCACAGTGATGATCAGCGTCAAAGGCAATAAAAGCCTGAAAGAAAGCGAAGTTGACGCCATTGTGGACTTGGTGGCGTCTGCGGTTCAGGGGCTGGAGCCCAGCCGTGTCACTGTGACCGACCAGAACGGCCGCTTGCTGAACAGCGGCTCGCAGGACGCCAGTTCAGCCCGGGTGCGTAAAGAATATGAAATGGAGCGGGCCAGGGAAGAAGAGTATCGTCAGAAAATTGACTCTATTCTGATCCCGGTGCTGGGCGTGGATAATTACACAGCTCAAGTCGACCTGTTAATGGATTTTACGGCGGTGGAGCAAACCCAAAAACGCTTTAACCCGGATTTGCCGGCTGTGCGCAGTGAAATGAGTATTGAGCAAAACAGCATTGGCGGCGGTGTGGGGGGGATCCCCGGCGCTTTATCCAACCAGCCACCACTGAACAGTAATATTCCGGAACAGGTTGGCGGGGAAGGCGCCCAACCGGTGATCCCTGGTCGTAACAGCAAAGAAGTGACCAAAAACTATGAGCTGGACACCACCATCAGCCATTCGACCCAACAATCAGGTGTGATCCGCCGCATTAGCGTGTCAGTGGCGGTGGACTATAAACCTGGTGATGCGGCCGCCGAAGGCGAAGCGGCTGCACCGCAGCCACGGACCCAGGCGGAGCTGGCGAATATCCGCCGGCTGCTGCAAGGGGGCATTGGTTTTGACGTGCAGCGCGGCGATACCATTGAAGTGGTGTCTGTGCCATTTGCCCGTGAAGCACTGGTGACTGCAGAAGAGCCGCCAATTTACGAGCAGGAATGGTTTATGCGGATGACGAAACTGCTGGTCGGCACCCTGATTATTATTGTGTTGATCCTGGCCGTCATTCGTCCGATGCTGAAACGTCTGATTTACCCAGAAGACACCACAGAGGTGTATGATGAAGCCTCACTGAGCAGTGGTCTGGATCTGGGTGATGAAACCATGGATATGCTGACCAAAGAATTTGATGCGAAGTCGGTTGGTTTTGCGGCCGATGGCACCCTGATGCTACCGGATCTGCATGGTGACGAAGACTTATTAAAAGCGGTGCGGGCTCTGGTAGCCAACGAACCTGAACTGTCCTCTCTGGTCGTGAAAAACTGGTTAAGCGAAGATGAGTAATGTAGATACGATCAAACCCACCTTTGATGTGGGCAAACTGGATGGCGTGGAGAAAGCCGCCATCCTGTTGCTGAGTCTGTCCGAAGAGGATGCGGCGCAAATCCTGAAGCACCTGGAACCCAAGCAGGTGCAGAAGGTGGGGATGGCGATGGCACAGATTGAAGATCTGAATCAGTCCAAAATTGCCGCCGTGCACAAGCTGTTTATCGAACAGATCCAGAACTTCAGCACCATCGGCTTCCAGAGCGAAGAATTTATCCGCCGAGCCTTAACGGCCGCCTTGGGTGAAGAAAAAGCCTCGAATCTGATTGACCAGATTATTCTGGGCGGTGGCGCCAAAGGTCTGGACTCGCTGAAGTGGATGGATTCGAAGCAGGTGGCCAACATCATCCGCAACGAACACCCGCAGATCCAGACCATTGTGCTGTCTTATCTGGAACCGGAGCAGTCGGCGGAAATTCTGTCGCAGTTCCCGGAAAAGGTGCGGCTGGATTTAACCATGCGTATTGCCAACCTGGAAGAAGTTCAGCCCGCGGCGTTGCAGGAACTGAACGAAATTATGGAAAAACAATTTGCCGGCCAGGCCGGTGCGCAGGCGGCGAAAATGGGCGGCCTGAAAGCAGCCGCCGATATCATGAACTACCTGGACACCAATGTCGAAGGCCAACTGATGGACGCCATCCGCGAGCACGACGAAGAAATGGCGCAACAGATCCAGGATTTAATGTTTGTGTTCGAAAACCTGTTGGATGTCGACGACAGGGCCATTCAGACCATTTTGCGCGAAGTGCAGCAGGATGCGCTGATGAAGGCACTGAAAGGCGCCGACGAAAACTTAAAAGAGAAAATCCTGAAAAATATGTCCAAACGTGCAGCCGAGCTGCTGATGGACGATTTGGAAGCCATGGGCCCGGTACGGGTCAGCGAAGTCGAAGCGGCGCAAAAAGAAATTCTGTCTGTAGCACGGCGTCTGGCCGATGCGGGCGAAATTATGCTTGGCGGCGGTGGCGGCGAAGATTTCCTCTGACGGAGTAGCAAATGACCGATCATTTCCGCGGTAAGCAGCCCTTTGAACCCGACGAGGAGCTGCTGGAGTTACTGAAGCAATGGCCGGCACCAGAGCTTGAGTCAGACCGTAAAAGGGCTCCGAACCGTACCAACGCCTTATATAAAACCAGGCCTGATCCGAAAGTTGTGCCTGCAGCAGACGAGAGCGCAGAGCTGGAGTTAAAGCCGTTAACGGCTGAGGATATTGAACAAATCCGCCAGGCTGCTTACGACGAGGGTTTCAACGAAGGCAAAGCTGCCGGCTTTGAACAAGGCTACCAGGACGGCCAGAATCAGGGCCTGCAGGATGGCTTAAAACAAGGCCAGGAGGAAGGCAAAAAACTGGGGCTGGAAGATGCAGCAGCGGACGTGGATGCCATCAAACAGCAGCTTTCCCAGTTAGTGGACCAACTGCAGCAACCCCTGGCACAAGTGAATGACCAGGTGAAGCAGCAACTGACCGAGCTGGCGTTGCGGATGGCCGAGGCAGTGATTGGCGTGGAAGCCAAAACCAACCCGGCAGTGATTTTACAGACCGTCAGTGACGCTGTGGCGGTACTGCCGCTGCAAACCGAACAGGTGCTGATTAAACTGCACCCGGACGATTTGGCTGTGCTGCAACAGCACTATACAGAAGCTGAACTCACCCAGCGCCACTGGCAATTGCGCGCCGAACCCAGCCTGGAGCAAGGGGGCTGCCTGATAGAAACGCCATTATCCAGCATAGATCGCAGCCTGAAACAACGTATGGCGACAAGTCTGGAGCACTTTTTGCATAGCCAGTCACAGGATCCTTCTTAACCGGGTACATTCATGGCTGCAACCGACCTTCTGGCCCACCTGAAACAACAGGAACAGTATATTCAGCGGTCGCGGCCCACTCTGGCTGGCCGCTTGGTTCGTGTCGTAGGGCTGACACTGGAGGCCACTGGCTGCACTGCTGGCATAGGCCAGACCTGCAGCGTGGAAACCGCGACTGGCGAGCTGCATGCTGAAGTGGTTGGTTTTGCCAGCGACCGTCTGTTTCTAATGCCAAAAGACGATGTATCCGGCGTGGTACCGGGTGCCCGTGTTACACCATTGCACGATTACAAAGGGGTGCCTCTGACCATGGCGCTGCTGGGCCGGGTCATTGACGGCGCTGGTAAACCTTTGGACGGCAAAGGCCCTGTGCTGAGTCAGGAATTTGGCGGCCGCAAAAAACCTCCGATTAATCCGCTGCAACGTCAGCCTATCCATGCACCGCTGGATGTGGGGGTTCGCGCTATCAACAGCATTATTACAGTCGGCAAGGGGCAGCGTATGGGCCTGTTTGCCGGTTCTGGGGTGGGTAAATCTGTGCTGCTGGGCATGATGACCCGTGGTACCTCGGCCGATGTGATCGTGGTGGGGCTGGTCGGTGAACGGGGTCGCGAGGTCAAAGAGTTTATCGATGAAATTCTGGGCGAAGAAGGCCGGGCCCGTTCAGTCGTAGTGGCTGCCCCCGCCGATGTATCGCCGCTGATGCGGTTAAAAGGCTGCGAAACTGCCGTGCAGGTGGCGGAGTATTTTCGCGAGCAAGGCCTGGATGTGTTGCTGCTGCTCGATTCAGTGACCCGGTATGCCCAGGCGCAACGGGAAATTGCGCTGGCCGTAGGGGAGCCACCTGCGACCAAAGGGTATCCGCCTTCGGTGTTTGCCAAATTACCGGCCTTGGTGGAGCGGGCGGGTAACGGTGCGGCCGGTCAGGGCTCCATTACTGCGTTTTACACTGTGTTGTCGGAAGGCGATGATTTGCAGGACCCCATTGCCGATGCCGCCCGTGCCATTCTGGATGGTCACATAGTGCTGTCGCGGCAACTGGCGGACAGTGGTCACTTTCCCGCTATCGACATCGAAAAATCCATCAGTCGGGTGATGCCTGCGGTCACCAGTATGGAGCACCAGAAACTGGCCCGTGGTGTCAAACAGTTGTATGCCTCCTACCAGCAAAGCAAAGATTTAGTCGCCATTGGTGCGTACGTGCGGGGGTCTGATCCGCAGCTTGATCTGGCCATTGGCCTGATGCCAAAGATCCGCAGTTTTTTACAGCAGGAGATGAAAGAAGTGGTGCCTTACGACGACAGTCTTGCGCTGCTGGAACAACTGTTACCCACGGCAAAAGGAAAATAAAGGATGGCACTGGCGCAATTGCAACTGTTGGTGAAATTCCAGCAGGAAAAAGAAGACAAGCTGCGGGCGCTGTATCAGGGCGCTCTGGCGAACTATCAGAACATGCAACAAAAGTTTGACGGTCTGGCCGCGTACCGGACGGATTATCTGCAACAAACTCACCAGCGTGGTCAGCAGGGGCTGGCGAGCCGTCAATTTAATCAGTACCTGAACTTTATCAGTAAACTGGATAAAGCGCTGAGCCAGCAACAGCAAATGGTGCAGCAAGCCAAAGCGGCTGCAGATCAGCGCATGCGGCAGTATCTGGAAATGCAAAAAAAGCGCAAAGCCCTGGAGCATCTGATTGAAAAAGAGCAGTTGGTACAGCAAGCCAAAGCCGCCCGGCAGGAGCAGAAACTGCTGGATGAAATTGCCACTCAGCAGTTTTTCCGTCGCGTGTCGTAAATTCTGGCGCGGGAATTGAATAGATAAACCAATAACACGATTTTTGTCAGATGAAGAATGGGTGGTTGTGGCAGCCATGATGCTGCAACACTCTGAGGCGGAGTAACCTATGACCGACTTGATGATCACAGCACTGATGGGGCGGGATAACGCATTAAACCCGGCCAAAAGCGCCAAGGCTCTGGTTGCTGATGGCTCAGACAGCCGTTTTTCCGACGAGCTGGCACAGCAGGTACAGGCCGCAAACTCTGTGACTGAACAGAAAAGAAAAAGGCAAATTCTTGCCGCCAGTGACCAGGCTAAAGCTAATGCGGAGCAGAGCTCGGCGAAGGCCAAAGCGGGCCTTGTAGGCACTGGAGCTGACGGTACCCATTCGTCACAAGACGCTGAACCTGTTGTTGAGCAAAACAAAGCTTTGTCGTCTGCGCAGCACGCTGCTGGCAATCCTGATGAGGCTGATCCGTTCTTGCAGACCGGTAGTGCGGTACCAGAACTTACAAAACAACCATTGATTCATACTGCAGAGCCGCAGGTGCTGCATGACCAGACGGAGTCCGGAGACAGCGACGGTGAAAAGGTCATGGCTCCACTGACCGAATCAACCGATGAAGAAAGCACTCCTGCCGGGGCCACGGAATTTGAGCTGCTGAAGTACCTTGACCATGCCATTTTACTCGGTAAGAAGCTGCAGCCGGCCGCTCAGCCGTTAGCTGCAGATACGAAAGAAGCTGTGACTGACGCAGAACTATCACTGCAGCAGCTCAGTAAGCAAGACCTGATTGTGGAATCAGACTTGGCAGCGGCACCCGCGACAGAGGCAGAAAATACCAGACTCAATGCAAAAGAGCGTTGGGCACCAGATGCTACGCCAACTCAGGCTGACGAGCGGACAATGCTGAGTAGCGATCTGTCGCCGGAGGAAGCGCAGGAGCAGATGGCCACGCAAACCGGGCAGAAACTCCAGACGAAAAAAACCGAAGCGGGTGCTGATAACCTCACACCTGACAAAGATACCCCTGATACCGAGTTACCTGTCATTGAAACTTTGCAATCCGGCTCCTCAGTTGAGTTGGCTCTGATGGAAGGACAAAGCAGCCATGTCGTTGCACCACTGACCGGGCAGCTGGTTTCAGAAAAAGGCTCACAAGAGAATGCTGTCATCTCGGAACCCTCTGATGACAGGCTGCAAGGCAACACCGCTGAACAAACTGAACAGATGAATGCAGACACTGCGCTGAGTTTGTTTGGGCAACAGACCAAGACTGACGTGACTCCACAAGCTGAAGGGAAATCCAATCAGTCGTTACGGGGGCAGGGCACAGAGCAGAAGGTGTCGGCAGAAGAATTGAACAAACAAAACGCTGCGATGGACTTGGCCGGGGATGAGGCTGACGCATCGTCGCAGGAACAGCCTGGTCAGTCGCCACAGCCGCAGGTGCAAACCTTGGCTGACGGCACGGTACGACCTGAGCGGATCGCCCTGCAACAAGGCTTTCATGAAGAACTGAAAGCAGCCACTGCACAGGAAAAAGTGACACAAAACCGTGAATTCACTCATACGCTGAACCCGCAGGCGCAGCGCCAGGCGGATCTGTTGGGGCAAAAACTGAACCTGATCCAGCCGGAAGCGTCTGCCCAGCTGAAGGAGCAGGTGATGCTGATGGTTCGTGACAAAGTTCAAACCGCAGAAATCCGGCTGGACCCGGCTGAGCTGGGCTCAATGCAGGTGAAAATCAGCATGCAGCAAGACCAGATGTCCGTGCAATTTGTCGTACAAAACGGCCAGACCCGTGACCTGATGGAACAACAGATGCCACGTTTACGTGACTTGTTGCAGCAGCAGGGCATTGAATTAAGCCAGGGCTCAGTCCAGCAGGACAGCTCATCAGGTCGTCAGGCCTCGGATGGATCTGGCCAGGGCCAGAATGGCCGCAGCGCAACTACAGGTCATGGTTTGGGTACTGAAGATGACCTGACTGCTGTTCAGGTGCAGGTGGCTGTGTCTGACCGGGTGGTGGACTATTACGCCTGACATGAACTGACAGGCCAGTAAAGCAGCAGCCGGGCACCAACTTATCATTGCCTTTGCCGGAAGCCGAGGTCAATAATACTGGTCATTCAGCCGGAAGAGGACGAGCAATGGCAGCGGGAAAAGGTAAAGACTTAGAAATAGCCGATGGTTCAGGCAAAAAGAAGAAACTGATTATTATAGGCGCCGCAGTGGGCGTGCTGGCCATAGGGGGCGGAGCCTTCCTGATGATGTCGGGGGGCTCGGAGCCGGCCCCGATGGAAGCTGAGGTAGCCGCCGAGGGCGCCGCTCCTGCTGAAGGTGACGCTACCGCTGGTGCCAATAAAGGCTCAGCACTTTATGTCACTATGCCACGGCCTTTTATTTTTAATGTGCCGGGAGCGACCAAAGACCGGCTGGTGCAAATTAAAGTGCAGCTGCTGGTGCGCGGCAGCAACAACGAAGAAACGGCCAAAGTGCATATTCCATTGGTGGAAAGCACTTTGCTCAGAACCTTCAGCACCAGCAATGCAGAGCAGCTGATTACGGTGGAAGGCAAAGAGGAACTGAAGAAAAAAGCCTTGCGTGAAGTGCAGGATGCGTTGACCGGCGTGGCCGGCTCGGAAGTGGTGGAAGACGTATTGTTTACTGGTTTTGTGATGCAATAAGAGAGCAGCAACTTGACTGATTTATTGTCCCAGGACGAAATTGACGCGCTATTACATGGCGTTGATGATGTCGAAGAAGAAGAGGTTGAAGACAGCGGTGACGGCCGGGGCCGTGGCGCCACTGAGTATGACTTTTCTTCACAAGACCGCATTGTGCGTGGCCGGATGCCGACGCTGGAAATGGTCAATGAGCGTTTTGCCCGCCATATGCGGATCAGTCTGTTTAATATGATGCGCCGTACTGCCGAAGTGTCGATTAACGGCGTGCAGATGATTAAGTTCGGTGAATACGTACACACCCTTTTTGTTCCGACCAGTCTGAATATGGTGCGGTTCCGTCCGCTCAAAGGCACAGGTCTGATCACGATGGAAGCCCGCCTGGTATTTATTCTGGTGGACAACTTCTTTGGGGGGGATGGCCGTTACCATGCCAAAATTGAAGGCCGTGAATTTACCCCCACCGAACGCCGTATCATTCAGATGCTGCTCAAGCTCATCTTTGAAGATTACAAGGAAGCCTGGGCACCGGTGATGGATGTGTCCTTTGAATACCTCGACTCGGAAGTGAACCCGGCGATGGCCAACATCGTCAGCCCGACCGAAGTGGTGGTGATCAGCTCTTTCCATATTGAGCTGGATGGTGGCGGTGGCGACTTCCACGTGGCCTTGCCGTATTCGATGCTGGAACCTATCCGTGAGCTGCTGGACGCAGGGGTGCAGAGCGACAAAGAAGATACCGACCTGCGCTGGAGTAAAGCGCTGCGCGACGAAATTATGGATGTGAAGGTGGATCTCACCACCAAAATGATGGATATCGAGCTGACACTCGAACAGGTGATGAATCTCAAAGCCGGTGACATTATTCCGGTGGAAATTCCGGAACATATTACGGTGCTGATTGAAGATTTACCAACCTACAGGGCCAAAGTGGGTCGTTCGCGCGACAACGTGGCACTGAAAATTACTGAGAAAATTAAACGTCCTGAATCAGTCAAATCTGAAATGAACGTCTTTACCAAAGGCGGCCGTCGTCTGGACAGCGACGCAGATATCAGTGAACTGGAAGCAGATTTGAATTTGTCTGAACGTACTGAGGATAGATGGTAATGGCAAACGAACAAGACACCATGGACGAATGGGCCGCCGCGCTGGCTGAAGCTGAAGGTGGCAGTGGCGCCGAAGCGGTCGAACTGGATGAACTGAAAGAAGAGCGTGCGCCGCTGACCGTGGATGAAAAACGCAAACTGGACACTATTCTGGATATTCCGGTCACCATTTCGATGGAAGTGGGCCGGGCGAAAATCAGTATCCGCAACCTGCTGCAATTAAACCAGGGCTCTGTCGTGGAGCTGGAGCGTCTGGCTGGTGAACCGCTGGATGTGCTGGTGAACGGCACCCTGATTGCGCATGGGGAAGTGGTCGTAGTAAACGACAAGTTTGGGATCCGTCTGACCGACGTGATCAGCCAGATTGAGCGGATTAAGAAGTTACGTTAATGGTTAAACACCTGATGCCACTGCTGTTGTCAGTACCGGCTGTTGCTGAAGAAGCGGTTCAGGCCGCCCCTGTGGGGTCGGGGGCCGATCTCTTGAATGTATTTGGCTCATTAGTCATAGTGCTTGGCCTGTTGTTTGCGCTCGCCTGGTTTTACAAAAAAATGGCGCAGAAACTGCCGGGCTCCGGCCAAATCAAAGTGGTCAGCTCAATGATGTTGGGGCCACGTGAGCGTATCCTCGTAATTGAAATTCAGGGCAAACAGCGGGTGCTTGGCGTGACAGGGCAGCAAATTAATTTTTTATTTGAACTGGAGCAGCCTTTATCTGCGGATCAGCCGCCGCTGGACTGGCGCAGGCAGTGGCAGCAGCTGTTGCAGGGGAAAAAGGAAACCAACTGATGTGGCGATTATTGGCTCTGTTGTTGCTGGTGCTGAGCCCCGAATTGCTGGCTCAGCAGTCAGGTGCCATGTCAGCACTGACAGTGACCACCAACCCGGACGGATCGCAGGATTACAGTGTGACCCTGCAAGTACTGGCGGTGATGACTGCGCTGAGTTTTATTCCGGCCATTGTCATTATGATGACCAGCTTCACCCGCATTATTGTGGTGCTGGCCATTTTACGTCAGGCGATCGGCCTGCAGTCGTCGCCATCCAACCAGATCCTGATAGGCATTACCTTATTCCTGACCTTTTTTATTATGGCGCCGGTCTTTGATGAAATTAATCAAAAAGCGTTGCAGCCTTATCTGAGCGAACAGATGACGTCCATTCAGGCCTTTGACGAAGCCATCAAGCCGATGAAGGCGTTTATGCTGCATCAGACCCGCTTAAAAGATCTGGAAACCTTCGCCGATATTGCTGGTACGCCGAAAGT
Organism: Rheinheimera sp.; assembly: GCF_037442525.1. Classification (GTDB taxonomy): domain Bacteria; phylum Pseudomonadota; class Gammaproteobacteria; order Enterobacterales; family Alteromonadaceae; genus Pararheinheimera. Next base: position 202,720 of record NZ_JBBIQD010000002.1, on the reverse strand, counting down.
TGATAACGTGGCAGATTTGCCTATCACAGTGATTATTCCGGCTTTTATTACCAGTGAACTGAAAACGGCCTTTCAGATTGGGTTTATGATCTTTATTCCGTTTTTAATTATCGACCTGGTGGTAGCCAGCATTCTGATGGCGATGGGGATGATGATGTTGTCGCCTATGATCGTGTCCCTGCCATTTAAACTGATGATGTTTGTGCTGGTGGATGGTTGGTTATTGGTGATGGGCACACTCGCAACCAGTTATGGGGTGGGAACATGAGTCCGGAAACCTTTGTTGATATCTTAAGCGACGCGCTGTGGTTGATCATTCTGATTGTGTCTGTGGTCATAGTGCCATCCTTGCTGGTCGGTCTGATTGTCTCCATTTTTCAGGCGGCCACCTCCATTAACGAACAAACTTTAAGCTTTTTGCCACGTTTAATTGTGACCTTGCTGGCGCTGGTGTTTGGTGGGCATTGGCTGACCCAGACGCTGATGGAGTACACCGAAAAACTCTATCTGAGCATTCCGTCGGTACTGGGCTGATGGACTACCCGCTGCAGCAGTTACTTCAGGTTATTGCTGACTTTATGCTGCCCTTTACCCGTGTGGCTGCCATGGTGTTTATTATGGCGGCTTTTGGCGCAAAAAATATCCCAACCCGGGTTAAAACGGCCTATTGCGCCGCCTTTATCCTGATGATTATGCCTGTGGTGCCGCCGGTGCGAGACCTGGACCTGATGTCACTGAATCTGGTGGTACAGGTGATCCAACAGATTATTATCGGTCTGGCCATTGGGTTTATGTCGCAAATTTTTATTCAGGCCTTTGTCACGGCAGGCCAGGTGTTGGCCACTCAAACCGGCTTGGGGTTTGCCGCGCTGGCCGATCCGGTCAATGGGGTGTCGGTGCCCGCCATAGGTCAGTTTTACCTGATCCTCGCGACTTTGTTGTTTCTGGTCTACGACGGGCATCTGGCGATGTTTCAGCTGGTGATGTTCAGTTTTGAATCGCTGCCGATTAACGGTCAGTGGCTGGATGTGAACAAATACTGGCAGATTGCTGAGTTTGGCGGCTGGATTATTGTGACTGCTTTGGCCATCACCATGGCCCCTGTGACCGCTATGCTGGTGGTGAATATTGCCTTTGGTGTGTTGACCCGTACGGCGCCACAACTGAATATTTTTTCCATTGGTATGCCCATCAGCATGATCGCCGGTTTGTTGATCATGTATCTGACGCTGGATACCTTTTTGTATCACTTTAATCTGAACTGGCAGTACAGCATTGACTATACCTGCCGGTTGATTGGCTGCTGACCATGACGGCTGCTAAGTACGGGAGGCGCTAATGGCGGAATCCGGACAGGAAAAGACCGAACAGCCCACCAGTAAAAAACTGGCAGACACCCGTAAAAAAGGTCAGGTGGCAAGGTCCAGGGATCTGGCAACTTTTGCGGTGCTGCTTGGCAGCAGTGCAGGTATTCTGATGTTTGGCTCTCAAATTGCGGCTTCAGTGCTGGAGGTGTGCCGTCGGCTGTTGTCGCTGGACGAAAAAGATATTTTTAACCCTTATTCCATGTTTACCGCCTGGGGCGATTCTATCTGGGAATTGTTACCGCCGCTGCTGAAGTTTTTTTTGCTGATTATGCTGGCCGCTTATGTCGGTAGCATTTTAGTGGGGGGCTACAACTTTACCTGGCAGGCCGTTGGCTTTAAGTGGAGCAAACTGAATCCTGCCAGCGGCCTTAAACGCATGTTTGGTATGCAGGCTATGGTGGAGTTGCTGAAAAGTGTGGGCAAAGTGCTGGTGATAGGGGGCTTGACTTACGCGCTACTCAGCACTTTTTTCGACGACATTATGGCGCTGTCGATGATGAGCACGCCGGACGACATCTATGGCGCTGTGGAAATTCTGGCCTGGGTGTTTTTTGGCATCTGTTGCAGCGTGATCGTCATTGCAATGATTGACGCGCCTTATCAGGCCTGGCAGCACCATAAGAACCTGAAAATGACACTGCAGGAAGTCAAAGACGAATTTAAAAATCAGGAAGGGGACCCCAGAGTCAAGGGACGGATCCGTACCCTGCAGTATCAGGCTGCCAAGCGCCGCATGATGTCTGCCGTACCAACGGCCGATGTGGTGGTGACCAACCCGACGCACTTTGCCGTGGCACTGAAGTACGATCAGGCCAAGTTCCGCGCCCCTGTGGTCATTGCCAAAGGGGCTGACGAAGTGGCACTGATGATCCGTAAAATTGCCGAAGAAAATAAAGTGCCGGTGCTGGAATCTCCCGCACTGGCCCGTTCTGTCTTCTACACCACAGAACTGGACCAGCCCATACCTGAGCAGCTGTTTGCCGCGGTGGCGCAGGTACTGGCTTATGTCTATCAGCTGAATATGTTCCGAAAAGGCAAAGGCAAACGACCCAAAGCCCTTGCCAGAGAATTGCCCATACCGGATGATTTCCGTCACTAATCCAGCAATCACGTTATCGACCTTTCAAACTGGAACAGTTTTTGCCTTAGCCTGCTGAATGTCAGTAATTTGTCAGGTTCGAGCATGCAACAAGCCAAGCAGTTATTCTCCCGCATTGACCCGGAGCTATTGTCTTATGCCAAGGGGATAGGTACACCGTTGCTCATTATGGCGGCGCTGGCAATGGTGGTGTTGCCTTTGCCGCCACTGCTGCTGGATGTTTTGTTTACCTTCAATATTTCTTTAGGGCTGGTGGTGTTGCTGGTGACTGTGTACACCCGCAAACCACTGGACTTCGCCATTTTTCCAACCGTGATCCTGGTCGCCACCATTTTGCGGCTGACCCTGAATATCGCCAGCACCCGTGTCATTCTGTTGGAAGGCCATACAGGTTCGGATGCTGCAGGCAAAGTGGTCGAAGCTTTTGGCGAGGTGGTGATTGGTGGTAACTACGCTGTGGGTCTGGTGGTGTTTGCCATTCTGGTGATTATCAACCTGATGGTGGTGACCTCAGGTGCGGCCCGTATTTCAGAAGTGACAGCCCGCTTTACCCTGGATGCCATGCCAGGTAAACAAATGGCTATTGATGCCGACTTAAACGCTGGTTTTATTGATCAGGACCAGGCCCGCAAACGCCGTCAGGAAATTGGCGACGAGGCCGACTTTTACGGCTCAATGGACGGTGCCAATAAGTTCGTGAAAGGTGATGCCATGGCAGGCCTGGTGATTATTGCCATCAATATCATTGGTGGTTTGATTATCGGCATTTTGCAGCACGATCTGCCTTTTATGGAGGCGGTTGAGATCTACACCATGCTGACCATAGGCGATGGCCTGGTGGCACAAATTCCTGGTCTGCTGCTGTCCATTGGGACCGCCATTATCGTGACCCGCCAGAACAAAGATTCGGATATGGGCGGGCAAATCGCCGAGCAGTTCAGCAATTTCAAAGTATTGGTGGTCGCCAGCGCCATTATGCTGATTATGGGCATAGTACCTGGCATGCCACACCTGGCATTTTTAACTCTGGCGGCTTTATTGGGCGGCGCGGCTTATTACCTGTATCGACAAGCCAATCCGAAAGGTGGCGCCGTGGTGGAACCCCGTAAAACCGATGTGGTGCCGGGCAACGAAGTGGCTCCGGTCAAAGAAATCAGCTGGGACGACGTGCATCCGGTGGACACCATTGGCCTGGAAGTGGGTTACCGCCTAATTCCATTGGTCGATAAGAGTCAAGGCGGTGAATTGCTCAACCGGATCAAAGGGGTGCGTAAGAAACTGTCACAGGAACTGGGTTTTCTGATCCCGGCCGTGCATATTCGCGATAACCTGGATTTAGAACCCAATACCTATCGCGTCACCATGATGGGGGTGACGACGGGCGAGTCGGAATTGCGTCATGACAATGAGCTGGCTATTAACCCGGGCCAGGTCTTTGGTACCGTCAAAGGCATAGCCACTAAAGACCCGGCCTTTGGCCTGGAAGCGGTGTGGATAGCCAAAGGCCAGCGTGAACATGCACAGACATTGGGTTATACAGTGGTGGATGCCGCCACTGTAGTGGCGACCCATTTAAGCCAGATCCTGACCAACAATGCGGCGCAGCTGCTGGGGCATGAAGAGGTGCAGAATCTGCTGGATATGCTGGCGAAAAGTTCACCCAAACTGGTGGATGCACTGGTGCCAGAAACCATGCAACTGACGGTGGTGGTCAAAGTGCTGCAGAACCTGCTGCATGAAGGCGTGCCCATCCGCGATATGCGTACCATAGTGCAGACTCTGGTGGACTATGGTGGCAAGAGTCAGGATGTTGACGTGTTAACGGCAGCCTGTCGGGTGGCGTTAAAACGGCTGATTATTCAAGAAGTCGCCGGCAGTGCCGCCGAAGTTCCGGTGATCACCTTTGCGCCTGAGTTGGAGCAGATGCTGCACCAGTCCATGCAATCCGGCGGCAGCGATGGTTCCGGCATTGAACCTGGTCTGGCGGAACGTATCCAGCAGTCGTTGGCAAGTGCGGCACAGAATCAGGAATTGGCGGGTGAGCCTGCCGTTTTACTGACCTCAGGTATTTTACGATCAGTAATGGCACGATTCGTGAAATACAGTATTCCAGGACTACGGGTATTGTCCTATCAGGAAATCCCGGATAACAAACAAATCCGCATTGTCAGTGTGGTCGGTCAGTCGAATTAGGAGTTGAGCCATGAAAATTAAACGCTTTGTTGCCAAAGATATGCGTACTGCGCTGACGGAAGTGAAAGAGTTTTTAGGGCCTGATGCCATTATCCTGTCGAATAAAAAGGTGGCAGGAGGCGTTGAAATTGTTGCTGCAATTGACCCGGATGCCGCGCCAGCCAAGGCATTGCAGGAAACGCAGCCAGAGCAGGCAACCAAATCCTCAACGGGCTCCCGCCTGAATATTAAAGTGGATGACGAGGAAGAGGTGGCACCAGCCGATTCCTTGCAAGCCTTGTTGGCCCGTCAAATCAGCAAACAACCAGCAGGTACAGCCGCTGCCAATAAACTGACGCAATCTAAGGCGGTGGTGACAAACAATCCATTGTTTTCGGCTAAAAATCAACCAGTTGCATCAGGGGAGCGTCAAAGTTCCGCCATGGCTGGTTTTAACATGTCGGAATTGACCAAATACCAGGAACAACAAGCGCGGCTGATGCAGCAACAAATGGATGCACTACGCAATGAAATGTTGTCGATGAAGCAGCTGCTGACGCATCAGGTTTCAGGTCTGATGTGGCAGGACCTGGCCCGACGTGAACCTATGCGGGCTCTGGTGATTGAGAAGTTGCGTGAAATGGGCCTGTCTGAAGCTGCCGCCGATCAAATTGCCTGTTTTATGCCGGAAGACATCAGTGATGCTGAGGCCTGGGACAGTGCGCTGGAATTGTTAACAGGCCAGTTGATTACCACCAATGATGACATTATGCGTCGTGGCGGTATCGTCGCGTTGGTGGGGCCCACTGGCGTTGGCAAAACCACCACAGTGGCCAAGCTGGCGGCACAGTTTGCCAAACGCCATGGCGCGGATCAGGTGGCGCTGATCACCACAGACAGCTTCCGTATTGGCGCTTTTGAGCAGTTGGCGACTTTTGGCCGTATTATCGGCTGTCCGGTGAAACAGGCCAAAGACAGCGACGAACTGGCCATGCTGCTGTCGCAGTTGCAACAGCGTAAACTGGTGTTAATAGACACCGCAGGAATGAGCCAGCGTGATGTGCGACTGGCTGAAAAACTTGCATCTTTAGTGCATAATTCACGTGCCAAAATAAAGAGTTATCTGGTATTGTCTGCGACATCACAGGCCCGCGTGATGCAGGAGACCGTGGAACACTTCAAACGGATCCCGCTGTCGGGTTGTATTTTCACCAAACTTGATGAATGCTTAAGTTTGGGGGAAATTATTAATGTCGCGATCCAGAATGCCCTGCCAGTCAGCTACCTGACCAATGGTCAGCGGGTACCGGAAGACATCGAAATGGCGGATGCCAAAGCGCTGGTCGCGCAAGCAGAACAATTGCGGATCTCCAACAGTAGTGCGGGTTATCAGTGGTATAACGAGACAACCCGGATGGACGGAACCTATGCCTAATCTTCAGATAAATGACGATCAAGCCAGTGGTCTGAGACGAATGAAACAACAAATAATTAAAGTCATCGCAATAACAGGCGGCAAAGGGGGCGTGGGCAAAACCAACGTTTCGCTGAACCTGGCGATGGCGATGTCGCAATTGGGCAAAAAGGTGCTGGTGCTGGATGCTGACCTGGGCTTGGCCAATTGTGACGTCATGTTGGGGTTGCGGGTCGAAAAAAACCTGTCCCACGTATTGTCCGGCGAAGCGGAGCTGGATGACATTCTGATTGAGGGCCCTTTTGGTATCAAGATTGTGCCTGCTACGTCTGGGACTCAGTCAATGACCGAACTGAAACCCGCCGAACATGCCGGCCTTATCCGTGCCTTCAGTGAAATGCGCACCCGCTTTGATGTGTTGCTGGTCGATACCGCTGCCGGTATTTCTGATATGGTGCTGAGCTTTTCCCGGGCCTCGCAGGATGTGTTGGTGGTGGTCTGTGATGAACCTTCATCTATTACGGACGCTTATGCGCTGATGAAAATTTTAAGTCGCGAACATGGTGTGCAGCGCTTTAAAATTGTCGCCAATATGGTGCGCTCATTAAAAGAAGGGCAGGAGCTGTTTGCCAAATTAAGCAGAGTGACAGACCGCTTTTTGGATGTGACACTGGAACTGGTGGCGACCATACCTTTTGATGAAAATGTACGTAAGGCGGCGCGTAAGCAAAAAGCTTTTGTGGAAGCATTTCCAAAAACCCCGGCCTCTTTGGCCATTCGAACCTTGGCTACCCGTGCAGTGCAATGGCCAATTCCTCCCGTAGCCTCAGGTCATCTCGAGTTTTTCTTAGAACAATTGGTGCAGCAGCCTGAAGCACGAGGTCTGGTTTGAACAGTAAACTCGCGGCCTACGGTGCCGCTGATCAGCTGAATCAACTGGTGGAGCGCCATGCTCCGCTGGTTAAACGAATTGCCTACCATTTACTTGCCCGATTGCCTGCCAGTGTGCTGGTTGATGACTTAGTCCAGGCCGGTATGATTGGGCTGATTGAAGCCGCGAAAAATTTTGATGGCAGCAAAGGTGCCAGCTTTGAAACCTTCGCCGGTATCCGTATCCGCGGTGCCATGCTCGATGAAATCCGTCGTGGCGACTGGACCCCCCGTTCTGTGCACCGAAACTCCCGAATGATTGCCGAAGCCATAGCTGAACTGGAAGGCCAGTTGGGCCGGGACGTCAAAGATATTGAAGTTGCTGAAAAGCTTGATATATCTTTAGAGGAGTATCATCATATGCTCAGTGACGCCAGCAGTGGCCGGATCATCGGAATTGAGGATCTGGGCATCTCGGAAGATGTGCTGGTGACGGCAGATGACACAGATGATGATCATTTGTACGAACAACAGGCAAACGATGCGTTTCAGCAGGCACTGGTCAAAAATATCAGTAGCCTGCCGGAGCGGGAAGCGATAGTGTTGTCACTGTATTATAATGACGAGCTCAATTTGAAAGAGATTGGCGCCGTATTGGATGTCAGCGAGTCACGGGTTAGTCAGATTCATAGTCAGGCCTTGGTGCGGCTTCGCTCCAGGATGCAGGATTGGTTGTAATAGTTTGGGAGCCTTAGATTGGGCGCTCATCGGAGGGGACTTTGGATAAGAATATGAAGATTCTTGTGGTTGATGACTTTTCAACTATGAGACGGATCATCAAAAACCTGTTAAGAGATCTGGGTTTCACCAATGTGCAGGAAGCCGATGACGGCAGTACTGCCTTGCCTATGTTACAAAATGGCGATTTTGATTTTGTGGTGACCGACTGGAACATGCCTGGGATGCAGGGCATTGACCTGCTGCGTGCTATTCGCGCCGATGGGAAACTGAAACATATCCCTGTGCTGATGGTGACTGCCGAAGCGAAAAAAGAACAAATTATTGCGGCCGCTCAGGCCGGGGTTAACGGCTATATTGTCAAACCATTCACTGCGGCGACATTACAGGAAAAGCTGGCCAAAATCTTCGAACGTCTGGGTTAGTCGGTAACTGACAAAGGAGTACACCATGTCTGTACCTACGGCACCTCTGATTTCGCTGGATCAGGCACGTGAGCTGGTCCAGTTGCTGGAGATGGGCGAAACCGATGCTGCAAACCAGATGGTACAGCAACTGGCGGTGCCAGGCTCTTCTGAACTATTTGCCGAGGTCGGTAAGCTGACCCGGCAGTTACACAATTCGCTGACCAGCTTTCAGGTCGACCCCTCTTTAAATTCTCTGCTGGAAGAAGACATTCCAGATGCCAAAATGCGGCTTAATCACGTCATAGATATGACGGAGCAGGCCGCAAACAAAACGATGGATGCGGTTGAAAACTGTCTGCCCATTGCTGATGAATTAAATAACAAACTTCAGGCTATTATTCCTGTCTGGCAACGCTTGATGAGCCGGGATATGAAGGTGGGTGAATTCAAAAGCCTCTGTCATGACCTGGATGGCTTTTTACATCAGGCAACAGGTAACTCCGCTACGTTACACAGCTTGTTGACCGAAGTGCTGATGGCGCAGGATTACCAGGATTTAACCGGGCAGATATTGCGACGAGTGATCGAGCTGGTCCGCGAAGTCGAAACCAGCCTGATTGGGCTGCTGACCGCTTTTGGGCAGACGAATTTACCTGTAGAAGAGCGCCCTGCGGCTGCGAAGAAGCAAAAAGCCGGGCATGAGGCTGAAGGTCCGATCATTGATAAGGAAGGCCGTGATGATGTGGTCTCCGGCCAGGATGATGTGGACGATTTATTATCAAGTTTAGGTTTCTAAGAAGAGGTGCTGTGGCATGGGCTTTGATTTAGATGAGGATATTTTACAGGATTTCCTAGTCGAAGCCGGCGAGATCCTCGAACAGTTGCAGGAGCAGCTGGTTGAGCTGGAAAACAACCCGGATGACGCCAACTTATTGAACGCAATTTTCCGGGGGTTCCACACTGTTAAGGGTGGTGCAGGTTTTCTTTCGCTGACTGAATTGGTTGACGCCTGTCATGGCGCCGAAAACGTCTTCGATATTTTGCGGACCGGCAAGCGCCGGGTGACGGCTGAATTGATGGATGTCATTCTGCAGGCACTGGATGCCGTGAATGCAATGTTTGTTAATGTGCAGAACCGTGAACCCTTGGTCCCTGCAGACCCTGCCATTATTGACGCCTTGCACCGACTGAGCCTGCCAGAAGGCGAAGAAGACTCCCATCACGCCGCCGCACCTGCAGCCGCGCCAGAGTCTGAACCTGAAATCAGTATGGAAGAGTTTGATGCTGTGGTTGGTTTTGCTGATGGGGCAGCAGAAAGCAGTTCAGGTTCCATCGACGATATCAGTGAAGATGAATTTGAATCCCTGTTAAATGAATTGCATGGCAGTGATGGCGCACCAGGCCGAGAGAAAAAGTTACCGCCTCCGGCCACATTTGAACTGGCCAGCGACGACATTACCGACGATGAGTTTGAGGCCATACTCGACCAGTTGCACGGCAAAGGTTCTTTTGTTCCTGGCGAATCTGCTGCTGAGACAGCTGCGGCCAAAGTGCCTGACACAAAAACGCCTGCGACGGCGGCCTCAGGCGATGATATTTCTGAGGATGAGTTTGAAAGCCTGCTCGATCAACTGCACGGCAAAGGCAAAGCCCCAGCAGCTGTGGCTGCCAAAGCTGAAGCTGTAAAAGCCGAGCCGGTAAAAACACCAGTGCCAGCGAAAGCCGAACCAGCCAAAGCTGAAGCGGCTAAAGCGGAACCTGCTGCAGCCAAACCTGTGCTGGGTGCCGTTAAAGAAGGGGATGCCGAGCGCAAAGAAGCGGCTCAGGCGGAAACCACAGTGCGGGTGGATACCAAACGTCTGGATCAGATCATGAATATGGTCGGCGAGCTGGTCTTGGTGCGTAATCGTCTGGTTAGTCTGTCTGCATCGGCGCAAAATGAAGAAATGAGTAAAGCCATTTCCAATCTGGACGTGGTGACTGCGGACCTGCAAGGGGCCGTGATGAAGACCCGGATGCAGCCGATCAAAAAAGTGTTTGGCCGTTTCCCCCGTGTTGTCCGCGATTTAGCCCGTTCCCTGCAAAAAGAAATTAATCTTGAGCTTGAAGGTGAAGAGACAGATTTAGACAAAAACCTGGTGGAAGCTTTGGCTGACCCGCTGGTCCACCTGGTGCGTAATTCAGTTGACCACGGCATTGAAATGCCGGACGTCCGGGTCAAGTCAGGTAAACCTCGTATGGGTCAGGTGAAGCTGGCAGCTGCGCAGGCGGGTGACCATATTCTGTTGACCATTCAGGATGACGGTGCCGGTATGGACCCGGAAAAACTGAAGTCTATTGCGATCAAGCGGGGGGTGCTGGATCCGGACGCTGCCACTCGTATGTCGGATCAGGAAGCCTTTAACCTGATTTTCGCGCCAGGTTTTTCGACCAAAGAGCAGATATCTGATATCTCTGGTCGAGGTGTGGGTATGGATGTGGTGAAGACCAAAATTACCCAGCTGAACGGCACAGTGACTATCCACTCCAAACTGGGGCAGGGCACGCTGCTGGAAATTAAAGTGCCGCTGACGCTGGCAATTTTGCCAACCCTGATGGTCGTGGTCGGTCAACAGACCTTTGCCTTGCCACTGGCAACTGTCAGTGAGATTTTCCACCTCGACTTGTCGAAAACCAACAATGTGGATGGTCAACTGACCATAGTGGTGCGGAATAAAGCCATTCCGTTGTTCTACCTTGAGCACTGGCTGGTGAAGAAATCCAACAAAAAGCTGCGGCGTGACCAGGGCCATGTGGTCATTTTACAACTGGGCACCCAGCAGGTTGGTTTTGTGGTGGACTCACTGATTGGTCAGGAAGAAGTGGTGATCAAGCCGCTGGATAACCTGCTTCAGGGAACCCCTGGCATGGCTGGTGCCACTATTACCTCAGATGGTGGTATTGCACTGATTCTGGATGTACCGAATCTGCTGAAGCATTATGCGAAACGTTCGAAAATTAAGTTTGATCGTTTTGACAAGTTTTCAGCCTAAGAGGGGTCTGTATGGCCATTCGGGTTTTGATTGTTGATGATTCCAGTTTTTTCCGCCGGCGTCTGAGCGAGATTATCGGTCAGGATCCGGAGCTGGAAGTCATTGCGACCGCCAATAATGGTAAAGAAGCCGTGGAAAAGGCCGCTACGCTACGACCTGATGTCATCACCATGGATATTGAAATGCCGGTGATGGATGGCATTCAGGCGGTGAGGGAAATTCTCAAAACCCAGCGCACGCCTATTCTGATGTTTTCCTCATTAACGCATGAAGGGGCCAAAGCCACACTGGATGCACTGGAAGCGGGAGCCATCGATTTCTTGCCGAAGAAGTTTGAGGACATTGCCCGGGATAAAGCTGAAGCCATCGAATTGCTGCGCCAGCGTGTGAAAGCTGTGGCCAGGCGGCGAGCTATCAGCAGACCTTCCAGTACAGCGGCCAACACAACCTCTGTTTTTTCTGCCCGCGCAGCCACTGCGCCTGATAGCAGCCGTCAGGGCATGAGCCAGTCCCTGGCTGCCAGGGCTTTGGCTGAACGTGCTGAGTTGGCGCAAAAAGCCCAGGAAAAAGCCGAAAGTCGTGGCAGTTTCAGTGCCAGTGGCAAGAGTTATAAGCTGGTCGCTATTGGCACTTCTACAGGCGGCCCAGTTGCCTTGCAACAAATTATCACCGCTTTGCCGGCAAACTTTCCTTTGCCTATAGTGCTGGTGCAGCATATGCCTGCTGCGTTTACCGGGGCTTTTGCCAACAGATTAAATGCACTGTCCAAAATCGAAGTGCGGGAAGCACAGGATAATGATCTGTTAAAGCCGGGGGTCGCTTATTTGGCGCCTGGTGGTAAACAAATGCTGGTAGATGGCACCGAAGGTCAGGGGAAGTTGCGGATCCGTGAAGACGATTCGCCACGTATTACCTTTAAACCCAGTGTGGATATTACCTTTGGCAGTGCGGCGAAAGTGTTCAGTGATAAAGTGCTGGCTATTGTGTTGACAGGCATGGGCTCCGACGGACGTGAAGGGTGCCGGTTGCTGAAGCAGCTGGGATCCAGAGTGTGGGCGCAGGACGAAGCCAGCTGCGTGGTCTATGGCATGCCGCAGGCGGTGACGGCTGCAGGACTGACCGATCTGGAAGTGGCCCTGTCGGATGTCGCAGGGCGCATCCTGACTGAAACAGGTCATGGATAAACTTAGCTTTGCTGGCATAGTGCTGGCCTGTGTGGCAATTTTAGGCGGCTTTAGTCTGGAAGGCGGTGAGGTGCTGCAGCTGTGGCATGCTCCCGCTTTTTTTATTGTGGTGGGCGGCACTTTGGGCGCCGTGATGCTGCAAAGTCCGTGGCCGCAGTTCAGGCAAGGGATGCAGCTTCTGCTTTGGGTGGTTCGGCCGCCGAAAATGGATTTTACCGACAGCATTTACCGCATTTCTGAATGGGGTCATGCTGCCAGGCTGCACGGTTTTCTGGCGCTGGAGCAGGTGGCTTTTGATGAAGAACAACCGCTGCTCAAACGTGGCTTAAACTTGTTGGTGGATGGCACTGAAGCCGATTTATTACGGGATATTCTGGATACAGAGCTGCATCTGGAGAATGACAGATTACAAAGGGCGAGCCGCGTCTATGACGCCATGGGGGGGTACAGCCCGACCATAGGCATTGTGGGGGCCGTGCTTGGGTTAATACTGGCGCTGGCGGATATCTCTGATCCGGCTGCTTTGGGTCAGGGCATTTCTACCGCTTTTGTGGCCACTATTTATGGTGTGGGTCTGGCGAATCTGCTGTTTATCCCTGTGGCCAATAAAATTCGCGCTATTCTGGAAGAGCAGCTGTTATACCAGGCCATGCTGATTGAAGGACTCTGTTCCATAGCCCGTGGTGAAAATCCGCGCACAGTGGAGCTGAAGCTGCTGGCATACAAGGCGGACTGAGATGTACAGGCCGCGTCAAAGCACAGTGCAACACAATGATAAAACCGGGGCAGAACGCTGGCTGATTTCCTACGCGGATTACATGACTTTGTTGTTTGCGCTTTTTGTGGTGCTGTTTTCATTGTCCAGTATGAAAAAAGAACAGTTTGATGCGATCAGCCAGACCATTGCCGGACTGTTTGCGGCGCAGCAGCAGGCCAGTGCCCGGCCCCTGGGGGACCAGCTGCTGCCAGCTGAATCTGAAACTACAGTGATGGAGCTGGAATCCACTGGGGTTGAGGCTCAAGCCAAAGGCCCGACATTGTTGACCGAACACACTGAGCTGGTTCCTTTTGATGAAAGCAAATTAGGCAGCCCTCTGGCGGAATTGGACGCAGAATTCAGGCAAAGCCTGACCGATTTAACTGAAAAGGGCTTGGCGAAAATACAGCGGGACGACGAGTGGCTCACTATTGAACTGAGCAGTTCGATGTTGTTCAGCAGTGGCAGTGCAACGCCCAACAACTCAGCAAAAGCGGTCATGCAGGCGTTGACTGAATTGTTGCAGCGTCACCAGAATTACCTGCGAGTGCGAGGTTACACAGATTCTGAACCGATCCACAACGAGCTTTTTCCATCTAATTGGGAATTGTCGGTGGCCCGGGCCACCGCCATACTAAGGTTATTGCAGGATTTTGGTATCACGCCTGGTCGGCTGGCCGCAGAGGGTTATGGTCAGTATTCACCTTTTGCCGAAAACAGCAGTGAAGCAGGCAGGGCAGAAAACCGTAAGGTGGTGATTGCCGTTTCCCGTTTTGCGTATCAGGCTCCGGCACCAGTGGCCGCAGCAGCGGAAAACACCCTAACAGTCCCTGATGCTGGGGCTGTTACGCAGCAGTCTGACGAGGTGCGGATCCGGGTGATCCGACTGCCTCACGGCGGAATTCGAATCAGCACCCGGCCACCGGCGCCGGGCGAGGCAGAAGTGTCTCCAACACAGCAGGAACAGTAAATTGGTAGTCTGGACTATAGCGAATCAAAAAGGTGGGGTAGGTAAAACCACCACCACAGTGACTTTAGGTGCTTTATTGGCGGAACGGGGCTACCGGGTATTGTTGGTCGACACCGATCCGCACGGCTCCCTGACTTATTATTTTGGTATTGATGCCGAAGAGCTTGAGGTTAGCGTCTATGACATTTTCCTGCGTGGTAAGGACATCAGTAAAGAAGAAATTTTGCAGTCACTGTGCCCAAGCAAAGTAAAAAATCTGGATATTCTGCCCACATCCATGGCGCTTGCCACCCTGGACCGCTCCCATGGCCAGCAGGGAGGCATGGGGTTGGTGCTGAAAAAAGCACTGCAAAAAATTGAAGATGAATACGATTACGTGTTGATTGACTGTCCGCCAGTGATAGGGGTGTTGATGGTCAATGCGATGGCTGCCTGTGACCGCATTTTGATACCTGTACAGTGTGAGTTTCTGGCATTAAAAGGCCTGGATCGCATGATTGCGACCATGCAGCTGATGCACAGCTCCAGCCCACATGAGTATGCGTTCAGCATAGTGCCCACTATGTACGACAAACGCACTAAAGCCGCACTGGAGGCCTACAAAGCCTTAAAAGCACAATACGGCGAACGCGTCTGGTCGGCAGTGATCCCCATTGATACCAAATTCCGCGATGCCAGCGTGGCGCAGACGCCACCGCCTGTATTTGCACCCAAGTCACGTGGGGTGTTTGCTTACAACACTTTACTGACCTATTTATTGCAGCTGACACCGGAGGACTGAGATGAGCGATTTGCAAGCCAGCTCCAAGGTGATGAAACACTATCTGAAAGCGTTGTTGACTGAAGACGAGGTAAAAGCGGCTCCGGTATTACAGGAAGAAAAAAAGCAACAGCTGAATGAATTGCTGGCGCCTGTTTCTGCACCTGTGGTAGCCAAAACGGCGCCTGCACCGCAGGTCACAAAAGTGGCCACTGTGGTAGCTGCACCTGTTGTCGCTCCGGCAGCGCCTGTTATTGCCAAACCACAAGTCAAAACTGTGGTGGAAAAGGCCTACCGCAAAGGACGTTTTCAGGCGTTGTTTTTCTCCGTTGCAGGCTTAAAGATTGCGTTGCCATTAAAAGAGCTGGGCGGTATCCACAAAATTGTACCGCTGAAGTCCTTACCTGGTCAGCCGAGCTGGTTGCAAGGGGTGATGTTGTACCGCGAGCAGAAGATCAATGTGGTGGATACAGCACAATGGGTGATGCCGGAAAAATACGACAGCCAGTTGCAGGAACAACTAAACTATCAATACGTTATTATGCTTGGCAATAGCCATTGGGGTTTGGCTTGTGATACCTTGGTCAACACAATAGCGCTGGAGCAGGATGACGTAAAATGGCGCGAAACCGAAGGAAAAAGACCCTGGTTGGCGGGGCTGATTAAACAACATATGTGTGCATTGCTGGATGTCGATGCGATGATCGAATTACTGGCAAAAGGCTTAAACAGTCAGTAGTCTGACAACAATTTTGAATGAATCTTGGGTAGGAGCTCGGCATGAGTAATTTAACGGCAACCGCAAAAGCCAAAGAAGTCTCTGACATTGTGTTGCAGTGGGTCACTTTTAAACTGCAGGAAGAAACCTACGGCATTAATGTGATGCAGGTGCAGGAAGTATTACGTTATACCGATATTGCTCCAGTGCCGGGGTCGCCAGACTATGTATTGGGTATTATTAACCTGCGCGGTAATGTGGTCACAGTCATTGATACCCGTGCCCGTTTTGGCCTGGTCGGTGCAGAAGTGACGGACAACAGCCGTATTGTGATTATTGAAGCTGAACGTCAGGTCATTGGTATTCTGGTCGACAGTGTGGCGGAAGTGGTGTACCTGAAACAATCTGAAATTGATACTGCTCCTAATGTAGGTACGGATGAAAGCGCCAAGTTTATTCAGGGTGTATCAAACCGCGATGGTGAACTGTTAATCCTGGTCGATCTGAACAAACTGCTGTCCGATGACGAGTGGGAAGAGATTAGTTCGATCTGATGTTGGACTCTTTACCTTTATCAGCCTGGTATGGATTGGCGGCTGTGGCCGTCATTCTGCTGTTTGCTGTGGTGCTTGCTTTTGCTGCTGCGCGGCAGAACCGCAAATTACTGGCCATTATCAATGAAAATGCTGCGGCCAGCTGGCAGCAGCAACAGTTGTTGGAGCAACTTCAGGTTCAGCAACAAAAACAACAGCAACAAACTCAGGCTGAAATTGAAGAGCTGCGCACTACGGTGATTGGGGTAGGGCAGCGGGTTCTTTCGCTGGAAAGTCTGCTCCGGCAAAGCCAGCAGCAACTGGAACAAGTTGCTGAGCAGCAACAATCCATCCAGCTGTTTGATCCTGAATCCAAAATTTACAGCCGCGCGATGAAGATGGTTCAGCTGGGAGCCAGCCTGGATGAAATTATGCGTGAATGTGAATTGCCACAAGCCGAAGCCGAGTTGTTGTTTAACTTGCATAAGCAGTCGCAATAAATCCAGCAAACTAACAGATGTTTCCATAAGTGCCGGCATTCTGAGCAAAGTCGCTTCAGTTTCAATTCAGCCTGAGGTTTTTATGCTGCGGCGCAGACAGACTTTCTGCTACCATCAGCAGCAGTTCGACCTGAACTACATCAACTAAACGGATCCTTGCATGATTAAAGTACTGAGTGTATTTGGCACCCGCCCTGAAGCTATTAAAATGGCTCCGCTGGTAAACCTGTTAAAAGACAGTGATGGTATCGAAAGCAAAGTCTGTGTCACAGGGCAGCACCGGGAGATGCTGGATCAGGTTCTGAAGCTGTTTGATATTCAGCCTGATTATGATCTGGCCATTATGAAAGCTGGCCAGGATTTGTATGATGTTACCACCAGTATTTTGCTTAACATTAAACCGGTGTTACGTGAATTTAAACCCGATATTGTGTTAGTACATGGGGATACCAGTACCACTTTTGCTGCGGCACTGGCTTGTTACTACGAAAAAATAGCTGTGGGTCATGTGGAAGCCGGACTACGCACCGGTAATATTTATAGCCCCTGGCCTGAGGAAGCAAACCGTAAGCTGACCGGGGCTCTGACCAAACTGCATTTTGCGCCCACCGAAACTTCAAAACAAAACTTGCTGAATGAACAAATCCATCCAGCCGGTATTGTGGTGACTGGCAACACAGTGATCGATGCCTTGCATCAGGTCGTCGCGAAAATTGATGCAGACGCTGCTTTGGTTCAGAAATATCAGCAGCAGTTTCCTTATGGTCTGAATGGTCGCCGGTTAATTCTGGTGACCGGCCATCGTCGCGAGAGTTTTGGTTCTGGTTTTGAAAATATCTGCGCAGCTCTGAAACAGATTGCAGAACAGTTCCCTGATGCAGACGTGCTCTACCCAGTGCATTTAAACCCGAATGTACGTGAGCCGGTATTCCGTCTGCTCAGTGACACGCCCAATGTGCATCTGATAGAACCTCAGGATTACTTACCTTTTGTCTATCTGATGAGCCGCAGTTATCTGGTACTGACCGACTCAGGCGGTATTCAGGAAGAAGCGCCGTCGTTGGGCAAACCTGTGCTGGTGATGCGGGACACCACGGAGCGGCCTGAAGCTGTTGCTGCGGGCACTGTAAAACTGGTGGGGACAGATACAGAGGTTATTGTGGCTGAAGTCCGTAAACTGATGACTGACCAGAGTTACTACGAGCAGATGAGTTTTGCACATAATCCTTATGGCGATGGCCAGGCTTGTGCCCGTATCGTCGAGGCAATAAAACGGCAGTTTTGACGGGTTGAACTGAGGGGGATTCTTCGGTTTGATCAAAGCGAAATCGCCTCAGGCTCTAGGGCTTCACAAGTTTTTACTCGCTCTGTCACTGTGAACAGGGTAAACTTTGCAGCCTTCTTTTACAGAAAAGTAATATGCGGGTCAGGATATAAAACCCGTGGTAATGCCAAGTATTTATGGAGCAGGTAGTGTTAAAAAAGTTGCTGAAAATCGCCGTCAGTGGTGTGTTGGTCTTGTGTTTTGCAGCACAGGCGGCAGTTACTCCTTCCCCTGCCATGATGGCGCAATTCAAGAATTTACCTAAATCTGAACAACAGCGCCTGATGAGGCAAATGGGGATCAGTGCATCGGATTTAAGCGGACAACGGCAGAACGCTTCAACAACCAGCTCGCAGGATGGCTCTGGATTCGACCCGGCTCAATTAAATGCTCAGCAAGAGGTCGCCCCGTATCAGCCTGCTGTGACAAACAAAGCTGAACGTTTTGGCTTGAGTCTGTTTAAAACAAAAAACTACCTTGAACAAGGCAGTACTAACAATGTACCAGTGCCAGATTCTTACCTGCTTGGCGCTGGAGATGAACTCTTGGTGCAAGTATTCGGTAAGCAGAGTTTCACGGAAGTGCTGGTGGTGGAGCGGGACGGGACTGTCAGTATTCCCGAATTAGGTCAGCTGGTCGTTGCCGGCCTGACATTTCCGAAAGCCCGGCAATTAGTGACTGAGCGCATCAAAAGCCAACTGATAGGGGTCGATGTTGCGGTCAGTATGGGCGAATTACGCACCATCACGGTCTTTGTGGCCGGTGAAGCTGGCAAACCCGGTAGCTATAACATCCCCGCCTTGTCCAGTGTGACGCAGGCGTTGACGGCGGCAGGCGGCGTGTCTGACATAGGTTCATTGAGAAAGATCCTGGTCAAACGAGGCGCCACGACTGTGACAGAGTTTGACTTGTATAACTTGTTGCTCAAAGGGGACGCCTCTGCAGATGTATTGTTGCAACATGGCGATGTGGTGTTTGTGGCACCTGTGCAGGCGATTGCCGAAGTTACAGGTGAAGTTCAACGTCCTGCCTTGTATGAGGTGAAGTCGGGAGAGACCATAGCTCAGTTACTGGCCATGTCTGGCGGGGCTAAAGCCGGTGCTTACACTCAAAGTGCGGTACTTGAGCGGATTAACAGCGAAAATTTACGAACCTTACAGAACCTTGACCTGACCAAAGAGAATACAAAGCAGGAACCTGTCAGATCTGGGGATGTATTACGCATAGGTTCGACGTCACCACGTTTTGAAAATGTCGTGACTGTGGCGGGCGCCGTGGCTCGGCCTGGTCAGTATGCCTGGCGTGATGGCTTGCGGGTGACCGACTTACTGGGTTCATTCTGGTCTGATTTACACCTGACTGCGGACCTTGACTATGCCCTGATTGTGCGTGAAACCAGCCCTTTGGGCGATTTAAAAGTGATTCAGTTTAATCTGGGCAATGCGGTGAATCAGAAAGGTTCTGCTCAGGACCCTGAACTGCAGGCCAGGGACACTCTTTTGGTGTTCCACTATGAAAACAACAGCTATCAACGAGCTGAACTGAATGCTTATTTCAAGGCAAAGGCTGAAAGAGCGAATATTATTCGTGATGATCTGGCGCAACCATCCGCTAAAGAAGCAACCTCTGCAGGCTATGGCAACAGAACTGAAGTGACAGAGCAAGATGCACTGGAAAACGAATCGTTGATGGAGCAAGGGTTTGAGTTACTGAATGAACAAAACAAGCAACGCCTGAACAGCTTACAACAGCCGCCAGCGCAACTGAGCAAAAATCATCAATGGCTGCTGGCTGAGATCAATACGTTTTTTGCGGAAGTGCTGACAGACCCTGAACTGCTGAAAAAAACACCTCACCTGAACCGGACCGAGTTGTTGTATCCGGTATTGCAGAAATTAAAAGCCCGTAACAGCTACAGCAGTGGTTCTCGTATTGTCTCTGTCGCGGGTGAAGTGAAAGTGCCAGGCGAGTATCCGCTGGCAGAGCAGGCAACAGTCAAGGATTTGCTGGCGGCAGCCAGTGGGCTGAAAGAAAGTGCGTATCTGGACAGGGCTGAACTGACTCAGGCCTACACTGACGCATCCACAGGCGACCTGCAGGTAAAACATCAGAATGTGAATTTGCTGCAGGAGCTCCAGGCATCACAGGGGGTCGGGCTGAATCCTAGGGATCGTCTGACAGTTTTTGCCATTCCCAACTGGAACATTGAACGGCAGGTGATGCTGTCTGGCTTTGTCCGTTTTCCGGGTATGTATACCATCCAACAAGGTGAGAAGCTGTCCAGTGTGCTGGCCAGGGCAGGTGGGCTGAAATCAGAAGCCTTTGCTGAAGGGGCCGTCTTTACCCGCAAGCAAAGTCGTGATCGTGAAAGTGAGCAGGTACAGAAACTGGCACAGCAGTTGCGCACCGATATTGCCGCCCGCTCACTGACGCCTGAAGGCACAGGCGTAGCGCCACAAGAAGCGCTGATGATGATCAATGAAATTGAAAAAGTGAAGCCGGTCGGCCGGGTGGTGATCGATTTGAATGGCATCCTGAGTGCTGATGCTGAGTTTGATCTTACGGCGGAGGATGGGGATGAGCTCTATGTGCCGTCCAGGAACAGTTCTGTCGCCGTGGTCGGTGAAGTTCAGCATGCTTCAAGCCACAGATTTAAGCCAGGCCAGTCCATCCAAGATTATCTGTCACTTGCCGGCGGTTTCCGTAAGCGGGCGGATGAAGAACGCGTCTATGTGATTCGTGCCGATGGCTCGGTGTTTATTCCGGATCAGTCTGGCTGGTTTGCAGTACAAAAAACAGAACTGAAAGCTGGTGACACCATAGTGGTACCACTGGATACCGAATACAAAGACACCATGTCACTGTGGACACAAATAACTCAGATTTTCTATCAGAGTGCTGTTGCCCTGGCTGCTGTGAACAGTTTCTGACGGGGGAGTTTCAGATGAATCAAGTGATGACGTCAACGCAAACCCCGGACGAAATCAGCCTGCCTGAGTTATTGGCTGATCTGTGGCGCTTAAAATTCTGGTTTGTGGGCTTGGGTATTGTCTTCTCCGCGCTCGCCGTTTTTTATTCGCTGCAACTGCCCAATCAATACAAATCCGAAACTGTACTTTACCCTGTGCAGCAACAAGGTGGCGCCGGTCTGGCGGCATCCCTGGGGGGGCAGCTGGGTGGGTTGGCCTCTATGGCGGGTCTGAATCTTGGCAGCAAAGAAAATAAAACAGCGCTGGCGTTGCAAATTCTTAACTCCAGGATCTTCTTTGAAAAACTCTGTCGGAAGTATGAAATGTTGATCCCGCTAATGGCTGCAGAAGGCTGGGACAGAGACAGCAATACCTTGTTAATTAACCCCGATCTTTATGACAGCTCAGGCAACAAATGGGTCAGGCAGGTCGCCGCGCCGCTGACCGCAGAACCCTCCATGGAAGAGGCTTTTGTCCGTTTTAAAGAAATTCTGACGGTTGACCAGGATAAAGCCACCTCCATGGTGCGGATTGGCATCGAGTTTGTCTCGCCAGAACTGGCTCAGCAGTGGGTGAAAGCTATTGTAACCGAGTTAAATGCCGACATGCGTCAGCGCGAGTTGTCTGAAGCTGAACGAGCTATCCATTATCTGAATCAGCAGCTTGAAAAAACCTCATTGCAAGAGGTTCGTAGTGTGATGTACGACCTGATTGAAGAGCAGACTAAAACCCTGATGCTGGCCAATGTCCGCGAAGAGTATATGTTTCAGGTGGTTGACCCTGCCCCTTATCCACAATTAAAAAGTGGGCCTAAACGCGCCTTTATTGTGATTTTTGCCGGGCTTGGCAGTGTGGTCATGATTGTATTGTTTTCCATATTTCGTCTTGTGATGCGCAAGAGCTGAGTATTGGTATAGGAAATCCGACGTTGAAGAAAATTTTAGTGACAGGCGGAGCTGGCTTTATCGGCTCTGCATTGTGCCGTTATATTGTCAACCAGACACAAGATACAGTGCTTAATCTGGATAAACTGACTTATGCTGGCAATCTGCAATCGCTGAACAGCATAGCCAGTTCGGACCGTTATCAGTTTGTCCAGGCAGACATTTGCGATGCGCAAGCTGTGACCAAAGCGCTGACTGAATTTCAGCCGGATGTCGTCATGCATTTAGCAGCAGAAAGCCATGTGGATCGCTCTATTGATGGCCCGGCGGCATTTATCCAAACCAATATAGTGGGCACCTATACGCTGCTGGACGCTTGCCGGGCTTATTGGTTGCAACTTGATACCGAAAAAAAACAGGCGTTTCGTTTCCATCATATTTCGACTGACGAAGTCTATGGCGATTTGCATGGTACCGCTGATTTATTCACCGAAACCACGCCTTATGAACCCAGTAGTCCGTATTCAGCCAGTAAAGCCAGCTCTGACCATTTAGTCCGGGCCTGGCACCGTACCTACGGTTTGCCGGTGCTGGTGACGAACTGCTCCAATAATTACGGGCCTTATCATTTCCCTGAAAAATTAATTCCGCTGATGATTCTCAATGCGCTGACAGGCAAGCCGCTGCCTGTCTATGGCAAAGGTGAACAGATCCGCGACTGGCTTTATGTTGAGGATCATGCCCGTGCACTCTATACAGTGGTCACACAGGGCGTAGTCGGCGAGACCTATAACATTGGTGGTCATAACGAAAAGAGAAACATCGATGTGGTTCGCAGCATTTGCGCCTTGCTGGAAGAGCTGGTGCCAGAAAAGCCGGCAGGGGTAAAGCAGTACAGCGACCTTATTACCTATGTGACTGACAGGCCTGGCCATGATTTCCGTTATGCGATTGATGCAAGCAAAATAGAGCGCGAGCTTGGCTGGACGCCGCAAGAAAGTTTTGACACTGGCCTGCGCAAAACCGTGCAGTGGTACCTGCAAAACAAGGATTGGTGGCAAGCCGTATTGAATGGTTCTTATCAGCTGGAACGCTTGGGACAAGGAATGACAAACAAATGAAAGGGATTATTTTAGCCGGAGGTTCCGGTACCAGGCTTTATCCTATCACCAGAGGGGTGTCGAAGCAGCTGTTGCCTGTGTACGACAAACCGATGATTTATTACCCGCTCTCAGTACTGATGCTGGCTGGCATTCGCGATATCCTGATCATTACAACGCCAGAAGATCAGGCTTCATTCCAACGCTTACTGGGCGATGGCAGCGCTTTTGGCATCCAGTTAAGCTATGCAGTTCAGCCTTCACCAGACGGTCTGGCTCAGGCATTTGTAATTGGTGAATCTTTTATTGGCAATGACTCTGTTGCTTTGGTTTTAGGTGACAACATTTTTTATGGTCAGGGTTTCAGTCCGAAGCTGAAGCAGGCTGCGAATCGTACGGGGGCGACTGTTTTTGGTTATCAGGTTCGTGACCCTGAGCGCTTCGGTGTCGTGGAGTTTGACGCCCAGCAAAAAGCGATTTCGATTGAAGAGAAACCTGCGCAACCAAAATCCAACTATGCGGTTACAGGTTTGTATTTTTATGACAATACAGTGATCGAGATTGCCAAAGGCATTCAGCCTTCTGCGCGTGGTGAACTTGAAATTACCTGTGTGAACAGGGAATATCTGAACCAAGGAAAGCTGCATGTTGAGATGTTAGGGCGCGGGTTTGCCTGGTTGGATACAGGGACTTTTGACAGCCTGCTCGAGGCGTCCTCTTTTGTTCAGACCATTGAACACCGTCAGGGGTTTAAAGTTGCTGTGCTGGAAGAAATTGCCTATTTGAATGGCTGGCTAACGGCAGGAGAAATCTTACAGCGTGCAGCCGGAATGGCAAAAAATTCTTACGGCCAGTATTTGAAAGAGCTAATTAAAACAAAATGATCCAACTGAATAAACCTTATTTACCCACCTTTACAAGTTACAGTCGTTATCTTGACAAGGTCTATTCGAAAGGTTGGTTGACCAACAACGGACCTATGGCACAAGAGTTGAAAGTTCGTCTGGAAGACTATCTTGGAGTCAAGAATTTACTGCCCGTAGCTAACGGTACGTTGGCGATGCAGTTGGCTTATAAGGTGTTTGATTTAAAAGGCGAAGCTGTTACAACCCCCTTCACCTTTATAGCCACTAGCAGCAGTCTGGCCTGGGAAGGGATACGGCCGCGATTTGCCGATGTCGACCCCAAAAGTTACAACCTGAATGCAGTGCAATGCGAGCCTTTTATCCATCAAGGTTGCAATGCTGTGGTGCCTGTGCATGTGTATGGTAACCCATGTGATGTTCATGCGTTTGAAACCTTGAGAGAGCGAAACAAGGTCCGGGTGATCTATGATGCTGCTCATGCTTTTGGCATCAAAGTATCAGACAACAGTGTGTTGAACTATGGTGATGCTTCTACCTTGAGTTTCCATGCCACCAAAGTTTTTCATACAGTTGAAGGCGGAGCCGTTATTTTCCGCAGTAGCGACGATTATGAACGAGCTTTGATGATGACAAATTTCGGTATTGATGTAACAACTGGACAAATACCGGAACAAGGAATTAACACCAAGATCAGTGAAGTTCATGCGGCCATGGGGCTGGCTGTGCTGGATGATATTGAAAAAATTATGGGACGTCGGCAGGCGCTTTACCAGCAGTACCGACATCAGCTGCATGGCATAGTGCAGCAGCAAGGCTGGCACCCCGATGCAACGGAAAATGGTGCCTACATGCCAGTGTCTTTTGAAAACGCCACTCTCTCTGAGTTTGTAATGCAGCAGTTGCAGGATAAAGGCATTATGAGCAGACGATATTTTTCCCCTTCGATCAACAAACTGGAGCAATACAGTGAGGTCAATGCCGACCATTGCCCTGTTTCGGAATCGTTGGCGACGCGCACCTTATGTTTACCATTGTATTACGATTTAACGGAGCAGGAGTTGAATCAGGTGACCGCGGCGGTCAAGCAGGCTGTGTATGCCTTTGCTGACTGAAGAGCAACTGCGGGCTGTTGGCTTCAAGTCTATCGGCTCCAACGTAAAAATCTCCGACAAAGCCAGTATCTACAATGCTGGCAATATACGTATTGGAAACAATGTTCGCATTGATGATTTTGTTGTGCTTTCTGCTGGAGCAGAAGGCATCGAGATTGGAAGTTATATTCATATTGCCGTCTATAGTTGTCTAATCGGTGCCAGCCGGATAGAGCTACAGGATTTTGCCAATATTTCATCGCGCGTTTCTATTTACAGCTCCAGCGATGATTATTCAGGTGAGACCATGACCAACCCTATGGTGCCTGCTGAACTAAAGGCTGTTCACCATGCACCTGTGCATATTGGTAAACACGTCATAATAGGCTCAGGTTCCGTAGTGCTTCCTGGTGTGAGTGTACAGGAAGGTGCTGCTGTAGGGGCCCTCAGTCTGATTAATAAAGATTGTGAAGCGTTTTTTATTTATGCCGGGGTGCCTGCAAAAAAAATAAAACCACGCAGCACTCATTTGTTACAGCTTGAAGCTCGGATGCAACAATCGCAGCAGGCGGGGACCGAGAGGTCCGACTGACTATGCAGGTATTGAAGAACATCAGCTGGAATTGGATAAGCCAGTTATATCTGGCTTTTGCCGGCATACTTGTGATCCCTGTTTATATGCATTATCTCGGTGCAGAAGCTTATGGCTTGGTAGCGTTTATGTTGACCCTCCAGGCATTAATGTCGTTACTGGACATTGGGTTATCGTCGTCATTGTCACGTGAGGCAAGTCGTTTTCACGCTGGAGTCTCTGAAAGCCGCTTTTTTTATTCTTTTGTGATGATAATCCGGCAGCTCTTTATATTAAGTGGCCTGTTGCTCGCGTTCAGCATGATACTGGCTGCTGACCACCTTAGTGTACACTGGCTGAAACTTGAATATTTAGATCCGGCTTATGTCAGCTACTTGCTCAAAGTAGTGGGATTGGTGGTATTTTTAAAGTGGCTGTCTGTTTACCTGCGTGCCATTCTGTTTGGCTTAGATGACATTGTCTGGGTAGCCAAATTAACCCTGGTTGTTGCGACTTTGCGCTACTTGGCGGTCATTCCTTTTTTTGTGTTGTGCAATGCCACTGTGGAATTTTACATCTGGTTTCAGTTAGGGGTTCAGCTTGTTGAGACCGCTAGTTTAGCTTACCGAAAACAACACAAGCTGCCATCTATAGCGCTGACTGAACGCTATAAACTGACCGATCCTGTGTTTCACACGCCAATCAAATTTGCCTTATCTGCTGGTATCGCGACCATTTTGTGGGTCATGGTGTCACAGGCAGATCGGTTCATTGGTTCTACCCTGCTGAGTTTATCGGACTATGGCTTGTTTCATGTGGCAGTGATGGCAGCTGGTGTGGTGACCATTGTCACTGGGCCAATAGTGCAAACTTTACAGCCCAAGGTCACGAGTTTGGTCGCCTCTGGTCAACATGCACAAGCCTACAGACTGGTGACGATGCTGTTCGATTTTATGGTCTGTATGGCGCTGGCGACTGTAGTTTGTGTCTATTTTTTTGGCTTCGAAATACTTAAAGCCTGGCAGGGGCAAGCTGAATTTGCGAACTCAATCAGTGATACCTTTATTATCTATTGTGCGGCGAACGCTATTCTGGCGGTTAACTCCTGCTCGTACATCCTGGACTATGCAACAGGCAGGATTCGGTTACGTATTGTCTCGACCATAGTTATGCTTCTTTTTTTGTTATTTTTGTTGCCGCTTGGTTTCCTGTCGATGGGAATGAAGGGCGCCGCCTGGGTTTGGTTTGGCGTCAATCTGGCCTATCTGTTTGTTTGTCAGCCGCTGCTGTTGCGTCAGTATGATACAAAGATGTATCGGAAGTTATTGCTGGGCACTCTTTGCCCTGTTCTGATCATAGCGCTGCTGATAGCGCTGACAGCCGAGTTTCTTCAGTTAAAAGCGTTCGCTGCAACCCTTATCAATCCGGCTCTGCTGGTGATGGTTGGTGCAGCATTTTGGGTTGTCAGCTTGATGATCTTTTGTATCAGCAAAGAATCATTGAGGGTTGTGATCCTCTCCAAATTAAGCGGGTTTTATGAGCGTACCTAAAATAAGTATTTGTGTCGTCACTTACAATCAAGTGAACTACATTCGGAAATGTCTGGAAAGTCTGTTAAACCAGAACGTGGATTGTGACTTCGAATTAATTGTCGGTGATGACTGTTCATCGGACGGAACCCGTGACGTATTGTTGGCGATGGAAAAAGAGTATCCAGGTAAGCTGAAACTGGTAATGCATACCACCAATCAAGGCCCTATCGGCAATTACTTCTCAGTGCACAATCTGGCTCAAGGGGAGTTCGTCTGTCATCTGGATGGCGATGACTATGCTTTACCTGGCAAATTACAGGCACAAATTGATTTTATGCGCCAGCACCCAGATTGCCGAATCGTCTGGCACAGGATGGTCATTCTGAATGAACAAGGGCAAACGGCTGTTGGCATGCCGGTGTGTCCATTGGACCAGTTATTGGGTAAGAATAAATTTTATCTGGCCGATTTGGCTGTCTTGTACGGAACTACTGGCTGTCACTCAGGCAGTATGTATCGTCGCTCAGCAAAAAAGATGAGTGCTTACCCGTTCCCAACCATTGATTACTATATCACTATGACATTTGTCTCTGATGGAGGCTATGCCGCCTACATTAATGAACCTTACGGGGTGTATCGATTTTTTAAACAAGATAAAACCTTAACCCGCCAAAAAGGCGGGATGTATGTCGGGCTGGCTCAGTTAGACCTGATTCCACAATTATTGAAAACACATCCGGAAATCAGACGTCAGTTAGCCGCCCAAACCTTATTTGAGTTATTCACCCGCTGCTACTTACGTTATCCATTGAAATGGCGGTTCTTAAAACTGTTTTTTAGTTGTCGTGCACTGCCCCGGTTAAGTGATTTACGGCAAATTTGGAAGGTTTTTAATGCCAGTCGTTATCAGAACCTGGCTGCAGCTTTTAAAACTGGTTATCAAGGAAAGATTTAGGGGAAAGGAAATGTGTGGATTAGCAGGCGTCCTCGCCTCTGCGCAGTTGTTGGCAAGCCAGTCTGAAATACTAAGGGCTATGGGGCAGCAGATCCAGCATCGCGGTCCGGACGATGAAGGCTTATACAGCTCAGACTGTGGCAGTTTTGGCCTGGTGCACAGGCGGTTGGCTATTGTGGATTTATCGGCTGCTGGTCACCAGCCGATGTTCAGCCCGGACCAACGTTTTATGCTGGCCTTTAATGGTGAAATTTATAACCATCAGGCGCTAAGGGCCGAACTTGATAAAGTGGTTCCTCAGGTCTGGCGTGGTCACTCGGACACCGAAACCTTACTGGCAGGTATTCTGCATTGGGGGCTGGAAGACACCATCCGCCGTGCAGTGGGCATGTTCGCGTTGGTACTGTGGGACAATAAGCAGAAAACACTGACGTTGGTGCGTGACAGAGCTGGCGAAAAACCGCTTTATTATGGGTTCAGCCAAGGGGCTTTTTTATTTGGCTCTGAATTGAAAGCGCTCAAAGCACACCCGTTGTTTCAGGGCGAAGTTGACATTGAAGCCTTGGCCTTAATGCTGCGGCACAAGTATGTGCCAGCGCCGCGTACTATCTACCGGCAGTTTTGCAAACTGGAACCGGGGTGTATGCTCACCTTATCGCTCGATGAACTGTCACTTGGCCATTCAGCAGTTCAAATCCGTCGCTACTGGTCTTTTGCGCAGGTAGCAAAAAACGCTGCTGGCCAGCCTTTTTCCGGCACGGACCAGGAAGGGCTGCAGCAACTGGAAGCTCAGTTATCCCAGTCTGTGTCGGAGCAAATGCTGGCCGATGTGCCGGTAGGCGCGTTTTTATCTGGTGGGACGGATTCATCGCTGATTGCCGCCTTAATGCAAAAGCAGGCCAGCCAGCCAATCCGTACCTTTACTGTTGGCTTCCATGTCCCGGACTACAATGAAGCCGAACATGCCAAGGCGGTGGCCCGGCATTTAGGTACAGACCATACAGAAATTTATGTGACTGAGCAGGATGCGCTGAATGTGGTGCCGTCGTTGCCGCAGCTGTTTGATGAGCCTTTTGGCGACAGCTCGCAGATCCCCACCTACCTGATTGCCAAAGAGGCGCGCCGCCATGTCACAGTGGCCCTGTCCGGTGACGCAGGCGATGAGCTTTTTGCCGGCTACAGCCGCTATGAACACAGCCTGGCACTGCATCATAAGCTGTCGTCTGTGCCCGGTGCTTTGCTAAGCGCCCTGGCCTGGTGCAAGCCTGTGTTGCATGCGGATGTCTGGCGACAACTGGATAAGCTGACAGGTCAGGCCGATTATGGTCCCCTATCTAATGGTTTCGCCAGAGTGGCGGAAGTTGGGCTTTGTCATTCTTTTGCAGGCCTGTACACCCAGGTGGTGTCTGATGCCAAAGACCCGCAGCGGCTGATTCGCCGGGAACCAGAGGCCTCGCTGTTTACTGAACCTGCTGCCCAGCACAGCGATGAGCAACGTCTGGCCTGGATGATGCTGACGGACAGCCAGACCTATTTACCCGATGACGTGCTGGTGAAAGTAGACCGCGCGGCTATGGCGGTTTCGCTGGAAGGGCGGGTGCCTATGCTGGATCACAGGTTTATTGAGCTGGCTGCCAGCATGCCGATGCACTTTAAGCGCAGGGACGGTGTTGGCAAATGGGCACTGAAACAAATACTGTACCGTCACGTGCCCAAGGCGCTGCTGGACAGACCAAAAACAGGTTTTGGTGTGCCGACCGATCACTGGTTACGTGGGCCGCTGCGCGACTGGGCTGAAGCTCTGCTGGATACCGAAAAACTTAAGCAGCAGGGCTTGCTGAATACAGCGCTGGTGCGCAAATACTGGCAGGAACATCTGTCTGGTCAGCGGAACTGGCAATATATGTTGTGGAACCTGCTGATGTTCCAAAGCTGGTTGGAGGCTCAGGGGTAATGGCAGAACAGCAGGCGCTTACGGATCACACCGTATTTTTGATTAGCTCTCTGGCTGGCGGCGGCGCCGAAGGTGTCTGTGCCAATCTGGCTTCGGGGCTGGCGGAGCAGGGCATGCCCCTGGAGCTGGTGGTGCTGCATATGCATAATTCGGTGTACCACCAGAATCTGTCAGACAAAGTCTGCCTGAGTGTGCTTGGTGTGGACCAGGCCCGTTATGCCTTTGGCCCTTTGATCCGGCATTTAAATCGGGCCAGACCAGCCAGGCTGGTGGTATTTAACTATGAACTGGCCCACCTGATGGTGTTGATCCGGCCCTTTTTGCGTTTTCAATTTCGGTTAATGGCCCGCAATATCAATACCTTTTCAGCCAATGCTTTGACGTCGGGGTCCTGGCTGCAACGCTGGGTGGTGAACCCTTTGCAACGCTTTCTCTATAGCCGGCTCGACCATGTGGTCAATCAGTGCCAGGCCATGCGTGCCGATTTATTAGCCCATGTGCCTATTGCCGCAGAGCGTACCAGCGTGATCTACAACCCGGTAAATCAACGTATTGAAGCGGCAGCAGCGTTAACTGAACCTGCAGCGCAGCAGCCTGGTTATGTATTGTGTGTTGGGCGTTTTGAACGACAAAAAGCCTTTCATCGCGCTATTGAAGCTTTTTCACTGGTTCACGCGCAGTACCCCGAACTGCGTTTACGCTTTATCGGCCAGGGCAGTCAGGAGACCATGCTGCGGGCACAGGCCCATCAGTTAGGCCTGGGCGGCAAGGTGGACTTTATGGGCTTTGCCGCCGACACCACAGTGCATTACCTGGAAGCCCGTTGTGTGTTGCTCACCTCGTTGTACGAAGGTTTTCCCAATGTACTGGTCGAAGCCATTACGTTGGGGGTTCCGGTGGTTTCAGTGGATTGTGCCAGTGGTCCGGCCGAAATTGTCCGGCCGGAGCAAAATGGTGTTCTGCTGTCGGGGCATTCATCCGACGCCATCGCTCATGGCCTGATACAGTGCCTGAGCCGGACATGGCCTGGGCACCAGGTGAAACAAAGCGCTGAGCCCTATTCCAATAACCGGATCCTGGCTGACTGGGCCGCTTTACTGGCGGATAATGGCCTGGATTTGCGGCAAGCAACAGAACAGACACAAGGATAAATGCACAGATGAGTGCTGATCAAAAGATTAAAATCGCCGTTGCCGGCACCGGGTATGTCGGTTTGGCAAACGCCATGCTGTTGTCTCAGCACAACAAAGTGGTTGCGCTGGATTTAAATGAGCACAAGGTGCAACTGTTAAATCAGCGTCAGTCACCTATTGATGACAAAGACATTCAAAGCTTTTTGTTACGGGATGATTTGGACTTTACCGCCACGACAGACAAAAGCCTGGCGTATTCAGATGCGCAGTTTGTGGTGGTTGCCACACCGACCGATTATGACCCGGATACCAATTATTTTAATACCAGTTCGGTGGAATCAGTGATCCAGGATGTGCTGCAGCTGAACCCACAAGCCACCATTGTGATTAAATCCACAATTCCTGTGGGTTTTACCAAAGCACTGCGTGAACGCTTAGGGATAAATTCCATCATTTTTTCGCCGGAGTTTCTGCGCGAAGGCAAAGCCTTACACGACAACCTGTACCCGTCCCGCATTATTGTGGGGGATCACGGTGAGCAGGCTCAGCTGTTTGCCCGTTTATTGGCACAGGGTTGTCGTAAACCTGATGTGGTGACCCTGTTTACTGACAGTACCGAAGCTGAGGCTATCAAGCTGTTTTCCAATACCTATCTGGCAATGCGGGTGGCGTATTTTAACGAGCTGGACAGTTATGCCGAAAGTCATCAGCTCAACAGCAGGCAGATTATTGAAGGGGTAGGACTGGACCCGCGTATTGGCAACCACTACAACAACCCCAGTTTCGGTTATGGTGGTTATTGTCTGCCCAAAGACACCAAACAACTGCTGGCTAATTACAAAGAGGTGCCGAATAACATTATTGGGGCCATAGTAGAAGCCAATAAAACCCGCAAGGACTTTATTGCCGACTCCATTATCAGCCGCCAGCCAAATGTGGTAGGTGTGTTTCGCCTGGTGATGAAAGCGGGCTCTGATAATTTCCGATCTTCCGCTATTCAGGGGGTGATCAAACGCATCAAAGCCAAAGGCATTGAAGTGGTGATTTATGAGCCGGAGCTGAAAGAAGAGCTGTTTTTCCGTTCCAGAGTGATCAGCAATTTGAGTGAATTTAAAGCGATGTCTGACGTGATTATTGCCAATCGCCACAATGAGGCGCTGGCGGATGTTCAGGACAAAGTGTATACCCGCGACTTGTTTGGGAGTGATTAAGTGAAGTTGTTAGTGACCGGTGCGGCCGGTTTTATTGGGGCTCATGTCTGTCAGCGCCTGTTGCAGATGGGGATGGAGGTCACAGGGGTCGACAATCTGAACAGCTATTACGATCCTCAGCTAAAGCGGGACCGGTTGGCGCTGTTCAGCGCACATACCCGGTTTAAGTTTGTCGAGCTGGATATAGCTGACAGGGCTGGGATGGCCGCCTTGTTTGCCCAAGGCCAGTTTGAGCGGGTGATCCATCTGGCGGCTCAGGCTGGAGTGCGCTACTCGCTGGAAAACCCGATGGCTTATGCCGACAGCAACCTGATTGGGCACTTAAATGTGCTGGAAGGCTGCCGTCAGCACCGGGTTCAGCATCTGGTTTATGCTTCCTCCAGCTCGGTCTATGGCCTGAATAAAAAGATGCCGTTCTCACCAGAGGATGGGGTGGACCATCCGGTATCCCTCTATGCGGCCACAAAAAAAGCCAATGAACTGATGTCACACAGTTACAGCCATTTGTACGGCATCCCTACGACAGGTCTGCGCTTTTTTACCGTGTATGGCCCTTGGGGCCGGCCTGATATGGCTCTGTTTTTATTTACCAAAGCCATTTTAAATGGCGAGCCTATTAAGGTATTTAACTATGGAAAAATGAAGCGGGACTTTACTTATATTGACGATATAGTCGAAGGCATTATCCGGATCCAGGCCAAGGCACCACAAACAAAGCCGGACTGGTCTGACACCGCAGGTGCCCGCAGTGAAAGTTCTGCCCCTTATAAGTTATTTAATATAGGTAACAGTCAGCCTGTGGAGCTGGAGCGTTTAATTTGTGCTATTGAGACTGCGACGGGTAAAAAAGCAATCAGGGATTACCAGCCCATTCAACCGGGGGATGTGGAAGCGACTTTTGCCGATGTGGAAGACTTTGAGCGGCATATCGACTTTGTACCGGCCACTCCGATTGAACAAGGAGTGCAAAGTTTCGTGGATTGGTACCGGGCTTACTATCAGAACGAATAGAGCGGTCCCGCCTGAATCAGGCGGGATTTTTAAACAAGCTCTGCCATATATCGCGGTCAGTATTTAAATCAAAGTACTTGCTGGCATGCTGGGCCTGTTTGCTAAAGTAGGGCAGTTTATTCAGGAAATAACTGAAGTTTTCCTGCAACGCCATGGCGTCGTTTGGTGTCACCATACCATTCTGGTAGCGCACTAACTCACTGCATCCCCCGACATCGCTTAAAAACAATGGCAAACCACAGGCCGCGGCTTCAATGGCAGACATGGGCAAGCCTTCGCTGTCTGACAGCAAGATCAAACCATCGTAGGCACTGAAGTTACCGAAGTTTTTTACTTCTCCGCATAACCGGATATTGCTTGCAGGCAGAATTTGCGTGGCCAGACTGCCTTGGCCTATCACGTCAATCTGGACAGAAAAGTGATTCAGAAGATTCAGCAGATCAGGTCTTTTCGGTGCTTCCAGCCGGGCAAGATACAATAAATTCGGAGAGTTCGGGCGTCTGTCTAAAGGCGGCTCCAGGCCTGAAGCTTGTGGCTGGAAGACTTTATTGGGGATCAGCAGCAGCTTGTCCTGTTCAATTTTCAGCGTTTCCTGCGCTATCTGATAATCCGCACCTGATATGCAGATAATTTTATCGGTCAGTGCCGCCAGCCATTGTTCAATTTTGCGAAAGGCAAAACGCAGCAAACCGCCGTTGTAGTTAAACGACCAGCCGTGCGAAACATAATAAACCTGAACAGGGGTTAGCAATTTGACCAGCCGGGCCATCACGCCGGCATGTGCAGAGCTGGCCACCAACAAACCAATATTGTGCTTACGGATGAAGTGTTTTAAACGGAATAAATCCCGCAAAAAAAACAGTTTGCCCATGGAGGGAAGGGTGAGGCTCTGCTCGTCAGCGAAGAAGCTGTTCAGCCAGCCATGCTCAGATGAAATAAGGAAACGTCTGGAGTTTTCGCAAAAGCCTGAGACATTTTTGACCCAAGCCTGAGCACCACCAACTTCCGATTTGGTGATGATAAAACCAACATTCATACCTTAGCGTCCCATGCCAAAGATCACTACTTTTAAGGTAGCGAACAAGATCCTGATATCCAGCCAAAACGAGTGGTGTTTGATATAAAAAATATCATATTTATGCTTCCAGACCGCGTCCTCAACCGATGCCCCATAAGGGTAACGCACCTGCGCCAGACCGGTGATACCCGGTTTAACGGCGTGACGGAAGCGGTAATACACGATGGACTTTTCCAGCTCTTCAATAAAGACCTCGCGCTCAGGCCGGGGGCCGATCAGCGACATGTCACCTAAAAACACATTGAGCAGCTGGGGTAACTCATCAATACGGGTTTTGCGGATAAAATTGCCTACTTTGGTGATACGGCTGTCATTTTCACTGGCCCATTGGGCGCCGTTACTCTCAGCATCGTTGCGCATCGAGCGGAACTTGTAGACATAATATTCACGGTTGTACTGGCCTGTGCGCAGTTGCTTATAAATCACCGGACCTTTACTTTCCAGTTTGATCAGAATGGCGGTGAGCAGACAGATGGGCAACGTCAGCAACGCAATAACGCTGGCCAGTACTAAATCAAACATCCGTTTATTGAACTGGCTGCGGCCGTTGGACAGAATCGAAAAAGCTTTCTGGTGTAAAAAGTAACTGCTTTGCAGCAAACGCACCTCTGTATAGCCCAAGCGCGAGTCCAGATAACTGACCAGCGGCTCCACCCAGGCGCCAAACTCCATGGCCCGCACCAAAAACTCCCGGTGCTCTTTGTCCAGCTTGTTACTTTCAAAATGACAAATCACTTTGGAGCTGAAGTCTGTCAGGGAGTAATCGTTGATCACCATATCAAAGGTGTAGTCCTCAACAATCAAACCTATATCCAACTCCCGCTCCGGAGGGCAATAGACGTAAATCACCTGCTGCTTCAGCGTGTCACGCCTGGACATAAAGGGTTTGGGATGCAATTCGCCGACATCCGTCAGCCCAGCGTCTTCAGCGCTAATTTTATTAACGATTTCTTGCATAGGTCACTGTACTTAATGCCATTTCAAAGAGTGAACTTTTAAAGGACACAATTATGTCACTGAATAAGCTGAACGGCTACTTAAGGAACACTTTTTTACCACTGATAAACAGCTTTAACCAGTCAGATGGTGGAATAGTGAGCAATGAGCTTCCGCAAATCAGCTGAGGAGCTGAATTTTGATCACTTGGTCTGTTACAGAGGCTTGGCAGTCTTGTCTGGCTATGAATTACCTGGGGGTTCAGATAGAATTCGGGGGTGATTAGTGTGAGCCGGCTTGAGCAGTAAAGGTAACCCAAAGGCGGATAACGGATGATATACAGTGAAAATCGATATTGGGAAGGGCGCTTGGTTTGAAGCCCTGGCAGTTTAGTTCTTCTCCGTTGGAATTTTATCTTTCAGACCAAAGTAGTCATGTAAAGTTTGGACTGATGTTGATTGCGCTCTGCTATGGAGCCTTTCTGGCTGCGTTGCCTGTTGATATTTTTGCCGATAGGGATAATTACTTCGAGTTTATTCAATTTTCCCCTGTCATACTGTTGCGCCACTTGAGTGGCGGTATTCATAAACTTTTTACCAATGAACCTATTTGGTTAGTGTTGAATTCGCTTATTGGTTTATTGATTGAGCCCCGGGCCGCTGTGCGATTGATCATTTTTTTCAGCGCCAGTGTCACCGCCTATTACCTGTTGCGCACAAACCCTAAAAATATCTGGTGGTTGCTGCTGTTTTTGTTTTTTCCGCAAATAATCAAAAATTTTGTGATCCATCTGCGCCAAGGGCTGGCTATCGCCATTTTT
Organism: Rheinheimera sp.; assembly: GCF_037442525.1. GTDB lineage: Bacteria > Pseudomonadota > Gammaproteobacteria > Enterobacterales > Alteromonadaceae > Pararheinheimera. The sequence continues at coordinate 166,764 of NZ_JBBIQD010000002.1, read as the reverse complement.
CTGATGGGGTGGTTCAGTGATAACCATCGAAGAAAATTAATTCTGATTGGGTTGACCCCTTTTATTCACGCCAGTTTTTTCTTTGTGTTGATGTTGCTGGCGATGGTATTTATTTACCAGAGAATTCGGTTTGCTGCTGACCTGCGGAATCTGCTTACGATCCTTAGTGCGTCTGCGTTGGGAGCGGTATTGTTGGTGTTGGCCCGATTTGTAGGGGCAAGGCAGGGGGTCAGCCAGGAAACTTTTACAGAGAAAGCATCTGGCGCCGGATTTTTACTCTGGGGGCTGCTGGTTTGCTTAATGGTGTTGCAGGGACAAACTTATCTGCGCCGTTATAGTTTTGCTGTGACTGCTATCTTGTTTTATCTCTGCATTTATTTTACGTCGCCAGTCGCAGGCCGGGCATTTGAAAGTACGATCCCTCTGGTTGTCCTGGCCGGACTGGCATTAACCGGCTGGCGGCGTATGGCGTTTCTGGGGTTATTTGTTGGCTTTAATTTGTTGGTCATGGCGCTTAATTCGCAAAAACCTTTGATGGGTTTTGCACCCGGAATGTGATAACCCAGATAGGGAGTTCTGATTTGAAAGTTGTACATATCAGCACAGGCCTGGATATAGGCGGTGCCGAAATTATGCTGGAGCGGTTGCTGACCAGCCATCCGGAACGAAAAGATGAGCTGGTTATTATCTCTTTGCAGGACGAAGGGCCGATAGGCGCGCGGCTGCGCAACCAAGGCTACCAGGTGATTGCTCTGAATATGGCCGGAAAGTTAGCCTTTCCTGTGGCTTTATGGCAACTGACTAAATTGCTTAAGCAGATCAAACCTGATTTGGTTCAGACCTGGATGTACCACGCCGATTTATTGGGGGGGATTGCTGCCCGCCTGGCTGGTGTCCGGCATTTAGTTTGGGGCATCCACTGTTCTAACCTGCCTATAGGGCGGCCTTTAACCAAACTGGTGATGAAAGCTGGCGCGGCAATGTCTGGCTGGTTGCCTGATGCCATAGTGGCCGTGGCCGAAGTGGCTCGCCAGAATCATATTGGATACGGTTATAACGCCAATAAATTTATTGTGATCCCCAACGGTTTTTCACCGCTGTCTTCTATACCTGCTGCACAAAAAGAGGCAACCAGACGGGAATTGGGTTTAAAAGAGGGTCAGTTGATCATTGGCTCTGTCGGACGGAATCACCCGGACAAAGGACAGGACATTCTGATTGAAGCACTGGCGTTGTTGCCTGCTGAACTGAATTGGCGTTGTATTCTGGTTGGTCGTGACAACGAACCAGGCAATGTCGGCTTAACGAAACAGCTGGAACGCCACAATTTGTCTGACAAAGTTCTGCTATTGGGGTTACGAGACGATATTCCGGTGCTGTTAAACTGTTTTGATGTATTTTGTCTGCCTTCGCGCAGTGAGGCCTTCCCCATGGCATTGGGCGAAGCCATGAGTGTTGGTTTGCCTTGTGTTGCCACCGATGTAGGGGATTGTAAAGAACTGATTGGCGAGACGGGACTGATTGCCCCTCCTCAGAATCCTTCACTTCTTGCCACAGCTTTAACAACGATGCTCTGTTTCAGTGCTGATGAGCGAAATCAGCTTGGGCAAAAAGCCCGCGAGAGAGTACTTGGCTCTTTTTCACTGAATGTTGTGTCTCAGCAGTATGAGCAGCTGTATAGCCGCATCGCAAAGCAGAAGGAGCCGGCTGATGTATAGTGCCGAGCCTCTCATGTTACAGAATCAATTACTGCAAAAGGCAGAAAGTCGCGTTGAGACAGAAACTGGAGCCAGTCAGGCGGTAGTGCCAGCCCCGTTGGTGACTGTGTATATTCCAACCCGGAATCGTCCTGAACTGTTGGACAGGGCCGTGCAAAGTTGCCTCAGTCAAAGTTATAAACTGTTTGAGTTGATCATCGTCGATGACTGTTCAGACGAGCACTATAGAGCACAAATTGAAGCCATTGCCTGCAGTGACCCGCGTATTCGTCTGTTGACCACGGACAGTGCTTCCGGCGCCTGTGTAGCGAGAAATCTGGCAATTCAGTCGGCTAAAGGGGTCTTTATTACCGGGCTGGATGATGACGATGAATTTTTACCCGGCCGCTTGCAGCACTTTGTGCAGGAGTGGCAAAAACACCCTGAAGCTGCCTTTTTGTGTACAGGTTATCAGGTGGTGACTCCAACACTGACTTTCAGTTACGGACGCAGGGAAGAAAAATTAACGGCGTCCGATTTGTTGTGGCGTAATGCGGTCGGTAATCAGCTTTTTACCCGTACGGATTATTTACGGCAGATCACAGGTTTTGATCCGGCATTTTTGTCTTGCCAGGATTATGACTGTTGGATTCGGCTAAGTCAGAGGTTTGGTAAAGGGCGGCGACTCACTGGCTGCAGTTACCGCATATGGCAGGATCATTCGTCAGACCGGATCTCAGTGTCAAAACATCGCGAACAAGGCTATCAGCTGTTGCTTGAACGACATGGTCATGTGATGAACCGCGCTCAGCGCAGAGCGCAAAAGTTTTATTGGTATCTGAATACGCAGCACTGGCAGTCACTGCGGTTGGTGCTGTTGTCAGGCCGCTATACGTTCAGTGTGGCACTGAAGAATATTCTCATGCGTCATCTGCCTGTATTGGTATTCCTTGCCGGAGGGCACAGACGATGAAAACACTGTGTTTTATTCATTCCGGCAGGGCGGATTTGCCAGAGCTTAATGCATACCGCTCGTATTTTTCTGAACGTTATCAGATGGATATAAAAACTGAGCCTGTGGATTTACAGCAGTACGATATAGTCTGGTTTTTTATGGGCTTTTATCGTTACAAACCGTTGGCTCACCAGTTTATGGTACATGAATTTGCCTCCTTATCACTGCCTCCTCTGGCTGGTTGCAAAGATTGGTTAAAAAAGCAGGCGCTGCCTTTACCTCATCTGCGAATTTTTCAAAATGAAAACCAACGTAGCCTGATGAGTTTTCGTGACCAGGTGCCAACGCTGACCCGGGATATGGGCATCAGCCGGGAGTTTTTGCAACTGCAGGAAAAAACCAAAGACTTTGATCTCATTTACATTGGTTCCATGGATAAAACCCGACAACTGACGGCAATTCTGCTTCGATTACTCAGCATCAAACCTGATATACGGGTGGCCATGGTCGGTGATGCTCCTGCTGCACTGAAGCAGCAATTTGCAGATAAACCGCAAATTTTGTTTGCTGGCCGGGTCCATCACCAAGATATTCCAGGCTGGCTGGAGCGTTCTGCCGTTGGCTTGAATGCAGTACCAAACTTGAGGCCGTATAAATTTCAGACCTCGACCAAGCTGATGGAATATGCAGCAGCAGGCCTGCCTGTATTGGGTTATCTGAATGACTGGACAAAGAACTTTCTCAGCCGTTATTCAGTCCAATATGCCGATTTAGACCAATTGCAAAGTTGGCCACCTCAGTTCGAAAACAGCACTATTCTGCCAAAAATTAATGATGAGCTGCTGTGGGAGCGGGTGATTGCACGCAGTGGTGTAGAACATTATTTACCTGAATAATAAATAGTGCCTGAAGGGGCTGAACCGTAACTTGTTCGTGTTCCGCTGCATGAGTTAAGATGCCGCGTCTCGTTAAATACAAGAGTGATGGGAATTCTGATGAAATTAGGTCGTGTGCGTGGTTTTACACTGATTGAGCTTTTAATTGTAATTGTAATTCTGGGATTGCTGATGTCGTTGGTTGCTCCACAAATGTTCTCCAAAGTGGGCTCGAATAAAACCAAAGTAGCTGCGGTTCAGATGGAAATGCTGGCTACAGCACTCAACACTTATCGTCTGGATATTGGCAGTTATCCTGCTGCTCTGGCCGAATTACGTCAATCCAGTCAGCCAAACTGGGATGGTCCTTACCTGCCTAAAGATATTCCGAATGATCCTTGGGACAATCCCTACATTTATGCAGTACCAGGTCAGAATAATGAACCTTTTTCACTGATGTCTTATGGCCGCGATGGAAAAGTCGGCGGTGAAGGTGAAGACGCAGACGTCGTATTCAAATGACAGAACTGATCTCGCTGCTACAGCAGCAATTTGGAGTGTCCGGCTCTGACATAGATAAAGCGATGACGTTCCAGAAAAAGTATGGTGGCAGGCTGGAGCAGTTATTGGTGAATATGGGTGCCTTGTCTGAAGACAATCTGCCTGAGTTTTATGCTGCTTTACTACAAATCCCTTTGTTATCTGAACAAACTCTGAGTGGGATTCAGGCGGAACAGTTACAGGCTATAGCGCTGAACCAGGTTCTGAGTCCGTTCGACTGGTTTGTGTTGTCCGCAAAAGAACAGCAGCTGACCCTGGCTATAGCAGACCCATTGTCTGTGCAGGGCAATCAGATTGTGGCCGAAACCGGATCTCGGCTGGATTGTTTCATTGCGACGCCACAACAGATGCAGATGTTGCATCAGCTGTATCAACGAACATCCGCTTCAGTGGCCAGTTTTGATGAATTGACCGATGTAGAAGAAGACAGGCTGCGAGAGCTTGCCGGAGAGGCCCCTACAGTAAACCTATTGAATTCTCTGATATCCCGCGCACTTCGTGCCCGCTCCTCCGATATGCACCTTGAACCCATAGGGAACAGGTATCGGGTGCGCTTTCGCATTGATGGCGTATTACAGGAAGCGGATTGGATCCCCCCGCGAATGAGATTACCCGTAGCTTCCAGGCTTAAAATTCTTTCAGGCATGGACATTGCGGAGAAGCGTCGCCCGCAGGATGGCAAAATTTCAATGCGGATAGCGAATGAAGATCTGGACATTCGTGTTTCTTCATTACCGTTGCATGACGGTGAAAGCATTGTAATGCGGTTTTTACGGCAGGACGCGATCAACTACAGCATGGAAGTGCTTGGCCTTTCTGCTGATATTGAGCAGGCGATCCGGGAAGACATTCGTAAGACCTCAGGTGTGATTTTGCTGACAGGGCCAACTGGCTCAGGGAAAACCACCAGTCTGTATACCTTTTTGAATGCAATTAACGAACCTGGCGTGAAAATTATTACGCTGGAAGACCCGGTTGAATACCAGCTGGAAGGGGTAAACCAAGTGCAGGTTCAGCCTGCTATAGGTTTTGACTTTGCTGCAGGTTTACGCAGTATAGTGCGTCAGGACCCTGACATTATTATGCTTGGTGAGATCCGTGATAAAGAAACGGCCCAAATTGCCATGCAGTCAGCCCTGACAGGCCATCTGGTGTTTTCCACAGTACACACCAACGACGCGCCAAGTGCGTACACCCGATTGCTGGATTTGGGCGCGGAGGAGTATTTGCTCAACGCCGCTATAGTGTCCATTATTGCGCAGCGCCTGGTTCGAAAGTTGTGTCCACATTGTGCAGTCCCTCATTCTGATGCCATCGCCCTAATGGCTCAGTATGATTTGCAGCCGCTGGCGACACGTCATGGTCTTGTTGCAGAATTAAAACAGGCAGTAGGTTGTGAGCATTGTTCGCATACGGGCTACAGAGGCCGGGTGGCTATTATCGAGTATCTGCGCTGTGATGAAGCGGTAAAATCCTTACCCAAAGACGAGCACTTCCCTTTGACAGCACGTAAGCTGAATCAGCAGCGCGGCGGGCGCACGTTAATGGCAGACGGTTTGTTGAAAGTCTTGCAGGGAATAACAACCATTGAAGAAGTTATCCGGGTAGCTGGCTGATGGCATGGTTTGACTATAAAGCTTATGACCAGGCTGGACACTTGATCAGCAGTGAAATTGAAGGCGAGTCTGTTCAGGCGGTTCACCAGCTCTTGCAGCAACAAGGGTTATTTCCTTTGTCTGTGAAAGAGCGAAAAAACCAGCAACGCCTGTCTTTGTTTCAATCCAGTCAGTTATCCCTGAATGAGCTTGAATTTATTACGTCTGAATTGGCCTTGTTGTTGCGCAGTGGTGTAAAAATTGATCGCAGTTTGGCAATGCTGGCGAAGGGGAAGTCGGACAGTCTTGCCGGAAAACTGCTGACGGAACTATCAAACTCAGTAAAGCGTGGAGAGTCACTCGCAGAGGCATTATCCCACCACAAGCACTTTGATAACCTCTATGTTAGCCTCGTCAGGATGGGCGAGGCCAGTGGTGAGCTGGCAGAAGTATTTGCTGGTTTAGCGCGTGATCTGAAATTCAGGAAGGAGTTGCAGGCTAAAATCACTCAGGCCATGGTTTACCCTGCCGTAATTTTTTCTGTTTGCGTGCTGGCTATTGTCTTTGTATTTAATTACATAGTTCCTCAAATGTCTGGCTTGTTTGAAGGAAATGCCAACCTGCCCTGGTATACCCAAATGCTGATCAGCGCCAGTAAATGGATGCAGAGTTATCAATGGTATTTGGCATTAATACTTGTGGCACTGGCCGGCGGCGCAAAGTGGGCTGCTGACCGTGGCCTGTTATCGCAATGGCTGGACGAATACCTCATTCGTGTTCCGGTGTTTAAAACAGCCATTATGCAGATTGAACGTATCCGCTTTAACACCAGTATGGCGTTGATGCTTGACGCCGGTGTACGGTTGGACCAGGCGATAGAATTGGCCGCAAATACCATCAAGAATGCTCTGTTACGTCAGTCTGTAATGCTGGCCAAAGCCAAAATCAAACGGGGTAATAATTTGACTGAAACCCTGGCTGCCACATCGCTTTATCCGGACTTTTATCTTTCCCTGCTAGAGGTTGGCGAAGAAAGCGGTCAGTTGGGGGTAGTATTTGACGAAATAGCCAGCCGCAGTCGCAACGATTTTACCGGCTGGACCACAAAAATGACCAGTTTGCTGGAACCACTGATGATCCTGGTGATGGGGGGCATAGTGGGCTCTGTGGTGGTGGTGATGCTGCTCAGTATCATGTCGGTTAACGATGGCATCTGATGATGAGTGTCAAGGGCAGCCGGGGCTTTACACTGATTGAACTGATGATAGTGATCATGCTGCTGGGGCTGGTGATGAGTCTGGTTGGGCCTTTAACCATGCAGCAGGTCGACAGTGCCAGAGCCCGCAGCGAGCAGGACAGCCTGCAGCGCTGGCTGAGACAACAAAGCTTTGAAGCCTACACCCGGCAACAAGCTGTACAATTGAGTTTTGATGGTAAAGGTGTGTATGCCTATGACGCTGACGGGCGGCGTATCCTTCTAAAACAATTCAGCTATCTATTTTTTACTCCACAACATGTTGAACTGAACGTCAATGGTTTTCCGGAGCCCGTCAGATTGCAACTCACTCGTTTAGAACAACAGCAGGATCTGGACCTGCTTGCCATGTTAACCAGCAGTTATGCGCCGCAGTAAACCTAAAGGTTTTACCCTGATAGAAGTACTGATTGCGGCCACCATTTTGTTTATGGTGATTGCTGCGGTCAGTCAGGTATACAGAGCCGCTTCGGTATCAAGTGAGAAAGCCAGTGCTGCAGTGGATGCGTCTGCTTTAGTTGATTTATTAACAGAGACTATTTCATTCCGATTGAAGAGTGCGGATGTGAACAAAGTTCTGGAACAGGAAGGGGTTCTGAACGGTTACCGTTTTTCCTGGCGGGCCAGTGTCAGCAAAAGAGCCGCGCCAGCTCCGCGTTATGAATTGGAAAGTGATAGTTTTATTCGGCAGAACGAACGATTCTATTTATGGCAGGTAGAGCTGACTTTAATCAAAAATGAAAAACAGCAGCGCTATCAGTTTAATGCGCTCAGTTGGGGCTTGCCATGAATAACCGCGGTTTTACCCTGATCGAAATACTGATAGCAACTTTATTGCTCGGGTTTGTCATGTTGGTGGGAAGCCTGAGCTTTTCCGTATTCAGTGAACGCTGGCGTAACGATTTCGGCAGTTTTCAGCAGGATGTCAATCAGGCCAGGAAGCTACAACTATTGCATCAGGTCCTTATGGGAGCCTCAAACTATCTGGTGAGGGATACGAGTGGTTCTGCCGCCTATTTTTTTCATGGCAACAACCATGAGCTGGTGTTTATCAGCCATCAGCCGATCTTCAGTTCGTCTGGGCCTGCTTTGATCCGGCTGGTTGTTCAGGAGGGCTCTTCAGGCCTGCAGCAATTGTCTTATCAGGAAAGCAGCCTGAAACAGAACCCCTTATTGAAATCAGCACCTTTGCCGGCAGCGGACAAATCCATGGTACTGTTTGAAGCGGAAAATATTCGTTTTAATTACTATGGCTGGAAAGATTTTGCTGCTTATGACCATTTTTTGGGCTTTCGTGAAGGCTCTCCGGTCTGGCAGACCGCTTATCAGGCTCAAGTGACCGGTATGTTACCTGAAGCAGTGAATATCATATGGGCAAATAATGAACCTGTGATTATTCCGCTGCTTCAGGACGGGCGAACCCGGATCCGTTTTGTGCAGGATGAAAAAAATGAAGCCTGAACGTGGTGTAGCGCTCATTCAGGTGCTGTTTATCTGCACCATTCTTGCGTTACTGGCATTGCACTTTACGCTGACAGGTCGGCAGCAAGTACAAGTAGCCAGTCTGATGCAAGACAGGACTGCGGCTCAGCTTAAGCTGAATCACTGGCAGAACGAAATACTGTTTGCTTTGCTGACGCAGCCCTCAGGCGAGCTGGGGGCGGCTCTGGTGGAAGCAAACCCTCTGACATCGGTATGGAATTTTTATGGCAAATCGTTTACGCCTGAACCTGGTGTCACCATAAAATTACAGGACCTGGAAGGCCTGGTTGCGTTGACTGCTACAGACCCAGCATTACTCAGGTTATTGGATTACCTTCAGCTTACCCCTGTGCAACGTAGTCATTTGTTGTCATTTATCGAGCAGCAACAAGGTGGCAGCGCACAGATTTATCGGCAAAGTGCACAGCCTGGGCGGTCGATGTTTTTGCAAAGCTTGTCGGAGTTGGAACAGGTCAGGGAACTGTCCCCCCAACAACTCAAGTCGTTACAGGAGATGGTCACCGCATTTCCAAAAAGCAGTTTTAATCCGCTACATGCCCCAGACGAAGTGCTTAAAGCCACGTTACCTGCCGAAGTGGCGGATGAGGCAATCCGCCTGCGCGACGCTGGAAGTCTAACCGCGGACCGTTACCTCAATCTGGTGAAAGTCGAAGACAGTGAAACGGTATCTTTTATCAGGGGGGAGCGCATCCGGCTGGAAATCCGGGTCGAGCATGGAGGGGCTGTAGCGAAACGGCGGCTGATCTGTTACATTCGCCCGGGCGATTTAGAACCCTTACTCTGGTTAGAATAACAAAGAAATAGTGATGTCAAATAAAACCTTAGGGATAATTTCAGCGCTAAAACAATGGCTGAGAAAACAGATTGGTTATCTGGACCAGAAGCTGTTGAGCTTTGGAGCCGAAGGTGAGCTTTTGGCTCATGGTCTGGCGGTCCCTCCCAAAGTGCTTATTTTAAGCCGGCACCATTACAGTGAGAAAGTGCAGTGGTTACCTGTAGAAAAACGCTCAGCGGCGCGCACCCTTATCCGTGCCCAACAAAGCGCCTCGAACGTTGTTCAGCTTTACTGGATTGGTGAACCTGTAAACGGTAAAACGCCGGTGCTTTGGTTCACACCAACGGCAGAGTTACCAGCGTCCGCCTGGTTGGTTGTACCTGAAACGCTGTTGTTGGCGTATTCGTTCAGTAAAGGAACAGTTATCAGTTACCAAAGCCCTTCCAAAGATGTAACTGTGTATTTAACGAACAGTCTGGCTGGACCTGTTTCCGCGGTGCAAGGCGGATTGTTGGTTTCTGCCGAACAGTTTATGTTGTCTCAAGGCGTAGCCATAGAGCAACGGATTGAACTCGATTCTTCCAGCCATAGCCGGACTCTCTTTCTGGCATTATCAAGATGGCATCAGTTCCAGCTGGGTGGCTTTCTTCGTCTTAATCAACATGGTGCCCGCTCGTTTTTTCAACCTTTGTTTAGTGTGATCTGGCCTGTTGCGGCAGCGGTAACCCTCTATTTATTGATCATTGTGCAATGGACGGCAGTGCGAGTGGAGCAGACTCAGGCTGAACTCGAACAGGTCAATTCCGATGCTGCTGCTGTTTTGACACAACGTGAACAGGTGCAAAAACAAATCGATCGTTTTAGCCAGCTGCAGCAGGTGTTACCGGCTGATCATTCTATGGTGGCTCTCTGGCAGGTACTGGTACCGCTTTATAAAAAAAATGTCTTGATCACTGCGGTTAACCAACAACAGCAACAAGTGAGTGTCACTATAGAAGCTCCGTCAGCCACCGAAGCTTTGCAATTGTTATTGCAGCAACCCGATGTCAGTAACGCTGAACTGGAAGGAAATGTGCGGCGCCAGGGCGATAGAGAACAGGCAACAGTGCGTTTTGACTTAAAAGGAGCGGGCTGATGCAAGCACTGCAACCTTACAAAGCTTATTTACCCTGGCTGGTCGTCTTATTAGTCGCCCGTTTTGTCTGGCAGCCTTTGTGGGAAACACGCCAGGAGAATTGGCAGCAACTGGCGTTTAATCAAAATACTCTGGCGAAAACCCAAGCTTTGCTGACTCTGTCTGCAGAAATGAGTGAAGCTCAACAGCATATGGGTATGCTGGTCAAAGCGGCGGAACTGAAGCTGACACCGGCAGAAAACCTGACCCGTGTCAAGCTGGATACCCAGCAGCAGTTGGAACAAATGTTCAACCAGCACAATCTGCAAATTAGTTTGTCTGCCTGGCGTGATGGCGTCATGCAACAGGACGTGCAGACGCTGGTGTTAGATTTAAGCTTCAGCGGTAAGTTACAGGACTACCTGAAGTTGCAGCAACAGATGCAACAGCAAGTTAGCTTGCCATCACTGTTGTTGCTGAACCAACGTCTGAACATTCGTGGACAAAACGCGCAACAACTTGGTGATGTGACAGGTGATGTTTCTCTGCGTGTGGCTATCAGGTTGAAGGATGCATCATGAACCAATCTAAGCTTCAAAGCTGGTTAAAACTGCTCAGGCCTTACCTGACGCCTGTATTTGGTGGAGCTTTAGCGCTGGTGCTGATGGATCTCTGGCTGAGCCGGCCAGAGTTACGGGATCCCCGTTCAGACTTATTGCCTGTCTTACCAATAAATAAAGTCGCGCCGGTACCGGGTAGCCATGATGTGGTGCAACAGTTGATTAGTCAGTTAGAGCAGTCAGACATCACAGAAGTTGAAGCTGAAGACAACAAGGACAAAGGGATGAGTCTGGAACAGCAGCAACAACAGCAAGGGTTACTGAAAGAGTTATACATTGGTGACAAAGTTTACCGTTTAACCGCTATTGTGCGGCAAGCCGGACGCTATAAAGCCGTATTAAGCGTTGGAGACAATAAAGCAGCGACTGCAGCTCGTCCGAGTCGTCTTACATTGCAACAGGGTGACATGCTGGATGGCTATCAGGTGATTGAACTTGGCGGCAAGCGTCTGACTCTGGCCTTGCAGCAACGTACCCTATGGCTTGAGTTATTTGCCCCGGCCGTCGCGTTGACTGAAGCAACTGAAACAGCAGGCAATATCGAACCGAATGAACAGCAACCGAATTAATAGTGAATCAACCGGATTAGTTATGAAACAGTCTTTTTATTTATCCTTGCTGGCTTCGGCGGTATTGACCGGATGTGCCACTGTGCCAGCACCGCAGAAATTTGAACTGCAAGATTCTTACTTACGAAGTACCGGTGCTGATGTTGTTGTAGAACGGCCTGTTATTGAAAGCGACACAGCAACCAGAGCACAGCAGGGGTTACTGCGGGTGCCTGTATTACGTGGCCCTGTAGTAGGTTTTACTTCCGACGTGACTATAGCCGACCAGTTTTCTTCCGGCAGCAGCCTGCAAATTGCCGCCGATAATATGCCATTACCTGACTTTTTACATCATGTATTCGGCGATTTGTTAAAAGCCAATTATATTCTGGGAGAAGGGCTGAGTAATGATTCAGGCACTATTTCATTGAATGTGCAGGAGGCACTGAGCCAACGCAAGCTTTACAACCTGACCGAGCAGCTGTTGTTGCAGCGGGGCATCGTGGTCAAACGTCAGAACGATGTGCTTTACATCCAGAAACAGCCAAAAGATGGCCCAGATGTAACGTCAGTGGGGTATGGCCGCACACCAGATTCAGTACCAAGCTCAATTAATGTTCAGCAGATAGTTCCTCTTCGTTATGTCTTTAATGGCAACATTGTGAAGACCTTAAAGGAAGTTGCCAACGTCAAAACCACAGTTGATATGGATCAGGGTGTCGTTTTTATCAGTGGGGATCGTGAACAGGTGATTCGTGCCCTTGAATTGATGCAACTGTTAGATGCTCCAGGAAGTCGCAGTCGTCATGTTGGCTTTTTAAAGTTGGCTTATATACCGCCAAAAGAATTTATTGAATCCTTAACTCAAATTTTAATCAATGAAGGCATTATGCGTGGCCCGAACGTGGCTGATAACCGAGTGTCTTTTGTGCCTGTTGCCCAGTTAGGAGCCGTGGCGGTCTTTGCGTCAGAGCAGGATTTTTTAAACCGTATCGAATTTTGGGCAGGCCAGTTGGATAAACCCAGCAAAGGAACTGAAAAACAGTATTTTATTTACGCTCCCCGGTACGCCCGCGCTTCTGACTTGGGGCAAAGCGTTTCAGTTTTAATTACCGGCCAGTCAGGGGCAGTGCAAAGCCGGGCGCAAAGCTCGACAGAGCAACGCACTGCAGAGGTGGAAAACCGTAACGCTCAAACCACCACCGGTGCCAGCGGCGATAATGTAAAAATGGTGGTCGATGAGCGCTCCAATACCTTAATTTTCTATACATCTGGCAGTGATTATCAGGCGCTGCTGCCATTGATTGAGCGTCTGGACGTGATGCCCAAACAAGTCATGTTGGAACTGACCATTGCCGAAGTGACGTTAACCGACGAATTTAAATATGGTGTGGATGCCGCCTTTAATTCGGGCCGTTTTTCCGGCAGCACCAGTTTTGGAGCTGCTGATATAGGTGGGGCTGTATTAGGCTGGGCATCCGGCAGTAAAACCATTAACGCCCAGGCCTTTGAAACCAACAGCTTGGTAAATGTATTGTCTAAGCCCACTATTTTGGTGCGAGATGGTGTTGCTGCCACTATTAATGTGGGCACCGATATTCCGATTGTCGGTAAAACCACTACAGACCCGACCAATGGCACCACCCGTTCGGTGGATTACCGCAAAACAGGTATAGATGTCAGTGTCACTCCAACCATTAATGCGCAGGGGGTGGTCATTATGAGCATTGATCAATCCAACAGCAATCAGGTGGCGGGCGGTGCTACCCTGGAAGGCAACCCGCAGATTTTTGAGCGTAGCTTAAAAACCGAAGTGGTAGCCGAAAGTGGCCAGACCATAGTGTTGGGTGGATTGATTAGTGAAGATAAAAGTAATAACGATGATGGTGTGCCGTTTTTGCACAGGTTGCCCCTGGTCGGCGCTTTATTTGGCACTAAAACCCGTACCACCAATAAAACCGAGTTGGTAATTTTGGTGACTCCTCGAGTGATCCACCAAGCTGATGAATGGACCGAGCTAAAAGAACAGTTGAACGAAAGCATGCAATTTATTCGGCTTGATCAATAAAGTGCGTTACTTAGGCTTGCTTTTTTATCGCTGACCAGATACTGTCATAAAGTGTTTTACTCTGTTAAAACATATGCTTAGGGGCATAAGGCTGTAAAGGTCCATAACCCGGTAGTTAGCAGAAACTGCAGTTAAGCTGCGAAAAGCAGTATTTCATTGAGAAATGCAGTACTGTGCAGTGAAATCAGCAGGCCAGACCTGGGTTACTTAAACGGTAACAGCGGCTTTTTTTAGCTAACAGGCAAGTTGCAGTTGACATATTGCAGCCGTTACATAAACTAGGCCGTGAAAGTTGAAGTAAAGGCGCGCGCTAGGGGTTACTAGTGCTCCTGGTTTAACTTTACAGTTTAGCTTTCAATAAGAAAGTTGTATAAAAACACGGAACAATGGTAGTGAAAATTGCTTCTTGTTCCAATTTCATGAAATTGGAGAATTGGATATATGAAAAAGGTATTTAAGGCCTCTTTAGTAGCAGCTTCTTTAGCTGGTGCTTTTGCCGCTAACGCTGCATCAATCAGCTCGACACCAGTTCAGCTGTCAACAGAAGGCTTAGCTGTAGGCTTGGATTCAACTGCTGCATTCTCTTTTGATGTGGTTGTTGACAAGCTGCACCCAGCTGCTTCTGAAATTACTCTGACTTTAAGCGATGATGTTGACCTGACTGGTTTAACTGGTGGTGCTTGTACTAACAACCCTGGCACTGGTCTGGGTGATTGTGGTGACATTCTGTTCAACTACGGTACCGGTTCTTTCACTTTCGATTCAGTAGCTATTGACACTGATGACAATACCATCACGTTCAATGTAAACCTGGGTAACCCGCTGACTGCAAGTTCTGCATTCCGTGTAACTGTTGGTGATACTAACCTGCCAACTATCGCTGGCGCATCTACTGTAGCTTACTCTTCAGAAACTTCTTCTGGCACAGCTATTGAAACTGGTTCAGGTGTAATCGCTGAAGAAGTAACTCAGTATACTTTAGCTGTTGATACTGAACTGGACGGCGTAATTGAGCGTGAAGAACGTACAGAGTTCGTACGTAATTTCGTAACTGGTAGTAACGGACTGGACGACACTTTAGTTCTGGAGTTCGGTGATAAAGCTGCTGACGTAGTTAACCCAGCGTTCGCTAACGGTACAGTAGTAACTATCAAAGGTGACTTCTCTGACGCAGTAGTTCACGCAGCTGCAAACTGGGTTTCTGCTGAAGGTGCGACCGTTGTTCGTGTGAATGCAACAACTCTGACTGCTACTTACACTGAAGCTCAGTGGGATGCTGCTGCTGCTGCTGGTGAAGATACAATCACTTTCAGTTCAGTTGCTACTTTGGCTAACCCAATTGATCCTTCTTCTTTCACAGTTTCTGCTACTCAGTCTTACAGCTCGTTGACTGCTGGTGCCGGTACAGTGATTGCTACTCCAGCTTCTCTGCTGTCTAATGCAGACGCTGGTGAGTGGGAGCTGGATGCAGCTGTAATCAATGTTCCATACCTGCCAGTAGGTTATGCTCAGTTCTCTTCAAACGTTGAAGTGTCAAACCTGGGTACTACAGATGCAGATATCATCGTTGAAGCAGTAGGTAAAACTGGCGTGAAATACGGCCCAGTAACTCTGTCAAAAGTTGCGAAGAAAGGCGCTGTAACTACAGTGTTCGAAGGCGACCTGATGACTGCTTTCGGTCTGAGCAAAGGTTCTGACGAGAAGTTATCTGTTACTTTCATCATCGATGCCGATGCTGATAAAGTGACTCTGGCTCCTTACTACCGTGAAGGTACTGCCCGTGTTAACGTAGTTTCTGATCAGTACAAAGCTGACGATATTCGTTAATAGTTGGTTGTTAAAAAAAACGCGCCTTATGGCGCGTTTTTTTATGCTTATTGGTAAGCAGCTGGTGTAATTTGGTGTGCTGAGTATACTGGTTCTTTCTGCTTTTGTGTGGTGGCTGTGGCTTTTGTGTTCTTACCTTCCTGGTTAAAACGCCTGTCTGTATTAGTCAGCGCAACTGTGCTGGTGCAGTTAATTAATTTTGCGTTATTACCTGTGTTACTCAGGCTGTTTGGCCCTGAAGCTTATGGTGAATATGGGGCTTTCCAGGCTTTACTGCTGGTGTTGTTACCGCTCTCAGCGTTAGGCTTGCCACAGGCCTTGGTGCAGGCTAAAGGGAGGCTGCAGAAATACAGCCTGGTTCAGCTGTCGTTATTTATTTCTGTGGCGCTGGCGTTGTTGGTTTTTGTGGTCAGTCTGCTGTTTGCCGGCCCTATTGCACAGGTGTTGTCACTGTCAAATCTCACACTCTGGTTATACGCCATTCCTGTTGCCATGCTGGGCTCCACACTGCTGCAGTTACGTCAGCAGCAGTTGATTGGGCTGCAACAGGTGCGGACACTGGCGCGTGCCGAGGTAGTACAAAACCTGTTGGTGCAGTTAAGTCGGCTGGGTGGAGGGGGGATGCACAGCGGGGCATCGGTTCTTGTGGCTATTGCCCTGTTGGCTCCTTGGGCTCATTGTTGTTTTTTAACACAAAGCGCACCCCGTGCCCCCCGCGCAATAGTCCGATACGGGCGCCTGCTGAAACTTGGCGCAACAAAGCGCCGGAAACGGCTGCTCAGGGTGATGCGTCAGTTTCAGGCCTTTATCTGGTTTCAAACCCCGCAACAGTTGCTGAATACTGCCGCCCAAAGTGCCCCTGTGTTACTGCTGGCTGGTTATTTTGGCCCCAGTGCTGCTGGTTTTTATACCCTCGCCAAAACGGTATTAGCGCTACCTGCTCTGGTGCTTGGTAAAGCGGTAGGTGACGTGTTTTACCCACATTTTGTCCATTGTGCAGAACAGCGGCAGCCGCTGGTTTTGGTGTTGCTGAAGGCCATGGCAGGCCTGGCCCTGCTTGGTCTGTTGCCTTTTGCGCTGCTTGCTTTTTACGGGCATGAAATTTTTGGCTGGGTGTTTGGTGACCAGTGGCAAAGCTCCGGGGATTACGCCCGCTGGATGGCCCTGTGGTTATATGTTGCCTTTGTGAATACCCCCTGTGTAAAAGCGGTGATGGTGCTGCGAATTCAACACTGGGCTACGTTACTGAATTTATTTACTTTTATTGGGCGAGTGCTGGCGTTTGTCTGGGTTGCAAGCGACAACGGACAGCCAGTATCTGCTATTGCTGCATTTGCGTTGGTTGGCCTGCTGCATGTGCTGTTGTTTTCATCTATGACCCTTTATTTTTGCGGTAAAAAGGAGAGTGCTGTTGCTGGCAAGGTTTGAAGGTGCAACCTGGAATTTATCGGGCGCTTATGGCAAAACCGAGGTGTTGCCTGAGTTATGGTTATGTGGCCAGGTATTTTCTTGTGAGCAGGCTCTGGCCGCGGCCGATTTGTTGCCGCTGTTGAAGCTGGCCTGCCAGCAAAACCAACTGGCAGAGTACTTGCGGTCGCTAAACGGCTTTTTCTCTGGAGTTTTGTTGCTTGACGGGCAGCTGTGCTGTTTTACCGACCGAACCCGCAGCCGGCCTTTATTCTACGCCATGGACGGAGCCGATCTGCTGATCAGCGATGACACCGGATGGTTGCTTGAGCGGTTACCAGCGGCAGAACCTGAACCGGACAGCGTTGCTGAATTCAGCTTCACCGGTTTTATTACCGGCAACGCAACTCTGCACCCAAAGATTTATCAGCTGCAGGCGGCGGAATTGCTGCACTGGTCTTTGGGGCAACAACCACAACGCATAATTTATGACTGGTACCTGCATTTGAATAGCCAGCATACATCCGAGTCTATGCAGCCCTGGCTTGAGCAGTTGGACCTTGTAACAGAAAAAGTGGTACAACGGTTAATCCGTTATGCAAATGGAAGGCAAATCGTATTACCGCTCAGTGGCGGTTATGATTCACGTGCCCTGGCCATGCATCTTCGCCGTGCCGGTTACCCTGATGTCGTCTGCTTTACCTTTGGCCGGCCTGGCAGTGCCGAGGTCGCGCTGAGCCGCAAAGTCGCCAGTCTTGCAGGTTACCCATGGGTTTGTGTGACTTATTCCCGGAAAATGTGGCGCGAGCTGTTTCAGCAGCCGGAGTTTCAGCGTTTTCTCGATTTTGTTCATGGCCTGGTGTCTGTGCCCACGGTTCAGGTTTTTCCGGCCATACAGCAATTGGTGAAAAACCGGCAGATAGATGCCAATGCGGTGGTTGCGCCGGGCCATACCGGTGCTTTTTTTTCTGGGGCACTGGATGACTCTGGTTGGTGCGAAAGTCATCAGGTGCCAAAAGCTTTGAACGCTGTGCTGAAGAAACATTATGAACACAGCAGGGAGGCGTTGCCTGAGGCGGTCAGAGAAAAAATCATCCTGCAGCTTGAGACCATAGCTGACGAAGCGCGGCGCCGGCAGCGGCTGAATGTCAATAGCCTGGCTGAATGCTGGAATTACCGCGAACGGCAGGCCAAATTCATTATCAACTCAAATCGCTATTATGATTTTTTTGCGTTGGATTGGTGGATGCCGCTTTGGGACGGAGACTTTATGACATTCTGGCAACAAGTGCCGTATTCACTGAGGCGCTCCAAACTGTTGTGGAAAACTTATGTGAACCAACTGGTGTCCCAGCAAAGTGGCAATGCAGAGCCATTGGGCCACGCCAATGTAAAACGATACCCATGGCTGACCCGCTTGTATTCCTGGTTTAATTATTTCCTCGAAGATAATCATCTGTACGCCATAGTGCCATTCAAACGATGGCTGGCGTTCAAATTGCGCTTGAGTCAAGAGCGGGGGACAGTGTTTGGCACATTAGCTGGTTATATGGTTTTTCGTGACAAACTACGCTTTGATATAAAAAATACGAAATCACGCAAAAATATGTCTAAAAATGCAGCAATGTGAGGCGTGCCGTTCAGATATACTGCGGCGGTCCGTCAACAATTTTCATGAATTATTGCCAACCCAATACTGAGGTTGGCTTTTTTTTACCTTCAGCTTTATAGTTGCCCTCCTGACTTTTTGCTCGCAAAGCTGTTTTCCTGAAAAAACCACAGGTTGTTATGAATGTACTGAAACGTCTTTTGCCCGCATCGTTCAAACAATGGTTAAAACTGCGTATTGAACATGTGAGTTTGTTTTGGGCTGGTCTTTTGGCCCGGAGTGCGTTTTCTGCCTCGTTATTCTATTGGTTCAGTCCGGCTTTCAGACGCGAACAGCATTCTGTACTGGCTGGACGTCTCGCCTACCAACAGCAGTTGCATCAGCTGGGAAAAAGCAGCGCCTTGTTGCGCCGTAATATTCACCGGCTGGAAAAAGGCCTGATTATGCAGCCGCGTCGGGCCAGTTTTGCCTCCGACTATATTATGGAAACTGTGGTGATCTTCGAGCGGGCTGTGCAGCAGAAAAGTATCTGTTCTGCAGAGCTCAAATGGGCCGCTGATGTGCTGAACCGTTATTTTGAAGTTGTCACAGACACTGCAGAAATTGCGAAAGCCAGGAGTCTGTTTGGTCAAGTGTGGCAACAGCTTAGCCGGGAGCTAACTGAACAGGTTGGAGACGCAACCCAAACAGGCTCGAGCTCGGTTCCTTATCCCGCCAGTGCATTGCCTGATTGCCCTATAGTGTTTGCTGATCTGTACACTTTGTACCAGCGCCGCCGGTCGGTGCGTTGGTTTACCCAACAGCAGGTGGACCCAACGTTGATCCGTCAGGCGGTGAATGCGGCCAGCCTGGCACCTTCTGCCTGCAACCGTCAGCCGTACCGGTTTGATTTATTGTCCCGGCCTGAGGATGCCGCTAAAGTGGCCGATTTGGCGATGGGCACCACGGGTTTTGCCGGACAAATTCCCAGTCTGATAGCGGTGATTGGCGATTTAAGCTGTTATCCGGCCGAACGGGACCGTCACGTGATTTACATCGATGCGTCGCTGGCGACTATGCAATTAATGCTGGCGCTGGAAACGCTAGGCCTCTCCACCTGCCCAATCAACTGGCCCGATATTGAAAGCCGGGAAAAAGCCATTGCCCAGACCTTGGGGTTGGAGCCTTATCAGCGTGTGGTGATGCTGCTGGCGATAGGCTATGCCGATCCGCAAGGTGGTGTTCCGTTTTCCCAGAAGAAGACCGATGCACTGTTGGTGCGTGAGGTGAAGTTATAAACAGCCGGTGGGTTCAGCCAGTTAACAAGGACTAATGTGACTTTTATAGAAATTCGTGGCGTGCAATTTGTGAACAAGGGGGCAGAGCTGATGTTGCATGCCGTGTTGCAGCAACTACAGCAATGCTGGCCACAAGCCCAGGTGGTGCTGCAAACCGGAGCAAACTCGCCTTATCAGGCAAGGGCTGTGTTAGGCGCTTATCAAAAAGCAGGGTTGCGGTTGTTTGGCATTGAAATGAATGCCTACAGTGATTATCTGCCTAAGAAGTTGCGGCAATGGCTGATCCGCCAATTCGGTATTGTCACGGAAGCGGATATTGACGTCGTGCTGGATGCCAGTGGTTTTGCCTATGGCGACCAATGGCCGGAAGCGCATGGTTTGCACCTGGCCGATGAATTAAAACGTTTTGCCAGACGCGGCAAGGCCTATGTGTTTTTGCCTCAGGCCTTTGGGCCCTTTAGCCGGGAAAAAGAACGGCGTGCGCTGACAGAGGCGCTGCCTTTGGCACGGCTGGTGCTCGCCAGAGACCCACAAAGCCTGCAGCATGTGCGTGCGCTTTGCCCGCAAGGCAAGGTTCAGCAAGCGCCGGATTTTACCAACTTGGTGCAAGGAGCGCTGCTGGCGTGCACTTTGCCTGCCAATACCCTGACGATGATCCCGAATTATCAGATGCTGAGCCCACGCAATGCCGATCGTCGTTGGCGGGACAGTTATTTGCCTGTGCTCACCCATCTGATGTTCAGGGCGCTGGAGCAGGGCATGCAGGTGCTGGTGCTGAACCACGAAGGCAAAAAAGACCAAGAGTTGTGTGAGGCTTTAGTGGCGGCCAGTCAGGGCCGGGCGACCCTGCGTCAGGAAGCCGATCCTTTAGTGGTGAAAGCGCTGATTGGTCAAAGCAAGGCGGTGATTTGTTCGCGTTTTCATGGCTGTGTCAGTGCTTTGTCACAAGGGGTTCCTTGTCTTGGCACCAGTTGGAGCCATAAGTACCAGGCCTTATTTGCCGATTATAAGCAACAGCAGTTTTTGCTGGAGCCCGACTTCACGGATCTGCAGTTGACGGAGTTGTTGGATGAACTGCTCGTCCAAAACCCAGAAACTGTGTTGCAGGCATCCGCTGGGTTGAAGCAGCAATCTGAGCAAATGTGGAACCTGGTGACGCATTCCTTGTCAGAGCAACGGGGGCTTGGTGCGGTGAATGGCTGAAGCCTTTGATTTCACCGCATTTACTGAAACCAGCTCTTGCCGCGAGGGTGTTTTTTCTCTATCCTGTGGGAGCTTTTTAAAAAGGGATGATAGTCATGACTAAATTAAATGCGTTATTAGCTGCCGCTCTGCTGGTTGCTGGTACTGCTTCTGCTCAGGAAGAAGCTGCTGCCGGTTCAGGTGCGTTCGGCGGTACTATCGGTGGTATTTCCACTGGTACTGTGGTTGCTGGTGCTGTTGCCGCTGGTGTGCTGGCTGCCGTTATCAGCAATTCAGACAGCGATACTACACCACCACCACCGCCACCACCGGTTCCAACCTGTAACGGTTCAGACCCGCTGGTCAATGGTTCTTGTGTAGGCACTGCTGTGACTGTAACTGGCACCGGCACCGGTACTGCTACGACCACAGTAGCTGTTACTTTCACTTACGCACCAACACTGCAGTAATTGAACTGGTAATGAGAAAGCCGCCTTCTGGCGGCTTTTTATTCGCTGCGATCCCAAGAGTGACTGCTTATGATAATTTTCAGGTTAGGTCTGCTTGCACTGACGCTCAGCACTTTACTTTCCTGTTCTGCTACTTACTACAACTATGCCTACACCCTTGAACAAGCCTTCAGCCCAGACGTTGGTGTGACTTTATCCAAAGAAGACATTGTGGCGCAAAAATACGATGTGCTTTATGTCACGCCAGGCGGCAGATCCCGAGCCTTGGTGGTGCTTGCTTATGTTGAGCATGACGAACGCAAATGGGTGTCGCAGGACCACGCCATGCTGAACACCCGCAATGGCCGTTTGGTGAAAACTTCAGGATTTGGCACAGATTTACTGTTTAGCCAGGCAGACACGCCAGATCCGCTGCAAAACCAGGCTCAGGAAATCCGGCAGGGATTAAGCTGGAGCAGTCTGACGGACTGGTCGAATAACGAAAGTTCAGTGCAAACCCAGTACCGCATCAGCGCCGTGCAAAACGAACAAATTGATATTGCCGGTATGACATTGCTTGCCCGCAAAGTGACGGAGCAGGTTACATTTGGCAATGGCCAGACGGCGGAGAACCTGTTCTGGCTGGACCCGGCTTCAGGTCAGGTGTTGAAAAGCCTGCAACATATTGCTCCGTTTTTCCCACCGCTATTAATTGAACATGTGACTGCAGCAGCCCGCTTAAGCGGGCTGATCACCAAAGGAGCTGTCTGATGAGGTTATGGGCCAGCCTGCTTGGCTTGTGTTGTTTGCCGCTTTGGGCGGCAGAACCTGTTGTGCTGGTGGAATGGCAGGGCCAGTACCGGGGTTATTTTGAGCCGCCCCGGCTGGATGCTGTGCTGCAGCAGGCCAGCCAGCCAGATACGTATTGGCCGGCAGTACGGCTATACAAAACAGATGCGGACTCGTTAATGCAGGCGGAGCAACAAAAAATCCGGGTTCTGCAGTTATTGGCGCAGGCCCGTCAGCACTACCTGAAACAACAGGATGAGGCCGAAGCTCAGGCCATCGCCCGTTTAGCTGCCGAGATTCAGCAATGGCGAGTGGCAATGCCTGTGCCAGGCACCATGGACCTTGACAAGGTCAGAACCAAAGCGGTGCTGAACCCTAAACTGCAGGCAGGGCATTACAAGCTGTTGGCCGGGAAAAGGCCACAAACCTTACCTCTGGCAGGCCTGACATCCGCTACCAGTTGGCCCCTGACACAGGGCCTGACCGCCAGCCAGTTGCAGCCTGAGGTCACTGCGGCAGCAGACAGGGATTATTTGTATCTGGTTACACAGGCCGAGGTACGTCAGGTTGGGGTTCGCTTCTGGAATGCCGAAACAGTGCCTGTGGCTCCGTGGATGACTGCGCTGGTAGGTCTGGACACGGATGAACTGCCGGACGAGCTGGCAGAAATTAATACAGAGCTGGTGGCCTTGGTACGTTACAGGATAATGGAATGAAGAAGTTGAATTACTTGACGCTGAGCCTGTTGGCCTGTTCGGTTCAGCAGGCGCTGGCCGCTGATTATTTCTGGCAGTCGCCGGCAGGCTCTTCGCAAATGGCCCAAGGTGGCACTGGTCTGATCCAGATGCCGACCGCCCGGCACAGCACCGAAGGTGATTTTTATCTGAATTACAGCGACAGCCAGGAATACAGGTTCTGGTCAGCGTCTTTGCAGCTTTACCCCTGGCTTGAGACCACCATTCGTTACACCGATGTCCGTACCCAGCTCTACAGCGAAGACCCAAGTTTCAGTGGTAACCAGACCTACAAGGATAAAGGCATCGATGTAAAGCTGCGGTTGTGGCAGGAATCTTTGTATGTACCGGAGCTGTCCGTTGGGGTGCGAGACTTTGGTGGCACCGGCCTGTTTGAAAGTGAATTTATTGCCGCCAGTAAACGTTTTGGTCCTGTCGATTTACACCTGGGTTTAGGCTGGGGCTATTTGGGCCGACGTGACAATATCTCCAACCCCTTTTGTGATCTGAACGATCGTTTCTGTGATCGGCCTGGCGGCGTGTCGGGTTCAGGTGGCAAGGTAGAATATAAAAAATTCTTCCGGGGCCCGACGTCTTTGTATGCCGGTATTGAATACCAAACGCCCTGGGCACCGCTGCGGTTAAAAGCGGAATACGATGGTAATACCTATCTGCAGGACTTTGCCGGGGCCCTGGCGCAGGACTCAGATTTTAACTTCGCCGCCGTCTATGCACTCAATGACGCCTTTGATCTGACCGTCAATTACCAGCGCGGCAATACCTTTGGTTTTGGTGTCAGCTACAAGCTGAATTTTAACAGTATCAGCCAGGTCAAGCTGGACCTGCCTCCTCCGGAAGTTTCAGAGAAACGTGCCGTTGACCGCATTGAGCTGATTGATAAGGCGGCTTTAGCCAGCGATCTCTATCACCATGCCGGTTTTGTGGTGAACAATTACAAGCTGACAGACGACGAGCTGGTACTGACAGGTCGTCAGGTGGCGTATCGTCATGAAGATGTGGCGATGGAGCGGGTTGGCCGGGTGCTGGCCAAGTACCTGCCGGGATCGGTAAAAAGCTATCGGATTGTGATTGAATCGGCGCGCTTACCTGTTGTTGAAACGCATATTGACGCCGAACAGTTTATTGCGGCAAGCACTGCACAACAGCCTGGATTGAAGGTCACAGACTCATTTACACGTGAGAACCCGCAGCCGCACCAGTGGCAGACCGAGCAGGATTACACCGGATTAGGGCTTGGCAGCAACTTCTTCTGGATCCAGTCCTTTGGTAACCCAGAATCGTTTTATATGTATCAGGCCGGGCTGCTGGCCAATGCCTCCTATAAATTAACACCAAATTTTGGTGTGTTCGGCACGGCCAAAATTAACCTGCTGACCAACTTTGATCACTTCAACTACAAAGTGGATTCTTTTGACACCGGAGTTCCCAGGGTTCGTACTTATGTTCGAGAGTATGTGACCCGCAGTGATGTGACCATGGAAAACTTGTTTACCCAATGGGCAGATGAATTGAGCCCCGATTGGTATGGTCAGCTGTATGCCGGTTATCTGGAAACCATGTTTGGTGGTGTGGGTGGCGAAGTGTTGTACCGGCCTGTGGATTCAAGCCTGGCTTTTGGTCTGGACCTGAACTACGTCAAACAACGTTCGTATGAGAAAGAACTGGCATTTTTTGACTACAAAACCGTGACCGGGCATTTATCGGCTTATTGGCAACCGCAATACAGCTGGCTGAAGGATTCTTTGGTGACGGTCAGTGTGGGCCAGTATCTGGCGAAAGACAAAGGGGTCACCCTGGAGTTCGCCCGTCGTTTTGACAGCGGTATTATTGTTGGGGCCTATGGCGCTTTTACCGATATGTCTGCTGAGCAGTATGGCGAAGGCAGCTTTACCAAAGGGTTTTATGTGTCCATCCCGTTTGACCTGTTCTCATTAAAATCATCCACAGGGCGTGGCCGTTTGCCTTGGGTTCCGATTTCACGTGATGGGGGGCAGGCCTTACACAGACCAGTGCGGTTAATGGACATCACAGAAGCGCGGGCTCCTTTTTATCGTTAGGTCCATACGGCATGAAAATTAGTGCGTTACAAGGTTCAGAGCTGTTGTTATGTGAACCTGAATTACTCACAGACCCGCGAGGCTTGTTTGCAGAAGCCTGGCGGGAGTCTTTATTAAACGACGCAGTCGGCCATTCTGTGCATTTTGTGCAGGAATCGTTTTCCGTCTCCAGGCAGTATGTGATCCGGGGGCTGCACTATCAGCTGAACCCGCCACAGGCCAAGTTGATCCGCGTCATCAGCGGCGAAATTTTTGATGTGGCGGTCGATTTGCGGCCGGATTCAACTCATTTTGGCCGCAGTTATGCTGTGCCTTTGCAGGCCAAAGACCGGCAATTGCTGTTTATTCCAGCCGGTTTTGCCCATGGTTTTCAGGTACTTTCGGCTGAAGCTGAAGTGCAGTACAAAGTCTCGGCTTATTATGACGCGCCATCGGATCGGGCCTTGCTGTGGAACGATCCGCAACTGGCGATTGCCTGGCCTTATCCGGCACAGGCTATTTTGTCGGATAAAGACAAAAATGCGCCCACTCTGGTGCAGGCTGAACTGTTTGGCACTGGCTTATGAAGGTGCTGGTGCTGGGTGAACATGGTCAACTGGCGCAGGCGCTGGCCTATAGCCAGCCTGCACAGCTGAAGGTGACTTACCTGGGGCGTTCAGGCCTGGTTCCTCTGAGCCAGGCCCAGCTGAACGCTCAGCTGGATGCAGCGGCGCCGGACCTGATTATCAATGCAGCGGCCTGGACAGATGTTGATCAGGCCGAACTGGACCCTGAGCACTGCTCGTTGCTGAATACGGAGCTGGTGTGCTGGCTGGTGCAATGGGCTTCTGCTTTGGGCACCCCCCTGATCCATATTTCCACCGATTACGTCTTTAATGGTCTGTCGTCCGAGCCCTATACAGAAGAAGCCGCAGTGTCGCCTCTGAACCAGTATGGTGCCAGTAAACTGGAGGCAGAACAGCACTTGCTGTTTAGCTATGCACAGCGTTCATTGATCTTGCGGACCTCATGGCTTTATTCTGGCTTTGGCAGTAATTTTCTGGTAAAACTGCTGGCTATTTTGCAGAAGACGCCGCAGCAAAAAGTCTCGATGGTGACGGACCAGTGGGGCAGTCCGACCTCGGCTTTGGATTTCGCTGAGCGGATCTGGCAACTGGTGGTGCAGCCTTTTCGGCCTGGTTTGTATCACTATGCCGGGCCACAGTGTGTCAGCAGGTTTGAATTTGCGACATTCATAGTGCAACGGGCTCTGCATGCCGGGTTACTGGCCGGTAAGGTGGAGTTCAGTCCTGTCCGGTTGAATTCTTTTGCTGCGACTGCTGAGCGGCCATTGTATTCCTGTCTCGACTCGTCGTTGTTGTTGGGAATTCAGGGCTGGTCTCAACTGGGGTTATCCGCAGATATTGATCGTGAATTGCAATTGCTTTGCAGGCCAGAGTAACAGTTCATGCTGGCTTCAGCCAGAATGCGCTTTACTCCCTGGCTGGATAGACAAAAGCCTGTAAACAGGTTTTGTGTTGGAATACGACCTGAACGGATTCAACTAAAGAGGTCTTCGGCAAAAATAGAGCCTGTGTGGCAGCGTCGTCTGTTCGCCGATGTAGAAAGATGGGATGAATAAATGAAGAAAGTATTAGTGACAGGTGGTGCCGGCTATATTGGCAGCCACACTATTCTGGCGTTATTAAAAGCAGGTTATCAGGTGGTCAGTCTTGATAACTACTGCAATTCAAGCCCGGAAGCCTTGCTGCGGGTTAAAACCTTAGCCGGGGTGGATGACAGCAACCTGGCCATAGAACAAGGTGACATTCTCGATGCCCACAGGTTAAAGGAGGTCTTCTTTGCACACCGGCCTGCCGTGGTTATCCATTTCGCCGGTTTAAAGGCGGTAGGGGAATCAGTGCGTTTACCGCTGAATTATTACCAGACCAATGTGGCCGGTACTCTGACTCTGTGTCAGGTGATGCAGGAGTTTAACTGCACAGATTTAGTGTTCAGCTCGTCGGCGACAGTGTACAGGCCTGAGCAGCAAATGCCGTTGTCAGAAGAAAAAGATCGCTTCGCTGTGAACCCTTATGGCCAGTCCAAACTGATGGTGGAGTACATTCTGGAGGATTTTTCGAAAGCCAACCCAGACTGGAATATTGCACTTTTGCGTTACTTTAACCCGGTAGGCGCAGACAGCAGTGGTCAGATTGGTGAAGATCCGAACGGGCTGCCGAATAATCTGATGCCATTTATCTCGCAGGTGGCCGTGGGCAAGTTAGCGCAGCTGAGTATTTTTGGCGATGATTACCCGACACCGGACGGCACCGGCGTGCGTGATTATATTCATGTCAGCGATTTGGCGGAAGGCCATCTGGCCGCCATGCGCTATCTGGAACGCAAGCCTGGCCTGGAAGCCTTTAATCTCGGCTCGGGTTTCGGCCATTCTGTGCTGGAAATTGTGAAAACTTTTGAGCAGGTGAATCAGGTTGCTGTGCCTTATCAGATTGTGGAGCGCCGCCCTGGGGATGCCCCCGTCAGTTATGCCTGCCCTGAAAAATCACAGCGGTTGTTGGGCTGGAAAACAGAGAAAACGCTGACCGATATGGTGCGTGACAGCTGGAACTGGCAAAAACAGAACCCGGACGGTTATCCGTCATAGTTTTGTCTCTGCGGCCACAGGCACTTCAACTGAAGTGCCTTTTTTATATCATCTGTTCAATTTGTTTGCGGATGTACTGGTAACGCTTGCGCTGATCTTTGGGCAGCTCCGCTTCCTGCTCAATCACATTCATGCATTTATGGGCCAGGAACAATAAGTCTTCGTTCAGGCGGCCACGCTGACTGATGGCCTGCAGCAGGTTCAAGGCAATATTGACATTGGCCGGCATGGCTTTTTGCGCTTCGATAAAATACTGAATGGCCTCTGAATACTGGCCCTGGCTGTAGGCTTCAATACCAGCGTTATGGCTCGACAGCATGGTACTGCGCTTTTGCGAGTATTTCTGTTGTTCGGACAACAGCATGGTGCTGATGGCTTTGTGATATAAATCAGCGCTTTGCGATTGCGAGTTCAAAGCTTCCATATAATGGTCGCTCATCGCCAGATTGCCGCTTTCAAAATAAGCTCGGGCTCTGTCCAGCAACCCTGATGCACTGGGGGCTTTCAGCTGACTTAAATCTTCACTTTTTTTCAGATACTGTCGGGCTTGATCTGCTTTGCCTTCCAGGGCCGCCACCCGGGCATCCAGCACCAGTTTATCGGCTTCATAGGTGCTGGGATGAAAGCGCTTTTTGATGTCTTTCAGAAAATGTTCGACCCGCTGCAGCGTCTGGCGGCGCTCGCCGGGCTTTTGCTGTTGTGCCTGCTGCACCAGGGCCCGCGCGTAGTTCAGCATATTGTCGGCCGTATCATGAATGGAATAGCGGGCTGCTTCGAGTAAACGGCGGTGAATTTGCACGGCCAGTTCAGGCTGATTATTGACGACAGCCAGATTGGCCAGCACATGCTGGCGCAGGTAGTTTTTTGGTGAGGCATCGGCGACGGTGCGCACTGTCTCAAAAGCCTGCTCCAGTTTATGTTGGCTCAGGTACAGACGGGTCAGCCAGTCCAGCGCTTCAATCCGGGTTTCATTCTGTTCGGCCAAATCGAGCAGCATCTCTTCGGCCTCTTCGCTTTTATCCAGGTAACCTTTGGCCACCGCCAGGCCCAGTTTGGCCCACGCCAGCTCCCGATCGTCCAGTTTATGCTGGTACAGCTGTTCAGCCTCACTGAAACGGCCGAGTTTGACCAGCAACTCGCCTTTGAGCCGGATGATGTAATTGCTGTGTTCGGGGTGGGCCAGCTCTGCTTCATCACAGCGTTGTAATGCGGGTTCAAACTGTTCATCGGCAATGGCCTGGTACGCCTCTTTCAGGCTCTGTTTTATATGAAAGGCGCGGTCAATGCGGCGTTGCAGTTCGGCATAACTGAAAGGTTTCAGCAGGTAATCGTCAGGCAAAAACTCGATCATGCCGTACACGGCCTGACGCTGACGTTCGCCGCTGATCACAATAAAGCAGCAGGATGGCAGCAAACACCGCTCGGCTTTCATCGCTTCAAACAGCTGATAACCGTCGCGGCCTTCCCCCAGATTGTAATCACACAACACAAAATCGAAGTCGTGACGCCGACAGGCCGCAATGGCCGTTTCCGCATTGCGGGCAAAGATCATCTGCTCAAAGCCTATCAGCGTCAGCATGCTGCGCATATAAGCGATGACCTGTTCATAATCTTCAATGACCAGCACTTTTTTGCTGCGGTAAAAGCTTTGTTTCGATGCCACGCTGCAGTCCCTGTTTAACCGGAACCAGACTATCACAAAGTTGCAGTTTGTTTGCAGCCGAAATATGTCACAAGGTTAGTTTTAACCTGTTGTTTACCACCAGCTTTTTGGGTCGAGCGAACTGGCATCAGCCCCTTGGGCTATCCAGGAGGCGAGTCGCTTTGCCACGTTCGGGTATTGCACCTGCTGATAGAGGACATCACTGTGCAGCCAGCGGCCAATCTGCTGGCTGTCCAGTTGTGGCAAGGCACTGCCAAGGGCCAGTTGCGTCAGCGCCAGCGCATTGGATTCCTGTTCCATCTGGCGCCGCAGAGGTTTCACCAGAATACGCTTTTTCAGCTGCAAAGCTTCACTGACCAGCTCAAAACCGGCGTTGCAAAGGACAAAAGTACAGCGGTGTAAGTCCTGTTTAAAGTCAGCCAGGCAAGGCGGGGAGGTTGAAATGTGACCCAGCTCTGTTTTGACCAGACCGGGGCCATAGAGCCGGAATCTGAAACCGGTCAGGGGACGAAGCCAGTTCAACACCTGTTCTGGCGCTTCAAAGGGCAGATACACCAGCACCAAATCGGCTTCAGGCGACGGAGTATGGGCATCGAGATCCACAATAGGCGGCAGAATGGGTTGATCGAAATGGTGCCAGTGCAGGCCTATTTGTTGCTCAGCCGGCGCATAGTGCCGGAATACACTGCGACTGATCCAGTTGTCATGTGTCATCGGAATTTGATGTAAAAAGGCATACTGGTGACCCAAGGCAACAGCGCGGACTTGTTGACGACGCGCAGCCAGCGCTGTGACAGGCTCAAAATCGGTCAGCACCAGATCATAGCGGCGACAGTCCAGTTGACGCACATCCTGCCACAGCTGGAAAGGGTGAGATTGCAGTGCTGTTTTCAGGTAATTAACCTGGCCTTGTTCAGTGACAAAACTCAAACCAGTACGGGTTTGATAGCGGCCGAATTGCTCCATATCAAACAGCTGGTCCGCTGGCCGGCCGGAAAACAGGTAATCCACCTGAACACCCTGCTGTTGCAGGTATTTACCCATAGCCCTGGCTCTGCTGATATGACCGTTTCCTGTGGCCTGAACTCCATACAACACCCGCATTCATGCTCCGTTAGTCCCGCCAGACCAACTCCTTAAAATGGGCCCGGCACATCGAGACGTATTGATTGTTCCCACCTATCTGCACCTGGCTGCCGGTCGTCGCCGGCTGGCCATCCTGGTCCAGCCGCACCACAAAGTTGGCTTTACGGCCACAGTGACAGACTGTTTTTAATTCAATCAGTTTGTCGGCCCAGGCCAACAAGGCCTGACTGCCGGCAAAGGTTTCGCCAAGAAAGTCGGTGCGCAGGCCAAAAGCCAGCACAGGCACTTTCAGTCCGTCCACCACATCGGTCAGCTGACGGACCTGGTTTTTACTCAGAAACTGGGCCTCATCAATCAGCACACAATCCAATGGCCCTTCGGCAAGCAGAGCCTGGCAGTGGCTGACAAAATCAAAACCGGCATCGAAAATCTGCGCGTCCATCGACAAGCCGATACGTGAGCTGATTTTGCCCACACCGAACCTGTCATCAATGGCTGCGGTAAACAGCGCTACCTGCATGCCACGTTCCTGGTAGTTGTAGGCGCTTTGCAGCAGGGCCGTCGATTTACCGGCATTCATCGCCGAATAATAAAAATACAGTTGCGCCATCGCGTCATTCCTTCTGAAAGTCCGGCGCACTATAACAAAAACCAATCTAGCGGGGGAACATGACAGAATCACGACAAGCACGTACACTGCGGGCGACATCAACAGGTTATGGCGTGGAGTAATAAAAAGATGGATAAGTGGCTGTTTGGTTCTGTACTGGTGCAGGTGCTGCTGACGCTGGCTGTGATGGTGCTGATGGGGCGACGCCGTTTTGCCGCGGCGCGTAATAAAGAATTTCCGCTGCAGGCCTTTCGTACCATGAATTTGACGGGGGCCAACGAAGGGGTGATCACCGCCAGCCGCAACTTTGACAACCAGTTTCAGTTACCGGTACTGTATTTCGCCGCTGTGGCTTTGACTTTGCCTGCCGGGCTGGCGGAATGGCCGCTGGTGCTGTTGGGCTGGAGTTTTGTGTTAAGCCGGCTGGCTCATTGCCTGGTTCATACCGGCAGCAATAACGTCAGGTTAAGATTCAGCCTGTATTTGCTGGGGGCTGTGTTTTTACTGCTGTATTGGCTGAGGCTCAGTGTACTGGTGTTGTTTGCTTAATCCAGTCTGCCGGCAGGCGGTATAGCGCTGATGGGGTCTGAACTGCTGGCGTACGCCAGTCTGGCGCTGAGCGCTCTGGTATCGGCCACTCTGTTGCCGTTGGGTTCTGAGTTGGTGCTGGCAGGCCTGTTGCAGCAAGGCTATGCGCCACTGCTGCTCTGGTGGGTGGCCACAGTGTTTAACACTTTGGGGTCGGCGCTGAATTGGTATCTTGGCCTTAAGCTTGGTCTGTTTCAGCATAAAAGCTGGTTTCCTTTTAGCCCCGCACAACTGCAGAACGCCAGCACTCAGTTTCAGCGGTATGGCCTTTGGAGCTTGTTATTTGCCTGGTTACCTGTGGTTGGCGACCCATTGACATTGATAGCCGGGGTACTCAGAACGCGTTTCCTTTGGTTTTTCCTGCTGGTTGCGACAGGCAAAGGCCTGCGGTACGCTGCAGTGATTTGGTTCTTCCCTTTGGAGATGACATGAAAAAATGGATACCACTGGCGTTGCTGGCTGCAGGTCTGACGCTTGGGGCGGCCTCTGCGCAGGCACAAAATAAACCCACCAGCTGGCAGACGCTGCCGCAGCAGGATTTATTGTATCTGGACACCGATCAGGGCACGCTGGTGATCCTGCTGGCCAGCCAGTTTGCACCGCGCCATGTGGAGCGGGTGAAACAACTGACCAAGGCTGGTTTTTACGATGGCGTCAGCTTTTACCGGGTGATTGAAGGTTTTGTCGCTCAGTTTGGTGTACCTGAGCACGAATGGGGCAAACGGGCCCAACTTGAACCGATGAAAGCCGAATTCAGCTGGCCGGTGCGGCCCGGTGATGACTACCTGCTGGTGCAGAAGCCGGATTTGCTGGCCGAAGAAACCGGCTTTAATCAGGGCTTTGCGGTGGCACGGGAAAAAGGCCAGGAATGGCTGGTGCATTGTGCCGGTGTGGTGAATCTGGCGCGTGCCAATGAGCCAGACACAGGGGTGGCTGATTTAGCCATTATGATGGGGCAGGCGCCGCGTCATCTGGATAAAAATATGTCGGCTTTGGGCAAAGTGGTGTGGGGCCAGGCGGTGCTGAACCGCATCCGGCGCGGTGACACTCAACAAGGTGGTGTAATTTCCAATGCGGCGCAGCGCACCCAGATTAAAAGCGCCCGGCTGGGGTCGGATTTGGCCGCAGACAAGCAGCTGCCACTGGAGTGGATGAACACCTCGGGGGCCGAATTCACTCAGGGACTGGCGGAGCGACGTTCGCGCACCCATGTATTTTATCAGCACAAAGGCAATGGCAATATTGACGTCTGTTATCCGCAGGTACCAGTGCGTCTTGCGGTCACCACAGCACCATAAAATTCGCTGGCGGGGCAGGCCACTTTCAGTCATGATACGCGCCTTTTCTGGCGCCTGAGGGGACAACCGATGAACTATGAATTAACAGCAGACGATCTGAACAAACTGGCTGAACTGGATGCAGAGCAGCGTTACGACTATTTCGTCAACGCCGTGGCTGATACAGAGCAAATCTGGATCCTGGTGGATGAAGAAGGTTTTGTGCTGGTGGACGCCGACGATGAGCGTTGTATTCCGGTCTGGCCTCATGCCGAGCTGGCAGAGCAGTGGATTAACGGCGACTGGGCTCAGTGTCAGGCGCAGGCGGTGGACGTGGCCGTATGGCTGGACAAATGGACTGCGGGTCTGAACGGTGACGAGCTGGCTATTGCCGTATTCCCACACGCACAACAACCAGGTGTGGTGATTGGCCCTGAAGAGTTTGCTGAAACCCTGATTGAAGCGACAGAAGACAACAACTAACGTTGAGTTGCCGATAAAAAAACCGCCGTTTCGGCGGTTTTTTTATCGGTGGCTCCACTATTGCCGGGTCAGGCGGAACTGCGGCACCTCGGCCCGGCCTGAGCTTCGGAACGGATTAATATCCAGTCCCCCCCGTCTGGTGTAACGGGCGTACACAGTTAAAAATTCCGGGCCTGCCAGTTTCCACAGATCTGAAAAAATCCGCTCGACACATTGCTCATGAAATTCATTGTGACCACGGAAGCTGATCAGGTACTTCAGCAGGCTGGCATGATCCAGCGCCGGGCCTTTGTAGTGAATATACAGGCTGGCCCAATCGGGCTGGCTGGTGATCAGGCAATTGGATTTCAGCAAATGCGAATGCAGTTTTTCTTCCACCAGTTCAGCATTGGGTTTGAGTTGTAACAGGGCTGCATTGTAATCGTACTCGTCGATCTCAATGTCCAGCTCGTCGATACAGCGGCCAGGCAACCAGGTTGGCTGAAAGGCGGACAGTTCATTAACATTATGCAAAGTGACCTGCACAGATCCACCGGCGCAGCGACTTAAGTCATCACGCAAGGTACGGTAGAGCTGGCTGATATCGGCAAATTTGCTCTGATTTAAACTGTTCAGATACAGCTTAAATGACTTGGATTCAATCAGGTTGGGTGTATCAAAAGGCACCACAAAAGTGGCCAGCGCCACCATAGGCTTGCCTTTGGGGTTCAGCCAGGATAGTTCATAACCATGCCAGATGTCCTGGCCGGTAAAA
Organism: Rheinheimera sp.; assembly: GCF_037442525.1. Classification (GTDB taxonomy): domain Bacteria; phylum Pseudomonadota; class Gammaproteobacteria; order Enterobacterales; family Alteromonadaceae; genus Pararheinheimera. Next base: position 132,738 of record NZ_JBBIQD010000002.1, on the reverse strand, counting down.
GGCAAATCAGCCGTTAAACCAATGGCCTGACGGCCCAAACTGCGTGGCACGCCCTGCAGTAGCGTTGGGCAATACTGGTCGATATAGGTGGTGCTCTGGCCCAGGGTTAAACCGGCCAGCGCTTCGGTCTGGATTTTTGTCATCTGTGCGGGAACCAAGTTAGAATGGCGGCAATTTTAGCACAGAAGTGAGTCGTGATGCCGAGCGCCTTCCTTGTTCAATACCAGCAGTTTATCGAATCTTACCTGCAGAAACACCCCAGCCTCTGGACCTGGGCTGACCCGGTGCAGAAGTCACCCTGTCAGATTGGCGAGGTGGTTGATGAGCAGGTGCGTTGGCTGCCGGTGGCGCAGCAGCCCTTACTGGAGTTTGCTGCGCTGGAGCAGGCGCTGGCGCTGTCTTTCCCGCAGCAGTTGAAAGAGTATTATGGCAGTTGGCTGGGCGCTGGCCTGTCGGTGCAGCACGAACGTGGTGGCGTGGAGCTGCTGATGGCCTGGCATCAGGCCGACTTTGAACGGCTGCAGCAGAATATTGTGGCTCACGTGCTGATGAAAAGGCGGCTGAAACAGCGGGAAACGGTGTTTATTGCGGCCACTGACGATGACAATTATCTGATTTCCATGCTGCTGAGCAGCGGTGAAATTTACCTGGAACAGGTTGGCAGGGAAGTCAGTGATTGTCTGGCAGCGGATCTCAGCCAGTTTTTACAGCAACTTGCATTCTAGAGAGAGTGATTGCAGTCAAAGGCGATGTTCGACACCAGTTGGCAACGCTCACAGCGAAAATCAAACAGCTGGTGCCAGGGCTGCTCCAGCCGCCATGGACCACCGCAGCCGGGGCAGGTTTTTTCGCCTTCCAGTGCACAGTTGTGGCTGCTGCCACTGTAGAGGTAGTAATACACCGGCTTGTTCAGCTCAGTACTCAAGGACCGGGCGTGCTGATAGCCCATCTTATTTAACGCACTGCCAAACTGCTGCAGGCAAAGCTCTGCCTGACGCGGCAGCACGCGCTCTTGCTGCATCTGAATTTCATCCAATGCCTGGTACTGCAGTTGCCAGCGGATCAGTGCTTCAAAGTCAGCACCACCGCGGCGCAGCCGGTACAAAGGCACAGGGGCAAAATGTTCGGCGCAGTAGAGTACGGAATTCATCGCACTGAAGCTGCAAAACTGGATCAGGGCGGCAGGCACGGCGCAGGGATCAGTATGGTTGGCCATCAGATCCTGACCCAGCAGTTTGAGTTGAGGGTAACCAAGCCCTGCTGTGGCCAACTGTTGCAGTGCATCAAGGCCACGTTGGCTGTGCCACTGCTGCTGCAGTGCTTCAGGTTCGGGCAACAACAACCGACTGATAAAGCCGTCTTCAGTCTGGTAGGTAGGAAACTCCCTGCCCAACATTTGTCCCTGAAAAATCAGGCTTTCCAGATACTGGCGGATCGCTTGTTCTACGCGGCTCAGGCTGGTATCTGCAATCAATGTAAAGCGAAGTTCAGCCACCCACATCAGAGAGCCAGTTTCTGCAGCAGCAGATCCAGTTTGGCTTCAATCCGGTTCAGTTGGTGTTGCAAATCGCCGGTTTCTGCCGGAGCTGTTGGCGGGGCAACAGGGAGCTCGCCCGGTGTGACCACGACCAGGCCATTACGCCAGGCCTGATACGCCTGCAGCAGTGCAGGGCTCATCGCGACATGACCCAGTCGGCCTTTAATCAGCGCCAGGCTGGGTTCCTTACCTTCCTGCTGCAGGGCTTGGGCCGCTGCGGCCACTTGTTGTGCTAATTGACTCATAACATAATAATCCGGCTAATTTATGGTGAAATTTACCATCTGGCAGAATGTACTTACCAGTGTTGTTGTGTAGGTTATTGATTTTTAATAGTTTAAAATTTTGGCCTGTTGCTTGCTAAACAAAAGTAACTTTTTAAAAACGACAAGGGAAAGCCCAATGAACTACTTAAAAGTAATTACTGTTGCCAGCGCCATGATGGCCTTATCTGGTTGTGTAGTGGCTGTCGGCGGTCATGACGATGACGACAGCTCAAAGTCAGCCTGGCGCAAAACTCAGAAACACAACAATCAGGTGATCAGTAATTTGCAAACCGGCACCTCACTGGACAGCGTACGTGGTCAGTTAGGAACGCCTGATTTCAGTGAATCCTTCTCCGCCAACGGTGCAGACACTGTGGTGTTGTTCTACCGCACCCAGCATGAGCACAGCGATGGTGAAACCAGCAAAGATGAATGCACACCGCTGATTTTCCGCAATGGCCTGTTAACAGGTTGGGGTGACAAGGCGTACCGCCAGCTGTAATTCAACGGACTCAGTGTGCTGCTAACGCAGCAGCACACTGAGTTCATCGATGATCTCGCTCCAGTCGGCATCGGCTTTGAGTTGTTCGGCCAGAAACGCGGCCTGGGATTGATCCCAGAATGGCGCCCGTTCTATCGCCAGGTCTGGGGCCAACTTGTGGTGTTCAATAAAGTTACGCATGCTTTGTTCTGAATTATCCAGCCCCAGCTGAGCAAATAAACTGGGTAAATCGTGATTAATCTGGTGCATAAATCGGCTCCTCTGCGCAGACGTCTGATGTACTCTAACTATAGTCAATTCAACTCTGGCCTATAAAAAACCTTGGCATTGGCAAGAATCTGCTTCACTGCTATGGTGTATAAAAACCAGAGGATAGTTCCATGACAAGTCCCGTTCCTTTAGATCTCAATAGCTTAAAAGCCCGTTTATTAGAGGGCGACGAGTTAAAGCTGGCCGCTTCCCTGTTGTATCAGGCCTATCACGATGATCCGGTGTTTATGGACATCTTCAATGCCGAAAAAGCCGATTACGAGCAGCGTCTGCGAGCCACCATTCGCGAAGAACTGAATTTATTCTGGCAGGAACAGCAGCCGGTGATTGGCCTGTTTCAGCAGGAGCAGTTACTGGGCGTCGCCTGTGTGGTGGAACCGGATTCCCCGCTGAGTGGTGACAGGTTCTGGCACTGGCGGCTGAAAATGCTGCTGACGGCCGGTTATGTGTCGATGAAGCAGTTGCTGGACAAAGAACAACGAATTCACGCCGCTATGCCGGTGCAGCACTACCATATGCTGGCCTTTATTGCGGTAGCACCGGCTTATCAGCATTCGGGCTTGGGGCATTATTTGCGCCATGCCGTCGATTCGGTGGTGGAGCAGGACCCGAATTCGCTGGGGGTCGGGGTCTTTGTCACGCTGGAGAAAAACCTGAAGTTTTTCAGTGACGATCATTACCAGAAAATCACCAAACTGAGTTTTTCCAAAGTGTCTGGTACCCTGATGTTCAGACCACGGCAAACATCGCCGTTAAAAGTGGTGGATTAGATGAGTCAGTTTAAAAGTTTTGCTGAATTTTACCCTTATTACCTGTCGGAACACCGCGACCCGCGTTGTCGTCAACTGCACTACGCCGGGTCGACTCTGGTGCTGTTGCTGCTGGTGGGTATTGCCTGGAGCGGCGCCTGGGCTTACTGGTGGCTGCTGTTACTGGCGGGTTATGGCTTTGCCTGGGTTGGGCATTTTAAATTTGAGCGCAATAAACCGGCCACCTTCAAATACCCTTTTTACAGCCTGCTGGCAGACTGGGTGATGTACAAAGATTTCCTGACCGGACAGCTGAACCGCAAACTGCGCCAGCTGAATTAAATCCGGTGAGGTGGCAGCTGAAAACTCAGGTAACGCAGACCGGATAAACGCAGCTCACCCTGATAACGGCTTTCACCGTCACTGGAAAAATCGACTTTGTAGCGGGTGAACCAGCGGAATCTGTTGTCGATTCGGCTGAACTGATGCCCGTCACGGGCACATTCCAGAAATTGCAGTTGTTGCTGCTTGCATAGCTGGCGCGCCAGTTTTTCGGCCACCTCGTCTTGCTTGCGTTGTAATAAAAAGGTGTAAGCCAGTGCCATCACCGCCAATAATAACCAGACAAAATCCATCAGTTTCTCCTTTTATGCCGGGGAATAATGGCGACAGCTGCGCCCCTTTGCAAGGGGCCATTGCAGCTGTGGTAAACTGGCGCCTTTCGGAGGAACGATGAATTCACAGGTCATTTTACTGCTGGACCAGATAGAAGCAGAGCTGAAAGCCCTGCAGCTCTGGAGTCCAAACCCACCTGATGCCGCAGCTCTGCAAAGTACGCTGCCCTTTTGTTACGACACCATGCCGTTGCAGCAATGGCTGCAGTATGTGTTTTTGCCACGTATGCGGGCGCTGCTCGAAGGCGGTTTGCCATTGCCCAGCCAAATCAGTGTCTGCCCTATAGCTGAAGAAGCCTTTCAACCTATTGATGATGCCAAACTGGCGCTGATTAACCGTATCGGGGATTTGGATGAACTGCTCAGCGGACAACGCCAGCAACAAAGCCGCCGTGACTGAGCCGCTCCACATTTTATACCGGGATGACGCGCTGATCGCCATCGACAAACCCTCTGGTTTGTTGATGCACCGCTCTTTCCTGGATAAACATGAGACTGAATTTGCCGTGCAGAAGCTGCGCGACCAGATAGGCCAGCATGTGTTTCCACTGCACCGGCTGGACAGGCCAACCTCTGGTGTGTTGTTGTTTGCCTTGTCGTCCGAAATTGCCAGACTGATGACCACACAACTGACCGCCAGACACTGGAATAAATATTACCTGACTCTGTGCCGGGGCTTTTTCCGGGCACCAGGTTTACTGGATTACCCGCTCAAAGAAGAGCTGGATGCCATTGCTGATAAAAAAGCGGACCAAGACAAAGACAAACAACAGGCACAGACAGCCTTCTGGCCCCTGGCGCGGGTGGAATTGCCCATTGCAGTGGGGAAATACCAGGCGGCCCGTTATTCACTGGTATTGGCACAGCCGCTGACCGGGCGTAAGCATCAGATCCGCCGGCATCTGGCGCATTTACGCCATCCGGTGGTGGGCTGTGTGAACCACGGCGAAGGCCGGCACAACCGGCTGTTCCGCGAGCATTTTGACTGCCACCGGCTGGTGTTGCATGCCGCCAGGCTGGAACTGACGCATCCGCTGACCGGTTTACCGCTGCAGATTGATGCGCCCTTAACGGATCTGGCACCTTTGTTTTCCCGATTGGGATTTGAGACGGACTGGCCTTGGTATCAGCAGCACATGCTGAACTGCCAGCCTGGGTTAGCGCAGCTATCTGCATTAGGAGAGAACGGATGAAGAAAATCGCCATCATGGTCGGCACTGTGTACGGCGGCGCTCAGTTTGTCGCCGAAGAAGCCGAAAAAATTCTGCAGCAAAAGGGGTACCAGACCTGGTTGTCGGTCGAACCCAAACTGAATGACGTGCTGGCCTTTGCACCGGATATCTGGCTGGTGATCACCTCCACCACAGGGCAGGGCGATATTCCGGACAACCTGCTGCCGTTTTTTATCGACGTGAAAGACCGCTTCCCGTTACTGACCGGCAAAAGTTATCAGGTGATTGCGCTGGGTGACCGTGGTTATGGCGACACCTTTTGCGGTGCAGGTCAGCAATGGGCGGAACTGCTCGCTGAATTGCAGGGCAGGGCAGTAGCCCCCACACTGGAAATTGATGCGGGTGAAACCTTGCAGCCGGAAGATCTGGCTTTACCCTTTATCACTGAAAAGTTCTGATGTCCTGCTTTTGGCTATTGATAACCATTCTTGATTAGATTAAGATGCGCTCACTGAATCAAAGTGAGTGCATTATGTACGTTTGCCTGTGTAAAGCTGTCACCGACAAAGCCATTCGCCAGCAAGTTGCTGAAGGCGCCACCAGTATGCGTGAAATTCGCAAGCAACTGGGCTTAGGCAGCCAATGTGGTCAATGTGTCTGTGAGGCCAACCAGGTATTCAGTGAAGCCTTAAGCAAATACGCCGCGTTACAAATTCCCTGCCAGGTGCTGAGCGAAACCCGTCCTGCCGCCTGAGTTGAATTTTTATATTCATTTTTTGCATTTTTATTAAATAAGCTGCAATTTCATCTGTTTAGCGGCATACTAGGGCCATTCTGTTTGCGTTGAGGACTGCATTTTATGACCCCTATCCGCACTGTCGCCATTGTTGGTGGTGTACACGGCAATGAATTTTCCGGTATCTACGCCATTCGCCGCTATCAGCAGCAACCAGAGCTGATCCAAAGGCCCAGTTTTTCGGTCAGCACACTTTTTGCCAACCCGGAAGCGCACCGCGCCAATAAACGTTATTTACACAGTGATTTAAACCGGCAGTTTAAAACGGCGGATCTGAATAACCCGGCGCTTGGCAACTACGAGCAAAGCCGGGCCAAAGTGATTAACCAACTGCTCGGTCCAAAAGAAAACCCAAAAACCGATTTTGTCATCGATCTGCACAACACCACCAGCAATATGGGCGCCTGCCTTATCATGACACAGGCCGGGCCTTTTTATAATCAGCTGGCCGCTTATGTCAAAATGCAGATGCCGGAGGCTATTATCTCGCGCGATGAAGACCATTTTGCCCGAGAGGATCATGCACTGTTGTGTACTTTAGGCACCTATGGGGTCATTGTGGAAGTGGGGCCGCAATCGCAGTCGGTGCTGCGTCAGGACGTGCTGGAGCAGATGCACGAGATGACCAGGCATATTCTGGATTTTGTGGAACTGTTCAACACGGGCGCTTTACCACAACTGCCTAAACGCACTGAAGCTTATCTGTATCTGCACAGCATTAAGCTGCCGATGAATGAACAAGGCGAGCGGCTGGGCATGGTGCATAAAAATGTGCAGGACAAGGACTATCAGCCAATTTATCCGGGCGACCCGATTTTCACGCTGTTTGATGGCACCGAAGTACCTTATAACGGCGACAAAGTGGTGTACCCCACCTTTATCAACGAAGCGGCGTATTACGATAACAACCTGGCGATGTCGCTGAATGACAAAGTCTGGATTGAGCTGGAGTAAAGTGATTGGGGTCAGAGTAGTACTCTGACCCCAGCTGTTACAGCTGATCGTAGCTGGCTTTTTTCTGAATAAGCTCAATGGCGTAGTTGTCCGGATCGCGTACAAAGGCGATTTCTGTGGTACCACCTTTCACCGGGCCAGGTTCACGGCTGATCACCCCACCTTTGCTGCGGATAAGTTCGCAAGCCGCATAAATATCATCCACTTCCAGTGCAATATGGCCATAGGCATTGCCCAAGTCGTAACTTTCGACGCCCCAGTTGTAGGTCAGCTCCAGCACCGCACCTTCACTTTCCGGCTGAAAGCCAACAAAAGCCAGGGTGTATTTGTATTCGGTATTTTCTGAGGTGCGCAACAGCTTCATGCCCAGCACCTCAGTGTAAAACTCGATGGAACGCTGCAGGTTGCCCACCCGCAGCATGGTATGCAGCATACGCATTGCTTAACTCCTTGGTTCTGCTGTCGCCGGTTAACGGCTTATTCAGTTTTGTCGGCAAACTCGCACAGATCTTCAATCAGGCAGCTGCCACATTTGGGTTTTCGGGCCACACAGGTGTAACGGCCGTGCAAAATCAGCCAGTGGTGGACGTCCAGCTTAAATTCGGCGGGCACCACTTTCAGCAGTTTTTGTTCTACCTCGTCGACGTTTTTGCCGGGGGCAAATTTGGTTCTGTTGCTGACGCGGAAGATGTGGGTGTCCACCGCTATGGTCGGCCAGCCAAAGGCTGTGTTTAAAACCACATTGGCGGTTTTGCGGCCAACACCGGGCAGGGCTTCTAAGGCTTCGCGGTTTTCCGGTACCTCACCCTTGTGTTTATCCAGCAAGATACGGCAGGTTTTAATCAGGTTTTCGGCTTTGGAGTTAAAGAGCCCTATGGTTTTGATGTACTCTTTCAGGCCGTCCACGCCAAGGTCCCAGATCTGTTGGGGCGTATTGGCCACCGGGAACAGCTTGCGGGTGGCTTTATTCACGCCGACATCAGTGGCCTGGGCCGACAACAATACAGCGGCCAGCAATTCGAACGGTGTGCTGTATTCGAGCTCAGTGGTGGGTTTGGGATTGTTGTCCCGCAGCCGTACCAATATTTCGCGTCTTTTATCTTTGTTCATCAGTTGCTTACGTGAGTAACCCGGGCGCGGGATATTTTTTGTTCAGCCGGTTTGGCGCGGGCTTTGGCACGGAGATCCAGCTGGTTTTTTCCGGCGATCAGCAGGCCCATCACCAAAAAAGCACCGGGTGGCAAAATGGCCAGCAGCATGGGGTTTTCCGGCGAAAATAGCTGAATAGTCAAGACTTTGGCCCAGTCACCCAGCAACAGATCGGCGCCTGCAAACAAGGAGCCTGAACCCACCAGTTCACGTACCGCCCCCAAAGTACAGAGCACCAGCGCAAAGCCTGTGCCCATCATCAGGCCGTCAAAGGCGGCAGGCCCCACCGAATTTTTGGAGGCATAGGCTTCAGCCCGGCCAATCACAATGCAGTTGGTCACAATCAGTGGAATAAAAATGCCCAGCGCCTGGTACAGGTTGTACATCCAGGCATGCATCAACAGCTCAATGACTGTCACCACCGAGGCGATGACCATCACAAAAATAGGAATGCGGATTTCATTGGGAACAAAGTTTCGGACCAGTGACACCACGGTATTGGTGCTGAGCAGCACCAGCATAGTGGCAAGGCCAAGGCCTAAAGCGCTGGTCAGACTGGTGGTCACCGCCAGCAAAGGGCAGAGGCCCAATAACTGCACCAGGCCAGGGTTATTTTGCCACAAGCCCTGACGGACTATGTCTTTGTAGACGCTCATTTGGCTGCTCCGCAGTTGGCTGGCAGTTGCGCCAGTTCCGGGTGTTGCTGAATGTAAATAGCCGCATTTTTTACAGCCTTGACCACAGCCCGGGGCGTAATGGTGGCCCCGGCAAACTGATCAAACTGGCCGCCATCTTTTTTCACCGCAAAGCTTTTATCGTCGGCAGAAGCCAGCACCTTGCCAGCGAAACTCAAAATCCAGGGGTGACGTTTCAGTTCAATTTTATCACCCAGGCCAGGCGTTTCTTTGTGCGCCAGCACCCGCACCCCAAGCACTGTCAGCTCAGGGCTGATAGCGGCCAGCACTTCGATATTGCCGCTGTAGCCATCGGGCGCCGTGGTTTCCACCAGGTAAGCTTTGACTGCCCCTTGCTGCTGATAGCGGTAAATGCGCTGTGCCGCAGCTTTGCCCAGCAACACTGTGTCTTCTGCCAGCACGCAGCTTTGCAGAATATCGCTGTTGCCTTTGAGCTCAGGTAATACTTCCACCAGGGTGTTGAGCTTATTCTGCTCCTGTTGCCTGGCTATTTCCTGATAGGTTATTTGATTCACCACAGCCACAGCTAATACGCAGCTGATAGCCGCCACGCCAAGGATCAGCGCATTTTTACCGATGAACTTCAGCATTAACGGCCTCCTTTGGCCTGATGGCCATAAGTACGGGGTCGGCTGTAATAGTCAATCAGCGGCACTGTCATATTGGCCAACATTACGGCAAAAGCCACGCCGTCGGGGTAACCACCAAAACTGCGGATCACAAACACCAGCAGACCAATCAGGGCGCCAAACACCAGGCGGCCTTTGTCTGTGGTGGACGCCGAGACCGGATCGGTGGCGATAAAAAAAGCGCCCAGCATAGCGGCACCGGAAAACAGCTGAAACAGCGGGCTGGCGTGGGTATCGGGCGAAATCATCCAGGCGAGCAGGCTGCAGCCAAACAGGGTGCCCAGCATGGCAACCGGAATACGCCATTGAATCACTTTTTGCTGCAGCAAAACCAAACCACCCACTAAATAAGCCAGGTTCACCCAAAACCAGCCTTCTCCGGCGCCATAGGCAAACACAGATTTTTGCTGGCTTTCGCTGGTGGTGAGGCCTTTGCTTAAATCAGTACGTAAGGTATCCAGCGGGGTGGCCATACTCAGGCCATCGGCGTCCTGCCGTAACTGGCTGGTGCTGTAGCCAGCGCAGCTGTAATTGGTGAAAATGGCGCAAACCGCATCCGCCGGGTTTAAGGCTGTGGATTGCAGTGGCGCGGCTGGTAACCAGCTGGTCATCGGCTGGGGGAAGGACACCAGCAACATCACATAGGCGGCCATGGCCGGGTTAAACAGATTATGGCCCAGACCCCCATACAGTTGTTTCACCACCACTATGGCGAATACAGTGCCAATCACCACCAGCCACCAGGGGGCGTAAGACGGAACAGACACTGCCAACAGGACGGCGGTGACCAATGCACTGTAATCATTCAGCCTGAGCTGAACCGGTTTGTTGCGAAGCACAAGCACCGCAGCTTCCGCCGCCAGAGCGGTCACACTGGCCAGCAACAGCTGCACCAGCACGCCATAACCAAACAACCAGGCCTGCACCGCAATACCCGGCAGTGCGGCTAAAACCACCCAACGCATCAGGCTGCTGGTTTTTTTCTGGCTGTGATGATGTGGGGAGCTGGCTACTCTGAAACTCATGATGGTTCGTTATCCTGTGCTTTTTTGGCTTTGGCCCTGGCAATAGCGGCGGCTATTGCCGCTTTTTTCGCCGCCGCCGGATCCGTGGTGGCCGAGGTTGTTTCAGCCACAGTTTCAGGCATTGCTGGCGCTGGCTGTTTGTCTGCTGGTGTTCCTGAATCCTCCGCCGCAGCCTCTGCATTCACACTGTCATCAGACTGCTGTGCTTTTTTTGCTTTGGCACGGGCTATAGCGGCAGCCACCGCGGCTTTTCGCGGATCCTCCGCCTCTGCGGCTGATTCAGCGTCCTTGTCTGCTGGGGCTGGTGCAGGCGCTACGTCATCAGACTGCTGTGCTTTTTTTGCTTTGGCACGGGCTAACGCGGCAGCAATAGCAGCTTTGCGTGGGTCTTCCGCTGTCGGGGCCTCAGGTGCTGCTGTGGGTGGCTGTGCGGCTGCCTCTTGGGTCGCGGCTTGTTCTGCGGCGCGTTTTTGTTGCTGATAGGCCAGCGCCTCGGCTTTACGCCGTTCCCGTTCGGCCTGCACCGCGGCTTTGTCCAGTTCAGGCTGTGGCTGTTGCTGCACCCGCTCCAGCGCCTGTTGCACTTTAGCGGCTGCGCTGTCGGCTTCACCTTTGGCCTGTTGCGCCGCCAGGCGCTGGGCCGCCAGTTGCTGGTTTTTCTCCAGCCGTTCTTGTTTTTCCCGTTCCAGTCGTTCGGTGCGGGCATCAAAGCGTGCTTTGGCCTGTTCGGCTTTCAGCTCCTCACGCTGCGTTTCGCGGATCTCGGCTTTGGCAACGCGGTAGTACTGCACCAGCGGAATTTCACTGGGGCAAACATAAGCACAGGCGCCACATTCAATACAATCCGACAGGTTGTATTCTTTCAGTTTGTCCTGGTCTTTGGCTTTGCTGTACCACAACAACTGCTGTGGCAACAGGCTGGCCGGGCAGGCGTCGGCACAGGCGCTGCACCGGATACAATCCATTTCATGCTGGGCGGCTGGCAGTTCGGCTTCGGTCGGGGCCAGAATGCAGTTGGTGGTTTTCACCACAGGAATACGCCAGTCGGCCAGGGTAAAGCCCATCATAGGCCCGCCCATAATAACCCGCTGTTGTTCCCCGGCCTGAAAGCCACAGGCACTGAGCAAATCACTGACTGGGGTGCCAATTAAGGTCAGCATATTCTGTTGGTGAGTCAGGGTGTCGCCTGCGACCGTCACCACCCGGTGGATCAACGGAATATCGTCCAGCACCGCCTGAGCTATCGCAAAAGCAGTGCCGACGTTTTGCATCACAATGCCAATATCGACAGGGCGGCGGCCTGCCGGCACTTCCTTGCTGGTCAGCAGCCGGATCAGCTGCTTTTCACCGCCGGACGGGTATTTGGTTGGCACTTCGCGCACGAAGATATGTTCTTTCTGGCCAATGGCCGCTTTTAACGACGCCGCGGCAATAGGTTTGTCGTCTTCAATACCAATCAAGACCGCTTTGGGGTTCAGCAGCTTCATCAGAATTTCAATGCCGGCCAGAATATCGCTGGCACGCTCCTGCATCAGCAGGTCGTCTGCGGTAATGTAAGGCTCACATTCCACCGCGTTAATAATCAGGTAGTCGACCGGCTGTTTGGCGCCGAGCTTCAGATGGCTGGGGAAACCTGCGCCGCCCATACCGGCGATACCGGCATCCTGAATGCGCTCCAGTAAGGTAAAGGCATCAGAGTGATCCGGGTCCAGAGGCTGGCGGGGCCGCCATTCATCCAGACCATCCGGTTCCAGCACCAATGTGGGCTCCGGCAGTGCCGAAGGGTGCGCACTGGGGTGCAGTTCAATAGCTTTGACCAGTCCCGAGGTGGGGGCATGCACAGGCACCGCCATGGCATTGCTGGCTTTGGTTAAAGCCTGGCCTTTTAACACCCGCTCTCCCACTTTCACCTGCAACTGGCCCGCCACCCCAATGTGCTGGCGCAACGGAATATACAACTGCGCCGGTATATCCATCAGCGCAACGGGTTTATGGTTGGTCCTTTCTTTGCGGCTGGGCGGGTGAATACCGCCGTGAAAATCCCAGAGTTCACCGGCTTGAATTTGCTGAAATAAGGTACCCAAATCAGGACTCCACCACTTTGACCGGTATGGCCTGTAAATCCCATTTCCACCGCTCCAGGCTGGGGGCAAGCGGACGCATTTCTATGCAATCGACAGGGCAGGGTTCGACACAGAGATCGCAGCCTGTGCATTCGTCCACAATAACGGTATGCATTTGCTTCGACGCGCCGACAATAGCATCCACCGGGCAGGCCTGGATGCATTTGGTGCAGCCAATGCATTCCTCTTCGCGGATAAAAGCAACCCGTTTTACCGCCGGTGTTTGGGCTTCGTTCAACGGTTTGGCATCCACCCCCATTAAATCGGCCAGTTTTTTAATGGTGGCTTCGCCGCCCGGTGGGCATTTATTAATGTCGTCGCCATTGGCAATGGCTTCGGCGTAAGGACGGCAGCCCGGGTAACCACATTGACCGCACTGGGTTTGTGGCAGAATCTCATCAATTTGATCGACCAGTGGGTCGGCTTCCACTTTAAAACGAATGGCCGCATAGCCCAATAAAGCACCGAAGATCAGCGCCAGTATCCCCAAGGCCCATAAGGCAGTCAGAATGGTCATACCGCTTTCACCAAGCCGGTAAAGCCCATAAAAGCCAAGGACATCAGGCCTGCAGTCACCATCGCAATGGCGGCCCCTTTAAAGCTGACCGGCACATCTGCAGCCGCCAGTCGCTCACGCATGGAGGCAAATAGAATCAGCACCAGAGAGAAACCGACCGCTGCACCAAAGCCATACACCACAGACGACAGAAAATCGTGCCGGGCCTGAACGTTCAGCAGGGCGACACCCAACACCGCACAGTTGGTGGTAATGAGTGGCAGGAATATCCCCAACAAGCGGTACAGGGTCGGGCTGCTTTTATGCACCACCATTTCAGTAAACTGCACCACAACAGCAATCACCAGAATAAAAGCCAGTGTGCGCAGGTACAGTAAATCCAGCGGTTGCAGCAGCCAGGTGTCGACCAGATAGCTGCATAAAGACGCCAGCGTCAGCACAAAAGTGGTCGCCATCGCCATACCTATGGCGGTTTCCAGCTTTTTGGACACCCCCATCACAGGGCAGAGGCCCAAAAATTTAACCAACACGAAGTTGTTCACCAGGACGGTACTGACCAACAACATCAGAAATTCGGACATAAGAGTTTCCCAGAAAAAACTGGCGGTATTATGCGGTCTTGCACTGCGACAGACAACAGTTCAGCGTTGAATCGCCTGTTATTCCAGCGCAGCAGGTTTACTCAGATAGTAGCCTTGCAGGCCATCCACCAGCAGGGATTCCAGCATTTGTTTTTCTGCTGCGGTTTCCACATTTTCGGCCAGCACAGCAATACCGATGCGGTGGGCCAGGTCCACCATCAGCCGGATAAAGTACTGGTTATTTTTGTCGTCTTCAATTTGCCGGGTATAGCTGCCATCCAGTTTAACAAAGTCCGGTTTCAGCTCACGGAAAAACTTAAAGGAAGTAATACCCATGCCAAACCTTTCTACTGTGACCCTGGCCCCTTGCTGATGCAATAAATCCAGCAGGCGTTTGGACAGTCGCAGGTTGTGTTGCAAGCCTTGTTCGCTGATTTCAAATACCAGCCGGCTGCACAGCTCTGGCTCCCGGCTCAGGCGTCGGTCCAGCCAGGCCACAAACTGTTCATCCTGCACTGCACCGGCAGACAGGTTGATCCCCAAGGTCTGAGTGGGCAAACGGCCGGCCAGCGCCATGGCCTGTTCGACAATCAGTTTTTCCAGTTCGAGCAGCCGGTCCAGTTTGCCGGCCATCTCCAGCACCTGGGCTGTGGGCAGCAACTGCTCGTCTTTACTGCGAAAGCGCACCAACAATTCGGTGTAACTGCGGCTGCCTTTGTTCAGCGGCTGGACCATTTGACCCAGCAGGGTCAGCAACTGCTGCTCGATAATATCATCGAGCAACTGCCGCCAGTTCTGCGGGGAAAAACTGGTTTGATGGGCACTGTGTTCCTGATCATTGTATAAATAAAGCCGGACCGAACCTTTGCCATGCTGCTGGCGGGCCAGACCAATGGCGGTGTCGGCCAGCGCCAACAGTTCGCCCAGAGCTTTGCCCTGATGGGTCAGCACCAGACCCAGCAGCACAGGATGTGACAGGTTTTTTTGCTGCAAATAAAGCTGGCACTGTTGCAATACCAGGTCTGCCAGCTGCTGCGCCTGCTCAGGGCTGGCGTCAGCCTGCAACAGGCAAAAGTCGGTGTGGTTCAGGCGGAACAGGCTGGGTTGTGGTGTCAGGGCCAATTGTCGCAGCTGATCCGCCATCTCTTTAATATAGAGATCACCTGCCAGGTAACCTTGCTGCTGATTAATGTCATTCAGGTTTTCACAGCGGATCACCACAAACAGGCTATGGTGCACTGCATTGGCATTTTTGAGTAAGGTCTCGTAACTGCGCACAAATTGCTGGCGGTTCGGCAACCCGGTCAGTTGGTCGACCAAAGCCAGCTCCAGCAGATAATCTGCTGCTGTGGTACCGCTGGTGGACGTCTGAGTCTGACTGACTGCTTGCCCTGTGGCCTGTTGGGCTACTTTTTCAAGCGGATGCAAGGCGTGGCTGGGTTTGCGTGCCGGCTGATTTTTCAGCCGGTAAAAAGGCAACAGCACCAATAAAGCAGAAGCAAAACTCAGCAACAGGCTTTGCCATTGCAACTGACGTAAAAGCTGTTGCAAAGCAGGCGAAAAGCTGACGGTCAGCCCATGCAGTTCATCCCGGATCTCCATTGGGTCCAACGACACGGCAAAAAGCGCCAGTGCATAACGGGCCAGTTCAATACCGCTTTCTGCATTATCATGCTCGTGCAGCACGGCACCGTCCAGTTGGCTGAGCTTTAAATAAGGCAGTTGAAAACTACTGCTCAGTTGCCGGGTCAGTATTTTGGTATCGCCGGTCAGATGATTAGCCAGCAATTGCTGGATAGCAGCCTGATGGGTCTGTTGTAACTGACTGATTTGCAGAGATGCCGCCTGCCAGAATAACCAAAAACTCAATACTGCAGAGAGCAGGGCACAACCCCAGGACAGCAGACTCAGACGCGTAGCTATGTTCATAAATAATTTCTGATCAGGATGCATCACTTCGGACTCTAAGATCCTAAGAGTAAGATATTTCAGAGGAAAAACGAAAGAATTTATCAGGAGTATGGCTCCCCAGGTTGGACTCGAACCAACGACCTACGGATTAACAGTCCGCCGCTCTAACCGGCTGAGCTACTAGGGAGTGGTATAACGCGTTGCTACAGTGCTGTTTGGCTCCCCAGGTTGGACTCGAACCAACGACCTACGGATTAACAGTCCGCCGCTCTAACCGACTGAGCTACTAGGGAACAGCTTCACAACGGGGCGCAATACTAATGCCAGCCCCTACCCCTGTCAACACTTTCACCCGCGCTTTTTCAGCAAATAGATTCAGTTGCTGTTTGTTTCGCCAGGGCGCTTAAAAAATGGCAGATTCTGCAATTTCAGCAGCTATGCATTGCTTATTCATGGCCGCAACGAAAGAAGTTCAGGCGACGCAAGGCCTGGCTAAGGTTGTCCACAGATTCTGTGGATAAGTCTGTGAATTTGGGAGGGCTCAACAAGCAAACCCCTGAATCAACGCGGGGTAGCGCCAGATCAATAGCTTTGCGGTGAAATTTTTACCATATAAAAATCAATGACTTATAAAAACAATACAATTGATAATTTATGCAGAAGAGCGCATAACTGCAAAAACTTTCGTTGCCCTTATGCTGTGAACACTTTTTACTAAATTTGCACAAATTTGCTGCGTTTTTGCCCAATTAAAAGCCTGCCGGGCGCTGGAGTCCAGGTCTGGTTTTGACTACAATGGCGGCCTCTTCGCCCTGAAGTAATAGTAATGACTGATTCTTCCTCCGCTAAGCCCGATTTGTTGCAAGGTGATATTCGCCAAACGCTGACACAAATGACAGTGCCGGTCCTGTTTGGCATGATCACCCTGATGTCGTTTAACCTGGTCGATACCTTTTTTATCAGTATGCTGGGCACGGCTGAACTGGCCGCCGTCAGCTTCACCTTTCCGGTCACCTTTACCGTGATCAGTCTGGCCATTGGACTGAGCATCGGCACCTCGGCCGTGATAGCCCGGGCTTTGGGAGCTGGGCAACAGCAGGACGCCAAAGCCGATGGTCTGGCAGCACTCTGGTTATCGGCTTATCTGGTAGCGGTCTTGTCCGTGATCGGCTATTTCAGCATTGACCCTTTATTCCGGTTGTTAGGGGCCAAAGCCGATACCCTGCCTTTTATCCATCAGTACATGGAAATCTGGTTTCTTGGCGCTGTGTTTCTGATCACCCCTATGATTGGCAATGCGGTACTGCGGGCCGCAGGGGACACCAAAACGCCCAGTGTTCTGATGGCCTGTGCCGGTTTATTAAATGCGGTGCTGGACCCCATCTTTATTTTTGGCTGGGGGCCGGTGCCCGCTATGGGGGTGGCTGGAGCTTCCCTGGCGAGTGTGGTGTCCTGGCTGCTTGGTTTTGGCTTGATCCTGCATTTATTGGTGTTCAAGCGAAAGCTGGTGGACCCCGGTCATCAGAACTGGCAGGAGTTTTGCCGCATCAGCCGGAAAATTCTGCATATAGGTTTACCGGCTGCGGGGGCCAATATGCTGACGCCGCTGGCGATGGCCGTACTGACTGCAGTAATGGCCAGTTATGGTGCAGAGGCGGTCGCGGCTTTTGGTGTAGGCGCGCGGCTGGAAAGCATAGCCTCTTTAGTGATCCTGGCCTTGTCGATGACCCTGCCGCCTTTTATCAGTCAGAACCTGGGGGCCTGTGCCTACCAGCGCATTGAGCAGGCCTACCACACCTGCATCCGCTTTATTCTGCAGTGGCAACTGGTGGTGTATCTGTTGCTGTGTGTCAGCGCCCCCTGGATAGCGGCGGCTTTTACGTCCGACGAACAGGTCGCCGTCTATATCCGCTACTTTATCTGGATCCTGCCTTTAGGTTATGGCCTGCAGGGCCTGATTATTCTGACCAATTCTTCTTTTAATGCGCTGCATCTGCCGCTCAGTGCCTTGCAGTTGTCCGTGGTGCGGCTTTTTGTATTTTATGTGCCTTTTGCCTGGGTTGGCGGACAGGTCGGCGGTGTGCTGGGCGTCTTTGCCGGCTGCTTGCTGGCCAATTGCTGCACCTCTGTTCTGGCGCGTTTTTGGTTTAAACATAAAGTGGCACAGCTGCAAGGTCAGGAGGCCCCGGTATGAGCCGAGATTTTGAACTGGTATCGAATTATCAGCCTGCGGGCGACCAGCCTGCTGCAATCCGCCAGCTGGTCGATGGGCTGGACGCTGGTCTGGCGCATCAAACTCTGCTTGGGGTTACAGGCTCAGGTAAAACCTTCACCATGGCCAATGTGATAGCCCAGGTGAACAGACCCACGCTGATTATGGCGCACAATAAAACGCTGGCCGCACAGCTCTATGGCGAGATGAAGGAATTTTTTCCACATAATGCGGTGGAGTACTTTGTGTCCTATTACGACTACTACCAGCCAGAAGCTTATGTACCGGCCAGCGACACCTTTATTGAAAAAGACGCTTCTATTAATGAGCATATCGAGCAAATGCGGCTGTCGGCCACCAAAGCGCTGATGGAGCGGCGTGACGTGGTCATTATTGCATCGGTGTCGGCCATTTATGGTCTGGGCGACCCTGAGTCTTATATGAAAATGCTGTTGCATCTGAAAGTGGGAGACATTGTTGACCAGCGCAGCATTTTACGTCGTCTGGCGGAGCTGCAATACAACCGCAACGACGTCGCCTTTGAGCGCGCCACCTACAGGGTACGTGGGGACGTGATTGATATTTTTCCGGCCGAATCAGATGAAATTGCCGTCCGGGTGGAACTCTTTGACGAAGAAATTGAACGCATCAGCCTGTTCGACCCCTTAAGCGGTGCGGTAGAAAAGGTCGTCAACCGTCACACCATTTATCCGAAAACTCACTATGTGACGCCCAGGGAAAAAATTCTGGAAGCGGTTGACAGGATCAAACTGGAGCTCAAGGACAGACGCGCTCAGCTGCTGGCGGAAAACCGCTTGATTGAAGAACAGCGTATTGGTCAGCGTACCTTGTTTGATCTGGAAATGATGGTGGAGCTGGGGTATTGCTCCGGTATCGAAAACTACTCGCGCTATTTGTCTGGCCGGGCCGAAGGTGAACCACCGCCAACCTTGCTGGATTATTTCCCGGCCGATGGCCTGATGTTTATCGACGAATCCCATGTGACCATTTCGCAAATAGGCGCCATGTATAAAGGTGACCGATCACGCAAAGAAAACCTGGTGAACTACGGATTCCGGCTGCCATCGGCGTTGGACAACAGGCCACTGCGTTTTGAGGAGTTTGAAGCCATAGCGCCGCAGCGTATTTACGTGTCAGCCACACCAGCCGACTACGAGCTGAAGCATTCAGCTGGCGAAGTGGTGGAGCAGGTGGTACGCCCTACCGGCCTGGTGGACCCGCAAATTGACATCCGCCCTGTGGCGACCCAGGTGGACGATTTGTTATCCGAAGCTTATCAGGCGGCGCAGCGGCAGGAGCGGGTGCTGGTGACTACCCTGACCAAAAAGATGGCCGAAGATCTGACTGATTACCTGGCTGAACATGGTGTGAAAGTGCGTTACCTGCACTCAGACATTGATACGGTCGAGCGGATGGAGATTATCCGCGATTTACGTCTGGGAGTCTTTGATGTGTTGGTGGGCATTAACCTGTTGCGGGAAGGTCTGGATATTCCGGAAGTGTCGCTGGTGGCGATACTGGATGCCGACAAAGAAGGCTTTTTACGCTCAGAGCGGTCACTGATCCAGACCATAGGCCGTGCTGCCCGTCACCTGAACGGGAAAGCCATTTTGTATGCCGACCGCATCACAGGCTCCATGCACAGAGCCATCAGCGAAACCGAACGTCGCCGCGCCAAACAGATAGCCTTCAACGAACAGCATGGGATTCAGCCGCAGGCCATTCGCAAAAAAGTGGCCGATGTGATGGACCTGGGCCAAGACAATGCTGAACCTAAAGTGGCAGAAAAACTGAAGCTGGCCAAAGGCAAAACCCCCTATCAGTTGCAGGCCGAAATTAAACAACTGGAGCAGAAAATGCTGGCGCACGCCAAAAACCTGGAGTTTGAACAGGCGGCTGCCGTGCGCGACCAAATTCATCAATTGCGTGAAGCCCTGCTTGAAATCTAGCCTTGTCTCCCACCAGCGGGGTTGTAACTGATCCCGCTGGTTGTTTTTTATCCATTTGAAATGTTTACATATTTTCACAATGTTATTCAGAAATCATTAAGTTAACCCTTGGTACAGTGCCTGCGTTTTCTAACATAAAAGGAATGTTTGTATGAAAGGTTCTTTACTGGCATTAATGATTGCAGCTGTGTCTACCGGTGTGGCTGCCAACACGTATCAGAACGAAACAACCCTGAACTATGGCTGGGGCGATATCGCCAATACAGAGTCAGACCTGGATGCCTGGCAGTTAAGCCACCGTTTTTATCTGTCCCCTGTAGACACTTCAGGCAACGCGCCTCTGGCTGAAAGTGCATTTATCAATAAAAACGCCAGCGTCTTTGCTACCTTAGGCCGTTTCTCTGTTGATGGCGACGATCAGAACAACTGGTCAGTGGGCGGTGAGTTCATGTCGTCCCAGCATAATTTCTACGGTTCACTGGAATGGACACATTTCAGCAACACCAATGATCAGCAGGTCGATGCCAGCCTGGGTTACTTTATTACCAATGACTGGCTGGTTGGCGCTATTGCTGAGCACAGCAGCCCGGATGAAGGTGGCAGCACCACCAACTACGGCGTGATGACCAAGAAACTGTGGGACCTGGGCACAGGCGACATGATGAATCTGGAAGCCACTGTTCTTGATTACCGTAATTGGTCCACAACCCGCTACGGCGTTGGCGCCGATTATTACTTCGGTAAAAATTTCTCTGCCGGTGTGGGGTATCAGTGGTTATCGGATGGCGTGTTCAGCGAAAGCGAAGACAGCCTGAGCCTGCGTGCCCGTTGGTTTGCCATGCAAAACCTGTCGGTGCAGGCTGAAGTGGCCTTTGACACCCTGGAAACGGCAGATGATCTGTATTCAGTGGGGGTCAGCTACCGCTTCTGAGTGTAGCGCCCGACCGTTGATGTCCGAAGAAAAGGCCCGTGAGGGCCTTTTCTGTTGGTATTTACGACAAAAAGCCGCGGCTTGCTTAGCATCAAGAGTGCATTGTGGTAGCTTACAGCAAACTCTGTTAAGAGCCCTGTCAGGCTGAAGGATAGTTATGATTTTCCCTGTAATAATGGCCGGAGGAACCGGCAGCCGTTTATGGCCTTTGTCACGTGATTTAATGCCAAAACAGTTTCTGCAACTGAGTGGCCATCACAGCATGTTGCAGGCCACAGTGGACCGCTTAGGTGGGCTGGACTGCAGTGCGCCGCTGCTGATTTGCAATGAAGAGCACAGGTTTGTCGCGGCGGAACAACTCAGGCAAATAGACCAGCTGAACCAGAACATTATTCTTGAACCGGCCGGGCGCAATACGGCGCCAGCCATCGCACTGGCCGCTTTTACTGCGGTGAACAAAGCGCAGGATCCTTTGTTACTGGTGCTGGCCGCCGATCATGTGATTGCACAGAACGACAAGTTTCAGCAGGCAGTGCGCCAGGCGGAAAAACTGGCGGAACAAGGTTTGCTGGTGACTTTTGGCATTGTGCCTACCGCGGCGGAAACAGGCTACGGCTATATCCGGCGGGGCATGGCTCTGGCCGGAGATGTTGCTGCGTACCGCGTCGGGCAGTTTGTCGAAAAACCCAAACAGCAAGTGGCTGAACAGTACCTGGCCAGTGGTGATTACTACTGGAACAGCGGTATGTTTCTGTTCCGTGCCAGCGTTTATTTGCAGCAGCTGAAACAATTTCGCCCTGACATTTATGCCGCCTGTGAGCAGGCCATGGCTGAAGTGACCCCCGATTTGGATTTTATTCGCGTCAATTCAGAGGCTTTTCTGGCCTGCCCGGACGACTCAGTCGATTATGCCGTGATGGAAAAAACCGACGCCGCTGTGGTCGTCCCATTGGATGCGGGCTGGAGTGATGTGGGTTCCTGGTCGTCGTTGTGGGACATCAGTCCGAAAGACGCCAATAGCAACGTGCACCAGGGCGATGTGCTGGCGGTTCAGAGCTCCAATAACTTTGTGATGGCCCAAACCTGTCTGGTGGCGACTGTCGGGCTGGACAATATGGTGGTGGTACAAACCAAAGACGCCGTGCTGGTGGCTGCCAAAGACAAAGTGCAGGACGTCAAAACCATAGTTCAGCAGTTAAAAGCGGCTGGCCGCACTGAGCACAGGATCCACCGCGAGGTTTACCGTCCCTGGGGGCATTACGATTCCATCGACAGCGGTGCCCGTTATCAGGTGAAACGTATTTGTGTGAAACCGGGCGAAAAATTA
Organism: Rheinheimera sp.; assembly: GCF_037442525.1. Lineage (GTDB taxonomy): Bacteria > Pseudomonadota > Gammaproteobacteria > Enterobacterales > Alteromonadaceae > Pararheinheimera. Next base: position 110,748 of record NZ_JBBIQD010000002.1, on the reverse strand, counting down.
TCCTTGCAAATGCATCACCACCGCGCCGAACACTGGATTGTGGTCTGTGGCACGGCCAAGGTCACAGTGGACGGCAAAGAAAGCTTATTGTCAGAGAATCAGTCAGTCTACATTCCGTTGGGGGCCGTGCATGCACTGGAAAACCCCGGCAAAATTCCGCTGGAATTGATTGAAGTGCAATCGGGGTCTTATTTGGGGGAAGACGACATAGTGCGTTTTTCTGACCGTTACGGCAGGGTGTAACTATGGCCTTGATGGTTTCGCAGCTTCTCAGCCAGAGTGGTATCGCTTTTGGTACCAGCGGTGCCAGGGGGCTGGTCAGTGATTTTAGCAACAACAACTGTGCCGCCTTTACTCAGGCATTTATTGAGGTCATGCGGCAAGGTTTTGTGTTTGACCGTATTGCACTGGGCATCGACAACAGACCCAGCAGCCCGCAGCTGGCCGCTGCCTGCGCTGGCATGGCCAGGGCCTGCGGTGTGCAGGTGGATTATTATGGCGTAGTGCCCACTCCGGCCCTGGCCTTTAAAGCCATGCAGGACAAGATCCCCGCTGTGATGGTGACAGGCAGCCATATTCCATTTGACCGCAATGGCCTGAAGTTCTATCGGCCCGATGGTGAAATCAGCAAAGCCGATGAGCAGGCGATCGGGTCAGTCTGCTCCCGGCTGGCTGACTATGAACCTGAATTGCCGCCATGCAGTGATGCGGCGGCGACTGCTTATATGACGCGTTATCTGCAGGCTTTTCCTGCGCGTTGCCTGCAGGGAAAACATATTGGGGTCTACGAGCATTCCAGTGCCGGCCGCGATATCTACCGTCCCTTGTTTGAACAGTTAGGCGCCCGTGTGACTCCGCTGGAGCGCACCGACACCTTTGTGCCTGTGGACACCGAAGCCGTGTCTGAACAGGACCAGCAGAAAGCCAGAGCCTGGTCGGCCCGCTTTGGTTTTGACGCCATTTTTTCCACCGACGGTGACGGCGACAGGCCATTGATTGCCGATGAACAAGGCCAATGGTTGCGTGGCGATATTGTCGGGCTCTTGTGTGCCAAAGCTTTGGGAATTGGCCGTTTGGCGGTGCCGGTCAGCTGCAATACGGCAATAGAAACTTGTGGTGCTTTCAGCCAGGTGGTGCGCACCCGGATAGGTTCGCCTTACGTGATAGCGGCTTTTGATGCCTGGCAGGGCGCTGCAGAGTCTTATGCGGGCTTTGAAGCCAATGGGGGTTTTATTCTGGGCAGCCCGCTGCAACTGGCATCGGGAGCGCTGGCCGCCTTGCCAACCAGAGATGCGTTGCTGCCGGTACTTGCATTGCTGCTGGCTGCAGGTTCGCAGCCGTTGTCTGCACTTTCGGCGCAGTTGCCTCAGCGTTTTACCGCCAGTGATCGATTGCAACAGGTGCCTGTCACACGCAGTAAAGCATTGTTGGCGCAGGCGCAGGCGGCACCACAGCAGCTGTTAAGCACCCTGGGGCTGTCTGGTATGCAGGTGGTCAGGCTTGATAACACAGATGGATTACGGCTGACATTAAGCAACGGTGACATTCTGCATCTGCGCCCTTCAGGCAATGCCCCCGAGCTGCGCTGTTATGTGGAATCTGGTCATCCGCAGCGGGCTGCTGCTCTGGTGTCTGAGGTTCTCAGCCGATTAAAGGCAGAGCTGGTGCAGGCCTAAGTCCCTGTGGCCAGTTGCTGCCAGATGGAATCGGCCACCGGGCCGGGCAATACATGCCTGTGCCGCACCAGGTGCACTTCACCGCCGATAAAACGCGGAAACTCAGTGGGGTGAAGCTGTACCAGACTGCCCGATTCCAGTTCGGCCTGCACCTGGTACCTGGCGACCATCCCCCAACCCAAATGGGCCAGCAGGGCCTGTTTCATACACTGGCTGTTGTTCACTTTCACCCGGTGAGGCGACTGCAGTGGCAACAAGGCACCTGCATCAAAACTCAGCGTATCGGAATCGGCCACCAGCTGCGGCAAGCTTGCCAATTGGGTGTGTTGCGTTAAAGGGGCGTCCAGGCGGCTCACTAATTCGGGGCTGGCGACACAGACCAGTTCAAAGCGGCCGACGGCCACAGACTCAAAATCACCCAAACCAATAAATACGTCGTACCAGGGGCTGATCGCTAAGTCTGCTTGTTGTGTCTGCAGTTTTTCCAGTGCTTTCAAACGGTAATCACAGCTCAGTTGCAGCTCTGTCTGAGGATAAGCCTGTTGCGCGGCGGCAATAACGGGTAAATACTCAGACAGGTTCACGGCTTCGTCAAAAGCGATGCGTAAACTGGGCTCTGCCCCTGCACTTAAATGCCGGGCCAGGGATTTCAGCTGGTGGCTTTGTTGCAACACCTGTTGGGCCTGCAGGTAAAAGCGCTGGCCTGCAGCAGTGAGCTGCAGCCGGTACTGGCTGCGATCCAGCAGGGCAAAACCGCACTCCTGCTCCAGCTTTTTCAACGCCATGCTTAAAGCGGGCTGGGTTTTATGCAGTTTCTGTGCGGCCTGTTGCAGGCTGTCGCTGTGCACTATGGCATCCAGAATATGCAGTTGTTGTAAGTTCATCGGTTGTTTTCGGTCTGAACCCCAGGGGTTATAAGATTTCTTTATGAAGTAAAGAAATAAATATAAATTTTAACTTCAAAATGGCTTTTGTATAGTGCTGTTTTCTGGAAGGAATAAGGGAGATTTCCATGCGTTTATCATGCTGGCTGCTTGGCCTGACGCTGACCACTCTGGTTGGCTGCTCTAAACCTGAAACTGCGGTCACAGACACCGGCCCCCGGCCTGTGAAGCTGTTTCAGGTCGATGATGGTTCAGCCCGGCTGAAACGTCAGTTTCCCGCTGTGGTGGAACCCACCGAAAATGCCAGGCTGACCTTCAGGGTCAGTGGCAAACTGACTCAGTTTTCCATCCGACCGGGCCAGGAAGTAAAGCAAGGTCAGTTGCTGGGCCAGTTAGACCAGACCGATTTCAAACTGAAAGTTGAGCAGGCCAAAGCGCGTTTTCAGCTGGCGAAAGCTCAGTTTGACCGGGCGGATTCGCTGATTGGCCAAAAACTGGTGTCGCAGGCTGTTTATGATGAAGCCAAAGCCCAGTTGCAGGTGGCGGAAGCCGATTTAAAAACCGCTGAAACCAATTTAAGTTACACCAATCTGGTGGCGCCTTTCAGCGGCATTGTGTCGCGCACTCTGGTGGAGAACCACGAAAATGTAGCCGCGCAGCAGGCCATTTTGGAGCTGCAATTAAAAGGCATGGTCGATGTGGTAATCCAGGTTCCGGAAGATGTGATAGCGCTGGTTAAAAAAGATCAGCAGTATCAGCCGGATGTGGTGTTTGATTCCTACCCGAGCTTAAGCTTCAAGGCCAGCATTAAAGAGTGGGACACCAGAGCCGACAGCGCCACCAATAGCTTTAAAGTGGTGTTTTCCATGCCGCAACCCACCGAATTTAATGTGTTGTCCGGTATGACTGCCAATCTGATCGCCGACTTAAGTGCCCTGATGCAGCTGCCGCAAAATACAGTGCTGGTGCCAGCCAGCGCCGTGTTTTCTGCCAATGACCAGCCTGCGGACACTCAAGAGCAGTTTGTCTGGGTTTATCAACCTGACACAGGTCAGGTCAGTCGCCGTGCCGTCACTGTAGGTCGTCTGACCCAACAGGGAATGGAAATCCGCTCAGGCCTGAATGCAGGGGACCAGGTGGTCACCGCCGGGGTGTACCAACTGCAGGAAGGGCAAAAAGTCCGGCCCTGGCAGCGCGAGCGGGGACTCTGAGCCATGGATGTTGCACAGTATTTTATCCGCAATAAAACCTCCTCCTGGATGGTGACCGCCATTTTGTTGATTGGCGGCATTCTGGCGTATCTGGGGCTGGGGCGGCTGGAAGATCCGCAGTTTACGCTGAAACAGGCGATGGTTCTGACACAGTACCCCGGTGCTTCGCCGCTGCAGGTGGAAGAAGAAGTCAGTTACCCGCTGGAAAGTGCCATTCAGCAACTGCCTTATGTCGATCATGTCACGTCCATTTCCACTGCAGGCAGTTCGCAGATCATGGTGGAAATGAAAGGCATCTACCGCGCCAAAGAGCTGAAACAAATCTGGGACGAGCTGCGCCGCAAGGTCAATGACTTAAAACCCCAGCTGCCTCCCGGTGTGGGCACCCCTGTGGTCAATGATGACTTTGGTGATGTGTATGGCATTTTGTATGCCATCACTGGGGAGGGCTACAGCGACGAAGAAATCCGTGACTATGTCGACTTTTTGCGTCGTGAGCTGGTGCTGGTCGATGGGGTGGGCAAAGTGTCGGTCAGTGGCCGCCAGCAGGAGCAGGTGGTGGTGGAATTTTCCCGCTCCCGCCTCGCTGCCTTAGGTATTCCGCCGGCACAAATTGCCAGTCTGCTGCAAACCCAGAATGTGGTGTCCAACGCCGGCAGCATTAAAGTAGGCGAAGATCGGATCCGTATTCATCCGACCGGCGAGTTTCAGTCTGTCGAGGAGCTGGAACAGCTGATTATCAGCAATCCAGCCGCGAAGGAGCTGATTTATCTGGGCGACGTCGCCAGGGTGTACCGCGATGTGATGGAAGCTCCCAGCCAGATCCTGAAGTTCAATGGCAAAAACACCTTAACGCTGGGTATTTCTTTTGCCAGTGGCGTCAATGTGGTGAATGTCGGGCAGGCGGTGGCAGAGCGGTTGCAGCAACTGGAATACGCCCGGCCTGTGGGCATGGACATTAATACGGTTTACAACCAGCCGGCTGAAGTGGAAGTATCGGTGCAGGGCTTTGTGCTGAACCTGGTGGAATCCGTGGCTATTGTCATAGTGGTGCTGCTGGTCTTTATGGGGCTGAAAAGTGGCGTGCTGATTGGCCTGATTTTGCTGCTGACCGTGCTGGGCACCTTTATCTTTATGCAGCAAATGCAAATTGAGCTGCAGCGGGTGTCCCTGGGGGCGCTGATTATTGCGCTTGGCATGTTGGTGGACAATGCCATAGTGGTCACCGAAGGCATTTTAATTGGTTTGCAGCGGCGTCTGAGCGTGGCGCAGGCCGCGTCTGCCATTGTAAAACAAACGCAGTGGCCGCTGCTTGGCGCCACAGTCATCGCCATCACCGCCTTTGCACCTATAGGTCTGTCCAGTGACTCCACCGGGGAGTTTGCCGGCTCCCTGTTTTGGGTCTTGTTAGTCAGTTTATTGCTGAGCTGGCTGACCGCCATCAGCCTGACCCCATTTTTTGCCAGCCTGTTTTTCAAAAAAGAAATGGCACTGGCGGCTGAGGCCGAGCCAGAACTGTACAAAGGGGTGATTTTTGACGCCTATCGTGCCTTGCTCGGCGCGGCGCTCAGGTACAGAGTGGTCAGCTACAGCCTGATGCTGGTGTTGCTGGTGCTGTCGGTGCTGGGGTTTGCCAAAGTGAAACAGGTGTTTTTCCCGCCATCCACCACCCCTATTTTCCTGGTCGACTTGTGGCAGCCAGCGGGGACGGACGTTCGTCAGTCCGACCTGGATGCGCAGGAGCTGGTGCGTTACCTGCAAGGCCTGGAAGGGGTGGAAGCTGTCACACTGACCAGTGGCCGTGGGGCCGACCGCTTTATGCTGACTTACCAACCGGAAAAATTCTATGCCAGTTACAGCCAGTTGATTGTGCGGGTGCAGGATTTATCCCTGCTGACTGAACGCATGAAAGACGTGCGCCGTTATGTCACTGAACAGCAGCCGCGTTTGCTGCACAAGCTGAAAAGGCTGGAAGTGGGGCCGGCCACCACGGCGAAAATTGAAGCCCGGTTTAGTGGGCCTGAGCCGCAGGTCTTGCGGCAACTGGCTGAGCAGGCCAGACAAATCCTGCAGCAAGACAGCGGTACCACCAATTTGCGGGACGACTGGAGCAACAGAGTGAAGGTGATCCGGCCTCAGTTCAATGAAGCCATAGCGCGCAGGGTCGGCATCAGCAAACAGGATATTGACGATGTACTGCTGACCCATGTCAGCGGCAAAACAGTGGGTATTTACCGCGACGGCACCCATTTGTTGCCCATTATCACCCGCGCACCGCAAGCCGAACGGCACAATGTGGATGCGCTGACAGATATTCAGGTGTACAGCAGCAAACTGAACCGTTATGTGCCCATCAGTCAGGTGGTGTCAGGTTTTCATGTTGAATGGGAAGATCCGCAAATCATGCGGCGCGACCGCAAACGCACTTTAACCCTGATGGCTGACCACAATGTGCTGAGTGACGACACTGCAGCCGCCTTATTAAAACGGGTGCGGCCAGCCATCGAAGCTATCCCGTTGCCACCGGGTTACCAACTGGAGTGGGGCGGCGAACTGGAAGCGCAGACCAAAGCCCAAAAAGCCTTGTTCAGCTCATTGCCTTTGGGTTATTTGGTGATGTTTGTCATTACCGTACTGCTGTTTAACTCCATGCGCGACGCGGCGGTGATCTGGGCCTGCGTGCCCATGGCCATTATTGGCGTCACCTGCGGTTTGCTGCTGCTTGGGGCGCCTTTTGGTTTTATGGCCTTGCTGGGTTTTCTCAGCTTATCCGGTATGTTGGTGAAAAATGGCATTGTGCTGCTGGATCAGATTGAGCTGGAGCTGTCAGAAGGCAAAGAGGCGTTTGCGGCCGTGTTTGACAGCGCCGTCAGCCGGGTCCGGCCTGTGGCCATGGCTGCTATCACGACCATTCTTGGCATGATCCCACTGGTCTCGGACGACTTTTTTGCCAGCATGGCGGTGGTGATTATGTTTGGTCTGGGTTTTGGGACTGTGCTGACGCTGGTGTTCTTACCCCTGATGTACTGCTCCATTTACCGGATTAAAACCCCGGCCTGACCCGCTGAACTCAGGCCGGTTCAGGTCTGAATTCCAGCTTGTGGACATTCATCAGAAAAGTCCGGTTGTTACCGGACTTTTCTGTTGCAGAATATGCTAACCTGAGCTCACTGCAGGCAACAGTTCTGTGCACTGCAGTGCCTTACAGTGGGCTGTGCCTTGATATGCCTTCTTCATCGGCCAGCCGGTTTTCAGGACAAAGGGAGCCAGGCGCTGGTGTCCCGATGGATATGATGCAATGAACAGAATAAAAATTTTAACCTTGTCCGCCTTTTGTTTCTCTGCCTTTGCGGCCGATCACTTGCCGCCTTTACCCAACTGGTCCGGCGCGTCTGCCCAACTGCAAAAAGAAGCGCAGCACCCCTGGGTGACGCCAGCGGAATTGTCCGGTTTAACCAAAACCCCCAGCTACGACGAAACCTTTAAATTTCTTGACCGTCTGGTCGCCAGCAGCCCTATGTTGCGCATGGACATGATTGGCGTCAGCCCGCAGGGTCGTTCCATTTATATGGTCAAAGCCGGCACCGATCCGGAGCAAATCGGCAAAGACGGCAAAGCTGTACTCTTGGTGCAGGCGGGTATTCACAGCGGCGAAATAGACGGCAAAGACGCGGGCCTGATGTTATTACGCGACATAGTGCAAGGTGAAAAAACCGCGCTGCTGAACGACGTGAACCTGTTGTTTATCCCCATTTTGTCGGTGGACGGCCATGAGCGAAGCGGTAAATACCACCGCATGAATCAGCGTGGGCCTGAACAGCAGGGCTGGCGCTCCACCGCACAAAACCTGAACCTGAACCGCGATTATGCCAAAGCCGAAGCCCTGGAAATGCAGGCGCTGCTGAAAGTACTGAACAACTACAAACCCGATCTCTATCTGGATGTGCATGTCACGGACGGAGAGGATTACCAGTACGACATTACCTTTGGTTTTAATGAACCTGTGCATGCCGCCAGCCCCAATGCCGCCAGCTGGCTGGCGTCCGTCTACAGGCCCGAAGTCAACCAGGCCTTGCGGCAAGCCGGGCATTTGCCGGGGCCTCTGGTGTTTGGTCTGGACCCGCTGGATTTCAGCAAAGGCATCAGCGGGGCTCATTTTACGCCGCGGTTGTCCAATGGTTATGGCGATATCCGCCATATCCCGACCGTGCTGATTGAAAACCACAGCTTAAAGCCTTACCGTCAGCGGGTGCTGGGCACCTATGTCTTGCTGGAGCACAGCTTAAAGTTGCTGGCTGAACAAGGCAAAGTGCTGCAACTGGCGAAAAAAGCCGACGAAAATGCCCGTCCAGCCAGCCTGGCACTGGCCTATAAAGCCAGTGACACACCAGAGCTGATCCGTTTTGCTGGCGTGGCCTCTGAAATTCGCACCGACAAAATCACAGGTTTACAGTACCGCGCCTGGACAGGGGAGCCCAGGTTATACGAAGAGTTGCCACAGTACTGGGAAAATGTTCCTGCGGTGGAAGTTGAGGTTCCGGCCGCATACTGGGTGATGCCGGAGCAGCACCAGGTGCTGGCTAAACTGGCTCTGCATGGCATAGAGACCACCCGGCTCAAATCCGCCAAAACCATCCAGCTGCAGCAACTGACCGCCACCCAGTGGAGTTTTGCGCAAAAGCCATACGAAAGCCGTTTTATGGTCGAAGCCCAATTTAAACGGGACTGGAAAAAAATCCGCCTGCCAGCAGGTGCGGTGCGGGTCAGTACCGACCAGCCGCTCGGCCGTCTGGCGGTGGCGTTGCTGGAACCTACAGCACCGGATTCATTGTTTCATTGGGGCTTTATGCCGGGCATGTTTGAACGCACCGAATACTTTGAACCTTACGCTATAGTGCCGCTGATTGAACAAGCCGCTAAACAGGATAAAGCGCTGAAGCAGGAATTTGATGACGCAGTCAAAGCCGACAAGGCGCTGGCAGGCTCTGCAGAAGCCAAAGTGCAGTGGTGGTATCAACGTTTGCCTTATTACGACCAACACTACCTGAAATACCCCATACTGTTGGAGCATTAACAGGCGAGGGGCTCAATGCGTTTGTCCGCCGGGCTCAGCCTAAGCGTCGCTCAGAAACACCGCCTCAGGGCGGTGTTTCTTTTTGGGGTTCGGCATGAGCTTCAGGTTCAATAGTGGGGTGCCAGAAGTAGTACTGGTTTTTGCCCTGACGCTTGGCCTGATACATCGCCAGGTCGGCCTGACGCAGCAGGCAAGCCGCGTCCGCTGCCTGAGCCTGTGGATAAAAGCTTATGCCAATACTGGCGCTGACGCAGACGCTGTGCCCGCCAATCTGAACTGCGTTGCTGGCTGCCGTCAGCAACCGCTCAGCAAAGGGAATGGCATCGTCCGGTGACGCCAGCTCTGTAATCAGTGCAATAAATTCGTCGCCGCCTAAACGGGCCAGCGTATCGTTGTCACGCATGGCCGCACGCATCCGGTTTGCCAGTTCAATCAGCAGGTAGTCACCGGCTTCATGGCCCAGGCTGTCGTTTACCGATTTAAAGCCGTCCAGGTCGATAAAAATCACTGCCATTTTGGTTTTCTTCCGTTTCGCCTGCGACATGCTTTGTTCAATGCGGTCGGTCAGTAACAAACGATTAGGCAAGCCGGTCAGCGAGTCGTAATGGGCAATAAAACGCAGTTTTTCTTCCTGAACTTTGTGCTGGGTAATGTCGGAAAACAGCGCAACAAAATGCTGCACCTTACGTTCTGCGTCACGCACCGCCGACATCGTAATCGACAGCACCATGGCTTCGCCCGACTTCCGGCGGCCCTGCAATTCACCTTCCCAAAAGCCCTCATTCATCAGCTGACGGCGAACCTTCTGCTGATAACTGTCGTCAGCCAGGACTCCGCCCAACATGCTGATGTGCCTGCCCACGGCCTCCGCCTCTGTGTAGCCGGTAATGCGGCAAAACGACGAGTTCAGGTCCAGAATGGTGCCCTGACTGTTGGTGATAAAAATACCTTCCCGCGCTGTGGTAAATACACTGGCGGCCAGCTCCCGTTTCATCTGGCTGAGCTGGTTCTCTGTCACATCAATTTGTGAGCCGGTGATCTCGGTGACTGTGCCATGCTCATCCCGCACGGCACAGAGTTGAGTTTCTACCCATAACTGGGAATAACTGGGGTCGGTATCGTCGCGGTACAGACTGGTTACCGCATGGCCGCGCGCCAGCGGGTAGCTGTATTTAAACAGGCCCGCGTAGTTGCTTGCCACCCAGCTGCGGTATTGCTGTTCTATCCCCTCCCGGTAACTGGCCGGAATGGAGTGTTGCCACCAGTCCGGCGTGCGTAACAGCTCAACAGCGCTTTTCAGATGCAGCGTAAAGCAGTTGGGGCTGATGTAAGTTAACTGCATGGTTTTAGGGTCAAACGCCAGGATCACCGCCGGGCTTTGCTCCAGCAACTGGTCCAGCCGCTGAACACTTTTTTGCAGTTTTTGCTTAATCGCTTTACGACGGCTGACATCAGTGCCAATCATGGCAAAGGTGGGCGTAGTGGAAGCCTCTGCCGGCAACAGCGACAGATCCGCATCCAGATACAGTAACTCGCCCTGCTTCAGTTGCAGGCAAAGCTCCATCGACTCTGTCTGCATCGGGTCGGTCTGCAGTTTATGCAGTGCCAGCAAAAAGGCGGTTTGTTGCTGCGGGTCGTGCAACCAGTCCAGTACCGACCTCTGCTGTTGATGGTCCTTGTCCGGGCTTAACAGCCGCAGTGCGTAATGGTTGCCGCTGAGGATCCGTCCTTGACTGTCAAAGCGGATAAACAGCACCTGTTTACTGCTGTTGAGCGCTGCATGAAGCTGCATTTGCTGTTGCTGCAGCGCATCGCGGTTTCTGGTCAGCTGAAGCATGGTCTGCTGCTGCAGCCTGTTATGCCGCCTGAGCAGCAACAAACACCCTGCTGTCAGCAGAAATACACAGACAGCCGCAAGCAGGTAAAGGGCGTGCAGATGAAGCCAGTAGAAGGCCGAAGGGGGGGGCAGCCTGTGGTAAGGTGCCAGCTGCATCGTTTGCAAGGCATAGTCAGCGCCGCTGTATTCTGCAGGGGCGGAAAAACCATAAGTTAAACCACGTTCAGCGGCGTACAGGTTAAACTGCAGCAGTGCCTCAACTAATTTTTCCTGCCACTGGGCCGGTACGCCGGGCATCACCAGCAGCGGCCATTCCGGGTACAGGCGGGTTGACGCCTCAAATGGAAAAGCAGCCAGTTGCTGGGGGTTTAACACCTGAAGCAGCGCCTGAGTTTCGGCGTCTTGCTGATACATATCTTCCAGGGCACCGCTGCGCACAAACCCCAGGTCCACCACTTTATCCAGCACCAGGTCAATCACTTCCTGAGCTGAACCGGCATGCCGTAATTGCCGGGCTTCAAGCACAATACCCAGTTGCTGCAGTTCCATACGTTGGGCAGCGTACCCCCCCAACGAGTACTCACCGCTGGACGCAATCTGCGCTTTGCTCAGCTGGCTCAGGTCGCAGAGCGGGTTGGCTTTCAGGCAAAAAATGACCCCACTCATCTGAACCGACTGGCCGTCAGCGCTTCGTCTGGTCTGTGACAGCAGCGGCGCAGGCAGATACTGACCAGCTCTCAGCATCAGGTAAATATAAGGGTCCGCCAGCAGGAAATCGGCCTGGTGGCTGAGCTGACGAATGCTGAGCTGCTCAGGAGAGACAAAAACCAGTTCGGTTTTTATCGGCGCCAGCGCCTGTGCCAGATAAGCACCCAGCGGCGCATACTGCATTCTGGTTTTCAGATCCGAGGTGTGAGCCATCACCCCCAAACGCAGGGAGGGCTGGTCAGCCTTGACCTGCATCGCCAGCACGCACAACAACAGCAGCCATCGGCTCATAAGCGTCGCTCCTGAGACCAATGGTACAGTGCTTCGGTATGAAACAGCTTGTCTGTTGCAGGTCTGCCGGGGAGGTAATCCAACAACAGCTGGCAGGCCTGCGACAATGCCGCACCCGGGGACATCAGTCTCATACTCGTCTGAACATCCGGCACGTCAACGGGGCGGAAATAGTCATGGCACTCCTGCAGGCTCAGGTTACGCCACTGCGCAATGCGGCTCAGGCTGTCGGGATAAAACAGCCGCAGCTGCGTCTGACCGGCGAGGCCCATCTGCAGCAGGCTGAACAGCAGCTCTTCATCGGGCAGCCGGTCGGTTCGCACCGCCAGCACCTGATACAGGGTTGGCAGGTCACAGTTGGGTGGGTACAGCGCTCTGGCTCCGGCCCGGCGAATGTAGTTGGAGACCGGTGGGCTGGTGATCACCAGGTCAATCTGCCGGTTCTCCCAGGCCATCAGTTGTTGCAACTGAGGCAGGTAAGCCCGCTGAACCGCATCCCGGCCAAGCTTGTATTTTCGTAAGGTCTGGTCCAGCAGCATTTCAGTGACAGGCCGCTGTTCCAGCGCAACCACTTTGCCTTCGATTTGACGCGGATCCTGCAGCTCAGGGCGGCACAACAGAAAATCAGAGCCGCAAGACTGAGAAAGCACCTGAACAACTGTGAGCGACAGGCCCTGTTCCAGGCAGAGCAACACTTCGTCCAACGCCAGCGTGGCCGCGTCCAGCTGGCCTTCCAGCATGGCACTGACCAGAACTGAGGCCGACTCCGTTTTACGCAGGGCCATGCCCGAAGGCACCAGACCAAAATGCTCGGCCAGATAAAAAGCTTCGTGTCCGGGGTGAGGGTAGGTGCCCACTACAATAGCAGACCTGCTGCCACAACCGGCAATAAGCAAAGGTGCCAGCGGGCTCAACGCCAGCAGCTTCAAAAAATACCGACGGTTAAAGTCAGTGCTATTCCCCATAAAACGCGCAATCCTTGCAACTGATGTTGCTAAATACTTTCCAGCTTTACAACAGACAGCACCTGTTCCTCAGGCATCAGGCTGGGGCGGAACTTGTTGATTTATAATCTTTACGCACGTACACAATACTGCTCATCGATAACAGTGTAATAAACAATAACGCATTGGCCGGAGCCTGCAGGTTAAAGTCCACCACATTATGGATAAGCATATGCACTATGGCCATGGCACAACCAAAGGCCAGCCCCCGGCTGAGCTTATTCTGGCGTTGTCGCATGGTTTGCATATTCAGCCACAGAAGCCAGAGTAACCAGCCACCCAGCAGCAGGGTGACAGGGACACCCAACTCAATAGAAAACTGCAGGTATTCGTTATGCGCATGGTCATAAAAACCGCTGTAATGGCGCGGCTGATAGGCCGGAAATACGGTGTAAAACGACCCACCGCCATGACCAAACCAGGGGGCGTCAGCCACTATCGGCAGGCTGTCGCGCACCACTTCATCGCGGGCTTCCGACGCAAATGAGGTTTCTTCATAACGCTGCTGCAGCTTTTCCAGCCCAAACATCGAGCCAATCACAATGCTGTCGATAATAAAAATACTGATCACCAAAGGTTTAAGCAGGGCAGGCCGGTTTTTATAAAACCAGATGGCATAAAGCGACACCAGCAGCAATGCGGCAAAAAAGGCAGCATTGCCCATACGGGAGCGGCTCAGCACCAGACCTATCACCATAATCACTATGGCCAGACGCAACAGAATTTTGCTGCTGAGTAACGACTCCAGCAAAGCCCGGCTGAGGTTACGCCAGTTCCACTGCATAGCGCGGCTCGACAGCTCCGCCATCAGTAAGCCCAGCCCCAACGACAGCACCATCGCCAGATAATTGGCAAAATGGTTCTGGTAGACAAAAGAGCCCCTGGCTCTGTTGCCTTCGGGGACACCAAAGACAGGGGAAAATTCAGCACCCAATAAATTCAGAATGGAGCCATAACTGGCCTGAAACACGCCACTGCCGATCACGCAGTAACACAGCAACTTCAGTTGCCTGTCATCGTGAAAATAACTGCCAATTAACCAGACAAATAAGGCGTAACAGAGGGTCTTTACCGCCATAATCTGCGTCTGGTTCGGGTCCACTGTACTGAGCCAGGCAAAAGGCGAGAATAATTGCCCCAACAGCGTCAGCAGCACCAGGGCAAAAGGCACTAAGGTCCAGAGTTGCCAGCGCGCCACATACCAGGGTTCGCGGCCACGCAGCACAGAAACTAAATGCAGGGCGAAGGTCAGGGTGATCAGCAATTCCAGAATGGACCAGGCCCAGGGTCTGTTACTTGCCAGCGGAATAGGGGACCAGACCAGAATAAAGCAGCACAAAAACCGGATGAAACCTGTTAACAGCGACGTACTCATTGGATCTTGCTTTCCATGCTCTAAGTTTTTGCTCAGCCAAAAAGGCATTCAATAACGGGACAGGAAAAAGGGCCCGAAGGCCCTTCATCAAACAGTTTGGCTTTAGTTGCCGGAAGATGTACCGCCACCGCCACCGCCGCCGCCGCCGAAGCCGCTGCCACCAGGGGCGCCAACGTTGCCACCGCCACCAGCGCCACCAGCACCTGGGCCAGCCGCAGTCTGACCGCCAGCAGCCGCAGTGACCGCAGCCACGTTCACACCTGGGGTTGCAACTGCAACAGCCACAATGGCGTCAGAGCTCATGCCGCCATTTGCAGCGCCTGCGCTTACCGCAGCCACAATGGCATCACCCATAGTTGCGGCTGCTTCCAGTGCTGCCTGCAATAAGGCTTCTTTGGTCGCATCGTCCGGAGCTGATGCAATCAGCTGCTGAACTTGGGCTTCAATATCAGCTGCAGCGGCCGCTTGAGCTTGCTCGAGGGTCATATTCTGAGTCTGATACTGGGCAACCAAAGAATCGTATTGAGCTACAGCAGCTGTCACAGCAGAGGTATCCTGCGCGAAAGCCGGAGCTGAACTGAAAGCCGCTGCTGCAAATAATGCTGCAGCAATTGTTACTTTCTTCATGTCGATCATCCTTCTTGGTTAAAATTTGGGCGAATGAGCCAAGTCTAGGTTAATGAGGTTTGGTGTCAAGGTAGATTTTTTCACCTGTACACCAGCCTTTTGGGGCGCCAATAACCAATTTCCCTGTACTGCATCCACCCCTGCAGCGAAACAACTGTCCATCATTTGCTCGCATTCAATATGCGGCGCCAGAACTTTAATTCCGAGGCCGTGGCAGATCTGGCACAAGGTCTTAATAAAGAACCTGTTTTCCTGATCTTCAATTGCAGTGCTGTAAGCGCCGTCAATTTTTACATAGTCCACATTCAACCCTTGCAGGTATTTGAAGGTGGTCATACTGGCGCCAAAACGCTCAATACAAATTTTGCATTTATTGCGTTTAATCAGTTCAAAAAGTGCCTTGGTCTCTTCGGGCGCTTTCAGCACTGAATACTCTGACAGCTCAAACACCAGCTTAACTTTTGCCGGCAACTGCTTTAACTCTTTATCCAGCCATTGGGCAAAGGCTTTGGAACCTATAGCGCCCAGCGACAGGTTAATTGCGTACATATGGTCAGGCTTATCTTTTACCTGCGCCAGAATAAAGCTGATCACCTGCTGATCCAGCTGCAGCGCCAGGCCCTGCTGTTCCGCCATAGCGTATGTTTCTGCCGTTGAAAGCGGAGAGTGGCGGTAAATAAAACGCACAAAAGTTTCAATATAGGCAATAGAGTTATTGGCGTTCACCACGGGCTGGGCCCAAAGCTCGAAATCGGCTTTGGCAACCAGCTCCTGGATCAGATGATTCCAGGCCATCCGGCCTTCGGGTTTCACCAGGCTTTCATTGCTGACCACAACAGGTAAATCAGGCTGTTGCTTACGCTGAATATTGGCGTTGTCCAGAGTAGACAGGCAGTGAGACAGCGGGTCTTTGGCGTCCACTTCCATCATCACCACAGCGCCAAAGCCTTCGGTGTAAAAATCACTGTCCATCAGCTTTAAACGGCCGCTCAGCATATTCAGTAGCCGTTCCAGCACCGAGCTGTGCTCCTGACTTAAAAACACAATGTCACTGCCGCTAATGCGAAACAGCTCTATTTCAGCGCCTTTATCCATTAAGTCTTTAAATTCATTCACCGCCCGCAGAATGTACTGGTCGGCCGCTTCGTAGCCATGCAGATGGTTCACTTCGGCCAGCGAATGCAGGCTTAACATACCAATATGCAGGCTGGTTTCATGGTTCTGCATCTGCTTTTGTGCGGCGGCAAAATGCTGCTCCAGCAAACGGCGGTTGCCCAGGCCGGTTAAATGGTCAGTAAAAACTTTTACTTTCAGTTCATCCGCCTGTTTGCTCAGTGACGTAAAACTGCGCTGAATATTGCCGACCATGGCATTCATGGCTTTGACCACAGAGCGCAAGTCGGTGGTAAAGGGCAGTTTGTCCAGCAACATAAAGTTCTTTTTGCCCACTTCAAGCGCCTGGCTTTCAATCTGGCGCAGCGGCCGCAGCACCGCAAAAGCAATCAGCTGAATCACCAAAATGCTGAACAGCGTAATAGCGGCAATGCTGAAAAAGCTTTGTTTGGCCTGATGCCACAGCGTTTTATAGGCAATACCGGGGTTAGATTTTATCGCCAGTTTACCGGCCACCACCCAACCGCTGTTCACTTCCGAGCTTTCCATTGGCGGAGTCAGCGGAAACATCTCCACAAACCAGGGCGGCACTTCGTCATATTCCACCGGGTTTTTCCGGTGAATTTTTACCTCACCAGCCGTATTGGTGAAGGTCAGTTCTTCGTAATAGCCAGAATCAAAAATGGCACTCACCATGGTTTGGGCAATCACTAAATCCGGGTCGTCCATATAAGCAGAAATTGACAACCCCAGGCTGGTGGCGGCGTCCTGCGCATGAGATTTCATTTGAGTGTTCAGATACTGCTGGGTGCTTTGCACAGACAGGTACAGGCTGGAGGCAAAGGTAAAAAGAGCCACCAGCACTATCAGTAAATGCAGTTGAAGCCTGAGTGAAATGCCTGGGAATTTTCCCTTCAACGCTAACGCCATAACAGTTACATTCCCTTTTCTATTCTGCTAAGCAAATCCTGCCAGTTCGACCCGCCGGTTTTACCCTCTATTTTGCGGCCGAGCCCTTGCGCCTTAGCCAGCCATAACCCTTCAGCGTTAAAACCGTAAACTGGTTTTAAATCGGGCCGGCGGGTAGCGGGCTGTACTTTTTTAATCAGGTTGTCGAGTACCAGAGGTATCGAATTTTCGTTCTCTAAATACAGCAACACCATGTGGGGTTCGTTTACCGACATGGCCCGCACATACATAATGCGCAGCTTGCTGTCTGGCACGCCCATGGCCCGCAGCGACACATACTTGGCAATGGCATAGTCTTCGCAATCGCCGGCCGCCGTGCCCAGTGTTTCCACTGGCGTTGCCCAATAATCGGGTTTGCCCCAGTGTTGCTGATCAGTGCGGTAGGCTATCTGATCATTAAAAAACTGGTTTACTTTGTTCACCCGTATCCAGTCGGCCTCATTGCGGCCTTCTTCCAACAGCGCCTGCCATTCATTAACCCGGCTGAGCGCTTCGTTGCCATATTTGTCGCGGATGCTGTTTAACAACTCAGGGGCAAATACGGCACTCAGGTAGCTGGCATTACCTAACAGAGATACAGAGAAAGACAGCAGCAAAATGCCTATGTACCTGACCAGCATAGTTCTCCCATCCATGTATAACGCCAACCGGACTTGCCACCAGGGACCCGCCAATCAACAGAAAAAGACAATCCCAGAGTAACTCATAAATAGCGGTTAATGAAACTGAGGCTCAGGAAGTCAACGGACTATGGCATATGGTGGAAAAATCACCGCTACTTTGCCAGCTCAGCCTGTTTTTGCCAAGCCAAAATGAAAAATTTAATTGTTCGGTCTTAAAAATGCTGCATAATGCAGCGCTTATGCACCAAAAATGAACTTTTGTTGCACTTTTTTGCAGATTTTGGTTCTATATTTATCAAATTTTGATGGCAGAGCCGGATGAACCGGTGTTTTCATGAGCTGGCATGAACTATGCTTCGAAATTCAAAATCAAGCCCAAAGGTAAAAACGGTGCGACAAAATCAGTTGATTGGCTGTCACTTCAGTGTCACAGAAATCGGCTTAGACTGAATAGCATTGTTGCCCCAACGGGCTGGCACGGAACCGCCAAAGCTGAGTTGTTGAGCGTTGTTGAAAGCGTTTCTGATTGTAATCAACCAGCAGGAGATAAATGGAGTTTGTTATGCAGAAAATACCAAGCCAGAAAGTAACCAAAGCCGTTATTCCTGTTGCTGGCTTAGGCACCCGTATGTTGCCCGCCACCAAAGCTATTCCAAAGGAAATGCTGCCAGTGGTGGACAAACCACTGATCCAATACGTGGTAGAAGAAGCCGCCGCTGCCGGTATTACCGAAATAGTGCTGGTGACCCACAGCAGTAAAAATTCCATTGAAAACCACTTCGACACCAGCTTTGAGCTGGAAACCCAGCTGGAGAAACGCGTAAAGCGCTCGCTGCTGGACGAAGTGCGCTCTATTAACCCCAAAAACGTGACTGTTATTTCGGTGCGCCAGCCGGTAGCGCTGGGCCTGGGCCATGCCATTTTGTGTGCCGCCCCTGTTATTGGAAACGAGCCATTTGCCGTGTTGCTGCCCGACGTACTGATCAGCAAATACGAAAGCGATTTAAAGAAAGACAACCTCAAAGCCATGCTGCAGCGCTACGAAGCCACGGGCGCCAGCCAGATCATGGTAGAAGCCGTGCCTCAGGCGGCTGTCAGCTCTTACGGTGTGGTCGACCTGCAAGGCGCCTCGCTGGCCGAAGGCCAGTCTGAAAAACTGTACGCCATGGTGGAAAAACCCAGTGTGGAAGATGCACCGTCCAATATGGCTATTACCGGCCGTTATGTGCTGTCGCCCCATGTTATGGAATTACTGGGTTTTACCGGCCCGGGCGCAGGCAACGAAATTCAGTTAACCGACGCGCTGGCGCAACTGGTACGGGAAGAAGAAGTAGAAGCCTACCGCATTGTGGGCCGCAGCCACGACTGTGGCAGTAAGCAGGGTTACCTGGAAGCCATTGTGACTTATGCCTTAAAAGACCCGAACCTGGGCCAAGAGTTTGCCGAGTTTTTAAAAACCGTGGTTACCGGCAAAAAACTCAGCTTAATTGCCTGATCCAATACACTGTATAGATGGAATGAACTTGGGTAATGGGCAGGGGCGGTGTTTACGCACAACCCAACGTAATAACCAAAGGTCGTAGGGGCGGGGTTTACCCCGCCCAAAACCAGTACAACAAGCAGAGTGACAGGTTAAATGTGTAGGGGCGGTGTTTACGCACAACCCCAACGTAATAACCAAAGGTCGTAGGGGCGGGGTTTACCCCGCCCGTTTAATGCCAAAACAAACGGCAGAAAATTCAATTTGCAGGGGCGGTTTCCCCATGGCGGTATAAAAGAGGTAAAGGGAATGAAGATTAGTATTTTTGGTACAGGTTATGTTGGGCTGGTTACGGGCGCTTGCCTGGCCGATGTAGGGCACGACGTTATTTGTGTCGATATTAATCAGGCCAAAATTGACGGATTAAAACAAGGCATTATTCCTATTTACGAGCCGGGGCTGGAAAGCGTAGTTAAAAGCAACGTGGCTCAGGGCAACCTGCGTTTTACCACCAGTGCCGCCGAAGCAGTGCAGCATGGTGAAGTTATTTTTATTGCCGTAGGCACCCCTCCAGACGAAGACGGCTCTGCCGATTTACAGTATGTAATGGCCGTAGGTAAAACCATTGGCGAGCTGATGCAAAGCTACAAAGTAGTAGTGAACAAAAGCACAGTGCCTGTAGGCACTGCCGACAAAGTGACAGCGGTGATCAGCCAGGCCCTGCAGCAACGTGGTTTTAATGCCGAGTTCGACGTGGTGTCTAACCCCGAGTTTTTAAAAGAAGGCGCCGCAGTGGCCGACTTTATGCGGCCAGACCGCATAGTGATAGGCACCAGTTCAGCCTTTGCCGAAGGCGTAATGCGCGAAGTGTACGCACCTTTTAACCGCAACCACGAAAAAATCATAGTAATGGACGTACGCAGCAGCGAGCTAACCAAATACGCCGCCAACTGCATGCTGGCTACCAAAATCAGCTTTATGAACGAAATGGCCAACATAGCCGAGCGGGTAGGGGCCGACATAGAAAACGTACGTAAAGGCATAGGTTCCGACCCCCGTATTGGTTACCACTTTATTTATGCAGGCTGCGGTTATGGGGGCAGCTGTTTCCCTAAAGACGTTCAGGCTCTGGCGCGCACGGCGGGCCAATATGGCTATGAATCAAAAATTCTGAATGCGGTAGAAGCGGTTAACGACAAGCAAAAAACCAAACTCTTCGAGCTTATTTGCAAACACTATGGCGCTTCTGAAACCGACACTTCGGCTTTAAAGGGCAAAACCTTTGCGTTATGGGGCCTGGCCTTTAAACCCAACACCGACGATATGCGCGAAGCGCCAAGCCGGGTGTTAATGGAAGCCTTATGGGCTGCAGGGGCCACAGTAAAAGCGTACGACCCCGAAGCCATGGACGAAACCCAGCGTATTTACGGCAACAGAGCTGACCTGGTGTTATGTGGTACGAAAGAGGCTGCATTAAATGGTGCGAACGCCTTGATTATTTGCACTGAATGGAAGAATTTTAAAGCTGCAGATTTTTCCCTAATTAAAGAATGTGTGGCAGACGATGTACTTTTTGATGGCAGAAACCTTTTCGACCCAGCTTTGGTGTCTCGCAATGGGTTGATTTATTTTGCTATAGGGCGGGCAGACTCCATCAAATAGATAATTGCGAGGAATAAACGGTTAGATTTCATTTTGTTGTCCGGTTTTATAAATTTAATTTTTATAGTTTATTTGTCCTGCAAAATATTAATCCTGGAATGGTGAGTGTTGAATTAAATTTTCGGTTTTATAGTGTATTTTTTGGATTTAAATGAGTTTTTGTTTTTTCTTAGTTTTGAGCTTGTTTGATTTTATGTGGTTTGCGAGTCGTTGCTTGAAGATGATGGTTTTTATAGCTCGCGGGTGATTGTTTAACGGAGTTTAAAACCATAGGCGATGTGATTGTTATCAATCGAGTAGTGACCGAGCCGGATGAGGTAAAAGAAAAGGTTTATACGCGGAATTTGTTTGGTAGTGATTAAATTTCGTGCCTCATAGGGGCACAATGGTTGCCTGTAACCTTATAAAGAAGTCACTGAGATATGAAGTAACAACAAGCTGTAGATATTTAAATCGCAACTGTTTAAAAATTATGTTGCAAACTGAGGCATGCTAGTCATTCAATGAACTCTCTAAAAAGTCGTTTACTCGGAGGCGCTGGGGCTTATGGATATGCCCAGATTGTCACAATTGGAACCCAGCTTGCAGGCGTTCCTATATTCCTGTCGTTTTGGGATATGGAAACCTACGGTATTTGGCTGATACTTTGTGCTTTTCCAATCTACATCGCTATTGCAGATTTTGGGGTGGCAACGATAGCAGGAAATAAAATGACAATGCTTCGTGCAAGCAATAAAAAAGCCGAGGCTAATGTTATTTTTCAAAGTGCATTGTTGATGTGTGTATTAATTGCTGTAGTTCTTTTTTTAGTAGCTATCCTCGGTGCATTTATTTATCAAAGTCTAGCCGAGACACCTTCCTTGTATATGACTCCATTATTGCTGCTAGTCGCAGCAGCGTTACTGGCGCTGGTTGGTAACCTATTCGATGCGTTGTTTCGAAGTGTTGGCCGATATGCTTTAGGAACTTTACTAGTCACAACGGCAAGATTGATGGAGTGGGTTTTTAGCATCTTCGGTGTATTTCTATTTGGTACGATTCAATCTGCAGCCATTGGTTTTTTTATTGGTAGATTGTTGATGACCTGTGTCAATTTCTTTATTGCCATAAGTACTTTAAAGGATTACCAGTGGACCTTCCGTTATAGTTCGGTAACCACGGTACGCGAACTGCTTAAACCTTCTCTGGCGTTTATGGCATTTCCTATAGGTAATGCGATTAACTTGCAGGGGGTCACAATGTTGGTTGGTTTGATGTTGGGGCCGGCGGCGGTAGTGATATACAACACTTATCGCACGGTAAGCCGTACTTTGGTGCAAGCAGTTGCATTAATAACCAAACCGGCTTGGCCTGAATTATCTGCTGCTTTTGGTGCAAAAGATTCAAATAAAGCAAAATATATTGTTCGACTTATGGGTGTGTATGCAACAGGTACAACCCTATTAGGTTGTTTTGTTTTATACGTATTTGGCGGAAAAATAATTTATTTATGGACCCATGGCCAAGTTATATTTGACAGTCAGGTTTATCTTTATGTGCTTGCAGCCGCTGCCGTGTCAGCGTTTTCGCAGGTGTTTGTTACACTTATTGTGTCCACTAATAACCATAAATATTTTTGCAAGTTTTTCCTTTTTTCATCAGCACTGAATTTTATTTTTTTATATACATTTGCCAGACAACTTGGCTTAGCTGGTATCGCGGCCATGATGCTTATCATTGAAGTTGTTTTGTTACTAAGTGCATATCTTTTTTCCAAAAAAGTTCAAGTAAAGGAGGTGTCGGTGTGATAGTGGATAGTAGCCAACAACCGATACAAATCGAAAAAGGAGCTTATGATGTGGTTATTGCTGGGGCAGGTGCTGTTGGTTTAACAATGGCGGTAACCTTAAGCCGTCGGGGCAAAAAGGTGTTGGTGTTGGAATCTGGCGGTGTAGGCTTTGAAGCAGAGTCGCAGGCGCAAAATATCCATACTTTAACTGGCTTACATCACTTTGGCATTGAAGAAGGTCGTGCGCGCATTGTGGGTGGGACAACAACCTTATGGGGCGGTCAAATAGTGCCGTTTGCCCCTATCGATTTTATCGAGCGTGATTGGGTTCAAAACAGTGGCTGGCCGCTTAGTTATATCGAGATGCAGCAGCACTATGCAGCTATATATCAGTTACTTGGCTTACCTCAGCATTTAAAAGGTGACGCTGATGTATGGCAACACCTCAATATTAAAATTCCACAGAACAATAATTTCGATATCTTTCTTACCCGTTGGTTAAAAGAAACCAATTTAAAGGAGTATTTTAAAAAAGACCTAACACAGTCTGACTTGCTGACTGTAGTAACTCATGCAACCGTGACCAATTTGTTTATGGATGATTCTGGTTGTCGTGTTGGCGAACTTGAGTACAGCTGTCGGGGCGGTGAAAAAAAGAAGTTAGCGTCCGATATTTTTGTATTAGCCAATGGCGCGATTGAAGCTTCTCGCCTCATGTTATGGATCGCATCGCAGAATGAAAATGTACCTTGGGCTTCAAACAAACTTGTTGGTAAGTTTTATCAAGATCACCTGGATATTCGTGCCGCACGAGTGCGCTTGATTGATGCTAAAAAGTTTGCTCGCTATTTTGATAACATTTTGGTAGACGGTTTTAAATTCCAACCAAAAATAAAATTCAATGAGACCGCGCAGCGAAGTCTGCAAGCGCTAAACATAGCAGCGTCATTTATTTTTGAATCATCGCTAAGCGAACAAATCGCAAATGTAAAATTGTTTATCCGCGCCTTGAGGCGCGGAGCGGTGCCACCAACAGGTGTAAGTTTGCTAAAAAATCTTGGTGCAGTCGCTAAGGTCATGTTACCGCTTGCAATCCGATATATTAGGGACCGGCGAATTTTAAATTTGCATGATAAAGGCATATATCTGAATTTGCATTGCGAGCAATTTCCAATTGTCGAATCGCAGATAGGTCTCGACTTCTCAAGACGAGATATAGTCGGGATGCCTGCTACTTTATTGAACTGGCAGGTAAGCGGACAAGAAGTCCGCACAATGCGGCAATTTTGTGAATTGCTGGACCAATGGTTACGTGAAGAGCAGTTTGGCTATTTGGAGATAGACCCAAGAATTTTACAAGAGTCACCCGAGGTGATTGCCGCTTGCACAGATACTAATCACCAATGTGGTGGTTTAAGGATGGCAACAACCAAAGACGCTGGTGTAGTGGATTCAAATTGTAGGGTTTTTGGGGTTGAAAATCTATTTATCGCTGGTGCAGCTGTATTTCCAACATCTAGTTATGCTAACTCGACTTTTCATGCCATGGCACTAGGGAATCGTATTTGTGTAAAGATGTGCGAGGAGCAAATTTAATGACAACGCAGTCCTTATCATCCGATTTTACAAAGCGTATAGGCTTTGGGTGTGGCAGGTTAGTAGGTGGGTCTAGTTTTAAAGATA
Organism: Rheinheimera sp.; assembly: GCF_037442525.1. Lineage (GTDB taxonomy): Bacteria > Pseudomonadota > Gammaproteobacteria > Enterobacterales > Alteromonadaceae > Pararheinheimera. The sequence continues at coordinate 86,763 of NZ_JBBIQD010000002.1, read as the reverse complement.
GCGCTTTTCTAATTGAAGAAGCAGTTAGATTGGGGATATCTTATTTTGATACAGCACCTTCATATGGCCTGGGAACGGCCGATGATGTATTAGGTGAAGTTCTTTGCGGTGATGAAAATTATGAAATCGCTTCTAAAGTGGGTATTTCTCGCCCGAAATCTGCAAGTACATTATCTTTTCTAAGAAAGTTTGTTGGGCCATTGGTCAAACGCTCTGTTTACTTGAAGCGTATGGCTGGTAATTATATAAAAACACAAAGTAGTAGAAATGAATTTGATTCAGGTGTTTTGCTTGAGTCATTTGAGGATACGTTACTTAGGTTGAAAAGGCGAAGTGTTCAAAGACTGTTTCTTCATGAAGGAGTTGATAAAGAATATCAGGGAAATACAATCGATTTCTTTAATCAATTAGTGCAAGGGAATCGTATAAAGCACTTTGGGCAGGCAACATCAGGAACAGTTTTTTCTCCATATTTTGGCGACTTAATTCAATTTTCAATATTAAGTGATTTACATAAGGCGAGATTGAACTACAAGTTCGTATCTGCGCATGGCGTATTTAGGTCTAGCTTAAATGATGCATCCAGAAATATTCTCCATGATAATGTAAATAAAATGATGAATATTGAAAAATCTATACTGCCTCGCGATTGTGAAAATATTGCTAAGTTGCTTCATGCTTTGAGTTTGGAAGGTGTTGATAAATTAATAGTTTCGTTTAAATGTCCTGAACAAATGAAAAGAACACTTTTTGTTGTAAATGAGATTTTTTGTTCACGATGATGTCTGAATGCAAAGAGTGGGGGTAACATTGGAGTCTGTATTACTAATTTTGGCTGTTATATCTCTGTGCTATCCAGTGCTTTTTTACTTGCATAATAGTCATTTTGAATTTGCATTTTCTTTTGCTGGGAATTACTTTATTATATTGCCGCTTTTTTATCTGATTGCTTTCTCTCGCATTCCGATAACCTTTGACTTTTCGGATACAATAATATCCACAATTTATGTTGGTCGAGACTTTTCTAGTATATTGGCTATGCTTTTTTATTGGCTTGTTTTGAACCAAATAATGTTTAACTCCAGAAATTTATCATTTCATAATAAATTGTTTTCAAGGGGTGGGCAATTTGATTTTAATTTGTCATTTAAGTTTTTTTTGATTTTTGAAATATTGGCTTTTTACCTATATACTGCATCAGGCTTGGATGCTGGTGATGCACATTGGGCTCGAAGTAAAGAGTTGTACATTGAAGAAGCAGGGACTTCTGCTGTAATTACATTGTTTTTAGTTGCTGGTTTTAGATACATTACAGTGTGTCTTTTGTTTTTGAATGTATGGAGCAATTACCGAGTCATTCAAAGCTTTGTATGTATTATTTTACTGTGTGTAACTGATACATATACAACAGGTAATAGAATAACTCTTTTGGTGTTCTTGTTTATGTTGTTTGTCTTTCTCCTAAGGTCGAGGCATTATAAAGCTATATTATTTTCGGCGCTTGCGATGATTCCCCTTGGTTTTTTTATGACTATTTTTCGAGTGTTAAGATCGCAGCTTCATTCTGAAGACAGTGCTATAGATGGTTTCATAAAAGGGTGGGATCTAGCAGTTAATAACATTGATTTCAACGAGGATATTGTTTTCGAGTCGATGTCAGGTATTACTGAGTCTATTAACTTTAATGTACTAGTGAATATATTCTCCATTTTCGGCAACGAGCAGAGCCACATGTTAGGACTCAGCTACTTTAAAACATTGGTTTGGTGGATACCGCGCTCCATCTATCCCGATAAGCCCGAATCTATCACGGTTGAGGTCGCTGGTGTTTTCGCGCCATACGCTGATGTCGCGTTGATTACAACTGCCGTAGGAGAATCGTTTATAAATTTTGGATATTTTGGAATGGTGTTGTTGCCTATTTTATTTGTTTTTTTTAAATCTGTAGTTTCATTTTTTATAGAGAATGAAATTCTGAGACAATTGGTTTATATGTGTTTCGGTTTTTTAATGTTTAGGATGGCGTACTCTGATACATTTATTTATTTTATGTTTGGTTGTGCGGCTTATATATTTTTATCTGCTAAATATAAGGTTAAATCATCTTGAATATATATAGTGTTGCTATCATCCAGCCTGTTCTGACTAAGTACAGGGACCCTTTGTTTAGGAATTTATCCAATATTTTTGGCACTCATTTGACAGTCTTTGCAGATACAGCTTCTTCGGACTTTGGGCAAATGGACGGTTATGCTTATGAAGTAAAAAAGGCTGGCTTTTCGCGAGTTATGAGGTATTTTTTAAAGCCAAGAAGTGGTTTTTATAAGGATGTACTTAATAGTAGATTGATTGTGCATTTTGCTGATTTTAAATATATATCTTTATGGTGTTTGATTTTGGTATGTTTTTTCTCAAATAGAAAAATATTCCTTCACGGCCAAGGAGGCTACAAGCGCAAAGGGTTGTTGCATAAGATAACTTATAATATTATTTTAACCTTGAGTGATGGGTATATTTGTTACTCGGAATTTTCGGCGTTTCATTTGAAATCTGTAGCTGCGAATTTTTTGCATCGTAAGATATACGTGGTCGATAACTCACTGTATTTGCAATCAAAAAGGATATTCGGTGGTGATGATGTTTTATATATAGGCCGTCTTCGCACAGGATGTGGCATTGAACTATTACTTGAAGCTGCGTTGACTGTTGATTTGAATGTACGGGTGATAGGCGGTGGTGACCATGGTTTCATCTCTGAACTTAAGAAAAAATATAGCAACTTGATTGATTACGGGACCGTATTTGATGAGGCGCAGCAGTTTGAAATAGCAAATGATTGTTTTGTTGGTGCCTATGGTGGCGATGCAGGATTAAGTGTTGTTCATTATATGTCTTACGGTCTGCCTGTAGTTGTTCACAGTAACTTATATAAGCACATGGGACCAGAGCCAAGTTACATTAAAAATGGTGAGAATGGCCTTACCTTTGAACGTGGCAATGTACATAGCCTTGCCAATGCACTGCTTACTCTTAAAAATGATAAGGATTTGCAGCAGAAATTAGGTTTAGGCGCCTTAGAGACGTTTAAGCAGCTAAATAATCCGCCGATGCATGAAAAATTTGCCAAAATTCTGGGCCTGATATGATTTTGTTTCTGGTAGATATGCCAAAGCCCACGCATGGCATGTCGAGTATTAATCAACAAATGTGGCGTCTTTGCCAACAACAGGCTATTGAGTTGCAGTTGATTAATACAGTGCCATCTTTTGCCGCTGCTCTTTTTCATACACGTTGGTGGTTTGTGATTAAGTGCCTGTATAGCTTGTTAGTCTTCTTTCGCTTGGGCTGGTGTTTATTGTTCAACAAACCCGCTGTGGTATACCGTTCAATTAATGGTGGCGTAGGCCAGTTTTTTGATCTGTTTTTTTTGTTATTACTGCGGCTAAGTCGCAGCCAGGTGGTGTTGCATCATCATTCATTTAGTTATTTAAACCGGCAATCGAGCTTATTTCGCTGCGTGTTAAGCTTGCTTAAACCTACTGACCGACACTTGGTTTTAGGGCTGCCTATGGCTAACCGGCTTGAACAGCTGTATGCGGTACCGGCAAGAAATGTACATGTTCTAAGTAATCTGAGTTTTTTTAGCAAAGCACCTAACACGCAAGCTTCACCTGGTGGGATGCCTCAAGTTGTCACCTTAGGTCATTTAGCTAATCTGTCGTTTGATAAAGGCCTGCGTACTTTTGTCGATGTTGCTGTGTTATTGCAGCAATCAGGGGTGAAGGTGCAGGCTAACCTCGCTGGGCCTTATTCCTCCGCCGATGTTGCCGCTTATGTATCGTTACAAACAAAACAGTATCCCTTTATCCGTTCCATTGGGCCTGTTTACGGCGAGGATAAACAGCAGTTTTTTGCTGCCCTTGATTTGTTTGTGTTCCCAAGCAAGTACGTCAATGAGGCTGAACCTTTAGTGTTGTTTGAAGCGGCTCAGCATGGGGCGCTATTGGCTGGTACGGACCGTGGTTGTATGGCTTCGCAGATCAATATGTTCGGTGGTTTTTGTTTTGCTGAAGATATCGCCGCAGTTGATGTCGCTCAACAGATTAAACAACTGATTTCTAGCGGGTTACTGGCAAGTGAATGCAAAATTTCAAGGCGTAGTAGTTTTGCCGTAGCGCAAGAGCAGGCACAACTAAGGTTGCAACAGATTATTGGTTTTTTCAGAGCGGGTTATGTACCAGAATCTTCAGCAGTTTAAAGTACCGGCCGGTTTTCGCGGCAAAAGTGCGGTGGTCGTGCAATTGTGGTGGCTAGTGCAAGCTACTTTGTTTCGCTGGTCGCCGCAGTTTATGTATGGCTGGCGGCGGTTTTTATTGCGCTGCTTTGGGGCAACCGTCGGCAAGCAGGTCATTATCCGACCTACAGTGACTGTTACTTACCCATGGAAGGTCAGTATTGGCAACTACTCATGGATTGGCGATGACGTGGTGTTATATAGCCTCGGGGAAATTCGTATCGGCAGCAACTCGGTGGTATCGCAAAGAAGTTATTTGTGCACCGGTTCGCATGACTATCAAAAACAGAGCTTTGATATTTACGCCAAGCCCATTGTCATTGCCGACCAGGTGTGGTTAGCAACTGACGTTTTTGTTGCGCCCGGCGTCACTATTGATGAAGGCGCCTTAGTTGGTAGCCGCAGCTCGGTATATCAGGATTTACCTGCCGGTATGATTTGTCTGGGTAGTCCGGCAAAACCGGTAAAAGTCAGGGAAATGACATGAAATTTTTACTTTATAGCATTAATTACGCTCCAGAACTCACGGGCATCGGGAAGTATAATGGTGAACTTGCGCCAATGCTTGCTGACAATAATTTAGCTACTTATGTGCTTACGGCCCCACCTTATTATCCGGAGTGGCAAATCAAGGGAGATTTTCATAATAGTTACTCGCTCTCAGAAGGCGATAATGGCGTCACTATTTACCGCTGCCCTCTTTATGTGCCTGCAAAGGTTACAACGCTCAAGCGTCTTGTTCATTTGTCTTCATTTGCTATTACGTCGGCGTTCCGTTTATTCAGCTTGTGGCGCTTAAAGCCTGATGTGCTTTTTTTGGTGCAACCTACCTTATTTTGTGCGCCTTTTGCACTGTTATTCTGCAAGCTGCGTGGCACTAAAAGCATTTTGCATATTCAGGATTATGAAATAGACGCCATGTTCGGTTTAGGGTTAGGCCAATCAGGTTTTATTAAAAAGACAGTGAAGGGCATCGAAAACTGGTTGATGAGTAAGTTTGATGTGGTGTCGTCTATTTCTTACTCCATGCTGGACAATGCCAGGAAAAAAGGTGTGCCGGAAGAAAAACTGCTGTTTTTTCCTAACTGGGCTGACACTCACTTTGTTCATCCAGACGTGGATGCGTCTTCTCTGCGCTGGGAATGGGGCTTTACAGCAGACGACAAAATAGTGCTGTATTCTGGAAATTTGGGGCAAAAACAAGGGCTTGAAATAGTACTGGATGCTGCTCTTGCCTTTAAAGACCAACCTCATATTAAGTTCGTCATTATAGGATCAGGTGCTTATCGCGATACCTTGGAGCAAATGGCGTCAGAAAAAGGTATCAGTACTATTCAGTTTAAACCGCTGCAGCCCTGGGAGCTGGTACCACAAATTCTGGTGATGGCCGACGTGCATTTAGTGGTACAGAAAAAGGGCGTGGCCGATGCCGTATTACCCTCAAAGTTAACCAATATTCTTGCTGCAGGTGGCCACGCTTTAGTCACTGCTGAAGAAGATACAGAACTTGGCAAAATTTCTGCATTGTACCCCGGTATCTATCAGTTGGTGGAGCCGGAAAACCCTGCTGCCTTTATTCAGGGGTTATCTGCACTGCTGGCACAAGACACCAGGGCTACAAACCAAATTGCGCGCCACTACGCGGTGGAAAACATTAATAAGGATAAAGTGATTAACCGCTTTATTCAGAATTTGGAACAGATCACTAAATCAGGGAGTTTGAAAAATGTCTAAAAAAGTAGCGTTGATTACTGGTGTCACAGGGCAGGATGGTTCCTATCTGGCCGAATTTTTACTGGAAAAAGGTTATGAAGTGCATGGTATTAAACGCCGCGCTTCGTTATTTAATACCCAGCGGGTAGACCATATTTATCAGGCGCCTTATGTCACCAATAAAAACTTTATTTTGCATTATGGTGATTTAACCGACACGTCCAACTTAACACGTATTATTCAGCAGGTTCAGCCAGACGAGGTGTACAACTTAGGTGCCCAGTCACATGTAGCTGTGTCTTTTGAATCACCGGAGTATACGGCAGATGTAGATGCTATCGGTACGCTGCGTTTGCTCGAAGCCATCCGCTTTTTGGGGCTGGAAAAGAAAACCCGTTTTTATCAGGCGTCTACGTCTGAGCTGTATGGTTTAGTGCAGGAAATTCCACAAAAAGAAACTACACCTTTTTACCCGCGTTCCCCTTATGCCGTTGCAAAAATGTACGCCTACTGGATTACTGTCAACTACCGCGAAGCTTACGGTATGTATGCCTGTAACGGCATTCTGTTTAACCACGAGTCACCTCGCCGGGGTGAAACCTTTGTTACCCGTAAAATTACCCGCGCCATTGCCAATATTGCTCATGGTTTAGAGCCATGCCTGTTCCTGGGGAATATGGATGCACTGCGTGACTGGGGCCATGCTAAAGACTACGTGCGCATGCAGTGGATGATGCTGCAACAAGACAAACCGGAAGATTTTGTGATTGCCACAGGCAAACAAATTTCGGTGCGTGAATTTGTGCGTATGTCGGCAAAAATTGCCGGTATCAGCCTGGAATTCAGCGGCGAAGGCGTGAATGAAATTGCCACAGTCACAGCGGTCGATCACAGCTACGCACCGGCCGTTAATGTGGGCGATGTGATTGTTAAAGTCGACCCGCGTTATTTCCGTCCCGCTGAGGTTGAAACCTTATTGGGCGACCCGTCTAAAGCCAAGCAAAAGCTGGGTTGGGAACCGGAAATTACCGTTGAAGACATGTGTGCCGAAATGGTGGCGGCCGATCTGAGCAAAGCCAAACAACATGCTTTGCTGAAGAAACATGGTTACGACGTTTCTGTCTCAGTGGAGTAAGGCATGAAAAGGGTATTTATTGCAGGCCATAATGGCATGGTCGGGTCGGCGCTGGTGCGGCAGTTAAGCGCCAGGTCAGATATTGAGCTGGTTACCCGCTCAAGGCAGCAACTGAACCTGCTCTGTCAGGCTGACGTGCAGGCTTTTTTTCAGGCGGAACACATTGATGAAGTGTATCTGGCTGCCGCCAAGGTAGGGGGCATTGTTGCCAACAACAGCTACCCGGCCGAATTCATCTACGAAAACCTGATGATCGAAAGCAATATTATCCATTCTGCCCATATGGCCGGAGTTCAAAAGTTGCTGTTTTTGGGGTCCAGCTGTATTTACCCTAAACATGCAGAGCAGCCAATGACAGAGCAGGCGCTGTTAACCGGCGTACTGGAGCCGACCAACGAGCCTTACGCCATTGCCAAAATTGCCGGTATTAAGTTATGTGAAAGCTATAACCGTCAGTATGGCCGTGACTATCGTTCTGTGATGCCCACGAATCTGTATGGCATCAATGACAATTTCCACCCACAAAACAGCCATGTTATACCGGCGCTGTTAAGGCGATTCCACGAGGCAAAGCTGGCGGGCTCTGCTGAGGTGGTTGCCTGGGGAACGGGCAAGCCTATGCGCGAATTTTTATACGTTGACGAAATGGCTGCTGCCAGTGTTTATGTGATGGAGCTGGCCCCGGCTATTTACCAACAGCATACAGAGCCTATGCTCAGCCACATTAATGTAGGTACAGGCATCGACTGTACTATTCGGGAGCTGGTGGAAACGGTTGCAAAGGTAGTGGGTTTTCAGGGCGCTATTGTGTTTGACAGCAGCAAGCCCGACGGCACGCCACGCAAGCTGATGGATGTCAGCCGTTTAAAGGCATTGGGTTGGCAGGCCAGTGTCAGTCTGGAACAAGGGTTAGCAACTACCTATCAGTGGTTTTTGGCAAACCAGCATAATTTCAGGGGCTGATGGTGTTTCTTGAAAAAGAGCAGTTTCTGCAGGTTGTGGCCGCGACACCACTGGTGTCGGTGGACCTGATAGTCCGTAACCCTGCCGGCCAGGTATTGTTGGGGCAGCGGCTGAACCGGCCTGCACAAGGGTATTGGTTTGTTCCCGGTGGCCGCATTTGCAAAGGTGAGGCGCTGGCAGACGCATTCAAACGCCTGACCCTGGCAGAACTGGGGCAACAGCTCGATTATACAAAGGCCCGCTTAATCGGCGCTTTTGATCATTTTTATGCTGACAGTGTATTTGGCAACAGCCCTTCTACCCACTATGTCGCCTTGGGGCATGAAGTTTATGTGGAGCAACTTGGCCAGCTACCGCAGGAGCAACATGATGCCTATCAATGGGTTAGCGTAGAAGAATTATTAAACCGGCCCGATGTGCATCGGCATACTAAATTGTATTTTCTGTCAGGAGCTGACGGGGCGTTGTAATAGTTGACGCTACTCTGAGCAAGAAAAGGAGAGTTAAGATGTTTATTCCAGTCATCATGGCCGGTGGCTCCGGTACGCGTTTATGGCCTTTATCAAGGGGAAATTACCCTAAACAGTTTATTCCGCTTTGTGGCGAGCACAGCATGCTGCAGCAAACCTTGTTGCGTCTGAATGGATTAAAGCATCACCCAGCTTTGGTGATCTGTAATGACGACACGCGTTTTCTTGCCGCTGAGCAGCTTCGGCAGTTGGCTCAGCCAAGCCAGGTGATGCTGGAACCGGTAGGGCGCAACACAGCACCAGCCATAGCACTGGCTGCATTGGAAGCCGTTGCTCAGTATGGCGAAGACACAGTGCTGCTGGTGCTGGCGGCGGACCATGTCATTAAAAACACCGGGGCCTTTCATCAGGTAATAGCAACTGGTGAGCAACTGGCATTGCAAGGCAAGCTGGTTACCTTTGGCATAGTGCCTGACCATGCGGAAACTGGTTATGGCTATATTCGCCGTGGTGAACCGGTAAACAGCAACCTTGCATACCAGGTTCAGGCTTTTGTTGAAAAACCCAATGCAGCGACTGCGCAGGCCTACCTGGATTCAGGCCAGTATTACTGGAACAGCGGTATGTTTATGTTTACTGCAGGGCGTTACCTGAAAGAACTGGCGCAGCACAGGCCCGATATTCTGGCGGCCTGCCAGGCGGCTATGGCTGAAAAAACCAAAGACCTGGACTTTATTCGTGTTGGTAAAGCTGCCTTCACAAGCTGCCCGGATGATTCCATTGATTACGCCGTGATGGAAAAGATCGCTGACGCTGTGGTATTGCCGTTGGATGCTGGCTGGAATGACGTAGGCGGTTTTTCTGCCTTATGGGACGTGGCCGAAAAAAATGAACAGGGCAATGTGCTGAAAGGGGACGTTCTGGTGCACCAGTCGTCCAATATTTATGCCCATACCGAAGACAAGCTGATTACTGTGGTAGGGGTGTCTGATCTGGTGGTGGTGAATACCAAAGACGCGGTGTTGGTGGCTCATAAAGATAAAACCCAGGACGTAAAAAAAATTGTCGACCAGCTTAAACAGGCCAACCGCTCTGAAGTTACCTTTCACCGTGAGGTGTATCGGCCCTGGGGTAAATACGATTCTGTCGATAACGGCCAGCGTTTTCAGGTGAAGCGTATTACCGTCAAACCGGGGGCGAAACTTTCAGTACAAATGCACCATCACCGCGCCGAGCACTGGATTGTGGTGTCGGGTACGGCACGGGTCACTATTGATGGTAGAGACCAGTTAGTGACTGAAAATCAGTCTGTGTATATTCCGGTTACCGCAGTACATGCACTGGAAAACCCGGGCAAAGTGCCGCTGGAGTTAATAGAGGTGCAGTCGGGCAGTTATCTGGGAGAAGACGACATAGTGCGGTTTGAAGACAGGTATGGCCGCAGTTAAAGGAATAGCAGCATGACAACTCTGGTTAGCAATAAAGTAATTGGCGGCAGTGGTATTCAGTTTGGCACCAGTGGTGCCCGTGGCCTGGTGGTGGATTTTACGCCTGAAGTTTGTGCAGCTTTTAGCCTGGCATTTTTGCGCGTAGTGCAACAAAGTTCTTCTGTTGAGCGTATGGCGCTGGCCATAGACAACAGGCCCAGCAGCCCCGAAATGGCTGCGCATTGCGCCGCTTTATTGCAACAGCAGGGCATAGCTGTCGACTATTATGGCGTGGTGCCTACCCCGGCTTTGGCTTATGCCGCTATGCAGCAAAAAGTCCCAGCCATTATGGTTACCGGCAGTCATATTCCTTTTGATCGCAATGGCTTGAAGTTTTACCGCCCTGAGGGCGAAATAACCAAGCAGGACGAGCTGGCCATGTTAAGCCAAGCCGCCGAATTCAGCTGGCCGTTGCCGCCTGTTTCACTGGCTGTATCTGGCTATGCGGCCAGCGCCTATCAGCAACGTTATCTGCAGTGGTTTGCTGCCGATCTTGCTAAAAATCTGCGGGTTGGTGTGTACGAACATTCCAGTGCCGGGCGGGACATTTACGCCCCTCTGCTGCAGCAATTCGGTGCCACCGTCATAGCTTTAGGGCGGTCAGACTCTTTTGTACCTATCGATACTGAAGCCGTGTCGGCTGAAGACGAAGCCAGAGCAAGGCAATGGGCAAAACAGCATCAGCTGGATATGATTTTTTCGACCGATGGGGACGGCGACAGGCCGCTGGTTGCCGACGAAAAGGGCCAATGGTTTCGTGGCGATATATTGTGTTTACTGGCGGCAAAAGCGCTGGGGGTGGAAGCTCTGGCCGTTCCGGTCAGTTGCAATACAGCTATTGAAGGCTGTGGCGCTTTTAGTCAGGTGACACGCACTAAAATTGGTTCGCCTTATGTGATTGCAGGTTTTGAGCAGCTGACAAACTACCGCAAAGTGGCTGGTTTTGAGGCCAATGGCGGCTTTTTGCTCGCGTCCGACCTGCAGGCCGCAGAACGTTTGTTAAAAGCCTTACCCACCCGCGACGCCTTATTGCCTTTCCTCGCTATAGTGCAGCTGGCACAAGGTAAGCCTTTGTCGTTGTTGCTAAATGAGCTACCGCAGCGTTTTACTGCCAGTGACCGTATTACCAATTTTGCTACTGAAAAAAGCAAAGCTTTGCTTGTTGATGCACAAGCCAATATTGATGGCTTTGCCGCCCGGTTACAGTTGAATTCTCCAGTTGTTTCAGTCGATACCACGGATGGTTTACGACTGATCCTTGAGAATGCGGACATTGTGCATTTACGGCCTTCGGGGAATGCGCCGGAGCTGAGGTGTTACGCGGAATCTGATTCCAACGAAAAAGCCCGCTCCTTGGTACAACACGTTCTTTGCTGTGTCTCCAGCCTGGCTTAACGCTTCGGCTGGCGACAAAAACTGTTGTGTACCAACTGCTGTTGTTGCTGATTAAATTCAGCTTTACTGGCTTGCAGGTAGTTGCAGGCCAGGTTTGTCAGTCCTGAACTCTTGGTAATAGTGACCACCTCGCGAAACCCACGGTAATTACTGGTCACCGAACGTTTTAACGCTTCCAGCGTGCTGGTTTTTTGCCGGATATTCAAATGGCGCCAATTGGCGAAACCCACGGCAAGTTGGCGTAAAAAAGTTTCGGGTATAAAGCGGCCAAATTTTTCGGCGTTCTCAAGTTGGGCAAAAGCGTCCGTGACCCTGAATTGGGTGACACCTAAATAGTAGGCATAGTCAGCATAAGCATTAGGCCAGGTTGGGCGCAGGGCTATGGCTTGTCGGTAATAGCTTTCGGTTTGTTCCAGCTGTTTGCTGGTCATTAAGCCGCCATACCAGCCCCATTCGTTTATTTTGGCTTTTATTAATAAATAGTGGGGGTGAGTGGGGTGCAGTTGTACGGCCTTATCTATGGCGGTTGACGCCTCTTGCCAGCTTTGTTCGGTAAAGAGTTGTTCGTTTTTAACCCACAGGTCCAGGTAATGGTTGGCTTTAAAATACCAGGCGCTGGCCAGGCCCATATTCACCATATGCCAGCACAGCAGGCCAGCCAACGCTAATGCAGGCAGCGCCAGTATACGGCTGCCTCTGTTGCCGTATTCGGTGTTCTGGGGTTGTGCTGTGCTGCTTCTGCGGCGCCTGGGGGTGAGTCTGAAGTCAGCGGCTGGCATGTTGGGTCCTTTAACTGAAGTGAAAACGGCTGATTTGCGCAGGTTTGTCCTGGGTTAACAACCCGGCATAGTCGTCACCACAGAGTTGTGAAATAGCAGCTCTGGCTTCGGCCAGCTTGGGTGGCCTGCGTTGCAGGCTGTGGCTGTCGGTGGCCACAATGTCAAAGGCTCGCTCTTCCAGTAATTGCAGTGCTGTGTGCTGGCTGGCTTCGCCCATGTCACCCAATACAGAGCTGGCTGTCAGTTGTAACAGGCAACCAAAGCGGCGAAAAGGCAGCAGTTTTTTAATGTCTTGCTGAATATCACGGTTACGTTCCGGGTGAGCAATCATCGGCAAAATTTGTTTGGTCAGCAGCCATTTTACTAAACGGTCAGCACCGGCTGGCACATGGCTGTGCGGAAACTCCAGCAGCAACACTTTATAGCCCTGGTATTCACCTAAAAAGGGCAACAGGCCACTTTCGGCCCAATAGGGCAGCTCGGCACACAGCCGCACTTCGGCGGCGGCGGCCAGTTGTATGCCAAGGCCTGCAGCTTTGGCCTGTTGCTTCAGCTCACTCAGGCCCTGCTGAATAATGGCCTGAGTGTTGTCGAAATAACCGGGGTTAATATGCGGCGTGGTCACTACATGGCTGATGCCATTTTGCTCCGCCAGCCGCAGCAGCTGCAGTGCCTCTTCCATGCTGCGGGCACCGTCGTCAATGCCCGGAATAAAATGGCAGTGCAGGTCGTACATCAGCTTTGCTCGCTGCTGTAATAGTGGTAATAGCCATAGTGGCTGTAATCGCCGTAACTTTGTGCCACTTTTTTCATATTCACTTTATTCAGTATTACGCCATACAGGTTGTTTTCGGTTTGCAGCAGTTTGTGAATGCCGCTTTTAATCGCGCCTCCTCGGGTCTGGTCGGCTGCAACAACATAGAGTACGGCGTCTGCTGTTTTGGCAATGACCAAAGCGTCGCTTACCGCCTGCACTGGAGGCGTGTCAATTATAACTCTGTCGTAGCGCTGGGCCAGTTGCTGCAATAATTCGGCAAAACGTGGTGAGCTTAATAACTCCAGCGGGTTAGGTGGCACATTGCCGGCTGGCAACAAGGTAATGCCAGATTTCTCGTCCACCACCAGGCAGTCGTCCAGCTGTTCTCGGCCGGCTATTAAGTTGGCCAGGCCCGGCTGGTACGCCGGTAAACCAAAACGTTTGGCCAGGGTAGGGCGGCGCATATCGGCGTCAATAATCAGCACTTTTTCCATTTGGCCAAAGGCAAAAGCCAGGTTTACTGCGCAGGTAGACTTGCCCTCAGAAGGCACAGAAGACGTTAGCTCAATCAGCTTCAGCTGTTTGTCCAGTGCCAGTAAGGTCAGGCTGGTTCTTATACTGCGCACCGATTCGGCATATTGTTTATGCCCGTCGTCGAAAAAGCTGTACAGCGGTAAGTCGGTATTCTTTTTGTGCGGTAAATCGGGCATAAAACCTAAAGTGCGCTGGCCCAGCAGGTTTTCCACTTCGTTGGGCGATTTTATAGTGTCGTTTAAGGCGTCCAGCACAAAGGCCAGCATCATGCCCAGGCCCAATGTTGCCACAAAGGCCAGCACCACAATCAGTTTACGTTTGGGGGCCACTGGCTCTGTGCCCGGTACGGCGCGGTCGGTAAAACGGGCAATGGCCGAGTTAAAGTCGCTGGTTACTTCGGTTTCTTTTTGCCGCGCTAAAAAGGTTTCAAATAACTGACGGTTGGTGGCTACTTCACGCTCCAGCCGTTGGTAGGTGGTTTCTTTAATACTGGTGTCCTGGTACTGGGTTTTGGCTTTGGCCAGTTCAGCTTCCAGTACCAGTACGTTTTCCTGCACCGAGCGGGCTTCGTTTTCTATGCCCGACACCAGCTTTTTAATCTGGCCGCGCAGGTTGTCGGTCACGGCGGTCAGCTCGCTTTTGGCGGCTATCAGTTTAGGGTGCCTGGGGCCGTAAATTTTGGAAAGTTCAGACACTTTCTGCTCTGTGGCTGCCTGCAGGGTTTTAATGTCCTGCACGCCTTTATGGGCAGTAATTTCCGGCAGGCTTTCCAGCTGCTCCATATTGTCAATGCCGTACTGGCGTATTACCCGGATAAAACCGTCCACCTGGGCTTTGCGCGAACGGGCTTCGGTGAGCTCGTCAGACAACCTTTCCAGCTCTTTGGCACCTAAACCGCGCACACCTTCTACGTCAATTAAACCTTCTTTTTCCCGGTAAGCCTGCAGGCGGGCTTCCGAGTCGTCCAGTTGCTGGCGCAGCTCGCCCAAGCGGCCACCTAACCAGTTGGCGGCCTGTTGGGTAATGCCCAGTTTGGCTTCCAGCTGGCTGTTAATGTATTCATCACCCACTGCATTGGCTACCTGGGCAGCTAATTCCGGGCTGTAAGTGGTAAAGCTTATTTGCACCAACTGGGTTTTACGAATGGGGTTAATGCTGAGCCGTTCGAGAAACTCATTCACCAAGCTTTCGCGCTGCTTAAAGGCAATTTGCTCAGGGGTTAATTCGGCTTCCGGGTTTGGAATAAAGGGCACTAAATCGCGCAGCCGCTGCATTAAGCCGGGTTTTACTTCAAAATCCGGGTGGTCTTTTAAGCTCAGTTTGTCCACCACTTTTTCGGCAATGGAGCGCGATTTTAAAATTTCAAACTGGGTGAGGTAGTATTCCTGCTGGCCAGAGTTAATGCCGTACACCTCTTCAATAGACACCGCCTTGGCCTGCTGGCTTTCAATCAGCAGGGTAGCGGTAGAGGCATATTTGCTTTGAATATTCAGCACCACCAGCACGGTCAGCACTGTCACCAGCACCGCCAGAGTCAGAATGCGCCATTTGTGAATATTGATAATGCTGATGTACTTGCGCAGATCAATCACGTCCTGCTGTTGCGGTACCGCTGCTGTGTCCATTACTGCCATAGTTAGAAGAATCTCTGCTCAATTGTCACTGTGTCGCCGGGGTTTACTTTGGTGTTCAGGTTGGCGTTTTCCTGCCGGCTTTTACTGGCTTCGCGGGTGATAAATATTTTTTCACGCGACGCCCGCTCGGTCATGCCGCCTGCCAACGCCACGGCCTGGTTCACTGTCATGCCGGGTTTGTAAGGGTAACCGCCGGGTTGTTTTACTTCGCCATGAATAAAAAATGGCCGGTATTCCACAATACCAACAAACACATTGGGTTCAACAAAATAGTCACCCTTCAGGCCGTTATACACCAGGCCTTCCAGCTTTTTAATGGTTAAGCCTTTGGCGGTAATTTCGCCTAAAAAGGGGTAGTTAATTTTGCCGCTGTCGGTTAGCTGGGTTTCGATGGTTAATTCAGGTTCGCCAATGACCTGAATGATAATTTTGTCGCCGGGCCCTAATAAATAACTGGCGTCTTCCTGGGCCACAACCCAGGAAGACCAGCTAAAACACAGGGCAACAATAAGTACTACGAGTTGTTGCATAAAACGTTGATGTCCTTTTGTTTCGCCACAAATTACAGTGAGAAATCAAAGTTAAGGCCTATAACATTGCGGTCGAACTTAATGCCTTCTACGGACGAGGTTTTGTCGGTGACTGTGCCGTACAGGCTGACATCCATAAAACGACGGAACGCATATTTCACACTGGCGGTGTAGGAATCGTTTTCGTCTTTCCGCACTAAGCCAACGTAATCTTCTTCCATCCGGTTGTAAGACAGGTTGGTTTGAACCGATTCGCTCCAGTTATGCGACCAGCCCACAACATAGGTGGTTTCTTTAATGTAATCGCCGCCTTGCAGTGGGTCTTTGGCTTTACGGCCTGTGCCCACATTAAAGCTGGTGTACGACAGTGGCGACCAGTTGGCGTTAACTGTCCAGGCCACACCGCTGAAGTCTTCGCGCTCTTCATCGTCAAAGTCTTTTTTCTGGTAACCAATTTTGGCTTCGCCAGAGGTCAGCGCACTAATTTGCCACTCGGCACCCAGTTTAACATTGGTGTCTTTGCTGTCGCGTGGGGCGTCCGGGTCGACAAAGTCGTAGCTGATGTCGTCTACGCTGGTTTCCAGTACGGCCGTGGTGCCTGACTGGGTGTCGTAGTAAAAGTTCACACCACCTAACAGCGAGTCGTAATCGCGGAACTGCGTCACTTCACGCTGGTTCATGTATTCCTTGTTGAAATACTTTGCGCCTACCCGTATACGCGCTGGGGCGGCTTTGGCGCCATATTCGTAATAACCGGAAACCGTCTGGCTGTTTAACCTGGTAGGTTCGTCCTGGTCGTTATTTAAGCCTTCGGTAATACCTGTACCCCGGTCTTCATGGCCCCACACCAGGTCAGCTTTTAAGTTGAGTTTGCCTTGCTCTGACAGGCGGGTGTCAAACAGGCCACCAAGAGAGGTGTCAATAAAGTTGTCGTCGCTGCTGTCGAAGTAGGTGCCACTATAGACGCCAGCGCTGAACTCATACACTGTCACGCCATCGTCGGCGCGGGCTGTGAGCGACGGCACCACTGTTAATACCCAACTGTCAATTTCGTTGGCGTTGGCACTGGTGACGTTGTCGTCATACTTCAGGCCTGTAGTTAATAAAGGCGTGATGTCGAAGCCAGATTCAGTTTGAATAGATTGAGGGTCAACCGCCAGTACCTGACTGCTGGCACAGGCCAGGGCAACCATAATCGCCAACTTGGATTTCATAGAGAGTCCTTTTTTAGTAAACATTTTTTCCGGTAAAGCCGCGGAAAAAGGTTAAAAACACAATTTTTGCATCCCACCACAGCGACCAGTTTTTGATGTAAGCCAGGTCGTACTCCACCCGCTTTTCCATCTTTTCCAGTGAGTCGGTTTCACCGCGCCAGCCGTTGATCTGTGCCCAGCCGGTAATGCCGGGTTTTACTTTGTGGCGCAGCATATAAAACGCCACCAGCTTGCGGTATTCCTCGTTGTGGGCAACAGCGTGGGGACGGGGCCCAACCACCGACATGTCGCCAATCAGCACGTTGATAAACTGCGGCAGTTCGTCCAGCGAGGTGCGCCGTAAAAAGCCACCCAAGGGGGTAATGCGGCTGTCGCCTTTGGTGGCCTGAACCACTTTATGGCCGTTTTCCTGCACTGTCATACTGCGGAATTTATAGACCTTGATTGGTTTGCCGTCCAACCCGTACCTGTCTTGTTTAAATAACACAGGGCCACGGCTTGTTGCTTTAATTGCTATAGAAATCAATAACATAGGAGCGGCAAGCAACAGCAGGGCAATGGAGCTGACCACAATGTCGAAGCTGCGCTTCAGCCAGTCGCGGGCGCCAAAGTAAGGCGATTCGAATACGCTCAGGGTTTCAACATTGCCGACGCTGCCAAAGCGGGCGTGCATGAGGTTGTACAGCAGGAAGTCGGGCACTAAATGCACGTCGACCGTGGTGTCGCCCAGCCGTTGAATAATGTCGGCAATGCGTTTGTCAGCAGACATGGGCAGGGTTAAATACAGCTTGTCGATGGTGCCACGGCGGGCCGCGTCAACACAGTCTTCCACTTTGCCAAGCATGCGCTCTGAGCAGCTGTAGACACGCTCTGGCGTTCTGTCGTCATAGATGCCACAAAACACCAGGCCAAGCTCAGGGCGTTGGTTAATTTCATTGATCAGGCGATCTGCATTTTCGGTGCAGCCCACAATGGCAACCCGGCGGGTGCTGATGCCTTTTTTATGCAAGGCGTTTTTAATCATTCGCCCGCAAATGCGCCAGATGGCCAGCTGGCAAAAGGCAATGCAGCCCCAGCCACCCACCACCAAACGCGAAAAATCAGATGTAATTTTAAAGGCCCAGGTGACAACCAGCATGGCGCTGAATGCCACAAACAAACAGGTAGCGACCAGCCAGATGCTGGTGCTCAGACGGTTAACACGCCATGACCGGTACAACTGAAGAGATTCAGCCGTATAGAGGTAGGCCACCAACACCATCAGCAACAACACAACATAGTTGGTTGTGGTGATTTGGTCTTGCAGCTTCAGACTGATATACAACGCAACGCTGATGGAAGCGATGTCAAAAAATCTGTTTATAAAGCAGGAACCGCTATCTTCTGCCTTGAAACCGGGTTGAGTGTTCATAGTTACGTCCTATTAACTACAGGTCTGCGCCTTTTTGGTGCGCAGAGGAGTTAGAGTTTACACTGTGAAAAATTTAATACAATTAGTAATTCGATTAAATTTTACCCGTGCCTTATAACGGTAACTGGTAAATATGACACCGTCTTTACGCAGGTTTGATTAAAAACTCTTAAAAATCAAACAGGTGAAAAATTTTAACTTGTTGCAGTTTTTATCATATTTCTAGGGCGATTTTGGGGGTGGCGTTATAATGGTTGATTTTTATACTGTTTTTATCCCGTAATTTTTCTAATTTGAGAACAGCTGTCCTTATCAGAACCGCTTCAGATGAAAAAATACACTCTATAGACCTTTTGGCAGGTTGAGTTCGTTTGGGGCTGGGGGCCAGCCCTCAAGGAAGGTATTAGTTCAGCAATGCTGCAAAGTGCTGGCGGAATTTAGCCAGTTTAGGCGCGATTAAAATGCTGCAGTAAGGTTGCTGCGGGTTTTGTTCAAAATAGCCCTGATGGTAGTCTTCCGCCGGGTAAAAGGTACTGGCGGGGCTGAGCTCCGTGACTATGGGGGCCTGCCACAGCAATTGCTGGGCAGCTTTGGATTGCTGTGCCTGCTGCAGTTGCAGGTCGTTATGGTAAAACACCACAGAGCGGTACTGAGTGCCCAGGTCGTTGCCTTGCCGGTTTAGTGTGGTTGGGTCATGTAAAAACCAGAAGATCTGCAGTAAGTCGTGATAGCTGACCAGCGCCGGGTCAAATTGCAATTGCACCACCTCGGCGTGGCCTGTGGTGCCGCTGCAGACAGAGCGGTAGTTGGGGGATGGCGTATGGCCACCCATATAGCCACTGAGCGCGCTGACGCCCTGAACCTGATTAAAGGCTGATTCTATACACCAGAAGCAGCCGGCACCAAAGGTAGCAAGTTCCATTGTTATCCCTTATTCAGACCCATGTGTGGGGTCAGTCTAGCGGAATTCTGCTGGCAACACGACGCCTGCCTTGCCAGCACCGGCTTTTGTGTTTTAGGCTTGGGCCTTCAAAGGAGGTGATTATGGGTTTGTTAGGTGCGTTATTGGGCAATGCCGGGGCCGCAGATTTAGCGGAAGTGGAACAGGATTTACAACAGATCCTGCTGGCGGATGAAAAAGTGCAGCAGGCGTATAAAGTGATCCGCGACCTGATGGTGTTTACCGACCGTCGCCTGATCCTGGTGGATAAACAGGGGTTAACCGGTTCCAAACGCGAAATTATGTCGGTGCCTTACCGCTCCATTGTGCGTTTTGCGGCGGAAACCAAAGGCCATTTTGATTTGGAGTCTGACCTGAAAATCTGGCTTGGCAGCACCGACAGCCCTATTGTCAAAACCTTCAGCAAGGACAGCTCCATTCTGGATGTTCAAAAAGCGCTGGTGCAGTATTGTTGCGCTTAATTCGCCCGCCTTTATCTGCGGCGTTGCTGGGTCTGCTGTCGTCCTGTGTGCCGACTCCGGCGGCGGAGACCGGCCAGACGGAACAGCTGTTGCCTGTGGCACTGAATGAATCTTCAGCCTTAAGTTGTGCCTATGGCAGCTTGTGGAGCCTGAATGATTCAGGCAATAAAGCCGAGGTTTTTCAGCTCAGTGACAGCGGGCAGTTGTTGCGCCAGCAAAAACTCAGGCTGACCAATGTGGACTGGGAGGCGCTGGAATGGGCGCAAGACCAGCTCTGGCTGGCGGATACCGGCAATAACGATGGCAAACGCTCTGAATTGCAGTTGTATGGACTGAACCGGCAATTGCAGCCGGAAAAAACCATTCGCTTACGGCTGCCGGACGAAGAACGGCAGATTTACCACCATGATCTGGACTTTGAGGCCATGGTGTTCTGGCAGCAGCAACTCTGGCTGGTCAGTAAAAGCTGGAAGACGGGCATAGCCCGGATTTACCCGGTCAACCGCGCTGAAGCCGAGCAGCCGCTGCCAGCGGCCCGCTATGAGGTGCAGCTGCCATTTCTGGTCACTGCCGCTGCTGCGGTGCCGGGCTCTGACCAGTTGCTGCTGGTGGGGTATGTGCCGCCTCAGCAGCGGTTCTGGCAAACGATTGTTGGTAAGTTTGAAGTCTGGCTGGCGCTGTTGGATGCAGAAGGCAAGCTGATAAAGCAACAACAGCTGCCTGTGGACACGCAGGTGGAGGGGGCCTGTGTGGATCCAGCCGGGCAGCTGTGGCTGAGCAGTGAAGTGGGGTATAAGCCGGCCAGTCTGTACCGGCTCCTTCACTGGTAATACTTACATCTTGGTCAGTTCGTCTTTGGTGTTCGCGGCAACGTCAGCTGCCAGTTCTTCGTCCTTGTTGGGATTCAGAATAGATTCGCGGAAGCGGGCAAAACCGTCCTGGATCAGGCCATAGGTTTTGTCGATATCATCTGCCACTTTGCCGCCTAATACGCCAAGGCCATCCAGAATTTCACGGGCGTCGGCAAAGCCGGTATCAACGCCGCCACCGACTATGGATAAAAACTTATCCAGCCGTTCTTCTTCGGTCATGTCTGGGGTTTGTTCTTTGTATTTCTGATAAAAAGCCGTTGCAAAGCTGACAATACGCTCGGCCGTGGCTTCAGGCGACGTATCCACTTCGCTTTGTTTGATCTTTTCTGCAGCGTTGGGGCCAAATTCTTCTTCCAGCTCTCTGTTGATGCCTTCGAGCGCTGTTTTGTACAGCAGTTTTAACGAGTTGTTGTCCTGGCCTGTGGTCAGGTTCAGCTGGCTTTCCATAATGGAGGCATTCAGCTGTTGTTTGTTCAGGCGGGACTGCTCATAACCTGTCAGCTTTTTCTCTTTGCTTTCTTCGGTGGCACTGCTGCTTGCGGCCTGCGAACTGCTGCTGGTCAGGCTGTTAATGGATGACATAAGGCTCTCCTGCGCTATGGCTGTGACTGCGGCTGCGGTCAGTATAGCCAGACCATCAGCGGGTTGTATGTCTGTTTCGGCCCCCAGCGGCAAAACTTTAGCTCAAAGCGGCAAAAAATTGCCGGGAGCAATTTTTGACGTTGCGAAGCAACGGCCCGCAGGGTGATGGCCAGGGAAGGTGGCGCTAAAAAGCCGGGAGCAATTTTTCATTGCGCGAAGCGCAACCCGCAGGGGCGCCGCCAGGGAAGGTGGCGCTAAAAAGCCGGGAGCTGCTTTTCTGGAGTGGTCATTGCGCGAGTTTTTGATAAAACAACCTTGCCTTATCTATATCCTGACAAAGCCGTTCAACGCCCTGCAGCATCCGGGTGGTGGTGCGATGCAATAAATCAGAATCCGGTTGGCTGAACTGCTGGTATTTGACAGCAGGCAGCTCTGTCCAACGCGACCAGTCAAACAAGGCGCGTTTTTCCTGCTCAGAGTTGGGCTGAATAATCAGCAGCGGCTGGCTGACCAGCACCTGCTCCAGGCCCACAGTGGGGTAATCGCCTGTGGCGCTGGCAAAAGGGTTTTCTGCACCGCAGAGCGCCAGCTGCTGCTGGGGCCAGGCTTGATTGGCAACTGTGGACAAGGGGTCGGCCCACAGCTCGTAAAAGACCCGCACTTTGTTTTGCTGCTGGTAACGTTGTTTTAAGGCAGAGAGTTGCTGTTCAAACAGGCTGGCCTGCTGCTCCGCCTGGGCCTGTTGGCCAGTCAGCTGACCCAATAATCTGAGCTCTGCCGCTATGTCCTGCAACTGTCTGGGGTTGGATTCGACCAGGTTCAGTCCCAGCGCCCGCAACCGGCTGACATCCGCTGGTGGATTGCCGTCTGTCCAGGCCAGTACCAAATCAGGTTTGAGCAGCAGGATCTGTTCAATATTCAGCTGCATATAATTGCCCACCCTGGGCAGTTGTCTTGCATCTGCGGGGTAGTCTGCATGTTCTGTGGCGGCCACCAGCCGGTCACCTGCACCAATGCTGTACAGCTGCTCGACCAAATGGGGGGACAAAGCAATAATCCGCTGTGCGTGTTGTTGTGCCTGAGCCTGCACCTGGCAGGCTAACAGGGCGGCAAGCCAGAGCAGGGTTTTCACCAGTCCACTCCTTTTTGTACCTGAATACCAGCGTCAAAGGCGTGTTTGATATTTTGTATTTCGCTGACGGTGTCGGCCATTTCAATTAAACGGCGATGGCAGTTGCGGCCTGTGATCACCAGATGCTGACTGGCCGGGCGCTGTTCGATTGCACGCACCACCCGGTCCAGGTCCAGGTAGTGGTAACTGAGCATATAGGTCAGTTCGTCCAGCAACACCAGTTGCAGGCTGTCGTCTTGCAGGAAGCGTTCAGCCTCGGCCCAGACCAGCTCGGCGGCAGCTATATCAGCGTCCCGGTTTTGTGTCTCCCAGGTAAAACCTGTCGCCATGACCGCAAATTCGACGCCATGTTGCTGCAACAGATTACGTTCGCCGCAGTCCCAGCTGCCTTTGATAAACTGCACCACGGCGGCGTTCAGGCCATGGCCGACAGCCCGGGCTACGGTGCCAAAACCTGCGGTGGATTTGCCTTTGCCATCACCGGTCAGCACCAGCAACAGGGCTTTGTCCTGAGTGGCGGCGCTGATTTTTTTATCCACTTCGGTCTTCAGCTGTTGCTGGCGCTCTTTGTGGCGTTGTTGTTTGTAATTTTGATCCATGTTGTCTGGCTCTCAGATTGAAGGGGGAAGTGGCGCTGCCATACAAAGCAGTTGCCAGGGCGCCCCGGCGTGGGGGCGCTGAATACGGCTGATGCTGCCATAGCCGACCGACAGTTGTTGCCACCAGGGCAGATGGTCTGGTGGGATCTGCAATACAGCGCCCAGTATCACCCGGATCACCCCGCCATGCAGCAGCCAGAGCTGGTTGCCGCTTTGCCATTGGCTGTGCCGGTTAAACCCCGACACTACCCGCTGAATAAAATCCGGCAGGGATTCACCTTCGGGTGGTGTCTGGGCCAGCGGGTTTTGCCAGAACTGACAAAGACCGGGCCAGTCCGGGTGCTGTTCGGAATAATGCATGCCGTCCCAGCGGCCAAAATTCATTTCCATCAGCAAAGGTTCGGTTTCGGCCTGCAGTTGCAACCGGGCCGCATGCAGCTGCGCTGTAGTGCGGCACCGTTGCAGCGGAGAGCTGAGCACCCGCTGATAGGTCTGCTCTGCCAACCAATGCAGGCACGCAGGCTCGGCCTCGGCCAGCGCAATATCGGTGTGACCAAATAAACCTGCTGGCCCCTGCACAGGGCCATGGCGTACCAAATCAATCTGCTGCATTGGCCTGACCTTTTAAATACAGCGGCAGACCGGCACAGACCAGCACGACCTGATGGCAGCAGGCCGCCAGTTGCTGATTCAGCCAGCCCTGTTCGTCAACAAAACGCCTGTTGACTGGCCCCAGCGGCACCACCCCGGCGCCCACTTCGTTGCTGACCAGCACCAGGCGGCCATCAAAATTGGCGACTATGTCGGCAAGTTGCTGGCGCAGTTGTTGAAAGTTTTGCTCGGGAAACCGGTACAACTGATTATTCAGCCAGAGTGTCAGGCAATCGACCAGTACTGTGGCTCCCCGGCCAGATAACGAGTTCAGGGTTTCAGTCAGCAGCAATGGCACTTCCAGCACAGTCCAGTGGCCGGGTCTCTGCTGCTGGTGCCGTAAAATACGCTGGGCCATTTCGTCGTCTATGGCGGTGGCAGTGGCGAGATAAAACACCTCGTCGGCTTTTGCCAGCAACTGTTCAGCAAAGCTGGATTTGCCGCTGCGGGCACCGCCGAGGATCAGGGTTGTTGTGTGCGTCATCAGTTGTGAGTCCATACCAGTAACCAAATGATATAAAGCGCGACCTCTGTGACCTGCTGCGCCGCACCGAGCAGATCCCCTGTGTAGCCGCCCAGTTGCGATTTGAAGTAATGGCGGCACAGGCCAAAACCCAGCAGCAGGGTGGTACAGAGGCTGAGGCTCAACGACCAGGGCAGCCAGTACAGAGGCAGCAAGGCCACCAGCAGGTTGAGCCCCAGGTTCAGACTGCCGCTTTGGCTAACCAGAGGTTTGCTTTTACTGACCGCGTCGGCCTGCTGATAGTTCAGGCTGCTGATCAGCAGTACCGGCATCAGGCGGGACAGGGCTGCAACCACCAGCACAGCCCAAACCGCCTGACTGTTAAGCTCCTGCAGGCTTTGCCATTTCAGCAGCATCACCAGCACAAAAGCGGCGGTGCCGTAACTGCCGATGCGGCTGTCTTTTAAGATCCGGAGTTTGTCTGACAGCTGCTGACCACCGCCCAGACCGTCGGCCGTGTCAGCCAGCCCGTCTTCGTGGAACACGCCGGTCAGGACCAGGCCGGCTATCAGCATCAGCAGTACCGCCAGGGCCGGGCTGAATAGCTGCAGCAAGCCATACAACAACAGAGCCTGTAAAGCGCCCAGTACCCAGCCCACCAGACAGATATAGCGGCCGGACTGATTCAGCCGCTCCGGGCTGTACGGCAGGCTGGCCGGTACCGGCAGGCGGCTGAAAAAACTCAGCGCCAGTAAAAACAGCTGCCATTGTCTGAGCAGGAAGCTCAAGGCTGCACCACATTGGTGACGGCGGCACTCTGAAAGCTGGCCATGTCGTTAAAAAAACTCTGGGCGGCCTGCAGCAGCGGCCAGGCCAGCACAGCCCCTGTCCCTTCGCCCAGGCGTAATGATAAATCCAGCAGCGGTGAAGCCTGCAGCTGGGTCAAAGCGGCCCTGTGCCCGGTTTCCGCGCCCTGGTGGGCAAAAATCAGATAATCGCGGCAGGCCGGGTTGAGCTGGCAGGCCAGAATAGCGGCCACTGTCACGATAAAACCGTCGATAAGCACTGGGCTGCGCTGACTGGCGCCGCCCAAGATGGCACCTGTCAGCTGGGCAATTTCAAAACCGCCAAACTCCGCGAGCAACGAGACAGGATCTTTGGCATAAGGGCGCGACAAGGCTAACTGAATCAGACTGACTTTGCGCTGGTATTGCTCCGGGCTGATGCCGGTGCCAAAGCCGACACAGCTGTACAGCGGAATGTCGGTGGCGGCGCAGAGCAGGGCGGCGGCACTGCTGGTGTTGGCAATGCCCATTTCGCCGAGCAGCAATACATCATAACCAGACTGCAGCTGCTGGCGCGCCAGCTGGTAACCCAGCTCCAGGCCTTGTTGCGCCTGCTGCGGGCTCATGGCGCGTTGCAGGCTGAAATCGTCGGTGCCAGCGCCCAGGCGCTGTTTAATCAGGCCCGGCTGTTCCGGCAGGTCGGTCAGAATGCCGCAATCCACCACCTTCAGCGCCACACCGGCGCTGCGGCAAAAACAGTTGGCGGCGGCACCACCGGCCAGGAAATTGCGCACCATTTCGGTGGTGACCTGGCTGGGGGCAATGCTGAGCTGATGACGGTTAATGCCGTGGTCACCGGCAAAAATAAGCAGCAAGGGGGACTGCAGTTTCAGCGGCAGCGATTGCTGGATCAGTGCCAGCTGCAAGGCCAGGTTTTCCAGCTTGCCCAGGGCGCCAAGTGGTTTGGTTTTCTGGTCTATCACTTGTTGTAGTGTGTTTGTTTTGCTGTGGTCCAGCACGCTTATCTCAAACTTCATAGCCTCTCCTCAGCGCTGCTGTCTGAGCACTAAGCTGAAAAAAAACACACTGCCTATGGCTGAGGTCAGCACCCCAACAGGCAGCTCCTGGCTTGGAAATACCGAACGCGACAAGGTGTCTACGCCAAGTAAAAACACGGCGCCAAGACCGACAGAACCCAGTACCAGCGCGACGCTGGACAAGCCAAACAGCCGCCGTACCAGATGCGGCACCATCAGGCCGATAAAGGCGATACCACCGCAACAGGCCACTATGACAGCCGTGAGGGCGGCGCAGCCAAGTAAAAACATCAGCCGCAGAGCGGCCACGGGTACCCCCAGGCTGCGGGCACTTTCGTCGGTCAGCAACAAGGCATCCAACTGGCGGCGAAACAGCAGGCTCAGTGCGGTCAGCAACAGCAGCAAGGGCAGGCTGAGCTGTAAATCGGCGTAACTGGCCTGCGCCAGGCTGCCAAGCAACCAGAACATCACCCGGTTGGCGGCAAAAGGTTCGGAAACATAGAGCAAGGCGCTGGACAGGGCGCTGAATAAAAAACTAATGGCGACACCACAAAGCAGCAGGGTTTCCAGGCGCTGGCCTGAGCCCAGCCTGCTGATCAGCAATACCAGCAGCACCGCCAGGGTGGAGCCGGCAAAGGCTGAAAATGCCAGAGCTCCGGGCCAGGACGGTAGCAGTAACTGCTGCAAGGTGGCGCCCAAAGCGGCCCCTGACACCACTCCGAATAAGTAGGGGTCGGCCAGCGAATTGCGGCAGCAGTTTTGCAGCAGAGCACCAGACAGCGCCAGACTGCTGCCTGCGATCATGGCCAGCAAAATACGTGGCAGACGGATTTGCCAGAGCACGGTTTGGGTCATGCCGTCCTGTACTTGCCATACCTCAGCCCAGCTCAGTGCCAGTGGCCCTGTCAGTAATGACCAGAGCGGCAGCAGTATCAGAGCGCCCAGCAGCAGGGCCCAGCGCAGCGCTCTATTCATTGCCACTCCGGATGGCCGAAGTTAACCCTGGGTCTGGCGACAAAGGGGTTTTGATCGACCAGACAATGGCTGCGAAACACCTGTTGCAGCAAAGGTTCTGTCAGTACCTGTCCGACGGGGCCGTCCGCGAGCAAATGCCCCTGGTCCAGCAATAACAGGCGGTCGCAATAACAGGCGGCCAGGTTGAGATCATGAATGCTGGCTAACACGGCAATGCCCAGTGTTTTGCACAGGTGCATCATCTGGTGCTGGTAATAAGGGTCGAGGTGATTGGTCGGTTCGTCCAGCAGCAACAGCCGGGGGCGTTGCACCAGCGCTCTGGCCAGCAACGCCCGTTGTTGTTCGCCGCCGGATAAGCTGGCAAAAGGCTGCTGCTGCCTGGACAGCAAGCCAACCTGCTCCAGTTGCTGTAGCACCAGCAACTGATCGTCCGCAGTGGTGGTTTGCCAGAGTTTTTTATGGGGCAGTAACCCCATAGTGACCACATCCAATACGGAGAGGTCGAATAAATGGCCGGGCAACTGACTGACCACCGCCAGCTGTCTGGCTAATTGGGGTCTGCTGTAGTGGTTTAACGGGATCTGGTCCAGCTCAATCTGACCGCTGCTGGGCTGATACTCCGCCTGCAGCAGGCGTTGTAAGGAGGTTTTACCGGCGCCATTCGGGCCTATCAGCCCAACAAACTGCTGTTCCTGCAGTTCAAAACTTAATGAATGCAGAACAGGCTGTTGCTGAAGTTCAAGCCGGACTTGTTTAAATCGTACCAGAGCCACTGTTGTCCTTGATTGAGAAACACCAGCCGCTGACAGAATGGATCTGCTGAATGACGGCACAGTGTAGACCCGCACTGTGTACTGCTTGCGCAGCGCTTTTACTGGACAGGTCAGGCCATCTGGCTTACGGCGCAGTTTGGTTCTGCAGCCGTTTACAGTTGCGGGTACAGCAGAGGATTTTCACCCCTTTCCCTGTGAAGTCAGGCCTGGCCTGACACCCATGTTCAGCTGCGGGCCAGTCTAGCAGCTGACCGGTAGCGGGTCACTGAAAATATCTGAGCATAAACAGTTTTTTCCGCTGCCGGATCTCTGGCGCTTTGCCGCGACCACTGTCATATTGTCTTTGGGACCTATAAGGAGAGAGTCTGGTTGTGCGTATTCTCTGGTTGTTGGCAGGAGTGTTGCTGGTTGCGAAAGCGACTCCGGCCTGTGAGCTGGCTTTTGCTGTAGAGGCTGAGTTTCCGCCCCACTTGATGCAACAAGGTGAGGGGTGGACAGGCCAAAGTGTGGTGCTGCTGAAGCGACTGGCCGAAAAAACCGGCTGTCGGCTGCGTTATGTGAATAGTCCCTGGCTGCGCTCTTTGCAGCAACTGAAAACCGGTGAGCTGGCGGTGGTCAGTCAGTTGACGAAAACCCCAAGCCGGGAACAGGATTTTGTGTTTATCGGCCCCCATCACACAGAGCGGATCTGGCTGATTGGCGATCCCACACTGCTGCCGCCTGTTCAGTCGCTGCAACAGCTCGCCGGGCAACTGGATTATGGCCGCATTGCAGAATTAAACGGGGCTTATTATGGCGAGCAGTTTATTCAGCTGAAGCAACACCCTGAGTTCGCCCGCCAATTGGTCTCGATCAGTGGTATTCAGGATAAACTGGCGCTGCTCAAGGCTAAAAGAGTCAACGCCATTCTGGAAGATGAAACTGTGCTGCAGTACTGGCAGGACAAAGGGTATCAGGATGCGGCCCGTTACCAGAAGTTGCTGCTGATCTACCAAAGCCCGGTGTATTTTGGCTTTAGTAAAAAGGCATTAAACCCGGCGCAGCTGCAAAAGTTGCAACAAGCCTGGCAGCAGATGGAACAAAGCGGCGAAGTGAGCCGCATTCAGGCGATGCGCTGGTAAGGCTCAGTAAAAAGCCGTCGTCTGACGGCTTTTTACTTAGGCTGCTGTTAATCCAGTTTTTCCGGCCCGGCCTGTTGCTCCAGCAGTGCCAGTTCACGGCTGAGCTGCTCCGGTGAACCGGTGTTTTTGGCCAGCACCAGATAAGCCACAGGCACTACATAAATGGTCAGCAGGGTGGCAATGCCGACACCGGCAAAAATGACCATCCCTATCACCATCCGGCTTTCGGAACCCGGCCCAGTGGTGATAATCAGCGGAATGGCACTCATGACGGTGGTGAAGGCGGTCATCACGATAGGGCGCAGGCGCAGTGCTGAAGCGCGCTTGATGGCTTCTTCAAAGGCAACTCCGGCGTCGCGCAACTGGTTGGCAAACTCGACAATCAGAATGCCATTTTTCGCCACCAGACCAATCAGCATCACCAGACCTATCTGGCTGTAAATATTCAGTGTCATGCCCGCCAGATACAGACCGGCCAGCGCGCCTACCAGCCCCAGCGGGACTGTCAGCATAATGACCAGCGGGTGAATAAAGCTTTCAAACTGGGCGGCCAGTACCAGGTAGGTCACTAACAACGCCAGCATAAAAATAAGGGCTGTGGATTCACCACTTTCTTTGTACAGCAGCGACTCGTTTTTATAGTCGATGCCCACTGTGCCTTCGATATTTTCTTTGACCACAGTTTCCAGAAACTCCAGCGCTTCACCCAGGCTGTAACCCGGCGCCAGGCCTGCGGTAATAGTGACGGCCCGCATTCTGTTGTAGCGGTTCAGTGCCGAGGTGGTGGCTTCTTCTTTTAAGGTGACCAGGTTGTCCAGCGGGATCAGCTGGCCTGATTCAGTGGCGCGCACATACACATTGCTGATGGCGCCGGGGCGGGCAAAGTCTTTGTCTTCACCTTCCAGCAGCACATCGTATTCTTTGCCACGGTCGAGGAAGGTGGTCACCCGGCGGCCACCAAGCATGGCTTCCAGCGCCCGGCCCACAGCACCGACCGAGATGCCTAAGTCGGCGGCCCGCTCGCTGTTAATTTCCACCAGTACCTGCGGCACTGTCTCTTTGTAGTCGTGGTCCAGCATTTGCAGGTTTGGGTTGGCGGCGGCTTTTTCCAGCACTATGTCACGCCAGCGCGACAACTCTTCATAGGTATTGCCCTGAATCACGAACTGCACAGGCCGGCCACCGCCGCGGCCGCCGCCCAGGCCACTGCGCATAAAGGTAAAGGCTTTAATGTCGGGCAGCTGGTTCAGCTTGCCTGCCACTTCCTGCATCAGCTCGGCCGTACGGCGCTGGCCATTGTTCCAGTTTTCGGTGCCGACAATGGCCACACCACCGCTGTTGCCCCAGCCTGGCACCCGGATCAGCAGCCGGTTAAATTCGCCTTTCTGGTAGTACGGCAGCAACACATCTTCAATCAGCCGCATGTTTTTGCTGTTGTTCTGATAACTGGCCCCTTCAGCGCCATTCATATTGACAAAAAAGGTGCCTCTGTCTTCCTGCGGTGCCAGCTCACCGGGCAGCATTTTCAACAGCATGACGCTGGCCACCAGACTGAGCAGCAACACAGCAAAAGTCGGCCAGCGATTTTGCATCACCATATTCAGCTGATTGCGGTAGCCGGTTTCCAGTCTGTCAAAGGCCTTGTGCATGGCGGCACTGAAGCGGGATTCACGTTTTTGATGCTTCAGCAGTTTGCTGGCCAGCATCGGCGACAGGGTGAGGGCGGTCAGCGCGGAAAAGGCCACGGCCGCCGCCACGGCCAGCGCAAACTCGGTAAAAAGTTTCCCCAGTTCGCCCTGCATAAAGACCAGCGGTACAAACACAGAGATCAGCACTAAGGTGGTGGCAATAACGGCAAAGCCCACTTCACGGGTGCCGCGGTAGGCGGCCAGCAGAGGCGCTTCGCCCTGTTCAATGCGCCGGTAAATGTTTTCCAAAACCACGATGGAGTCGTCCACCACCAGGCCTATGGCCAGCACCATCGCCAGCAGCGTCAGCAGGTTGATGGAAAAATCCAGCGCAAAGAGCACAGTGACAGCCGCCACCAGGGCGACAGGGACAGTAATGGCTGGAATAAAGGTGGCGCGCAGGTTACCGAGGAACAGAAAGATGACTAACACCACCATCAGCATGGCGATGGCGAGGGTGTTGTACACCTCGTGAATGGATTCGGCGATAAAGAGCGAAGAGTCATAGCCTGGTTCTATCGTGGTGCCAACCGGCAGACTTTGTTTGATTTTCTCCATTTCGGCGCGGGCGTTTCGCACCACATCCAGCGTATTGGCTTTTGACTGTTTGATAATGCCGATCCCCAGCAGGTTTTTGCCGTCGCCACGGAACTCACTTTCTTCGTCTTCTGAACTTAAAATAACATTGGCGACTTCACCGAGGCGCACTATGTAATTGTCGGCGCCACGTTTAATGGCCAGGCGGCGGAAATCCTGCTGGGTTTTGTAAGTGCGGACCACCCGCACTGTGAAATCACGTTCTGCAGACTTAATTTCGCCGGCTGGCAGCTCAACGTTTTCATTACGCAGCACAGTTTCAATGTCCTGCACTGTGACACCACGGGCGGCCATGGCGTCTTTATCCAGCCAGATCCGCATAGCATAACGGCGCTCACCACCAATCTGGATACGGGCCACCCCGTCTACTACGGAAAAACGTTCGACGATATAACGGTCTGCGTAGTCGGACAGCTCCAGACTGGTCATGGTTTCGCTGTTCAGCACAAACCAGGCAATGGTGTCGTCATCCCCGTCTGCTTTAAAGACTTCCGGCGGGTAGGCCTGATCCGGCAGGTTATCCAGAATACGGGACACCCGTTCCCGCACGTCATTGGCGGCGGCGTCTATGTCGCGGTTGATATTAAATTCAATGGTGACATTGGAGCGGCCATCACGGCTGTTCGACGTGATGTTTTTAATGCCTTCGACACCGGAGATCCGATCTTCAATCGGCTGGGTAATTTTGGTTTCGACAATTTCTGCGGACGCGCCCGGGTAATCGGTGCTGACAGTGACTATAGGCGAGTCAATATCCGGAAACTCGCGCAGCGGCAGCATGGTAAAGCAGACAATACCGAAGATCAGCAATAACAGGTTCATCACTGTCGCAAAGACAGGACGTTTGACAGAGACATCAGATAACCACATAACTTACTCCACCACAGTCACAGACGTACCTGTCTGGAGTTTTTGTGTGCCTTCAATGACCACCTGCTGGCCCGGCTGCAGGCCCCGGCTGATTTCGACCCTTCCCGGCAGGCGCTGGCCAATTTCCACTTCGGTCTGAACCACTCTGTTGTCCGGCTGGATCACAAAGACATACTGTTTGTTTTTCAGCGGCACCAGGGCTTTTTCTGAGATTTGGATCGCAGCTTGCTGATCTAAGGTGACTTTGACGGTGAGCAGCATACCGGGGCGAAGTTTTTGTTCTGGGTTGGGGAGGATGGCGTGAACCCGCACTGAGCGGCTGACCGGGTCCAGGCGGGTGTCTATGGCTTTGATGGTGCCGTCAAATTCTTCACCTGGGTAGGCGACACTGCTGCTGCTGACTATCATGCCTGGTTGCAGCTGGGCCAGATACTGTTCGGCCACACTGAATTCAATGCGGATTTGGCTTAAATCATCGAGCGTGGTCAGTATGGTGCCAGCACTGACATAAGCCCCCTGGCTGACCCGGCGTAAACCCAGTACACCGCTAAACGGTGCTTTGATGGCCAAATCATTCAGCCGGGCCTTTACCCCGTCCAGCTGCGCCAGAGTGGTATTGACCTTGGCTTGTTGTTCATCCAGCAAGGACTGCGCTGAGGCCTGGGTACGGGTCAGGTTTTTTAATCTGTCCAGCTGACGTTTTTGTTCGGTCAGTTGGGCTGTCAGCTCTGCGACTCTGGCGCGCTCTTCGACGTCGTGCAGCTGGGCCAGTAAGGCGCCTTTTTCAACGGTACGGCCTTCGTTAATATTCAGCACTGTGATGTAATCGCTGGCGTTGCTGACAATTTGGATGGATTCGTTGGCCAGAGCTGTGCCCAGGCTTTGTACCTGACGCTTTAAATTGCTGAGCTCTGTGACCTCTGTTTTCACCTGAACTGCTGAGCTGTTGGCTGCGGCTTTAGGCGCCACCTGTTGATTTTTAAAGGCTAAGAAACCAATAAATGCAACCAATCCAACCAGTAGTAACCAAATCAGCCGAGAGTTTTTTTGCACCACTTGTACTCCGTTTTTGTATAGTTCTGTTGGTTTTTATTAAGCAGGGCTATTGTAGGGAAGAATAGCCACTGCGTATGACCTGTTATCGCAGTGTCTCAGGTATTGGTCGTATTGGAGAGAGAATGTCAGATAAACCCTGTCAGTTTTGCCTGAATATGCGCTTTCTTGTGTTGTGGACTGTTGCGATGTTGTTATTTTATTGGTGGTATACCGCATGACTCCGCTGCAGTTTCAGGCAAAAACCGCCAAAGGTGGCGCCAGTTTGCTGCTCTGGTCCTCTGGCCTGTTATTGCTCTGGTTGCTGGCGCTGGCTGCATTTCGTGAGCTGTTGCCTGCCACCGCCTGGGCTATGTTGCTGCTGGTCTGTCTGATTGCCCTGGTTTTGGCTTATGCCCGTCTGACGGAGCCATGGCTGGTGCTGGAAGCGACAGAACAGGGGCTGACGTTTTTTCATCGCAAAGGCAACTGGGTGTTGCCCTGGCAGGAATGTGGGCTGGTGACAGTGCCCGAACTCAATGGTCAGGAGCTGGCTTATATTGGCATCCGCCTAAAGCAACAAAGTCCGTTTTTATCACGCCTGAGCCCACGTCTGGCGGTGGCGCTGTTGATGGAACAACGCAACCTGCTGCTCAGTGCCGTCGGGCAGAATTGCCCGACCGGGCAATGCCCGTCGGCCTTTTTTATGGAAACCAACCCTTGTCATGTTGAAGGGAAGGTGTATAAAGGGGTCATTGGTATGTTTGGTCAGCGTATGCAAACGCTCAGACAACTGATTGGTTTTGAACTCTATATTCCTCTGAATGCATTGAGTGAAAACCCGCAGATTTTTTGCCGGACAATCAATCAGCTTCGGCTACAATATTCAGAGAATACAGTCACCTAGACACCAGCATCCTGCTGTATCATAATGGCGGTGGAAAAAATAAGTGAGTACAGGGTAAGTTGTTATGAATAATTACGAAAAGCCTTTTCTGGTTAGTGGTCGCAACACATTAATCCATAAGCAAAAAAAAGTGGATTTAGTGATTGTGAATGACACAAATGACCCTGTTATTGTGGCCACCCGTCATGGGGTGAAAATTTTTAATGAAGAGTTACCAGCCAATAAAGCTGAAGCAAAATCCCGCTATCTTGAACTGGTGGATATTTCCAGCAGTGAAGTGTTCAGCGAATGCAAAACCCTGCTGTTTGTGCAGGCACTGAATAATAAAGAATATAAAGTTGATTACAGCAAAGTAGGCACAGATTTGTTTATCCGTATTCACCAGGAAAACTACATTTAATCCTCTGCTGAGTCCGGTTGTTAAACACAGAACTGCCTGTCAGCGCAGGTGGTTTTTCTGGTTGTAGGACCTTTATGCTAGAAGCCATTGCGTGTCAGTTTAGCTTGAAAGACGATTTGGTATTTGTCGAAATACCAGTCTCCATGACTGACATCAGTGATGCCACCATCAAAGAGCAACTGGAGCAGGCCGGTTATGGCCGTTGTCTGCTGCTGCTTGATCAACTGACGAATCTGGTCACTGAATACAAACAAATCCAGCAAAAAATCAAGCAACAGCTGCAAAGCGAAGGCTATATCTTGAAATACAAGGTGGCCCAGCGCAAACCGGCCATTCTGACCATCATGGTGTCAGACGATACCATGTCGGCTGTCGCCGAAATTATTGCTGCTTTTGGGGGCCAACACGTTTCTGCCAACGACGTGGTCAAAGCCGGACAGGAAGCCGGTATTGTTTACGGTTTTCAAAAAGAACAGATACTGCAGTTGGTTGCACATGCCAGTCGCGCTGAATCTGGCAGCAAAGTGCGGGCCACTATTGCCCTGGGCCGCGAGGCTGAACCAGGTAAAGACTCGGTATTTGAACCTCTGATCAGTGACATGGGAAACAGGATCCGTAAACCTGTGGCCCAAAGTGAGGGGAAAGTCGATTTACGCGATTTTGGTGTGATAGCTTCGGTTAAAACCGGTGATGTGCTGATGCGGCGTTTACCGCCGACCAAAGGCAAACCAGGCATGACGGTCACCGGCAAAGCGCTGCAGGCGCTGGATGGTCAGGAAAAATCCTGGGGAGCCGGTGACGGTGCTGAAGTCAGCCCACAGGACCCCAGCCTGCTGCTGGCCAGCCGGGATGGCATGCCCCGTTTGCTGGAAGCCGCTGTTACTGTTGATGAAGTCTTTGTGATTAATAAAGTGGACGCCAGCACCGGCCATATTATTTTCAAAGGTGCAGTGGTGATCAACGGCGATGTGGCCGAATCGATGAAGGTGGTGGCTGGCGGCAATGTCTTTGTGAAAGGGGTGTTTGAAGGGACTTTGCTCGAATCGGGCGGCGACGTCAGCATTGGCGGCGCTGTGATAGGCCACCAAATCAATGATGAAACCGGCTCTTCACTCAGCACAGTGATCCGGGCCAAAGGCAATATTCAGTGCACGCTGGCGCAATATACTGAGTTTGAATGCGAAGGACTGCTCAATGCCACCAAACAACTGCTGCACTGTGATGTGCAGGCCGCCGAAGTGTTGGCCGGTATGCCGGACAAAATCAATGGCAAAATTGTCGGTGGAAATTATTACCTCGGCAGTCATCTGAAGTGTGGTGAATTGGGCGCTTTGTCAGGCAGTCAGCTGAAAATCCGCCTGAACCGGCTGATGGACCCGATCCTCGAAAAGCAGGCGGTGCTGAAAAATACCCTGCTTGAACTGAAAGCGGAAATGGAAGAGATCAGGCAGCATGTTGAGCAAATGAAACAGATGGAACGCTCGCCGGCTGTCATGGAACAACTGACTGCCATGGTCAAAGATTACGAAGAACAGCGGCGTATTGCTGCCGCTTTTATTGCCGACATCAAGCAATTGGAAGAAAATCGCCGTCAGTTATTATTGGCTGTGGCGGTGGAAGCCCGTCAAAAACTCTTCACTGGTGTGGAATGCCAGATAGGTCAGGAACTGACCCGTACCCGCCGTGAGTACGGCCCGTCCCGCATCCGCCTGACTGATCAGGGCGTGGTGGTTGAAGCCTTTCTCTGACACCCGCAACTCTTCTGACAGATTGAATTCTGGTCTGATTATTGCTTCGTTCGTGGTCAGAATCTAAGGTGTCAATGGGCTGACGCTTCGACGTTGGCCGGAGCAAAGGATTAGAACTGAATGAAGCTGAAAACCCTGGTATTAGTGCTGAGCCTGAGTGCTCTGTTGCCGGCCTGTGGCGGTGGTGGAGGGGACGATGGCACGACCACGCCTCTGGCCAGTGTCAATGCGGGTGCTGATCAAAGTGTGAATGAACGCAACAGTTTTACCCTGACTGCGGTGGCTGATCCGACAGGGGGCAGCTTTAGCTGGCGCCAACTGACTGGCACGACGCTCAGTGGTATGCCTGCCTCAACGGCCAGTGTGACGCTGACCGCGCCTGTGACTAAAACCGACCTGCTGCTGGCCTTTCAGGTCAGTTACACCAGCCCTACCGGACTGGTCCGGACCGACGAAGTGCAGGTGACCATTAAACCCGTGAATACCTTGCCTGTTGCTGTGGCACAACTGAGCAAACCTTCTATTGTTCCTGTCGCTCTCGGTCAGCAGGTGGAACTGTCTGCTGCCTCTTCTTATGATCCGGATGCTGATGGCAGCATCAGCAGCTACAGCTGGCAACAGTTATCCGGCCCCACTGTGGCCCTGACCGGTGTCAGCAGTCAACAGCTCAGTTTTATCGCCCCTTTGGTCACCGAAGCGACGGACCTTGGTTTTAAACTGACAGTGACAGACGATGAAAACGGCAGCCACAGTACAGAAATTAAAGTACCGGTGCGGGCCAGCAGCAGCACTGTGTATGCCAATGCCGGGGCCGATCAGCAGGTCAGGGAGTTTTCGCTGGTGCAACTGGATGGCCGGGCGTCGCAAAGCAGCTCTGCCAGCTACAGCTGCAGCTGGAGCCAGGTGAGGGGACAGACGGTGGTGTTGCAAAATGCCAGCCAGTGCCAGGCGAGCTTTATAGCACCTGACGTGGCGGGCAGTGCTGAGGTTGAACTGCGCCTGACGGTCACAGACAGTGCGCTGCGTCAGGCCGCTGATACTGTGGTGGTATCGATAGTGAACGCCGTGCTGGGCAGCCTGCCGGATACAGGGATGACCCGCTGTTACGATCAGAGTGCTGAAATTCCCTGCGGTAATGCGGCATTGCCGCGTCAGGATGCAGAGCATGGCCGGGATTCGGTGATCCCTTACCTGCGCAAAATTGGCCGGGGTGAACATGCCTTTGACTTTACCAAACTCGATGAAAATGGTGACGAGGTGTCGGACGACGCTTCGGAGTTTTCCTGCGTCCGCGACAACGTGACGGGCCTGATCTGGGAGCTGAAGGAGCCTGTGCTGGCGGCTGCACCCAATACCACCTTAAGAGCAGCGAATAACAGGTACAGTTATGTCAATGCGGCGCCGGGCAACGGCGGAGAAGCTGGGGAGGCTGCCGCAGCGAACAGCAGTTGTCCCAGTGACACCGACTGCGGTACCCAGACTTACATTGATGAAGTCAACGACGCTGTGTATTGCGGGGGATCCAACTGGCGTATGCCGACGCTGGTGGAACTGATGTCGCTGGCGGATTTCAGCCGTCGGGGTCAGGCCCATTTGCTCGATCCGGCTTTGTTTCGTTATGAACCCGCGCTGAGCCTGCAAAACAATTTGTATTACTGGACCAGTGAAACCAGCGCTGAAGGCGGTGGCGGCATCTCCACCTGGGTGTTTAATAACCAGAATGGCAATGACAACAGCCTGCCGAAACAAGCGTCACAACTGGCTTATATTCGCCTGGTCAGAACCCCTTAGGAGTGCGGTATGAAATTGATACTGGTGGCTTTGAGCCTGAGTTTCTCTGTGCAGGCCGCACAGATTTGTTATGACAATATTGAAGTTGGCGTGGATTTCAGCCATCTGACGCTGAACAGCGACGGTACAGTACTGGACAGCAAAACCCGGCTGCTCTGGTCTGCCTGTCTGGTTGGACAGACCTGGGACAGCAGCAGTAAAAGCTGTACCGGCAACCCGCAACAATTGACCTGGGCCGATGCGCTGCTCGAAAGTGCCCGTCAGGATTTAGGCGGCTACACCAGCTGGCGGTTGCCCAATGCCAAAGAAGTACAAAGCATCATCAACAGAGGCTGTGTTGACCCGGCGCTGCGACTGAGTCTGTTTCCTGGGGCGAACAGTGAGAATATCTGGACCGGGACCACGGCAGCGAATGAAGCCAATCAGGCGTTTGCTATTGCCATGTACAGTGGCAAAAATAACCTGAAAACCAAAAACACCCCTTTGTATGTACGGCTGGTGCGCTTCAGTGACGAGTGACAGGCGATAAATACCTGCTGCTGTGCGCTGAGGCTGGCTGCTTTTCAGGCCCGCTTCCGTTAAGCTCGGAGGCTGCAATGAAGAGGAGTAAAACCAGTGCGTTGGTGTGTGATGTTCTGTCTGATCCTGAGCTGCCCGGGCTGGGCCGATGAATGTGCCATGGCCTTTCGGCACGGTATTTTGATTTCGCCTGAGCAAATCCGGGTGCAAAGCAGTAACCGCACTGTGTTTCAGATCAACCATGACAGGCAGTTGTTTATCCGGGGCGAATGGATCACCTTAACCCCGGCCGAGCAGGAGTTGCTGCAGCGCTATTCACACCTGCTGCGTAAATTTGTGCCTGAAGTGGTCAGCATTGCGGTGGACAGTGTGGAGCTGGGACTGAGTGCCATTGAAAGTATGTTGTCCGGCATTGGCGACAGTTCGCAGCAGGAAGAATGGCAACAGCTGATCCGGGAATCGACCTACCAGTTAACCTCCCGTTTTGTCCGCAGTGGCGACCATTTTTATCTGGCCCCACAAAGCCTGCATGAGCTGGATTCTTTTTTACACGGCGAGCTGAAACATCAGCTGAAAACCTTAGCCAAACAGACGGTCGGGGCTGTCTGGGAAGCATTGCAGGATGCGTTGCGTCAGACGGATGACAATTTCGAACGCACCGAAAGCCCGAGCTGGCAGCCGCTGGCGGAATTGGTCACTAAGATCAATGCCGGTCTGGACCAGAAAGCCGGCGAACTGGAAGAAAAATCAGCGTTGTTTTGCCAGCGTCTGACCGAACTGGATCAGATTGAAAGCCAGCTGCAACAACGGGTACCGCAGCTGATGCAATACGATGTAATTATTGCCAAACCTTAAAAAAACAGCAGGGTCAGCCAGCCTGTTGGCTGGATTTGCGCCTAGCCAGACGGTAACCCAGCCAGGCCATAGGCAGATAAGCCACAAGTAAATCGGCAGCAATAAACCAGAAGGGAGCCGGGATGAGCCGTGCTGCCATCACACCGCCACAGAAAAATAACAGACCAATAGCTGCGGCAGCCCAAGCTTTATACTGGCTTGCCAACCAGGCAGCGCAGAACGCCCCCACCAGTGTGCCGAGTGCGTGGGCTAAAAAGGGCAATAGAAAATGTACAGGTTGCAGTAAAGGTAAAGCGGCCCTGATGCCTTCTGCTGTGGTCATATCGACCCCGGCGGGCAAAGCAATCAGCAGCCCATTGAGTTTAATCAGTGCCATATTCACCAGACTGCCCAGCACCAGACCAGTCACCATAGCCGCTATCCATTTTAACCAAGTCATTGGTTGGACTCCGTTGCTCTTTGATAACAATAAAATCAATGAAGCGGCCGGTTTTGTCCAGCCCTGCCTGAGGTTTTCTGTGTGGGGGATGGGCGGCGACGGGCCGCCCCGGACTGACTTACATATACGCCTTGCTGAACGCGTCTTTGGACTGGCGGATATAGCTGCGGGCTTTTTGCGCATGGGCTTCCCACGCCGCTTTGTCTTTGGCGTCGGTGAAGGGGTTTTTATCTGCGGCGACCGAGCTTTCAAACTTGTCGTAGAAGGTAATAGCCGCTGAGGTGATCTGGTTAAAACGCTCTTTAAATTCCTGCATGCCTTCCAGCTGGGCTGAGGTTTTCAGCATGTACTGGATCAGTTCAGTCGAATCGTTGCTGTTCAGCAGCGCCACAGCTCTGTTGCTGACGGCACTGCTGACTTCTTCGGCAATCTTGCCACGCACCGGCTCCTCTTTGCTCATCACCCTGCTGTAGTTTTCCTGGGTGCGGGCCAGGCCTGCATGCTGCACATAGTCGCGCAGGTGTTTGTCCAAATCTTTGCGGAAGCTGTCCACCAGCCGCTGCATGGCTTGCAGGTCACTTTCCAGTTGCTGCACCTGCAGCAACTCTTTTTCCAACTCAGTTAAAAACTGCTCGGCTTTTTCATACACTTTCAGGCCGTTTTCTTCGGCAAATTTGCGGTCTTTGCGGCTTAAATCGGCATTGTCATAGTTGGACCGATCAAAAGCCGTTGCTAAAAAGGATTTAAAAGGTTCGGCAAAAGCCGCATACAAACCGCCGCTGACCACTGTTAATGTGGCGGTGCCCAAATCACTGAAGGGTTTCACCATCGAATTCAGCCGCGCTTGCTGCAACGGCGAGCTGACCCGTTTGGCGTCGGCCAGAATGGTACGGAAGGAACTGTAGGCCATAGGGTTGGACATTTTATTACGCTCGGAGC
The DNA here is from genome assembly GCF_037442525.1 of Rheinheimera sp. GTDB lineage: Bacteria > Pseudomonadota > Gammaproteobacteria > Enterobacterales > Alteromonadaceae > Pararheinheimera. The sequence continues at coordinate 46,250 of NZ_JBBIQD010000002.1, read as the reverse complement.
CAGCCAGCACAAAGGTAATGCCGGAATAAATGCCGTTGGCGTACTCCAGGTACTGGCGCTGGGTTTCCAGCTGAGCGGCGTAGTTTTTGCCCAGACCCTGCAGTGCTTCTTTTTTCAGCTCGTAATTCTGATTGGTCTGCAGCTTATCCAGAATGCCGCTGATAATACGTTGTTCGTTTTTCTGCAGTGCGGTGTCGAGCAAAATGCGCTGAATGCTGAGTTGATCCAGCAGCACTGTGCCGTGTTGGGTTTCGATATCCAGCCGGATGTATTTGCGACCCGGGTCGTCAATTGACAGCCGGTGCGCTGTATAGCCCTCCTGGCCGGGGTTCACTTCAATCAGACCAATTTGTTGCCACTGAGCACCCAGGCTGACGGAAGCTGAGCTCAGCACATTAATTTTGTAACTGGTAAAGGCGGTTTCAGGTTTGACCCAAAACTCCATTAAACCGGCTTCGGCCACCGGCTGACGGCTGACCAGCGCACTGCTGCCATTTTGACAGAGCAGGGCGGATTGGCCGGTTTTGGGGCTGGACTGATCGATCTGGCAACCCGCTAACACAGTCAGTGGCTGATTGTCTTGATCAAAATCGGCCACAAACACCAGTTCAGCCGCCTGGCTGATGAAGGAACCCACAGCTAAAGCCACAGAGCACAAGGCAACACGCATAACCAATTTCGCATCCTGATAAGGTCTTTGACCGCCATCGTCAGTCTGGTCAAATTAAACTGTACCCTGGCTGAATCAGGGCCATTTGTGTTCAATAAGCAGCTGTTTTACACTGCGTTTTTCATTTTACCCGAGAACAACAGATGTCTCACAGTGCAGGTTTGCAGTTTTATCATCCGGTGGCTTTTTGGTTGGGCTGCCTGGCTATTACCCTGGGTGTGCTTGGCCATGTGCCCATGTTTATGCACTCGGTGCATATGAATTACCAGATGGTGGGCATGCCGATGGACACCAACATGCTGATTGGCATGGGGCTTATTCCTTTTGGTTTGTTGCTGGCGACTTATGGCCTGATGCCCCGTCTGGCGCAATTGCGCCAGCAAGGAAGCAGTACGCTGCAGTTTCATGTGGCCGATCAGTTACCGCTGAACAAAGAGCACTGGACTCTGGTGCTGGTGCTGCTGCTGGCTGTGGTGGTGGATGTGATGAAACCCGCCACCCTGGGTTTTGTGATGCCCGGTATGAAAACTGAGTATGAAATTGACAGTAAAACGGCAGGCACTCTGGCACTGGTGGCTTTAACAGGCACTACTGTGGGGTCAGTGCTTTGGGGCATAGCGGCGGATAAATTTGGCCGTCGGGCTGCTATTTTGTTGTCGGCGCTGATGTTTATCGGCACGGCCATCTGTGGCGCCATGCCCAGTTTTGAATGGAACCTGGTGATGTGTTTCCTGATGGGCATGTCGGCGGGGGGGTTATTACCTATCACCTTTACCCTGATGGCCGAGACCATACCGGCAGCACACAGAGGCTGGTTACTGGTGGCTTTGGGCGGTATTGGCACCGCGGGTGGTTATCTGGTGGCGGCAGGTTCTGCCGCTGTACTGGAGCCGATGTTCAGCTGGCGGGTGTTGTGGCTGCTGGGGTTGCCAACAGGTCTGCTGCTGATTTTTCTGAATCGTTATATGCCAGAATCGCCGCGTTATCTGGCGAGCCAGGGGCTGGAGTTGCAGGCGAGGGCGGTGCTGGCCAGGTTTGGCAGTGACGGTCAGGGCCACAGCCATGTGGTGGCCGAAGTGCAGGCCGACAGCAAAAAAGCCGGTTTTCAGGATTTATGGCAAGGGCCTTATGCCGGTCTGAGCATAGGCCTGGTGCTGGCCGGTGTGGCCTGGGGCCTGGTGAACTTTGGTTTTTTGCTCTGGTTGCCGGTGAACCTGGGCGAGCTGGGGCTGGCCAAAGAGGCCAGCGCTATTATTGCTAAATCAGCGATGATGGCAGTGCCTGCTGTTTTCGTGGTGATTTGGCTGTACCACAGCTGGAGCAGCATCAAAACCCTGTTGCTGTTTTTACTGCTGACGGCTTTTTCACTGATGGCTTTTGTTGCCTTTGATTTCTGGCAGCTGTATCAACCGACCGCCTTGTCTGTCGCCATCGCGCTGCTGCTGGTCAGTGCCAGTGGGGTGATCGCCATGCTGATCCCTTATGCTGCCGAAATTTACCCCGTGGAGCTGCGTGGTGCCGGTTCTGGCCTGATCGCCGCCAGTTCAAAATTTGGTGGTATTCTGGGGGCCGGTGTCGGGGTGCTGGGCTGGTTTGAACAACTGGGGTATTCCGCTTTGGCCATTGCAATAGCCCTGGTGTGGGCTGCGCTGGAACTGAAACGCCATGGTATTGAAACCCGTGGCAAAAGCCTGGAGCAGCTGCAGCAGGAAGTCAGCAGTCGTTAGTGGGGGCACAATAAAAACAAAAGGCCAGGCGGATACCTGGCCTTCTTAGTGTTCTGGTGCTTACAGAGCGGCTTTCAACTCTGCCGCCGTCTGGTACTTCTGTGCTATGGCTTTGTCCAGTAACAACTGACCTGCGGCTTTATCCCCTTCCAAGATCTGCCGTACCCCAGACCAGGTTTGCACCTGCGGGTCGTTTTGCTGCAGCAGGTAGTTTTCCCACTGCCCGGAGAAAGCCGCTAATCGACGTTGTGCGTCCAGATTGCCGTTTTTGGCGGCCATGCCCCACCAATAACTGGGGCTGTGTAGTTGCGACAAGGTCATAACAGGCTGCACCCGTGCATCTTTGCCCTGTTCTGCCCATAGATGGTAATTCCCCTGAGTGGCTTTGTTGCCCAGTGATTTTCCCACCAGCTGTTGTGATACCTCTGCCAGGTCCTGGTTGGCCGCGCTCAGCACCTTGGTAATGATGCCATCGGCATTGGCGCTGACTTTAGCATTGCCAGCAAAACCAGGCAGTTCAGCTTTGAAATACAGACTTCGTTTGGTGTTATAGAGTTCAGAAGGGAGCCCCTGATTTGGATTCAGCGGCAGCTGCTTGTCGATTTCTATAGAGTAATACGAACTGGTGGTCACCAGGTCGAGCAATGAACCCAGCGCATATTGGTGGGTCGGAGAACCGGCGATCGCGTAATCCAGCAGCTTATGTTCCTTGATGATCTTATTCACCTTCGATTCGGAGACCGGCCCCAGGCTATAGGTCAGCAGCACCTGTGCCTGGTGCTTTTTACCTGTGGCGGCGTATTGCCACTGCCTTAATGCACGGACCGAGTTGCGGTCGAAGACTTTATCCGGGTAAGAGCCCAGAACTTCTGCGACCGGTACTTTGCCTTCTTCATCGACGATAAACCTCATTACGACATAGCCAAACTGCCCCCTTTTGGCCGCCTCTTCGGGGTATTGAGGTTCCTGACGCTTAATCGCCTCCGGAAATTCGGTTTTACTGGATTCCTTCGGATCCAGCTCCCGGATCTGCACTTGTGTCAGCAATTGGCTGGCCAGAGTGGCGGCTTGCTGCTGCTGTCCGGCAGACAGCCTGGCCGATAATTTGCTGACAATAGCTGCCGCTCTGTTGTCACCCAATTGGTCCGCCAGTTGAAAATAGGCCAGCGCTTTCACCGGATCGGCGGCCATGCCTTCGCCATTATGGTGCATGGCGGCCAGGTTAAAGGCGGCCAGTTCGTTGCCCAGCGGCAACAAAGCACTGAACTCAGCCTGCGCTTTGGCATAGTCTTTGAGTTCATAGTGTTTCAGGGCATCCAACAGATCGGCCTGAACCAGAGTGCTGCACAGCAGGCTGGCGGCGAGGAATGAATAACGCATTTTATGTCCTTATAAAAAATCCAAATGAAAAGATGATGTTAACACTGATTCTTTTACAGGGACAACTCCAAAAGTTTCTCTGACAGCCATAAAAAATGGCCCGCAGCGGGGCCATTTTTACGAGTAGCAGTGCCGGTAGTTAAACCGATTTAACGCTGTCTACCCAGTTTTGCACCCGCTTTTCCAACACATCCAGTGGCAGGGCACCACCGCCCAGCACTGTGTCGTGGAAGCCACGGATATCAAACTTGTCTCCTAACTGCTCTTTCGCTTTGGCGCGCAGTTCCTGAATTTTCAGCATACCAATTTTGTAGGCCGTGGCCTGGCCAGGCCATACCAGATAACGGCGTACTTCAGAGACCACAGCCCCTTCGGCCACCGGGGTTTTGGCTTTGAAGTAGTCGATGGCCTGCTGTTCAGTCCAGCCTTTGGCGTGCATGCCTGTATCCACCACCAAACGCACGGCGCGCCACATTTCGGTGATCAGACGGCCAAAATCTGTGTAGGGGCTTTGGTAAGCGCCCATCTCTTTGGCCAGCACTTCAGAATACAAAGCCCAGCCTTCGACATAGGCGGTGAAACCGGCCTGAGTACGGAAGGTTGGCACTGATTTCAGCTCCTGCGCTATGGAGATCTGCATATGGTGGCCAGGGCTGCCTTCGTGATAGGCAATGGCTTCCATTTCATTTTTTGGCATCTGTTTCATATCAGACAGGTGCGCATAATAAATGCCAGGGCGTTTGCCATCCGGTGTGCCTGGGAAATAATGCTGGGCAGCACCCGGTTGTTCACGGAACGCTTCCACCCGTTTTACCACCAGCGGTGCTTTGGGCAGAATGCCAAAGTACTCGGGCAGTTTTTTCTCAATAAAGGCCAGGTACGCTTCGGAGTCTTTCAGGTAGCTGTTGCGGCCTTCGTCTGTGTCCGGGTAGAAAAATTGCGAGTCGGTTTTAATAAACTTAAAGAACTCCTGCAGGTCGCCTTTAAAGCCCACCTGGTCTTTGATCGCAATCATTTCTTTGGTGATACGGTCCACTTCATTCAGGCCAATCTGGTGAATTTCTTCCGCCGTTAATGAGGTGGTGGTGGAGTTTTTCAGCCGGTGGTTGTAATAAGCCACCCCATTGGGCTGAGTGGAAACACCAGTCGGGTTGACCGTGGTTTTATCCAGCTCGCTGGTTAAAAACGCAGACAGTGCCTGGTAGGACGGCTGGAACTGAGTGGTCAGGGCCGATTTCACATCGGCCAGCAGTTGTTCGGCTTTTTTGTCATCCAGTTTGTCGGCCTTTTTCAGGCTGTCGATTTTGCTTTTGGCGTCTGCCCAGAGTGGGGCGTCTTTGTCGCTGTCTGTAAATGGCGCGCCGGTCAGCAGATTATTCACCTGCTCAATGACTCCCTCATAGGCAAAACGCGGCGGGCGCACACCGGCTTCTGCGTATTTGGCCGCCCGTTGCTGCAGTTCGGCAATGGCTTTGGCAATGCCACCCAGACGCTTGATATAAGCCTCCATGTCGGCCACTTCATCAACTTTGTGGAAGTTGATCATAATTTGTGGCAACAAGGCATGAACACCCTGCATCTGGTTAAACACATAAGTGTTCACACGAAACGCCGCCGCGTCGCGGGCCTGTTCGTACTGGTAAATCCACAGGTCATACGAGGTTTTGGCTTCCATATCCAGTTTGCTGTAGTCAAACTGGCTTTTCAGCTCTTCCACTGTGGCGGCATGCCAGGCCAGTTGCTGGTCTTCCGCCGCTTCGGTCACTTCATCAATCTGGTCGTTTTTATCTTTACGGCCCAAAAAGGTCATTTGCAGCGGGCTCATTTGCAGCTGCTCTTCGTATTTGGTTTCAAACCACTGGTTCAGGCGTTCAGATTCTGACTGGGCCGCAGCCGTTGTGCTTTCTGCCGCGGCTGTGCTGGCGGCTGGCGTGGTTTCGGTGGCTTTTTCCTGGGCTGGGTTGCAGCCACTGACCAGTGCGGTAACGGCCAGGGCAATAAGGGTTTTACGCACGTGTGCATTCCTTCTTTTAGTTGTACTTTTGATTTACTTCGGCTCAGGTTCAGCCTACCGGTTTTTACCCGGCAGGTGAACCCGATTTTGTAACACTCTGTTGCACGCCCGCTCAGGTTTTCGGCATCAGCTCCAGCATGGCGACCACAGTGGCTTCCACACCAGAACGGATAGCTGGCTCCGGGCTGATTTTAAACAATGGGCTGTGATGGCTGGGCACTGCAGCGCCGCCAGTACGTTCGGCTTCAAAGTCGGCCTTGGGGGTGCCGCCTATCTGGAAGTACACAGACGGAATGGTAGGGTTTTGAATTAAAAACGGATAGTCTTCGGCTCCCATGCCAAGGCGCTTGAATTTTTGATCAAAAATATCGGCACCAAAATGAGCGGTCCAGCGGGTTTTCAGGCGCTGGGTCAGCGGAATATCGTTGATGGTCGGTGGGGTCGGTTGCGGATCTACCGTGACTTTCGGCAGTTTATCGTCCGGCAGACCTGCGACCCGGCCCATATTCACTGCAACACGTTCGATAGCGGCGAGCAATTGCTCTCGGGTTTCCAGCGTGTCGCTGCGCACTGTCAGCTGCAGGTGGGCCGAATCCGGAATAATGTTGTGTTTGGAGCCGCCATGAAAAGAGCCGACAGTGATCACGCTGGGCTCTTTGGGCGCGATTTCGCGGCTGACGATGGTTTGCAGTGCCAGCACAATTTGTGACCCCAATACGATCGGGTCTTTGCCCCGGTGCGGGCTGGCACCGTGGGCGCCAATGCCCGGAATTTCAATATCGACAGAATCGACGCCGGAAAAAGGCGAACCTTCCACCGCCACTATTTTACCGGCTTCAATTTCACTGGACACATGCAGCGCCATCGCATAGTCCGGTGTGCCAAAGCGCTGGTAAATCTTGTCATTGCGCATACCAATGGCACCGCCAGTGTACTCTTCCGCAGGCTGGCCTATCAGCATCAGGGTGCCTGACCATTGGTCTTTTAAGCGCACCATTTGGCGGGCCGTGCCGACCAGGCTGGTGACATGCATGTCATGGCCACAGGCGTGCATCACCGACACTTCTTTGCCAAACCAGTCTTTGCTTTTGGCTGTGGAGGCATAAGGCAAACCGGATTTTTCTTCGACCGGCAAGGCGTCCATATCAGCGCGCATCATTACCATAGGGCCCGGGCCGTTTTTCAAAAGGGCGACCAGTCCGGTTTTGCCGACTCCGGCCGTGACTTCATACCCCAAAGCGGTCAGCTCTTCGGCCAGCCGCTTCGAGGTTTTAAACTCCATAAAAGACAGCTCGGGGTTTTGGTGCAGGTGTTCAAACAACCCCTTCAGGTTCTGCCGGTAGTCGGCTGCTATGGCTTCATTGAGATTCTGGGCCTGCAGTGCGGTACTGCAAAAAAGTGCCGGAAGGAGCGCAGAAAGCCGAAAGATTGAGGTGTGCAGTTTCATCCGTTGTCCTTATGTTTATTTTCTTGTCGGTCTACCTTAACTGAATTCCGCCGGAATTGGCATGACATCCACCTCAACCTCCAGTTGATGGTCGCCATGGCCGAGCACCAGACCTTTGAGCGGCACCACATCGCTGTAGTCCCGGCCCCGTGCCAGCACCAGATGACGGCCATTGGGCTGCAGATTGTTGGTTGGGTCGAAACCGACCCAACCGCTGTCCGGGCACCAGACTTCAAACCAGGCATGGGAGGCGTCAGCCCCGGTCAGTTTTGGCTGACCGGGGGGGGCTTCGGTTTCCAGATAGCCGCTGACATAACGGGCAGACAACCCCAGACTGCGCAGACAGGCAATCGCCAGATGGGCGAAATCCTGACAGACGCCTTTTTTATGATGCAGTACTTCGGTTAACGGCGTGGCGACACTGCTGAAGCCGGGATCATAGTCAAATTGCCGGTAGATTTTTTCACTTAAGGCCGCGGCCAGTTGCACCACGGATAAATCGGGCGCAGCCAGTGGCTGAATAAAGGCCCGGCATCCGGCAAGCTGAGGCAACATGGGGCTGGTTTTGCTGCACAGGCAGGCCTGCAGATCTACGGTTGCCGCAGGCGCTGAGCCCACCAGAGCTTCGGACCAGGGGCGCTCAGAATACTGTCGTTCAGCGTCAGGGCTGACCTGCAACACGGAGCTGGCGACCACACAAAGTCCCTGATGGCTTTGTGGCAGATGCAGCAGCTGTTTATGGTTACCAAACCAATCCTGCTGTTCATACAGTGGTGCGGTTTGCGGGTCTATCGCCAGACTGAACTGACGCAGCTGTTGCCTGTGGTCGGACAGGGGCTGCAGGCATAACAGGTTGTAACTGTTGGCCACCGCATGCTGGTAACTGTATCGGGTCAGGTGGCGGATCTGATAACTTTTCATCGGCTCTCTCACCATTGCTGCCAGCGCCAGCTGGGTTCAGCATGACTGAAATAACTGTGAGTGATTTGCTCCGACAGCTGGCGCAGCAGCTGTTGCAGCTCGAATAGCATGGATTTAAGCCCGGGGCTGGCCTGTTGCTCTGCCGTTAACAGCACGTCGGCCTCCAGGCCGAATAAGGATTTGAGCTGTTGCAATAAGGCCAGGCTATGGCTGTTTTGTCCGTCATTGCTGGGCAACAGGCTGAGCAAGCCTTCCAGTTGGTTGACGCCAAAACAGACGGAGCGGGGCGTGCTGTCGTCCAGCAGCAATAAATCCAGCACAGCGAGCGGATGCAGTTCTGAGCCATAACGGCGTCTGTAGGTCACCTGAGTATCGCTCAGCCGCAACAAGGCCTCTTGCAGGCTGGCGCTGATGCTCTGGGGCTGGCAAAAACAACTCTGCAATAAATGACTCATTTGCAGCGCCCGTTCCAGATGTTGGCCAGCCTGCAGGAAATTCAGGCCTGGTGTGCGGGTCATGGTTTCATTGTTCATGCCATAGATAGCGGTCTGCAACAGCAACAGTTGGTCCAACTGACGAACCAGTGCGGCAGGTTGCCATTGGGTTTCGGCTGACCAGCTCTGGCGCTGTAACTGCTCCAGCACGTACCAGCTGTCCTCACTGATGTATTCCCGCACCGACATTGTGTTGTAGAGGACAGCGCTGAGCGCCTTTGGCAGGCTGCCCGGTGCCGTTGGGCTGCATAGCTGCGCCAGACCATGCTGCAGCCAATTGGCGGCCTGCTTATGTGCTGTCAAGGCTGTGGCTCCATTGGCAAACAGACAAAATTGCAGCAGGGCCCGGCTGTCTGCTGCGGCCAGACTTTGCTCCAGCACGGCCATCTGGATCAGCTGACGCAATACTCTGCTCATCAGGTTCAGCCGCTCGTTGTAGCGGCCAAGCCAGAATAAATGATCGGCGATCCGGCTGGGTAACACCCCTGAACTGCGGTTCAGCCGGACATGCTGCCGCCCCGGTCGCCACAGGCTTTGTTGATCGGCCGATTGGCCGGCAAACCAGACATCGAGGTACAGCGGGCTGTCAGCCTGGCCCTGTTGTTGAGCCAGGGCTCCGGGCAGCACTGAAATATGCCCCTGCTGATCCAGACTGAATAACTGCAGACTGAGCGGGGCATCTCCCTCAGTGCCTGGCTGCGGCTGAAACAACACAAAATCGGCGTTCTGCAGCTGCAGCTGTTCACGCCAGACCTGCTGGGCGGCAGTGTCGAGCCCGGACCAGTGCAGCAAAAGGTGGCTGCTGATTTGGTATAGCCGACAGCCAGGCTCAAGCCTGGACTGCAACTCGTGCTGCCCACCCCAGTAACAGGGCAGGGTGGGCAGCAGCAGCTCTTCGCCCAATAAATGCCGGCAAAGTTGCGGCAGAAATACCTGCAGTAAGGGGTGCTGCACCAGACTGGCTCCGGGCGGGTTGATCATCTGGAGCTGCTGTTGCCGGATACTTTGCAGCAAGCCAGCGGGGCCGAGGCCGGTGTGATTCAGTTCCAGTGCATCCCGGTCTGCATCGGGCAGTGCGCACAGCAGGGCGTGCAGCGGCTTCAGGCCTGTCACGGTTTTTAAATGCAGTGCGCCCTCTTTAAACATCAGATCGGCGCTTTGCAGCAAAGGCAAATCCAGATAACCGGCCAAAAAATTCAACTCGGCATAAAAGGGGTCGGCTTTGCCTGCGCAGAGCAACCCGCCTTGCGCCTGATGGTTCTCTCCGTGATGCAGTAATTGCTTTAAATCGCGGAAAAACTGCGCCAGATGCAGCCGTTTGGGCAATTGCTTACCGGGCAGCTGCAGCTGGTTCATGGCCAGCCGGTGCTGAACCACCCGACCTAGTCCGGCTGGGCTGCTGTGATGTTGCCTGACAAAATAGCGGCCGTCAGATGCAGCGCATAATTCAACGGAAAATAAACTCAGCCAGGGCTTGTTGCTTTGCAGCAGCCGATGACAAGGCAGCAGAAATAGCGGGCTGGACAACAGCTCTGCAGCGGGCAGCAGGCCCTGGTGCAGCAGTTGTTGCCCGCCATAAAGGTCGGAAAGAATCAGATTGAGCAGCCGATGGCGTTGTGCCAGGCCGCGTTGCAGCGGGTGCCACTGATCAGGGCTTAACAGCAAAGGCCGGGCCGACAGCTGTCCGAGTGGCGGTGCGGCAGGGCTGAGTTCCTGCAACTGGCGGTTCAGCTCCTGCTGCAGCAAAGCCTGCTCAGTTTCAGAGCGCGAGCCCCACCATTGGTCCAGTGCATTGATTGCTGACTTCATGCCGTCAGCTGGTCCAGGTTATGCGCCAGTTCGACGGAGCCGGCTGCCAGGATCACCTGATGCAGCAGGATCAGGCCTGACTGAATTTGATCAATCAACTGGTGCAGCTGTGCCGTGGATAACTCACCCAGCTGTTCGGTCTGGATCAGGTCCTGCAACAGCCAGACCTGCTGCAAAATGGCGGTGCTGTGCGGCATGGTTTTGGCCGACGCCGCCACCCGGTTCAGGCAATAACGGATCGAACGCGGGAAATCAGCATACCCAAGCAGGTAATCCACCGCGTCGGCGTCGCCGCCATGTTGTGCCTGATAGTACTGGTAGGATTCAACGCCGCCGAGCGCATTGAGTACCGACAGCCAGCGAAAGCGTGGCCTTTTGATATCGGTGGGTTGCAGCTGTTGCAGCACCATCACGTCCATAATGCGGGTGGTCATATCGGCGCGTTCCAGATGCCGCCCAAGATTAAAGGCATCAAAGGCGTCCGAGCGCAGCATGGTGCCATCCAGCACGCCAACCACCATCTGGCAACGCCGGGTTATTTCGGTCATCAGCCGGTAACGCTGCTGGCGGCTGGGCAGGGTTTCGCATTCGGCCTGAATAAATAAATCCAGAGTGTTCAGCTCTTCCCACATATCCCGTGGTAACAAAGGCCGGATGGTGCGGGCATTGCGTTTGAGCGCACTGCTGACAGAACGCAGCGACAGCGCACTGTCGGCGCTGGTTAATAACAGCTGCATGACCTGCTGCTCTGTGGTAATGCCCTGGTCTGGTGCTGCGCCGCTCAGCAGTTGCTGGCTGTCTTCGCCCAGCACTTCAATCAGCAAAGGCCAGCTGACCTGACTGTCTTTATGACTGTCGATCAGCAACTGACTGGTGGCATTGATCAGGCGGGCCGTATCATCCAGCCGTTCCAGGTAACGGCCTAACCAAAACACATGGTCGAGTGATTTCAGTAACATAATTCAGACCTCGTCGTTGATGATCCAGGTGTCCTTACTGCCGCCACCCTGAGATGAATTGACAACCAATGAGCCGCGCTTTAATGCCACCCGGCTTAAGCCGCCTGTGGTGCAATACAGCTCTGCGCCTTGCAGGATAAAAGGCCGCAAATCCAGATGGCGGGGCTCCAGCACGCCGTCGCATAACGTCGGTGCGGTAGACAAAGCCAGCGTTGGTTGGGCAATAAAATTGCGGGGGTTGGCCTTAATCTGTTCCGCCATCTGCCGGCGCTCCTGCACTGTGGCGCGGGGCCCGATTAAAATGCCGTAGCCGCCGGATTCATTGGCTGGTTTTACCACCAGTTTGTCCAGATTGGCTAATACGTACTGGCGCTGTTTGTCATCCAGGCAAAGGTAAGTTGGCACATTGTCTATTTTGGGCTGCTCACCCAAATAGTACTGAATGATCTGCGGTACATAGGCATAAATCACTTTGTCGTCCGCTACACCTGAGCCAGGCGCATTGGCAATAGCCACCTGACCTTTGGCCCAGGCACGGATCAGGCCTGGTACTCCGAGCGCCGAATCGGGCCTGAATACTGTCGGGTCAATAAACACATCGTCCACCCGGCGGTAAATCACATCGACCTGCTGCAGCCCCCGCAGGGTTTTCATATAGACTTTGTCGTCCTGCACCAGCAGGTCGGTGTTTTCCACCAGCGGCACGCCCATTTGCTGGGCCAGAAAACTGTGTTCAAAATATGCCGAATTAAACACACCAGGGGTCAGCACCACTATGGTTGGCACCTCGCCCTGACGCGGGGATAATGAGGCCAGCATGCGCCACAGCTGGTGCGGATAGTCATCGACAGGATAAATAAAGGAATCGGCAAACAGCTCTGGAAACACCCGTTTCATCACAGTGCGGTTTTCCAGCATATAGGACACGCCAGAAGGCACCCTTAAGTTGTCTTCCAGCACCAGAAAGCGGCCATCGCTATCGCGAACCAGATCGGTGCCGCAAATGTGCGCCCAGACGCCATAACGGGGCGAAATGCCCCGGCATGGTGCAAGGTAGTTGCGTGACTCCAGCACCAAATCGGCCGGCACTATGCCGTCGTTCAGGATTTTTTGCTCGTGGTATAAATCGTCGATAAACAGATTCAGTGCACGCAGACGTTGGGTCAGGCCTTCGCTGGCCTGGCGCCACTCGCTGTAAGGAATAGTGCGGGGCACTACGTCCAGTGGCCAGGCCCTGTCGATATTCTGGCCTTCTGAATACAAAGTGAAACAGACACCCATTGAGCTAATTGTTTGATTTAAAAGCTCTTGTCTTTGGCACAGCTCATCGGGTCCGTGGCGGTGAATAAAGCGGCTGATGCCACTGGCCTGAGGGCGAGCCTGGCCACTGTGGTCCACCAGCTCGTCAAAACACCCAGCTGTGCCCTGGTAATCCCTGAATGCAGACTCACTCATGTGCTCTCCCGTCCCCTGAAGCGGCAAAGGTGTAACCCCTGCGCTGCTGTTGTTCTGACAAGGAGAAGAGCAAAGCCTGTGCCAACAGCAAAAAGGAAGAGGGGCGGGCTCCTTACTGTGCACTATGCAACCTTGGCTCGCTTTATTTCTCGCTTTGCTATGACAGCAAAGTCTAACGACCTGAAACTACATAAGTGATCGGTATTCGCTGGCTGGATAACAGGCGTGCGGAGCGGGGTAACGCGCATGCGCGTGATCCCACAAACAAAGGCTGGACAAAGGTTAGGAAATGGTTGATTTTAGGGAATTATTAATTGCAACTGCGCACTGGTCTAACAAGCTAAAGGCGCATGTATGCGTGATATACAAATAATTATATTTAAGGAGATATTGTGCAAATCAAATTACCAGAAGATTCAAACACACAATTCAATTTGTCTCAATTAATAAGACACCTTATTGAAGTAAGGCGTACTTACATCGTTATTGGTCAGCAACATGTAGCGTTGGCAAATCACACCAAAGATCTGTCGCTCGATTTCTGGTTGCGTAGCACAATTGCTAATAAGCAAGACACAGCCCAAGCCACAAATGAATTAATAAATCAAATTATTGCCACAGGCCTATTTAGGCAGAACCCGAGCGTAAGTTGCCCAAATACGGGGATTCTTTGTAATGGAATTGAGCTTGTATAAATATAACAAGCGCCTTAAACATAGCGGCCTTCGGCCGCCCGACTCGCAACAAGTTGCTCGCCGTTTAGGTGAGTGTTAGGAGCCAAGGATGTGGCAGCCGATACCCCTGTATGAACTGAAGGCGCTGATCGCGCAGCAAGTCGCTGAGTGCTCTCCAGAAACTCGCGCGCTGTTTGAGGCAAACGCTATCACTCCTCAAAAGTGGGCGCTTTCCCCGTGGGGAGACGATGGTGGCGGCTTCTGGGTAATTGCCATAATTGGCAAGTTTGTCCTCTGGTATAACGACATTGAGGAAGGCTTCAATACATCATCGTTTACCCAAGAGAGAACTATCGAGCAGTATTGGTGCAATCACGACTCAGTACATGTAGCGCTGCTTGGCTTAAGCTCAAAATCACCAAAGCTAGGAGCACCCCATGCTCCTGCTTAAGCTCCCAACCAGTGGTTCAAGCCGTTCGCTCCGCTCACTAAGCGTTAGCTGGGATTGCCTTACTTACAAAGTGATACTATAGTGCCACTCTGGGTTTAGGACAGGGGGAAATTATGAAAGTTGAGCTAGTGACGAATCTAAAGCGCCAGGCTACAAAGATTCTGGCCGATCTGCACTTGTCGAAAGAGCCCGTATTGATTACGGAGCATGGCCAGCCTTCTGCATACCTTGTTGATGTGCAGGATTATGAATTTATGCAGCGCCGGCTTGAGCTGCTTGAGGGGCTCTCTCGGGGAGAGCGTGCTGTACTTGAAGGAAGAACCTTTAGCCAAAGTGAGGCCAAAGAGAAAATGAGTAAATGGCTGAAGTGATCTGGACAGAGCCAGCCCTGCAAGAACTGGATGCCGTTGCGGAGTATATTGCTCTGGACAATCCTGCTGCTGCCAGAGGTCTCGTCAAGGAAGTGTTTGATAAGACACAACGTTTGGAACACTTCCCTCAATCCGGACGCATTCCTCCTGAGCTCCCTGATTCGGTCTACCGGGAGCTGCTGGTTCCACCTTGTCGCATTTTTTATCGTGAGGATGAGCAGCGGGTTTTGGTTCTCTTTGTCATGCGAGAGGAGCGACAGCTTCGTGTATTCATGCTTGGACACAGCTAAGAATCCGCGTCATTCGTGGCCTGCGGCCCCAGCGACGCTCACAGGTTCGCGCGCAAGCGCGCGGCGTTAGGTAGCAATAAATGCTGACAGAAGACCAAGTAGTTGATATCACGTGCTTGTGGCTTGAGCGCCAGGGGTGGAAAATTAAATCCAGGTGTTATGGCACCGCCAAAGGCGATGATATCCTGGCCACATCGATAAATGATGAGACTCTTGCCGTCGAGTGCAAGGGGGCCATGAGTCCAAATACAATGCAGTCTTTCCATAGCAACTATTTATGGAAGTCAATTTCTGGAGCTTTATTCAATACTGTCAGAAATGTAGAGAACAAGGCATTAGTAAGAATGGAGGCAATTGCCTTGCCAGACACCAACGAATTCCGTGCGCTAACTTCCACCCTTCAAGGCTTTATTGAGCGGAATCATATTTTTCTTTTCTGGGTTGGGCCAACAGGCATTGTTGAAGTCTGGCAACCTTACAAATTATTTAAGGCTGACGTTTGAATTGCCTTGGTAATCCCCCTCCAAGGATAAGAAATAACAGCTTGGAAACCCCTTTGTGCTGTATGCAGCCTGAGCTTTAACAAGTTGCAAAGGGAAGTTGTGTCGTGCTGTTAAAGGCTATGGCGTTGATGCTGCCTGAATTGGGGCGCTAGACCAAACTAATTTCAGTGCCCAATACCGGCGGCATGGCGGCGTCCACTTCGTCCACTATGGCATCCAGGGTTTTTTCGGCTTCGTCCAGTTCACTCACTTCGGCAATATGAAACAGTGCTTCGCCTTCGTTGACCAGCGGCAGGTTATTGCGGCCTATTACAATGCCGCTGAAGCTGGCGGTGACGGCCACCTCAAAGTCGGAGTAGGGGCTGTAGATATGCGCCAGCACATCGCCTTGTTGCACGGCCTGGCCTAATGTCACGTAATAACGGGCGATGCCGTCATGTTCAGCGCGGATCCAGCTGCTTTTTTTGGTGAAGAGGGATTGGGTTCGTGGCGCGGTTTTGCGGCCGGTCAGCATGCCCAGATGCTGCATCACATTGAGAATGCCACGCACGCCTATATTGATGGACTGCTCGTCAAAACGCAGCGCTTCACCGGCTTCGTACAGAATAATAGGAATACCCAGACTGTTGGCGGTGCCGCGCATGGTGCCGTCGCGGCTGGCGGCTTTGACAATAATGGGGGCGTTAAAGACCTCCGCCATTTGCAGCGCCATTTTGTCTTTGGCACTGGCCCGCACCTGGGACAGGTTGCTGCGGTGAATGGCGCCTGTGTGCAGGTCGATGACAAATTGGCTTTTCTTCAGAATATGTTCGGTAAACTGCCAGGCCATCCGGCTGCCCAGAGAGCCTTTTTCACTGCCGGGAAAGCTGCGGTTTAAATCGCGCCGGTCGGGTAAATAACGGCTTTGCTGCACAAAACCGTAGGTGTTGACGATAGGCACCACCACTAAGGTGCCTTTGAGCTGATTCAGCTTGGGGATTTTCAGCAGGCGGCGGCAAATCTCCACCCCATTGATTTCATCGCCATGCAAAGCGGCGGTCACCAGCAACACAGGGCCAGGCCGCTTACCATGCACCACATGCGCACCTATATTAAGCTCGGTGTGGGTGTAGAGTTTGCCAAAAGGGATATCGACCACAGCACGGCTGCCGGCTTTGATCCGGCTGCCAGCCAGCTCAAAGTCGGTCACTGAAGGGCTGCTTAGCATCAGACTTTCCTCT
The DNA here is from genome assembly GCF_037442525.1 of Rheinheimera sp. Classification (GTDB taxonomy): domain Bacteria; phylum Pseudomonadota; class Gammaproteobacteria; order Enterobacterales; family Alteromonadaceae; genus Pararheinheimera. The sequence continues at coordinate 29,865 of NZ_JBBIQD010000002.1, read as the reverse complement.
TTTTTATGCGTTTTTGCTGTTTTTCCACCTGGTGTTCCAGGTAGTCAATGATCAGGCCTGCCACATCAATGGCGGTGGCTCCTTCAATGCCCTCGAGGCCTGGTGAGGCATTCACTTCCATTACCACAGGGCCGCTGTGGGAGCGCAAAATATCTACCCCGGCCACTTCCAGCCCTATGCTTTTAGCCGCCGCCAGCGCGGTGCGTTTTTCGGCAGCACTGAGTTTGACCAGACTGGCGGTGCCCCCCCTGTGCAGGTTGGAGCGAAATTCTCCGGCTTTGGCCTGGCGTTTCATCGCCGCGACAATTTTATTGCCCACCACAAAACAGCGGATATCGGCGCCATTGGCTTCTTTGATGTACTGCTGCACCAGAATATTGGCGTTGAGCCCCATAAAAGCCTCAATGACGCTTTCGGCGGCGGTGCGGGTTTCGGCCAGCACCACCCCAATGCCCTGAGTGCCTTCGAGCAGTTTGATCACCAGCGGCGCGCCGCCGACCATGTCAATTAAATCCGGAATATCGCCGGGTTTATCGGCAAAACCTGTAATGGGCAACCCGATGCCGTCCCGCGCCAGCAATTGCAAAGAACAGAGTTTGTCGCGGGCACGGCTGATGGCCGCTGATTCGTTCAGCGCATAGACACCCATCATTTCAAACTGGCGCAGCACCGCTGTGCCGTAAAAGGTAATAGAGGAGCCAACACGGGGGATCACCGCATCAAAGCCATCCAGGCTGCGGCCTTTGTAGTGAATGGCTGAACGGGTCTGGTTAATGTTCATGTAACACATCAGCGGGTCTATCACTTCTATCTGATGACCACGGGCTTCGGCGGCTTCGACCAGCCGTTGGGTGGAATAGAGTTCACGGTTTCGCGACAACACAGCAATTTTCATACAGCACTCACGCCTGTTCACTGAGGCCTATTGTAGTGGGGTCAGGGGGATTTATCAGCAAGTGCCTGAAAAATTACAGTAAAAATAGCGAGCCTAATCCAAGAAAGGCGAAGAAACCAATGACGTCTGTGACAGTGGTTAAAATGACAGAGCCCGACAAGGCCGGGTCAATTTTGGCTTTTTCCAGCCAGACCGGGATCACCACCCCAGACAAGGCCGCCACGGATATATTAATCACAATGGCCATGGCTATGACGGCAGCAATGATCCAGTCGCCAAACCAGAGGTAAGTGGTACCGGCTATCACCAGAGCCCAGAGCACTCCATTCATTGCGCCGACACTCAATTCTTTGCGGAACAAAGTCCAGTAGGTTTGTGGGGTGATTTGCCCAAGTGCCAGGCCGCGGATAATCAGGGTGAGGGTCTGGCTGCCGGCAATACCGCCCATAGAGGCCACTATCGGCATCAGTACCGCCAGCGCGACCACCTGCTGCAAGGTGGCTTCAAACAGGCCTATGGTCCAGGCCGCGAGGAAGGCCGTCAGCAGGTTAATGCCCAGCCATAAGGCCCGGCGTTTGGCGCTTTGGATCACCGGAGCAAACAAATCTTCTTCTTCGCCCAAACCTGCGGTATGCATAAACTGGCTTTCCAGGCTACGCCGCACGTTTTCCAGCGCTTCCCCAATGGACAGACGGCCGAGTAACTTGTCTTCATCGTCGAGGACCGCCAGTGCACTGTAGCCAGACCTGGCTACTATGTCGGAGCCTTCGTCCAGATCCATAGCGCCCCGTACCACAGGCGCGTCGTCGTCAATAAATTCGACCACAGGCAAGTGATTGGGTTTGCCCAATAAACGAATACCATGCAGCAAACCGACGTAACGGCCGGTGCGGTCCACCACAAACAACGCTTCCTGGTACTCGGCGTCGGCTTCCAGTTTGGTGAAGAGCCGCACCGCGTCACGCACTTTGGCGTTTTTGGACAGGATCAGCACGTCATGGTCAGCGTAACGGCCACACTGTTCTTCGTCGTAGGTCAGTGCCTGATCCAGCCATTGCTTTTCCTGCAAATCCAATCTGGAGCAGGCGTACTGGTAAATATGGTCCGGCAGTTCGTCCAGCAGCTCAATCAGATCATCGACATCAATTTCCGCGACCAGTGCCCGCAGCTGGTCGGTATCGAGTTGCTTAAAAATATTGACCCTGGCGTCGACCCGCATATAGGTCAGGGATTCAATTTGTTGCTCGTTCGATAAGGTCAGCCAGGTGGCCAGACGCTGCTCCAGCGGCATGGCTTCCAGGGCAAAGGCAATTTCTTCCGGCTCCAGCTCTTCCAGCCGTTCGGCTAACTGCTCTGTTTCGTTTTCATCAAAACTGTCGCGGACAATTTCCTGAATATCCAGCGGTGTATTTTCGACCATTTGCAACTCCTTGGCTTGTTACCACCACCGGCGAACTTTAAACCAGACCAATAACCCTATAGCGACCCCCAGCATCACGGCCAGCGTCAGATGATAACCCCACTGTGTTTCAAGTTCTGGCATGTACTTAAAATTCATGCCATAGACACCGGCAATAAAAGTCAGGGGAACAAAGACCGCCGTTAAAATGGTCAGCACTTTCATTTTTTCGTTGATTTGGTGCGACGAGGTCGACATATAACCGTCGACTAAATCGGACAACTGGTCATAGTACATTTGCACCATGCTGTGCAGCCGTTCGAACTTTTCATAAAAATCGCGCAGTTCCACCCCTTCAAACAACAGCCGGAACGGGTGGCTGTCGTCCTCTTCGTACAGCAAGTCGGCAAAAATTTCTTTCTGATAAGCCAGGTTACGGTCTATTTTGCGAAAGACGGAGCGGAACTTCATAATCTGCGCCATACGCTGATCATTGCCGTTGCTTTGCATCGCATCTTCCAGCTCGCCTAAATCTTCTTCAAACTGGATCAGCTTGTGCAGGTAAGAAGCCGCCACCGCATGAATATACTGCTTGGCCCAGCCTTTGGTTTCCAGACCTTTCAGGGCACTGAATGGCAACAGAATGTGCGGCGCAGGCTGCGGGCTGTAAAACTTCATCAGCATCACCTGCTCATTAAACAACAGATTCAGTTGGCAGTGACCGGGATAATCTGAGAAATCTGTGGCAGCAAAACCACGCAAAATCAGTAACTGAAACGAATTACTGGTGTCCAGTTTGGGGGGATGGCGGTCCCGTAAAAAATCTTCGGCAATCACCGGATGAATACGGAACAGCTCCAGCACCTGTTGCTGTTCCAGCGCTGTGGCATCAGTCAGATTGATCCAGAATCGGCTGCCTTGCAGCAAAGGCAAACGCACAGTGGCAAAATCACCGATTTGCCATTGCTGTTGTTCGGGGCAGTACTGATGCAGTTCAATCATAGGAGCTTCCGACTGCTGGCCGTCTGAGACGGCGAAAACTGTCCTCAGCATAAGAAAAACAGGGGCTTAATGCAAATGCACAGCCCCTGTCACAGAACGGTTTGCTGGTATTTTCAGCAGTTTAGCTTTGGTTGGTTCTAATATATTGATCGATCATCAGCTCCAGTGTATCCAAAGGCAAAGCCCCGTTTTTCAGCACCACATCGTGGAATTGGCGGATATCGAATTTTTCGCCCAAAGCGGTTTTGGCTTTTTCCCGCAGTTCCAGCAGTTTCAGCATGCCGACTGTGTACGCCGTGGCCTGGCCGGGCATCACAATGTAACGCTCAATGGCATTAATAGCTTCGCCTTCCGAGTTGGGGGTATTGTCTTTTAAGTACGCAATAGCTTGCTCGCGGCTCCACTTTTTGTCATGCAGGCCTGTATCCACCACCAGACGGCAGGCGCGCCACAGCTCCATGGCTAAACGGCCAAAGTCGGAGTAGGGGTCCTGATACAGGCCAATCTCTTTAGGCAGCAGCTCAGTGTACAGACCCCAGCCTTCAATATAGGCGGTGTAACGGCCAAAACGGCGGAACTTGGGCACATTTTCCAGCTCTTGGGCGATCGCAATTTGCATATGGTGGCCAGGAATACCTTCATGGTAAGCCAACGCTTCCAGCTGGTATTTGGGCATGCCATTCATCCGGTACAGATTGGCGTAATAGGTACCAGGGCGGCTGCCATCGGCGGCTGGTGGCTGATAAAAGGCTTTACCTGCCGATTGTTCACGGAAGGCCTCGACGGCTTTGACCACCAGATCGGCTTTGGGCTTCACCAGAAACAGCTGGTCCAGCCGGCCTTTCATGTCATCAATGACCCGGGTGGCTTCGGCCAGATAGGCCGCTTTGCCTTCGGCCGTATCCAGGTAATAAAATTGCGGATCGTCCCGCATAAAGGCAAAGAATTGCTGCAAATCCCCCTTAAAGCCGGTTTTTTGCATAATGCCTTTCATTTCACCATGAATACGGGCGACTTCAGACAAACCCAGCTGATGAATTTTTTCGGCGCTGTAATCTGTGGTGGTGATGTTCTTCAGCCGGTAAGTGTAAAACTCGTTGCCATCTTTAAAGCGCCAGACGCCATCATCAGTGCCGGCCACTTTTTCAAGCTCGGTCAGATAGGCTATCAGGTTCTGATAAGCCGGGGCCACACTGCCGGTCAGTGCCAGCCCGGCTTCTTTCACCAGCAAGTCTTTCGCGCTTTGTTCCATGTCCAGCTTCTGCACTTTACTGCGAAAGTCGGCCAGTAAGGTGCTGTCGGCACCCCCATCAAAAGGGGCTCCCGTAATAATATTGCGGCTGGCACCAATGACATGAGCGAAGACAAACTTTGGTGGCAAAATGCCGGCGTCAGCTCTGACCTGCAATTGCTGTTGCAGTTGTTTGAAATAAGGCAACACGTTTTTCAACCGGCCAATATAGGCTTTGGCGTCGGCTTCGTTATCAATGCGGTGCTGGTTGATCAGTAAATCCGGCACATTGGAATGCACACCGTACATCTGATTGACCGGGTAGCTGTACAAATGCCAGCGGTCGGCGTCCAGCTGCTGCTGCAACTGGCTTTGCAGCAGCTGTAAACTCAGCTGACGCTGGCTGTCCAGGCTTTCCACATTCAGCGCAGAGAGGCGCAGCAGCTGCTGTTTGGTCATCTCCAAATCAGCCAGTCGGCGTGTATCAGACAAATCATCCCATTGGTCGTAATTGGTTTTCTGACCCAGTGAAGTTTGGGTTTCCGGACTGGTGGCCACCTGTTCATCAAAAATAGCGTCAAACAAGGCGTCGGCTTTTTCGTTTTCGGATTTTAAAGCCACACTCTGTTCTGCCGCTGTTGGCTGTTCAATCTTGGGGGGAGTGGTTGGGTTGCAGGCACTGAGTAGCGCGACAGCGATAGCTGCCGCAAGCGCATGATGTTTCATTGGAGCATCCTGATTGTTGTCATTCTGCCGTTACTACACCATCTGCAGCGCTTTGTTTCAAGCCTTGTCTGTTCAGAGCTGGCCAGGCTGCGGTAAGCTAAAGGCTCGTATGATTGGAGGTAATCAATGCAACAGAATTATGACCACACCAATATTTTCGCCCGTATTTTGCGTGGTGAAATTCCGGCCTTTAAAGTGTATGAAGATGAGCAGACTTTGGCCTTTATGGACATCATGCCGCAAATTCGTGGCCATGTGCTGGTGATCCCAAAAGAAGCGGCGGTGACTGTGTTTGAATTGTCTGCAGAGGCCAGCCTTGCCTGTATGCACACAGTGCAAAAAGTGGGGAAGGCGATCATCCAGGCGCTGGATGCCCCAGGTATTACGCTGTTTCAGCAAAATGGCGCCGGCATTGGTCAGACAGTCCCGCATGCGCATTTTCATTTACTGCCGGGCTCGGTGTTTGCGCTCAAAGGCCACCAGGCGGAAATGGGCAATATGGATGAGCTCAAAGCGCTGGCGGCCCAAATAGCCGCCGCACTTTAACTCAGAGAAAAAGCTCCAGCAAATCATTCAGGTAGCGCACTCCTTTGGGGGTGATCTGCCAGTGCAGCTCTGTCAGTTCCAGCAAACCTAAAGTGGCCGCTTTTGCCAAAGCGGGCTCGACGTTGCTTAAAGGCAAGCCGGTCAGGGCGGGGAAGTCAGCCTTGGGGCAGGCTTCGAGCAGACGAAAGCGGTTCATAAAAAACTCAAAAGGCCGGTCTTCAGGCGCTACGCTGCTGCAGCTGTCCAGGTAGCCCTTGCTTAAATCCATATAGCCTTTGGGGTGTTTGATTTTTACCGTCCTGACAATATCGTTTTGTTCAGGCAGGGTAATTTTGCCGTGGGCACCACAGCCAATTCCCAGGTAATCCCCAAAACGCCAGTAATTCAGGTTATGCCGGCACTGATAACCAGCTTTGGCATAGGCCGAAGTTTCGTATTGTTGGTAACCCTGGGCGGTCAGCAGCGCGTGGCCTTGCTCCTGGATATCCCACAGGGCTTCGTCTTCCGGCAGTTTGGGCGGCCGGGATGCGAAGGCGGTATTGGGCTCTATGGTGAGTTGGTACCAGGACAGATGCGGTGGTTGCAGCGCAATCGCCTGCTGCAAATCCGCGAGGGCTCCGCCGACGTCCTGCTGTGGCAAGCCGTGCATTAAATCCAGATTAAAACTTTGCAGCGGCAGTTGATGAGCCAGTCTGGCTGCTGCTATGGCTTCATCACTGTTATGGATGCGGCCAAGGGCTTTGAGCTGATCGGCCTGAAAGCTCTGCACACCAATGGAAAAACGGCTGACCCCAGCCTGCACATAAGCGGCAAAACGGGCGGCTTCGACGGTGCCGGGGTTGGCTTCCATGGTGATTTCGCAGTCGCTTTCCAGCGTCAGCCTTGCACGCACCCCGTCCAGTAAGGCCTGGATAGCTTCGCCGCTGAAGGTGCTGGGGGTGCCGCCGCCGATAAAAATGCTATGAATGGCCCGGCCCTGGACATAAGGTAAATCCTGCTCCAGATCGGCCAGCACATGCGCCAGATATTCCTGTTCCGGAATGCCTTGTTTGACCGCATGAGAGTTAAAGTCACAGTAGGGGCACTTCTGTACACACCAGGGGATGTGGATGTACAGCGACAGCGGGGGCAGTTGCAGGCTCATGCGCCAGCCTGTAACTGTGCCAGCAGTAGTTTCAGTGCTTTGGCCCTGTGGCTGAGCTGTTTTTTCTCCGCAGGGGAGAGTTCAGCGGCTGTGCCTTGGGCGTCATCCGGCAAAAACACTGGGTCGTAACCAAAGCCATGGCTGCCTTGTGGTTCAAAGGCAATCTGACCACGCCAGATGCCATGAGCAATGACCGGCACCGGGTCGTCGGCATGGCGGACAAAAGCCAAAACACAATGAAACTGAGCCTGACGCTGGCCTGACGGAACCTGACTTAAATCGGCCAGCAGTTTGGTCAGATTGGCCAGGTCGTTGCCATGCGCTCCGGCATAACGGGCGGAATAAATGCCCGGAGCACCGCCCAGCGCATCCACGGCCAGGCCAGAATCGTCGGCCAGGGCTGGCAAACCGGATAGGCGGCTGGCATGACGCGCTTTTAAGATGGCGTTTTCAATAAAACTCAGGCCGTCTTCCACTGCATCCTCGATGGCAAAGGCCGATTGAGGTTGCACGGTAAATTGTAGTGGGGCCAGTAAGTCGGACAATTCGGCCAGCTTGCCTTTATTGCTGGTGGCCAGTACAAGTGTTTGCATCAAAAATCCTGGATTGAGGCTTATTCGGTGTAAAAAGTCTGGCTGAATTGCAGTTGCTGTTGCGTCGTGCCCTGACGGATATCAATGACAAACGTCAGATGCTGTTCGTTACGCACAGGTAACTGGGCCAGGTAGTAGACTGCCTTGCCTTCTGTCACTTGTTTAAAACTAAGTACAGTGGTTTTACCAAACAAGTCTTTTACGTTGCCTTGTATTTCAACCTGTTGCGGCTGTTGATCCACGCTGTTGAGCACTGAAATATTCAGCAAGGCATTCAAGTGGCTGCGTTCAATACCATAGGTTTTGGCTATGGCCGGATCCAACATAGTGCTGTCCAATGCCATGTAATGGACATCCCAATTTCCTAAGGTTTTTTTCTGCTCAGCCGTTACGCCAGTGCTGAATAAGGACAAAGCCAATAGCATAGTAAACAGATAAGTTTTCATAACGCCTCCAGATATGGGCCGAATTCAGGCGGAACCTGACAAGGTGCTGCAATACGCCAGGTTTTTTGCCGGTTGAGTTCGCCTCGAACCAGCTGCAACTGATTTTTACGCACACCAAACCAGTCCGCCAATAATTGTTGCAAATAGGCATTGGCCTTGCCATCGACAGGCGGCGCCTTGATGGCAATTTTAATGGCACCATCATGCAGGCCAACAAGCTGATCCCGGCTGGCCCCAGGCTGAATATAAAGCCGCAGCTCAAAACCGCCGCCGGGCAGTGGTTTCAGCACCCTTTAGAACCCACGCAACAGGCTTTGCAGCAGAATTTGCACAAACTGCAGGCCCAGTAATACCACCAGCACGGATAAATCCAGGCCTCCTAAGCTTGGGATCACACGGCGCACCGGGCGCAGCAGCGGTTCAGTCAGTTGCATCAATACCAGTTCCATCGGGTTACGGCCCTGGCTGAACCAGGACAACAGGGCCCGGATCACCAGTACCCAAAACACCAGCTGAAGTATTTCAGTGACCAGTAGCACCAAAGCCCCCAGAGGCAGGTAGATGACATAGAGCTGTCCCATCTGGAATAACTGTGTCAGTGACACATGCAGCAAACAGATCACAAAAGCCAGCAGCCAGGTTCCGGTGTCAAAACCCCCCAGGCTGGGTAAAAAGCGTCGCAGAGGAATGACGGCCGGGTTGGTGGCTTTGACAATAAACTGGCTGAACGGGTTATAGAAATCGGCGCGGGCGGCCTGTAACCACAGCCGTAACACCACCACCATCAGATAAAGTTTGATAATTGTGCTTACCAGAAAAAACAATGCGTCTGTCATAACTTGCCTTATAAAGTTTTGGCCATTTGTTCGGCTCTGTTGATGGCAGCCATCATGGCGGCTTTTACGGTGGTTTCAAGGTTGTGTTGTTTAAAAGTTTCAATGGCTTCGTGGGTGGTACCACCTTTGGAGGTGACCTGCGCCCGCAGCTCTTCAAAGCTAAGTTCAGACTGGCTGGCCATAGTGGCAGCCCCCAGCGCGGTTTGCGCCACCATGGCTTTGGCTTGCTCTGCAGTAAAACCAAGCTCTTCGCCGACCTGTTGCATCGCCTGCATCAGGTAGAAAAAATAAGCCGGTGCGCTGCCAGACACCGCTATCACCGCATTGATTTGCGCTTCGTTATCCAGCCAGACGCTCTGGCCTGTGCCGGCAAACATGTCCTGGGTGAATGCCTGCTCGTACACAGAGCAGCGGCTGGGATACAGACCTGTGACGCCAAGCCCGACCAACGCTGGTGTATTCGGCATGGCCCGCACCAGCCGCACCGGTCCCAGCCATTCTTCGTAGCGACTGACCGGTAAACCGGCCGCCACTGTGATAAACAATTTCTCTTTGCACTCTGGTGCCTGTGTCGCCAGTTGCTGGCAGACCTCCGCCATCATTTGTGGCTTCACCGACAGCACAATGACATCCGCTTTTTGTGCCGCTATCAGATTGTCTGTGGTGATTTGAATGCCGTACTGCTGCTGCAACTTTTCCAGCTTTTCCGGGCTGCGGTTGGCCGCAATAATATTGTCGGCCGGATAGCCCTGACGGACCATGCCGCCAATAATGCACTGGGCCATATTGCCGGCGCCAATAAAGGCAACTGTGTTATCTCTCATCTGTTGTGGTAATCCCTGGCACCAAAAATAGCTGTGCCTAATCGTATCATAGTTGCGCCGCAAGCCAGAGCGTCTGGCCAGTCATCAGACATTCCCATTGACAATTCGGTCGCCTGAGGGTGCTGTTGCTGCAGCAATGCTGACAGCTCCGCCATGCGGGCAAAGGTGACTTTTCCTGAACCCGGTTCCGGGATTGCCATCAGTCCCTTCAGTTCCAGCCCCGGCAGTTTAGCAACAGCTTGTGCCAGCGCAGGCATGTCGTGCGGGCTGACCCCCGCCTTGCTGTTTTCGGCACTGATATTGATTTGCAGCAGCACCTGCAGAGGCGGCAAATCCGCCGGGCGCTGCGCTGATAAACGTTCAGCAACTTTTAACCGGTCAACACTGTGCACCCAGTGTGCATACCGGGCTATATCGCGGGTTTTATTCGACTGAATGGGGCCGATAAAATGCCATTCCAGTTCCGGCAGCGCCTGCAATTCAGTGGCTTTGCTTACCAGTTCCTGTACATAGTTTTCGCCATAGGCGCGTTGCCCGGCCTGATAGGCCCGGACTATGGCATCTGCCGGCTTGGTTTTGCTGACGGCGATCAGCCTGACGCGATGAGGCAAGCTGTATTGCCGCTGAATTTGTTGAATTGCCTGTTGGGTCCGCTGCAGGGCTTCTGCTATGTTGTCTGTCATATCCTGTCTAAGGTGTGGAGTAAGCAAATGGATATTACCGAATTACTGGCCTTTAGTGTGCAACATAAAGCCTCGGATTTACATCTGTCAGCTGGTGTACCGCCGCTGATCCGGGTGGACGGCGATGTGCGTAAACTGAATATTCCGGCGCTGGATCACAAAGCTGTGCACTCGCTGGTGTACGACATTATGAACGACAAGCAGCGCAAAGAATACGAAGAAAAGCTTGAAAGTGATTTTTCCTTTGAGGTGCCCGGGCTGGCCCGCTTCCGCGTGAATGCTTTTGTGCAGAACCGTGGCGCTGCCGCCGTGTTTCGGACTATCCCAAGCACAGTCTTGAGCCTGGAAGACTTAAATGCCCCGGATGTGTTTCGCAGCATAGCGGAGAACCCACGTGGCCTGGTGCTGGTGACAGGGCCGACGGGGTCCGGCAAGTCGACCACACTGGCGGCAATGATTGACTACATCAATGCAACCAAACATCACCATATTCTGACCATTGAAGACCCGATTGAATTTGTGCATCAGAACAAACAAAGCCTGATCAACCAGCGCGAAGTGCACCGCGATACCTACAGCTTCAGCAATGCACTGCGCTCGGCACTACGGGAAGACCCCGATGTGATACTGGTGGGCGAAATGCGCGATTTGGAAACTATACGTCTGGCGATGACGGCGGCGGAAACCGGCCATTTGGTGTTTGGTACTTTGCACACCACCTCGGCCCCCAAAACCATTGACCGTATTATTGACGTCTTTCCCGGTGAAGAAAAAGCCATGGTGCGCTCCATGTTGTCGGAGTCGTTGCGGGCCGTGATATCCCAGACGTTGCTGAAAAAAAACGGTGGTGGCCGGGTGGCCGCCCACGAAATTATGCTTGGCGTGCCAGCCATCCGTAACCTGATCCGGGAAGATAAAATTGCCCAGATGTATTCGGTGATCCAGACTGGCGCCGCGCATGGCATGCAGACCATGGATCAGTGTCTGCAGAATCTGGTCAGCCGAGGTCTGGTCAGTCATCAGGATGCGTTGGCCAAAGCGCAGGATAAAAACAGCTTTGGCTCAGCCGGTGGTATGGGGGCCAGCACAGGCAGCGGTTTTGGTGGCTTTACGAGGTAAGTTATGCAACTGATGGACGCTTTGCACCAGATGGTGAGCCTGGGGGCTTCCGATATGTTTGTCACCGCCGGGTTACCGGTGTCAGCAAAAATTAACGGTGAAATGCAGCCGATTGACGCTGTGGTTCTGACTGCGGATGCGTCGCTTGCACTGGTGAAAGCAGCGATGACAGAGAAACAACAGCAGCAGTTTGCGCGTGACAAGGAATGCAATTTTGCGATAGCCAATGAAGCTGGCCGTTTTCGGGTGTCGGCATTCTGGCAGCGTGATCAGGCGGGTATGGTGGTGCGGCGTATTGTGACTACGATCCCCAAGGCCGATGATTTAGGCCTGCCAGCCGTGCTTAAAGACATTATTATGGCAAAACGTGGCCTGGTGCTTTTTGTCGGTGGCACGGGAGCGGGCAAGTCCACCTCGCTGGCGGCGCTGCTTGGGCATCGCAATCAAAACGCCCGTGGCCATATTCTGACCATTGAAGACCCCATTGAATTTGTGCATGAGCATGGCCTTAGCCTGGTGACCCAACGCGAAGTCGGCATTGATACCGAATCCTTTGATGCTGCTCTGAAAAGCTCATTACGCCAGGCCCCGGACGTGATCCTGATAGGGGAAATTCGCAGCCAGGACACCATGGAATACGCCTTGTCTTTTGCTGAAACCGGCCATCTGTGTATTGCCACTTTACATGCCAACAACGCCAATCAGGCCATTGATCGCATTATGCATCTGGTGCCCAAAGAAAAACACGGCAAGCTGTTGTTTGATTTGTCGCTGAATCTGCGGGCCATTGTTGCCCAGCAACTGGTGCCGACCATGGATGGGAAAAAAAGAGTGGCCGCTATTGAGGTTCTGCTGAATTCACCTCTGGTCGCTGAGCTGATCAAGCGGGGCGATATTGGCGAGGTGAAAGCGGTGATGGCGAAGTCGCGTGAATTGGGAATGCAGACTTTTGATCAGGCGTTGTACGATTTGTACAAGGCTGGCCACATCAGCCAGAACGACGCGCTGCATTATGCCGATTCGCCGAATGACTTACGGCTGATGATGAAGCTGCAGGGCGGCCAGACCGGGGCTGGTGGCCTGTCAGGGGTTACTATTGCCGGATTAACGGATCAGCAGTAGCGCGTCAGCTGGATGGCTGACACAGCGCTGAAGGAATATCGGCAGAAACAAAAGCAAAACGCGGTTTGGTGCCTGTATCGGTTGGCACCTGTTCCGTAAACATTGTCAGGGGCCTTACCCACAACCCAAAGTCGCCATACAAAGCCCGATACAGCACCAGCACTTCATCGGTTTCGCTATGGCGCACTGTGTCTGTCACCTGGTAGTAGCGGCCTTTATAATGTTGGTACAAGCCTGCAGCTAGCAGCGCTGGAGCCTTACTCATCAGCGCCCCCGTTTTCAAACCAGCTTTCTAAAATCAGCTTGGCGGACTGACTGTCGACCGCATCTTTGCTGAGTTTGCGATACCCCCCTTCAGCAAACAGCTGGCTGCGCGACTCCACTGTCGTCAGCCGTTCATCCTGGGTCTTCACCTGCACACCAAAACGGCCATGCAGCCGGTTGACAAACTTATGCACCCGGGCCGTTAACTGTTGTTCGGTGCCATCCATATTGAGGGGCAGGCCGACCACCAGATAGTCGGGTTGCCACTCTTTGAGCAGGGCTTCAATCTGTTCCCAGTTTGGTATGCCATCATTGGCTTTCAGCGCTTTCAGTGGCGAGGCGGTGCCGGTCAGGCTCTGACCAACAGCCACACCGATACTTTTGGTGCCATAGTCAAAGGCAAGTACAGTCTGGCTCATCAGGCATGCCCCGCCTGAGGTGAAATTTGCCAGACATCAATGCCCAGTTTATGAGTGGCCCCCTGCCATTTTTCAGCATGTGACAGTTCAAAAATAATCCTGTTGTCGGCCGGGATCACCAGCCAGCTGTTATCCGCAATTTCCTGCTCCAGCTGGCCGGCACTCCAGCCTGCATAACCCAGCGCCAAAATAAACTGGGCCGGGCCTTCGGCGGTGGTCAGGTTTTGCAGTATGTCCTTGGACGTAGTCACCATCAGGCCGTTATTCAGTTGCATGCTGCTGACGTAACCTGCCTGTGGCGAATGCAGTACAAAACCTCTGTCGTTTTGTACCGGGCCTCCGGCACAGACCTGAGCTTTGGCCGCCTTACTCTGTGGGTCAAACTCAATTTGCAGTTGTGATAATAAATCGGCCACTGTCACCGACATCGGATGGTTGATCACTATGCCCATCGCGCCTTCGGCGTTGTGCTCACAGATGTAGGTGACACTGCGCCGGAAGTTGGGGTCTTCCAGTGTTGGCATTGCGATCAATAAATGATTTTGCAGAGTGTCCATACCACCTCTCTGGACTTAATGTTGAACTTGCTGGCTTAACAGTAGCTCAATCTGGTCAAATAGCATGCCAGTGATACTGACCGGGAACGCCGCTTCAATTTCGCGGATACAAGTGGGGCTGGTGACATTAATTTCGGTCAGTTTGTCACCGATAATATCCAGCCCGACAAAAATCAGCCCTTTGGCTTTGAGTGTTGGACCAACGGCCCGCGCTATGGCCCAATCTGATTCTGACAAGGGCCTGGCTTCACCACGACCTCCAGCGGCCAGATTACCGCGGGTTTCGCCACTGGCCGGAATACGGGCCAGGCAATAGGGCACAGGCTCACCATTGACCACTAACACCCGTTTATCGCCTTGGGTAATTTCGGGAATATAACGCTGCGCCATTGCATAGCGGCTGCCGTGCTCGGTCAGGGTTTCAATAATCACACTGACATTGGCGTCATTGGGTTTCAAGCGGAAAATCGAGGCGCCACCCATACCATCCAACGGCTTTAAAATCACATCCTGCTCTTGCTGGTAAAAGGCTTTTAAGCGCGCCGCATCACGAGTGACCAGAGTTTTGGGCGTAAACTGTGAAAACCAGCTGGTGTACAGTTTTTCGTTGGCGTCCCGCAGGCTTTGTGGTTTGTTCACAATGAGGGTGCCTTCGTCTTCGGCTCGCTCCAGAATATAAGTCGCGTAAATAAATTCGGTGTCAAAGGGCGGGTCTTTGCGCATCAGGATCAGATCCAGGTCACTTAAGGCGATATCCTGACTGCCGCCAAAATCGTACCAGTGTTCGCTGTTTTGTTGCACCGATAACAGCCGGGTGCGGGCACGGGCCTGGCCTTCGAGTAAATACAAATCGGCCATTTCCATATAATGCAGCTGATAACCACGGCTTTGCGCCTGCAGCAACATGGCGAAGCTGGAGTCTTTTTTAATATTGATGGCGCTGATGGGGTCCATCACAATACCGAGTTTTATCATTCTTTGTTCCTTGTTCTCTGGGGCCCGAAGTCAGGCCAGATCACCAAATTGCAATTGCAGCGCGCTAATGGCGGTTAGGGCGGCCGTTTCGGTACGTAATACTCTGGGACCTAAGCGCACAGGCAGAAAGCCCGCTTGTTGGGTTTGTATAACTTCAGGTTCACTAAAACCGCCTTCGGGGCCAATGACCAGCCGGATTTGCGCGCTGCCACTGATGGTTTTAATGGTGGCGTCGGTCCAGGGATCCAAGGTCAGCTTTAAATCTTTTGTGCTTTGTGCCAGCCAGTCTTTGAGGTGCAGCGCGCGATGGATTACCGGCACCACACTGCGGCCACTTTGCTCACAGGCAGAAATAGCGATTTTTTGCCACTGCTCAGTGCGTTTATCCAGCCGCTCGCCATCCAGCTTGACGCCGCAACGTTCGGTAAACAATGGGGTAATTTCGGTGACGCCCAGCTCAACGGCTTTTTGAATAACGAAATCCATCCGATCGCCTCTGGATATGCCCTGACCTAAATGCAACGACAAGGGGGACTCCACCGGATTGGCTCTGTGGGCCGTACAGCGCACATACACAGCTTTTTTTTCAACACGGCTGATGATGCAGTCGTAGTTTTGGCCATCGCCGTTGAACAACTGCAATGCTTGTTCTGCGCTCATTCGCAGTACCCGGCCTATATGGTTGCTGCCATCTTCAGATAAGGCGAACTCAGTCTCTGACGGAATTGGGTGTGGGTGATAAATTCGGGGTGTACGCATAAGGGTTCCGGCCTACAACGGGAATGTCTTATGGTAACAGCGTGTCGGGCAATTGAACACGCCAGCAGCATCAGCTGCTGGCGAATTAGCCATTAAAGTGCAGGGTAGAGATAGCTGGAACCAATACCTAAAGGCAGGCCTAAGCTCCAGTACAGAATTAAGAAGGCGGTCCAGCAAACCAGAAAGGTGACTGAATAAGGCAGCATCAAGGCCACCAGGGTGCCAATGCCGGTGGATTTGACGTACTTCTGACAAAACACCACGATCAGCGGAAAATACGGCATCAGTGGGGTGATGATATTGGTGGAAGAATCACCCACCCTGTACGCGGCCTGAGTCAGGTCGGGCGACACACCCAGCTGCATCAGCATCGGCACTAACACTGCGCCAATCAGCGCCCATTTGGCGGAGGACGAACCAATCAACAGGTTGACTATGGCGGTAAGCAGCACCAGACCTATCAGATTGACCGCCATAGGGAAGGCCATTTGCTGCAGGAAATTGGCTCCTTTAATTGCCATTAACGCGCCCAGGTTCGACTGACCAAAGGCATAAATAAACTGCGCACAGAAAAACGCCATCACGATGTAATAGCCCATACCGCTCATGGCTTTGGTCATGCCCTGTACCACGTCTCTGTGACTGCGGACTTTTCCGGACACATAACCATACACAATGCCAGGCAGCAAAAAGAACACAAAAATAAGCCCAACTATGGATTGCATTAAGGGGGCTGAGGCGGCGGTCAGATCGCCATTGGCACCACGCCAGGCTGAATCGGCGGGCAGTGCTGTCAGTACCAGTGCGGCTATTGCCAGCAGCATCGACAACAGCGCAAAACGCAGACCTTTGCGTTCCTGCGCCGTTAAAGGGTCCATGGTCGGTAACTGCTCTTTGTCACCATCCACCTGTGTTGTCTGCAGACGGGGTTCGACCACTTTATCTGTTAAAAACCAACCCAGCAGTACAATCACCAGCACAGAGGCAGTGGTGAAGTAGTAGTTATTCAACGGGTTAATGACCAGACTCGCTGCGGCCGGATCGGCAGATAAGCGGGCGGAGGCCTGTGTCAGACCTGCCAGCAGCGGATCCAGACTGGAAGGCACAAATAAGGTGGCGGCAAAACCTCCGGACACACCGGCAAAAGCGGCGGCAATACCCGCCAATGGGTGTCGGCCAGCGGCATAAAAAATCACCGCACCTAAAGGGATCACCAAGACATAACCTGCATCCACGGCCACATGGCTTAATATGCCGACCGCAATCAGCACCGGGGTCAGTAAATGGCGGGAGGTGATGGCCAGAATGCCGCGCAGGGCCGCATTGATAAAGCCGGTGTATTCAGCCACGCCTAAACCCAGCATGGCGACCAGCACCACACCCAAAGGCGGAAAATTGACAAAGGTGGCCACCATTTTGGCCATAAATTCGGTCAGCGAACTGGCGGCCAGCAGATTATTGATTTGAAAGGCCTGGCCTGTGCGAGGGTCAATATCACTGAACTCCACACCGGACAAAGCCCAGGATAAACACCAGACCAGCGCCATTAAAAGCGCAAACAAGATAGCCGGGTCGGGTAGTTTGTTGCCAATTCGCTCTATTGCATTCAGGCTTCGGTTTAGCCAATTGCTGCTGGCTGTTGTGGATTCTGTGGTCACTGGGGATCTCCATTTGTTATTGCTTCAAGCAACTTGTTGTTATCAATATCGATATCACCTTAACCAGTTGTTGAGCACAGGTAAATAGCTCAGCAAGGGCGGCACTTGGTTTTCTCTGAAACAGCGAAAATAACAAAGGGAGCCGAAGCTCCCTTTAGGTGGATGCTGGTGCTATTACAGACCGGCGTCGGCGCGTAATGCGTCCGCTTTATTGGTTTGCTCCCACGGGAACTCGTTACGGCCAAAGTGACCGTAAGCTGCGGTGCCTTTGTAGATGGGGCGCTCCAGGTCCAGCATTTCGATCAGGCCATAAGGGCGCAGGTCAAAGTGACGGCGCACTAATGCAATCAGCTGCTCTTCACTCAGTTGGCTGGTGCCAAAGGTTTCCACACTGATGGAGGTTGGGTCAGCCACACCAATGGCATAAGACACCTGAATTTCACAGCGGTCTGCCAGGCCTGCGGCCACAATGTTTTTCGCCACATAACGGGCGGCGTAAGCCGCAGAGCGGTCCACTTTTGACGGGTCTTTACCAGAAAACGCACCGCCACCGTGACGGGCCATACCACCGTAAGTGTCGACGATGATTTTACGGCCGGTCAGACCACAGTCGCCCATAGGGCCACCAATCACAAAACGGCCAGTCGGGTTAATAAAATACTTGGTGTTGCTGGTCAGCCATTCAGCAGGCAGTACCGGCTTGATAACGTGTTCCATCACTGCTTCACGCAGATCGGCCGTTGAGATGGTGTCGCAGTGCTGAGTGGACAGGACCACCGCATCAATACCGACTGGCTTGCCATCTTCGTAGACAAAGCTCAGCTGTGATTTCGCGTCCGGACGTAACCAGGGCAGGGTGCCGTCTTTACGCACTTTGGCCTGTTGCTGCACCAGACGGTGAGAATAGGTAATAGGAGCCGGCATTAACACGTCCGTTTCGTTACTGGCGTAACCGAACATCAGTCCCTGGTCGCCAGCACCTTGTTCACGTGGGTCTTTTTTATCGACACCCTGGTTAATGTCCGGAGACTGTTTGCCGATGGCGCTTAATACGGCGCAGGAGTTGGCGTCAAAACCCATATCGGAGTGAACATAGCCGATGTCACGAATGGTGCTGCGGGTCAGTTCTTCAATATCAACCCAGGCGGATGTGGTGATTTCACCACCCACTAACACCATGCCTGTCTTGACGAAAGATTCGCAGGCAACACGGGCTTTTGGATCTTGTTCCAGAATTGCATCCAGTACCGCGTCAGAAATTTGATCGGCAATTTTATCCGGATGTCCTTCAGAAACAGATTCAGAGGTAAAAATGTGTTGTGCCATTTACGTTTTCCACATGTTGGTTGTTAATGCGCCAGGGCGCTGTATTTTGGGGCGGCTATTCTAGAGAAAGCTCAGGCTGAATTCTAGCTTTTTTTGCCACCCGGACGTCTTTCATGCTAAATGTCTCTTTATATCGCCTTCAGGCTGGAAAACTCCAGTTGTGCGGGGATTTATATTTGCGCTTTGGAAGTGGCTCTGTGAAAATACCGCCAGCTTTGGGCTTCCATGTAAAAAAACAGAAGTCATATAAAAAAACAGAAATGAACCCATCAAACTGCCAGTGCACACTCAGATCGCTTTTACAGAGCAGTACAATTTTTATATGAATTTCAGCCCCCTTGGATCAAAGTGAACACAGATAAGATAGCAGGAGAGAAGATGCCGTCTCGCAAACAACTGGCCAATGCCATTCGTGCTTTGAGTATGGACGCAGTACAAAAAGCGAAATCAGGTCACCCGGGCGCCCCTATGGGCATGGCCGACATTGCCGAAGTGTTATGGCGGGATTATCTGGTGCATAACCCACAAGACCCCAGCTGGCCAAACCGTGACCGCTTTGTTTTGTCCAATGGCCATGGTTCCATGTTGTTGTATTCCCTGCTGCATTTATCAGGTTACGACCTGTCAATTGATGATTTAAAACAATTCCGTCAGTTGCACTCCAGAACACCGGGTCACCCGGAATATGGGTATGCACCAGGTGTGGAAACGACGACAGGTCCGTTAGGGCAGGGTATTACCAATGCGGTGGGCATGGCGATCGCTGAAAAAGCGCTGGCCGCTCAGTTTAACCGCGACGGTCATGCCATTGTTGACCACTACACCTATGCCTTTTTGGGTGACGGCTGTCTGATGGAAGGGGTGTCGCATGAAGCCTGCTCCTTAGCCGGCACCTTAGGACTGGGTAAGCTGATCGCCTTTTGGGACGACAATGGTATTTCCATTGACGGTCATGTTGAAGGCTGGTTTACCGACAACACGCCAGCTCGGTTTGAAGCCTATGGCTGGCATGTGATCCCGGCTGTCGATGGCCACAACGCCGATGCTGTGGCTGCTGCCATTGAACAAGCCCGTCAGGTCACAGACAAACCGACGCTGATCTGCTGCAAAACCGTGATTGGTTATGGCTCGCCAAACAAATCCGGTTCCCATGACTGCCATGGTGCGCCGCTGGGGGATGCCGAAATTGCCGCGTCGCGCGAGTTTTTGAAGTGGCCATACGCGCCCTTTGAAATCCCGGCTGAGATTTATGCGCACTGGGATGGCAAAACCAAAGGTGCGGCAGCCCAGCAAAGCTGGAATGCCAGATTTGCCGCTTATGCCGACGCCTACCCAGAGCTGGCGGCTGAACTGAAGCGCCGTACTGCGGGTGAGTTGCCAGTTGATTGGGCTGAAAAGTCTCAGGCTTATATTGAACAGTTGCAGGCGAACCCTCAGACCATTGCCAGCCGTAAAGCATCCCAAAATGCATTAAATGCCTTTGGCCCTTTATTACCGGAATTTATGGGCGGCTCGGCTGACCTGGCGGGCTCCAACCTGACGATTTGGTCAGGCTCCAAAGGTTTAACCAAAGACGATGCCAGTGGCAACTACGTATTCTACGGCGTACGCGAATTTGGTATGTCGGCCATTATGAACGGTATTGCCCTGCACGGTGGTTTTATCCCGTACGGTGCAACCTTCCTGATGTTTATGGAATATGCCCGCAACGCGGTGCGCATGGCAGCGCTGATGAAACAGCGGGTTATTTTTGTTTACACCCACGACTCCATTGGTCTGGGAGAAGATGGTCCGACCCACCAGCCGGTTGAACAGCTTGCATCACTGCGGGTGACCCCGAACCTGATGAACTGGCGTCCCTGTGATGCGGTGGAATCCGCCGTGGCCTGGCAGGCCGCCATTGAGCGCACTGAAGGACCAAGCACTCTGATCTTCACCCGGCAGAATCTGGTGCAGCAGCCTCGCACTGCGGAGCAGCTGGCGGCTGTGCGAAAAGGTGGCTATGTGCTGGTGGACTGCGATAAAGCGCCAGAGCTGGTGCTGATTGCGACAGGTTCAGAAGTGGAACTGGCAGTGCAGGCGCAAAAACAACTGGCGGCCAAAGGCCACCAGGTGCGGGTGGTGTCTATGCCCTCGACGGATGTGTTTGAAGCACAGGATGCTGCGTACCGTGAAGCTGTGTTACCTGCAGCCGTCACGAAACGTGTGGCGGTGGAAGCGGGTATCAAAGACAGCTGGTACAAGTATGTGGGACTGACAGGCAAAGTCATTGGCATGGACAGTTTTGGTGAATCCGCACCGGCTGAACAGTTGTTTGAATACTTTGGTATCACCACTGCAGCTGTGGTGGCCGCTGCTGAAGAGCTTCTGGCCTGAGGGCTGGTGTAAGGGGCATTCGTGCCCCTTTTGTATAGTTGAGGAGCCGGTTTTTCCAGCATGACAATTCGGGTTGCTATTAATGGCTTTGGCCGTATAGGTCGTAATATTCTGCGCGCACTTTATGAAAGTGGTCAGCAGCAGTGGGTGCAGGTGGTTGCCGTGAATGAACTGGCCGATGCCAGAGGCATAGCGCATTTACTGAAATACGATACCTCACATGGCCGTTTTGCTCACAAGGTGGAACTGGACGGGACCAGCCTGAAAGTGGATGGCCACAGCATCCGGCTTTTTGCCGAGGCCGATCCTGCTCAACTGCCCTGGGCTGAGCTTAATATTGATGTGGTACTGGAATGCACGGGTGTTTTTCACAGCCGTGATGACGCCTTGTTGCATCTGGCGGCAGGCGCTAAAAAGGTGCTGTTTTCGAACCCGGCCACAGCCGATATCGACGCCACTGTCATTTATGGGATCAATCAACATCTGCTGAATGACAGCATGACGGTTGTCTCTGCAGGCAGCTGCACCACCAATTGTATTGTGCCTGTGCTGCAAGTGCTGGATGATGCCTTTGGGGTGGAAAGTGGCACCATCACCACTATTCATGCGTCAATGCATGACCAACAGGTGATTGACGCTTATCACAGCGATTTACGCCGCACCCGTGCCGCCAGTCAGTCTATTATCCCGGTCGATACCAAATTGGCGCGTGGTATTGAACGCATACTGCCGCATCTGGCCGGACGTTTTGAAGCCATTGCCGTCCGGGTGCCGACGGTGAACGTGACCGCGATGGACTTAAGTGTGACCTTGCATAAGGATGTGGATATACATCAGGTAAATCAGGTGCTCCAACAAGCCAGTCTCGGCAGTCTGCAGGGGATCCTGGATTACACCGAAGAGCCTTTAGTTTCGGTTGATTTTAACCACGACCCACATTCCTGCATTGTCGATGGCTCGCAGACCCGGGTCAGTCATAAAAAATTAGTCAAATGTCTGGTCTGGTGTGACAACGAGTGGGGCTTTGCCAACCGGATGATCGACACCGCCAGAGCCATGATGAACAGTTAACTACAACAGAGTTCAAATCACAGGAGTTCGTCTATGTCCGTAATTAAAATGGCCGATTTGGATTTACAGGGAAAACGGGTGCTGATCCGTGAAGATCTGAATGTGCCGGTTAAAAATGGCAAAGTCAGTTCAGATGCTCGTCTGAAGGCCGCCATCCCCAGCATTGAACTGGCCTTGCAAAAAGGTGCCAGGGTGATGGTGTGCTCGCACCTGGGACGGCCGGATGAAGGTGTGTACGCTGAGGAATTTTCCATGGCGCCTGTGGTGGACTATCTGAATCAGGCGCTTTCTGTGCCAGTCCGCCTGGTGAAGGATTATCTCAACGGCGTTGAGGTCAAGGCTGGTGAAGTGGTGGTGTTTGAAAATGTGCGTTTTAACAAAGGTGAAGGCAAAAACGACGAAACACTGTCAAAACAACTGGCTGCTTTGTGTGATGTTTTTGTGATGGATGCCTTTGGTACCGCGCACCGGGCTCAGGCGACCACTCATGGTGTGGCTAAGTTTGCGCCTGTCGCTTGTGCAGGTCCGTTGCTGGCTGCTGAGCTTGATGCATTGGCGGCGGCGCTGAAAAACCCAAAACGTCCATTGGTGGCTATTGTTGGTGGTTCTAAGGTATCGACTAAACTGACGGTATTGGATTCCTTGTCAGGTATTGTTGATCAGCTGATTGTTGGCGGGGGTATCGCCAATACTTTTATTGCTGCTCAAGGTCATAATGTAGGGAAGTCACTGGTTGAAGTGGACTTAATTCCAGAAGCCAAACGTTTAATGGCACAGGCCGAAGCGCGTGGTGGTTTTATCCCGGTGCCAACCGATGTGGTGACAGGCAAAGCTTTTGCAGAAGACACGCCAGCGACCACCAAAGCAGTATCAGCCATTGACGCGGACGATATGGTGTTTGATATAGGCCCTGACAGCACCAGAGCGCTGGTCGATATCTTAAAAAATGCAGGTACCATTGTGTGGAATGGTCCAGTCGGTGTGTTTGAGTTTGCCAGCTTTGAAGCAGGCACCAAGGCGTTGTCCGAAGCTATTGCACAAAGTGATGCGTTTTCCATTGCCGGTGGTGGTGACACGCTGGCGGCAATTGATAAATATGAAGTAGCTGAAAAAATTTCATATATCTCTACAGGGGGAGGGGCCTTCCTTGAATTCCTTGAAGGGAAGACACTACCAGCGGTAGAGATACTGGAACAACGAGCAAAACAATAATTAACATTATCGGCAGCCAGGTCCGGGTATAACTTGATCATCTGAAGATGACGCCGGACTCTGCCATACCTTAACCCTTACCCTACAAAACAAGAGAGGATTTATGGCTCTGATCTCCATGCGTCAAATGCTGGACCATGCGGCCGAATATGGTTACGCGGTGCCGGCTTTTAACGTGAACAATCTCGAGCAGATGCGCGCCATTATGCTGGCCGCCGACGCGACAGACAGTCCGGTCATAGTGCAGGCATCGGCCGGCGCCCGTAAATATGCCGGAGCGCCATTTTTGCGTCATCTGATCCTGGCTGCAGTGGAGGAGTTCCCACATATCCCGGTGGTGATGCACCAGGATCACGGAACCTCGCCAGCAGTCTGTCAACGCGCGATGCAACTCGGCTTTTCCTCAGTGATGATGGACGGCTCGCTGCGGGAAGATGGCAAAACGCCAGCTGATTATGCCTACAACGTGGATGTAACCCGCCGTGTTGTAGAAATGGCGCACGCCTGTGGTGTGTCTGTGGAAGGCGAATTAGGCTGTCTTGGGTCACTGGAAACCGGTGCTGCCGGTGAAGAAGATGGTATTGGTGCTGACTGCGTGCTAAGCCATGACCAAATGCTGACCGATCCGGAAGAAGCGGCGCAGTTTGTGAAGGCAACGGGAGTGGATGCCTTAGCTATTGCTTGTGGTACATCACACGGCGCTTATAAGTTCAGCCGGCCACCGACAGGGGATATTCTGGCCATTGACCGGATCAAAGCGATCCACGCCCGTATTCCTAATACACATTTGGTGATGCACGGTTCGTCTTCGGTGCCACAGGACTGGCTGGCCATCATCAATGAATATGGTGGTGCTATTCCGGAAACTTACGGGGTTCCGGTGGAGCAAATTCAGGAAGGGATCAAACACGGTGTCCGTAAAATTAACATCGATACGGACTTGCGTTTAGCGTCGACTGGGGCGATTCGCCGTTTTATGGCGCAACACCCGGCAGAGTTTGACCCGCGTAAATATTTGCAGGAATCAGTCAAAGCAATGGCTGATATTTGTAAAGACCGTTATCAGGCGTTTGGTACCGCCGGTCACGCGTCAAAAATTAAAGCCATTTCTTTGGAAAAAATGGTCAGTATGTATGAGTCGGGTCAGCTGGCTCAGAACATAAAATAAGCAAAATGGTTAGTATGCCGTTAATGGAATAATTGCAACATTTTGCCAAGTCCGAACAAAGGGGAAAACAGCCTTTTTGTTGCAACAAAACTGTCACTGGGGATTGCCTTGGTTATATTGACAATCCGCGGTTTTGCTGCAATGATGCGGGCGGTTTACCCTTTAACCAGGTCATATTTTGTAACAAAAATGACCTTCCTAAAACAGGTTACGTTAATCAGCAATTATTGGTTGGGAACTATGTCTAACAATAACATTCGTAAGAGTCTGGTTGCCTCTGCTCTGTTCGGAGCATTCGCAATGGCCAGCACTTCAGTCGCCGCAGATCCACTGGTGGAATTGCACAAAGCCGGTCAGCAAAACATCCGTGCTGCAGTTCAGTCTCAAGAAAAAATCAACAACATTTTTGACCAAAGCCAGGAATTACTGGCCGAGTACCGTCAATTAGTTGAACAAACTGAAAACCTGAAAGTGTACAACGACCACGTTGCCCGTCTGGTTGCTGACCAGGATGCTTCTCTGGCATCTCTGGACAAACAAATTGGTACTATCGAAGGCACCAAACAAGGTATCGTTCCTCTGATGTACCGTATGATCGATACATTGGAAGCCTTTATCAAAGCGGATATGCCAATCGATCTGAACAAACGTTTAGAGCGCATTGAGCGTCTGCGTGCGGTGATGGCAAACTCATCAGTCAACACTTCTGAGCAATACCGTCTGGTATTGGAAGCTTACCAAATCGAAAAAGACCTGGGCACAGCTCTGGTTACTTACACTGACAAGCTGAATGCTGGCGGTCAGGAAATCACTGCAAACTACGTTTATGTTGGCCGTGTTGCGCTGTTAGCCATGTCTCTGGACGAAAAACACGCCTGGATGTGGAACAAAACATCTGGTCAGTGGGAAGAGTTAGGTCCTGAGTACCTGGATTCCACTAAAAAGGCAATTCGTGTAGCGGGTAAACAAGCTGCCCCAGAACTGTTAAAACTTCCAGTGATTGCAGCGGAGTAAGAATAAATGAAGAAAGTGTTTAAAGGTTTAATCGTTGCTGCTGCAGTAACCTTGTCTGCTGGCGTGTGCTTAACTGCCGCTGCTGACACCGCAAAACTGGATCAGCTGCTGGAACAAGTGAAAAAAGATCGTACTGCTGAAGGCCGTATCAATCAGCAACGCGAACAAGAGTTCCTGTCTGACCGTGCTGACAAGCAAGCTCTGCTGAATAAAGCAAAAGCTGAATTCTCTGCAGAAGAAGCCCGTGGCCGTAACCTGACCAAAGCTTTTGCTGACAACGAAACCAAGCTGGCTGCCAAAGAGCAGGAACTGGTAAACGCTCAGGGTACGCTGGGTGAAATGTTCGGTATCGTTCGTGGTGCAGCTACTGAAACTATCGGTGGTATCGCTACATCTAACATCAGCGCTCAGTACAAAGGCCGTGAAGACCTGCTGAAGAAACTGGCTGATGCGAAAGAACTGCCAACTATTGCTGAACTGGAAGAACTGTGGATCGCTCTGCAGACTGAAATGACTGAGTCAGCGAAAGTTGCTAAGTTCGAAGGCAGCGTAACTGCTCTGGACGGCAATGCAGCTCCAGCTCAAGTGACTCGTGTTGGTGCATTTAACCTGATCTCTGATATCGGTTACCTGGTATACAACGCAGATACCAAAGAAATGCAGCCTCTGGTGAAACAACCTGAGTCTTACATTGTTGCTGATGCACTGAACTTTAAAAATGCTTCTGCAGGCACTATTGCTCCGGTATATATCGACCCAACTGGCGGTAACTTGCTGCGTCTGAAAACTCAGGAAGCAACTCTGGAAGAGCAGTTCCACCAAGGTGGTACTCCAGGTTATGTCATCACAGTATTGCTGATTATCGGTCTGTTAATTGGTGCTGTCCGTTGGGCATCTCTGACTGCTGCTGGTGCGAAAATCAAATCTCAGCTGAAAAACGTTAACAACCCAACTGCGGATAACGCTTTGGGCCGTATCCTGAAAGTTTACCATGACAACAAAAACGTTGACGTGGAAAACCTGGAGCTGAAACTGGACGAAGCCATTATGCGCGAAACTCCGGCTATCGAAAAAGGCATTGGTATGCTGAAACTGATTGCTGCAGTCGGTCCTCTGCTGGGTCTGTTGGGTACAGTAGTTGGTATGATCGGTGCGTTCCAGGTGATTACGCTGCACGGTACTGGTGACCCGAAAATCATGGCTGGTCAGATTTCAATGGCGCTGGTAACTACAGTTCAGGGTCTGGTCTGTGCGCTGCCGCTGCTGTTTATCCACGCTCTGTTACAGAGCAAATCAAACTCAATCCTGCACATTCTGGATGAGCAAAGCGCTGGTATCATCGCTGCTCATGCGGAGAAGGAGAAAGCTTAATGCATGGCCTGATAGAGCTTTGGGAATCTGTCAGGGATTTTATCGCAACCGGCGGTGACGTACTTTATGTGGTTGCCGCAGTCCTCTTCATCATGTGGGTATTGATGATAGAGCGCTGGTGGTTTATCGCACGAGAGTATCCGGCCATGCGTGACAAGATCATTGCTGACTGGAACGCCCGTGAGGACACCACCTCTTGGTATGCGCACAAAATCCGTGACGCTTGGGTATCAGAAGCCAAAGTCCAACTGAATACACGTATGAATGTGATCAAAACTCTGGTAGCCGTCTGTCCTATGGTGGGGCTGCTGGGTACGGTCACAGGTATGATTGCTGTATTCGAAATTATGGCGATGGTTGGTACTGGTAACCCACGTTTGATGGCAGCTGGTATATCAATGGCAACAATTCCGACAATGGCCGGTATGGTTGCAGCATTATCAGGTGTGTTCGTAACGTCTAAATTGGAAGGTAAGGTGCGCACGGCCGTTCACGAGCTGGCGGACAGCATGCCTCATCATTGATAGAGAGTAATTTATGGCACGTAAAACTAGACGTGAAGCCGAAGAAGCAGCGATTGACTTAACGCCCATGCTGGACGTTGTATTTATCATGCTGATCTTCTTTATCGTAACCACTTCTTTCGTGAAAGAAGCAGGTATTGACGTAAACCGTCCAAAAGCCGCTCAGGCCACCAAAAAGCCATCAGCAACCATTTTCGTTGCGATCCGTGCTAACGGTGAGATCTGGTTGGATAAACGTGCGGTGGACGTTGAACGTGTAGGCGCAACAATTGAAAAGCTGTTAGCTGAGTCACCAACTGATACTGTAATAGTTCAGGCCGACAAAGAAGCGAAACACGGTGTAGTGGTTTCTGTAATGGACCAGATTAAACTGGCTGGTATCGATAAGATCTCTATTGCAGCATCGGAGAACTGATATGGTACGGTTATTACTATCACTGGTGCTTGGTGCGGTAATAACGTTTTTCCTGTACGTATTGATGGCATTCCTGATCGGCGGGGATGATATGTTCACCAATGCAAAGAAGGAACAAATCGTTATTGAGATCAACACGACGCCACCTGAGTCAAAAGCTCAGACCCGGCAGCGTGTTCCGCCACCACCACCACCACCACCGCCGCAGCCACCTAAGGCTCCGGTAGCGGAACCTAACCAGTCAAATACTGGTGGTGCTATTGCCTTCAACATGCCTTCAGTGGATGTTGGTGGTGCCAGCACTGGTTTAGGTGACCCTTCATCAGCAATGATGCGGGATGGTGATGCGACTCCGATTGTTCGTATCGAACCTAAGTACCCTGTGCAGGCTGCACGTGACGGTATTCAGGGCTGGGTAAAAATGCGTTTTACCATTCTTGAGGATGGTAGCGTCGGTGAAGTTGAAGTCGTTGATGCTGACCCGAAACGTGTATTTGACCGTGAAGCGATCCGCGCACTGAAACGCTGGAAGTACACTCCGAAAGTGGTGAACGGTAAAGCGGTTCAACAGCCTGGTATCGTTGTGCAGTTGGACTTCTCTTTAGATCAGAGTGGAGGTTAATCGGATGAAAAAATTAACATCTATTGCTTCAGCTCTTGTGGTGATGACAGCTTTTGGCATCACCACCTTTGGAAGTTATGCTGTTGCAGCTCCGGATTTTGCCAAAATTGAAGCCCGGAAGAACCAAAAGTCTCAGGCTGTTGGTGAAAAAGTAGGTAAGGCTATAGGTAAAGCCTATGAGCTTTATGGCCAGGAAAAACTGAATGAAGCTATCGCCGCCTTAAACGGTGTTGAGAGCAGCAATACCTTTGATCAGGCTTATCTGAATCGTTTCCTTGGTAACATGTGGGCGACCAAAGATGAGAAAAAAGCGATTGGCTACTTACAGAAAGCCGTCGCACCTGACGTACTGGGTTTTACTGATCATGCGGCTGCATTACGCCTGTTGGCGGACTTGCAGTTAAGCGACAAGCAGTTTAATCAGGCTATCAAAACTTATAACCAGTGGTTAGATTTTACTGGTGAAAAAGATGGCAACGTCTACTTACGTATTGCCAGCGCTTATATGGAAACCAAGCAGTATGCCAAAGTGATTGAGCCAGCTGATCTGGCGATTGCTGCGCAAGATCCTGCGAAGCCAAATGCCGGTCCATATACATTGAAGTTCTCAGCTTATTATGAGTTGAAGAACAACAAAAAAGCGATTGAAGTGCTGGAAACTACCGTCAAGTTGTTCCCAAGCGAAAAACGCTGGTGGACATATCTGGCTCAGTTTTACAGCCTGGAAGAGCAGTACGAAAAAGCATTGGTAACGTTGGAAGTGGCTAACAAGCAAGGCATGTTAGAAACTGAAAACGAATACAAGCTGTTAGCTCAGTTGTATGCCAATGCAAACGTTCCATACAAAGCGGCCAGTATTCTGGAAAAGCATGTGAAGTCAGGCCTGATCAAAAAGGAAAAGAATATCCTGAACAGCATGGCCAGTTCATTCCAGAACTCACGCGATATGGTAAAAGCGGCACAGTACTATGGTGAATCAGCCAAACTGGACAACGATGGGGATGCTTATCGTCGTCAGGGCTCTTCATTAATCCTGGCAGAAAAATACTCTGAAGCAGTGACGGCGTTAAATAACGCCATCAATGCCGGAGTGAAAAACCAGGGTCAAGTGTACTTAAGTCTGGTTGAAGCTTATTTCTATCAGAATAAGTTCCGCGAAGCTTATCAGGCTGTACAAAAAGTTAAGTCTGATAGCAAGCTGGGCCGTCAGGCAGCTGCTTGGGAGTCTTACATTAAAGAGCGTGCCTCGAAAAAAGGCATCAACCTGTAAGTCCTTCTCACTAAAAAGCCCCGCTAAGCGGGGTTTTTTTATGGCTGTAAGCAGCTGTTCTTACCAAATAGGCATGCAGGCACATCTGTGTTTTTCATGAGAATTGGCCAACAAATTTGCAGTTAGTTTAAAAAACATCCGAACGATCAAGGTGTTCTAAAAAACTGTTGACACTACTGGCACCTCCCCCTAGAATTCGCAGCGTCTTGTGGGGGATTGCAGTAACGCAGAAGCCACGACTGGTGTGGGGCTATAGCTCAGCTGGGAGAGCGCTTGCATGGCATGCAAGAGGTCAGCG
>NZ_JBBIQD010000001.1:568978-887025 GCF_037442525.1 Rheinheimera sp. | reverse complement strand
ACCATACAACGCCCAAGATGTTTTGGTTTGTGAAAAGAATTCGAATCAGCTTGCTCAATTACTGGAACTTGTTTTTATCAACTCCATCCATGGAGTTGACCCGCAAAGCGGGCCGCACTAAAGTGCGTTAAAACTTGTTCCCTACAAGTTTTTGCCTGGTGGCAATAGCGCTGTGGAACCACCTGAACCCATTCCGAACTCAGAAGTGAAACGCAGCTGCGACGATGGTAGTGTGGCGCTTGCCATGCGAGAGTAGTTCACCGCCAGGCTCCCAATAAATGGAAAAGCCCTTCGCGAAAGCGAGGGGCTTTTTTATTTACTTCGAAATCAGGCGCTGAACCATTCGAGCAGGGCATCCGACATGCGACCAGTTCGTCCGGAGCGAATTGGGACCGCGACTGCGGGTCCCGCAGGGACGAACCCCAGGGATGGGGTGAGCAAAGTAGTTCACCGCCAGGCTCCCAATAAAGCCAGAAGGCCCAGTTGAAAAACTGGGCCTTTTTGCTTTTTGTTCTTGCCCACAGCTTCCATGCTGGATGCGGCAGAAACTTTGCAGAAGTTTTAGGTTGCACCATGTTAGTGCGTGATTGAGCCGTTATTTCTGCTTGGTTACTTTGACATAGTTTGTTTCTCTGATTTATTAGCCATCTCTGATTTAGGGCGCTGCTCAGGGCCAGAATTGGGCAAAAATTCAGCCCTATCTAAGCGAGGTAACGCTAGGTAAATTCTGTGGCAAGGGCTGACACTTTATGTTCTGATGGAACTGTAAGTTGTTGGGGGCCTTATGGATTTACTACAAAAACTATCAATTAAACAAAAATTTTTATTTGGTGTCGGCGGTGCTATTGCATTGTTGCTGGTTGCCACGTCCTGGTTCACTGTTTATCACATCAGTCAGCTAACCCGCCATCAGGTGGAAGCTGAAGTGAGCAGCCTGGTCGAAACTGAGGCTGGTTCTGTGCGTAAATTTTTTGCTGAATATGCCCAAGTTGCCAGGACCTTTCTGGACAGTCCTCAGTTTCAGCAATGGTTCATGCAATACCCCGGGCGAGGTACTGAGCTGAATACTGTGCCTGGTTATGACAGTATTAATAACACTTTTATCAGGATCAGCGAACGGGACCCTGTGATTCTATCGGCATTCTTTGCCTTGGACCGATCTGCCGAATATTTTCGTGAGAACTCCAGGACGGGGGTAGATAAAGAGGGGCCAGATGCGGGTAAAGTTGATAGAGGTTATTTCGCGACTCAGAGGCCTTGGTATCTCGAGAGCCTGAAACATAACACGTATTTTGTCGGTTCACCTTCTGCAGACTTTACTACAGGTATTGTCTCTGCAGTAGTGGAAGGCCCTGTTTATCTGCCTGATGGTAACTTGCTTGGCGTTGGAGGGTTGGATTTACATCTGAACAAAATAGGTGAGCAGATTGAGCGCATTCAGTATGAAAATGCCGGCATTCCTTTTTTACTGGACAGCAAAGGACAGATTGTCCATCTGTCGGTCAAGGCTGGCCTGACGCAGCGTAAACCGAACGATGATTTCGCTTTACTTGACCAGGAAGCTGAGAGTTCAGGGTTCAGGCAAATCGCGCTTGCGGCTCAGCAAAAGCACGCCGGTTTTGTTCCTGTGCAGTTTAAAGGGCACAGTTATTACGCATCTTTTCAGCCTGTCACCCAAGATTTTCCTAAAATGAGCTGGCAGGTTGGTCTGCTTATCCCCGCTGAACTGATTGAAGGGCCTATCCAGCAGGCGATCAATTGGGCCTTGCTGTTCACCTTGTTTATTCTTGCAGTGATTACCCTGGTAGTGTTGGCGCTGACTCAGGTGATCCTGAAACCTCTGACGCAACTGACGTTGGCTATGCAGGATATTGCCAGTGGCGAAGGTGATTTAACCCGGACTTTATCAGTGCAAAGTGCCGATGAAGTAGGTGTGCTGGCTACCCACTTTAACCGTTTCCTCGGTAAGCTGCGCACTTCATTGCAAAGTACATCCGAGCAGTCGGTTCAGGTGCATCAGTCCAGTCGTCAGTTAAATATGGTCGCTACTCAGACAGATCAGGAAATTCAGAGCAACAAGCAACAAATTGATGCCGTATCCGCTGCTGTGACCGAAATGTCGGCAACTGTACTTGAGATAAGCCGCAATGCCCAGGCAACCAGTACTGCCGCAACAGCGGCCCAACAACGGGGGGCCGAAGGCATCGTGTTGTCAAAGGCTGCGTTGCAGGATATGTCCGCACTGGCAAACACCATGTCAGACGCTGTGGATGTGGTTGTTGGGTTGGCGAAAGAGTCTGAAAATATTGGCGCTGTTGTGGATGTGATCAAAGCTATTGCTGAGCAAACCAACTTGCTGGCACTGAACGCGGCCATTGAAGCGGCCCGTGCTGGCGAACAAGGCCGGGGTTTTGCCGTGGTGGCTGATGAAGTTCGCTCATTGGCCGGTCGCACCAGTGAAAGCACTGGACATATCCGTGCTATGGTGGAAAAACTGCAAAGTATTGCCAAAGAAGCTGAGTTGAAAATGCAGCAAGGCTGTGAACAAACCCAGTTGAGTTCAGAGCGGGCCAGAACCATGCAAGGCGCTCTTGAAGCTATAGGTTCAGCTATTGAGGTGGTACAGCAACAAAGCTCGCAAATTGCGGTAGCCACTCAGCAGCAAGGTGTTGTAGCTGAAGAGATTAATCAGAATCTGCACCGTATTACTCAATTGGTGGATACCACAGCTGGGCACGCCGCAGAGTTGACTTCTGAGGCTCAGCAATTGGATCAGTCGGCAACTGCTTTAAGTGCTGTGGTTTCTCAGTTCCGGATCCACCGGTAATACTGAGGTTTAAGGCTGACGCCTTTTGGGCGTCAGCTTCATTTCGTTACTTTAAAAACTCAGCAGACAATTTCAGCTCGTCGTTTAAGTTCACACCCACACCGCGGTCAATAATGTTTTGTGCTATTTGTTTGGCTTCGTCCAGAGAGTGCATCTGGGCCGTACCGCACTGATAAATATTCAACTCAGGAATTTCGGACTGATTTTGTACTTTCAGTACATCTGCCATAGCGGCCTGCCAGGCTGCAGCAACACGCTGTTCGTCCGGTGTGCCAATCAGGCTCATATAAAAGCCAGTACGGCAACCCATAGGGGAGATATCAATAATCTCCACATCAGCACCATTTAAGTGATCACGCATAAAACCTGCAAATAGATGCTCCAAGGTATGAATACCTTTTTCCGACAGGATCTCCTGGTTTGGGACACAAAAACGCAAATCAAACACAGTGATGGCATCGCCTTTTGGCGTATTCATTTTTTTGGCTACCCGTACCGCTGGGGCTTTCATAATGGTGTGGTCAACGGTGAAGCTGTCTAATAATGGCATAATCAGTCTCTTTAATTCCGATGCAGATGATTCGGATTATACGCTTTTGGTCGACGAATGGGGGCAGAAAATTCAGCCCGAACCGCTCTGGTAATTGCATAAGCTATGCCGCCAAATCGCGCTTTATCTTTGACAATTGCTGCTTTATCGCGCAAATAGAAAAATTTTTCAGAAAATAACCTTGAATCAACTAGGGATAAACCCCATTAACGGTTCAA
Organism: Rheinheimera sp.; assembly: GCF_037442525.1. Lineage (GTDB taxonomy): Bacteria > Pseudomonadota > Gammaproteobacteria > Enterobacterales > Alteromonadaceae > Pararheinheimera. The sequence continues at coordinate 883,430 of NZ_JBBIQD010000001.1, read as the reverse complement.
CACAATATTAATTGTTCAGATTAAGTAGCGGAGAGCAGTTATGGGTAGAATTATCGGTATTGACTTAGGTACAACAAACAGCTGTGTAGCCATTTTAGATGGTGACAAGCCTCGGGTTATTGAAAACGCAGAAGGTACTCGTACTACGCCTTCTATCATTGCTTATGCTGATGATGGCGAAGTATTAGTGGGCCAGCCGGCAAAACGCCAGGCGGTGACCAACCCGAAAAACACCCTGTTTGCGATCAAACGTCTGATTGGCCGTCGTTTTGAAGACGCTGAAGTACAACGCGATATCAAAATTATGCCATTCCAGATCGTGAAAGCGGACAATGGGGATGCCTGGGTAGAAGTTAAAGGCAAAAAGCTGGCTGCGCCGCAGATTTCAGCTGAAGTGCTGAAAAAGATGAAGAAGACGGCTGAAGACTACCTGGGTGAACCAGTGACTGAAGCGGTCATCACAGTACCTGCCTACTTCAACGACGCGCAGCGTCAGGCGACGAAAGATGCAGGCCGCATCGCGGGTCTGGAAGTGAAACGTATCATCAACGAACCAACCGCAGCCGCTTTGGCTTACGGTATGGACAAGAAAAAAGGCGACACCAAAATTGCGGTGTATGACTTGGGTGGTGGTACTTTCGATATCTCTATCATTGAAATTGATGATGTCGATGGTGAACAAACCTTCGAAGTATTATCAACCAATGGTGACACTCACTTAGGTGGTGAAGACTTTGACTCACGTCTGATCAACTATCTGGTGGATGAGTTCAAAAAAGAACAAGGCATTGACCTGCGTAACGACCCGCTGGCGATGCAACGTCTGAAAGAAGCCGCTGAAAAAGCCAAAATTGAGCTGTCGTCAGCCTCTCAGACCGAAGTGAACCTGCCGTACATCACAGCCGATGCGACAGGTCCGAAGCACTTAAATATCAAAGTGACCCGCGCCAAGCTGGAATCTCTGGTGGATGATTTAGTGGCCCGTACTATCGAGCCATTAAAGCAGGCGCTGAAAGATGCCGACCTGTCGGTCAGCGATATTGACGACATTATTCTGGTGGGCGGTCAGACCCGGATGCCAAAAGTTCAGGAAGCTGTGGCTGCGTTTTTCGGTAAAGAAGCCCGTAAAGACGTGAACCCGGACGAAGCTGTAGCCGTAGGTGCGGCCATTCAGGGCGCTGTGTTGTCAGGTGACGTCAAAGACGTATTGCTGCTGGACGTCACGCCTTTGTCTCTGGGGATTGAGACCATGGGCAGCGTGATGACGGCACTGATTGAGAAAAACACCACGATCCCGACTAAAAAGTCGCAAGTGTTCTCAACAGCGGACGACAACCAGTCGGCAGTGACCATCCATGTGCTGCAAGGTGAGCGTAAGCAGGCGTCTGCGAACAAATCCCTGGGGCAGTTTAACCTGGAAGGTATTCGTCCTGCGCGCCGTGGTGAGCCTCAAATCGAAGTGACCTTCGACCTGGACGCCGATGGTATTCTGCATGTGTCTGCTAAAGACAAAGACACGGGCAAAGAGCAGAAGATCACCATCAAGGCCTCTTCTGGTCTGACTGATGATGAAATTCAGCGTATGGTGCGTGACGCCGAGTTGAATGCCGAAGAAGACAAGAAGTTCGAAGAACTGGTGCAAACCCGTAATCAGGCTGATGCCTTGATCCACGGTACCCGCAAGCAAATTGAAGAAGTTGGTGCAGAGCTGGCAAGCAACGACAAACAAGAGATCGAAGCGGCTATCAGTGCTTTGGAAGCAGTGATCAAAGGCAGCGACAAAGCCGAGATTGAAGCCAAGACGCAGGCGTTACTGCAAGCGGCTCAGAAACTGGCCGAAGTGGTTCAGCGTAAAGAGCAGCAAGGCGGTGGTGCAGAGCCTCAGGCGAAAAACGCCGGCGGCGATGACGTGGTCGATGCTGAGTTCGAAGAAGTGAAAGACAACAAGTAATCATTGTGTCGTCGTCAGCGGCTCTTTAAGATGCGCTGACACTCAGAGTCAATCCAAGCGGCCGCCTTTGTGCGGTCGCTCCTTTATAAGATGAGCTGTTATGTCGAAACGTGATTATTACGAAGTCCTTGGTGTTGCCAAAGGCGCCGATGACAAAGAAATCAAAAAGGCCTATAAGCGGCTGGCGATGAAGTATCACCCTGATCGGACTCAGGGGGATAAAGCCATGGAAGAAAAGTTTAAGGAAGTGCAGGAAGCCTACGAAATTCTGTCGGATGATCAGAAACGTGCTGCCTATGATAAATACGGTCATGCCGGTGTGGACCCTAATAGGGGCGGTGGCGGCGGAGGGGCTGACTTTAATGATATTTTCGGCGACGTATTCGGCGATATCTTTGGTGGCGGCCGTCGTGGCCAGTCACGTGCCCAACGCGGATCAGACTTGCGCTACAATCTGGAGCTGAGCCTCGAAGAAGCGGTAAAAGGCAAGTCGGTTGAAATCAAAGTGCCTACCTGGGTCAGCTGCGATAGCTGTGATGGTACAGGTGCGAAAAAAGGCACCCAGGCCAAGTCATGTCCGACCTGCCACGGTGCTGGTCAGGTCACTATGCGTCAGGGCTTTTTTGCGGTGCAACAAACCTGTCCGACCTGTAATGGCCGCGGCAAAATCATTCCGGATCCATGCACTAAGTGCCATGGCGATGGCCGGGTTGAAAAGACCAAAACTCTGTCGGTCAAAATTCCTGCCGGTGTGGACACAGGCGATCGTATTCGTTTGGCCGGTGAAGGTGAAGCCGGTATGTTTGGTGCTCAGGCAGGTGACCTGTATGTGCAGGTGCATGTGAAAGACCATCCGATTTTTGTCCGGGATGGTAATAACCTGTACTGCGATGTGCCGATCAGCTTCAGCACTGCGGCTTTGGGGGGCGACATCGACGTGCCAACGCTGGATGGCCGTGTCAAGCTGAAGATCCCTGCAGAAACCCAAACCGACAAGATGTTCCGTTTGCGTGGCAAAGGTGTGCAGTCGGTGCGGGGTGGTGGCGTCGGCGATCTGGTGTGCAAGGTGGTGGTTGAAACGCCGGTCAACCTCAGCGAACGTCAGAAGGAATTGCTGCGTCAGTTGGACGAAAGCTGGATAGGTGACAGCGAAGGCAAACACAGGCCAAAATCCAAGGGATTTTTTGATGGGGTGAAAAAGTTCTTTGATGATTTAACAGGTTAAGTGTCAATTCAGCAAACCACCTTAAGGTGGTTTGCTGTTTTTAACCCACACCAAAGTTCAGATGGCGGCGTGCCAACAGATGCAGGAGGGAGATATGCGTCGTTTTACTTATGCCTTATTGGCGGTTTCTATGGTGCTGGCCAGTTGTGCCCAGTCGCCGACAGGCCGGCGGCAATTGATGTTGTTTGATGAGTCCAAACTCAGTGCTATGGGTTCTCAGACCTTCGAAGGCATGAAAAAGGACATGCCTGTCAGCAGCAACAAAAAAATTAACCAGTACGTCCAATGTGTGGCGAATTCGCTGATCAAACAGACGGATGCCAAATGGCAACAAACGCCTTGGGAAGTCGTGGTGTTTGACGATGATCAGGTCAATGCCTTCGCCTTGCCCGGCGGCAAAATAGGGGTTTATACAGGGCTGTTACTGGTGGCTGAAAACCAACATCAGCTGGCGGCAGTGATGGGGCATGAGATAGCGCACGTGATAGCAGGGCACAGCAATGAACGTTTGTCGAGCGACCAGTTTATTCAAACTGCATTAACAGTGGCGGATGGTGCTCTGGCTGCAACTGGTACTCAATACCAGCAGCAACTGATGACGGCTTTTGGCGTTGGGGCACAGATTGGTGTGGCTTTGCCTTTTAGCCGGACTCATGAAAGTGAGGCCGATATTATTGGTCTGGATTTGATGGCCAAAGCAGGCTTCGAACCAGCCCAGTCCGTGAAGCTGTGGCAAAATATGGCGGCGAAGGGCAGTGGTGGCACACCTCAGTTTTTGTCCAGTCACCCGGTGCCAGAAAATCGCATTAAAGCGCTGAATGCCCATATGATGGTTGCTGAGGGCTATTATCAGCAGCGTCTTAGCCGGGGGGCTCAACCTTCCTGCAGTAAAGGCTAAGCTCGCTTCTGGGTGAATACATCCAGCAAAACAATAAACAAGCCCGCTGCATGCGGGCTTGTTTATTCAAGAGTGCTTATTTGGTTCTCTCAAAGGCAATGCGCAGTACTGCAAACAGCGCCAATAACAGGCAGTAATAACTTTGGGTCACCACATCCCAAGGCGATAAACCAAAGCTGGCGCCGAGCAGCAGCGCCTGAGCACCGTAAGGCACCAGGCCCTGTGCAATACAGGCAAACACATCCAGCAGGCTGGCACTGCGTTTGGCGCTGATCTGGTGCTCTGTCGCAATCTGCTTGCTAACGTCACCTGCAACCACAATGGCCACAGTGTTGTTGGCGATACAAAGGTTGCTGACAAACACCAGCAGCGCAATGGCCAATTGCTGTGCTTTGTTGCCCGCCAACCGTAGTTTCTCAGCATAAGCACTGATATGGTGTGATAGATAGTCCAGACCGCCTTGCTGCTTTATAAATTCACCCAAAGCACCCACCAGCATCGACAACAGGAAAATTTCCTGCATCGAGCCAAAGCCTTTGTAAATATCTTTGCCCAGCTCTGCCAGCGGGTAATCAGCAAAAACGGCACCTTGCACCGCTGCCAATACAATGCCCAGCAGCAGCACGGCAAACACATTCAGACCGGCGACGGCCAACACCAAAATGGCGGCATAAGGCAAAACACCGGTCCAGTTGAATTCCTTGACCGTCACCTGGCTTTCGCTGTGACCGAGCAGCACAAAGAGCAGTAAGGTCAGCAGCGCGGCGGGCAAGGCAATTTTCAGGTTTTCGCGGAATTTATCTTTCATCTGTGCACCCTGAGTGCGGGTCGATGCGATGGTGGTGTCTGAGATGATCGACAGGTTGTCGCCAAAAATAGCGCCGCTGAGCAGCACACCTGCCACCAAAGCCGGTTCCAATCCTGCCTGTTGTGCCAGACCAACGGCGATGGGGGCTAAGGCACCTATGGTGCCCATCGAAGTGCCCATTGCCGTCGCCACTAAGGCTGAAATCACGAACAAACCGGGTAATAAAAATTGCGCCGGAACCAGGGACAGGCCAGCATTAACCACGGCATCGACACCTCCACTGGCCTGAGCCACTGATGCAAAGGCACCAGCCAGCAAGTAGATAAAACACATGGTGATGATATTGCTGTTGCCAGCCCCCCGGACCGCAACGTCAATCGCCTGATGCAAGGGCGCTTTAAACAACCAGATAGCCAGCACTAAAGCCGGAATGATAGCAACTGGGCCGGGCAACTGGTAAAAGGCATAATCCACCCCTTGAGATTGCAGGTAGAGCCCGGTGCCGAGAAATAGTGCGACAAACAGCAGCATAGGCACTAAGGATAAACGTGCCTGCTGCTTTTCCGAATGAGTCATTCGTGATCCTCTTTAAATGGGTGAGGTATTTAAAATCTGGCGGAATATATAGACGTCCAGAAGTCCTGTCAAATAAGAAAATGGCCTGAGTTAGAACCTGTTTCTGCCGTCAGGCTGATGAAAAAACAGCCTATCTGCTTTTTGTCCGGCTGCCTACTCTGCGACGAACTCCCTTGAACTTTGGCAGGGTCAGGCGCATATCTGAAAGATTACTATCAGAAGAGTCAAACCTTATGCAGAATTTCTCCTATCAGAACCCAACACGTATTGTTTTTGGAGCGGGCCAGCTGTCACAGCTGAGCCAATTGGTGCCTGCGGATGCCCGGGTGTTACTGACCTATGGCGGTGGTTCTATCCACAGGAATGGCGTATATCAGCAGGTGACTGAGGCGCTGAAGCAGCATCAGGTGGTAGAGTTTTCAGGCATTGAACCCAACCCAAGTTATGAGACTCTGAGCAAAGCTGTAGAGCTGGTCAAAAAGGAGAAACTCGATTTTATTCTGGCAGTGGGTGGGGGCTCTGTAGTGGACGGCAGCAAGTACATAGCAGCCGCAGCCTTGTTGGAGCAGGATGGTTGGGCCATTTTGCAAAACAAAGTACGGGTGCGGCAGGCCTTACCTTTAGGCTGTGTGTTAACTTTACCGGCCACAGGATCAGAAAGTAACCCTCATGCGGTCATCACCAAAAAGGCGACACAAGAGAAGTTGTCCTTTTCCCATCCGGCCGTTTTTCCTCAGTTTGCCGTATTGGACCCGACTGTCACTTATAGCCTGCCGCCCAAACAAATTGCCAACGGTGCGGTGGATGCCTTTGTGCATGTGATGGAGCAGTACATGACGTACCCTGTGAATGCCGCTGTGCAGGATGCGTTTGCAGAGTCCTTGCTAAAGATCCTGATTGATGTAGGCCCAAAAGCGCTGGCACAACCAGAGAACTACGATGTGCGGGCAAACCTGATGTGGTCTGCGACTATGGCGTTAAACGGGCTGATTGGTGTTGGCGTACCGCAGGACTGGGCAACGCACGCTTTAGGCCATCAAATCACGGCGCTTTATGGCCTGGACCATGCGCAGACGCTGGCGGTTGTGTTGCCTGCGTTGCTGCAGCATCAACGCAGCGTCAAAAAAGACAAGTTGCTGCAGTACGCTCAAAATGTCTGGGGGCTAAGCCATAACGACCCGGAGCGGCTGATGGATGACGCCATTGCACATACCCGTGCTTTTTTCGAACGGATGGGCGTGCCCACCCGTTTAACGGATTATGGCTTACCGGCCAGTGCAGCTGCGGAACTGGCCGCCAAAGTCAGGGCCGCTGGGATGCAACAGCTGGGTGAGCATGGCCAAATTGACTACGCAGCTTCGGAAGCTATATTCCGTGCAGCAGTCTGAGGTTTTTATTGCTTATCCATCCAGACTGCCGTTAAATAGCGGCCGATTTTGTCTTCTGTTGAGGTAACGATGAGCAGCGTAGGTATTTTGGGCGCCAATGGCCGGATGGGGCGTGCCCTGGTAACTGTGGCCAAAGAGCAGGACTTGCCATTTGCCGCAGCGACTGTTCGCCTAGGCTCTGAGCTGGCGGGGCTGGATGCCGGAGATCTGGCCGGTTGTGGTAAAACCGCTGTATTACTACAACAAACCACGCTGACGGTGATACAACAGGCGGATATCTGGATCGACTTTACGATGCCGGACGCCATGCTGCAGCATCTGGAACTGGCGGTGCAGGCGAAAAAAGCCATGGTCATTGGTGTCACAGGCCTGACCGATGCTCAGTATGCTCAGGTGCAGGCGGCGGCCAAGCTCATACCCATCGTCTGGGCCCCTAATATGAGTGTTGGTGTGAATTTGCTGCTGCATTTGGTGCAAACGGCCGCCAAAGTGATGGGCAATAGCGCTGACATTGAAATTATCGAAGCACACCACAGATTTAAAAAGGATGCACCGTCAGGCACTGCAATGGCCATAGGTCATCAGATTGCCAAAACCCTTGGGCGCAATCTGGCGGACCTGGCCGTCTATGGCCGGGAAGGTATCACGGGCGAACGTGATCAGAAGACCATTGGATTTGCGACTGTGCGGGGCGGCGACATCATTGGGGATCACACGGCACTCTTTGCTGACCTTGGCGAGCGTCTGGAAATTACCCATAAAGCTTCCAGTCGTACTACCTTTGCGCAAGGAGCCTGGCGCGCAGCGCTCTGGTTGCAAAATAAGCAGCCAGGACTTTATTCTATGCAGCAAGTGCTGGGATTGGCCGACTTAGCATAGATTTTTGAAGACTATGTTATAAAAATGCATCAAACCAGCCATTTTTATAAATAATCAAAAAATAGTTAGACCAAATAGCGCAAATCACCTAGAATAATCAGGTTTGCCTAGGCAAATCTGGGTTCAAAAATTCTGGGTCAAAACGGGTGGTGAACTGATTGTTTTTCCCCCGTTTTTTGCTGTTTGGAGGTTATCTTGACTAAGTCCGCCCTGCTCGTACTGGAAGACGGCACCGTGTTTCGCGGTACAGCCATTGGCGCTGAAGGTGTTTCTGTCGGAGAGGTGGTGTTTAATACCTCAATGACCGGGTATCAGGAAATATTGACTGATCCCTCATACGCTGAACAAATGGTCACTCTGACCTATCCTCATATCGGAAATACCGGCACCAATGAGGAAGATGAAGAATCCGGTAAAGTGTGGGCCAAAGGCCTGATTATTCGTGACCTTCCTTTGTTAGCCAGCAATTTCCGTAATCAAACTTCCCTTAGTCAGTACCTCCAATCCCGTAACATTCTTGGCATTGCCGACATCGACACCCGTAAGCTGACCCGTATTCTGCGTGAAAAAGGTGCACAAAACGGCTGCCTGATGGCCGGTGATCATTTAGACGAAAGTAAAGCACTTGAGCTGGCACGTAGTTTTCCTGGCCTGTCAGGCATGGATCTGGCCAAAGAAGTCACGGTTCGTGAGCCTTATCAGTGGACCGAAGGCAGCTGGCAGTTAGGTCAGGGGTTTGTCACTCCAGAAAACAAGCAGTTTCATGTCGTAGCTTATGATTTTGGTGTGAAACGCAATATTCTGCGTATGTTGGTCGACAGAGGCTGTCGTTTAACTGTGGTGCCGGCTCAGACACCGGCTGAGCAGGTACTGGCGATGAACCCAGACGGTATCTTCTTATCGAACGGTCCTGGCGATCCGGCCCCCTGTGATTATGCCATCAACGCCATTGAAACTTTCCTGACGACTGACATTCCGGTCTTTGGTATCTGTTTAGGCCACCAGTTACTGGCACTGGCCAGTGGGGCCAAAACCGTCAAGATGGTGGTGGGCCACCACGGTGGTAATCACCCGGTGCAAAACCTGGATACAAAACGTGTACTGATCACTGCACAAAACCATGGTTTTGCGGTGGACGAAGCCACGTTGCCAGCCAATTTACGTGCCACTCACAAATCGCTGTTCGACGGCACCTTGCAGGGCATTCACCGTACAGACAAACCGGCTTTTAGCTTCCAGGGCCACCCTGAAGCCAGCCCTGGCCCTCATGAAGCCAGTGAATTGTTTGACCACTTTATCGAATTGATGCAACAGCGTCAGGCTTGATTAGCGAGAGCAGGAAGAGTTATGCCAAAACGTACTGACCTTAAAAGTATTCTGATCCTCGGTGCCGGTCCTATCGTGATCGGTCAGGCCTGTGAATTTGACTATTCAGGCGCTCAGGCCTGTAAAGCCTTAAAAGAAGAAGGCTACCGGGTGATCCTGGTGAATTCCAATCCGGCCACCATTATGACGGACCCTGAAATGGCCGATGCCACTTACATCGAGCCGATTCACTGGCAAGTGGTGGAAAAAATTATTGAAAAGGAACGTCCATGTGCGGTTTTGCCGACCATGGGTGGTCAGACCGCACTGAACTGTGCGCTGGATTTAGAACGACACGGTGTGCTGGCTAAATACAATGTAGAAATGATTGGTGCAACGGCCGATGCCATCGATAAAGCCGAAGACCGCAGCCGTTTTGATAAAGCGATGCGCTCCATTGGCCTGGCCTGTCCACGTGCAGGTTTGGCGCATTCGATGGAAGAAGCTTTCGAAGTGCTGGAAAAAATCGGTTTCCCTTGCATTATCCGTCCGTCCTTCACTATGGGGGGGTCAGGCGGTGGTATTGCGTATAACCGTGAAGAGTTTGAAGAAATCTGTACCCGCGGTCTGGATTTATCACCAACCAAAGAGTTGCTGATTGACGAATCGCTGATCGGCTGGAAAGAGTACGAGATGGAAGTGGTGCGTGATAAAAACGACAACTGCATCATTGTCTGCTCCATTGAAAACTTCGACCCTATGGGCGTGCACACAGGTGACTCCATCACAGTAGCGCCGGCTCAGACTTTAACGGATAAAGAATACCAAATCATGCGTAACGCCTCTTTGGCGGTACTGCGTGAAATTGGTGTGGAAACCGGTGGCTCCAACGTGCAGTTTGGTATCAACCCGGTTGATGGCCGTATGGTGATCATCGAGATGAACCCGCGGGTATCGCGCTCCTCTGCACTGGCGTCCAAAGCCACAGGTTTCCCTATTGCCAAAGTGGCCGCCAAACTGGCTGTTGGTTACACGCTGGACGAGCTGGCCAATGACATTACCGGTGGTAAAACCCCGGCGTCTTTCGAGCCAAGCATTGACTATGTGGTCACCAAAGTGCCACGTTTTAACTTCGAAAAATTTGCCGGTGCCAATGACCGTCTGACCACTCAGATGAAATCGGTCGGTGAAGTGATGGCGATTGGCCGTAATCAGCAGGAATCGCTGCAAAAAGCCCTGCGTGGTCTGGAAATCGGGGTTTGTGGTTTGGATCCGGTCATCGACATCCATGCACCGGAAGCCCGTGAAAAAATTATCCGCGAACTGCGTGAGCCAGGCTCTCACCGGATCTGGTACATTGCCGATGCCTTCCGTCTGGGCATGAGCATGGACGAGATTTTTAACCTGACCAAAATTGATCCTTGGTTCCTGGTGCAGATTGAAGATTTACTGAAAGAAGAAACGGCCGTAGCCGCCCATGGTTTTGCCGGTCTGGATGAACAGCGTCTGCGTACCTTAAAACGCAAAGGTTTTGCTGATAAACGCATCGCAGACATCTTAGGTGTGGCCGAAACTGAAGTACGCAAAAAACGCCACAGCTTTAATCTGCACCCGGTGTACAAACGTGTCGATACCTGTGCGGCAGAATTTGCCTCCAACACAGCTTATATGTATTCCACTTACGATGAAGAATGTGAAGCGGCGCCAAGCAACCGTGACAAAATCATGATCATCGGTGGTGGCCCGAACCGTATCGGTCAAGGCATTGAATTCGACTATTGCTGTGTGCATGCGGCGCTGGCACTGCGTGAAGATGGGTATGAGACCATTATGGTCAACTGTAACCCAGAGACTGTGTCGACCGACTATGACACTTCAGACCGTCTGTACTTTGAGCCAATTACGCTGGAAGACGTGCTGGAAATCGTGAAAAAAGAACAGCCAAAAGGCGTGATCGTGCAGTACGGTGGGCAGACGCCATTGAAACTGGCCCGTGCGCTGGAAGCCAACGGAGTGCCAATCATTGGTACTTCACCGGATGCCATCGACCGAGCAGAAGACCGCGAGCGCTTCCAGCAAGCTGTTGAACGATTGGGTTTAAAGCAGCCGAAAAACGCCACTGTGACCAGCCTGGAAGAAGCTCTGAGCAAGGCCCCTGCTATTGGGTATCCTATGGTAGTGCGCCCGTCTTATGTGCTGGGTGGCCGTGCCATGGAAATTGTTTACGACGACACCGACCTGCGCCGTTATATGACGGAAGCTGTGTCTGTGTCTAACGACTCGCCAGTGTTGCTGGATCGTTTCCTGGATGACGCCATTGAAGTGGATATCGATGCGATCTGCGACGGCACCGACGTGGTGATCGGCGGCATTATGGAACATATCGAACAAGCGGGTGTGCACTCAGGGGACTCTGCCTGTACGCTGCCGCCACACAGCCTGGGTAAAGACATTCAGGACCTGATGCGCGACCAGGTACGGAAACTGGCACTGGAACTGGGCGTCGTCGGGCTGATGAATACCCAGTTTGCCGTGAAAGACGGGGAAGTCTATCTGATTGAAGTAAACCCACGTGCCGCCCGTACTGTGCCATTTGTGTCCAAAGCCATTGGCTTGCCTGTAGCCAAAGTTGGGGCCCGTTGTATGGCCGGTATGAGTCTGAAACAACAGGGTGTGACTGAAGAGATTATCCCACCGTATTTCTCAGTGAAAGAAGTGGTGATCCCCTTTAACAAGTTCCCAGGTGTTGACCCTATCCTTGGCCCTGAAATGCGTTCAACAGGGGAAGTGATGGGCGTGGGGGATGATTTCGCTGAAGCCTTTGCCAAGGCGCAGTTAGGCGCTGGTGTGATGATTCCGTCCGGTGGCCGGGCTTTACTTTCGGTGCGTGATAGCGATAAAGTGCGCGTCGTAGAGTTAGCGCGTCTGATGCTGGAAAAAGGCTTTGAACTGGATGCAACCGGGGGTACTGCCAAAGCATTGCAAACTGCAGGTATTGCTTGCCGTGAAGTCAGCAAAGTCTTTGAAGGCCGTCCGCATATTCTGGACCGCATTAAAAACGGCGAATACAGCTATATCGTCAACACCACTGAAGGTCGTCAGGCGATTGAAGATTCCAAAGTATTACGTCGTGGCGCGCTGCAACACAAAGCGAATTACACCACAACCCTGAATGCTGCTTTTGCAACCTGTCAGTCAACAGCCGCCAGTGCTTTTGCCCGGGTTGCATCAGTGCAGGAATTACATAAGAGAGTAAAAGGATGAATCAGATCCCAATGACAGTTCAGGGCGCACAACAACTGCGTGATGAATTGCAGGAACTGAAAACAGTTAAGCGTCCGGCAGTGATTGAAGCTATTGCGGAAGCACGTGAACACGGCGATTTAAAAGAAAACGCTGAGTATCACGCCGCCCGTGAACAGCAAGGCTTTATTGAAGGCCGTATTCAGGATATTGAAGCCAAACTGTCGAATGCGCAGATTATTGATGTCACCAAGATGCCAAATAACGGCAAAGTGATTTTTGGCTCCACTGTGACTATTCTGAATCTGGATACTGAAGAAGAAGTGACTTACCGCATTGTGGGTGATGATGAAGCAGACATCAAAAACAACCTGATTTCTGTCAATTCACCTATAGCCCGGGGCCTGATAGGCAAAGAGCAGGACGATGTGGTCAGGGTCAAAACGCCAGCCGGTGAGGTCGAATTCGAAATCGCCGAAGTGCAGTACCTCTAAACATGGTTCTGAATAAATGGCGGCATTAGCCGCCATTTTTTTCAGCTCGTTGTACGGGGTGCATTCTGAGTTTAAGCCACGTCGTGAAGTAGGGGATATCCTGGTGCCACACAAAGCCTATCAGTTGAAGTTGGAACAGCGGGTACTCTGGGTAAAAGCCATAGGGGTCTCGACAGTGCTGCAGACTGAAGAATACATCAGAGCGTTCAGAGAGACGGTGCAGCCTGTGTTGCATGAACCTTGGGCCGTGGTGCTGGATATGAGCCTGTGGCAACCCAGTCCGGCTCAGTCTTTTGCACTGCTGCAGGACAACTCCGTCTGGGCCCTGGCGAATAATCTCAAGCATGTGGAAATACTGTTACCGGCCGATCCAATTCTGACCTGGCAGTATCTGAAAGCCACAGATACAGACAAACCATTGGATCTGACCCGTCATCTGGCGTCGGATGAACAAGACGCCCGCCAGTCTTTGATCCAGGCGGGGTTTATCCGGCTTTAACCGCGGGGTAACTGGATTTTTTTGTCGTCGGAAGGGCGGAACAGCACCAGAATATGGCCAATCACCTGCACTTTTTGTGCTTTGGACTCGCGCACTATGGCATCCATAATGGCGATTTTTTCTTCGCGGTCGATGCTGGGCACTTTAACTTTGATCAGTTCATGATGGTTCAACGCCAAATCCACCTCAGCCATGACGCCTTCAGTCAGACCATTGCCGCCAAGCAAAACCACTGGTTTCAGCTCATGCGCCTTGGCTTTGAGGAATTGTTTTTGTTTATTGCTTAAGTTCATAAATCGGGTTTTCCAGTTGGGAAAGCTTGAAAATAGCGTATTGTACCGCCATCTTCGGTGGAAGACTATTTAAGAGTACAGAGATGACTAAGAAAAAACGCTCCGCCAGCTCGTCACGCTGGATTCAGGAGCATGTCAGTGATCCTTTTGTGCAGAAAGCACAAAAACTGGGTTTGCGTTCCAGAGCTTCCTTTAAGCTCGACGAAATTCAGGACAAAGACAAACTGATCAAAACTGGGATGACGGTAGTGGATTTAGGGTCTGCGCCGGGTAGCTGGTCTGAACTTGCGGCTCGTTTGGTGGGTCCAACAGGTTGTGTGGTGGCTTGTGATATTTTGCCGATGGACCCTTTGGCCGGCGTGGCCTTTTTGCAAGGTGATTTCCGCGAAGATGCGGTGCTCAATGCATTGTTGGAACGCATCGGCGGTCGTAACGTTGATGTGGTGTTGTCTGATATGGCACCGAATATGAGCGGTAATGCGACAGTGGACCAGTCCCGCAGCATGTATCTGATAGAGCTGGCGCTGGATATGTGTCATAAAGTGTTGAAAAAAAATGGTGCTTTTGTGGTGAAAGTCTTTCACGGCGAAGGCTTCGATGACTATGTCAAACAGGTACGGGATGTATTTTCTGCAGTACGAATTCGTAAGCCGGATTCGTCCCGCTCCCGCTCCAGCGAGACATATATCGTGGCGACTGGCTTTAAAGTTTAGTAAAGTAGCGCCAGTTTGATCGAATCCTAATTATTTGTTTTGGTAACTAAGAGGTTCCTACCTTGAGTGATATGGCTAAAAATCTGATCGTCTGGTTAGTGATTGCCGTGGTGTTGATGTCGGTCTTTAACAGTTTTGGACCGGCGGACAAATCCGAGCGGCAAATCAGTTATACCCAATTCCTGAAAGAAGCAAATCAGGGGCAGATCCGCGAAGTGAAAGAGCAGGGTGGCCTGATCACTGGGGTCAAACGCTCAGGCGACCGGTTTGAAACTGTGATCCCTATGGGGTATGACCCGAAACTGGTGGATGACATGTACAAAAATGACATCACCTTTACCGGCACTGCACCGGAGCAACCCAGCGTGCTGGGGCAGATCTTTATCTCCTGGTTCCCTATGTTGCTGCTGATTGGTGTCTGGATTTTCTTTATGCGCCAGATGCAAGGGGGAGGCGGCAAAGGTGCCATGTCTTTTGGTAAGAGCCGTGCCCGTCTTATGGGTGAAGATCAGATCAAAACTACTTTTGCGGATGTGGCCGGTTGTGACGAAGCCAAAGAAGAAGTGACTGAGCTGGTGGATTATTTAAAAGATCCTTCTCGCTTCCAGAAATTAGGTGGACGTATCCCAAAAGGCGTGCTGATGGTCGGCCCGCCTGGTACAGGTAAAACCTTGCTGGCTAAAGCCATAGCGGGTGAAGCCAAGGTGCCGTTTTTCACTATATCGGGTTCTGACTTTGTTGAAATGTTTGTCGGTGTAGGTGCCAGCCGTGTCCGCGATATGTTCGAGCAAGCCAAAAAGGCGGCGCCTTGCATCATCTTTATCGATGAAATTGATGCGGTAGGCCGTCAGCGTGGCGCCGGTTTAGGTGGCGGTCATGATGAGCGTGAGCAGACACTGAACCAGATGCTGGTAGAGATGGACGGTTTCGACGGCAACGAAGGCATCATCGTGATTGCCGCCACCAACAGACCTGACGTGTTGGACCCGGCCTTATTACGGCCTGGCCGCTTTGATCGTCAGGTGGTGGTTGGTTTACCTGATGTACGTGGCCGTGAACAAATTTTGAAAGTACATATGCGTAAAGTGCCATTGGCAGATGGGGTGGACGCCTCATTGATTGCCCGTGGTACACCAGGTTTTTCTGGTGCAGACTTAGCCAACCTGGTCAATGAAGCGGCGCTGTTTGCTGCGCGCTCAAACCGCCGGGTGGTGTCGATGGATGAATTTGAAAAAGCCAAAGACAAAATTCTGATGGGTACTGAACGTCGTTCTATGGTGATGACGGAAAAAGAAAAGGAAATGACTGCTTATCACGAAGCTGGACATGCTATTGTCGGTCGTCTGGTACCCGAGCATGATCCTGTTTACAAAGTCAGTATTATCCCCAGAGGCCGTGCTTTGGGTGTCACTATGTACCTGCCTGAGCGCGACCGGGTCAGCCATTCCAAGCGATTCCTGGAAAGCATGATCAGTTCGCTGTTTGGTGGCCGTATTGCGGAAGAAGTCATTTATGGCCCTGAAGCCATCACGACCGGTGCATCAAACGATATTGAACGTGCGACCGACTTAGCCCGTAAGATGGTGACGCAATGGGGCTTCTCGGACAAGCTTGGGCCCCTGCTGTACGCTGAAGAAGAAGGCGAAGTGTTTTTAGGGCGCTCTGTCAGTAAAAACCGCCATATGTCGGAAGAGACGATTAAAGTGATTGACGAAGAAATTCGTGACTTTATCGACCGCAACTATGCACGGGCTAAGCAGCTGATTGAAGAGAACATGGATATTCTTCATGCGATGAAAGATTGCCTGATGGCTTATGAGACCATTGATGCCAAACAAATTGACGATTTGATGGCACGTCGTCCGGTACGTGAACCCGAGAACTGGGAACCGAAAGATCAAAATAAAGGTCCGAAGAATGATGAACCTGAAACCAAAGAAACGGTCTCAGGGGCAACAGAACCTTCAACTGACAACACTTTGTAATAAGTTGATTGAGTAACCAAACCCCGGCTTGACCGGGGTTTGTGTTTTACGGAGTTTTTTTATGTTGTTGCAGTTACCACGTCAGCGGCAATTAGACCTGTCCAAGCCCAAAGTCATGGGCATTCTGAATATCACACCGGATTCGTTTTCTGATGGGGGCCGTTTTATCGGCCATGATGCTGCGCTGATGCAGGCGGAGAGCATGTTAAAGGCCGGTGCTGCGATCCTTGACATTGGCGGTGAATCTACCCGCCCCGGGGCGAATGAAGTATCGGTGCAGCAGGAGCTGGACCGGGTGCTGCCGGTCATCGAATTGCTGCGTAAAGAGTTAGATCCTGTCATTTCGATTGACAGCTGTAAGACGATCGTGATGCGTGAGGCTGTGGCTGCTGGCGCAGACATACTGAATGATATCAAAGCGCTACAGGATGAAGGCGCAGTGGCGCTGGCTGCAGAACTGCGGGTGCCGGTATGCCTCATGCATATGCAAGGCCAGCCCAGAACAATGCAACAGGCTCCTGTTTACCAGAATGTGGTTCAGGAGGTATGTCAGTTTTTACAGCAGCGTGCCGACATCTGTATCCAGGCGGGAATAGCGCGAGAGCAAATCGTACTCGATCCGGGTTTTGGCTTTGGCAAGTCCCTGTCCCATAACTACCAGCTGTTAAGCGGGCTGTCAGCTCTGGTGCAGTTAAATTACCCGGTGCTGGCAGGCATGTCGCGCAAATCCATGGTTGGGCAGTTGTTAGAGCTGCCTGTTGAGCAGCGTTTGGCAGGCAGTTTGGCCTGTGCCACAATAGCCGTTATGCAAGGTGCCCGGATTATCCGGGTGCATGATGTCAAAGAAACAGTGCAAGCGGTGGCGGTTGCACAAGCCACCTTATTTGGAGTAGAGCATGGCTAGGAAGTATTTTGGAACTGATGGGGTACGGGGCAAGGTTGGTGAATTTCCCATTACTCCGGAATTTGCAATGAAGCTGGGTTGGGCCGCCGGCCGTGTCTTGTCTCAACGTGGCACCCGCAAAGTGCTGATTGGCAAAGATACCCGTATTTCAGGTTATTTGTTGGAAACTGCATTGGAAGCGGGCTTGGTTGCGGCCGGTGTTGATGTGCGTTTATTGGGGCCTATGCCCACACCAGCGGTGTCTTATCTGACCCGAACTTTCCGCGCTGAGGCTGGCATTGTCATCAGCGCCTCTCACAACCCTTATTACGACAACGGCATCAAGTTTTTCTCTGCTGACGGAACCAAATTGCCGGATGACGTCGAGCTGGCCATTGAAGAGGCGATGGAGCAGCCGATGATCTGTGAACCGTCCGAACGTTTGGGCAAAGCCCAGCGTATTGATGACGCCGCCGGTCGTTATATTGAGTTCTGTAAAAGCCATTTACCGAATCATTTGAATCTGAGTGGCTTAAAAATTGTGATTGATTGTGCTCATGGTGCAACCTACCACATAGCACCTAGCGTGTTTCGTGAACTGGGGGCTGAGGTGATTGCCATTGGCATTCAGCCCAACGGTCTGAATATTAACGATCACTGTGGTGCCACTCACACAGAATTGCTGCAAAAAACCGTAGTGGAAAACAACGCTAACCTGGGCATTGCCTATGACGGTGACGGCGACCGCGTGATGATGGTCGACCATACAGGTCGGGTGATCGATGGGGACGAAATTGTCTATATCATCGCCCGTAACGCCAAACAGCAAGACAAACTGCAAGGCGGTGTGGTGGGGACCCTGATGAGCAATATGGGTCTTGAAATCGCACTGGCGGAGTTGGGCATTCCTTTTGCCCGCTCTGCGGTCGGAGATCGTTATGTCGTGGAAATGCTGGCCCAAAAAGGCTGGCGTATTGGCGGTGAGAATTCCGGTCACGTCCTTAATCTGGATCACACTGGCACTGGCGATGGCATTATCGCTTCATTGCAAGTACTGGCCGCCATGCTGAATGCAGGTTTGTCGCTGGCGGAATTAGCACAGGGCATGCATAAACTGCCACAGGTGCTGATTAACGTCCGTTTTGAAAAAGGCACAGCGCCACTGGATAATCAGCACGTCAAAGATGTGATTAAACAGGTAGAGCAGGAGCTGGCCGGGCAAGGTCGCGTTTTGATCCGAAAATCCGGTACTGAACCTTTAATCCGTGTAATGGTGGAAGGAAGAGTACAGGACGAAGTACAGGAAATGGCGCAAAAAATAGCCGATTCAGTGAGGATTGCCAGTTAAACCACTACTTTAACTTGTCTGAGCGGGCGAGGTTGGTTACCATCTCGCCCGGTTTCAGCTCGGGGCAACATTATGAGACAGCGCAAGCCTTTGGTCGTCGCAAACTGGAAAATGAATGGTGATCAGCATCTGGTTCATCAGGTCAGCGACAGTCTGGCTGCGTTATCTGGCGCTTTACCGGATATTCTGATCTGTCCGCCGGTAATTTTTCTGTCGAACTTTCCAAAACATCCGAATTATTGTTTGGGTGCACAGAATCTGAGCGAACAGCCAGCAGGTGCCTTTACCGGTGAAATTTCTGCCGTTATGCTAGCCCAGGCTGGCGCAAGTCATGTGATAGTTGGGCACTCCGAACGCAGAACCCTGTATGGTGAGACTAATTCTCTGGTGGCTGCCAAAGTGGCGCGGGCACTGGCTGCAGGTTTAACCCCTGTTCTTTGTGTTGGGGAAACTGCGGCTCAAAGGGCCGAAGAAAAAACTTTTCAGGTGCTTGCAGAGCAATTGGATGCGGTGTATTCTGCGCAGCCTCAATGGCTGGCGGCCTCTGTCATTGCGTATGAGCCCTTGTGGGCTATAGGCACTGGCAATACAGCGACGCCAGAACAAGCCCAGCAGGTGCATGCATTTATTCGCCAACAACTGGCCAGGTATGATGCAGCTGCGGCGCCTGATGTACGGATTTTATATGGCGGCAGCGTAAACGCAGGCAATAGTGCTTCACTTTTTGCCCAGGCTGACGTTGATGGTGCTCTTGTTGGTGGAGCCAGTTTAAATGCAACAGACTTTGTTGCAATTTGCCTCAGTGCGAAAGGTGAATAATGTACGAATTATTTATTGTGTTATATCTGTTGGTGGCAATTGCCCTGATTGGTCTGGTGTTAATCCAGCACGGTAAAGGTGCAGACATGGGTGCTTCTTTTGGTGCCGGCGCTTCTGCCACTATTTTTGGCTCTTCCGGAACAGGCAATTTTTTGACCCGTACTACGACCGTATTGGCCACACTGTTTTTTGCGTTAAGCCTGTTGTTGGGCAACCTGAGCACAACTCATGTGAAAAAGGCCGACGAGTGGGAAAACCTAGCTCCATCAGCAGAGCAGGTTGAGCAGAAAAAGCCTGAGTCTGAGATCCCGGTAGGAAACTAACCCTCAAAAATTCAGCCGAGATGGTGAAATTGGTATACACGCTACCTTGAGGTGGTAGTGCCTTCGGGCGTGCGGGTTCAAGTCCCGCTCTCGGCACCAATATTGAAGCACCGCAAGTGCATGAAGAATTCAGCCTTGCGATAGTCAGACCAGGACTATATAATGTGCGCGTTTTACGGACGCGGGATGGAGCAGCCTGGTAGCTCGTCGGGCTCATAACCCGAAGGTCGTCGGTTCAAATCCGGCTCCCGCAACCAATTTCCAGAATGTTTTACGTAAGTAAAATAAAGTTGGTGAGCAGTCCGCAAGCGCACAAAGGTGCCATAGAATTCAGAAAATTGATTGGCGATATCAGTTTTCAGTCAGAGTTAAATTCGCCCCGCTTGTTCGGGGCTTTTTTATATCTGCAATCGAGTTGTACTAAAATTCTGGGCGCTATGCCCTTTTTTTATTTCTGATGTCAGGAGGTCTCTTTGACTAAACAAGAACAGCAATTAACAGCGCTGCTTGCCCCTACAGTGGAAGCTGCAGGCTTTGAATTGTTGGGGATTGAATTGATAAGGGCGGGAAAACATTCGACCTTACGCCTTTATATCGATCACCCGGAAGGCGTGAATGTGGATCAATGTGCTGTGGTCAGCCGTGAAGTCAGCGCTGTTCTTGATGTTGAAGACCCAATTCCAACTGAATATTTCCTTGAGGTGTCCTCGCCTGGTTTAGACCGCCCGTTGTTTACGCCGGCTCACTTTACCAAGGTGGTTGGGCAGAAAATCGAAGTAAAACTGGCTATTCCGCAGGATGGTCGCCGTAAGTTTAAGGGGCTGCTGACACAAATCGAAGACGATATGTTGGTGGTTGAAGTGGATGGCAAACCCTACCGTTTGCTGATGGATAATGTAGATAAAGCAAACCTGGTTCCTGTGTTCTGAGACACAGGTCATAGCGAGGCATAATAAGATGGCTAAAGAAGTTTTATTGGTTGTGGACGCCGTGTCCAACGAAAAGTCAGTCCCACGTGAAAAGATTTTCCAGGCGCTGGAGTATGCACTGGCTGCTGCTACCAAAAAGAAAAATGAAGGTGATATTGAAGTCCGTGTGGCTATTGATCGCAAAACCGGCGCTTATGAAACTTTCCGCCGCTGGCAGGTGATCCCTGACGACCAGATCCAGGAACATCCATACCGCGAAATGACGTTGTCCGCCGCTCAGTTTGACGATCCGTCACTGCAGGTGGGTGACTATGTTGAAGAGCAGATCGAATCTATTACCTTTGACCGCATTACCACTCAAATGGCCAAACAGGTCATAGTGCAAAAGGTCCGTGAAGCTGAACGTTCACAAGTGGTTGAAGCTTATGTCGACCAGGTCGGCGAATTAGTGACTGGCGTGGTGAAAAAAGTAAACCGTGACAGCATCATTGTGGACTTAGGCAATAACGCCGAAGCCATGCTGGCCAAAGAAGAAATGCTGCCACGTGAGACCTTCCGTCCTGGTGACCGTATCCGTTGTTTATTGTATGCAGTAAAACCAGAAGCCCGCGGTGCTCAGCTGTTTTTAAGCCGTACCCGTCCGGAAATGCTGATCGAACTGTTCCGCATTGAAGTGCCGGAAATCGGTGAAGAGATGATCGAAATCCGTGGTGCCGCCCGTGACCCTGGCCTGCGTGCCAAAATCGCGGTGAAAACAAACGACCGTCGTATTGACCCTGTTGGCGCCTGCGTCGGTATGCGTGGTTCACGGGTGCAAGCTGTCTCCGGTGAGCTGGGCGGTGAGCGCGTGGATATAGTGCTTTTTGATGACAACGCAGCTCAATATGTGATTAACGCTATGGCTCCGGCTGAAGTGGCCTCCATCATTGTGGATGAAGATGCGCATTCGATGGATATTGCTGTCGAAGACAGCAATCTGGCGATGGCCATAGGCCGCGCCGGTCAGAACGTTCGTCTGGCCAGTCAACTGACAGGTTGGGAACTGAACGTGATGACAGTGACGGCCATGAAAGAGAAACACCAGGAAGAAACTTCCAAAGTGCTGAACCTGTTTATCAGCGCGCTGGAAATTGACGAAGACTTCGCAGGTGTGCTGGTAGACGAAGGTTTCTCATCGCTGGAAGAAATCGCTTATGTACCTGTCAGTGAATTGCTGGCGATCGACGGTCTGGACGAAGACACTGTCGAAGAATTGCGCAAACGCGCAAAAGCAGTATTGACCACAAAAGCTCTGGCCAGTGAAGAATCACTGGAAGGTGCGGCTCCAAGTGAAGAGCTGATCAACCTGCCAGGTGTCGGGACTCATACGGCTTACGTATTGGCCAGCAAAGGTGTTGTCACTCTCGACGACCTGGCTGAGCTTGGAGTAGATGATTTGATCGAAATTGAAAAAATGTCAGAAGAAAAAGCGGCTGAGCTGATTATGGCTGCCCGTAACATCGTCTGGTTTAACGAACAGAACTGATTGGGTAAACGGAGGAAAACACTGACATGACAGAAGTAACTATTGAGAGACTGGCCAGTGACGTCAACACCACAGTTGACCGTTTAATCCAGCAGTTTGCTGATGCAGGCATTCAAAAATCGGCTGGCCAGATGGTCAGTGAAGAAGAAAAACGCACGTTGTTGGACCATTTAAGCCGGGCTCATGGTGGTCAGTCGGCCGAGCCAACCAAGCTGACGTTAAAACGCAAGGAAAAAACCACGCTGAGCGTGTCCGGTGGCGCCGGCCGTAACCGTGAAGTGCAGGTGGAAGTCCGTAAGCAAAAAACTTACGTCAAACGCCCATTTGGCGACGATGCGGCGCGGCAGGCGGAAGAAGCCCGTCTGGAAGAAGAACGTGCAGCTGAAGAAGCCCGCCGTGAACAGGAGCGTTTAGCGGCTGAGAAAAAGGCCAAAGACGACGCCGAGCGTAAAGCGCGTGAAGACGCAGAGCGTAAAGCCGCCGAAGCCAAACGTCGTGATGATGCAGCCAAAGCCGGTCATAAAGATGACCCGGAAGAAGCTGCCCGCCGAGCGGCCAAGGAAGAAGCCAAACGTGAAGCTGAACGTATCAAAGCACAGCAGGAAGCGGAACGTTTGCGCAAACTTGAGCTGGAAGCTCAGAAACAGGCGGAAGAAGCCCGTCGTTTGGCCGAAGAAAACGCAGAACGTTGGTCAAAAGAAGACTCAACGGAAGACAAAGACGATTACCACCTGACGAGCAATGCCTATGCCAAACAGGCTGAAGACGAAGCTGACTCACGCGACGAGCGTGGCGGACGTCGCAGTGGTAAGGCCAAGGCGCCAGCTGGCAAGGCCAAGAAAAAAGACGATGTGGACGATAAAGACGCTTTTAACCGCGCCAACCGTCATAAGAAAAAGAAAACCCCTACCAGTATGCAGCATGGTTTTAACAAACCGGCCCAACCGGTAGAGCGTGAAGTCAAAATTGGCGAAACCATCACAGTGGCTGAGCTGGCTGCCAAAATGGCGGTCAAAGCGTCTGAAGTCATCAAAGTGATGATGAAGATGGGCGCTATGGCCACCATCAACCAGGTGATCGACCAGGAAACGGCCGCTATTGTTTGTGAAGAGATGGGCCACAAGTTCACGCTGACCAAAGAAAATGAGCTGGAAGAAACGGTCATGTCAGACCGCGAAGGTGAAGGCCAGCTGGAGCCTCGCGCTCCGGTCGTCACCGTAATGGGCCACGTTGACCATGGTAAAACCTCATTACTGGACTACATCCGTAAAGCCAAAGTGGCGGCAGGTGAAGCTGGTGGTATTACCCAGCATATTGGTGCTTACCACGTGGATACTGACCGTGGCATGATCACTTTCCTGGATACCCCAGGTCACGCTGCCTTCACGTCAATGCGTGCCCGTGGTGCCAAAGCCACAGATATAGTGGTTCTGGTGGTGGCTGCAGACGACGGCGTGATGCCACAAACCAAAGAAGCGATTCAGCACGCCAAAGCGGCTGGTGTGCCTATTGTGGTTGCGGTGAACAAAATTGATAAACCAGAAGCTGATCCGGACCGCGTGCGTAACGAGTTATCCCAATACGGTGTCATATCTGAAGAATGGGGTGGGGATACCCAGTTCGTTCAGGTATCTGCCAAAGCGGGTATTGGTATTGACAACCTGCTGGAATCTCTGTTGGTTCAAGCTGAATTACTGGAATTGAAAGCTGTTCGGCAGGGCATGGGACGTGGGGTGGTGATTGAATCCCGTCTGGACAAAGGCCGTGGGCCTGTTGCCTCCATCCTGGTGCAGGAAGGGACGCTGAAGCAAGGCGATATCGTGCTTTGTGGTTTCGAATATGGCCGCGTTCGTGCGATGCGCGACGAAAACGGTCAGGAAGTAAAAGAAGCAGGTCCTTCAATTCCGGTTGAGATTTTAGGTCTGTCCGGTGTGCCGGCCGCTGGTGATGAAGTGACAGTGGTGCGTGACGAGCGTAAAGCCCGTGAAGTTGCTTTGTACCGTCAGGGTAAATTCCGTGATGTTAAACTGGCGCGTCAGCAAAAAGCCAAACTGGAAAATATGTTCGCCAATATGGCCGAAGGCGATGTGGCCGAGCTGAACATAGTGCTGAAAGCGGACGTACAGGGGTCAGTTGAAGCTATTACCGACTCCTTACTGAAACTGTCCACCGATGAAGTGAAGATCAGAATTATCGGCAGCGGTGTCGGTGGTATTACTGAAACTGACGCTACGCTGGCTGCGGCTTCGTCGGCCATCGTCATCGGCTTCAACGTGCGCGCCGAAGGCACAGCACGTAAGATCATCGAAGATGAAAACCTGGATCTGCGTTACTACAGCATCATTTATGAACTGTTAGACGAAGTGAAAGCGGCGATGACCGGGATGCTGGCGCCTGAGTTTAAACAACAGATCATTGGTCTGGCTCAGGTTCGTGACGTGTTCCGCTCACCGAAGTTCGGTGCCATCGCGGGTTGTATGGTGATCGAAGGTATTGTGAAGCGTAACGCGCCAATCCGAGTGTTACGTGACAACGTGGTGATTTACGAAGGTGAACTGGAGTCCCTGCGTCGCTTTAAAGATGACGTTTCCGAAGTGCGTAACGGCTTCGAATGTGGTATCGGCGTGAAGAACTACAACGACGTCCGCGAAGGCGACCAAATCGAAGTCTTCGAAGTGGTTCAGGTAGAACGTACGCTGTAACAGCAGAAAGTTCGATACAGAAATCGGCAGGGGTTAGGCAGTGCTTAGCCCCTGTTTCTTTCTCAGCTAGAAGGAAAGAACAAATGGCTAAAGAATTCAGCCGGGTAGACCGGCTCTCACAACAAATGCAGCAGGAAATGGCAGTGATTTTACAACGTGAAATCAAAGACCCTCGCCTGCACAGCATGATTACAGTTTCGGCTGTGGATGTGTCAAAAGATTTGTCCCATGCCAAAATTTTCGTCACCTTTTTAGGTCTGGAACAGGCCAAGGTGAAACAGAACCTGGACATACTGAACGATGCCAGCGGTTTTATCCGTAGCTTGATTGCCAAGCGTATTCAGTCCCGTATTGTGCCGACCATCAGGTTTTACTTTGATGAGTCGCTGGACCGCGGTATCAACATGGCGAACCTGGTGGAACAGGTGCGTAAAGAAGATGAGCGTAAACGCGTCGCTTCAGGTCAGGAGCCAGAGCCAAAAGCTAAACACGACGAGGAAGAATAATGGCCCGTCGTGCGGTTAATGGTATTTTATTGCTGGATAAACCGCTGGAAGTTTCCAGCAATGGCATTTTGCAGCGGATCCGCTGGTTGTATCAGGCGGAAAAAGCCGGCCATACCGGTGCTTTGGATCCGCTGGCCAGTGGTTTGTTGCCGATTTGTTTTGGTGAAGCGACCAAGTTTTGCCAGTTTCTGCTCGACACGGACAAAACCTATGAAGTCAGTGCCCGCTTTGGTGTACGGACTGATACCAGTGATGCTGCTGGGGAAGTGATCAGCGAGCGGCCTGTGCAGTTTGATTTGGCGCAGCTGGAGCAGGCACTTATTCGGTTCCGTGGTCCGCAGTTGCAGGTGCCCACCATGTTTTCGGCACTGAAGTACCAGGGCCAGCCGTTGTATAAATATGCACGTCAGGGCATAGAAGTTCCGCGTGAAGCCCGGCCTATAGAGGTCTTCCGTTTTGAGTTGCTGAGTTTTGACGGTGAAAATGCCAGCTTTATTGTGCATTGCAGTAAAGGCACCTATATCCGCACCTTGATTGATGATTTAGGTGAGTTGTTAGGAAGTGGTGCTTATGTGACTGCATTACGCCGCACCCATGTCGGGCCTTTTCATGCGGCGCAAATGCGACAGGAAGGGGAGCTGGTGCCATTAAATGATGCCAAAGACTGGGCTGGTCTGGATGCGTTGTTGTTGCCGATGGATTTGGCACTGACCGGCTTGCCTGCGCTCAACCTGAACGAAGTGCAACAAAAACGTTTGGTGCACGGCCAGACGGTGGTACTGACAGATGCCGAATTGCAGCTGTTGGGGCAGGCTGATTTACTGGCTGTGAAGTTGTATGGCACGGCAGCGCAGTTTATTGGTGTCGGCTCTGTCACAGGTGCCATTCTGTCCGTTCGCAGGCTGTTGAATACCAATACACCAGCCCTATGATTTTACTTGTCAGCGCTGGTGAAAACGCATAAAATGCGCGCTCTTTTGCTGTGGCTGGATTAGTGCCTGGCTACAGCTGTACATCCAATCGGAGGATTTATGTCACTAACTACAGCAGAAAAAGCGAAAATTTTAGCTGATTTCGCGACTAAACAAGGCGACACTGGTTCACCAGAAGTTCAAGTTGCTCTGTTAACTGGTTCTATCAACAAGTTACAGCCTCACTTTGCTGATCACAAACACGATTTCCACTCTCGTCGTGGTCTGCTGCGCATGGTTAGCCAGCGCCGTAAGCTGTTAGATTACCTGAAAGGCAAAGATGCTCAGCGTTATGCTGCGCTGATCGAGCGTTTAGGTCTGCGTCGTTAATTCTTAACTGAATGACGAAATGCGAAAAAGCCAGTCGGATGACTGGCTTTTTTGTTTCTGAAGCCGGTTACGCTTTGCCTGTCCTTCTTTTCATTCTATCTCCCCGAACTTTTGCCAGACTTCCGGGTCAGACCTGCGGTCCTGAAATGCTTAATATTTCTTCGCAGGCCAGAAGGCCGCCGCTATCTTTTAACCTGTTGAACAGGCTATACTGTGCCGCGAAAAATCGAACAAAAGACTCCGCGAAAAAACGCGAAAAATCAGAAAGGAAATACTCACGTGACTCCCATCGTAAAATCATTCCAGTTTGGCCAACACACTATTACTCTGGAAACCGGCGTGATCGCCCGTCAGGCTGACGCGGCCGTACTTGCCAGCATGGGTGATACCTCTGTGTTAGTCACAGTGGTCGGTAAAAAAGAGCCTAAACCAGGTCAGGACTTCTTCCCTCTGACCGTAAACTATCAGGAAAAAACTTATGCTGCCGGTCGTATCCCTGGCGGTTTCTTTAAACGTGAAGGCCGTCCTTCAGAAGGTGAGACCCTGATCTCCCGCCTGATCGACCGTCCAATCCGCCCATTATTCCCTGAAGGCTTCACCAACGAAGTGCAGGTGATTGCCACAGTGGTTTCTGTGCAACCTGAAATTCAGCCGGACATTATTTCTATCATTGGTACCTCAGCGGCTTTAGCGCTGTCTGGTATTCCGTTTGCTGGCCCTCTGGGCGCCGCCCGCGTGGGTTATATCAATAACCAGTACGTACTGAACCCGTCCGAAGCTGAGCTGAAAACCAGCAAGCTGGACCTGGTGGTGGCTGGTACTGCCAATGCCGTACTGATGGTTGAATCTGAAGCGGGCATCTTGTCAGAAGACGTGATGTTAGGCGCCGTCGTTTATGGCCACGATCAGATGCAAACTGTGATCAATGCCATCAACGAATTTGCAGCAGCAGCTGCAAAGCCAGCCTGGAACTGGGTAGCTCCGGCCAAAAACACCGCGTTGATCGCTCAAATTGCTGAACTGGCGACTGCCGATGTTGGTGAAGCGTACCGCATCACTGAAAAAGCCAAACGTTACGAGCGTATCGGCGAAATCAAGGCCGCTGTATTTGCCAAAATCAAAGCACAACTGCCAGAAGGTGAAAGCCTGAACGAGCTGGAAGCTGGTGAGATTTTCCATAACCTGGAAAGCCAGATTGTTCGTAGCCGTATCATCAAAGGTGAACCACGTATCGATGGCCGTGACAATGAGATGGTGCGTGCTTTGTCGGTAATGACTGGTCTGCTGCCACGTACCCACGGCTCGGCATTGTTTACCCGTGGTGAAACTCAGGCTCTGGTCACTGCCACTCTGGGCACAGCCCGTGATGCACAGACGGTAGATGATTTGCTGAGCGAAAAAACCGACCACTTTATTTTCCACTACAACTTCCCTCCGTTCTCAGTGGGTGAGACTGGTATGGTCGGTTCACCAAAACGCCGTGAAATCGGCCATGGTCGTCTGGCGAAGCGCGGTGTGGCTGCAGTCATGCCTGCGTTTGAAGATTTCCCCTACACAGTACGTATGGTGTCTGAAATCACAGAGTCAAACGGTTCAAGCTCAATGGCTTCTGTTTGTGGTTCTTCTCTGGCGCTGATGGATGCAGGTGTACCGATCAAAGCCTCTGTGGCGGGTATTGCCATGGGCCTGGTGAAAGAAGGCGATGATTTCGTGGTTCTGTCTGACATTCTGGGTGATGAAGACCACCTGGGTGATATGGACTTTAAAGTGGCCGGTACTTCAGAAGGTATCACCGCACTGCAGATGGATATCAAGATTGATGGTATCACCAAAGAAATCATGCAGATTGCGCTGAAACAAGCCAAAGCAGCCCGTCTGCATATTCTGAACGTGATGGACCAGGCGATCAGCACACACCGTGAAGAATTGTCAGAGCATGCGCCACGCATTTACACCCTGAAAATCAACCCGGAGAAAATCCGTGACGTGATTGGTAAAGGTGGCGCGGTGATCCGTCAAATCACGGAAGAGTCAGGCACCACTATTGAGATTGAAGATGACGGTACTGTAAAAATTGCGGCCACCAATTCTCAGGCTGCCAATATCGCTATCAACAAGATTGAAGCCATTACGGCTGAAATTGAAGTGGGTCGTATCTACCACGGTGAAGTGGTTCGTATCGTCGACTTCGGTGCTTTTGTCAACGTACTGCCAGGCAAAGATGGTCTGGTGCACATTTCACAAATCTCTGATGAGCGTGTGAACAATGTGGCGGATCACCTGCAAATTGGTCAGAAAGTGGCAGTAAAAGTACTGGAAGTGGACAAGCAAGGCCGCGTTCGTCTGAGCATTAAAGAAGCTCATGAAAAGTCTGCTGAGGCTGCCGATGCAGCTGCTGCAGAGTAAAGCCCTGCGGACTTTCGTCAGCACACTGCTTTGTGCAGTGTGGCTGGCGGGTTGTGCTCAAACCACGGCAACTCAGCCAGAGCTGGTGGAAGATTTGCTGATGCCTGAGGCTCAGCCGGTTTCTTATCGCACTGAAATTGCGATTGCCCGAATTACTGAGCTGCTCACCAAGCCCGAAGCGACAGATGAACAACGTGCCCGCTTGTTTTATGACCGCGGCGTCATGTATGACAGCGTTGGCTTAAGAGCTCTGGCCCGCTTTGATTTCCTGCGTGCGTTACGGCTACAACCTGATATGGCGGATGCCTATAACTTTATCGGCATTCATCATACACTGGTGGGGAATTACAACGAAGCCTATGAGTCTTTTGATGCTGCACTGGAACTGGCACCGGATTATGATTATGCCTATCTGAACCGGGGCATAGCCCTGATGTACGATGGTAAAAATGATTTGGCTATCAGTGACTTCGAAGCCTTTTATCAGGCTAAACCTGCAGACCCTTACCGTTCCTTATGGTTGTATTTTGCCGAGAGTAAAAAATCAGTTCCGGAAGCTCAGGCTCGCATGGCATTGAACGAAGCCAGACTGGACTCCCAGCACTGGGCCAGCCAGATTATCGCGTTTTATCTGGGGAAAATCACCGAACAACAATTGCTGGAGATTGCGGCTGACCCACAACTGAATCCTCAGCAATTGGCTGAACGTTTGTGTGAAGTGTATTTTTACCTCGCCAAATGGCATGAACAGCAGCACCCGACCAAAGCGTTGGATTACTACAAAAAAGCCTTGGCCACCAATATTCATGAATTTGTTGAGCACCGTTATGCCCGCATTGAAATGAACAGGTTAAGAGGTTTGGATGCTGATGCAGAACTGGCTCAGTAGGCCGCTGTATTTTGTTGAAAAAGGCCGGCTTGCTGGCTTTTTTTTATGCAGCCTGCTTTGTGCCTGTCAGCCAGACTGGTCCGCCAAAACCGACACCGAACTATTTAAAGCCGCGGCCACAGAAGCGGCAGCCGCCACTGAACTGGCACAGCGACGCCTGGCACAGCAGCAATGGACTGCCGCGCTGAAATGGCAGTTGCAGGCACTGCAGCTTGGTGAGCATCAGTTGTTAGCACCTTATCTGCACTTGCTGGAACAGCAACAGGGCTTTTATGCTGCGGCTGAGTTTTTGTCGCTCTGGCAACAAGCACAACACTCACAAGTTGAGCCATCTTTGTTGGCTCAGTATGGTTTATGGCAGGGGAACAGCTCTGTACCGGGTTTGCAGCGGTCAGAATGTGCCTTACAGCTGCAACCCGTGCTGCAAAATGCGGCGGCGGAACAACAGTGGAAAAGGTTGCTGGCAGAATGGCAACGGGACCCGGCTATGAGCAGCCTGTCGGTCTGTTTTTTGCCAGCGCAGCGTATCCAGAGCCTGGAACTGCGTTGCAGCCTGGTGCCTGACACCCGGGTACAATGCCAGTATCAGCATTTGGCTTCACTGGTTCGTCACAGTGCCATGACTCAGCTGCTGGTCATAGGCGGTAAGGGCGGAGCCAGTTATAACAACGGTATTTTGCAGTTAGCAGAAGACAGCCCTTATTCTGTGCTCCGGCATGAGTTTGCCCATGTGCTGGGATTTATCGATGAATACCTCTTGCCAGAATCCACTGCAAAAGACCTGTGTACCCGATCGGATATTCCGAATTTGCTGACGGATCTGGGTGAGCTGCCCTTGCATCAAAGGCGCTTTGCTCACCAGCGCACAGTGGAACAATTGGTGAAAGTGGACACTTGTGCACAAGTGGGGCTGCAGGCTTATGCGTTGTCGGACTGGTCCCTGATGCGTTATCACGAAGCTGAACTCAGTCCCTTGTACCTGCACTTGATGCAGAATCAGCTTAAGTCGGCAAAGGCACTGATGCCAGTGCAGTATTTTTATGCCTACAAAGCCCGTCTGGCAGGTGACATGACCAGTTGGTCAGTCTTTATGCGAAAGGCTGCAGCACTCGGCTATCCCGATGCGATACGGCTGTTGCAGCAGTCTTCTAAGGTGCAGACAGATCAGCCAGCTCCCGACTAAGTAATTCAGCGTCACCCAGGTTCAGTTCAAGCAAACGGCGTAAATG
Organism: Rheinheimera sp.; assembly: GCF_037442525.1. Classification (GTDB taxonomy): domain Bacteria; phylum Pseudomonadota; class Gammaproteobacteria; order Enterobacterales; family Alteromonadaceae; genus Pararheinheimera. The sequence continues at coordinate 852,313 of NZ_JBBIQD010000001.1, read as the reverse complement.
GCTGACCGATTCAATATCCACTTTGTCACAGCGCAGGCCGACCAACAGGCCATGCTGATGAGCGACACTGACTTGCATCTGCAGGTGCAGGCCAGAATCATTCAGTTCGATTTCAAGCTGGTAAGGCGTGCCTATCACCAGACTGCCAGTGTGTTCCAGCTGGACCAGCGCACCTTTGAGGGATAAATCTTTTAACTGGCCAGGCAGTTGCTGACCAGATGCGGTTAATAGAGTGGGGCCACTGAACAGCACCCGGCTAAAACGTCTGTGATCCACGACAACCTCTCTTATCTGTTGCCCTAAGCATAGTTGGTTTTTAAGGCAAAAAATAGACTGACGCAGGGAAACCGGCCTGATGTCAACTGCTTACCTGTCCATAACAGGGAACTCCAGGTCGCAGAGTTCCTTTATGGCCACCCTTATTGTTTTTGGTTATTTAGTGTTGTAATTCACAACCTCTTCACCTGCGGCCTGGCGGTCTGCGTGGTACGAAGACCGCACGAAGGGGCCCGAGGCGACGTGTTTAAAGCCGATTTCATAACCAATACGTTTGATTTCTTCAAACTCGGCCGGGCTCATGTACCTTTTCACCGGCAAATGGTGCTTACTGGGTTGCAGGTACTGGCCGACGGTCAGCATATCGACGTTGTGTGCGCGCAGGTCGTGCATCACTTCGATAATTTCTTCGGTCGTTTCACCCAACCCCACCATCAGGCCGGACTTGGTGGACACTTCCGGATGAGCCTCTTTGTAACGACGCAGCAGTTCCAGTGACCACTTGTAATCGGCACCTGGGCGCGCCAGTTTGTATAGCCGCGGTGCAGTTTCCAGATTGTGATTAAACACATCAGGTGGTGTTTGGGTCAGAATATCCAGCGCCGTATCCATGCGGCCACGGAAGTCCGGAACCAGCACTTCAATTTTAATGGCCGGGCTTTCACGGCGAATGGCGCTGATGCAGTCAGCAAAATGCTGGGCACCACCATCGCGTAAATCGTCACGGTCGACTGAGGTGATCACTACATACTTCAGCGCCATGTCTTTAATAGTCAGTGCCAGTTTTTCCGGCTCTTCGGCGCTGGGCGGCAAAGGCCGGCCATGGGCAACGTCACAGAATGGACAACGACGGGTACAAATGGCTCCCAGGATCATAAAGGTGGCGGTACCGTGGTTAAAACACTCCGGCAGGTTAGGGCAGGAGGCTTCTTCACAGACCGAATGCAGGCCGTGTTTACGCATGGCGCCTTTGATCTGTTCAATACGTTCTGTGCTGCGAGGCAACTTGATCTTCAGCCAGTCGGGCTTGCGAAGCATTTCGCTGGGTTCGGTTGGCAGTACTTTTACCGGGATCAACGCCATTTTGTCGGCGTCACGTAATTTTACACCGGGTTCCATACGGGCTGTTTTGGTCGTCATCTTAATCTGTTAACCCTGTTTTGTGTTCGGGATGGGTTATGGTCAGTTGTTGCAAAAATTGCTGCACCAGCTGTTGTTTGGCCTCAGCCACAGTCTGAGGGCCCTGAATACTTTGTGTCTGGATCATTTCCATGCCAGCGTAACCGCAAGGGTTAATCCGGTCAAAAGGGCTTAAATCCATGTTGACGTTTAGTGCAAGGCCGTGAAAAGTGCAGCCTTTGCGCACCCGCAACCCCAGAGAGGCGACTTTGCGTCCGTCGACATAGACTCCCGGCGCGTCTGCACGGGGATAAGCAGTGATGCCGTAAGGGGTCAGACTGTCAACAATGCATTGTTCAATCAGGGTCACAAGCTCACGCACACCGATTTTGCGTCGTTTAATGTCCAGCAGTACATAAGCGACCAGCTGGCCTGGGCCATGGTAGGTCACCTGACCGCCACGGTCGACCTGCACCACCGGAATATCGCCGGGCATCAGTACATGTTCTGCTTTTCCAGCCTGGCCCTGAGTAAAGACTGGCGGATGTTCGACCAGCCAGAGCTCGTCCGGGGTTTGTTCGTCGCGCTCATCAGTAAAACGCTGCATGGCGTGCCAGGCTTCCGTGTAGTCACACAGGCCTAAATCCCGGATCACCAGTTGATGGGTCAGTGTCACTGCACTCTCCACTGCACTTTTTGGTCGCGTATTATACCTGCAACCAGAAGAAAAAGGGGCTTCAGATCACATAACGGACCAGTTCAAGCCGGCCCAGCTCGGTATACAGCAGTTCCATATGGTCTTTACTGACCACAGTGACGGACACAGTGACAGAGTGATAATTGCCTTTGCTGCTGGGGCGGACTTGCGGGTTGTAGTCATTGGCTTTAGCGTGCACCTGCAGTACAGCTACAATATGGTCCACCAGTTCAGGCACGGCCACACCCAGTACTTTAAAGTTGACCGCGCAGGGAAACTCTAAAAATTCGTCAAATCTGGTGTTTTTCACTTCTGTGGTCATAGCGTTGTACTCATTAAGGTCAATAAAAAAGTCCCGGTCAGGCCGGGACTTCTGTGGAAAAGCTCAGTTCCGGCAGTTTATTCAAACTGCATTTTTACCATATCGATCAGGCGGCTGAAAAAACCGGCCTGTTCAATATCTTCCAGGGCAACCAGAGGGTACTCGGCCACGTCTTTGTCCCCCAGTTTTAAGTAAACAGTCCCCAGTTGCTGACCCTTGGTAATGGGGGCGACCAGTTGCTGATTCAACTTAAAGTCAGCTTTTAATTCTTTGCGTTGGTTGCGTGGCAGTGTGATGGGGGTTTCTTCCAGCACACCCAGGGTCAGCATATCTTTGGTGCCTTGCCAGACACGCTGTTCAGCAAATTTTTCACCCGCTTTGAAAGGGGAAAAGGTTTCAAAGAAACGGAAGCCGTAGGTCAGCAGCTTTTTATTCTCCGCCTCACGGATTTTAGCGCTTTCAGTGCCCATTACCACTGAAATCAGCCGCATTGAATCTTTGGTTGCTGAGGTGACCAGGCTGTAACCGGCTTCAGAGGTGTGACCGGTTTTGATCCCGTCCACATTCAGGCTTTTATCCCATAACAGACCGTTACGGTTGTATTGTTTGATGCCGTTAAATACATACTCTTTTTCGGAGTAAATTTTGTATTCCTCTGGCGTGTCACGAATCAGTGCTACTGACAATTTAGCCATATCACGTGCTGTGGTGCGCTGCACCGGATCCGGTAAACCGTGCGCGTTGGCAAAGGTGGTGTTGTCCATACCAAGACGGGTGGCGTGGGCATTCATCAGTTCGACAAAAGCCCCTTCGGTGCCGGCAATATGTTCGGCCATGGCGACACAGGCATCGTTGCCTGACTGAATGATAATGCCGCGGTTCAGCTCTTCGACGCTGATGGTTTCGCCGACCTCAATAAACATTTTTGATGAGTCGGAATACTGCTTCGCCCAGGCATTTTCGGTGATAGTGACCGGGTCGCTGGGTTTGATATTGCCATTTTTTATTTCCATACCAATGATGTAACTGGTCATCATTTTGGTCAGGCTGGCCGGGGCCAGAGGTTCATCCGCATTGCCTTCTGCGAGCACTGCCCCTGTGTGGTAATCAATCAGAATATAGCCCTTGGCGTTTACTTCCGGTGGCTGAGGTAACACAGTAGGTTGGGCTGGTGCTGTTTGTCCGGCTGCAAAAAAGCTTGCAACACCAATGGAACCAGCAAGAAAAATTTTACGATACGTATTCATGAGACCTTTTCTTTTGATTGTCACTAAAAAATTCGGGTTAACTGCAACTGTTTCTGTCAGTGATATAAGCTGAAGGGTAATCCGCTGATTTCAACTGGTCTAACAAGGCACCGGCAGCTGCCGCTGACGTCATTGGACCGGCCAGCAAACGGAAAATTCCATTGCCATCGTTAATTTCTGTGGCCACCGCATGACGTTGGCTGATTTGTTCACCCAGTTGTTGCAAGCGGGCTTTATTGCCACTGGCCACCAACTGGATATAACAGCCACTGACTTTGCCCGCCCGCGCCACTGCTGGTGCGGCCTGATAAGCCGGCGCTGTGGGGGCTGCCACTGCAGCAGGCAGAGGCTGGCTTAAACCCGGACGTGGTGTAGCCGGGTTGGACACAAGGGTGGTTTCTTCAAATTTATTCCGGCTTGGGCTGCCAAGACCCATAGCATAAGTGTCCTGGCCTGCCATGGCCGGTGAAGCCAGTAATTCCACCCGCACCCTGGCGGTGCCTTTACCCATCATGCCAATTTTGTAGGCGGCAGAGTAGGACAGGTCAATAATACGGTCGTTGTGGAAGGGGCCCCTGTCATTCACCCGCACGATAGCGGATTGGTTGGTGTCCAGATTGGTCACCCGCACGTAAGAGGGTAAAGGCAGGGTTTTATGGGCCGCGCTCATGGCAAACACATTGTACTCTTCGCCATTGGAGGTTTTATGTCCATGGAATTTATTGCCGTACCAGGAGGCGATACCGACCTCGTCGTATTCGGTAATGCCCAGCAGCGGCGAGTAGTCTACGCCATATATGTTGTAGGGTTTGTTGCCACCCCGACTGAGCAGTTCAGCTTTAGGTTCCGGATCTGTCATTTCCAGCAAGGTCGGCAGGCGGGTCGGGTGGCTGTCTTTGTCTTGCGAGTAACGGCCTTTATTGGGTTCTTCCCAACTTTGGTTTGCGGAAGAATCTGAAGACGGCTTTGGAGTTTGGCTACAGGCCGAAATCAGCAGAGACACACTTAGCGCTGTTATTATTTTTAGTTTCATATCAGGACTGCGGAGCTAAAAAACGTTTATGAGTCGCAATGGACATTAGAATACCAAAACCTGCCATCAGTGTAACCATTGATGTGCCACCATAACTGACCAGAGGTAAAGGAACCCCGACGACGGGCAGTAAGCCGGACACCATACCTATGTTGACAAACACATAGACAAAAAAGGTCAGCATAATGCTCCCACCCAGCAGGCGGGCAAAGTTATCCTGTGCCCGGCTGGCCAGCAGCAGACCACGGCCTATGATAAACAGGTACATCGCCAGCAAAAACAACACGCCAATCAGGCCGAGTTCCTCACTGAACACCGCAAAAATAAAATCGGTGTGCCGTTCCGGCAAAAACTCCAGCTGGGACTGGGTGCCCTGCATCCAGCCTTTGCCTTCAAAGCCACCTGAACCTATGGCGATTTTGGATTGAATAATGTGATAACCAGAGCCTAAAGGATCGCTCTCCGGGTTTAAAAAGGTCAGCACCCGACGTTTCTGGTAGTCATGCATAAAAAACAGCCACATGGTGTAGCCGACCACAGGCAGAGCCAAGGCGATGCTGCTGATAATTTTCCAGCTCATGCCACCTAAAAACAGCACAAAAGCGCCTGAGACAAAAATAAGAATGGAGGTGCCAAGGTCGGGTTGCTGCTGGATCAGCACTGTGGGTATGGCACACATAATAAAACCAAACACCAGGTGTTTGGTGCGCAGTGGTAAGGGGTTGGATGACACAAACCAAGCAATGGCCATTGGCACGGCCAGTTTCATCAGCTCAGAAGGCTGAAACTTCATAAAGCCTAAATCCAGCCAACGCTGAGCTCCTTTGCCTATATGGCCAACGGCCAGCACCAGAATCAGCATTAGGGTGCCTGTCAGAAACAACGGCAAAGCCCAGAAGGCCAGGGTTTGAGGTTTCACCTGAGCCAACAGCAGCATCACACCAAAAGCCATCAGTACTCTCAGCACATAACGGCTGATCATGCCAAAGTCATGGCCACTGGCGCTGTACAACACAAAAAGCCCGGTCGCTGACAATGCCAGCAGAGCGAAGAACAGCGGACCGTCCAGATGCAGCCTGGCCAGCAGGCCCTGGTGTTTGGGGTCTTTTAAGGTGGTCATGGTTGGGCCCCCGCCGCACTTTGCCGGGTAAAATAGTGGTCCATCATTTTGCGGGCTATGGGGGCTGCATTGGTGCCACCTCCACCCACGTTTTCGACCGCTACTGTTAATAAAATGCTGGGGTTTTCGGCTGGGGCATAACCAATAAACATAGCGTTATCGCGGTGAATTTCTTTCAATGCGGCCGCATTGTATTTCTGGTTCTGTGCCATATTGATGACCTGGGCTGTACCCGTCTTACCGCCTGCACTGTAACTGATGCCTTTAAAGGCGTTATAACCGGTGCCGCCCTGGATCATCACGGTCTGGCGCATCGCTTCACGGGCAATATCCCAGTTCTTCGGATTTTTCACCTCAACACTTTGTTGCAGAGGCGCAATCAGGCTGGTGTCCTGTTGCTGGTTACGGAAAAACCGCCCCATATGGGGCGTGGGTTTAGCGCCATTATTCAGCAAGACGGCCGTCGCCAAAGCCAGTTGCATCGGCGTAATGGTCCAGTAACTCTGACCTATGCCCAGTGACACTGTGTCACCCGGAAACCAGCTTTGTTTATGGCGGGCCCGTTTCCATTCCTTTGAGGGCATCAGACCCTGGCTTTCTTCCAGCACATCAATACCAGTGCGGGAGCCAAAACCAAACTGCTTCATATAAGACGAAATTTTGTCGATGCCGAGTTTGACGGCCAAATCATAAAAATAGGTATCGCAGCTTTTGGTAATAGCAGTGTAAACATCAACCCAGCCGTGGCCCCATTTGACATGGTCGCGGTACGCCCGGCTGTAATTGGGCAGTTTGTAAAAACCTGGGTCAGGAATGCGGGTCTGTTCTGTGACAGTGCCGCTTTCCAGCCCCAAGACTGCCATATGAGGTTTAATGGTGGACGCCGGTGGGTAGACCCCCTGTGTCACCCGGTTGACCAGAGGCCGATCCGGCGAGTTCAGCAGTTCACGGTAGTTTTTGCCGCTGATGCCATGCACAAATAAATTCGGGTCGTAACTTGGGTTGGAATAAAACGCCAGTACTGCCCCATCTCGTGGGTCCATCGCTACTATGGCGCCACGGTTTTCGCCCAGCAGCTCCTTGGCTTTTTGTTGCAGGCTTAAATCAATGGATAAAATCAAATCGTCGCCCGAGGTCGCCGGCTGGGAGTTCAGGACCCGGATCACCCGGCCCCTGTTGTTCACTTCCACCTGCTCAAAGCCGACCTGGCCATGCAGCTGGCTTTCGTAAAACCGTTCCATGCCAATTTTGCCAATATCGCGGCTGGCTGCATAATTGGCGGATACTCCGTCGGCTTCCAGCTTATCCAGCTCTTTGGCGTTAATTTTGCCAATGTAGCCGATAGCATGGGTAAATAAATCGCCATAAGGGTAATGCCGGGTTAAGCGGGCTTCCAAAGTGACACCGGGAAACCTGTGTTGATTGACGGCGATAATCGCCACTTCCTGGTCAGTCAGGTGTTCTTTCACCGCTATGCTGGCGAAGCGGCGGTGGTGGCGGACTTCTTTTAAAAATTCTTCCTGCTGTTCAGGTGTGATCTCAATCAGTTTGGCCAGTTGTGCCACAGTGGCTTTAATGTCTTCAACCTGTTCGGGCACCAGTTCGACCGAATGGATAGGGCGGTTTTCTGCCAGCAGCACGCCATTGCGGTCGTAAATCAGCCCCCGGTTTGGCGGTTGTGGAATGAGCTTAATGCGGTTGCCGTCGGCACGGGTGACATAGTGCTCGTGCATCTCAATTTGCAGATGATACTGGTTGAAAACAATCAGCGTAAAACACAACACGACGATGACAAAACCCACAGCGGCCCGTTGTTTAAACAACTGACTGTCGGCGGAGGGGTCCTGAATGGCCTGACGTTCTTTGCGCATGACTTATTCGCGGTGATAAGGGTGGTTAGTGCTGATACTCCAGGCGCGGTACAGACTTTCGGCCAGTACCACCCGTACCATGGGATGAGGCATGGTCAGCGCAGATAAGGACCATTTGGCTTCACTGGCTGCAATACAGGCTGGTGCCAGGCCTTCAGGCCCACCGACCAACAAGCAGACATCCCGTCCGTCCATTTGCCACTGAGTCAGCTTTTGTGCCAGTTGCGGGCTACTCCAACTGCCGCCTTCCACTTCCAGTGTGACAATTCGTGCACCTTTAGGCACAGCGGCGAGCATTTTTTCGCCTTCCTGCTCCAGAATGCGTTTGATATCGGCGTTTTTGCCACGTTTACCGGCCGGAATTTCAATCAGCTCCAGTGGTAAATCTCTGGGAAAACGGCGGGCATACTCCTGATAGGCTGTTGTCACCCAATCCGGCATTTTGCTGCCTACAGCGATCAGTAACAACTTCATCCGGTTAAGCGCTCCACAACTTCTCTAGTTGGTAAAAACTGCGGCTTTCTTCCTGCATCACATGGGCAATCACGTCGCCCAGATCAATCAACACCCATTCGCCTGAACCTGTGCCTTCAATACCCAGAATCGACAAGCCGGCCTTTTTGGCTTCTTTGACCAGGTAATCGGCAATAGAGCGGGTATGGCGGTTGGATGTGCCTGAACAAATCACCATGGCTTCGGTGACATTGGATTTACCTTTGACATCAACCGGGGTGATGTCCTTGGCTTTCATATCGTCCATTTTGTCCAGAACAAAACTTAGTAACTCTTGGGCTTGCACTTTTTACTCCAGGCTGAAAAAACGCGTTATGGTAGCATTTTTTCCACGCCATTACAGGGCCTGATAGAGCCGGTGGTGGCGGATATAGGCCAGCACCTTCGCATCCAGCCACTGGTGCAACGCTTGCTGCTGCCCGGTTCGCAGGCAGTGGCGGACCTGAGTGGCTGATAAATCCAGAGGCGCATTGTCCAGCCATAAAATGACGCCACTGGGTTTGGTGCTGAGCCTATCTTTACTCTCTGTACCAAACTGCTGCAATAATGCCGGGCAGTCGCCTTCTGTTCGGGAATAACCAGGTCTTTGACAGACAACCAAATGGCTAAGTTCAAGAATAGACTGCCATTTTTTCCAGCTTTTAAAATAGGTTAACGAATCGCTGCCCATTACAAACAACAACTGGTGCTCTGGATACAACACACGAAGCTGTTCCAGGCTGTCCGCTGTGTACGAAGGTTTGTGCTGGTTTAATTCCAGGGGTTGCAGCGTCAGGCCCGGATAAGGCGCAATCGCCAGTTCGACCATAGCCGCACGGTGCTGTGGGCTGACCCCGGGACTGCTGCGATGCGCTGGCAGATGGCAAGGCATCAGCTGCACCTGTTCAGGCTGCAACAACTGCTGCACATAGAGGGCACAGGCAATATGGGCTTGATGCACCGGGTCGAAGGTGCCACCGAGAATCGCCAGACGGGCTTTAGTCATGGCCATAGATCTGTTGCAGTGAAAAGACTTTGGGCACAGGGCAAACAAACAAACTGACCAGATGGGCCAGTGCTAAATCCTGGTCTGTCAGGAGGCCGGTTTTAAAAGCGCGGTCAAACGCGGCCAGTTCGGCAATGCAGTAGCTCAGCCATTTCTGCGGTAACCGTGCCACTGCACTGTGGTACATCGGCTGCCGTTTGGGCCAGATCCCATGCTTTTTAAAAAACTCTGCCAGCGGCAGGCCTTGTTGTTGTGCCAGATGCATCTGCAGCAGGGTCTGGATTTCTTTTTGCAATTGCCAGGCAATAATCACAGGCTCAGTGTCCTGCAACAACAGGCGGTGCAGCCTGTGCAGCGCCTCATTACCCTGGCCCTGCAGCAAGGCATCCACCAGCTGAAACACTGAATAATGTGACTGGTCAGCCAGAAACTGCTCAAGCAACGCCGCATCAATGCGGCCCTGGTGGTCTGTCAGGGCTAATTTTTCCAGCTCCTGCGCGGCGGCCAATAAATTCCCTGCGCAGTGATGTTGCAACAAAGTGATGGCATCGGGGCTCAGCTGCACTTTCATGCTGCTTGCGCGTTGCTGTAACCAGCGGGCAAACTGCTGGTCATCCAACGGGTAGAATTGTACCTGTACACCTTGTTCAGCCAGTTGTTTAAACCAGCTGCTACGGGCAAATTCGGTGGCGTTTTTACTGGCATGCAGCACCAGGACAAGGTCAGGATGCAGCTGCTGCGTCAGCTGTTTCAGCTGGTCGGCGGCACCAGCAGGTAGTTTGGCCGGCAGTTCCAGTTCAAATAACCGGCGGGGGGCAAATAACGACAGATTGTTCAATTCCAGCAGAAAATCGGACCAGTTAAATTGCGGATCCCACTGAAAACTCAGACGCTCGTCAAAGCCCTGTGTTCGGGCTTTTTTCCGGATTAAATCCAGGCTTTCCTGCTTCTGCAATGGTTCTTCACCAAACACCAGATACACAGGAGCCAGCTGTTTATCTAACTGTGCAGCAAGCTGATTGCTATACAGTTTCAGCATTTAGTGGGTCCGGTTCAACTGGCGGATAATTCGGCTGGCCGCCTGAGTGCGCAGTTCATCCAGCATCAGATCCAGCTCTTTGGCTTTGGCAAGGGCACTGTTCGGGTCATCCTGATAATCCCTGGTCAGCTGAAATTCGCGTTGTTGCTCGTTTTGTTCTGGTAAATACAGGGTGTAGCGGACTTTATAAATCAGTTCGTATTCGGCGACCTGGCCGTTCGGAAACAACGACAGGGTGCGGCGTTCCAGGCTGTCCTGTTCCAGCTTCAGTACAGGTGCTTTCGGGTCCATCTGTTCAAGCAGTTTAACCTGGTTGCTTTGCAGTTGCAGGCTTAACCGCTCAGCCAAATCCGAATGCTTGGGGGCATCCAGATACAAAGACGGAAATTTTTCCAACGGCAGGCTGCCACGTAAATGAAAACCACAGCTGCTGAGCACCAGGCTCAGCAGCACAAGGGCAAGCAGAGGCAGGCTGCGCATCAGCCCACCGCCAGGTTCAGCAGTTTACCGGGCACATAGATCACTTTACGGATCTCCACACCTTCGAGGAAACGCACCACATTTTCGTCTTGCTTGGCCAGGGCCAGCACGTCGTCCTGCGTTGCGTCTGCCGCCACTGTGATTTTGCCACGCAGCTTGCCGTTGACCTGTACCACCACCAGCTTCTCGTCTTCCACCAGAGCGGCAGTATCCACAGTTGGCCAAGGTTGCTGCTCCAGTGCATCACCCAAACCCAGTTCTGACCACAGGTACTGTGACAGGTGAGGGGTGATTGGGTTGAGCAGTTGCAGTACGGCTTTGATGCCTTCCACTTTCACTTGCTTGTCGGCGTCGGTGTCCACCGGCGCTTTTTGCAGCTTGTTGGTCAGCTCCATAATAGCGGCGATGGCGGTGTTAAAGGTGTAGCGACGGCCAATGTCGTCTGTCACTTTGGCAATGGTTTTGTGAATTTCGCGGCGCAGTGCTTTTTGCCCGTTATTGAGCTCAGCGGCCCAATCGGTACCAAACAGCGCTTTGTTTTCTGCACTTAAAGTCCAGATCCGGCGCAGGAAGCGGTTGGCACCTTCGACGGCGGAATCCTGCCATTCCAGGGTTTGTTCCGGCGGGGCAGTAAACATCATAAACAGACGTACGGTGTCGGCACCGTATTGGTCAATCACCACCTGGGGGTCGATGCCGTTGTTTTTCGACTTGGACATTTTGCTCATGCCCGCGCTTTGCACCGGCTGGCCGTCGCTTTGCAGTACTGCACCTGTAATGCGGCCTTTGTCGTCACGCTCCACAGTCACGTCGGCCGGTGAGTACCATTCTTTGCCGCCGTTGTCGGTTTCGCGGAAGAAGGTCTCCGCCAGCACCATGCCCTGACACAGCAGGCGTTTGAATGGCTCGTCCGACTGCACTAAACCTACATCACGCAGCAGTTTGTGGAAGAAACGTGAATACAGCAGGTGCAAAATGGCGTGTTCAATACCACCAATGTACTGGTCAACCGGCAGCCAGTAGTTGGCTTTGGCCGGATCCAGCATGGCTTTATCGTGATCCGGGCTGCAGTAACGGGCGTAGTACCAGCTCGATTCCATAAAGGTGTCGAAGGTATCGGTTTCATGGAAAGCGGCCTGGCCTTGATAGGTCGTTTTCGCCCACTCCGGGTCGGCTTTAATCGGCGATTTCACGCCGTCCATCACTACGTCTTCCGGCAAGCGCACCGGCAGCATGTCTTCTGGCACCGGCACCTGGGTACCGTCTTCCAGCGTCAGCATCGGGATGGGGGAACCCCAGTAACGTTGACGGGAGACGCCCCAGTCACGTAAACGATAGTTCACTTTCACTTGGCCAATGCCCAGGCCAGACAGCTTGTCGGCAATGGCCTTAAATGCGGCAGCGAAATCCAGGCCGTTAAATTCTGCCGAGTTCACCAGTACGCCTTTTTCAGTGAAAGCCGCGGTGGTTAAATCGCAGACGCTTTCGCTGCCAGCAGCAGGCTCAATCACTTGCTTAATCGCCAGACCGTATTTACTGGCAAATTCATAGTCGCGTTGGTCATGGCCAGGCACCGCCATGACAGCGCCTGAACCATAGTCCATCAACACAAAGTTGGCGACCCAAACCGGCACCTGTTCACCGGTCAGCGGGTGGATCACAAACACGCCTGTTGGCGCGCCTTTTTTCTCCATGGTCGCCATTTCGGCTTCGGCCACTTTGTTGCCTTTGCAATCGTCAATAAAGGCTTGCAGCTGTGGGTTGTTCAGCGCGGCTTGTTGCGCCAGCGGATGCTGAGCAGCCACTGCGACATAAGTCACGCCATAGAAGGTATCCGGACGGGTGGTGTAGACCGTCAGAGTCTGATCGGAACCGGCAACCTGGAAGGTGATTTCCACCCCTTCGGAGCGGCCAATCCAGTTTTTCTGCATGGTTTTGACCTGCTCAGGCCAGCCATCCAGTTGATCTAAATCGTTCAGCAGTTCTTCGGCGTAATCGGTGATTTTGATAAACCACTGCGCCAGTTCACGCTGCTCCACCAAGGCACCTGAACGCCAGCCACGGCCGTCAATCACCTGTTCGTTGGCCAGCACGCATTGATCCACCGGGTCCCAGTTCACGGTCGACAGTTTTTTGTACACCAGGCCTTTTTCAAACAGTTTGGTGAAAAACCATTGTTCCCAGCGGTAATACTCTGGCTGACAGGTGGCAATTTCACGGTCCCAGTCATAACCAAAACCCAGGCGTTTCAGCTGGTTTTTCATGTACTCAATATTGGCATAAGTCCATTTGGCCGGAGCGGTTTTGTTATTGATAGCGGCGTTTTCTGCCGGTAAACCGAATGCATCCCAACCCATAGGCTGCATCACGTTTTTACCTTGCATGCGCTGGAAGCGACTGATCACATCCCCAATGGTGTAGTTACGCACATGGCCCATATGCAGGCGGCCACTTGGGTAAGGGAACATCGACAGGCAATAGAATTTTTCTTTGGTGGCGTCTTCCACCACTTTAAAGGCGTTGTTTTGTTCCCACTTCGCTTGCAGCTGCTGTTCAATTTGCTGCGGGCTGTATTGTTCGTGCATTCAGACCTTCCGACTTCAAACCATGCAAAACCGGCTCTGCAGTGCTTTGAACCGGCGAAAAAAATTGCCGCTAGCATACCGCATCAGTGGGGACGCCAACAACAGCAAAGACGGCCATTGCTGACAGAAATACGCCCTGCAGTGGAGGCTGCAGGGCCAGGGGATGTGGCTTATTCAGGCAAAGCAGCCAGCACTTTACCCACTAATTGGTTCAGCTCATCGCCATTGCCAATCCAGCGCGCGACCATCAGCAGATCATTTTCTTTATCTATGTAGATAATATTGCGCCCGGCCCCCTGAAATGTGACGGCCGTTTCAGGGGCGTTTGGCAGGGCTTTACGGCCAGGGTTTAAAAACCAGTTGGCAAAGCCGTATTCCGGGTTGGCCTTGCCGCCGGTGCGGGCCAGCTTAATCCATTCTTTGCTGATCAACTCTGTGCCTTGCCAGTTGCCGTCCCGTAAAAACAGATAACCAAAACGGGCTAAATCCCAGGCGTTAATAAAGAGACCGCCACCCCAGTGACCACCGCCGGACACCGACTGGATGCGCTGGCCATCCAGTTCAATCCAGCTGTTGTCATAGCCGTACCAACGCCAGGTAGACGAGGCGCCAATGGGCTGCATAATCTGCTCATTCAGTACTGTCGGCAGCGGTTTACGCCAGACATAAAGTGTGGACAGCGCCAGCAGATTCACCCGCACATCGTTGTATTTGTAATAGCTACCCGGTGCGCGCAGCGGCCGGTTCGGCCAGTCGGCTGGCGTTTTGCCTTCGGGTCGGTCGGCCCAGTCTGGTTTTCCCCACAAGCTGCCTTGCCAGTCGCTGGTCTGACGCAACAGGTGATCCCAGGTAATCTGGCTGTTATGCTCCCCTTGGTACAAATCGACACCCTGCGGCATATAAGCCCCGACTTTATCCTGCAGATCGCGGATGAAACCTTTCTGCCAGGCGAGCCCCGTGACCGTGGTCAAAAACGTTTTGGTGATGCTGTGAGTCATATCCACACTGTCGACCTCACCCCAACGGGCAATGAGTTTACCTTGATAAATAATCAGGCCATTAGCGGGCGCACGCACCGACATAGGGCCAATAATCTGGTCGTAAGGTTCTTTGGCGCCAAAGGTGGTGGCCTGCACTATGGCCTGATCTCTACTGGCCCGGTTTTCACTGGCGATAGCGTAGGTGACTGCATCGGCAAGGCGCTGCTCATTCACATTCAGGCTGGCGGGGCTGGCCGTTGCCCAGTGGCCGGCAGGTGGGAAATAGTCTGCTGCCTGAGCACTCAGCTGCAGTACCAGGCCGAGCACAATCATTCTTTTTTTCATTTGAAACTCCGGCAAAAGGTCAGCCTGAAACAAAGCCCGGCCAACTACAACAGGGCTGCGACTAAATTGACAAAAAAGCCGTTTATTGCCGACTATACTGACGTACAGGAGGCAGTTATGGCAGATTTTTCCGACAAATATCAACGCTGGCTCAACGAGTTAGCTGAAATGTTGCGACAAGCCCGTGAGCAGCAGGTGGGCCGGCTGGTGCAGTGGACTGATACCATCAGAGCTTATCTGAAAGCAGGTAAAGACTTAAGCGCCTATGAAACCCAGCTGTTTCTGGAAACTTTAAAGCGGCAGTCTGACGAAGAAGAGCCACCATCGATCTGGCCTGAAGCGCTTTGGTATGAGTTGTCCCTGATCACCGACAAAACCCAGGTGGAATGGCAGGAGCTGCTGGAGGATTTACACCACCATGGCGTGTACCTGCAAGGGGAGCGGGTGGGGATGGGTCTGTATCAGTGCACGGCCTGCGGTCAGACTCAGAGCTTTTTTCATCCGGAAGAACTGTGCAGCTGCACGGACTGCGGTGGTCTGCAGTTTTCCCGGCTGGGGTTGCCCTCTTAATGGTTATGGTGGCGTAAAAGCCATTGCGGTTGTTCTTTTTGCGCCACCTTTTGTTAAGATGGGGAAGTTTCCCCTTTTTTTGATCACGAAGAGCCTTTTGCATGACGCCACAGAGCCGTACCCTTGCACTGTCCCCTGAACAATTAGGTCCTAATCTTGCACCTGAACTGATCCAACAAGCGCTGGATGTCAGCGGTTTATCCAGCACTTTTATTGGTCAGGACAGAGCCAAAGCCGCGCTGAACTTTGCCATTGGTATGGATATGCCGGGTTACAACCTCTATGTGATGGGGGAACCGGCACTGGGGCGTTTTACCCTGGTGCAGGATGTGCTGCAGCAGGCCGCCAGCGAAAAAGCCACACCGGATGACTGGTGTTATATCAATAACTTTGACGATGAGCGGGTGCCCCACACGCTGCGTCTGGCGCCGGGTGAAGGCAAAGTACTGGTAAAAAAGGTGGAAGCGCTGATTGACGAGCTGCTGGACACCTTTCCGGCCGCCTTTGACAACCCAGGCTATCAGCGCAAGAAAAAAGCCATTCATCAGGCCTTTGACGATAAATACGAAGCCGCCATTGCGCTGGTGGAACGCAAAGCGCTGGAACAGCAAGTGGTGCTGTATGAAGAAAATGGCGCTGTGAGCTTTTCGCCGGTGATCGATGGCAAAGCACTGGATGACAGCGAATTTGCCAAACTCTCAGACGAAAAACGCCAGTATTTTTATGACCTGGTGTCAGAACTGGAAACCATTCTGAACGAGCAGTTGCTGGAGTTGCCACAGTGGAAACGTGAGCTGTCAGAAAACCTGCGGGCGCTGCGCCGTGAGACCATTGAAACCGCCATCAAGCCGCTGCTGAAACAGCTGGAGCATGATTACGCCAAAGAAATTGGTGTGCTGCGTTTTCTGAAAGAGATGAAACCGGCGCTGATTAAAGCCGTGCTGGAATTGCTGCCGGAAGAGGCGGAAACCGACAAGCTGGAGGAAATGGACACCCGCAGTTTGTTTGTGGAAGATTTTGTGCCCAATGTGCTGATGCACCATGAATTAATGGACGGCGCCCCTATTATCTTTGAGCCCAACCCCAGCTATGGCAATTTATTTGGCCGGGTCGAATACAGCTCGATGCAGGGCAGTCTGTACACCAATTACGGCATGATCCGCCCCGGCGCGTTGCACAAAGCCAATGGTGGTTATCTGGTGCTGGACGCCGATCGTTTGCTGACACAACCCGGCGTTTGGGATGCGCTGAAACTGGCGCTGAAAAGTGGCGAGATTGTGATCGACACCTTAAGCGACCATGCGGTGACCAACTCCACCATTATCACGCCCAAAGCCATACCGCTGAATGTAAAAATTGTGCTGCTGGGATCCCGCGACCTGTATTACCTGATCCAGGATGTGGACGACGAATTCAATGAGTTATTCCGGGTGCTGGCGGATTTTGAACATTATCTGCCGTTTGAACCACACACCATGCGTTTTATGTCGCTGCAAATTCAGGATCAGATCCAGCAGATGGGGCTGGACACTCTGTCGGCCTGTGGCCTGACTCAACTGCTGCGTTTCAGTTTCCGCCAGGCGGAGCACCAGCGCAAACTGTCCGCCCGTTTTGCCGAAGTGCTGGAGCTGGTACGGGAAGCCTGTTTTTATGCCAGCCAGCATGGCCAGACGGAAGTGACGGCGGCCCATGTGCAGGAAGCACTGGACGGCAAACAGTACCGCACAGGCCGCATCAGCGAATCCTTTTTGGAAGATATCCAGGAAGGCCAGATCCTGATCGACACAGACGGCTGGGCGGTCGGAAAAATCAATGGCCTGACAGTGCTGGAAATTGGTGACACCGCTTTTGGTACACCGGCCCGCATCAGTGCCACTGTGTTTGCCGGTTCGACCGGTGTGGTCGATATAGAACGGGAAGTGGAGCTGGGCAAAGCCATTCACTCCAAAGGGGTGATGCTGCTGACCGGTTATCTGGGCGCTAAATATGCCCAGCATTTCCCACTGACGCTGTCAGCCAATATTGCGATGGAACAGTCGTACGGCCTGATTGATGGCGACAGCGCCTCGTTAGCGGAAGTCTGTGCGCTGATTTCTGCTATTGCCGATTTGCCGATAGCGCAAAGCCTGGCGGTGACTGGTTCCATCAACCAGTATGGTCAGGTGCAGGCCATAGGTGGCGTAAACGAAAAAATTGAAGGCTTTTTCCGGCTGTGCCAGTCGCGTGGTTTAAACGGCGAACAAGGGGTGATTATTCCGGCCAGTAACCAGCTGAACCTGGTGCTGAACGACGAAGTCACCCAGGCCGTGCGGGATGGTCAGTTCCATATCTACACCGTCAAACAGGTGGATGAAGCGCTGGAACTGCTGATGGACATGCCAGCCGGTGAGCGCAACAGCAAAGGCCAGTACCCGAAACGCACCATCAACTTCCTGGCGCTGCGCCGGCTGGAAGATATTGCTGATATCGTCAATGGCACCGCTGATGAGTAACCATTGGGTAACCAAGCTGGAATGGGTGTTGTTTGACGCTGACGATACCCTGTTTCATTTTGATGCCTTCAGCGGCCTGTCGCTGATGATGCAGGCTTATGGCCTGGGCTTCAGTGAGCAGGAGTATCAGCAGTTTCAGGCGCTGAACCAGCCACTGTGGGTGTTGTATCAGCAAGGCGACATTCAGGCCGACGAGCTGAAAGTTCGCCGTTTTACGGCCTTGGGCCAACGTTTGGGTGTCGAACCTGCAGTGCTGAACCGGCAGTACCTGCAGGCGATGGCGCAGGTCTGCCCGCCTTTGCCCGGCGCCATCGAATTATTGCAGCGGCTCAAAGGTCAAAAGCGGCTGGGCATTATTACCAATGGCTTTACCGACTTGCAGCAGGTGCGGCTGGAAAAGGCCGGGCTGCAGGATCATTTTGATCTGCTGGTGATCTCCGAACAAGTTGGTGCCGCCAAACCCAACCCACGGATTTTTCAGCATGCGCTGGAGCAAATGGGTCAGCCAGACCCGTCCACAGTGCTGATGGTGGGCGATAACCCTCAAGCCGATATTGCCGGTGGCCGGCAGATGGGGTTTTATACCTGTTTTGTCCAGCACCTGGGTAAACAGCTTCCTGCTGGTATTCAGGCTGATCTGACGGTGAAAACCCTGACTGAGTTGCTCCCGCTGTTCTGACCTCCAGTTGCAAATTCTTGCAAAACTGCATGAATTCCTGTTAATGAAATCAATGTGTTAACAAATTTGAAACTAATGGCTAATTAAGCTACTGTAGGCTTTGACTAAACCCGAAGCACAGGGTGTATTCGTGCTCCGGAATCTGAACACAGATTAAAACGAAGGAG
The DNA here is from genome assembly GCF_037442525.1 of Rheinheimera sp. GTDB lineage: Bacteria > Pseudomonadota > Gammaproteobacteria > Enterobacterales > Alteromonadaceae > Pararheinheimera. The sequence goes on along the minus strand of NZ_JBBIQD010000001.1, from coordinate 833,793 downwards.
CGAGAACAATGAAAAAGTACTGGTTAGTGGCATCGGCCCTGATGGGGTTCGCACTGGGTAGTCAGGCCAGCGAGCAGAAACTGCCCGAGCACTGGTTTGGTGAGGATCCAAACTCTGCCATCACTATTGATTACAGCGACTGGGATTATGTACTGCAGGCTTCAGTGCTGTTGTCTGGTCCGCCAAGCCGGGAAGAAGCGCCGGAAGATCGTGGCAGTATCGGCACCAAAATGAAAAACAAGTACAACGTTAAAACCATCAATGCCGGTAACAGGTTCTTTTACGAGCGTTTTCGTAAGAACCCCGAATTAAAGGCGACCATTAAAGGTATTCGCGAAAGCCTGCAGAAAGTGCCGGATGAAATCCGGCTGAATATGCTGAACAACAACGAACAACTGGCCTACTGGCTGAACCTGTATAACGTAGTGGTGGTCGATGAAATTAATAAAATTTATCCTGAAAAGAAACTGGAAGATTTTGTCACTGACGATGATGGGTTGTTAGAGCGTAAAACCGTCACAGTGGAAGGGGTGGAACTCAGTCTGAATGATATTCAGCATAAAGTGCTGAAAGTGAAATTCGACCGGGACCCGCTGACGTTGTATGGCCTGTACCAGGGCTATATTGGCAGCCCCAGCATCCGCAAACATGCCTATACCGGCGATAATGTGCGCCGCACCCTGACCGCCAACGCCTTTGATTTTATCAACTCCAACCGCGGTACGTACCCGGCCGGTAAAGACTTTCTGGTCGCCAACTTCTACAAACGCAATGCCGATTATTTCCCTGATTTTAAAGCGGATTTATCTGCGCATTTAAAAGAATACCTGAGCATGGCCGACCAGAACGCTTTGGAGAATGCCAAAAAACTGGTCGCCAAAATTGATGACTGGACTGTGACCGATATTTACGGCTCCACCCAGAATTTTGGTGGCAGTGTGGCGAATAACAATGCGGCTTTCCTGGGAGCCTTCACCCGCATTGATGGTCCGCCGGAAACCCGTGAAGACTCTAATATTGAATTGCTCAGCGATGCCTTACAAAGACGTTCTGTGAACTATGGCCGCTTCTCTCCAGAGCTGATTGTGCGGTTAAAAGAACTGAAAGAACGGAATGAACGCCACAGTGGTACTGTCACTGTGAAAGATCTGGAAGAAGAGTCTGCACAAAATTAATCAGCAGAACAAAGGAGTGATTTTGATGAAAAAATACTGGTTACCAGCATTCGCAGCCCTGATGTGTGCACTGGGCACTCAGGCCAGCGAGCCGGAATTGCCAAAGCACTGGTTTGGCGAAGACCCTAACTCCACTATTACCGTCGATTACAGTGACTGGAATTACATCTTACAAGCCTCTGTGCTGTTGTCTGGCCCGCCAAGCCGGGAAGAAGCGCAGGAAGACCGGGGCAGTATCGGCACCAAAATGAAAAACAAGTACAACGTTAAAACCGTCAATGCTGGCAATAAGTTCTTTTACGAACGATTTCGTAAGGAGCCTGAATTAAAACAAAGTATCAGCACTATCCGTGACAGTCTGCAGCGGGTACCCAGTGAGGTCCCGCTGAACCTTCTGACCAATAACGAGCAGTTGGCCTACTGGCTGAACCTGTATAACGTAGTGGTGGTCGATGAAATTAATAAAATTTATCCTGAAAAGAAACTGGAAGATTTTGTCACTGACGATGATGGGTTGTTAGAGCGTAAAACCGTCACAGTGGAAGGGGTGGAACTCAGTCTGAATGATATTCAGCATAAAGTGCTGAAAGTGAAATTCGACCGGGACCCGCTGACGTTGTATGGCCTGTACCAGGGCTATATTGGCAGCCCCAGCATCCGCAAACATGCCTATACCGGCGATAATGTGCGCCGCACCCTGACCGCCAACGCCTTTGATTTTATCAACTCCAACCGCGGTACGTACCCGGCCGGTAAAGACTTTCTGGTCGCCAACTTCTACAAACGCAATGCCGATTATTTCCCTGATTTTAAAGCGGATTTATCTGCGCATTTAAAAGAATACCTGAGCATGGCCGACCAGAACGCTTTGGAGAATGCCAAAAAACTGGTCGCCAAAATTGATGACTGGACTGTGACCGATATTTACGGCTCCACCCAGAATTTTGGCGGCAGTGTCGCCACCAATAATGCGGCCTTTATTGGTGCTTTCAGCCAGCTTGGTGGCTCGCCGGAAACCAGCGAAGTGGCCAATACGGAATTACTGAGCGATGCCATGCAAAGTCGCTCTGTGAACTATGGCCGTTTCTCTCCTGAGCTGATGGTCCGGTTAAGAGAGCTGAAACACCGCAATGAAGAAAACTTTGGTACTGTGACGGTCAAAGATTTGGACGAGGATGGTGCACAAAATTAACCAGTCAGCCAGTGATAGCCTGCTCATTGGCAGGCCGTCACTGCGCTTTTATTTGTTAAATCGAAGGAGCGACTATGATGAAAAACCATTGGTTAGTACCATCGCTGATTGCCCTGTTTGCATGGAGTGCTGAGGCCCGCGAGCAGGAATTGCCTGCGCATTGGTTTGGCGACGACCCCAAGTCTAAAGTTGTGATTGATTATGCTCCGTGGGACTTTGTGCTGCGCTCGTCAGTATTGTTGTCTGGTCCTGTCAACCGGGAAAAGGCTAAATCTGAGGTTGCCTATGTAGGTACGCGCTTAACCAACAAATACAAAACCCGCACTATTCTGGCGGGTAATAAGTTCCATTATGAACAGTTTCGCAAGAAGCCTGAATTAAACCAAAACCTCAGCGTGATACGGCAAAGCATGCAGCAGCTGCCCAGCAAAGTGGCGCTGAATACCCTGACCGCTGCTGAGCAACTGGCCTATTGGTTGAATCTGTACAACCTGGTGGTGATTGATGAAATCAATAAAGTCTACCCGGAAAAATACCTGGAAGATTTTGTCACCGCAGAAGACGGCTTATTACAGCGTAAACTCTTGAAGATAGAAGGAGTGGAGTTAAGCCTGAATGATATTCAGCATAAAGTGCTGAAGGTGAAATTTGACCACGACCCATTGGTACTGTATGGCCTGTACCAGGGCTATATTGGCAGCCCCAGTATTCGCAAGTTTGCTTATACCGGCGAAAATGTGATGCGCGCATTGCAGGCCAACGCCTTTGATTTTATTAATTCCAACCGCGGTACTTATCCGGCCGGCAACAACTTCCTGGTATCCAGTTTTTATCAACGCAACGCCGATTACTTTCCGAATTTTCAGCAGGACCTCAGAGCGCATTTAGAGCAATATCTGAAACCGGCAGAAAAAGACTCACTGCAGGATGCTGACACCATGTATGCGCTGATCGATGATTGGATGGTCACTGATATTTATGGCACCAGGCAGTCGTTTGGTGGCGGTAGCTCAGTCTCAATCAGCAACGATGATGTACCCTATCTGAATCGCTTTCCGCCTGAATTGCTGAAGTATATCGTCGAGTTGCAGCGCCGCAATGACGAAGCCCTTGGTACTGTGACGGTAAAAGATCTGGAGCCGGAGCCGCCAGAAAACTAAGATAGCAGCCACAACGGAAGGGCTGCAGCCAGACACGCAGCCCGGTGCAGTCAATGAGGTTGAAATGCAGTTTTTACAGGTGATGCAGCAGTTTTCTACGGCCCAGTCCGAGCAGGTACAGATTGAGGTGCCGGCCGGCTGGGGTCAGGGCAGGGCCTTATTTGGTGGTATGGCGGCGGCCTTAGCGGCGCAGCATTTATTAAATGGGCCTGTAGCAGCGGCAGATATCCGTTCACTGACCGTTTCTTTTGTCGCACCGCTGGAACCTGGCATAGCGACCGTCAGCCGCCGGATTTTGCGTCAGGGCAAATCTGTCACTCAAGCGCTGGTGGAAATTGAACAGCAAGGCCAGGTGGCTCTGGTGCTACTGGCCAGTTTCGGTGTGGCCCGCCCATCGAAGCTCGACTTACCGCTGTTACCCGAATTGCAACAGAACAACATCAGCCAGCATAAAGGCTGGCAGATGCCCCAAGCTCCCGGTGTACCAGAATTTACTCAACACATTGATTTTATGCTGGACGCTGGTGCATGGCCTTACAGTGGGGGCAGCCAGCGGGTGCTGGCGGGCCGTAACCGCTTAAAAGCGCATCAGGGCGAAGCAGGCTTACCAGAGCTATTGGCATTAATAGACGCCTGGTGGCCGGTCAGTCTCGGCTTATTGCCTCAGCCTGCACCTGCCAGTTCACTTACCTGGACTTTAGAGTTATTGCCTGGCTGGTCAGGTTTTTCTGGCGAGCAGTATTGGTCCTATGCCGCAGAAATAGAGCAGGGCGCTGATGGCTATCATTTGATCAGCTCGCGTTTATGGAACCCTGCCGGCGCTTTGGTTGGCTTAAGCCGGCAGGTGGTCACAGTCTTTGCCTGAGCCGGGTTCCCGCCCGGTTGACTCAGGCCTGGTTTTTGGCGGCGCTCAAACGCTGGCGCAGCCAGAAACCAGCCAGTACCAGCACGCTGACTAAGTTCAGAGGCCAGTCACCCAACTGGCTGTACAAAGTCCGGCCTGTGGTTTGGGGCACTTCCAGCGATAAGACCCCCTCTTCAAACTGTGGCAGGCGGCCAAGCTCTGTGCCGTCAGCCGCTATCACAGCGGTAATGCCATTATTGGTGGCGCGCAGCAGCGGGCGGCCTAATTCCAGCGCCCGCATTTTGGCAATTTCCAGATGCTGATGTGGCCCTATGGATTCACCAAACCAGGCGTCGTTACTGACCGTTAATAAAAAGTCGGTGTCGTCGTTGAAATTCGCCACCATCTGGCGTGGAAAGGCAATTTCAAAACACAAGGCGGCCAGCAACTGATACCCATTGGCCTGCAGGTTAGGCTGCAGCCAGTCGCCGCGGCTGAAACTGCTCATTGGCAGGTTAAAAAAGGGTGCTACATGTTTCAATATTGACTGAAAAGGCACAAATTCACCAATAGGCAATAAGTGGTGCTTTTGGTAGCGGTTGTGGGTGCCGTAGCTGTAATCGCCCTGAGTTTCAGCATTATGGAAACGACCCAACACAATCATACCGTTGTAGGCGTCGCCATTGGTTTTGTAGTCCAGTATCCCTGTGATGACTGCCGTTTCCCGCTCGGCGGCCAGCATATCCAGGTTAATCAGGTAGGCCAGCGCCAGTGGCTCCAGCTGAGGAATGGCTGCTTCTGGCCAAATCATCAACTGATGGTTCAGATGCTCCCGCGACAGCTCCATGTATTTCTTCATGGTGTTGGCTTCTTCGGCCGGGTCCCAACGCAGGTTCTGCGGAATATTGCCTTGCACCAAAGCCACAGAAACTTTGTCGTCTGTGCCCTGCCAGCCCTTAAAAGCACCAAGAAAAGGCGTGGCGGCAAATAGCAGCGCAGTGACAGCCACGCTGCCAAACTGCCGGCGCAGCGCCAGCACTGCAAAGCTGCCAGCAAACAACAGCATAATAAAGCTGATGCCGATTTCACCTATCAGTGGCGCCCAGGGCGCCAGAAAACCACTGGTCTGGCTGTAACCGACCGATAACCATGGAAAACCGGTCAGCACCCAGCTGCGCAGGTTTTCAGCGACCAACCAGCAGGCGGCCAACAGCAGCGGCCAGGCTTTAGTGGCACGAAAACGCCAGGCCAAAGCAGCGGCCAGCGCCGGGTAAAAGGATAAATACAACACCAGCAGCGCCATAATACCCAGGCTGGCAATCAGCGGCATGCCGCCAAAAGTGGCTATGCTGACATGCACCCAGCTGATGCCGACGGCGAACCAGCCCAGGCCATAACTAAAGCCATACAGGGCGGCCTGTTTCCAGCTGGGAGCACGCAGCACCATAATGGCCAGCGCTGTTAAGGTAAAAAGCGGAATGGCATGCCAGGTATATGGTGCATAGGCCAGGGTGTTGAATGCACCCAGCCCTGCAAGAAGCAGGGCTGGTAAGAAAGAGGTCCGTAACAACAAGATGTTCTTCCTTTATTCCGACGGCGGTTCTGCCGGGGGTTTGGCTTTGATCACCTGGAGTTGCACCAGGCGTCTGTTATTGGCTTTGCTGACTTTAAAGGTCAGCTGTTGCAGTTCAATGGTTTCGCCTTTTTCAGGCATATGACCGAACGCATGCAGCACTATGCCGCCAATAGTACTGGCCTCTTCTTCGTCAAATGAGGTGCCGAAACTTTCGTTAAACTCATCCACTGGCGTTAAGGCGCTGACCTGAAACACATGGCTGGCCATTTGTTTAATATCGACATCTTCTTCATCGTCGTGTTCGTCTTCAATTTCACCAACGATTTGTTCGAGGATATCTTCAATGGTGACCAGACCAGACACACCGCCGTATTCGTCGACCACCACCGCCATATGGTAGCGTTTTTGCCGGAATTCTTTCAGCAGGGCGTCGACGCGTTTACTTTCCGGAATAATGACCGCCGGGCGCAGGAAAGGACGCAGGTCCAGATCGGTTTCGCCTTTCAGTGCATGGGCCAGCAAGTCTTTGACCAGCAAAATGCCTTCAATATGGTCTTTGTCTTCGTTGACCACTGGGTAGCGGCTGTGATTGTTTTCCAACAGTACAGGCATCAGTTCCTGCAGGCTGTGGTTGATATTGAGGGTCGCCATCTGGCTGCGTGGCACCATAATGTCGCGGGCGCGCATTTTCGAGACATCGAGCACACCTTCCAGCATACGCTGGGTGTCGGTATCAATCAGCTCACGACTGCCAGCTTCCTGAATAATCTCGACCAGATCGGATAAATCCTGTGGTTCTGCGGTAAAAATGGCGGCTATACGCTCTAACCAGGACTTTGCAGAACCCTTGCTAGAGTGAGAATGGTCGTCACCCATATAAAACTTTCAGCTCCAAACTAATAAAAAATTAAGATATCAGTTAATCCGGCAGAATATAAGGGTTTTCTATGCCCAGTGTGGCGAGGATCTGAATTTCTTCCTGCTCCATTTCTTCGGCGTCGGCATCGTCAATATGGTCATAGCCCAATAAATGCAGACAACCATGCACCACCATATGAGCCCAGTGGTGATGCAGTGCTTTTCCCTGTTCTGCCGCTTCAGTGGCCACCACTGCGGCACAAATCACTAAATCACCGAGCAGTGGCAATTCGTCCACCCCTGGCGGCAGCTCAAAAGGAAAACTCAGCACATTGGTTGGTTTGTCTTTTTCGCGGTAATCAAAATTCAGCTGACGACTTTCGTCTTCATCCACTATACGGATGGTCACTTCGGCGTCCTGCTGAAAAGGTAACACTGCTGCATCCAGCCATTGCTGGAACTGCGCTTCAGTGGGTAAATTTGCGGCGTTGCTGGCCAGCTGCAAATCCAGAATAACGGCCATAAAATCCTCAGCTTTGTTTGGGATTCAAGTCGGATGTCGCCTTTGACTCTGACCCCAATGTTACGGCTTTGGCGGTGTCGGCCGCCGCCTGCTTTTTCGCATCAAAAGCTTCATAAGCCAGTACAATTTTTTGTACCACAGGGTGGCGCACCACGTCTTTGGCTTTAAAAAAGTTAAAGCTCAGTTCCGGCACCTCGGAGAGTACATCCATCGCATGTTTTAAACCCGAGTACTGGCCGCGGGGTAAATCCACCTGAGTCACATCCCCGGTAATCACCGCTTTGGAATTAAAGCCAATACGGGTCAGAAACATTTTCATCTGTTCCACTGTGGTGTTTTGGCTTTCATCCAGAATAATAAAGGCATCCGACAAAGTGCGGCCACGCATATAGGCCAGAGGCGCAATTTCAATCACCCCACGTTCTAAATACTTTTCAACCTTTTCATACCCCAGCATTTCAAACAATGCGTCGTACAAAGGCCGCAGGTAAGGATCGACCTTCTGGGTTAAATCGCCCGGTAAAAAGCCCAGTTTTTCACCGGCTTCCACCGCAGGGCGGGTTAACACAATGCGGCGCACCTCGCCTTTTTCCAGTGAATCCACAGCGCAGGCCACAGCTAAATAAGTTTTGCCTGTACCGGCCGGGCCAATACCAAAAGTGACATCGTGCTGACGGATATTTTTCACATAGCGGCTTTGATTGGCGTTACGGCCTTTGACGGAACCTTTGCGGGTTTTGATGCTGACTTCATCCGAACCTTGTTCATCCGGGTCCTGCTGCTGTTGCTGAATGACCAGATGCACCTGCTCGGGTGTCAGTGCTACGGCTTTGCCTTGGGCATTGACGGTTTCAGCCATCAGCAGCTCCAAAATCAATTTCACCGGTTCCAGCTGAGCGGTCAGGCCAACTAAATGCACTTCGTTGTCCCGGTACGAAATTTGGACCCGGTAACGCCTTTCTATCTGGCGCAGGTTGTCGTCGAATGGTCCCCACAAAAACGCCAGGCGCTGCGGGTCAAAGGGAGTTAACGCAAAATCTAAGCTGGTAATGGGGTTATCCAAAGTCCTGTCTCTGTCTGGTTCCTGGAAAAACAAAGGGCGCTGAGCACCCTTTGTCGATTATCCGGATTTGCCTTAAGGCACGTAACTGGTCACTCCAAGTTCATCTATTTTGGGCGCTTTCGCCAGAATAGAAGCCGGAGACACAGAACGGCGTAAATCCATTTCGTTTTCGGTGCGGATCACTTTGCCTTTTAAGCTGTTGGCAAACACATGGGTGATCTCAATATCAACAAACTGACCAATCATATCCGGTGAGCCTTCGAAATTCACTACCCTGTTGTTTTCGGTGCGGCCAGTCAGCTCCATAATGTCTTTTTTCGACGGACCTTCGACCAGCACACGTTGCACAGTGCCGTGCATGGCGCGGGCAATGCTCTGCGCCTGCTGGTTGATGCGGTCCTGCAGAATATACAGGCGCTGCTTTTTCTCTTCTTCCGGCACATCGTCCGGTAAGTCTGCCGCAGGGGTGCCAGGGCGGGCGCTGTAGATAAAGCTGAAGCTTAAATCGAAATTCATCGCTTTGATCAGATCCATGGTCTGTTCAAAGTCTTCGGCCGTTTCGCCCGGGAAGCCGATAATAAAGTCGGACGACATCGACAGATTCGGCCGGATTTTTTTCAGCGCACGAATTTTTGATTTGTATTCAATGGCGGTGTGATTGCGTTTCATCAGCGCCAGAATACGGTCAGAACCGGACTGCACCGGCAGGTGCAGGTGGTCCACCAGCTCAGGCACGTCACGGTACACCTCGATAATATCGTCGGTGAACTCCACCGGATGCGAGGTGGTGTAACGGATGCGGTCAATACCATCAATAGCCGCCACTAACCGCAGCAGTTCAGAGAAATGGCAAATGCTGCCGTCGTGTTTTTCACCGCGGTAGGCATTAACGTTCTGACCCAGCAGGTTCACTTCACGCACCCCTTGATCCGCCAGCTGCGCTACTTCCAGCAATACGTCGTCCAGCGGACGGCTGACTTCTTCACCCCGGGTGTAAGGCACCACACAGAAAGTACAGTACTTGGAGCAGCCTTCCATAATGGATACAAAGGCGGTTGGGCCTTCTGCTTTGGGTTCCGGCAGACGGTCAAACTTCTCAATTTCCGGGAAGGACACGTCAACAACAGGTGACTTGCTGCCATGCACAGAGTTAATCATCTCGGGCAGACGGTGCAGGGTTTGGGGGCCAAATACGATATCGACATAAGGGGCGCGGTCACGGATGGCTTTGCCTTCCTGCGACGCCACACAACCACCGACACCAATAATCAGGTTCGGGTTTTTCTTTTTCAGTGGACGCCAGCGACCCAGTTGGTGGAACACCTTCTCCTGAGCTTTTTCCCGGATAGAACAGGTGTTCAGCAGGATCACATCCGCTTCTTCCGCCTCTTCGGTCAGAGTGTAGCCATGAGTGGCATCCAGCAGGTCCGCCATTTTGGACGAATCGTATTCGTTCATCTGACAGCCCCAGGTCTTAATGTGCAGCTTTTTGCCCATCTGTGTTGTAGCCCGTAAAAAAGTTAACGCCGAAAAAAGGTGGCGTATTTTAGCCGAGTAGCGCCTCAAGTACCAGCCTGAGTTGCCGAAGTGTTAGTCGCCAGCCCATAGGCGATTTCCTTGTTCAATAGTGGCAGAGCAATCAAAGTATTGCTGTTATGGATGGCAAAAACGCGCTGATCATGCGATGACTTTGGGACTTGTTTGTCACGTCGCAGGGAACTAAATTGGCTGTTCTGTGAAGTGCAGGCATAAAAAATGGAAAGAATTCAACAACAAATTCGACATGCAGGTTTATGTTTAACCCCGTTGTGCCAAGATGACAACGAGTTGTTTATCGAGTTATTTACCAACACTGACGTGATGAAACATATTGCCCCGGTGATGACGCAATTTGAAGCTGATGAACTGTTCAAAAAGGCACTTCGATGTGATAGCTCAGCCTACTATTGGTCGGTTTCGTCAGACAATGATAGTGGGATGGGGATTACAGCGTTGATCAGCACTGCAGATGACAGGGCTGAGTTTGGTCTGATGTTATTGCCTGAGTATTGCAACAAAGGTTATTCGGTCCCTGTGGGGGCTGCATTGATCAACTTTGGGTTCAGTGTTTGGGGACTGGAAGGGGTGGACGTAAAGCATCGGATATCAAACAAGGCGGTGCCTGCATTTTTAACACGGTTGCATATTGAATATTCAAATGAGCAAAATGGATTTGGCTATTGGATTATGAGGCGAAGTCGCTGGCAGCAGTATTCAGCTATTTATCCTTATCAAATTTAGGCAAAGGTTTTATGACGAATAAAGGTAGTTTGGTTTGTGTAGGAACAGGCATGATGATGGCGGCGCATATTACGCCATTAAGTCAGAGTTATATTCAGCAAGCCGATGTGGTGTTTGCCCTGATGTCGCATGGTGTGGTGGAGAAATGGCTGGATAGCCTGCACCCGGATGTGCGCAGCCTGCAGCCCTATTACCAGGAAGGGCAGGACAGAAGCCAAAGCTACCGTCAGATGGTGGACGCCATACTGACCGAAGTGCGGGCCGGTAAAAAAGTGGTGGGCGCTTTTTATGGCCACCCTGGTGTGTTTGCTCAAGTGCCGCATCAGGCGCTGGCACAAGCCAGGGCCGAAGGGTTTGCTGCTCATATGGAGCCAGGGGTGTCGGCGGAAGACTGTCTGATTGCCGATTTGGGCATAGACCCGGGCCGGGTTGGCTGCCAGCAATATGAAACCACTCAGCTAATGATGTTTAAGCGCAACATCGACCCCAGCGCTTACCTGATCTTATGGCAAATTGGCGTGGCCGGTGATTTATCTGTCGCCCGCTTTAGCACTAATCAGCAGCGGCTGGCCCTGTTAGTTGAGCTGCTGTCGGAACAGTACCCGGTGGATCATCAGGTGGTGCTCTATGAAGCTTGCACTTTACCTGTAGGTAAACCCAGAATGGATAGGATCCGACTGGGTGACTTACCACAAGCTGAGTTATTTCTGCACACAACATTAGTTATTCCTCCAGCAAAAAAACTTGTTCCAAATATGGCGATGAGACAGTTGCTGGACCCTGCAGCAGATTAAATTTTTGGGAGCTATTGTGCTTGGATATGCAAATCACTTATGGTCAAGAGTTGTAAAATAAGGAGAAAAAAAATGAGTAAGTTACTGCAGTTCATTACCAGTTTTGCTTCAAGTGCTGAATTAAGAGCACTTAGTCAGGAAGAGTTGCGAGTGAAGATGGAATTGGATGGTTTATCTGATGATGAGATTAGTGCGGTTCTCTCTGGAGACAAAGCTAGAATTACGCAGTTAGTAAAAAGTGCTGGTGATATTGTTTGTTGTATTATCGCTCCAGACCAACCTGAAGAAGAGCCTCAAGAAGAGGACGCTCCGGTTCCTGAGCGCGAGTCGGCTTAATATTTTGCTCTTACTGAGAATGAAGCAAACGATCGGTGTTTTGCTGATCGTTTTTAGCTTATCGGCACATGCTGAATCTGACTTTGATCCGGCGCATGCAGACATGTTGTTTAGCTCAGACGCCAAATCTTTTCTTGATTACGTCAAACATAGCGTCAGTCAAGTCACATCGAAAACAGATAGCAAGCAAACGAACCTGCTTAAGTTTTACCAGGGACGTTCTGCAATGTTATTGACCAATTATGACGATGCAGAACGGTTTTACCTTCAGGTTCTGTCTCAGTCTGAAGATCTGGAATTGAACTACAAAACTTTGGTTTCTGTGGTTAATTTGTATCAACTTAAAGGTGATTTTTATCAAGCCTTCTCTTACGGCTTGCAGTTAAGTGACGTCAAATACAGTGAATTACCTGAGGCAGTGAAATCAAGTGGTCTGATAGCTATGGCTCTGGCTTTGATGGATTCTGCTTTGTACGATGAAGCGGCTGCTACCTTGGGGAAAGCGGACTTCTCCGCACATCCCGACAATGTTCGTTGCACCGCTCTCTATCTTCAAACTCAAATCGCTTATCGCAGTCACATTTGGGTTCGCCCAGAAAGTCAATTGCAGGATGAGATTCGTTACTGCTACAACAAACAACAAATGCTATATGCACTGCTAAGTGAAAGTGCGCTGAGCATTTATTGGTTATCTGTGTCGCAAACCAATAAGGCGCTTGATGTATTGCGGAACAAGCAGTTACTCGCATTAAGCTTTGGCTACACAAATTTATCGATGATTTGGCAGGCGACATTTGTGAATGCGCTGGTACAAAATGATGAATTGAAGCTCGCTTCAGAGCAGGCTGAGATGCTGATACAATTATTCAATAAACACAAAGAGACAACTCCTCTTGAAGTCGCAACTTTAATCTATCATGCGTTAGTCAAACTTAATAAAGCCGTGCAGCAGCCTGCACGGGCACTGGGCTACGCAGAAGATCTTTTTTCGGCCTACCAGAAGACCTATGACAAGCAACAATCGGCGGCGCTGGCTTACCATGCGGCGTTAATGCAGGCGGCGCAGCGCAAGCAGGAAATTGATACGTTAAACCAGCAAGCCAACCAGCTGCAGCTGGAAACTGCGCTGGCGAAAGCCGAAAGTGAAAACCAGCGATTGTATTTGCTGGTAGGCTCCGTGCTGGTGCTGTTGCTGGCGGCTCTGGTGGTGCGTAGTCACAGAGTTCGCATCAAGCTGAAAGAGCGGGTGACCTATGACAAACTGACCCGTGTGTACAGCCGGGATCATTTTGAAGAGCTACTGAATACCGCGTTGCGCCAGGCCGAAACACAGCAGCAGGAGCTGGGTTTTATTTTATTTGACCTGGACCATTTTAAACTGGTGAATGACAACCACGGCCATCAGGCCGGCGACTGGGCTTTGCAGCAGGCGGCCAATGCCGCCAAAGAGTGTTTGCGTAAAAGTGATGCCATTGGTCGCATTGGCGGTGAAGAATTTGCCATTGTGCTGCTGGACTGCAATTTTTCACAAAGCTGGGCGCTGGCGGAAACTGTGCGTCAGGCCATTGAGGCGCTGGAGCCAGAGCAGTCGGGTTACCCCTTTAAACTGACCGCCAGTTTTGGGGTCAGTGCGGCCAAAGCCTGCGGTTATCATACCCGTAAACTGATTTCGGATGCCGACGAAGCCATGTATCAGGCCAAGCAGGCTGGCCGTAACAGAGTGAAGCCAGACGAGCCGCGCGACAATCCGCTGATCTGGCTGGAGGGTCCGAAATAACCCAGGCTGAGCACAGAAAAATCCCCGCTGTTAAGGACAAAACCAGCGGGGAAAGTGGTTGGGAACTTACACTGCCACAGTCAACAAAGCTGCAGCTTCAAAGGCGACGGCTATAGTTAGGCCCGGCCGCGGGTGGCAGTCGCCGGTGATATCCGCGACGCCAGCAACGCCGGGTAACTGACCGCCAGTTGGCCGACCAGCAACAGCACTACCACGCCTGTTGCAATCAGTTCCGGGCCTATAGGCGTCATACTAAAAGTGCTGACCAGCCAGATATTCAGGCCCACAGCGCCAGCAGCGCCGAGCAGCACCCCCACAACGCTGATCAGCAGGTTTTCCAGCATAAAATAACGCATCACCTGCCACTGGCTGGCGCCCAGAGCGCGGCGGGTACCAATCTGGCGGGTGCGGCGGCTGATACTGAACATGGCCAGGCCGACAATGCCTAAGCCGGTGATTAAGGTCAGCACTACAATGACGGTCAGCAGAATGCTGTTGGTGGCTTGGTGCTGACGGTAGCTCTCAGTGCGGGTTTGCTCCATGCTGGTGACCCGGCGGATAATGCGGCCTTTGTCGGCTTCAGCCAGCATTTTTTCAATCACTGGCATCAGCTCGTCACGACGGCCTGGTTCGGTGCGGATAAAAAAGCGGCTGCCACGGCTTTCCAGCTGCTGGGGCACCAGCATGGCGTTTTCGACATTGTCCCAGCCGTTCCAGGGCGCTTGCAGGGCTTCAATCAAGCCACTGACCTGGATAGGTTCATGGTTATTGATATAGACAGTTTTACCGACGGCGTTTTGCCAGTCACCGTCAAATAAACGCTCCGCCATGGCTTTGGTCAGAATGGCTTTGGCTGGCCAGTCGTTACTGCTGCTGGCGCGCCAGACAATGTCGGTGGGTGCAAAATTTTCACCGGCAATCAGTTTTACGCCCAGCGCGTTGATGCCGTGATCGTCCACCATATACACAGCCACCCCTGTGCCGTCTATATCGTCACCTGGTTTAGTCTGCAGCCCCATGGACCAGCCGCCGCCCGACAGCGGAATGGCGTTAATTTGGGTGGCGTCCACTACACCTGGGGTTTTGCGGATCAAGTCCAGGTCTCGTGCCAGCGAACTTTGTTGGTTGTAGTTCTGCGCAAAAATGGTGTTGCTCAGGTAAAAGGTGTTGGCTTCATCCAGGCCGCTGGGGCGGGCCATCTGGCTGCTGCGTTCCTGCATCATAAAAATGGCGTTCACCATAATGGTCAGCGTCAGTGCAATTTGCAGCGCTATCAGCAAAGCGCCTATTTTATTGCGCAATAAAGCGCGGAAAATGGGTCCAATTTCTAACATGGCGGGCTCCTTATTGCGCTTTCAGTTGTTGTGACGGCTGCACCTGACAGGCGCGCCAGGTCGGGTATAAACCAGCCAGAATACTGGACAGCACCGCCAGCCCAATCGCCATGGCCACTAAGGTCAGGTCGAGCCGGGCCAAATCGCGGATCCAGTCGCCGTACATGCTTTTCACCGCTTCAAGGCCGGCAAAAGCCAGCAGCAGCCCCAATACACCACCAGCCAGACCAATCAGGCCCGATTCAATCAGGTGCTGGACAAATAAATCCTTCCGGCTGGCGCCCAGCGCCTGGCGCACACCAATTTCACTGGCTTTGCCTAAAAACTTGGCCAGCAGCAGGCCCACTGTGTTCAGCAGGCACACCAGTAAAAACATCAGCGACATCGCCATCATCATGCTGGCGTCGTCGGACACCACTTCGCGTTTTTCAAGCCACTGCATCACATCCCGCAGCTGGTTGTTGTCCTGACGGGCAAAACGGCCAAACTGGTGCTGGTCTTTGGCGTAGTTATTGATAAAAGTCTGGTACTGTTCTTTGTCGGCCGCGGAAGGCAGCTCCACCCAGAACTGGATCCAGATGCATTCGGAGTCCAAAAAGGCCTGGTAACCGGATTCGGTCGGTTTCCAGCAGTTGGTATTGCCGCTGCGGCCCAGTTTCTGTTCGGTGATCAGGCTGAATGGCACAAAAACTTCTTCGGTGTCACTGAACGCGCCTGTGGTGATGTCATAAAACTTCGGTTTTGGATTCCAGCGCGCCATCACGCCGACCACTTTGTAGTCGTCACCGGCCAGCCGAATGCTCTGGCCGACTGAGTCTTTGCCACCAAATAAACGTTCGTTCAGTTCGGCGTTAATCACCACCACTTTTTGTTGTTTTTCATCGGCTTCACGGTCCCAGCCGCTGCCGTAGACAAAAGGCGTGTCGAACATGGGGAAAAAATCACCACTGGTGGCGCGGCCTTCCACTAAAAAAGGCAAGGCGTCTTTTTCAGCAGGCTCTACCACGGCACTCATCTGGGTCATGATGGTTTGGCGTGGTGCCTGTTTGGCCTGCCATAAGAAGGTGGCATCGCGGTAGGTCAGTTGGTCCGGCGCGTCGCCGTCATCGTAATAAGGGTTATTCGGGTCCCAGCTGTCCAGCTGCACCACAAAGAGTTCGCTGCTTTTGTGCGGGATAGGGTTGGCCGACATCAGGTAGTTCACCGTAATGGTGGTCATCGAGGCGCCAATCCCTAAGGCAATGGCCAGCACCATCAGGCTGGTCATGCCCCAGGTGCGTTTGCAGCTTAAGTACGCCAGTTTTAAATAGTACGCAAACATAAGCTGCTCCTTACTCCGCGTTAACCAGATGCAGGTTGTTCTGGTTTTTCTGCGTCAGTTCAGTCACCCGGCCGTCTTTGATAAAGATCTGGCGTTTGGCGCGGGCGGCCAGCGACGGGTCGTGCGTCACCATCAGAATGGTGGTGCCGCCTTTGTTAATGTCTTCCAGCAGGCCCATCACACTTTGTGCCATCTGGCTGTCAAGGTTGCCTGTAGGTTCGTCCGCCAGTAAAAAGCGTGGCGAAGTGGCTAAAGCCCGGGCTATGGCCACCCGTTGCTGCTGACCACCGGACAACTGGCTGGGCAGGTGTTTCATCCGCGAGGCCAGGCCCACCTGGTCTAAATGGTGTTCAATACGTTTTTTGCGCTCCGCCGCGTTAAAACCACGGTAGCGCAAGGGCACATCGACATTGTCGAACAGGTTTAAATCCGGAATTAAGTTAAAGCTCTGGAAAATAAAACCAATTTTCTGGTTACGCATCCGTGAGCGGCCAGCGTCGTTCAGCCTGGCAATGTCTTCACCGTCCAGCCAGTATTCGCCGCTGGAGCTTTGTTCCAGCAAACCGGCAATATTTAAAAAAGTGGTTTTGCCTGAGCCGGACGGGCCTGTCACGCTGACAAAATCGCCTTCGTTCAGATCCAGGTTAATTTCCCGCAGCGCGTGGGTGATCACATTGTCGGTGACAAAGGACTTGCTGATATGTTTCATGCTGAGCATCAGGGCTCTCCTTAATTCTTCGGTGTTAGTTCAACTGAACAGTGTCGGCGCCGTTAAAGCTGTCGGTGCCAGAGGTAATGATTTGGTCGCCTGGCTTGAGGCCAGACAGAATTTCCACAGCGCTGATACTGCGGGCGCCGGTTTCTATCGGGGTTTTCACCGCCAGGCCATTGCTGACTTTGTAAGCAAAGCGGCCATTGCTGCTGTCAAGGAACTGACCACGGGCCACCTGCAGCACGTCAGGCCTGTGTTCCAGCAAAATACGGCTGGACAAACGCTGGTTTTGCCGCAGCGCCGCCGGGCCTTCGCCTTCAGTAAAACGCACCCGGCCTTTCACCTGGTTTTCAAACACTTCAGGCGAAATGGTGACCAGCTTGCCAGCATAAGTTTTTTGCTCGACTGTCACTTCCACTGGCAGGCCAATGGATAAGTCGTTGGCGTAACTTTCCGGCACTGCAATTTCCACTTCGAACTGGCTTAAATCCACCACAGACAGAATCAGCTGGTTTTTCGCGATATAGGTTTTGTTTTCTACGGCTAAGTTACCCAAAAGGCCATTGACCGGGGAGCGCACATTCAGCGCGTCCACCTGACGCTGGTAGTCCTCCACCAGCAAACGCTGACGGTCCAGCTGCTGCGCCAGACTTTTCAGTTCAAAATCGAGGTTCTCCACATTCAGACGCGCATCTTCCACGGCATGGCGGTGTTGCACCTGGGCGGTATTCAGGTCGTCCTGGGCTTTTTCGTGCTCAATTTTGCTGGTAACCCCTTTTTCAAACCCCAAATCGGCCCGGCGTTTTTCCCGGTCTGCTGTGGTTAAGGTCATCAGGGCAATATCGACCGCTTTCTGGTCGGTTAACTGCTGACGTTTGGCCAGAATTTTTTGCCGGTCATAGCTGGTCTGCAGACTGTACAGCGTGGCTTGCTCCTGCTGCAGTTTGCTGGTCAGCTCCGGGCTGTCGATGCTGGCCAGCACCTGGCCTTTGCTCACTTCAGTGCCAGCGTCCAGCAGCAAGGTGATAGTGCCGTCGGCCGGTGCATAGAGTTTGGGGCTGACCGCAGCCACCACCTGGCCCTGAGCCGTAATGTCGCGGGTAAAATCGGCGCTTCGCACTGTGTCGATACGCACACGCGACATGGACACCGACAAGTCGGACTGAGACCAGCTTTGCACCGCCGGTGTCAGGGCCCAAATAGCCAGCAGCAACGCCAGGCCCGCGCCTGCGCCGTAGATCAGTTTGGTGGGTTTGGCTTTGGCCTGCAGCACTTCATCCTGGCTGCTGGTGTCGGCAATTTTCATAGAAGCTCCTCATAGCGATTGCAACTAAGTCGGAGCGGAGCGGAAAAAGGTTGGAAGCTTTTTCAGAAAAATAGCAGGGTAAATGTAACAGAGTGTGAAACTTTATTATATTTCAATACGTTATCAAATAAGTCGCTGTCTGGTGCTGATATAACCGGCGTAGAAAATAAGCAGCACCCCGGCAAACCAGGCCATAGTCACAGGTTCGGACCAGAACAGATAACCAAAAAGACCGGCAAAGACCACTGAGCTGTAAGTCCAGATGCCAATGTCGGATGCCGGGGCCAGCGCATAGGCTTTGGTCATTGCCATTTGGCCAACAGCCGCCAGCACCCCCATAGCAGCAAAACCCCACCAGGCTTCGGCTGGCAGTGGGTTCCAGGCAAAAGGCACCGGAATAAAGGAGATGACGGCAGTGAGCAGGGAGAAATAAAACACTATACGGCCAGCAGGTTCAGTGTCGGACATATAACGTATGGTGGTTTTAGTCACCGCCACGAGCACAGCCGACAGCAGCGCTACTAAAAACAGGTAAAAAGCACCACCCTGGCCGGTCGCCACCGGCAGCGCCAACAGCACACCGACAAAACCCAGGCCAATTGAAAACAGCGTCAGGCGGCTGGGCCTTTCTTTTAGCCAGTAATAAGCAATCAGCGGCACAATAAAAGGCGACATTAACAGCACCACCATGGCCTGCGCCAATGGCAGCTGGCTGATCACATAAAAAAAACAGTACATCGAGATAATGCCGGTGGTGGCCCGGCTGACATGCAAATACCAGCGTTTGGTGTACAGAATTTGTCTGCCCTGCAGCAGTATCCAGGGTAGCATTACCAAGAGCGCAAAAAAGTTACGGAAAAACACCACCTGAGCATGGCTGGCACTGTCGCTGGTAAACTTCACACAGGCACCTATACCGGCAAAACAGGCTTCTGCCAACAGCAGGAGCAGGGCACCTTTAACCAGTTGCGGTTGCATTCAGACTCCAACACACAGGGGAGAATCAGGGGAAAATGGCGCGCAGTATAACAGCGACATCCTGAATTTCAGAGCGCCAACAGGATAAAGCGGATGGACAGCAGGCTGGTTTGAGGCGTTGTGCTTTTTGGTTAGCCAAATTAGAGTGGAACCAGAGCAGAACAACAACAAACAAGGACGCTTTTCTTATGTGGATCCAACCAGGCCCGTTACAGGGGCAGCATGTCAGCCTGGAACCTTTAACTGTGGCGCATACAGCAGCACTTCGTGCTGCGCTGCAAGACGGCGAAAGCTGGCAGCTGTGGTACGCCTTTGTGCCCACACCAGACGAGCTGGAAGGTTATGTGCAGCAGGCAGTAGCCGCTTCAGCGCAGGGAGAACAGGCTTTTGCCATTAAACAGAAGAGCACAGGGCTGGTGGTGGGCACCAGCCGCTTTTATCAGGTGGATGCCGCCAACAGACGAGCGCTGATTGGCTACACCTGGTATGCACAATCAGTGCGCCGCACGGCCGTGAATACCGAAACCAAGTTCCTGATGCTGCGCCATTTATTTGAACAATGCGGCGCTATAGCGGCCGAGTTTCGTACCCACTTTTTTAATCAGACATCACGTAACGCCATTGAGCGTTTAGGGGCCAAACAAGACGGCATTTTACGTAACCATATGCTGATGAAAGACGGCTCCTACCGCGACACAGTGGTGTATTCCATTATTGCCAGCGAGTGGCCGGCAGTGCGGGCCAACTTACTGTTTAAACTGGGGCGGCACAGCGCTTGAGGCAAAAACTGGGTTTTCAGCATCAGGGCCCGGTGCAGTTGCCTGTAATCAGTCAGGCGTTACAGCTTTATCTTTGGACAGCAGGAGAATCACAATGCAACGAGTGACAGGCATAGGTGGCGTATTTTTTAAAGCCAAAGACCCGAAGGCGCTGGCGGCCTGGTATCAAACCCATTTAGGGGTGCCGGTGGAAGACTGGGGCGGCGCTGTGTTTCGCTGGCAGCACCAGGGTAACCCGACAGGAACAGGCAGTACTGTATGGAGCCCCTTTGCCGCCGACACCAGCTATTTCGGCCCTGGGGCGCAGAGTTTTATGCTGAATTTCCGTGTTGCTGACCTGGCCGCTGTACTGCAACTGCTGCGAGACGAAGGCTGCATTGTGGACGACAACACCGAAGATTCAGAATTTGGCAAATTCGGTTGGGTCACAGATCCGGAAGGCAACCGCATTGAGTTATGGCAGCCACCAGAAGGGCAATGATTGGTTGATCCTGTGATAACTGTGGGTTTGGTCGCAAAACCTTCTATGCTTACGATCTCGACGGATTGAAAAGTGTAAAGCATTGATTTACACTTTGTGCAGTGAAGGATCACAGCATGGCGATTAAAAGTTTCAGCCACAAAGGGCTGAAGAATCTGTTTTATAAGGGTGATAGCAGTGGCGTGCAGCCCATCCATGCGTTCAAACTGCAACTGATGCTGGATACCCTCAACGCTTCACATCAGCCGAAGGATCTTCGGGCCATTTATGGTAGTAAGTTCTCTGAAAAGTCTGGTTCTGGTGTTGGGGTATATTCCATTGAGGTAAACGGTAACTGGCGTGTTACCTTCGAAATCGAAGATGACGGCGCTATATTGCTGGATTACCGTGATTATCACGGCAAACAAATCAAAGCCAAAAAGTAAAGTCACCTTTTGTGAGCCTGCTTTTATCTGGAGTGATGCTATGGAACAAATGACCAGATGCCCAACTCATCCTGGGGTCGTTTTCCGGGTCACAATTTTAGAAGAACATGGTATTTCTGTAACTCGGGCGGCCAAAGCGCTGGGGTTATCCCGTACTACGATGAGCAACTTTTGCCACGGTCATACGCCATGCACAGTGGAAATAGCACAGCGTATTGCGTTATCCATCGACAGTAATGTGGCTGTATGGATTAACCTGCAAGCCCATTATGATGCCTGGTTAGCTGAGCATGCAGAAAAACCAGTGGTCGAAAAATTATTGGAACCTGCGGCGTAAAGGTACTGGTGTCAACAGGCCCTAATCAATGTAAAACTGCATTGTGACTGAAGACACCATGCCATCTTTGAGATGAAAACTAAGGTAGTTCGCGCCCGCATCACCTCGCCGGTCTTCATAAACCAACAAGTCCGCGGTACTTTTAGTGCTGAGCTCAGCACCAAAACGTTTCATCACTGTGTCGCGCTGACTGCCGACAAAACAGGGAATGGCGACCTGCTCGCCACAGTGTTTGATATCGATTAAACGCAGTAACGATGTGCTGTCGGTTACATTGTTATACATCCAGCTGCCTTCCCAGTAGGTCAGGGCAACGCTGCCATAATCCATCATGATGGATTCTGAGCTGGTCTGCACATTTCTGAGCGGGAATTTCTGGCGTGAGGCCTCGAAATTCTTACCTAACAAGGCTTCGGTTTTCAGGCGGTCCCGATACTGCTTATGGGCAGTGTCCAGGTAGTGCCAGACTTCATTGAACTCTTCAGTCTGAAATTCTTCCTGATCTGTCTTGGCTGTGGCTGGTATCAACGAAAGGGGTAACAGCACTACACAGGTGGACAGTGTGTGGCGGGCCAGTGTGGCGTTAAACCGGCGAATCCTGAGAAACATAATTTAATTCCTTTTTAAATTATACTGTTACCAGCTACACACTAGCACTCAGTTCAAATGCTCCGCCAGCAGGTAATTGACCAGTTCTTTCGCTGGCATGGGTTTGGCGAACAGGTAACCCTGGATCAAATAACACTGCCGGGTGCTGAAAAACGCCAGTTGCTGTTCGGTTTCCACCCCTTCGGCCACGCAGCTGATGCCCAGGCTGGCTGCCATCGACAAAATGGCTTCAATAATGGTTTCGTCGTCCGGGTCTATGCCAATGTCTTTGACAAAGCTGCGGTCAATTTTAATGGCGTCAATCGGCAGCTCTTTCAGGTACTTCAGTGACGAATAACCGGTGCCAAAATCGTCCAGCGACAGCTGTATACCCAAATTACTCAAGGCCAGCATGGTCGTAATGGCTTTTTCCGGATCGCGCATCAACGCGCTTTCGGTCACCTCGTAGCGAAGGCAACTGGCCGGTAGCTGGTATTTTTGCAGCAGCAGCGCGGTCTGATCGGCCAGGCTATGGTGCTCCAGGTGACTGGTGGACAAATTGACCGACAAATACAGGTTCAGGCCACTGGCGCGCCACTGGGTTAAATCCTGCAGCGCCTGCTCCAGCTGCAGCATCGTCATAGGCACAATCAGCCGTAAATCTTCAGCCATTGGAATAAAGTCCGAAGGCGGCACCAGGCCTTTTTTACTTTGCCAGCGCATCAACACTTCCACCCCTATGACAGCTTCGGAACGGCAGTCCACAATAGGCTGGTAGAAATTAACAAACTCACGGTTTTTAAAGGCCTGACGCAGCTGGGTTTCTTTTTCCAGCTGCATATGGGCTTTTTCGTTCATTTCGTTAATAAAGAACTGGAAGTTATTGCGGCCCAAATCTTTGGCGTGGTACATCGCCACGTCGGCATGTTTCAGCAGGGCTGTGGCGTCCTGCGCATCGTCTGGGTACACAGCAATACCTACGCTGGGCGACACCGACACCGTATGAGGACCCAGCTGCATGGGCTCCCCGACAGACTGCAGAATTTTGCGTGCGACATGGCTGATATTGTCCTGGTTTTTATAGGACTCCAGCAGCACCACAAACTCGTCGCCCCCCAGTCGCGCTATGGTATCGGTTTCACGCAGAGTGATTCTCAGCCGTCTGGCTACTTCCTGCAGTAACTGGTCACCGACGTCATGGCCAAGTGAGTCGTTTATTTGCTTAAATTTATCCAGGTCGATAAAACAGAGCGCCAGCGACTTTTTCGCCCGTTTCGCCTGATCAATGCCGTGCTGAATGCGGTCCATCAGCAAGGTGCGGTTCGGCAGGCCGGTTAAGGAATCGTAGCTGGCAAGGTAACGCAATTCTTCTTCCGCAACTTTCTGTGCGGTAATGTCGGTAAACACCAACACATAGAATTCAACTTTTTGTTCATCGCCAATGGCGCTGATATTGATCAGGGTAGGGCGTTCTTTGCCATCTGGTGTTAATACCAGCTCTTCCCCTTGCCAATGCTGGTTCACCGCCAGATTGCGCAGCAACTGGGTATAAAAACGCCGGCGCTGCAGGTTAATGCCTAAATGATGAGTGCGCGGTTTGGCCAGGTAGTCGTCGACCGAACCAAACACATCGGCAAAGGACTGGTTGGCTGCCAGCACTTTCTGGCTGGCGTCCAGAATCACCACCCAGTCACGGGTTTGCTGGAAGGCCTCACCAAACAGACGGGCCTTTTCCTGATTCGCGCGGGTTTCAGTCATATTGCTGAAGGTCCCGATCACCCGTTCCACCAGGCCTGTTGCTGACACTTCTGTCGCTTTGCCTATATCGCGAAACCAGAGCCACTGGCCATTTTTATGTTGCATCCGGTAGCTGTGATCGAAGGTGCGTTCCGGGTTTTGCAGCAGTTTTTGCCAGGCTTGTTGGTAAGGCTCTTTGTCATCCGGGTGGATCAAGGACAAATGCTGACTCATGGTCAAAGGGTTCAGCGCCTCCTGATAGCCCAACATGCTGTGAATGCGTGAGGCAAACATGGAGTTTTTGTGTGAATGCCATTCCCAGGCGCCGCTGTCGATCGAGTCCAGCGCCTGCTTCAACCGCTGTTCACTGGCGGTGACCCGGGCGTGCGCCAGACGCAACACTTTTTGTTGTTGCTGGCGGGTGCGTAAATAGATCAGCAGGATCAGCAGGCCAACGGAACTATAGGCAATAAAAGCCCCACGGCTTAACCAGGGAGCGGGGCTGATCGTCAGTTTCAGGCTGGCGACGTCGCTTTCCATGCCCGAGACAGGCGAAATGGCAATCACATTAAATTGATAATCACCAGGGGCCAGCTGACCAAAACTGACCGAACTCTGATTTTGCTCCGGAAACACCGAACGCTGCGGGCCGTCCAGCCAGAAACGGTAACGCATTTTGGCGGCGTCTCTGTAGTTCAGGCTGGAAAAGCTGATACTCAGTCCCTGGTTCTGGTAAGGCAGCTGAAATTCGTGGTCATTGAGGCTGGTCATTGGGGCATGCAAATTGGTCTGTAATGCGCTGACCGACGTGATCACCACCGCAGGTTTTTGTCTTGGCTCGCTCAATTGAGTGGGGGAGACCAGATTCACTCCGCGTAAAGAACCAAACGCCAGCTCGCCGTTACTCAGCAGGGCGCTGCTGCGCGGAATAAACCCATTGGCAGACAAGCCATCCTGTTTGCTGAAATGTTCCACATGAAGGTTGTCCACATTGAGGGAGGATACGCCTTTGTCACTTGAAAACCAGATTTGACCCTGCTGATCCGCCAGCACGGCATAGACAGCGTTGGTTTGCAGTTTGTTCGCAGTATTAAACAGATGTTTCAGTTTGCGGCTCTGACTGTCAAAGGCCAACAAACCCAGGTTGGCCATACTGACCCAAACCAGACCATTTTTATCCACCGCCATCTTGTCGCCGCTGCGGTATACATAGGCCTGATCAGTGGGAGCCTGGTACAACAGCTGTAATTCAGCGGTTTTCTCATTCGCCAGATACAGCTTTTCGTTAGCCGCCAGCAACAACCAGTCCTCCGCTGCAGGCCAACGCCCCAGAATTTGTCGAACCTCGCGGGCCGGAATGGCTTTTTGCAGCTGAGTGAGTTCCCGGACAGTACCGTCAAGCGGGTTGTAACCAAAATAGCCTTGCAGCGTTAGCAGGTAAAAAGCACCATAAGTGCAATGCAGGCTGCCTATGCGGGCTTTTTCCAGGAGGGCGATGTCCGCAGGGTTTTGCAGTGGCAATGGCTTGGGCTTCAGGCTTTGGGCATCAAAATAATTCAGGCCAGACGATGAGAAATACCACAGGTTTCCCTGGCTGTCGGTGGACATATTCAGAATGGTACTGCTGTGCCAGACGGCTTTCGGGTCTGGGTTTTTCAGAAACTGCTGCACTTCACCGCTCTGTTGGTTCCACAGATTCAGACCGTTACGGCTGCCCAGCCATAATTCACCAGGCCTGCGTTCTGCGACAGAGGTAATATTGTCGTTGGACAGGCCAAGGCCGTCCGCTCCGGTCCGGCTGAGCTGCTGCACGGCCTGGCTGCGCGGGTGCCAGTAATAAGCGCCGTCAAAACGGCTGCCCAGCCAGAAACCACCTAACTCATCCATCAGCATGGCGGTAATGTTGTTGTCAGATAACGCATCCTGGCTTTGTGAAAACTGCACCAGGTGATGTTGTTCGGCGGTAGCGGTATCCAGCTGCAGCAAACCTTGTTCTGTGCCCAGCAGCAGATGCTGCTGCCGCACAATGATCTGCCAGATATTGGCGTCTTTTTGCAGCACTTTGACCTGGCTGGGTTGTTCTGGCTGTTGTTCCAGCCTTGCCAGGTTCAGCGCATATAAACCCTGTACTGTGCCCACCAGCAGCTGTTGATCGTTGATCAGCAGTGACTTGACATGATTCGGGTAATCACCCGATACGGTGGCAGGCAAATGTGGAATTTTCAGCAAAGGCAGTCCAGGCCTGTGCAGGTACAGGCCTTTTGAGCTGCCAATAAATACCCAGTCGCGATACGACAGCAGGGTGCGGATATACAGCGAATTGTCGGGTGATTCCGGCAGTTGTGCCAGCAATGTCAGTTGGCGTTGTTCGGTCTGGTAACTGTAGAGGTGACGGTTGCTGCTCAGCAGCAGTAGCTGCGGGTCTGACGTCAGAGAGCCGGACATCCGTCTGGGCGTTCGGTCCGTATCCGGCAAACGCAGCTGTAAATCCAGCTGAGCCTGTTCGGGCCGGAACAAATACAGGCCACCTGCGGGCGCCATCACCCATAAACGTTGTTGTTGGTCGAGCAGAATTTTGCTGTAATTCTGCGTCCAGAGGGCTGTGTTGGGCTCTCCGATGCGGAGATTCTGGTTACCATCAAAACGGTTCAGACCTGAGTCTGTAGCGACCCATAAAAAGCCCTGATGGTCCAGTTGCAGGTCATTGACTGAACCTGAGGATAAATTCTGATCCGGTGTTAAGGGCTGCAACAGGGTGTCTGCAAAAGCCGGAAGGGCCAATAGCAGCCAGCAGAAACAACAGCAGCGTAACCAAGCAGCAGTCACTTAAACCTCTTAAAACTCAATTAGTTGTTATTGTTATTTTTGCAGTAAAACTGTGGCAAGACATCAAAATACAGTGCTTTGTTCAGCCTTGTCCAGTGTTAATACAGTATTGAAAAAAGTTGCAATAAGCTGACAGAAAGTAACAGCAGATAGCAGGTCAACTGAGCTTGCTGGTTCAGCCGTACCGTCAGCCATACATCAGCAGCCTGAGGCAGCCGGGATGGTCCCAGTCTGTCGCGGCGCTGCTTTTGGCCCTGGTACTTGACGGGCCCGGCCAGATTCACCTGCAGTACTCCTGCGAGGCTGGCCAGCACCCATCGTTGTCCGCGGCACAGGTTGCTTTGTTTGCTGTGCTGCAGCTCGCGCCAGCTGCGCCCCATACTGACTAAGACCGCATACAGCAGGCTGGCGCCGAAGTACCCCGGCAGACTGCAGAGCTGGCCTAAAGTTGCAGCCGCTTTGCCAAACTGCTGAAAAGAAGGCTGTTTGCTGTTCCAGCTTTGATTGCAGAGCAAAATCAGCCGGTAAGCGACGGCCGTCAGGCCGCCGCCCACAAGAAACCAGAAGCCCAATGCCAGCCAATGCCTTGCCAGCTGAAGGGCCTGGTGTTCAATACTGGCTTTGCATACACCGGCTTCGGACAAGGTGCTGCAGTCTCGCAGCACTTCCAGCTGCAGCAGATCCCGCGCCAGTCCCAGTTGTTTGCGTTGGATGGCAGAGGCGATCTGCCGGTGGCGGTGTTGCTGGCGGCCGAAATCCAGGCAGAAAAACAGCAAGAGCGCATCCAGTACCAAAGGCCAGTCGGAAAACCAGTACAGCAGGGACAGCAATGACAACAACGGCAGCACCAGGGTCAGCAGCGCCAAGGCGCCAGACAGTTGCTGCTGACCTGTGCTGCGATTCGGTGGGTTCACTTTGTTGCCAAGCCGGGTGGCAAACAGCTGCAGAAGCGCCATTGGTTGGGTTTCCTGTGGCAGCCGCAGGTACTGGCTAAGGATCCAGACCAGCAACAACAGCGGCGGATAAAGCCAGAGTTCGGTCAGCAGCTGCGACATGGAGCGGCAGGCCTGTCTGCTTAGCTCAGCGACAGAGTTTTCAGGTTCTTCAGCAGTTCGACCACCATAGCGGAACTGTGTTTTGAGGCAATTTCCAGGTAGGCCTCAAAGGAGCTGGGCGATTCTTTACCGGCAATGTCACTTAAACTGCGGATCACCACAAAAGGGGTATGCAGCTGGTGGCAGACCTGGGCAATAGCAGCCCCTTCCATTTCCACCGCCAGCATAGCCGGAAACTCAGCACGGGTTTTGGCAATACGCTCCGGCTGGCACATAAAGACATCCCCTGTGGTGACCAGGCCTTTTTTGGTTTTGCAGAAGCCCAGTTGCGTTATGCTTTGTTCAGCCGCCGCAATCAGCTGTGGGTGCGCCGTAAACGCAGCAGGCATACGAGGCACCTGGCCCAGCTCGTAACCAAAAGCTGTGACATCCACATCGTGGTGGCGTACTTCAGAGGCAATCACCACATCCCCCACATTCAGTTCAGGGTCAAAACCACCGGCTGACCCTGTGTTGATCACCGCATCCGGCTGGAACTGATGAATAAGCAAAGTGGTGGCCACTGCGGCGGCCACCTTACCAATACCGGATTGAACCAGCACTACGGCGCAGCCATTCAGGCTGCCGCTGTAAAATTCGTAGTCAGCAATTTTGTGCGTTTGCAGATCCTGAATTTGGGCTTTAAGCAGCGCGATTTCCTGTTCCATCGCACCAATAATTCCAACTTTTTGCATGGCCAATCCCGTTAAGCAATAAAAAACGGGGCTGATCATAGCATCAGCCCCGTTGCGGGAGAAAGCCTGTCGTCTTTTAATGGGCTTTAAGGATTTGAATGGTCTGAGCCTGCTGGTTATCGGTCAGCACACCCGCCTGATAATCACGGATGGCCTGCTCAATTTCTTCCACGCTGTTCATCACAAAAGGACCGTATTGCACCACAGGCTCATTGATAGGTTTGGCCGCCAGCAGAATAAAACGGACCGGCTGCTCTGCGCTGACCGCCACCCTGTCGCCTTGCTCCAGCACAGCGCCGTGGTGCTCGCGCACTTTATGACCGGCTACGAAGGCGTCACCTTCAAAAGGGTAGAGGTAAACGTTATGGCCTGCAGGCACCGGAATATCCAGCGACTGGCCGCCCTGCAGCTGCACGTCCAGATACAGAGGTTCAGTGCTTAAGCCCTGAATAGGGCCTGCCATCAGCTTGCCATTCAGCTCAATGCTGCCGGCAATCATCTTCAGCCAGCTGCCCGCAGCCAGCTCAAAACGCGGAATATCGGTGGGCGCTATATCGACATAAGCGGCCGGTTTCATTTTTTCGGCGGCTGGCAGATTAATCCACAGCTGAAAACCACGCATCAGGCCGGATTCCTGCTGTGGCATTTCGGAGTGAATAATGCCGCGCCCGGCCGTCATCCACTGCACACCACCACTTTTTAAATGGCCCTGATTGCCCAGATGATCTTCATGCAGCATATGGCCGTCCAGCATATAAGTGACAGTCTCAAAGCCGCGGTGCGGGTGGGCCGGGAAACCGGCGATATAGTCGCTGGCTTCTGCAGAACCAAAGGCATCCAGCATTAAAAAGGGGTCCAGCCGCACGCCTTGGCGCTGGCCCAGGCTACGTTTAATTTTCACCCCAGCGCCGTCAGACGCCTGCATGGCCGGAATGAGCTGTTTAATTGAACGGATAGTCATATGCACCTCCAAAGTTGATGAGGTTAGTTAATCAGCCTGGCTGCTCGAAGAAAAGCGCAATATTTTGTCTTGGTTGTTCGAAAATTTTGACCGTTTAATAGGCTGATTTAAAAGATTATTTAATCTCATCTTAAGGCAAAGCCATAGTTTTGTTCATGCTGCAGTAACCAGAGTTTACGCGCGAGGCCGCCGGCATAACCGGTCAGGCTGCCATTGGCGCCTATCACTCTGTGGCAAGGCACCACAATAGACAACGGATTACGGCCATTGGCGGCACCCACAGCACGCACTGCTTTGGGGTTCTGCAGCTGCAACGCAATATCGCCATAACTGCAGGTCTGGCCATAGCCAATAGTACAAAGCGCGGCCCATACCTGCTGCTGAAAGGCGGTGCCGCTGGCGGCCAGTGGTAAGTCAAACTGCTGGCGCTTGCCGGCAAAGTAGTCGGTTAGTTGCTGCTGACACTGCTGCAACGCAGGTTGGTTGCTTTGGCTGGGCGCGTCAGAGTGGTCGACAAAATAAATACTGTGGATGCCCTGCTCGCTGGCGGTGATTTCAATCAGTCCCAAGGGGCTTGGCAGTTGAAGTTGTTGTTGCATGGGTTAGTCCTTACTGAGCTGGTCAGGCATGGTTTTTGGTGATGACAAACTATGCCAGGCCTGAAAAGTGGCGTAACTGCGCCAGGGCGACAGTTGTTGTTCGGAAAACTGTGGCAGCTGCGCCAGCGCTTTTTGTACGCCTAAATCGCCGCCGAGCCACAGGTCCGGGTCACCCAAACCCCGCATTTTGGCGTAGGCCACAGTCCAGGGGCCAATGCCTTTGAGTTGCAACCAGTCATCCGGTGTCGAGTCGGGCTGCGCTATCACAAAACGCGCCAGCGCTTTGAGGGTCTCACGCCGCGCCTGTGGCACTTTAATCATCAAAAGTTCGCTGTCGGCAATAGCCTCTGGCGTTGGAAACAGCTTTTTATCGGTGCCGGGAACTGTGCCTGCCAGTTCCGCCAGTAAGCGGTTCAGCTGAGTGCGGGCACCCTGCACACTGACCTGCTGGCCTAAAATAGCGCGCACCGCCGCTTCAAAGCTGCCCCAGAGCCCCGGAATACGTAAGCCTGGGTTTAAATAAGTGCCGAATACCGGGCTCAGTTGTTGTTCAATGGCCAGCATATTGGCGTCTAAATCGGCCAGCTGGCGAATTTGCGCCAGCACAGGGCTTAAATCGGCTGTACTGGGCCAGTGCAGCTTCAGCTGCAGACTGCTGTCTTTTTGTGGCCCTTCTTTAGGTGGACTCAGTTCAAACCAGCCCGCTATGCCCTGATGCACAAAAGTACGGCCATAACTCTGGCCCTGCACCCACTCCATACCGTCCAGGGTGCGGCTTTGCCAGAAGGCCAATTGGGCAGCCCAGTCCAAAGGCGGGCGATAACTTAACTGCAATTCAAGCACTGACGGATCTCCATGGGGGCGACGCCGGATTTGGCCCGGCGTCAGTTGAACCTGTTGTTTAAAGGCATCGTTAAAACGGCGCACACTGTGAAAACCAGAGCGCAGTGCAATGTCGGCCACAGACAGCTGAGTCTGATGCAGCAGCTGTTTCGCCAACAGCACCTGCTGATACAAGGCATAGTGTTTGGGCGCCACCCCAAGGTGCTGCTGAAACAACTTACGTAAATAACGTTCACTGATACCAAGACGGGCCGCCAATTGAGCCTGGTTGCCTTGTTGCAACGCGCCTTGTTCAATCAGCTTCAGCGCGCGACGCAACGTCGTTTGCACACCAAGCCAGGCGGGGGATTGTGGTGCACTGTCGGGGCGGCAGCGCAGGCAGGGGCGAAACCCGGCCTGAGCAGCGGCGGCAGCACAAGGGTAGTATTCCACCTGATGTTCGGCCGGTAATTTAGCCGGGCAAATGGGACGGCAATAAATGCCGGTGCTTTTGACACCAATAAAAAACAGGCCGTCAAAACGTGGATCACGTGACAAACGGGCTTGTTGGTAAAGCTGTAACTCGGACATCAGGCACCCCGGTAAGGTGGTTTTGTCTAAGTGTACCTTGTGTGAACAATAAATACTGGCCGGATCCGGTACTGGATGTATGGAGTGACGCTGACAGGTTCTGACTGCTGGCGCAGCAAGCTACGCCACTACAGACGGCGCCATCACAGACCAGACGGATTATTGGATCTGTCCTGATTGACAGGGCGGTGGTTTACCCCGCCCGCCTTAGCACCTGCGTCGCGCTAGACGCTGATATCAATTTGTTGCAGCAAACCGGCTTGTTTATCTTCGGTCAGGAACACTGCGCTGCGTTGCAGCCGGCCCATGACCTGGTCGCCCTGACGTAAGGTAAAGGGGGTGGCGACAGAGTTCAGGTTCAGCGCCATCACCCCGGCTTGTTTCAGGCTGTACAAACCTTCGCCTGGCCGCCACAGATTCAGTGCCGACCAGATGTGGTCATTCTGATCAATCCAGCCGTTTTGATCCTCATCATGCTGCGCCAGTTCAGCAAAACCCTGGCCAGTTTCAGGGCCAAACAGCTCAGTGCCGTTGTCAGCCTGGCCGTTGCCGTTGTAATCGGCGGCCAGATAATATTGCCCGCTCGCCAGATGGCGGATACTGCTTTGTTCTGCCGTCAGCGCAAACACGCTGGTTTGCTCAGTCAGCTCGGCCGGCTGGCCATTCATACTCAGCACCAGCGGGTCTTGCATGGGCTGTTCCACCCGTTCCGAGTAGCTGAATTCCTGGTAGCTCATTTCAAAACTGATGGACCAGGCGACTTCTGTGCCGTCGCTGAAACTGGCGCTACCACTCAGCTCAGCTGCCAGATGTTCGGCGCTGTAACGCCATTCCTGCACCAACTGTGCCGGTGCTTCAGCGTTTTGTGCTGCGCTCTGGTTTTCCTGCGGCGGAATGCCACTGTAAGCTTTGGCCAGCTTCTCCAGATCAATCCAGCCTTTCAGCTCGCCGTTATTCAGCAGTTCCAGCAGGCGTTTAATGGTGCCAATGGTGTTTTGCTTATTAAAAGCAAGCTGGGCGTCCTGGCTGATTTCGCTGCTGTCTTCATCGGCGGCAGTCGCCAGGGGTTCAGGGGGGGCAGGCGCAATAGCCGCTCTGCTGTTATCCTTTGTTACAGTTGATTGGTCGTTTTGACTTGGAGACACCCGCCGGACAGCATAAGATACCGACGCGCCGGATGCCTGTTGTTGCTGACTGCTGCTGAGGATTTGCATAAGTTTTCCCCTTTGGTGTTCAGCAGTCTTATCGGCCGGATTTGTACAAACTTTAATCAGGATTGACCCATGCTTGAAGATTTTTTTCGCCAATTGACGATAGACCCGGACAGCATCAGTTTCAGTCAGAGCATCAGCCTGATTGATGCTTTGTACGATTTTACGCCAACCGCCTTTAAAAATGGCGACCAGATGAATGCTGCAGGGCAGAATAATGGTTCCTGCAAAATTCTCGCGTTCGCGTTATTGCACCGTTTGTCTGAACCGCAAACCTTGCAGATGTTTGGTGACTATTACCGCCAGGACGTGCTGGAACAGCCGACCGGCACTGATCATCAGAATATCCGCCAGTTTATGCAGTACGGCTGGGATGGGGTGGAGTTTGACGGCCAGGCCCTGCATGGCAAAACCGGCGCCCGCTGACAGTGGGGGTTAACCTGTGGGGTCAGAGTTATACTCTGACCTCACAGGTTAAAGCAAAACCCGCAACTGGCTGGGCAACAGTCCGGCCCATCGTTTAAAAGCCCGCCTGAAGTTGTGTTCATCTGAATACCCTAACAGCAGCGCCAGTTGCCGGTTTGGCAATGCCTGGGCCATGGCGTCACAGGCCACACTAAAGCGCACCTGATCACAGAGCTGCTGGTAACTGCAGCCTTGTTGCGCCAATAACCTTTTATAACGGCTCAGCGCCATGCCCAGGTGCTGGGCGGCCTGTTCCTGAGCGGGCAGCTCCGGTAACTGGGCAAATAACAGTTGTTCTGTCTGTTGCCACAGCCCCTGACAAGGCGGCAGGCTTTGTTGCAACGTCTGACACCAGCTTAATTGCAGTTTTTTCCGGCTGGCGCAGGCCAATGGCAGCGGCTGCCGGTGCCAGTGTGTTGGCCAGCTTAAAGTCCAGTTGGCCGCCAGTTGTGGCTGCACCCCCCATTCCAGTGAGTAACTCCAGTCCGGGTTATCCGATAGCCAGGTCATACTGATTTTTTCTGGGGCCAGGCCCAGTTCGCGCTGAAAAAAGCCTGTCAAAAAACTGCACAGCAGATGTTCAATAAAAGGCCGGGCTGCCCCCAGTTGCAGTGCAGGGCGCAGTTCCAGCCGCACCATGCCGTGCTGGCGCTGCAACCTGGGATACCACAGCGGCAACAGCAGGCTTTGGTAACGGACAAACAGCAGCAGCGCTTCGGGCAGGGTCTGGCAATGCTGCAGCAACTGCAGCAACGGATGTGGGTGGTGGTGCAGCCAGCTTTGTGCGGTCAGGTGAGCCAGCTCAGGCCCTGGCCACAGCTTCTGGCAGTTGTCCACCAGTTGCAGGTAATGCTGCACACTGAGTTTCAGCCGCGGCTGATCTAAATCGGCCGGAAACAGTGGTGTGCCTTTAAGCAGTTTTTGCAGATGAAAGCCACGCCGCACACAGCACTGCAGCATGTCTTTGGCGACAGCACTGAACAGCAGGCTGGGTTGATGCGGGCAGAGCAACATCAGTGCAGACTCCACAGCTCTGTCTGTTGCTGGTGCTGCAGTTGCTGTTGCAAGGCTGTCAGCACTTCTTCGGCAGACGGGTGGGAATGTTGGGTCTGACAGCTCAAGGCGCTGCGCCAGGCCTGTAGTTTCAGGCTGCTGTTCAGGTGCCGGACCGCCAGCTCTGTCAGCACATCAGCTGTACGGATCTTGGTTTGTGGCATCAGCACCACAAAGCTGTGGCTGCTCAGGCGGCACACTAAATCCCCCGGCCTGAATTGCAGTAACAGCAGCTCAGCGAGTTGCTGCAGGTGTTGTTCGCTGGCCGCCAGCCCCTGTTGCTGCATCAGGGTTTTCAGCTCATCCAGCTCCAGCAACCAGAGGCAAAACGGCTGCTGATGTTCAGCCTGCAAGGCCTGTTCACGCCTTATGGCCTGCAGCAGGTAGTTGCGCCGGTACAGCCGGGTTAGTGGGTCCAGTAAATTGTGGGCCCGTAAATGCAGCTCGCGGCTGGTCAGCTGTGAATTAATCAGCCGCTGCTCACGGTGCCAGCCTATCAGGCCTATGGTCAGGATCAGCATGCCAATGGGCGCCGGAATAGATTCCAGCCAGCTGAGTAAACGCTCGCTGTCCGGGTAGGCAATAAATTCATCCAGCAGGTTCAGCCAGTAGGACAACACCAGCAGCAAAGAACCGACGTACAGGCCATTGGTGACAGGGCCGGCTGGCCTGCTGAACAGCACCAGTAACAGCCAGGCCAACACCACTAAAAAACTGCTGCCTTCCCCCAAAACGTCAAACCAGTCAATGCGCACCAGAGGTTTTAAATCGCCGCTTTGCAGCGCCAGTATCAAAGACAGCAGGCAAAGGCTGAACGTCAGCAGCAGTTTACGTGGATGGGTGCTGGTCATAAGGGGATTCAATCAGGTCAGTGATACAAAAAACCAGTCTGCGCCGGCCGGATGACAAAAACATGACAGCGATTCCTTCTGTTGCGCTAAACAGACCGGGTCTTTTTTGCGCAGGACCGGCGCTGGCCGACTTTGGCCTGTCACAGTCCGACAGCAGACTAATGCTTATTGTTTTTCAATAGGATCAGGGAATAGTTATGTCTGCGCTTCATAGAAATACCAGAGGTTTTAAAAAGGCCCTGCTGGCCAGTGCTGTAGCCCTTAGCTGTAGTTCACAGGTGCTGGCGGCTGAATTATCAGGCCGGGTGCTCGACAGCCGCGAGGTGCTGCTGGCCGGTGTTCAGGTCAGTATTCCGGCACTGAAGCTGAGCAAAGTCACAGGCCATGATGGCCGCTTTGCTTTTACCAACCTGCCCGAGGGCAATTATCAGCTGGTGCTGAGTTACGCCGGTCGCTCGCAGCAACAACAGCAGGTCCAGCTCAACGGCTCACTGGCCTTGGGTGATCTGAGCCTGGCCAGTGTCGATGCCAATATTGATAAACTGACGGTGCAGGGCCAGCTGAATTCCGCCAGTAAAGCGCTCAGTCAGCAGCGTTTTGCCACCGGCATTGTCAGTGTGGCGACCACAGATGAACTGGGGCAGTTTCCGGATAAAAACTTAAGTGAATCGCTGGCCCGTCTGGCCGGCTTGTCGGTGGAGCCGGATCAGGGGGAAGGCCGCTTTATCCGGGTGCGGGGTCTGGCACCGGATTACAATACAGTCACTTACAACGGCACTCAGCTGGCCGCCCCGGAAGCTGGCCGCCGTGCTGTGGCGCTGGACGTGATCCCTTCCGATTTGTTGGCTTCTGTCGAAGTCAGCAAAACCATTGCTCCTGAACAGGCGGCTGGCTCTTTGGGGGGTACCGTTGATATTAAAGCCATTTCGGCCTTTGACCGGCGCGACAATTTTTACAGCCTGAGCGCTGAGGGCAGTTACAACCAGCAGCAAAGCGAAACCAGCCCAAAAGTTTCAGGCGTGGCGACGGGCATTTTCGATATAGGGGCTGATCAGGATGCATTGGGCGTGGCTTTTTCCGCCTCTTATGCCGACCGCAACTTTGGGTCCGACAACGTGGAAACCGGCGGCAGCTGGGAGCTGGATGACGAGGCACTGGAAGAGTTTGAGCAGCGCCAGTACAGCATCAGCCGCAAACGTCAGGGCGCAGCGCTGAATCTGGACTACAGACCCGGCGGCGACACCGACTACTACCTGCGCACCCTCTACAGCGAGTTTGTCGACACCGAAGTGCGTCAGAGCTTACTGACTGAATTCAGCGACCCCGTGCTGGCCGGCGCCGACAGTGGTGCTGAACTGGTGCGGGGTATTAAAGCCCGTGAAGAAAGCCAGAGCATCAGCGCTGTGGTGCTGGGCATGAAACAGCAACTGGATGTCTGGTTCTGGTCGTTGGAAGCCGGGGCCAGCCAGGCGGACGAAGTGACACCATACAGCCTGGCGGACGGACAGTTTGCTGCGGAGTTTGATGAAGGGGTGAGTTTCAGTGGTCGCGATCTGTTACGACTGCAGGCACCAGAGGCTGCTTATCAGGCGGGCAGCTATGAGCTGAACGAAGTGGAAGTGGCGGACACCCGCACCGAAGAACGTGAACATAACGTTAAGCTGGATTTCGGCCGTGAGCTGCTGACCCACTGGGGCGCAGTGGAGATAAAAGCAGGTGCCAAATTCAGTGACCGCAAAAAAACAGCGGACGAAAGCCTGTGGTTATTTGAAGACTTCGAAGATGCGGGGATCAGTGCGCTCAGTCTGTCCGATTACAGCACCGGCAACGCCCGTTATGGTCTGGACCGCTTTGGCCCCGCCATCAACCCGGATCGGCTGATGGCCATGCTGAATACACTGGACAACAGCGATTATCTGGATGAAGTGGAGTCGCAAATCAACGATTTCCGCGTCGATGAACAGATCCAGGCGGCTTACCTGCAGGGCAACTGGCAGGGCGATGGCTGGCAGGTGCTGGCGGGCAGCCGCTATGAGCATGAACAGCGCGACGCCTTTGGCAGTCAATACGACGACACCAATGAA
Source organism: Rheinheimera sp. (assembly GCF_037442525.1). GTDB lineage: Bacteria > Pseudomonadota > Gammaproteobacteria > Enterobacterales > Alteromonadaceae > Pararheinheimera. The sequence goes on along the minus strand of NZ_JBBIQD010000001.1, from coordinate 796,965 downwards.
GAGTTCAGCCCCCGCAGTTACAGCGGCTCTGAAGCCCATTGGTTGCCAGCTGTGATCAGTAAGTTTGAATTATCCGACAACAGCCTGCTGCGAGCGGCGGCGACCAGCTCTTTGGTGCGGCCTAACTTTGCCCAATTGGCCCCGGCCTTTTTACTGGAAGAAGATGACGATGAACTGGAAGCCAGTTTTGGTAACCCGGCGTTGAAATCGCTGCGGTCCACCAATCTGGATCTGGGCATGGAATATTACCCGGATGCGCTGGGCGTCATATCAGCGACCTTGTTCTACAAAGATATTAAAGACTTTATTTACGCCACAGATTTAGCCGGGTACGGTGATTATGCCGGTTTTAGCGCCGCTGAAACTTATATCAATGGCGACGATGCCAGCCTCTATGGTCTGGAGCTGAACCTGGTGCAGCAACTGAACGCTTTGGGCGGCTTCTGGCAGCATTTGCTGGTATCTGCCAACCTGACACTGACAGGCTCTGAGGCGCAAATCAGCTGGTACGATGATGGTGAGCTGCTGGTGCGGGATATTGATCTGCCCAGCCAGTCCGACCGTACCGCCAACCTGGCGTTGGGTTATGAAGATGAAAAGTGGAGCCTGCGTCTGGCGGCCAACTACAAATCGGAGTATCTGGTCGAAGTAGGAGAGCTGGACGATGCCCGTTATGACCTGTTTTCCGATGCGCAGTTGCAATGGGATTTCAGTGCCAAATACAAAGTCAGCCCGGCACTGCAGCTGTACTTTAATGCGGTCAACCTGACCGATGAGCCTTATTACAACTACACAGGCAGGCGCCAGTTTAACGCGCAGTACGAAGAATATGGCCGTACTTTTGCCTTTGGTGTGCAGCTGAGCCGTTGGTAAGGAGAACCGGATGACTGTTTTATCTCATAAACTGACGCTGTTGGCGGCGCTGGGCCTGAGTGCTTGTGCCACTGCCACCACAGCGCCGGCGGTGCAGCTGAGCACCGCTGAATTTAGGGTGCTGCCGGGCAATGAAGCGGTGCAATTGCTTGATCATCAAGGCAAAACTATCGGTCAGTGGGCCGGTCGCTTTGAACGCTTTAAACTGCTGCAAGGGCCGCAGCAAAGCTGGTTTGCTGCCGTAGACACTGAAACCAATCAAGTGCTGGTTGGCCAGAAGGAGGCGAACCAGCCTGCCCGAATTCTGCAGCAAACCAGCACACAACTGGTGGTGGATGACCTGTGCTGGTACTACAGCCAGGCCAATCAACAACTCAGTTTGTTTTTAATAGGTGATCGCGGCAATGGCGAGCAATGGTTGCTGGCGCAGGACGGAAAATGGCTGGAAAAAGCGTTGCCGGTGCGCAGCCTGAACCTGCCGACCAATGCCAGCGCCTGCGCTGTTGATCAGGCCAAAGGTCTGCTGTATCTGGCGGAAGGCGATACCGCACTCTGGGCTTATTCGGCTGAACTGGAGCAGGCGGAAGACCGTCAGCTGATTGACGTCCGGGCGCCCAAAGGCCATCTGAGCGGCGAAATCAAGGCGCTGGAGCTGACGGCTGAAGGGGACTTGCTGGCGCTGCACGCTGAACCTGCAGTGCTGTTGCGATACCAGGCTGGGGCTTTGGACCAGGCTCCAGTCAGGCAGACATTGCAGTTGGAAGAACCTGAGGTGCTGCAGTTGACACAACAAGGGCTCAGTGCCGGGGCGAGCGCCTCAACCCTGAGTCAGCTCAATAGCACAGACAAAGCCTGGCAGATGCAAAGCTCAAGTGTCACACCAGCTTTTTATCAGTTAAGTCCAACGCTGGAAACCGCCGCGGTCAGCTACCGCGGTGATGCAATAGATGACCCGGCGGTGTGGCAGCACCCCAGCGACCCGGCGAAAAGCCTGGTGCTGGCCACTGACAAAAGAGCTGGCCTGGCGGTGTACAGCATGCAAGGTGAGCAGCAGCAGTTTTTGCCGGTCGGCCGGGTGAACAATGTGGACTTGCGGTATGGCTTCCGTTATCAGGGCCAGACCCTGGCGCTGGCGGCAGCCAGCACCAGAGCGGACAATGGAATCCAGCTGTTTGGTATTGGCGCTGAGGGTAAAGTCAGCACCTTGGCGCGTATTCAGACCGGGCTGACGGATATTTACGGCCTCTGTATGTACCAGCCTGTCGGCAGCAAACAGTTTTATGTGTTTGCCAACAGCAAAGACGGCACAGTGGCTCAGTATCAAGTGACAGCAGCAGGTAAAACGCTCAGCGGCAAGCTGGTGCGCAGCCTGAAAGTGCCGTCTCAGCCTGAAGGTTGTGTCGCTGATGACCAGCACCATCGGCTCTATGTGGGGGAAGAGGATGTCGGCATCTGGCATTTTGACGCCAGAGCTACCGCTTCAACTGCTGGAGAACTGGTGATCAAAGCCGATGGCAATATGCTGGTGGCCGATGTCGAAGGCCTGGCTTTATGGCAGGCAGACCAGCCTTATCTGTTGGTGTCCAGTCAGGGCAATGACAGTTATGTGCTGTATCAGGCGACTGCACCTTACCAGGCTGTACTGCGTTTTCGCATTCGGCTGAACCCAGAGCTGGGTATTGATGGCAGCTCTGAGACCGATGGTCTGGAACTGACCACGCTGAACCTGGGGCCAGGTTTTGAGCAAGGCGCTATTCTGGTGCAGGATGGCCGCAACCGGATGCCGGAGCAAGGGCAGAATCTGAAATTGGTGCCACTTGAACAGCTTCAATCGTTGCTAAACAGCTTGAAACCGTCCGCCTCTGACAAACATAAATAAAAAGCCGCTAGATAGCAGCTCATGCCAGTCAGTTAAGCTGACTGGCATGTCTGTTTAGCAGCGACCTTTTTTCGCCTGACCCGGAGGGCAGTGTTTGCTTTGTTCTTCCACCACCACCACGGGCACTTTCACTTTGGGAGGCTCCACTTTGACTCTGGGGCCAACCACCTCACATCCAGTTAACCCAGACAGGGCCACTGTCGCGAGAAGACATATTACTTTGTTGCGCATCAGCGCTCTCCTTGTTATTGCTGTGGGCAAATGCTAGCTGCTTTGTGCAACAGACGCAAAGTCTGGTCTGTTAATCACCGCATCTGTGGCACCGGTGATAATGGCGTTTATGTTTTTTCGGGTGGCTGTGGTAATGCCGCTCCTCCACCACAATGACGGCTGGGGCAGGTTCAACCACAACTGCGGGTACGTACAGGCGTGGAGGCTCTATCCAGACGCTGGGGCCGGATACGGCGCAGCCGGATAACAAGATCACGGCAATAAATGGCACAAGGCTAAGACTTAATTTCTTCATGGCATGGCTCCTTAATCCGACAGGTAATAATCCACTGTGGCAACGACCCGTACTTTTTTGATGTAAGGGGTATTGCTGTCGCGGTCACTGATGCTGAACTGGCCCTGGCTGGCGGCTTTAATTTTGCCAAGCTGACTGTCGGAGTCGGTGGCAAACTTGCTGGCCACTTCGCGGGCGTTGCGGGTGGCTTCTTCAATCATGTCGGGTTTGATCTCATTCAGGCCGTTAAAAATAAACTCGGCCTTGCTGTCGTAATCCTGTCCGGCGACCGCAATGCCACTTTTACTGAGCTCCAGCAAACGGGTCATGGCCTGGTGGGCTAAATCGACATTGCTGCTGTACACAGTGACGGTCGAAGTAGCGCTGTAGCGCATTTGCCTGGCATTGGGATCGTAATAACCGGCTTGCCGGTCCACTATTTGGGGTGGTGCAACGGAAATTTCATTCGGGCTGAAGCCCTGCAGCTTTAAAAACGCCTGCACCTGTTCATTTTTGCGTTCAATGCTGGCCACCAGTTTGCTCAGATCATTATCCGCATCACTAAACTTCACCGGCCAAATCACGGTGTCGGCGGCCACTTCCCGCTCCGACAGACCTTTGACCTGTACCACCCGCTCCATGGCACGAAAATCCAGCACGGCGTTACCAAGGACTGCGGCTGCGCCAACCAGACCTGCGGAGACTATAGCGGCGGCGAGCCAAGGCTGTTGTTGCATAATTTCTCCTTTGTTGATATCGGCCAGTGTAGGTGGCCGAGACTGAATGCCGAATTAATCAAAATCAACCTGCACTCTGGTGTGTGGTGCGGTGCTTAATTACTATAAACGGCCAGACATCTTGGGGATTCTTTCTTATGCAGGTTGAACAACAGCAAATCACGCTCAATACGGCGACAGGCCCGATGCGGGTCTATCAGTACCAGCCCCTTGGAGCGGCACAATCCGGTAGCAGTTATCCGGCTGTGTTGTTTTATTCGGAGATTTTTCAGCAGACAGCGCCAATCAGCAGAACCGCCACTTTGTTGGCGTCTCACGGTTTAGTGGTGCTGGTGCCGGAAATTTTCCATGAATTAAACCCGGCAGGCACTGTGCTGGCTTACGACGACGCCGGCAAAGACAAAGGCAATCAGGACAAATGGAGCAAACCGCTGGAGCAGTACGATTCCGACAATCAGGCCATGCTGGCTTATCTGCAAAGCCTGCCGTATGTCCGCCCGGAAGTCGGTGCCTTTGGTGTCTGTATTGGGGGGCATCTGGCGTTTCGGGCTGCGCTGCAGCCACAAGTGAAAGCCGCTTATTGCCTGTATGCCACAGATTTGCACAGCAATACGCTGCCAACCCAGGGCGGGCAACAGACACTGGCGCTAAGTGCGCAAATTAAGGCCGAACTGGTGATGGTTTGGGGCAAACAAGACCCCCATGTGCCAGCAACAGGCCGGGCTGAAATCTACCGGCAATTGTCTGAAGCCGGGGTTAAGTTCAGCTGGTTTGAATACAATGCCGAACATGCCTTTATGCGGGATGAAGGGGCCCGTTATGATGCAGCTCTGGCAATGGAGAATTACTCCAGAGCAATTGCTCTATTTAAAATGATGTAAAAGTTTGTTAGGTTGTCACTCGATACTGACGTTGTTTTGGATAAAGGAATAAATGGAAATTATGAGAGTGATCGCCTCTTCTTTTATGGTTTTGTTTTTTATGTTTGCACAACCTGGTGCAGCAGCAACGAATGAACCTGATTTAACCACATTGTTGGCTCAGCATAGTACCTACACCGATGTCAAAATATCTCCTGATGGCAAGCATCTGGCCGCTGTGATCCGGGCCGAAGGCAGGCGTGCATTGCTCTTTATCGCTTTGGACGGCTTTCAGATGGTAGGGAGCGCCAAGTTCCCCGGTTTACTCGAGGTTGGAAGTTATCAGTGGGTGAATAACGAGCGTGTGGTGATTGAGTTAGCGGAATCGAGCCCCTGGAGCGAAGAACCGCTGTATTATGGTGAACTTTTTGCGGTCAATTACGACGGCAAAAAATCGGAACTCATTTTTGGTTACCGTGCCGGAGAACAGCAGATAGGAACCCGTTTTAAGGCGAAAGAAGGTCGTCGCGCCTGGGCACGTGTGGTCGATACCTTAGAGAAGGATGACGACAATATCCTGATCACCGCCACCAACTGGAGCGCCAGCGGTGATGGTATGGCCGAGATCCTCAAGCTGAATGTCTACACTGGCGCGACCAAGCGTCTGGCAGCGGCGCCTGCACCTTATTCCCGAATTATTACCAATGCGCAGGGAGAGCCCAGGGTGGCGGTCACGACCACCAAAAATTACCTGCAAGATGTCTATCTCAGGGAACAGGATCAATGGACTAAATTACCGGACCAATGGTTTGGTGAAGCGGTCAAAGTTGTGGCCGTCAGCGCATCGGATGACAGCTTGATTTTACTTGATCAGAAAGACACTCCGATGCCAGCTCTGAGCAGGATGGATTTTCAAGGTCAACGCAAAACCATTTTCACCGATGCAAAAGTTGGTATTACTGATGTTGAGCTGACCAAACAGGACCAACAGCCCTATGCATTGCGTTTAGATGACGGTTATCCGGATTATGTCTTGCTGGATAAAAAGCGGGTGGAAAGCCAGCTGTTTAAAGAATTGGCCTCAGCATTTCCGGGCGAAGTGCTGACCATTACCAGTCGCAGTTCAGATGATAATACCTGGATTATTTATGCCTACAGCGACATCAGTCCAGGCGCTTATTACCTGTATCAGAAAAAGGAGAATTCGCTACGTAAGTTGTTGGACCGGAAACCTGAGTTGTTGCAGCGCAAATGGTCGGCAACAGAGGCCATCAGTTATACCTCATTTGACGGGTTACCCATTCAGGGGTATCTGACCAAAGCGAATAAAGCACAAAGTAAAGCCCTGGTGGTGTTGGTGCATGGTGGTCCACATGGCGTGCGTGACTACTGGGGCTTCGACGAAGAAGTACAGCTACTGAGTCAAAGCGGTTACAACGTGCTGCAGGTGAATTACCGGGGCTCGGGCGGTTATGGCGCCGGGTTCCAGCAGGCCGGTTATCTGCAGTGGGGAGATGCGATCCAAAAAGATATCAGTGCCGGTGTGCGTTATCTGACGGCACAGGGCGTTGCCAGCGCTGACCAGGTGTGCATTATGGGCGGCTCTTTTGGCGGCTACTCAGCCATTCAGTCTGCGGCTGTGGAACCAGATCTGTACCGCTGCGCTATTGGTGTTGCTGGAGTGTATGATTTGGAGCTGATGAAATCCGATGGGGACATACCGTTGCGCTCTTTCGGTATCGCTTATCTTGACCTGGTATTGGGGACGGATCCTGCGAAAATGCGAGCATTCTCACCAGCTCATAACGCCAGTTCTATCAAGGCACCATTGCTGGTGATCCACGGTAAACACGACAAGCGGGCACCTTACAGCCAGGCTCAGGCGCTGCGTACCGCACTGGATAAACACAATAAAACTTATCAGTGGTTAGAGTTTGATGATGAAAGCCATGGCTTTTATGACCCGCAAAACCGGGCTCAGTACTTCCATGCTGCGCTGAGCTTTTTACAGCAACACCTTAAGCCCTGATCCGGCTGGCGGAAAGCAGGCGGGCTGGTTTACACTAGCCCGTCTTTTTTTGGGTCAGGAATAATCCGCGTGTATTGTGCACAATTTGTTGCAGGACGTTGCCGTTCCTGCACTGAAATAGAACTGGATTATTCAGAGCAGTTGCAGCACAAACAACAGCAATGGCTGACCTTGCTTGAACCTTTTACGCCAGATCAGGTGCTCGCTCCTTATCCCAGTCCACAATCTGCCTTCAGAACCAAAGCGAAAATGGTGGTCTCCGGGACCGCAGAACAGCCTGTATTGGGTTTGATGCATAGTTCAGGCGAAGCCGTCGATTTAACCTCCTGTCTGTTGTACCCAACCGCCTTTGCGCCAGCATTTGCACTGGTGCAGCAATTTATTCAGCGCGCCAGATTGCAGCCTTATCAGGTGGCTGAACGCAAAGGTGAGTTGAAATTTATTCTGCTCAGTCAATCCAGTTTCAGTGGCCGCTTTATGCTGAGGTTTGTGCTGCGCTCACAAAACCATCTGGCGTCCATTCGCAAACATTTGCCCTGGTTACAGCAACAATGGCCGGAGCTGGAGCTTTGTTCGGTCAATCTGCAACCTGTGGCGATGGCTCAACTGGAAGGGGACACCGAAATTCTGCTGACTGATACGCCTTATCTGGCAGAGCAGTTGAATCAGGTGCCTTTGTACCTGACTCCGCAAAGCTTTTTCCAGACGAATCCGGCTGTGGCTGCCGCCTTGTACCAGAGTGCGGTGGACTGGACGACACACTTGCCGCTGCAGTCGGTCTGGGATTTGTTTTGTGGCGTGGGTGGTTTTGGTTTGCATCTGGCCAGCAGCAGACCAGGCATTCAACTGACCGGTATTGAAATATCTGCTTCGGCTATTGCCAGTGCCCGCAAAGCAGCCGCTGAACTGCAACTGGAGCAGCCGGAATTTATGGCACTGGATGCCAATGCCTTTGCGATGGCGCAGCAGCAGGCGCCGGATTTATTACTGGTGAACCCACCACGCCGTGGTTTGGGCCCGGCCCTGTGCCAGCAGTTGCTGCAGCTGGCACCAGCCTATCTATTGTATTCCAGCTGCAACCCTCACAGCCTGGCAAAGGACTTAGCCCAGCTGACATTGGACTACCGTCTGATAAAGGCCCGCCTCTTTGATATGTTCCCGCATAGCCAACATGCCGAAGTACTGGTATTGCTCAGCAAAAAATAATTTCCATCTTTCTGTTTTTGTTTCTGAACTGCTGCTAGTTTTTATCAGAATTATCATATACCTGATCAATTTTTAGTTCGGAACAAGGAGAGCCAAGGATGCGTAAGAACCTGCCTGTCACCGCAGTGGAGCGGACCTTTCCCAAAGAACAACAACTGATTTCATCAACCGATATCAAAGGCAGCATTCAGCATGTTAACGATGCTTTTGTGGCGATCAGCGGGTTTTCGCGGGAAGAGTTAATAGGGAAACCGCACAATATTGTGCGGCACCCCGATATGCCCGAAGCGGCTTTTCGCACCATGTGGGGCTATTTGCAGCAAGGCAAACCCTGGATGGGGCTGGTGAAAAACCGCTGCAAAAATGGGGATTATTATTGGGTCAATGCGTATGTCACTCCTATCACAGAACATGGCAAAGTGGTGGGGTATGAATCTGTCCGTACTTTGCCCAGCCGGGAGCAGGTCAGCCGGGCTGATGCATTGTATCAGGCGATTAATCAGGGCAAAAAAATGCGCCAGGTCAGTGCCGAATGGCCAAACGACATGAAGTGGGAACTGCTGCCATTGGCTTTGGTACTTATCAGTGCCTTATTGTGGCTATGGCAAGGGCCAGCCTGGGCTGCGGGTGGTTTCTTACTCAGTACCCTGTCCGCCATTTTATTAGGGGTCAGCCGCTACAGAGGGGCGCTTGGCAAGTTAAGGTCGCTGAACCCCAGCCCTTTTATGGATGATTTGGCGGTGTTGTCCTACACCGAAGACAGTGGCTTGCTTGGCAAGCTGGAGGTGGCGTTATTAGCTGAGCTCGCGCACTTAAATGCGGTGATTACCCGGATTGAAGACTCATCGACCACAGTGGCCAAACAGTCCAGCCATGTGATGAAACGGTCCGTCGAAGCGGCCGACAGTATCCGTCAGCAGCAACAACAGACGGAGCAGGTGGCAACAGCTATGCATGAAATGACTACCACCATTGCAGAAGTGTCTGCTCATGTGCAGGACACCGCGACTCAGGCTGATGATGCGGATCAACTGGCCCGACAGGGGGCGCAGGTGGCAGGACAGGCCCGCCAGGCTATTGTGCAGCTGCAACACACAGTGAATAACATCAGCAGCTCGGTAGGGGACCTGGCGCAGCAAACCTCCACTATTGTGTCTGCCGCGCAGATGATTGAACAAATAGCGGAACAGACCAACCTGCTGGCACTGAATGCCGCTATCGAAGCCGCCCGGGCCGGTGATCAGGGCCGTGGTTTTGCTGTGGTGGCTGACGAAGTGCGTCAACTGGCGTCCCGCACCACCAACTCCACCAAAGAGATTTTCAGCATTATTCAGCAGTTGTCCGACAAAGCCAAAGCGGCGGTAACGGTGGCTCAGGGCGGGCAACAAGACGCAGAGCAGGGCGTGGCGCAGGTCAATCAGACAGAACAAATGTTGTCTGGTATTACCGCTGCAGTGACCAGCATTGCCACTATGGCCGGCCAGATGGCTGCAGCGGTGGAAGAACAGGCGCATGTGGCGGAGGATATCAATCAGCAACTGGTCAGTATTTCCGATTTGGCGGTCAGCTCCTTGAAAAACGGCAATGCGGTCAGTGAGCTGGGCCGGGATTTACAGACGACCTCTGAGCAACTGCATGAACTGGTCGAGCGTTTTCGTAAATAATTGAACAGTGCAAGAGCTGTAGCCAACGGGCTATTGGCCCTGTCCCGCCACTTTCCCTGATTAATGGCGGCAAGCATCCGGCTGTTGGATGCTAAGCCGCTGCCATTGATACCCTGCATTTTTGCGTGTTAACACAAACACCTGGCCATAATCCTGCTCTGTGAGTTCTGGCGCGGGTTGGCTGCTGAGCTGGCTGAGCAGTTCTGGGACTGTATTGCTGTGACCGGCAATTAATGTGGTTTCTGTGCTCTGTTGCAGAGCGTTGATGACAGGACCGAAGTCTGCAGGCGGGTAGCTGTGCTGCGTAGCATCTGGCCAGGTGGAGGCCATCAATGCGGCGGTTTCCCTGGTGCGGTTCAGGCCACTATGCCAAACCTGTTGCAGCGGCACATTCAGTAAAGCTGCCATTGCTTTGGCTTGTTGCTGGCCACACAAAGATAAATGCGGGTCGCTTTTGCCTGCTTCTTTTTCCGCATGACGCACCACCACAATTTGCTCTGGCCAGGCCTGCAGTTGCAGGCAGGTCGCCACAGACAACAACACTATTAATTTTTTCACCGCTGATAACCCCTTTTAGCCGGCTGGTTCGTCTAATTCACAAACAAGCCATGGAGAAGAATGATGATGAGCATATCTCAAGCGAAAACCAGTCAGCAATTTGCTGTCGCTATTACTGGTGCCGCAGCAGTGACTTTTTTTCTATTTGTACTGATGCAGGCCTTATTGGGCCAGCACGCTGTTCCTGTGTTCCATATCAATTCAGAGCCTGTTGTCCTTTCATTGGTCAGGCCTGATACAGAGCCAGAAAAACACAAAGCTGCTTTGCCTGTGTTGCCACCGCCGGTACAACCACCTGTGATTGCAAGAAACATTGGGGGTGAAGGGACTGGCCCTGAACTTGTTACCGAACCTCCACGGATCGAGCCGCCTTCGTTTTCGGATGAGCCTGCAGCAGGATTACAGGACAAAGCAGCCTTGCCCCTGGTTCGGATTGAACCGAAATACCCGGTGCAAGCCGCCCGTGACGGTATTCAGGGCTGGGTAAAACTGAGTTATTCCATTGATAGTGCAGGCCAGGTTACCAATGTTCAGGTGCTGGAGGCAGAACCCAAACGGGTGTTTGAGCGTGAAGCTATCCGGGCTTTACAGCAATGGAAATATCAGCCACAAATGACAGAAGGCAAAGCCGTGGCTCAACATGGTTTGGTGGTGCAACTGGATTTTGGCCTGGATGCTCAGTAGTCGCAGTGGAGGTGGGTATGGACAGCATAAGCAGAACTGCAGAAGCCAGAGACAGCTGTGCTGAACTGGAATTGCATCGGGCAACTCAGCGTGGTTCGCAGGATGTAGCGACATTGGTCAGATTGCATGGGCAGCCGCTGTATTACTTTCTGCTGCGGCAATGCCCCGCGGATCTGGCTGCTGACATTTGCCAACAAAGCTGGTTGCGAGTGATGGAAGCGTGTCATCAGTTCGAAGGGCAAAGCAGTTTTAAAACCTGGTTATTTAGTATCGCTCGCCATCTATTGCAGGATGAAATACGCCGGCGTCAGCGCTGGCGCTGGTTTCATGAACCGGTAGAGCCAGAAGCCGCTGAACAACCTGAACTGGAGCTGCAACTGGCTCAGGAACAGCAGCGGTTTCGCAGGGCTATGGCTGGTTTGCCCAGAGTGCAACGTGAAGCTCTGCTGTTACAGCTGGAAGGTTTTAGTCTGATGGCGATCAGCGACATTTGTCAGGTGGGGCAAGAAACCATCAAAAGCCGTTTGCGTTATGCCAAAGCCGCTATGGCACAACAGTTAGGAGTGGATCATGAGTAAGCTCGATAACAAACTGCAGCAGTTATATGACGCAGACAAAGCCACAGTAGCTATGCCTGCTCAGTTGCAGCAGCAATTGTCAGGCTTAAACCGGCGCAGCAAATCGCCGCACTATTGGCCCCAGGCAGCCGCAGCTGTGCTGGCGATACTGGCACTGGCTTATGTCTGGCAGCAGGACAGTTATTACCAAATTCAGACAGTGCAGCAGGCCGGCTACCACCAGGTGCAATTGCATCAGCTCACTGAACATACCGACTCCGCGCAGCCTGAACGCTGGCAACAGCGTTATCAGCAGTATGAACAGGCAAAACAGACCTTAGCGCAACAACAGGCGCTGGTCGGGCAGTTGTTGTTTGAACAGCAGCAGTGGCAGGTAGCGGTTTGTGACCAGTTGCTGGTGAAGCTGGATCAGCAATTGGCGGAACAGTTACGTCAGGATCAGAGCTGGCGGCAGGGGCAAACCGTTGAGCTGGTGCGTGGGCAGCAAGGCCAGATCCTGGCTATTCGCAGCAGTGAGCGGGCGCTGCACTGCGCAGCTGGCTGAAACCTGCGGCTGGTTAAACTTAAAGCCCAGCTGGACCCGCAGGCAAAATTCATTACACTGCCTGTAGTTTTTGCTGGAGTCTGTTTTGATGTCGTTTGACCCTTTACGTTATGTGGCGGCGTACCCGGCCGGTATTCAGCAGCAAGTGATGCAGCTGGTGGAACAGGGCCGGCTGGCCGTGGTGCTGCAAGGGCGTTACCCTGAACCCCCTCACAGTATCCAGACCGATCAGGCACTGTATCAACTGACCCAACAACTGAAACAGCGCTATCTGAAATCCAGCGCCCCGCTCAGTAAAGTCTGCTTTGATGCCAAATTGCACCTGGATAACAGCCTGGGGCTGCACAGTCAGATCAGCAGGGTGCAGGGCTCGAAGCTGAAATCAAAAAATGAAATCCGTATCAGTGCTTTGTTTAAAAAACTGCCGTTGTCGTTGTTGCAGATGGTGGTGGTGCATGAACTGGCGCATCTGAAGGAAAAAGATCACAACAAAGCTTTTTACCAATTGTGCCAGCACATGGAACCCCAGTATCATCAACTGGAGTTTGATTTACGGCTTTTTCTGACCCTGAGGCATCTGGAGACCCGCTTATGACTCAACCGGACTGCACACAGCTGTTTGTTTATGGTTTGCTGACCTTCCCTGTGATCACCAAAGCGCTGACCGGGCACGACTTTCAACAGTCAGAGGCGCTGTTACCAGGCTACCGGCGTTTTGGCTTGAGTAAAGATCTGGATGCGGGTTCAGTCCCTGTCTTGATGGCCGACAGCCAGGCAGAGCAAGTGGGTGTGCTGTTATCAGGTGTGACGGCAGAGGACCTGGCCATTCTGGATTTTTTTGAAGAAATCGACGGCGGTTTGTACCGGCGTGAGCTGGTACGGGTCTATGCCAATCAGCAATGGCAGCATGCCTGGGTTTATTTAGCCGGGCCGCAACTGGCTCCTTTTGCGGTGGGGCAGTGGCAACCTGAGCAGGTCAGTGCGGCCCAGTTGCAACAGCTGGCAGAACAACAAATTCCTGAACTTTTGCAGCAGTACCAGCTGATGCAAAACATGACTAACAGCAGGGGCGAAGCTCCGAATTAAGGGTTCTGGTGTGAGATTAACTGTATTACTGGCGGGCGCCTTCTGTTTGTTTTCCCTCCAGTCTGTGGCGGCGCCTGTGGAGCAGCTGGCCAAAGAGTTTGACCAACATTTCCGGCAGCAACTTAAAAAGGCCAATGTGCCGGGTGCGGCCTATGCCATTGTCAAAGACAATCAAATTATCAAAGTCGGTGCTTATGGTGTGCGCTCTGTGGGCAGCAAAGCCAAAGTGGATGCTTACACTGTATTCCGGTTGGCGTCTGTGTCCAAAACATTTACCGGGCAGCTGGCTTCTATGCTGGTGCATCAGGGCCGCTTTCAGTGGCAGGACCCTGTCACCCGCTATGTTCCGGCGTTCTCCTTTAAAAGTGCCAGCCAGACCAAAGCTCTGAAAGTGGAGCATCTGGTGTCGCAAAGTACAGGTGTGTTTCCCAATACCTATGATGATTTGATCGAAGCGAACCAGACCCCTAAACAGATCCTGCCGAAATTCCGCTACCTGAATCCGCGTTGCACGCCGGGTAAATGTTACGGTTACCAGAATGTGATGTTCAGCCTGATTGAACCTGTGATGGAGAAAACCACAGGCCAGAGTTTTGAGAGCCTGATGGAACAAAAGTTGTTTAAGCCACTGAAAATGCCAACCGCTTCAGTGGGGTATTCGGCTTTTCTGGCGTCGAAAAACCGGGCCATGCCTCATATTCGGGTCAAACGGGGCTGGGCTGAAACCAAAGTCAATCCCAGTTATTACCGGGTGAACCCGGCGGCTGGTGTGAACGCCAGTGTGATGGATATGAGTCAATGGCTGATGGCACAGCTGGGGCAATATCCGGCTGTGTTATCGCCTGTGATGCTGCAGGATGTGCGGCAAAAACGAGTGAAGGTTGCCAATGATTTAGGGGGCCGCACCTGGGGGCAGTATGTCAGCACCTCGCATTATGGCTTAGGGCTCAGAATTTTTAACTTTGCCGGCAATGAAGTGTTTTATCACGGCGGCTGGGTCAAAGGTTACCGTACCGAGATGGCGTATTCGAAACAAAAAGGTGTGGGTCTGGTGGTGCTGATTAATGCAGAAACCAATCTGGTGGGCGACTTATCCACTTATTTCTGGTCCAGGCTACTCAATGCCAAACCTCAGACCAAAAAGAAAATGGCCGCCTTAATGCAACCAGAAATGCTGCCAGAAGCGGCAGAAGATCCAGTGGGGTTCGAAATAGCGGAGTAGAGTGAGGCAGAACTGCTGCTATAATCAGAAATCGTAACTTATTCATAATCAAGGAATATCAGTTCGTATGTCCAATGGAGCCCAGAGTCAATCCGGTTATGTTAAAACAGTCAAAACCTTGCTGAGCAAAATCCATGATCTGACCCCGATCAATGATTCCGTCTATGAAGTGGCCACCGACTATTTTCGTCATGCCAAACAGCAGGAAGAGAAACACCAGCAACTGGTGCTGCAAATTCGTCAGCTGGAACAGAAACTGGAGCAGGGCGATAAAAGTGAGGCACTGCAAAAACAACTGGCAGAAGCAACCTCGGCGTACAAACTTTATTTGCGCATGCTGGATGACAGCCGGGTTGAGCGGTTCAGAGCCCTGAAAGCCATTTGTCTGGCGATACTGGAGCTGTCAGAAGGCGACAGTTTTGAAGAGACCAACCAGCTGAGCTCCAAACTCTTGGGCACCATTCAGTTGTTATCCCCCAGTTCCGGTAAATACATGGCGTCGGTGAACCAGCGGCATAAACATTTATACAAAGGTATTCTGAGCCTGCGTTTACTGGACAGGTTACTGCTCGACAATGAACTGCAGAATGACTATGTACTGGCGAAAGTCAGGGCAGAAAAGGAAAAACTGGACTTACCGGATATGGGGTACGGTGGGCAGTATTCGCCTTTTAAACACGATGTTCAGATCCCGTTGCTGATGGCGGCGCTGTTGCAGGATATTGGCACTTTCCATCCTGAAGCCTTGCAAATTCTGCGGGGGCCTGAGGGGGACCTGAATGAGTTTCGCGTACTGGACGACGCAGACAGGGTGGAGCTACTGAAGATCAACTATCAGGAAACCCTGAACTACGTGGTCAAAGGCCTGGCCTGCGACCGCTATGTCGGCAATTCCAAAGAAGAGCGCGACCTGTTTAATAAAAACGAGCAGGATAAGCTGAACTTTGTGTTTACCTTGCTAAAGAACGCCATCAAGCCAGAAGGTGGGGTGGGCAATCTGCTGAAAATTCCGCAAATCTATACCTCTGTGGTGTTGTCAACCAAAGCGAACCACAACTACGAGTCGTTACCTAAAGCGGCTCTGGTGTTACAAAGTGGGGTGGAACGAGGCTATTACCACAAGGCTGCAGTAGAAGCCCTTCTGCAAATCACCGGCATGTTTCCGCAGGGCTTTGGTATTACCTATATTCCAAAAGACTCCGACAAGCGTGATATGGACAGATACGAGTATGCCATTGTGGTGTCTTTGTATCCGGCCGCTGCCGATATGCCTATTTGCCGGGTGGCCACCCGCAATCTGACCTTTAGTCAGACAGCATCAAATCTGGTGATCAGTGTTGAGAACAACCTGTACTTCCCGCAGGCGCGGAAAAAACTGGAAGTGATGAGCAAAGAGCGGCTGCTGGAAATACTCAGCAAACTGGTGTCCAATTTTGAAGAGCGCAAGAATATGGATCTGCTGCCCAAATGCTGGTATCCGGACGAGTATTTTTCTTACGGCAAACACCAGAATCTGTGGAACAAAACCACGACAGTGTCGAACTGACAGCGTCGTGCTGAAAAAAAAGCCCGGCAATAAGCCGGGCGAAAAAAGCGGTCCAGGGAGATAGTGGTAACCGCTTGCGCTAGTACAGGGTAACCAGGTCTTACAACACAGGAGATCAATCTGTAGCCAGCCACGTATCGACCTCCGTTTGGGAAAAATGTTCAATTTATTGTGCTGACTTGCAGTTTCTCTGTGTTCAATAACGGCAGATAGCTCAATAACGGCAGTCTATCCAGAGTGTTTGTTCCGATAAAACTATTTAATTAAATGGTCTTTATTGAAAAAAATGATGAACAGGGCCAGTCTGATCCAGACAGCATCCGCAGCGTCAGCGCCACAGAATTGGACAGGAAAACCCAGGTTGGCAGGTTTGATGCTTTTTCGGCCGGAACGATCGGCCGGTCCGCAGCCGGACCGGCATCTGAACCGCTGGGGGCGCTATTTCAGCAACGCAGAAAAAAGCAGGCGTAAATTTGCTGGCGATAACAGTCGGTGGTTTTAAACTCGCGGTAGCCACGGCCCGGTGCTATCGCCACTAACCAGTCATGTTGCTGCAACCTGATTTTCTCAGTGCAGGCGCCCTGCAGTGCTTTGGTCAGCAGCCCTGCAGGTAAATCCAGCTGGCTGAGCAGCGGCCAGAGCTGCTCTGCACTGGTCGATACGACTTTGCCTGTGGCATCAATAAAGCAGGCAGAAAAGCCATCGCGACTATTATGCTGCCCGTTTTTGGGGAGAACATCCGTTAACATTGCACTGAACTGGGGCGCGCTGTCGAACACCAACGCAATGCCACCTGCAGGTTTTTGTTCCTTTATGGGAAGTATTGCCGCCTGATACAGATAAGTGGCCTTGTCCTGATACAGCTCGCTGGGTTGAAAGGGGCTGACATGGTACAGCGCTGCCGAGTCCAGTTGCAGGCAGGCATCGGCACCGGCTGACGCTGGCAGCCGCTGCAGCAACGAGGGCACAGAGGCCGCCACTATGTTCTGCTGCTGATCAAACAGATAAATACCGGCATAAACACTGTACAGCTGATTGATATAGCGCAGCTCGTCAGTCAGTTCCTGCTGCAGCTCAGCGCGGATCACCGGCTGTTGCAGTGCCTGACGAAAGCGGGGGTTTTGTGCCCACCAGCGGCAGTCGTTGGCGCGTTCATACAGGTTGCGTTCCAGCATATCAGCAGCCTGCACGGCCATGGTCTGCAGTTCCTGCAGCTGGCTTTGCAGCACCGTCTGACTCAGTTCGCTGACCGAGCTGCTGAACACCTGATGCATATGACGGCCTATGCCGCGAATGGCATCCAGTACAGGCACAAACTCGGTGGCCGCTTTGCGGGCGGCTGCAATTACGCCATTGAGCACGATCAGATCCAGCTCGTCACTGACCCGCAGTGAGTCCTGGCGGATTTGCTGCAACTGTGGAAATAAAGCTCCAGGGTCCAACGCCAGCCCGGCACCTGCGGCCACTGTCTGGTTCAGCAGTTTTAATGGCGTCCAAAGCTGCAGTTGCCAGCCCGGCCCCAGATAGCCCTGGTAGCCCTGGCTTTGTGCAGGGCTGACCAGATAAGCTTCGCCCTGCAAAGATTGCAGGCAACGTTTCGGCAGTAAGCTGGCAGGGTTCTGCTGAGCTGCGCTTTGAAATAACAGCTGGGCTTTGGGCCCAACCAAGCGGAAAAACTGTCCCTGTTGCTCTGGCAACAGTTGCTGACTGATGGCCTGAAGTTCATTGCTGAATTTAAAGCTCAGGCACAAGACGCCAAGCACTGTGCCTGCATTGTCGGTTACGGCCTGCAGGTACAGCAGGGCACAGTCTTTCTCGCTAAATAAGGCGCTTGGACCACAGTATTCCTGAAACTGTCCGGGCTGCGCCAGCGCCTGAAGCACATAGGGTTCAGCACGGCCGGGGTCAGGCCTGTCACTTTGCAGCCTGCACAGCAGCAGGGCATCCGGGCTGAACAACAGCACATCGTCATAGACAGAATAAAAACGGCAGTACAGACTCAGATGATGCTGCAGCTGAGCGGTGTCGCTGCTGTCTTGTTGCTGCAGGTAGCGGATCAGGACGGCATCTTTGGCCAGAAAGCCAATATCGGCGGTACGCTCAAACAGATTGCGGGTGAGTAAATCCAGCGCCAGTTGCACGGAAGCCTGATCGGCCTGCAGCTGTTTACGTCCTTGCTCCAGCAGCAGTTGTTCAACCAGATCCTGCTGCAGTTCCTCAAAGCGCTGCCGGGTTTCATCCATGCTGTCCAGAATGGTGGATCCCACTTTCAGACAGTTAATTTTGCCAATCAGGCTGACTTTGCTCCACCAGCTGTTCAGTTGCTGCAACTGGCTTTCGTGCTGGCCGACATTCTGAAAACAAAGTTTGAATTCATTTTTATATTGGGTGATAAATTCTTGCATACACCAACTTCTGCAGCGGACCTGCCTGGTTAATCCGCCTGAGTTTATGCAAAGCTGTTGCCAGTTTTTTCAGTTTTAGTTTTTTTGGTACAGATCCAGATAAAAATCCAGGCTGATGGCCGGCCTTGTGGCGGCAAACTCGTGCTTCTGACCTGGTTTAAATTTCCAGCTTAGCGGTGTCATGTCCAACAAAGCCATTAATTCAGCTGCAGGAAGCGCCTGCAACTGATAACTGAGCTGCTGCCGGTGCCGGTGACTGAAGCCTGGGATCTGCACTATGTCTTCGCTGTGTAATCGCACCTGTGGATAGACTTGTTGTTTCAGCTCCACCAGGTGCTGGGGGGCGGCACTGACAGCAAGCAGCGCTGCACCGTTTTTGCTGACCCGGGCCAACTCCAGTGGCTCACAAGGCGCACACAGCTTCAGGACGGCATCAAAGCTTTGGTCGGCAAAGGGTAAATGCCAGGCGCTGGCCACAGAGTATTTCACTGCCGGATAGGCTTTGGCGGCATAGCGGACGGCCGTTTTAGCGATGTCGAGTCCATAGACGGTGGTGTCCGGCAAGGCCTGCTGCAGCCGGTTGCTGTAATAGCCTTCGCCACAACCCAAATCCAACAATGTGGCGGGTTGGGCGCTGGCCAGCAGCGCGTTCAGTGCATCGGACAGCGGCTGATAATGGCCTGCATTGAGGAATAAACGTCTGGACTGCATCATGTCGGCCGAGTCGCCCGGCACTTTGGAGTTCTTGTGTTGCACTGGCAGCAGATTGACATACCCCTCGCGGGCCCGGTCAAACTGATGGCGGTTGACGCAACCCAGGCCCGCCGGGTTGGGGGTCAGCACTTGTGCACAGACAGGGCAGCGGTACATCAGGCGGTCCGCCTTTGCAGCAGGTCCCATTTATTGCCATACAGATCCTGAAACACCACCACAGTGCCATAGGGCTCTTCCCGCGGTGGTTCCAGAAATTCGACACCGGCCTGCAGCATACGTTGATAATCTGAGTAAAAATCTTCTGTGTGCAAAAATAACCAGACCCGGCCCGCACCTTGCTGGCCAATCTGGGCCCGCTGCAGCTCAGTGCTGGCTCTGGCCAGCAAAATAGCACTCTCTCTGGCGCCGCGCGGGCGAACCACCACCCAGCGTTTATCGCCTTGTGGGCTGTCTTCCACCAATTCAAAACCAAGTTTGCCTTGATAGAAGGCGATGGCCTGATCGTAATCATCCACCAGCAGGCTGACTAAGCTTAAGTATTGGTTCATCCGAAGGCTCCGCCGTAAAAAGGGCTGTATGCTAACGCGTCGTTGTCGGTGACACCAGAGACTTTTGCGGCTGGTGCCGCTCGGGCGCTATAATCGGCGCCATAAACGCCTATTGACCGCTTTTGAAGGAAACTGCCGATGTCGACCTCTGAACTGGAACTCTGGACCCTGGATGAACTCTGTGATCATGCTTTTGTTATTTTTGAAGAGCTGGCCGGGGAGAATCTGAACGCGGCGGATTATCAGCTGTATCTGCAGCATGCAGACGCAGCTGCTTTTGTGGATTTGGTGAGTGCTACGGATGAATGGCAAGACTGGTTTGCCGTAGAACTTGAGCCACAATTGCATCTGGAAGCCCGTATTGGTCTGGCCGATGTTGCGGGGCAGGAAGAAATTCTGCTGGCCCGTATTCTGCTCAGCAAAGAAAAACATGAAACTTTGTGTCATGCACGCTGGCGCGGCCAGGAATAAAGGCTGCTGCAGGCTTCAAGGGTATTGATTTTTCCAAATTACTTGTTTGCCTGAAAGTAGAATAGGCCTACACTAAGAAAATCATGTGGTTATATGCTTTTCAATAGGTGGAGGCCCTGGTTGAGTCTGACCAAATTTGATTTCAGTAAGTTTTTTGATTTGCAGGTGCTGGTGATAGAGCCAGACCCTGCTGCCTTGCATTTAATGAAACAAATTTTGCAGGGTCTCGGCATGAAAAAGCTGGAGATGGCCCGCTCAGTGCACGATTTGCTGAGTCTGGATCATCCGGCACCTTATGACATTATTTTCCTGGCTGAGGAGGCGGAACCAGGCCAGACCGGGCAGGATTTAGTGGAGCGCATTCTCGATAAACAGCTGCTGAAATCGTCCAGCCGGCTGGTATTGCTGGCCAATCCCAACGAACGTTTGCGCCATGCACTGGATTACCCTTTTCATCAAATCAGTCTGCTGGAGCGGCCCTGCAATAAATTCCATATTGACGAGGAGCTGAAACAGCATGTAAAGCTGGCGCCTTTTCTGGAGCCTTGCCTGGCGCTGCTGCAAAAACGCCGTTATGTCGACGCCTTTAAGCTGATCACCGAGCTGCAGCAAAAGGCAGGTGCCGATACTCCAGTCCAACTGCTGCAGCTGAAAGTGGCGGTATTGTTGGAACTGGGTGTGTATGAGGCCGCCGCCGGTCTGATTAAAAATGCCTGTGCCCGGCAGCAAGGTTGGGCTTTGTGGGCGCAATTTCGCATTGATTATGAAAACGGCGAGCTCTCACATTGCCTGGATTTTCTGCAAAACCAGGCGGATGAACTGCAGCCGTATCAGGAAAAACGTGAGTTCTGGTCAGTCTTTCTGGCGCTGAACGACGATGATTATGCAGCAGCAGCGCACTGTGTCAGTCAGATCCCGGCCGCTGGCATGTCGCTGCAGATGATACAACTGGTTCAGCTGGTGCTGGTATTGTCAGGCCAGCATGAGCTGGCCATTGAATTTATTGAACGTAAACGTCGACTGGCCGGGAGCGGCTACAACTACTGTGCCCTGAGCCTGAGCTTATGCCGGGTCTTGCTGTATCTGAATCAATACAAAAATCAGCAGACAGAAGCGCTGCAACATCTGCTGAATCAGACCTTCAGGCAAGTGGTGGCCGATAAGGAGGTTCAGGCCTTTGCTGCCGAAGTGATCTGGTTACAGGCCAGCCTGATGCTGCTCAGTTCGGGAGGGACAGCGGCGGAAGAGTTTCTGGAGCGTCAGCGCAGCCATCTGGAAAGCATGCCCATGTCGCTGCCGGCTTTGTATCATGGCGCCTTGTTGATGAACCGTCTAGGTAAAGCACAAGCCGCTTTTGAGTTGCTGCTGCGGGCCAACCGTTTGTTAAATCAACTGCCTTACCATGCAGGCAGAATATATGCTGAAGGCTTGCAGCGGCAGAGTTTTCAGCTGCTGTACCCGCCAGAGCAACGGGCTCAGGCTTATTGCCGCATGGGTCAACGTTATCAGCAGGATGGTGAACTGAAGCTGGCCGCCCGAATGTTTTACAGCGCTTATCAGCTTGAACCGACAGAGCTGGAGCACCAGTTGCAGCTGGCCAATTTATTAAGCCAGCTGAAGCTGAACAAATTTAAATCCTTTCAGTTGCCCTGAGATGCCTTGGCTGGCTCAGTCCAGCCTTGCTCGAGCAAGAAGGCGAGGCGGACAGCAGCCTGCTGCAGCCGTTGTTCCAGTTCGGGCAGATGGGTGGTTGTGTAGTGTGCGTCCACCAGCATGCCAGGTTTGTACCCCTGATAAATCAGCTTGACCAGCAGCACCGACTCATTGGCCCAGTCCAGTACATTGACGGACTGCCACTGTTGCTGTTTCTGCAGCAACCTCTGATACAAGGCCTGTTGTTTATCTGCTGCACTGTACCCTGCCTGTTCCAGAATGACATAGTCCCAGACGCCATGCAGGTTGGACGGTTGACCATCCACATAAACCGCGGTTTTATTGCCGCCCAGATCGTCGGCATAACCTGCATGCAGAGGCTGATGTAAATCACCGACAAAGTGGCCGGTAAACAGCAGCGCTTCCAACTGAGCTCTGGACGGAGCAAAAGGCACCAATTTTTTGCTGTGCTGCTCTATCGCCGATAACACACAGCCTTTTGCCGGGCAGTGCGCCATGCTGACGCTGTTGTCACTGCGCTGGATATTGACGTAATGCCAGACCGCTGTGTGTTTGTATTCCGGTAAGGCCCGTACCTGATCCGGCCAGGAACAGGCGAGGCCAAAGTGTTTTTCCTCATGCAAGGCCAGTAACTGGTCCACTTTCTGTTGGGACTGCGGGCTGAGCAGTTTGTAAGCCATATCACAGACCATCTGGTGGCCGACAGGGCCAAAGGCCTGGGCCCTGGCGCAGATCAGGCCAGCAACGAGCAGCAGTAGCCAGCGCATCTTATTCCTCCACCTGTTGTTCAATCCGGATTTGCGAATCGTGCTGGGCCAGCAGCGGGTCCAGCTCCTGTAAAGCCTGCTGCATCTGCTGCTTCAGCGTATAAGGCGGGTTGATCACCAGCATGCCTGAGCCTGTCATGCCAAAGCCGCTGCTGTCTGGCATGGGGCTGTATTCAATACGCAGCTGGTTGCGGATCCCTGTGCTGGCAATAGCGGTCAGAAAGGCCTCGACCGCGCTGCGTTCAATTACCGGATACCAGATGGCGTACGTGGCCTGAGGAAAACGCTGATAGGCCTGTTGCAGACCTTTGACCAGATCCTGGTATTCGGTTTTCAGCTCATAAGGCGGGTCAATCAGCACCAGGCCACGTTTGGCCAGCGGAGGCAGCATCGCCTTAATGCCATGCCAGGCATCCATCTGTTCAATGCGACAGTGCCGGCGCTGCACAAACTGACTGGCCAGAACAGGGTGATCGGCCGGATGCAGTTCGGTGGCCTGAATGGTATCGCCGGGTCGGCACAGCAAGGCGGCAATTTTCGGTGAACCCGGGTAAAACTCTAACGCGCCGTCATTCAGGCTTTTTACCAGCGTTATATAGGCAGCCAGCTCAGGGCTGTGCGCCTGGTAGTCAAACAGGCGGCCTATGCCGGTCTGGTACTCAGCGGTTTTTTGTGCCTGAGCACTGTGCAGGCTGTACAGGCCCGCTCCGGCATGGGTGTCGTGGTAACAGAAAGGTTTATCCTTCAATTTCAGATAATTGAGAATGGCGACCTGCACCAGGTGTTTAATAACATCGGCATGATTGCCGGCATGATAGCTGTGGCGATAACTCAGCATAAAAAAACCAGAACAAAAACAAAACGCCAGCATACTGGCTGGCGCACGAAAGGCAAGCTTTGTGCGGCCTGCTACTGTGGTGCAAGGCGACAAACTGCTACACTATGCGCCATTTTTAGCACACTGGACCCATCATGACCGACCATCGTTCAGCTAAACGCCGTACAGGCCCCCGAACCGACAGCACCAGCCTGATGCACAAACCCTGGGCAGCTAAAGCAGGGCAGGATCTGGCGGGTAAAAAGCCGGTTTCCGCCAAAGTGCTGAAACAAAACCGCAGCGAAGAAGCGAAAATTTATGGGGAAAATGCCTGCCGGGTGGCGTTTGAGCAGCGGCCTGATGCCTTGGTGCGCTTGTATCTGAATGAACAGCTGGCACCTAAATTTGCCGATCTGATGAAGTTTCTGGCCCAGGCGAAAAAGGCCTATCACATTGTCTCAGATGCGGAACTGGAGAAAATCAGCGGCAGCCAGCACCATGGTGGCGTGGTGTTATTGCTCAAACGTAAGCCGGTTCGTTCTGTGGCGACTTACCTGCAGCAGGTGAAAAAACGCGATTGTCTGCTGGCACTGGATGGCGTGGGCAACCCGCATAATCTGGGGGCTATTGCCCGCACCTGTGCCCATTTTGGTATCAGCGGTATTCTGATGAAAGATGCTGACTTACTGGCCAATGGGGCCGCTGCCCGCACCGCAGAAGGCGGGGTAGAGTTTGTAGAAGGCTTACACTGTGACAGTCTGCCATTGGCGCTGAAGCTGTGCAAAGATGCGGGATACACTCTGGTCACCACCTCCAGTCATGGAGGCGAGTCGTTGTACAAAACGAAGTTACCGGCCAAAGTGGTGGTGGTCTTTGGTGAGGAAATGTTTGGGGTGTCACAGTCTGTCGCCAAAGCGGCAGATATTGCACTGCAAATTCCGGGCACTGGGCATGTGGAATCGCTGAATGTCAGTGTGGCCGCCAGCCTGATCCTGGGGGAGTGGTATCGTCAGCAGGGCTAAAGCAGCAACGCTGACCAGCAGGATTGCAGCGGGCTTGTGAGGACTGGCAAATAGGCGCCCAACGCCAGAATACTGCACAGGACCAAAAAGCTGATACCGGCCGATCGGAGTTCTGTTTTGCTGATATGCATCTGTCGTCCCTCTGTTTTAGCAACAGTGTGCGACAAATCGGATTGCAACGGGCCACTGAAGTGGCAAGCGGCAATGAGAAGGGATGAAAGGCAAGCCCGGTGAGTTCCGGGCTTTGTCTGTGTGGGGGCGACTCAATCCTTGTTCAGTTCAACCGCGCCCTGAATATCTGTTAAATCGAGTTCGCCGGAGCCATCCTCGTCCAGCACAAAGCTGCCAGCCTGATGCACCGAAATACTGCCTGAACCGTCTGATACCCGGACCTGACCACCGACCTGACGCACCCTAATTTCACCTGAACCGTCTTCAATACGGACAGCACCTGCCACCTGCTGCACCTGGATGGAGCCTGAGCCGTCGGTGATGGACAGGGAGCCGCTGAGATGGCTGATCTGCATCTCCCCCGAGCCGTCTTCGATCTCCACAGAAGCGCCACCGTCGAGCACAATAGCGCCGGAACCATCTTCAATGGTGATATCTGCGGCCATGCCATGGATACTGATATTGCCGGAACCATCCTCTATCTGCAGTGCCAGTGCCGCTGGCACAGTCACAACCAAATCAATGCGGGGCGAATCGCCTGTGCAGATCCCAACACATTTAGTGTCGGTCAGGGCTTTGAGTACGGTGCTGTCCCCCTGGCTTTGCAAACTGAGCTGAACCTGAGATTTGTCCTGGTAATAGAGTTTGGCGCTGACATCAATCTGAGTCTGGTCTTCTTTGCCGATAATCCGCAGATCGCCGGCCTGGCTTTCAACAGACAGTTTTTTAATGCCACTGCTGCTGACAAACAGTTGCTGGCTTTCATGCTGGGCAGACTCAGAGCTGGATGCATTGACATGCACAACACAGGCACTGAGCAGCAGCGGAAGGGTCACAGCGGGAAACAGGCTTTTCATAAGGTTCTCCTTTTTCTTTTAGTCTGCAACAGAGCTCTGTCCGAGAGCAAAGAATAAAGTCGTTTTTATTCATATGCTTATATTTTGTTACCTTTTTCCCGCTCTGGATGATCGAATTTAACAGCCAAAGAGGATATAACGGAAAAAACCAAGGAGGACGCCATGTTTAAGCAATTGTTAGCCAGTGTGGGTATTGGTGCAGCCAAAGTCGATACCGTCTTGTTAACTGATCAACTGCTGCCGGGCCAGCAGTTTCAGGCTGAAATTAGTATCCGCGGGGGGGAAGTGGAACAGCAGATCCAGGGGCTGGAGCTGGCACTGATGACGCGGATGAAAGTGGAATCCGGTGACAATCATTATTACAGCACTCTGGCTCTGGCCCGCTGGCATCTGGCTGACCGTTTCAGCATTGGCCCCGGCCAGGAAAAACGCCTGCAGTTTAAAGGCCAGCTGCATCCGGAAACGCCGATCACTGAATTGCCGGTGCGCAATAACCATACCGCTGTCTGGCTGGCGACCGGTTTATCGGTCGATCATGCGCTGGACCCGTCTGACAAAGACCGGCTTTTTATTAAAGCCCCAGAGCTGGTGAGCCGGATGATCCAGGCGATGGACGAGCTGGGACTGAAACTGGTGAAAGCGGACGTGGAAAAAGGCTACGTCAATGCCCGCACCTTCCGCTCCAGCACCGGCTGCTATCAGGAACTGGAGTTCAGACCCAAAGGTTTTGGTTTATTCAGCATTAATGAAGTGGAACTGTCTTTTGTTTGCGAAGCCGGGCAAACCCATGTGCTGGTTGAACTGGACAGAGCCTTCCGGCGTGACGGCTTCCAGGCTCTGACCTTCCCCAACACCAGTTCTGTCGCCGAGCTTAAACAGCGTCTGCAGGCCTTGTTATAGCCTGACGGTAACGCTGCAACAATAATTTGACCCTGGCAATGTAACGCTGGGTTTCAGCGTAAGGGGGAATGCCTTTGTAGTGTTCCACTGCGCCGGGACCCGCGTTATAAGCAGCCAGTGCTCGTTCCAGCTCACCATCAAATCGCTGCAGTTGTTGTTTCAGGTAGGCTGAACCGGCCTGAATGTTCTCTGCGGTATCCAGGCTGTTGTTCACTCCAAGGGTTTTGGCGGTCAGCGGCATCAGTTGCATCAAGCCCAGAGCGCCAGCTTTAGAGCGCGCTGTGGCGTTAAAAGCGGATTCTGCGTGGATCACCGCCCGGATCAAGGCCTGCTCAAGCTGTTGTTGCCGGGCGGCCTGGCGGATCGGGTTTGCATATTCTGTCAGAAAAAGTGGGGTGTCAGCCCAATTGACTGCCGGGGTCAGGCCACAGGCAGCGTAGTCGTAATTTCGCACACGAAAAGGCGTTGTTTTAGGCGCGGTATCGGCAAACACCGGTGTCCCCCGGGGATCTGTGTACTGATACACAGGCACAGAACCTGCTGTTGCCGCGGTCAGCTTCAGAAAGAAAATCAAGAACACAGCGCAGCGAATGCCTTGAACTGTCACAATTTGCCCCCATGCTGCTGTGAGTGTTTCATCAGTCTAGTCCAGAAGTACATGCTGACGGCGCTGGTCCTGCTGATTGAGTTTTGTTCAATCATTTTTATTGATTAGATTTATGGATTTAATTCGTTGTATGAAATCACCGGACCGGACTACACTGTGCAACATCTGATGTGTGTTCAATTTCACTAACCAACATGGAGTATGACAATGTCTTCTATTATCAACACCAAAATTAAGCCGTTTAAAGCCACTGCATTTCATCAGGGCAAATTCGTACCAGTGACGGATCAGGATCTGGCTGGCAAATGGTCTGTTGTGGTGTTCTACCCGGCTGACTTCACCTTTGTATGCCCAACTGAGCTGGGCGACCTGGCTGATTTCTATGCCAAGTTCCAGGAAATTGGCGTTGAAGTGTACTCAGTGTCTACTGACACTCACTTCACGCACAAAGCCTGGCACGATGCGTCTGAGACGATCAAGAAGATCAACTACCCAATGATCGGTGACCCAACTGGCACTATCACCCGTAACTTTGGTGTGATGATCGAAGAAGAAGGTCTGGCTCTGCGCGGTACTTTCGTGATCAACCCGGAAGGCGAAATCAAAGTGGCGGAAATCCACGACCTGGGTATCGGCCGCAGCGCTGCAGAACTGTTCCGTAAAGTTCAGGCTGCTCAATACGTGGCCAACCACGACGGCGAAGTATGTCCAGCTAAATGGACTCCGGGTGAAGCGACTTTAGCGCCATCTCTGGACCTGGTTGGTAAGATCTAAGTCTGAAAAGACCAGGGGGCTGACCTCCAGCCCCTTGTTAAAAAAGCTGGCGCAGGCCGCCAGCTTATTTCCGAATTATTTATGTTTTGCCCGTGGGACTTATCCCGCATGGCGAAGCTTTGCCGAAAAGGCAGTAGCAACAGACCAGTAGTGGCAGCAAAAGGAGTCGAATATGTTAGATGCAAGCTTAAAATCTCAGTTACAGACGTATTTGCAATACCTGAAAAGCCCGGTGGAGCTGGTTGTTGCATTGGATAACAGTGATAAAGCCGGTGAAATTAAAGCGCTGGCCGCAGATATTGCTGGCTTAAGCCCGCTGGTATCCGTCAAAGAAGAAACTGACCTCACAGTGCGCACGCCATCCATGGCTGTGCGTGGCACGGCGAAAAACAGCCTGATCCGTTTTGCCGGTGTACCTCTGGGCCACGAATTTACTTCGCTGGTGCTGGCCTTATTGCATTCTGGTGGTCACACCATCAAAGAAGAGCAGGCGGTGCTGGAGCAAATTGCCAGCCTGACCGATGAACTGAATTTCGAAGTCTTTGTGTCCTTAAGCTGCCAGACCTGTCCTGAAGTAGTGCAGGCGCTGAACGTCATGGCGGCTGTGAACCCGAAGATTAAAACCACCATGATCGATGGGGCCGTATTCCAGGACGAAGTGAGCAAACGCAACATTATGGCGGTGCCGACTGTGTTCCTGAATGGTCAGCAGTTTTCACAAGGTGCGATTAGCCTGACCAACATTCTGAACAAAGTAGACAGCAATGCGGCAGCCCGTCAGGCCGAAGCACTGAAAACCAAAGCGCCTTACGACATGCTGATTGTCGGTGGTGGCCCGGCTGGTGCTTCTGCGGCCATTTATTCGGCCCGTAAAGGCCTGCGCACTGGTGTGGTGGCGGAACGTTTTGGTGGACAGGTGGCCGATACCGTCGGTATCGAAAACTTTATTTCGGTGAAAGAAACCGAAGGGCCAAAACTGGTGGCGAACTTAGAAGCCCATGTCCGTCAGTATGACGTGGACGTGATGAACAGCCAGAAAGCGGTGAAGCTGAGACAGGGCACTGAGCACCTGGAGCTGGAGCTGGCCAACGGGGCCGTATTAAAAGCCAAGAGCCTGGTGTTATCGACCGGTGCCCGCTGGCGCGAAATGAACGTGCCAGGTGAAAAAGAGTACCGCGGCAAAGGGGTGGCCTATTGCCCGCACTGTGACGGCCCTTTGTTTAAAGGCAAAAAAGTGGCCGTTATTGGTGGGGGTAACTCAGGTATTGAAGCGGCGCTGGACCTGTCATTGATTGTTGAGCATGTGACTGTGCTGGAGTTTGACAGCAGCCTGCGCGCTGACGCTGTGCTGGTGAAAAAAGCCGAATCCACGCCCAACATCACCATTATCAAACAGGCTCAAACCACTGAAGTGCTGGGGGATGGCAACAAAGTGGTCGGCCTGCAGTACACAGACCGTGCGACTGGCGAGAGCAAAACAATCGAGCTGGCTGGTATCTTTGTGCAGATTGGCCTGGTGCCAAATACGGAGTGGTTGCGTGGGGCTGTGGAACTGACCAACAGAGGCGAGATTATCGTTGACGGTTATGGCAAAACATCACTGAACGGCGTGTATGCGGCAGGCGATGCGACCAACACCCCATTTAAGCAAATCATCATTGCGATGGGATCGGGGGCCACTGCTGCTTTAGGGGCCTTTGACCACCTGCTGCGCAGTTAATCCACTGAAACTACTAAAAAGGGCTGGTTTGATACCAGCCCTTTTTGTTTATGCGGGTTTCGACCTTGGCGTTGCCGCTGCTTTGCTGATGGCGTAGCCCAAGGCGAAATAAATCATCAGGGTGTGAAACACCACTACGCTAAAAAAACTCAGCACCGCATCACCTAAGGCAATCGCTTGCATTGAACCGACGCTGATAAATACCAGGGCGGCCTGCACCAGCGCGTCCAGCATGGCGAGGCCATAGGTGAGCCGCGGACGGTCTGACAGCTGTAAAGGAGGATGCTGGCCCTGGTACCAGCGAACCAGCCAGAGGCAAAGCAGTGGTGGCGCCAGCACATCGGCAACAAAACCCAACCGGACAGGCTGCACTGCATGCAGCAACGCCACACCGAGTAACACCACAATACTCAGCGCCAGGTAACGGGGTAAAAAGAACATCAACATCAGCACACTCCTGCAAACCCAGATACCTTCAGCATAATGCAGAGTCTGTGGGCTGGCGTTACGACTTAAGTCGTAACATTCTGCTCTGCCTGCATCACTTTGTTGCGGCCCTGGTGCTTGGCCTGGTACAGCGCCTGATCGGCCAGCTGCAGCCAATGCGACCAGTCGCGGGCCTGACTGGTGCAGGCGATACCTATGGACGTGGTGATGGTTTTGTCATCCGGCAAGGTCAGTTGCTGCCAGATGCCATGACGGACTTTTTCCGCCAGTTGGTGCAAATCGGCTAATTCAATGCCTTGCACCAGAATGACAAACTCTTCACCGCCATACCGGTAAATCTGGTCCTGCTGACGCACCATCTGGCGCAGCAGAGGCACCAGTTGCATCAGGATCTGGTCACCTGTCTGGTGGCCATACTGATCATTAATGCTTTTAAAGTGGTCCAGATCAAGCAGCATCAACCCTGAATCCCTGCCTGTGGTGCGGTAGTGCTGCACTGCCGCTGTCAACTCATCGGAAAGGTGATGTCTGTTGCAAGCGCCGGTCAGGGGGTCTATCGTCGCCAGTTTCCGCAGCTCATTGCGCTGCAAATGGGTACGGTAGGCAAAAATATAGGCAAAGATGCAGGTGATTAAGGTGGTTGCGATAAAGACGACAAACTGAAAAGAGCTGGCAAATATATGGCTTTGGTCTGACAGGTACAGCAACGCAATAGCGCTCAGCATCGACAGCAATAACCAAAGGGCTTTGAGCGGCGCCACCAGGAAAAACAGAAACATCATTAATGGGTAAATCCAATACAGCGCATCTGACCCCAGTTTATAAACGACAGTGACAGCGCCAATACAAAAAGCCACGGCCATCATCAGGCCTGGCCGTTCAGTATCACCGGTGCGCCAAGCCCATTGCACCGAAAGCGAGCAGGTGCCAATCAGCAACAGATCCACAGTGGCAACCAGATAATCCCCGCTGGCCAGACGGTAGAGCACAAAAGGTACCAAGGTGAAACTGGCCAGTACACCAACCAGTGTCACCATCATCAGGTAAAAATCCTGTTTTAAACGCTCAATCAAGCGACAACCTCTTATCCGTGGGTTTTTGCTTTGGCTAATCTGACAAACTTTTTCATCAGGCACAAGCACTGCCTTGTTTTAATTGCGGATCTTGCCTGTCAATTCCGCCAACGCCTGCAGTTGTTGCCGGATCAGACCCTGGATACGTTCATCCACCAATTCACCCTGCTCATTAAAGCTATGACCAAAGGAATTGCAGAATACTTCAGGCTTATTCACCAGATGCAAATCGAGAAAGACACAAACCTGACGCAGATGGTACTGAGCCCTGGACGTGCCCATACCGCCACCTGAGCCCAGAATGGCGGCGGTTTTTCCGGCCAACACGCCATTGTTCGGTTCGCGGGACAACCAGTCGAGCGCATTTTTCAGCGCTGGTGCAATAGAGTAGTTGTATTCCGGGCAGGCCAGCAGCAGTGCATCAGACGCGGCTGCCTGTGCCACCAGTCTGGTCACGCTGGCTGGTTTTTCTGCCAAATCTGCATTGTAAAATGGCAGCTCCGACAAGTCCGCCAGTTCAATCTCAACTCCGGCCGGGGCCTGCTGCATCGCATACTGCAACAGTGCTTTATTAGTGGATTTTTGCCGTAAACTGCCACAAATCGCCAGAATTCTTAAGTTTGCCATGCTTCACTCCTGTGGTGGTTAAAGCACCAGCTTAGGCTGTAAGGTGCAGTCAGATCCAGCCTTTTCCCTACATCGTCACAGCTAAGTATCTGTTGATGCGCCTGAATAGCAGTCAGTTCAGTCATATTCGTTTCATCATTCTCACGAATAATGAATAGAAAAACGACCTGATTGTCTACGATTCAGAATTTATAAACAGATTGATGATATTTATTGAATTATAGTAGTGTTAAGTTATGTAAGCTTTTATTTTGTTTTGTATGTGTTTAATTAGTTATGTTTTTATTATGGGTTAATTAAATTTGTTTATGTGGTTTTATCTTTATTTTTTGTTGTTTCATCGATGGTGTTGTTTCTTTGTGTTTCCTCTGGGCGTACTGTTTTTTTTGTAGATTGTTTCTACAAACAAGAAAATAATAATATCCAGGGGATCATTATGAGATATGCAAAAAAGAGTTTGCTGGCGTTATCTATTGCCTCTT
This sequence comes from Rheinheimera sp., assembly GCF_037442525.1. Lineage (GTDB taxonomy): Bacteria > Pseudomonadota > Gammaproteobacteria > Enterobacterales > Alteromonadaceae > Pararheinheimera. Next base: position 764,918 of record NZ_JBBIQD010000001.1, on the reverse strand, counting down.
TTATAGGTATGCCTGCGGTAGCTCTTGCGGAAGATATTGTTGGTACTATTAATGCTGCCAACTCTACAACCTATAAAGTCAGTGTAAAAAATACAGCGACGGGATTGAGCCGTGAGGTAACACCGGCCAGTAATGGTGCCTTCCGTATTTCTTCGTTGCCTACGGGAGAATACGAACTGACTATCGCTAAAGACGGTAAAATTGTGACCACGGACAAGGTCCGGGTATCCTTAGGCAGTAACACACAGGCCAGTTATGACCTGGCAAGCTCAGGCTCAGAAGGTCTGGAAGTCATTCAGGTGACTGGTAGTCGTATCAATCCTATCGATTTGACTACCAGTGACTCTGGTTTGGTGATGGGTGAAATTGAGCTTGATCGTATGCCTGTACCACGCAACCTGACGTCAGTCGCCTTGCTGGCACCGGGCACTGTAGCAGGTGACACCCGCTTCGGTAATGTGGCTTCATTTGGTGGTGCATCAGTCGCTGAAAATACATGCTATATCAATGGCCTGGAAGTTACTGATACCAGTCAGGGTTTGGGTTGTGGTTCGGTGCCATTTGAGTTCTATAAAGAGTTTCAGGTGAAAACCGGTGGTTACTCCGCTGAGTTTGGCCGTACAACAGGTGGTTTAATTAACAGCACTACCAAAAGTGGTACCAATGAGTGGGAGTTCGCTGTTACCGGGCTGTGGACACCAGCAAGCCTGGCAGAATCTGGTCGCATTTCTAAAGGCAATGGCGGTGTAGGCAGCGCTTTCCGTAATACCACCCAAGATGAATACAGCGCCAAAGAAGTAACAATTTCAGCCGGCGGTCCGCTGATTGAAGATAAGCTGTTTATTTATGCACTGGTGAACCCCCGTGATATCCAGGATGATTTTGCATCGCGCTCAGGCTCTACTCAATATGCGGCAGATAATCAGTTTATTCGCCGGGATTCCAGTGGTGGGGACAACCTGTTTTGGGGCACCAAAATTGACTGGTTGATCACGGATCAGCACACCCTGAGCTTATTTGCTTACTCTAACCGCAGTGATACAAACTCCGAAACTTACAGCTTTAACGCAAACACCAGTGAAATTGGCAGCTTATTGGGCAGCACTGTGTTGAAGCGCGGTGGTGATGTGAAGAGCCTGAGTTATACCGGTAACTTTACCGATGAGCTGACTGTGACGGCCATGTATGGTGAGATTGAAACCCAATACACCAACGTGCCTGGTAACTTGGATTGCCCGACGGTGACCGATGCTCGTCCTATCCCTGACAGCCAGAAGATAACCAGCTGTGGCCCTGGTGGTAGTTACGGAGACAATGTTGATAATAATGAGCAGCTTCGTCTGAATGTTGAATATGTATTGGGCGACCATTTATTGCGTGCTGGTTATGATACTCAAACCCGTGACACCAATCATACTTCATTCCCAATTACGGGTCATAACTGGACTTACCGTACTTTAGCAACAGGCGGAAGTATTCAGGGTAATGATGGTGCTTTGTATGTGAATAATACTGGTGCTGCACTGGATTATGTTGCGGATCGTATCTTTGCCGGTGGTGGTGGTTTTACGACTGAACTGGATGCCTGGTACCTGGAAGATGAATGGCAGGCGACAGATAACCTGCGTCTGAGTCTTGGTGTGCGTAAAGACAAATTTGAAAATGCTGGTGTCACAGGTTTAGTGTTCTCATCTTTTAGTACAGATATTGCACCACGTTTGGGATTCAGCTATGACCCAACGGGTGAAGGTACATCGAAGATCTTTGGTACTTATGGCCGTTATTACCTGCCGGTACCAAACAATACCAACTACCGTGCGGCGTCAGGTGTGAGTGATACAACAACTTACTACCTGTTTACTGGTTCTGATGCAACTGGTGCAGCCACAGGTCTGACACCCATTGCCGGTGCCAACTCCACCGTAGTGAACTCGGTACCAAATCCGGCTGTTCAGGCCACTTTCCAGGCTGAAGAAGCGGATCCTTTTGCCAAAGATGAATATATTCTGGGTTATGAAACTCAGCTGACTGACGAGATCACCGGTTCTGTACGCGGTATCTACCGTGAGGTTGTGTCTGCGCTGGATGACTACTGTGGTCCGCTGGCTTCTCAGGCCACCTGCACCCTGTTAAACCCAGGTGAAGATTCTACCTGGCAGCTGGACAATGATGCCGATGGTGTGATTGACCCTGACAGCCGCCAAACCTATACCGCTGCGGAGATTGGTCTGCCAGAAGCGAAAAACGAATACACTGCGTTGCAAACTCAGCTGGCCTATGCCGGTGAAAGAACCCGCTTCACGCTGGTTTACACCTGGAGCCGCAGTGTAGGTAACTTTGAAGGTGCAGTGAAATCAGATATAGGTCAGGCTGATCCCGGTATTACGCAGGATTTTGACTTCCCGGCTCTGATGGATGGTGCTGACGGTTACCAGGCCAATGACAGACGCCATGTGTTTAAACTTTATGGTAGCTATGACCTGTTGGAAGACCTGACCGTTGGTTTCAACAGCACTCTGGCCAGTGGCCGTCCTATGAGTGCCTTTGGTCGCGGTTATCCTGATGATGATCCAATGGTGTACGGCAGCTATGGCGACACGTTCTACCTGTATGATCCAGTCAGTGATACCTACAGCTTTGTACCTCGTGGTTCAATAGGTCGCACTCCGTGGTCCTTTAAACTGGACCTGTCCGCCAACTACATGTTTGAGTTGGGCGGCGTGGATATGCGAGCCACACTGAATATCTTCAACGTGTTGGATTCGCAGGAAATTGAATCTATCAATGAACACTATGAAACCACACCTGGTGTGAAGAACCAATACTATGGTGCCGCTTATACCTGGCAAGAGCCACGTTCAATCCAGTTGGGTTTAGAGGCTCGTTTCTAATTGGTTAACTGAGTAAACATGTTTGCAGCAAGGAGCGCTGCATGTCAAAAGGCCTGCTAAATGCAGGCTTTTTTTTACATGAAAAGCAGGTTATTCACTACGGCACTCACAGTGCCTGGCATAACAATCGGCCAGACTGCTGAAAAACAACCCTGAAAGGTCAACACGCTCTAAACAATGCAGGGTTTAAAAAGGGGATCAATGCCAGGATCAGCGCCTGATGATAAACCGAACTGCGGCTGAGTTTATCCTTGGTTAACAGGGCTATGGCGCCGCCTTGTTGTTTCACATTCTGCTGGGCAAACATCGCATCCATCACATCGCCCAGTTCCTGGCCCTGTTGCAGTGCGGTCAGCGCTTGGGGTGGCAGCATCAGGCTGGCCGAGCGGGCTTTGCCATACTGGCCCTGGTGCTCCACCAGCATCCAGGCAAAGGTCATGTCGCCGTCCAGTCCGGCTTCAATCGCTACTTTGTAATCGGCATCAGCGTGCTGCAATGCCTGCACCCGGTTCAGCGCACCCTGCAGGGTTTCGTCGCTGGTCATGGGCTGGGCGGCCACACCGCTTTGGGTGGCGACACCAGAAACGGATAAGCCGACACTGCCAAACATTTCCGAAAAAGCCGATTCCACAGCGCGGATTTTGGCCGGGTTGGCCGAGGCAACCAGAACTTTCATCGCAGTAGTCCTTGAACTGAAAAACAGCGCAACAGTATAAAGCCCTTAAGTTCAGACACCTAGCGCTATGGTCTCAAAATTCTGGCCACTCAAAGGGCAACTGGTGCTGTTCTAAGGCCTGCAACAGGGGGTCTATCGCTGGTTGGTACCTGGCCCAGCGGCCGATGGCTTTGGTGTGAATGGCTTCCCGCACCTGCACTTTGGACGCAGTGGCGACAGGGCTGGTATTGCGCTCAGAAATAAAACATCCAGGTTCTGCACTCAGGCCACAAAACTGCAACAAAGCATGGGTTTGTTGGTCGGGTTGGCGCACCAGCTGTTCGTAGGACTGAAAACGAATTTGTGGCAGTTGCTGTTGTTGCCAGAACTCTGTCCAGCGGTAAAACCCGGCGTAAAAGGCGGCGGTGTCTTTTAAATCAAACACATAGCTGTAATAGGGGTTGTGCAGTGAAAACAGTGCGCGGTAGTTGCCCAGGCAGGTGTCGGCCGGATTGCGTAGCATCCAGATAATCTTTGCCTGTGGGAAGGCGCGGCGCAGTAAATCGACGTAAAAGAAATTAAATGGCAGCTTGTCGATAAAATGCGGTTTGCTGCCCGTCAGCACCCGGCTGCGCTGCAAATAACGCCCGGCAATAGCGGCTGGGTCCAACTGATAAGCCGCAGCAAGAGTCGCCGGGTCTAATACGGTCTGGCCCGGGCTTTGCGTCAGCTCTTTCACTGCAGTGGCAAAATCCTGCAATTCACCGGCCGATTGCACCTGGCTGTGGCTGCTTAAAATCCGCTCCACCAATGTGGTGCCGGAGCGGGGCATGCCGATAATAAAAACAGGTTCTTGACTGCTGCTGCCGCCAGCAGGGGAGCTTGCCTGTTCTGCCAGCTGTGTCAGCGCCGGAAACAGCTGCAGCAGGTCGCTGGCGGCTGTCGGCGTGGTCTGCTTTTTTACCTGTTTGGCGTGCTCCAGGGTGAGCAGTGCATCGGCAAAGGCGCCTTCGGCTTCCTGATAACGAGCCAATGCATGGCTGGCGATCAGTCGTTGATCCGGATCGGTCTGCTGGCTTAGCAACTGCCGTAACCGGGGAATTGCCGTTGATGCCTGAGCTGTGGTCTGAAGTTCACTTAAGGCGTACCAGGCCGAGCTATGCTTTGAGTTGTAGTGAATGGCCTGCTGCAAGGCCTGGCTAGCCGCGGCAAAGTCGCCGCAGAATTTCAGCGCCACCCCATAATTGTACTGGTAGGCATCCTGTTGTGGGGCCAGGGCCACAGCCCGGGCAAAATAACCAAGGGCGGCCTGATGATCGCCCAGCCGGGTCAGCGCCACTCCCAGCGTATCGGCCCAGCCAGCCTGCGAAAGCCCAGCGGGCTGCAAAGGTTTGATCAACAGCTGCACATCGGCCATCTGTGCCAGCAAACTGCAGACCTGGATCAGCAGCACGCGAAACTCCGGTTCATTGCGCAGTTTCAGCGCCTGCACCAGCAGCGCTTTGGCTTTGTGCAACTGCTGGTGCTGCAGCTGGATCTGCGCCATCAGGAAATAACTGTCGGCAACAGCGGGTTGCTGCCGGACCAGGGTGGCGAGCAGCTGATAGGCCGCTTGCCCCTGTTGTTGCTGTATCAGCTGCCTGGCCTGCAGTAAGGCATCTTGGGTTGGATCTGACATAAAGTTCCGCTTAAAAAACAAAGCGCCCGCAGGCGCTTTGATCCTCTGTAACCTGGTATACCGCCTTGCCGCTTAAAGTTCAAACTGATAGTTAAACTTCAGGCCCAAAGTACGGGGTGTCAGAATGTAATGACCGTAGTTGCGCTGCAGCGCCGGGTCATTGCTGTTCATCTCGTCAAAACGCGCCAGGCCAATATCACCGCGATCACGGCGGGTGGCCGTATAAGCGTATTTATCAAACAGGTTGTCAATATAGAAAGTGACAGACCAGGCCTCTTCAGCCAGTTTGGCCGAAAAGTTATTCACCGCATAACCTGGCAAGGCTTCACCATCTGCACGCAGGCCGACTTTGGTGTACACATCACTTTGGTAAGTAACGCCGTAGCTGAAGTCCAGCTGACTGTCGTCAAAGACTTCAGTCTGATAATTCAGGCCAAAGGACAGGCTGTGCTCTGGGGAGCCCGGCAGGCGATCACCAGCTTTGCCATCGTAATAATCCTGCAGCTCTGTGCCCTGGTCATCCACCACGGCAAACAGGAAAGGTGCATCTGAGGTCAGTTCTGCCTGGGTATAGGCGTAGGTCAGGTAGCTGCTGAGCTCACCGGTCAGTACGGCACGGCCGGAGAATTCCACGCCCTGAGCTTTGGCGGTGGCTGCGTTTGTGGTAATAGGCTGCTGGCCATTGATGGTGGCCCCTGTCACCTGCGCATCATCCCAGTCCACCCGGAATAAAGCGGCATTTAAATGCAGCTTGTTCTTCAGCCAGCTGGATTTCAACCCCAGCTCATAGTTGGTGGTGGTGTCAGCGGCATAGAGGCGCTCGCTGGGTAAAGCGCAAACAATCTGGCGGTCGTCCGGCAGCGGGTCCGGGCAAGGGGCCACACCATTGGAGCCACCGATACGGAAACCTTCGCTGATGGTCAGGTAGACCATCAGGTCTTCGGTCAGTTTGTAGTTGCTGTTAAATTTCAGCAGGTTGCCATTGTCTTTGGCACTGGTACCTTCAAAGTCCAGAATGATTTGGTCTGACGGTGCGCCATCAAAAACTGAGTTATACAGAGGTAAATCAATGGCTGAGGCGGAATTGACACTGTAACGGTAGAAGCGGGTGCCCAAAGTGACCTGCCAGGCGTCAGTGAACTGGTAACTCAGCTCACCAAACAGCGCTTTTTCAATCACTTTGGTCTGGTCGACAGAAATATACTCCAGCGCGTCCGGTCGCGGGTTGCCGCCGGTTTCCCATTCGGTCAGGGCGTACTGGTCAAACCCAGGGGTAAATTCTTTACTCAGGCCGTCAAACTCGTTGTTGCTGTAGTAAGCGCCAACAATCCAGCTGAAGGCGTCGTCGCCGCTGGACACCAGGCGCAGCTCCTGAGTAAAGGTTTCATCCTTTTCATCTTCAAAGGTGAAGGCAGAAAAAGCCGGGAATTCTTCGTAGCCGTAATCCAACCGGATCAGCAGATCGCTCTGGTCACGCTGGCCTTGCTCTTTGGAGGTCGCCAAACCAGTCGCAGACACCAGTTCAGCGAAATCCAGGTCCACTTTCATTTCCAGGCTCAGCAGGGAGTCGTCCAGATCGTTTGGCTCTTCATAGCGGTAAGCGGACTCGTACTGGCCAATCTGTGGTGCCAGCGGGTTATCAGCGCCCAGGCTCTGGTAATGGCTGATCGAACGGCCTTCGGCCTGTTGGCTCTGGTAGTAGTAGTTCAACGTGGAGTCGAACACTTCATTTGGTGACCAGCGCAGTGCAATGCGACCGGTCAGAATTTTTTCGCCGTTGGCGTCCGCTTTGCGGCGCAGATTGGCGTCAACCTGTTCGGCATTGCTCCAATCCGGGTCGGCCAGGCTGACCCCAGGCTGACGCACCAGATAGTTGTAATCAATAAAGCCCGGGTCATTGACGTAATTCAGTGAGGTACGCAGCGCCAAAGTGTCACCGGACAGAGGCAGGTTCAGGATAAAACCGCCTTCAGCGCCCTGGCTGTCACTTTCGGCATTTTGTGAGATATCGCCAAACACCGAACCACTGGTGACGCCAAATTCAGGTTCATTTGCGATATAACGGATAGCGCCCCCTAAAGTACCAGCGCCGTACAAGGTGCCCTGAGGGCCAATCAGCACTTCCACCCGTTCAATATCGACCAGGCGTAAGTCCATCTGCACTGGCATTTCACCCAGGTAAGTGGCGACAGTGCCGCCATCCGAATCCGGACCAGAGGAGTTGGTGTTCAGGCCACGCACAATCAGCGGCGTGCCGTCACGGCCGCCTAAATCAGGAATAGTCAGGCCCGGCACCCAGCGGGCTACATCAGCCAGTTCAGAGATGTTTTGTTGTGCCATCACGTCATTGTCCAGCGCCGTGATATTCAGCGGCGCATCCTGCACAGTGCCAGCACGGCGGGTGGCGGTGATACTGATTTTTTCAATCTGCGCCTCTTCGGCGCTGCTCTGTTGTTGTGCCTGAACTGCAGGTACTGTGCTCAGCGCGGTACAGACCGCGACTGTTAACAAATGGGGTTGGAAACGCATCAGAGGAGCCTCGGTTAATCCTGAAAAGTTGTGATTTCATCGGATAAGAACACAAGCCGGGACTTAGCTCAAGGCTGCATTAGCATAAGTGAATATAATTCAACCAAACTTTGGCTTTTTTCTGCAATCTATTCCGTTTATTTTGATTTTTTATGCAAAAAAACCGGGAGCCCTGACGGGTTTCCCGGGTTTTTATTCAAGTTAATTCGCTGTGAAAATGGTTAACCAGCCAGGCCTACATAAACGTTTTGCACGTCGTCGTCGGCGTCAATGGCGTCGAGGAAGGCTTCCACTTCAGCCCGTTGTTCATCGGTCAGGTTGCTGACCGGGTTGTTCGGTCTATACACCAGTTTGGCCGAGGTGACGGTAAAACCATGCTCAGGCAGGGCTTTGGACACGGCGTCCAGATCCGTCGGTTCGGTCAGGAACAGGGTTTCGCCTTCGTCGGCGGCTTCAAAGTCCTGAGCACCGGCTTCAATAGCGGCCAGCTCCGGGTCGGCATCCGGGCTGCTGGGCGTCGCTTCAATGGCGCCTAAGTATTTAAAATCCCAGGATACGGAACCGGACGTGCCCAACTGGCCTTTGCGGAACAGCACCCGGATACTTTGGGCGGAACGGTTTTTATTGTCGGTCAGACATTCCACAATGACCGGCACCTGATGCGGCGCAAAACCTTCGTAGGTGACGGCTTCGTAGTTGACCGGACCGTCCAGCAAGCCAGCGCCTTTTTTAATGGCGCGTTCCAGCGTGTCACGTGGCATCGAGGCTTTTTTCGCCGCTTCCATCGCTACCCGCAGTTTGGCGTTCATATCCGGGTCGGCGCCGTTACGGGCGGCCACCATGATCTCTTTGGCTAATTTGGTAAAAATACGGCCTTTGGCGGCCGCAGCATCTTGTTTATGTTTGGCTTTCCATTGAGCGCCCATAAGTCGTTCTCGCTGTTTTTTGAGTTTTAATGAGAGTGACCACAGTGGTCATCGCAGTGGTGATCGTGGTCGGCAAATTCATCATCGCCATCCTGGTGTTGCATTACGCCCCAACCGTCGTTGTAACCGCCGAATTTTTTGGCGAATTTATCCAGCTCTTTTTCTTTGGCAGTGATAGCTGCATGGTCCGGCAGCATGTGCAGGCAAACGATCAGTTCCCACTGGTCCAGATCGTTCAGGTTCAGCTCTGCTTCGCCATCCATCTCACTGGCAAGCAAGGCAGCCAGCGCCTGTTCAGCTTTGGTTTTGTCTTCAAACACCAGATAAAAATCCAAAGCCAGCACCTGGTTCAGGTCCATGCCGGATTCAGCCATCGCCTTGAGCATATCGCCATTGCCATCATCAGGAAATTGCATCTTCAGTTCTCCGCAGTTGAAGGGACCGGCGCTCTGTCTGGCCCGGCAAAAGTGCGGCGATTATAACAAGATTTTTCTGCCCTTGGGTATGGCGCTGCAGTTGGGGGTTTTGTACTCTGGCGCAGAGTCAATAACAGGCGGAACTGCTTGAATGAAAATTTTATTGCGATGCCTGGTGCTGTCTGGACTGTGCGGGACTTTGCAGGCTGAACCTGATCCGCATGCCAGCCATGGTGTACACGGCATGGTGCTGTTGCAGGCCGGCGAACAACTGATAGCCTCACATTTACCTTTGCTTGCCGGTAAACATGCCCATCAGATTGTGCTTCAGGTCGAGCTGGTGTTGCCAGTTGAGGCCAAAAATGCACTGGCAGCCCGGCAGTTGATCACACTGGAGCCCGAACCTTTTGCGTTGGCTGATTTGCAGCAAGGCCAGTTAAGCCGGTTTCATGCAAAGCTGGTGCTGGGCCATTTTGAGCGGGGTGGTACCGCCTTGGGTCAGGTAGAGGTCAAGGTCAACCAGCTGTTGCTGGATAAAGCCGTGGGCCTGCAGTCGGAGCCCCTGTTGTATCGGATCCCGCTACAGCATGGCGAGCTGCTGGTGAACGCCATTTTGGGGCCAGGCGACAGTGACCAGATTTGGTATTGGTACCAGGGCAGGACGCACCCCCTGTATCAGGAAAGCGCCGACTTTGTGGTGCAGCCATGAAGCTACTGCTGATCCGCCACGCCACAGCTGACGATCGCAGCCTGGGTTTAGCAGACCATACTCGTCAGCTAACTGACAAAGGCCGCCAGCAAAGCCGGCGGCTGGCCGCTTTTCTGGCTGGCTCCGGGCTGCATGCCGATGTGCTGTTGTGCAGCACGCTGTGCCGGGCGCAACAAACAGCACAGATCCTGCACCAGCATTTAAGCTGGCCGCAGCCAGAGGCTGTGGACTGGCTGGATATTGACTCAGAGGCTGAAGCACAACAGCAGGCCATTGCCCGTTATACAGAGCAAAAAGGTCTTGAACTTCTGGTTTGTGTCGGCCACGAGCCGGATATTTCCGCGTTATTGGCCAGTTACCTGGGCAGTGAAGCCAGCTGTTTTCAGATCAAAAAAGCCAGTGCCAGCCTGCTGGATCTGACTGGTCGTCAGGCCTGCCTGCTCTGGTCTTTGCCTGTGGCGCTGATGTAACGCGCTTTGGCCTGGTCAGGGCTCTGCTCTATGGCGGCCTGTTCAACGAATTGCTGTAGTCGCGGTATAAAGCGGAGAAACAGCGGTTCTATGTGGGGCTGCAACTGCGGTAGCTCGTCGGCAATGGCGGCATAAAGCCCGGTACGTTGTCCACGCAACGCAAGGGCCCGCACAGCCTGCTGAATACCCTGCACAGAGGCATAACTGCCAAACCAGTCTTGTTGCACAACCTTTTGCAGCACCGCAGCCATGCCGGTGGGCATCTGAGGCAATTCCAGCTGCAACTGAAGGTAAAGCTGCGTTTTATAGGGTAAAAATGGCTGTTGGTTCCATTCTGCCCAGTGACGGATCAACAAATGATCAAAAAATAAATCCAAAGCCACAGGGGCGAAACGGCGCATGGCCGGACTAAAGAGCTGTCGGGCCTGCTGTACCTCAAGGGCCTGATCGGTAAACCAGTCCACTGCCCTGTGGTTGTATAAACCTGCCAACACGGCAGGGGGCTGCTGTGTTAAATCCACGCCGCGACAAAAGTCGCCCAATAAATTGCCGACTCTGGAATTGGTGTTGTGTTGGGCCAGCCATAAATGCGCCAGATAATTCATTGTTCAGCCGTCAGCCGCCAAAAGGCCATTGTGCGCGAAGTGGCTCTGGCTTGGAATATGCAGCTTGGAATCTACAAAGCAATTCAGGTAGATTAAAACCAGAATGCAGAAATGAGGATAGTGCATGAAACAGCTGCTACTGATGGTGTCGCTGCTGAGTCTGGGGGCTTGCAGCAGTATCAGTCAACAGGAATGCCAGTTGGGTGACTGGTTTGCTATAGGCAAAACCGATGCGCAGCAAGGTATTGCTGCCAGCCAGTTCCGTTCTTATCAGAAGGAATGCGCCAGACATGGCCACAACTCGGATTTTCAGGCTTATCAGCAGGGACATGCCGAAGGGGCTATTGAGTTTTGTCAGTACGATCAGGGCCTGTTGTGGGGGCAGCAGGGGAAAAGCTACAACAGCATCTGCAGTGGCGCGCTCGAAGCTGAGTTTAAACTGGGCTACCAGCGCGGCCGCAGCTGGTACAGCGCCAAAGTTGCGTTGGAAAACCTGCAACAGGTGTTTGCGCAAAATACCGAGACTATTGCGGAGCTGGAGCAGCGGATTGATGCCAACACCGATGCCTTAAGTGCAGCTCAGAGTGCACAGCAAAAACAACAACTCAGCACTGAGAATAAGTCGCTGCGTCAGCAGCTGGGGGAGTTGCAGCGCTCGCAGGGGCAGTTGCAGCGGGATTTGCAGCAGGCAGAGCTGAATTTCAGCTTGCTGCAAAAGCAGGAGGGTTTATGACAGCGGGGCTGGTCAAACTGCTGGGCTTGTTGCTGCTCGTGCCTGGGGCGGCGCTGGCGGCCCCGCGGGATTTGGTCTGGAATGTGGAGAAAACCCTGATTGCAGGGGCTGAAGTGGTGATCCCTTATGACGCCAAATGGCCAACACAACAGGCTGATATTGTCGCTTTTGGTGCCACTGGCAATGTGCCTGCCGGAGTGAACTGCAAGCTGGAAATTATGCTGCAGCAGGATCTGCTGCTGAGTTTACCCTGTACCACCTTGTATAAATTACCCAAACCCGTGCGGCTGGTGCCCGCCATGCGGGTGCAGCTGCGGCTTTACAATGCCGCCTTTCCAAGCCCAGGTGTTACAGTGGAGCTGAGAAACCGGTTGATACTGGATGTGCCTCAGGCCTGAGGCACTGCTCTGTCATTAGGCTGTGCGGGTTTAGTACCCGCAGTCTGGGCAATGCCCGCAAGAATAATCAGGCTGACGCCCATACTCTGACGCAGCGACAAGGGTTCTGCAAAAAACCACCAGGCACAAAGCACTACCACCACAGGTTCGGTGTACGCCAGAGTGCCGTACACACGGGCTGGCAAATGACTCAGCGCCTGGACCGCACACCACAGTGCTAAAGCACCGGGAAACAGACCTGCCGCAATCAGCCAGGGCCATTGTGCTGCGCTCGGCGCATCTTGCTGCAGCATAAAAGGCAAAGCACAGCAGGCACCGACCAGCAGTTGATAAAAGGTGCTGTTCAGGCGGTGTTCTGATACAGGCACTTTTTTATTCACTAATAAAAAAGCACAGTAAGTTAACAATGAACCCAGTGCATACCACAGCCCTGCGGAATACAGGCCGGATTGGTCTGCACTGAGATCCTGCAACAGCACAAAACCGAAAAAGGCCAGCAGGATCATCGCCAGTGAAAAAGGGGTCAGCCGCTCCTTAAACCAGAAATGTGCGATCAGCGCAGCAAAGGCGGGAGCCAGGTACACCAGCATGATGGCGACTGTTAAAGACAAGGTCTGAATGGCCTGCAAAAAACACAAAATAAAGCTGGCCAGCAGCACACCGTTGAGGACCACTGTCCAGTGCGGACTGCTGCGCACCAATTGCAGCTGGCGGCTAAACAGCAAAAATAATCCAATCGCAACAGCGCCAAAGGCCAGCCGGTAGAACGTCAGGCTGGCGGCGTCAACCTGACTGAGCCGGGCAATAGGGCCTATGCTGGCCATCAGCGCGGCAGAGCTTATCGCCAGTGCAGGGTAGTAAATTCGGGAAAGCCACATAGGAAGTCACAGGAAAAAAGCGTAATGTACAAAGCAGAGTGGTTAATTTCAATCTGTGGTATGGCGGTGATGATGGAATTTGTCAGAAAAATCAAGACTGCATGGTGCTTGGTAAAGCGGAGGAATAAAACAGTGACAATGAAATGTGGCTGGTTGGCAGTGGTTGTCGTCGCGGCTTTGACAGGGCAGGTTCAGGCCACAGGCTCCACAGCGGCCGCCAATGTCACAGTGCTGGAACAGCGTTTTGAGATGCCAGGGCTGGAACGCAGCCGCACTGTGCGTTTGTATTTACCAGCGGATTATCAGGCATCCAACGAACATTACCCTGTGCTTTATATGCACGATGCTCAGAATCTGTTTGATGCGCGTACCTCTTATGCCGGCGAATGGCAAGTGGATGAACAGCTGAATTTGCTGGCACAACAAGGTCTGAAGCTGATCGTCGTCGGCATCGACAATGGCGGGGAGTTTCGTAATCAGGAGTTATTGCCATTTTCTGGCCCGCCAATAGGTGAAGCGCAGGGCGATCAGTACCTGCAGTTTATTGTCACAGTGGTGAAGCCTTATATAGACCAGCATTACCGGACTAAAGCCGATGCAGCGCATACCGGCATCATGGGCAGCTCAATGGGCGGGCTGATCAGCCACTACGCCTTACTGAAGTACCCGGACGTCTTTGGTCTGTATGGGCTGTTTTCCCCGGCCTATTGGACTGTGGGCCCACAAATTCAGCGCTTTTCCAGCCAGTTACCCGCGCCGGGACAAAGGTTGTATTTTTATATGGGCTTGCAGGAAGGCGGCAGTATGGTACCGGATATTGAACAGGTGGTGCGGCAGTTAGCCCGCAAAGGCATGACGGCGCAGCAGGCTCAGTACAGATTGGTGGAGGGGGCGGACCATAACGAAGCCGCCTGGGCGGCTGAGTTCAGCCGCGCCGTGCTTTGGTTGTATCAGGGCAAGGTGCTGCCCTGATACGGCTTCGTTAAGGCAGGTCAAACCATAAGGCTTCGACCGGACCTTGCAGGGCTTCTGCGTTCAGTTGGGTGAATTGCGCCAGTTTAATGCCGTCACCCGGCTGAAGCTGCTGTTCACCTAACTGCAGCGACCCACTGATCAGGTGCAGGTAATAGCGGCGAGCGGCCTGCACCGGTAACGCCAGTTGCTGGCCTTGCTCCAGCAGTAACTGGTGCAAATACGCATCCTGTTTCATCTGCAAACTGCCGTCCCGGCCATCGGGTGAAATAATCAGGTTCAGGCCACTTTTACGTTCAAAAGCCTTTTGCTGATAACCAGGCGTACCACCAAACTGATTCGGTTGGATCCAGATCTGCAGAAACTTCAGGTTGTTGCTGTCACTGGCGTTAAATTCGCTGTGGTAAATGCCTTTGCCAGCACTCATCAACTGGAACTCACCTGCTGGCAGGGTTTTGATATTGCCGGCTGAGTCTTTATGCGCAATGGCCCCTTGCAGCACATAACTGATAATTTCCATATCCTGATGGCCATGGGTGTCAAACCCAGCGCCAGGGGCCACTTCGTCATCGTTAATTACCCTCAGGGCAGAAAACCCCATTTGGGTCGGGTCGTAGTAGCGGCCAAACGAAAACGTATGTTTGCTGTTTAACCAGCCAAAATTGGCTGCACCGCGATCTTTGGCTGCTCTGAGTTCTAACATGATGATGTCTCCTGCGGCCCTTGAGGGCCGCTGTCGGTCGATAGAATTACTGGTTTAACTTGCGGGCAATCAGGCTGTCGATGGAAGCTTTGCCGGCACCGCTGAACAACAGCGAGACAGAGGCGGCCAGCAGGGCCAGGCCAAATTCGTAACCGTTATTGCTCATAAACAAACCATTCTGGAAATGCACCGCAAAAATGGCCACCAGCATGGCAACGCTCAGCGCTGCAGCGGCAGGGCGGGTCAACAGGCCTAGAATCAGCGCCAGACCACCAAAAAACTCAGCGGCACCAGCCAGAAAGGCCATCAGTACACCCGGGCTTAAACCTATGCTGTCCATCCAGCCGCCTGTGCCTTCCAGGCCGTACCCACCAAACCAGCCGAACAATTTTTGTGCGCCGTGGGCGGCAAAGATCACCCCAACCGGTACCCGTAACGCCAGAGCGCCAAAACCCGCATTGCTGGAAAAAATGTGCTGTAAAGTTGCTTTGTTCATTTTCACTCACCTTCAATTAGTTGACTTTTGGTTTATTCCAAACGCCGTTAATTACTGCCTGTCGTGCTTGGATGTGTGTACTTTAGTTGGCTTTACCCTGAACGAAAAGCGGAATAAAATCACTTGGATGTTCAAAAAATTTGAATAAGGAGGGTTCATGGCCAATCACCCCATTCTGACACTGGACGCTTTGCGGGCTGTGGACGCGATAGCGCGCAAAGGCAGCTTTGCCGCTGCAGCTGAGCATTTATACAAAGTGCCTTCGGCGCTGAGTTACACCATCGCCAAGCTGGAAGCAGATTTAGAGGTGCCGCTGTTTGACCGCAGCAAACAAAAAGCCCAGCTGACGCCCGCCGGTCAGCTGCTACTGGAGCAGGGCAGGGAGTTGTTGCAGGCGGCCAGTCGTTTACAGGATGCGATTAAGCAGGTGGATACCGGCTGGGAGACTCAGCTGGTGCTGGCCAAAGACAGCATAGTGCCTTATGAACCTGTACTGGCGCTGGTGCAGCAGTTTATGCAGCTCGGTAAAATGACCGAAGTCCGTATTCGCGAAGAAGTATTGGGTGGCAGCTGGGAAGCACTGGAAACCGGCCAGGCCCAGCTGGCTATAGGGGTGTCGGCGGAAATGCCTAAAGGCCGTTACGAGCTGGTCCCTATTGGCGAGGCCGAATTTGTGTTTGCCTTGTCGCCTTTGCATGAGCTGGCGGAACTGAACCGGCAGATTACGCTGGAGGATGTGGCGCAGCAAACGGCCATCGTAGTGGCTGATTCGGCGCTGGATGCCCCCAAACGCAGTTCAGGGTTGTTTACCACCCGCCGGGTGCTGCGGGTGGACAGTATGCAGGCCAAAATTGCCGCTCAGGTGCAGGGGCTGGGCGTGGGCTTTTTACCCAAACACCTGATCCAGGCCCAACTGGCCAGAGGGGAGTTGATCGCCAAAAACACCAGCATTCCGCGTGACAATGCGCCTTTGTATCTGGCCTGGCAAAAGCAGAGTCAGGGCAAGGCATTGCAGTGGTTTTGTCAGCAATTCAGTCAGTACCCCTGGCCATCGGTTTGGGCGGCTGGCAGCGATTGAAAAAAACTCAGCCTTGCTTGCATAAATCCACTGTATTTGTGCATAAGTGTTCGCTAGAGTAGCGCAAAAAAACAAGGAATAAGGCCTGTTATGTTATTGAGTCTGGTGATTGCGTACTGGGTATTTTCAGTGGCTTTGGGGCTGTGGGCTGCGCTTCGGGTGAAAAACACCAAAGACTTTGCGGTCGCCGGACGTCATCTGCCGTTTTATATGGTGACGGCCACAGTCTTTGCCACCTGGTTTGGCAGTGAGGCTGTGCTGGGTATTCCAGCCACTTTTATTGACGGCAATCTGGGGTCGATAGTGGCGGATCCCTTTGGGGCTGCACTTTGTCTGATTTTTGTCGGCATCTTTTTTGCCGCACCGCTGTACCGGATGAAGCTGCTGACCATAGGCGATTTCTACAAAAGGCGTTATGGCCGCCCGGTGGAAGTGATGACCACGCTGGCCATTGTGATGTCCTACCTCGGCTGGGTCGGTGCGCAGCTGATGGCCTTGGGCCTGGTGTTTCATGTGGTGTCGGATGGCGCCATCAGCCAGACGGCAGGTATGTGGATTGGTTTTGTCAGTATCCTGATTTACACCCTGTTTGGTGGTATGTGGGCCGTGGCTATTACCGATCTGGTGCAGATGGTGGTGATTGTGCTCGGCCTGATGTACATAGGCGGCGAAGTGTCCGACATGGTCGGTGGTGTCGCTGTGGTGGTGGACCATGCCGCTGCAGCAGGCAAACTGGGCTTCTGGCCTGAAGCTGATTTAAAAGAAGTGCTGGCCTTTATTGCGGCGGCCATCACGCTGATGCTGGGCTCTATTCCGCAGCAGGACGTGTTTCAGCGTGTGCAGTCGGCCAAATCGGAAAAAATTGCGGTCTGGGGTTCCATTACCGGTGGTGTGTTGTATTTGCTGTTTGCGATGATCCCGCTGTTTATCGGTTATGCCGCCACGCTGATTGCGCCGGATATGGTGAAAGAAATGATGGCTTCTGATACGCAGCTGATCCTGCCCAGCCTGGTGATGCAGCACATGCCGCTGCTTGCCCAGGTGGTGTTTTTCGGTGCCTTGCTGTCGGCCATTAAAGGCTGTGCGTCGGCCACCCTGCTGGCGCCTTCGGTGTCTTTTGCTGAAAACATTTTAAAGCCAATGCTGCCGAAAATGACCGACAAGCAACTGCTGCGCCTGATGCAGCTGGTCACTCTGGTGTTTGGTTTCTGCACCCTGGCTTATGCGCTGAACAGTGAATCGACCATTTTCGGTATGGTGGAAAATGCCTATCAGGTCACCCTGGTGGCGGCCTTTATTCCGCTGGCGTTTGGCGTGTACTGGCGCAAAGCCACCAATCAGGGCGCCTTGTTGTCCATTGCCTTTGGTGTGATGACCTGGCAGGCCATTATCTGGCTGGGGGGCGACGATCCGCTGGTGCCGGCGCATCTGGCGGGGTTAATCGCCAGTTTGGTCGGCATGTTGCTGGGCTCGTTAATGCCACAGTATCTGATGCATGACCATCAGGTGCACGACAGGCTGCACCGCGGCGAAATGGCACATTTGAGCGAGGAGCAGTCCCATTCCTGAGCCGAAAATAGCCGCCCTGGTGTTCGACCTGGATGGCACCCTGGTCGATTCCAGGCTGGATTTTGTGGTGTTGTGCCAGCGTCTTGGCTGGCCCAAAGGCACCCCTATCCTGGAACAGCTGCATAGCCTGGAGTGCCCGCAACAACAGCAGCAGGCTCAGCGTATTATCGAAGACTTTGAGCTGGCAGGGGCAAAACAAGCCGGCTGGATGCCAGGCGCACAGCAGCTGTTGCAGCAACTGGCCGAACTGCAGTTTCCCCGCGCTATTCTGACCCGCAATATGCGCAGTGCCACCACCCTTTGTTGTCAGCAGTTGCAGATCCCGATTGAGTTGGTGGTCACCCGTGACGATGCGCCGGCCAAACCTAAGCCAGATGGTTTATGGCAGATTGCTGAGGCGCTGCAACTGCCGGTAGCTGAACTGCTGTATGTCGGCGATTACCTGTTTGATTTGCAAACGGCCGCCAATGCCGGTGCCCGCAGCTGCTTATTCCGGTACGGCGACAATGGCCGTTTTGCCGGGCAGGCCGACTATGTGGTCGATGATCTGCTGCAATTGCTGGAGCTGCTTCCCACCCGCTAAGGCTGGCTTAACGGGGAGGCAGGTCGGTTCGTTTGGGTAAACTGTGCTGGCGCTGTTTGGCTTCCTGCAAGGCATCACTGAAAGCCGACGCCAGAATGCCGGTAGGAATGGCAATAATACAAATACCGGCTATAGCGGTAAAACCAGCCAGCACCCGGCCCAGCACTGTGACTGGGTAAACGTCGCCATAACCTACAGTGGTCAGGGTGGCGACTGCCCACCAGGCTGCCCTTGGGATGGAGCCAAAGGCTTCGGGTTGCAGCTGGCCTTCGACCAGATAGAGCAGGGTAGAGGAGATCAGCAGACTAAGTAATGCAAAGATGGCGCTGATCAACAGCTCATAAGCCCGGCTGCGGATGGCCTGGGCAATGCAATCCAGGGCCGTCGAAAAACGCCCGAGCCGGGCCAGCCGTAAAATGCGGATCAGCAGTAACAGCCTGAGCAGCACACCACCATGGCCAAAATACACCGAAAAAGCCACGATTATGGCCAGCAAATCGGCGAGCGCAAAAAATGACAACAGATAACGCCAGCGCTGGGTGTAGGCGTCATTCTCAACGCAGGTCCAGGTTCTGGCCAGATACTCCAGTAAAAAGATCGAAGCCAGCGCCAGTTCAGTCAGCCGGAACCAGCGCTCATGGCCCTGTCGTATACTGGGTTCGGTTTGCAGTATAGCCAGCACAATACCGAACAAAATCACCCAGGCGATCAGCAGGTTGAGCAGCGATAAGCCCTGGTGGGGGTAAAGCTGGGGGTCCAGTTGTTGCGCCAGACGGTGGCGTAAGGATGGAGGGTGTGACATCAAATAAACTCCGCTGGCAGTTCGGTTGGCTGCCGGATCAGTGGTACCTCAGAGGTACGGCGCAGTCCCCAGCATAACCAGTAATGGGACTGAATTACAGACCTGTCAGTACCTGACTCAGCTCACCGCAGGCGTCTGCCTGCAGCACCTGCTGGCGCTCCTGCTCGGTGAGCAGGCCGCTGAAGGGGGTGACCCGGCGCAATTTACGCAGGTAGGGGCTGTCTTCGGTGATCCCCAGTACAAACTGTTCCGGCTGATGGTACAGCTCCAGCACAGACTGCCAGTGAATATAACCTCCGTAACTGATTTGCCCTTGTTCCAGCCGCTCGGCCAGCTTGTGCTGCACCTGCGCCAGCAGTTCGGGCTGGCGTATTAGTTTTTCGGCTATGGCCTTGTGTAACACCAGGATTTGCCGGTCGATGTTTTCATCTTTAATGCCGGTTTTTTTCACCCGGTAAGGCTTGGTGGCTTTGTGGTGATTCATTAATGAAACTCCCTGGAGTAACTGCGGATGGGCCCAAGTAAAGCGGTCAGGTCGGTCAGTTTGCCGGCGATCAGATGAATGACTTCGCCCTGTTTTTCCAGTATACCCTGCACTTTTAGCAATTTGGCTTTCAGATAGGGCAGACGCTGTGCCGAAGCTGTGGCCGACCAGACCAGCAGGTTGATGTTGCCTGTGCCATCTTCCAGCGTGATAAAAGTCACACCACTGGCGGTGCCCGGCATTTGGCGGGAGCTGACCAGCCCAATCACTGTCACCAGGCTTTTATGCGGCAAGCCGCCAAGTTCAGAGGCCAGGGTAAAGGGCCCCAGCAGCTGTTGCTGGCGCAGTAGTAACACAGGGTGCTGGCGCAGCGTCAGGCCTGTGCTTTGGTAATCTTCCAGTACGTCCTGTAACGGCTCAGCCAGAGGCAGTTCGGTTTGGGTCTGGTAAGGCAGGTTGTGCAGCAGCGGCAGACGGTTTTCGTTATCCAGCAATTGCCAGCGGCTGGCAAAGCGACTGCCGCTGAGAGGCTGCAATGCATTGGCACTGGCCAAAGCGGCCAGGTCGCTGCTGCTCAGTATGCAGGCCTGCACTTCGGCTAGACTGCGAAAACCGGCCGCCGGTCGCTGTTGCTCAAGCTGCAGTGCGGCCTGCCGGCTCAGGCCTTTGACCAGCCGCAGCCCCAGCCGGATCGCCCATTCGCTGCCCTGTTGCACCATCTGATGATCCCAAAGCGAGTGATTGATGCAGACAGGCAGAACAGTCAGTCCATGCCGCCTGGCATCCTGTACCAACTGGCTGGGGGCATAAAAACCCATCGGCTGACTGTTCAGCAGGGCGGTGTAAAAAGCAGCCGGATAATAATACTTCAGCCAGGCCGATGCATAAGCCAGCACGGCAAAGCTGGCGGAGTGGGACTCGGGGAAGCCGTATTCGCCAAAACCACAAATTTGCTGGTAAATCCGTTCGGCAAACTCCAACGGATAACCGCGTTTTTGCATGCCGTCGATCAGTTTGTGTTTAAACTGCAGCAGCTCACCAGTTTTTTTCCAGCTGGCCATAGCGCGGCGCAATTGGTCGGCTTCGCCGCCGGTAAAACCGGCCGCCACCATGGCAATTTTAATCACCTGCTCCTGAAAAATCGGCACCCCCAAAGTACGGCTCAGCACCCCTTCAACCGCAGCGGAAGGGTAGTCCACGGCTTCTTCACCATGGCGGCGTTTTAAATAGGGATGCACCATATCACCCTGAATGGGGCCGGGCCGCACTATGGCAATCTGGATCACCAAATCATAAAAACAGCGTGGCCGTAAACGTGGCAGCATCGACATCTGGGCGCGTGATTCAATCTGAAAGACGCCGACAGTGTCGGCTGCCTGAATACGCTGATACACAGCCGGGTCGTCCCCCAGGCGGGTAATGGCGGCCAGCGACAAGTCCTGCTGCTGGTGCTGGCGTACCAAATCAAAGGCTTTGCGAATGGCTGTTAACATGCCAAGCGCCAGCACGTCGACCTTCAGCAGTTTCATACTTTCCAGATCGTCTTTATCCCACTGGATCACAGTGCGTTCTGCCATGGCGGCATTTTCCACCGGCACCAGGTCGTACAAAGGCCCGGCGGTAATAACAAAACCGCCGACATGCTGGGATAAATGCCGGGGGGTGCCAATCAGCTGTTGGGTTAAATCGACCAACAGCATGGCAAGGCGGGAGCCTGGGTCCAGCCCCAGCTGCGCCAGCTGGGTTGTCCAGGGCTGGTGTTTGTCTCGCCGGTGCAGGTTTTTCAGAAAAAACTCCACCTGCGCCTCCATCAGTCCCAGCGCTTTGGCGACATCCCGAAAGGCGCTTTTAAAGCGGTAACAAATCACAGTGGCCGCCAAAGCCGCCCGTTCCCGACCGTATTTACGGTAAATGTACTGGATCACTTCTTCGCGGCGTTCGTGCTCAAAATCCACGTCGATGTCGGGTGGTTCGTCGCGCTCTTTGGAGAGGAAACGTTCAAACAAGACCTGAATTTGAGTGGGGTCGACACTGGTAATGCCCAGGCAATAACAGACCACTGAATTGGCCGCCGAGCCCCGGCCCTGAAACAGGATCTGCTGCTCGCGGGCAAAACGCACCAGATCGTAAATGGTCAGAAAATAATAAGGGTACTTCAGCTCTGCAATCAGTTGCAGTTCTTTGTCGATCAGCGCCTGCACGTCCGCTGGTACACCTTGTGGAAAACGCCAGGCCGCCCCTTGCTCCACCAACTGGCGTAAATAGGCGTCAGGCTTCAGCCCCTCAGGCACCAGCTCACTGGGGTACTGGTAACGGATGCTGCTTAAATCAAAGGTGCAGCGCTGAGCCAGTAGCGCACTTTGTTGCAGCAGCTCAGCCGGAAACAGCTGAGCCAGCCGGTGTAAAGGCCGCATACTGCGCTCGGCATTGACCTGCAACTGGCGTTCGCTTTGGCTCAGGCTCTGGTGCAGCCGGATGGCATTCAGCACCTGTTGCAGCGGCAAACGGCTGCTCTGGTGCATCAGCACAGTGCCGACGGCACAGCAGGGCAGTTCAGATTGTTTTGCCAGCTGCTGGCAATAAGGTAAAAAAAACTGATCGGCCGCGGTTAACAGCCGGCTGGCACCAAGCCAGACCCGCCCCGGGTGGTACTGCCGCAGCAGCTGAGCCCAGTGCAGATCCTGCTCTGCTTCACCACAAGGCAACCACAACAATAAACAATGCTGCAACCGCTGAAAGTCCCATAAGGTCAGCTGGTACTGGCCTTTTTCACTGCGCCGCCGGGCCGCCGTGATCAGACGGCACAATTCGCTGTAGGCGGCCTTGTCCGGACACAAAAGCACCAGACGCAGGCCGTCTGGCCATTGCATCAGGCTGCCGGTAATGAGTTTCAGCCGGTAGTGTTTCTGCGTAATGCGGTGGTAAGCCCGGACTATACCGGCCACTGAACACTCATCGGTGATCGCCAGCGCCTGATAGCCCAAAGCCGCCGCCTGATCAACCAGCTCGGCCGGGCTGGATGCGGCCTGCAAAAAAGAAAAATGGCTCTGACAGCAGAGTTCGGCATAAGGCAACTGCTCCATCAACAGAACCAGCCTTGTTGATACCAGCAGCCGGGCTGGCGTAAATCCTGGTACCACCAGGCCCACTGGCCGCTTGCCAGCTGCGCCACGTAATAATCCCTGTGCACACTTTGGGTTTGCCACCAGCTGCAGCTGAGGCGCTGTGGCCCTATCAGTTGCCGGGCAGGGTGATGTACCTGCTGCGCTGTGCTGTGCAATAAACGCGGACGCCAGCTGCCGGGCGTGCTGCTTGAGGCTGGCACTGGCTTGAGCCGCTGGTTGCTTTGGTACTGTGGTGACGGCTGTTGCACCAGGCTTAACTGGTTGGCCTGCTCCGGCACTAAATGGTTGGCCAGCACCGGCTGTTGCACCGCCTGCTCGCCGAGCCGGGCGCGCAGCAACGACAGCAGTGCCGCCGGGCTGTAACGGGCCTTGTGCCGGTCAAACAAGGTGTTCTGGTCGGCATAGCGTGGGCCTGCCTGTTGCAGGGCTAAATCCAGCTGAATGACCGGGGCTTTCAGTTGCACCTTTTCCAGTTTCAGGGCCAGCAACTGCTGCCAGGCGAGCGCTTGTTGTTCGCCAGCGGCTGAACTTAACAGCAGCTGTTGTTGCTGTTTTTCGCGGTCGGTCAGGCTTAGTTGCAGCTGGTAAGCCAGCGCGTCGCGTTCGGTCAGAAACTGCTGCAACTGGCGTAATAAGCGGCTGGCAGGGGCCAGCAATAAAGCACTGTCTGACACTTCATACCAAAGCTCCAGCCTGGCTGAAAACTCATCCGGCCGCTGCAAAGGCTGCAGTGGCAAGGGCTGTTCCCCTTGCAGTTGCTGCAGGTAATGCAACAAGGCCGGGCCAAAACGCCGGCTCAGTTCAGCCCTGGGTAAATCCAGCAATTGACCTAAGTGTTTCAGACCCAGCCGCTGCAGCGGTTCGGCCTGTTGCTCCGGCAGCTCTGCGGCCGCCAGTGGCAGCTGGCGTAAGGCTGCCCAGCTGTGTTCCGGTTGGGCTGAGCATTCGTTATACCCCTGACGGGCCAATAAACGGGCGGCCAGCGCACTGCCGGCTGTGGCAAAACCACATTGCCGGGCAAAGGAGGGCAGGGCCTGCTGCATTTGCTGCCACCAGGGGGTAAAGCCCTGATACAGTGCCAGCATAGGGCCAGGCCTGAGCCAGAGCCCCCGCGGCGGATCGGGTGCAAGGTCAGCACAATGCTGATAAAGCTGCAAAGCCAGCTGTTGCAGCAACTCTGTTTCTGCTAAGGCGTCATAGGGCTGCAGTTGCAGCTGGTGGCACAAAGCGGCGGCACTGGCCAGGCCTGTGCCTGGCTGTAAACCGGCCTGACGCGCCAGTGAATTAAGCTGCAGCAACTGATGCTGATCATCCACCAAAGCACAGGGCAAGGCCGGGTCCAGCAGCTGTTGGGCACTGGGATGCCGGGGCTGCTGCAACCGGAAGTCCAGCAGCAGGTTGGGAAAGTGCAGGTAACACCAGAGTTCAGCCATGATCAGCTGGCCACAGGAAATGAGTCCGGCTGCAGCTGCTGTTGTGAAGAGCGATACGCCGGAAAAAATTGTGGGAAGAGTTCAGCCCAACTTAACCTGAAAGGATCCGGACGGGCAAACCCCTTACGTCTGAGCATCTGCAGCTGCAAGCCATCGGCATCAGCCTGCAGTTGCAGGCTTAAATCCCAGGGCAGCGCCAAAGGGGATTGGCCCTGCTGTGGCACCTGCAATACCAGCAGCAGGCTCTGGCCTTGCTGTGCCGCCAGCTGCAGACGTTTATGCTGACGTAATTCCAGTTGCTGTTGCCACAGCAACACCGCATGACAGCTGCCGCTGTGCAGGCATTGTTCGGCGGCCCAGAGCGCGTCGGCGCTTTTGCGCGCCTGCAGCTGCCACAGTTGCGACAGCGGCTGACTTTGCCAGGCTTCGGCACCCAGCTGAGCTGGCGGGTTAATGCACACCAGCAGACGGGCGCCTGGCGCCAGCAACCGGCCAAGCAGCTGCAATTCACCCACGCCAGTGACGCTATGTATTAACACAGTGCCTTGTTGCGGCCAGCCGCCGCCTAACCATAAATCCAGCGCCGGCCAGCCAGATGCACACAACTGCGCAAAAGGAGCCTGAGTCTGGCCCCCCTGCCAGAGCCATTGTTTATTCTGTAACTGCTGCAATAAAGGGTGCATAATAGGGTAATATAACTGTATATAAACACAGTATAAAAGATCCGAATCAGATCGCAAGCCGGATCTGCACAGCCGTCAGTCTGTTGCAAAATTGTGGTACAGTGCGCGCCCTTATTGCCGGAGGTGGTATGAATTCGTCGTTGCGCTCTGCGCCTCAGCTGGGCTTGATCCTGGCACTTGTGTTATTGGCGCTGACCTTAAGGCCGTCGATGGCGGCCATTGGCCCTGTGTTGCCTTTTATTCAGCAGGAGCTGCCTTTTAGCTTTAGTCTGGCGTCTTTGCTGACCATGTTGCCGGTGCTGGCGATGGGGCTGGGTATTTTATCTGCCCATTTTTTTGCGCAAAAACTGGGGCCTTACCGGCTGATCTTCTGGGCGGCGGCCGCTATTGGCCTGGCAACGCTGGCCCGGTTCTGGACTTACAGCGTCTGGGATCTGATTTTGACCGCTGTGCTGTCGGGCCTTGGCATTGCGATGGTGCAGGCGGTGCTGCCTGCGGTGATCAAACAACGTTTTGCCAGCTATGCCGCTTTGGTGATGGGCTGGTATATTTCGGCCATTATTGCTGGTGCTGCGCTGGCGGCCTCTGTCAGTGCTTACCTGGCGGAAGTGTTGCAGAGCTGGCGTCTGGCGCTGGGAAGCTGGGTGCTGTTGTCTGTACTGGCGCTGCTGGCCTGGTACTTACTCAAGCCCTCGCTGAGTCAACTGGCTGCTCCCACTGCAGGGCAAAACCCGCTGGGCTACCGGAAGTTTCGCCGCGGCTGGACTCTGGCCTGGTTCTTTGGTCTGGTCACCTGTGCTTTTACCTGTGTGCTGGCCTGGTTGCCAGCTTATTATGTGGAGTTGGGCTGGTCTGAACCTGAAGCCGGGTTGTTATTGGGCTTTATGATCAGCATGGAAGTGCTGTCCGGTATTGTCAGCCCTATGCTGGCGAGCCGGCTTTATGACCGCCGCCCCGTGCTTGTGGTACTGGCCCTGCTGATGCTGACCGGTTTCGCCGGTCTGCTGCTCTGGCCGGCGGCCGGTTGGCTTTGGGCTGGTTTATTGGGGCTGGGCATTGGCGGTTTGTTTCCGTTGTCGCTGATTGTGGCGATGGACCATCGCAGCGAGGCCCAACAAGCGGCCAGCCTGACCGCTTTTGTGCAGGCGGTGGGTTATACGCTGGCGGCGTTTTCACCATTGTTTGCTGGCCTTATCCGCGACCTGACCCAGAGCTTTCACCTGAGCTGGCTGCTGCTGGCGCTGGTCAGCCTGTTGGTGCTGGGCCTGTGCAGCCGTTTTAACCCGCGTTTTTATGCCGATTGTTTTGCCACTAAAAGCCCAGTAAATTAGCGACCTGTTGCATAAAGGCGAGGGAAGACTATGCAAGCCAATCTGATGTTATTACTGGCTGCTGCTATTTGGGGTCTGGGCTTTGTCGCTCAGCGCCTGGGCATGGATTACCTGGAGCCTTATGCTTTTAATGCACTGCGTTTTTTGATTGGTGCTTTGAGTCTGCTGCCACTGATTTATTGGTATAAAAAAACCGGCCGCTTGGGTGCGTACGATAAAAAAGCCCTGCTGTGGGCCGCATTGCCAGTGGGGGCCGTACTCTTTATTGCGGCGTCGCTGCAGCAGGTCGGCTTGCTCTACACCAGTGCTGCCAATGCAGGTTTTATTACCGGGCTCTATATGGTGCTGGTGCCTGTGCTTGGTTTGTTATTGGGACAACGCACCAATGCCAATACCTGGCTGGGGGCAGGAATTGCCATCAGTGGTTTGTACCTTTTAAGTGTCGGTGACAATTTTACAGTGAACCTGGGCGATTTGTTGCAGCTGATTGGCGCTTTATTCTGGGCAGCGCATTTGCTCTGTATTGACCATTACACCAAAAAAGTGCCGCCTATTTTGTTGGCTTGCCTGCAGTTTGTGGTCTGTGGCCTGCTGAGCGCCATTGTTGCGCTGAGTATCGAAACGCCCACCCCAGCTCAGGCGGTGGCGGCCTGGCAGCCCTTATTATTTTCAGGTGTGGTGTCTGTGGGCATTGCCTATACGCTGCAGGTGCTGGCGCAAAAACATGCGCATCCGGCCCATGCCGCCATTATCCTCAGCCTGGAAACTGTGTTTGCGGCCATAGGCGGCGTGTTGTTATTGGGTGAAGAGCTGGGGGGCCGGGCGCTGCTGGGCTGTGGCCTGATGCTGCTGGGCATGCTGGCATCGCAGTTGCCGCTGCGCTGGTTGTTACGCTCCAAAGCCTTCCATTAGTACTGCAGCTTAAACAGCAATTCAGCTAAATCGGGTTGCCACCAGAATTCTTTCGCCACCCGGCCGTTGCGGACAACAACCCCTTCGGCCAACAGCAGCTGTTGCTGCGTCAGTGCATGGGGAGTGCCTGCGGCAAAGGCCAGTTGGCCGCCACTGCGCATCACTCTGTACCAGGGCAATTGCATGGTATCGGGGGCTTGCCCCAAGACTTTCCCCACCAGCCGGGCCCGGCCAGGCAAGCCGGCTAAGTCGGCTATCTGACCATAACTGGCAATTTTTCCGGCTGGAATTTGTAAAACGGTTTGCCAAATGCGTTGCTGTTTTTCATTCATCGGTGTGGGTTTTCAAGTTTTGCTGGCGCTTATGCTACACTCTGCGCCGTTTTTTCCCAGAGGTTTTTGCATGAACCAGTACGTTCAGATTGGTGAAATAAAAGTCAAAGTGCCGGATGAAGAGCCGGTGGCCCCGGACAGCAGCGACTGTTGTGGCAGTGGCAGCTGCTGCCCTTGTGTCTGGGATTATTACCGCGCCCAGCAACAGGCCTGGCAACAGGCTCAGGCCGGGCAGGCGGACTGATGCAGCTGCCAGCGCAGCAACACCAGCAGATTGGCAATAAACCACAAGTCTTTAATCAAAAACTGCCCGGAGCCTGTCAGTACCGCAGGCCCGGAAAATGCGCCGGCAAAAGTGACTAAAAAACTCTGTGTGGTCAGAAAGACGGACAGACACATCAGCCAGCCGGGCCAGAACAGCGGTTTGTATTTCAGGCCTATGCCCAATAAGCTCAGGGCCAACAGATCATAAACACCAATCAGGTTGGACGTGGTCTGCAAGTCAAACAGCAGATACAACCAGTTGAGCAGCGGTGAACTTTGCACCAGATCTTCAATACCCTGCGCTTCAATAGCAGTAAACTTCATGCCGCCTATCCACAACAACACCAGTGCCACAGGGGCATAGTTCAGCCAGTGTTGCCATTGGTGGAAAGGGCGCAACCAGTAGCCGGCCAGCGCCACTAAGGCTGCGTATTTGATAATACCCTGACCTGAACCAATAGCCGGAAAACCTCCCAGACTGTCGATCCAATGGATGGAACCGGTCAAAGAAACTAAAGGGGGCAGGGCCGTGATCAGCAAAAGCAGCGCCAGTATCCCAGAGTATCCGGGCTTAAAAAAGGCCAGCCAGGGCAGCAGTGCCAACAGGCTGAACAGCAACAGCGTCAACGGACGCAGCAGTGCCAGATTGGCTTCGGTATTCAGCTGATAAAACCCCAGCACTTTACTCAGGGCTCCGTCCACACCGGCAGCACCGGACAACGCCAATAACCCAAAACTCAGGCTGACACAGGCGGTGATCAGCAAGGATAAACAGTGTTGTTTTGGCACAGAAAGGGAAATTTTAAACACAAGGTCTTCTCCGTATCACCACAAAAATGGCATGCGAAGAAGACCTGCGTCAGCGGTAAACACTTTCAGCTTAATACGCTTTATTGACCACAGTACGGCCAATCGGCATCAGCGTCAGGGTCGCCAGTTTTAAGTGGGCCAGGCCAAAAGGGATGCCGATAATACTGACAAAACAGGCCACGGCGTGGATCAGGTGCCCGAGCGCCAGCCAGAAACCGGCAAACACCAGCCAGATCACATTGCCTACCAGGCCCAGCGGGCCAGTGCCAATATCAGCCACCCGGTTTAGCCGCTCCCGGTTGACATGCTCATTGCCAAAGGGCCAGAACGCCATTTCACCAATCACAAAACAGGCACGGCCAAAGGGGATAAACACAATACTGATAAAGCACAGCAGGCCAACCAGCCACCAGGCCAGCCCCATCACAAAACCACCCATCACAAACCACAGCAGGTTAAAAATCAGTCGCAGCAGGCTCATAAAGTTCTCCTTTTTTTGTCTCTGTTAAAAAGGTATCAACTTTAATGCCATACTTTTAAGTTTAATTAAATCAATAGGTTGACTTATTGTTGGGCCGGTGCGTAATGATGGTTTTTACTAATAGCTGGTGGTTTTGACCACTGGATCCGCAAAACAACAGGGTAAATTTATTTGCTGCGGGTCAGGGCATTGGGTTTAATACGGGACCTGGTCTGCACAGACAGACTTCAACATAACAAGATCAACACAAAGCGGAACTGTATGACAACCACACATCTGGCCGGGCAGCGTGAGCTGTTTGGGCACCCTTTAGGGCTCTATATCTGTTTTTTCACCGAAATGTGGGAGCGTTTTGCCTTTTATGGCCTCAAAGCGCTGCTGTTTCTCTATCTGACCAAACACCATTTATTTTCCGATAACGACGGCTACATTCTGCTCGGTACTTACGCTGGTCTGGCCTATGCCTTGCCTGTGGTCGGGGGGCTGCTGGCTGACAAATACCTGGGTATGCGCAAAGCCGTGACTTTTGGTGGCGCTCTGATGGCCGTGGGTATGCTGGGTATGGCCTATCGGGGTCATGCTGCTACACCTGACATGGGGGTTGATCAGGTGGCCGTGCAGGTGATGTATTTATCACTGGCGCTGGTGGCGGTGGGCGTCGGCTTTTTAAAACCCAATATTTCGACCATAGTGGGCCGTTTATACGCAGAGGATGACCCACGCCGTGATTCGGCTTTCACCATTTTTTATATGGGCATTAACCTGGGTGCTTTTATCTCCAGTTTGTTTGTGGGCTGGGTGGGCATTGAATACGGCTGGGAATATGGTTTTGGTTCAGCCGGTATTGGTTTATTGCTGGGGCTGGCGGTTTTTGTGCTGAACAGTCAGCATTTGCATGGTCAGGCCGAACCGGCCCAGCCGCATTTGCTGCAGGAAAAACGCTTTGGCCTGAAACGGGAATGGCTGATTTATCTGGGTGCAGTGGCCGGTGTGGTGCTGGTGCAACAAATTCTGCAAACCCGTTTTGATTTTGGCGCTTTGGCTGCGTTGTTGGGGCTGGCCGAAGGCACTGAAATTACCGCCACTGAAGTCGTGGCTATTGCGATGAGTATTGGCCTGCTGATCTGGTGGTTTAAGTTTATTTTTGTGCAGTGCAACAGGGTGGAACGCGCCAATATGGTGGTGTTGATGGTGCTGATTGCGATCTCTGCAGTGTTCTGGGGCCTGTACGAACAAACCTACGGCACCTGGCTGGCGTTTTCCGACCGGGTGATGAACAGCTACACCTTTAATTTGGGCCTGGCTGAATTTACGCCCAATGCGTCGCAGCTGACCGCAGTTGGCGCTTTGTTTATTTTCGCTTTGGCTATTCCTTTTGCCTGGCTCTGGCCTGTGCTGGACCGCAAAGGCTGGAACCCATCTGCTTCAGCCAAGTTTGGTTTTGGTTTGTTGTTTGCAGGTTTAGCCCACTTTATTCTGCAGTATGCAGCGCTGAACCCGGAAGCGAACGGCCTGGCCTGGTTCTGGTGGTTTATTCTGGCTTATCTGGTGCTGGAAATTGGTGAAATGGCGCTGTCTCCCATTGGTTTGTCTGCGGTGACCAGCTTATCGGTGCCACGGGTGGTCAGTCTGATGATGGGCGTCTGGTTCCTGGCCTCCGCCTTTGGTGAAATGCTGGCTGGCCGTTTTGGCACTCTGGCGTCGATGCCAGCCGGAACCAGCACAGAAGCGGCGCTGGGTATTTATGCCGATGTGTTTGCCACCTTAGGCTGGATAGGTGTGGCCTGTGGTGCACTGATGTTTGTGTTAACCCCACTGCTGAACCGGCAGATGAAACAGGCCCAGGGCCATTAAGGGATTACCCCTTTAACGAAAAAGCCAGCGATGCTGGCTTTTTTTATGGCAATTCTGCTGTTTTCGGATTGGATTTGTTGTGACCAAAAGCCGGCGACTGGCAGAGCGCGACTTCATACCTGTAGCCCAGCTCAGCGGTTGGATCCGGGGTGATCCGCAGCACTTCAAAGTCATTAATATGCACCAGATGGGTCGGGGCTGTCAGGGCACAACTGGATGCACTTAAGCTTTCTATCTGGTAATTGAACGTCGCCAGCGTTTTATTCAGCCACAACATAGTGGGCAATACCGGGCCTTCACCATCAATCAGGTTGTCTTGCTGCAGTTGTTTCTCAGCGGATGGCTTGGACGTATCACTGCTGATGCTGGCTTCAATCACGGGGTCGTCCAACTGAAAAAACTGCTCTGGTTTACCGCTGAAATAGCTGGCCAGCGCCATCAGCAAAAACATGCTGACCACAGGCAAATACAGAATACGGGCACAGAGGGTCCAGCCAGGGTAAGGCTCGTCCGGCAAAATATGCCGGGCCCGCAAGCCAAAGGGGCGCAGCATCAGCAGCAACATCACTTTACCGACATGCAGAGTGGTGTAGAGCTGTAACACCAGCATGCTGCCAATCAGGGCCCAGGCTGGGGCCAGTAATAAAGCGGCCAGATTGACCGTATAAGGCACCACATCAGGCCGGATACCCAGCACAGAATTCACCATGGATTCGGCATAAGCAAAAGAGAAGTTCAGCACTATGGCATAAAACACCAGGATCAGTGCTTTGCCCAGCAGGCTGTGCCACCAAAGCGCAAAACGTTGCCACATTTCAATAGCAGTGGCGCTAAGTAACAACACAGCAAAGATTTGCATCAGTACTGTGGCTTTGGCCAGCGTCAGTAAATACAGCAGCAGGCTTAAGCTCGCCAGCAGGTAACAACGCTGTGCCAGGTGCAAAGGACGGAATTTTTCAATGAAATTGCTCAGATCAACCATGGTCACTCCTTGAACGAGCCTTATTGTTAGCACGTTGATCTTATTGGGTAAATTGTTGTGGACAAAATTATCGGCCAGCAGCTGCACTTGAACGCCTCGCGGTTGCACTGCAGCCTAAAGCATGGATAATCGGCGCACCACAACAAATACAATCACAGGTCCTTATGAAATACAGAGTACTTACTGCAGCCCTGACTGCTGTTTTGGCTTCATCTGCCTATGCCGATGAAGGCCAATGGCAGCCGCATCAGTTGGCTGAATTACAAACGCAACTGACTAAAGCCGGTATTGAAATTCCGGGTAAGCAACTGGCCGATTTAAGCCAGTATCCGATGAATGCCATTGTCAGCCTGGGCTATTGCTCAGCGTCTTTTGTGTCAGGGCAGGGCCTGGTGGTGACCAACCACCACTGTGGTTACAACGCCATTCAGAATAACTCGACCAAAGACAACAACCTGATTGAAAAAGGCTTTCTGGCTAAAACCTTAAAAGAAGAACTGCCAGCCGGGCCGCAGGAGCGCTTGTATATTACTGAAGAGGTGCTGGATGTGACGGACAAAGTCACAGCCAGCCTGAGCGGTCTGACCGGCGCTGAGCGTTATGAAGCCATTGAAACGGCGCGCAAGAACCTGATTAAAGACTGTGAAACCGACCCGAATTACCGCTGTTCAGTGGTCAGTTTCCACCATGGCATGCAGTATTTTCAGATTAAACAGCTGATGCTGCAGGATGTGCGTCTGGTGTATGCACCCAGCGAAGCCGTCGGTAACTTTGGTGGCGACATCGATAACTTCGAATACCCACGCCATACCGGCGACTACACCTTCCTGCGTGGTTATGTTGGCAAAGACGGCAAACCAGCGCCTTATGCTGAAGAGAACGTGCCCTACCAGCCGAAGAGCTTCTTAAAAGTAAATGCCAATGGTGTGCGTGAAGGCGATGGTATTTTACTGGCCGGTTATCCGGGCCAGACCAGCCGTTACCGTTTGGCGGACGAAATTGCTTTTGCCGCCGACTGGCAATACCCGGCCATGGTGAAAACTTATCAGCAGATGATCAACAGCATCGACCGTTTAGGTGCCGCCGATGCTGAACTGAAAGTAAAATACGCCTCAGTGGTAAAAAGCCATAACAACCGCATGAAAAAACTGCAGGGCTTGCTGGACGGCTTTCAAGTGACCGACATTCATGCCATTAAGCTGGAGCGTGAGCAGCAGCTGAACCAGTGGATTAAAGCTGACCCGTCCCGTGCTGCCTACCAGCAGGCTTTGCTGGAGCTGGCCAAGGTGGTCGACGCTGAGCAGGCTTTTACCCAGCAGACCTATTACTTTGAAAATGCCAAACGCAGCGATTTATTAACCGCTGCCAGCACCTTGTACCGTCTGGCGCAAGAGCAGCAAAAACCAGATGCTGAACGCGAAATGGGTTACCAGGACCGTGACTTGCCGATGATTAAAGCCCGGTTGGCCCGGCTGGATAAAAGTTATGCAGAGGCCATGGACATCGAACTTTGGTCAGAGCAATTAGCTGACTACGCCGCACAGCCGGAAGCAGTGCGGGTGGCTGAGCTGGACCAGGCCTTGGGTTTAACCGCTGGTATGACGCAGGCGCAAATCAAAGTGCTGCTGCAAAAGCTGTATGCACAGAGCCAACTGGCCAGCACCGAAGGCCGGCTGGCCTGGTTAGGTCAAAAGGCCGAAGCCTTTGAGCAAAGCGACGACGCCTTTATTCGTCTGGCGGTGGCCATTGCCGGCAAAAACAAAGCGCTGGAGCTGCAGGACAAAACCCTGAAAGGCCAGATTGCTGTGGTGCGCCCGGCTTATATGCAGGCCATTATTGCCTACAACAAAGAGCAGGGTAAGCCGGTGTACCCGGACGCCAACAGCACACTGCGTATTACTTACGGCACAGTGGACGGTTACCCGGCCAAAGACGGCGTTTATAAAACGCCCTTTACTTCGGTCAAAGGCATGATTGCCAAACGTCAGGCGGCGTATCCGTTTCATGTGCCGCAGGCGCTGGTGGATGCTTACACCCAAGGCAAAACAGATGGCTATTTTTATGCCGATTTAGCGGCGCAGACGAAAAGCCCCTGGTACTGCGGTATTTTTAGCTGCCCGGAGCCAAAGAAAACGGCGTTTAACTCAGTGCCGGTGAACTTCCTGTCGAGCGCTGACACCACGGGCGGTAACTCAGGCTCTGCGGTGATGAATGCCCGCGGTGAACTGGTGGGGTTAAACTTTGATTCCACTTATGAGTCCATCACCAAAGACTGGTACTTCAACCCGGAAATCACCCGCGCTATTCATGTCGATATCCGCTTTATGCTGTGGATGATGCAGTATGTGGACGGTGCCGATAACCTGCTGAGTGAAATGAGCATAGTGCGTCACTAAGCGCTGCAGCAATGGCGCAGCTTGCTGCGCCAACTCTGTGAATAGCGTGTCGTGAGTGAGAATAGCCCCTGGCAGTTTTTCGCGAAAACAGGGCCGGAGACCTCCACTAAAATTAGCAAAAAAAGAACAGGGCCACCTGCATCAGACACCTTTGCTGACTGCAACTTAGCGGTGCTGGTCCAGCATTATCTGATTCCCGTCCGGGTCTTCCAGCACTATATGGGCTGGGCCTGAACTGGTTTCATCTGCGCTTTTCTGCAACTGAATGCCTTGTGCCAGCAGGTGCTGCTGAATTTGCCGGATATCAGTAAACTCAGCCAGAGGTTCGGCATTCTGGTTCCAGCCTGGGTTAAAGGTCAGGATATTTTTCTCAAACATGCCCTGAAACAACCCCAGTACTGTGTCGCCATTTTTTAAGATTAACCAGTTCTGGCTTTGCTCACCGGCAAAGATACTAAACCCCAGTTTCTGGTAAAACTGCTTGGAAGCTTCAATATCCTTCACCGTTAAGCTGACGGAAAATGCACCTAATTCCATGCGAATCTCTCCTTTAACCTTTTAAGTAAGCTTCTTTTAACCAGTATTTCAGTTCATCGTTCAGATCGGCCGCCTGACTGATCCGGATGCGATGGCTGCACATGGCGTTAAAGCTGCCGGATGCTTCCAGCAGGCCTTGCGGCTCTACCCCTTTTAAATTCAGGCCTATGTCCAGCCGGCTGGCGGTGGAGGGCTGAATAAGCGCAAATTGTTTGTTGCGTCTGAGGCTGACGTAGGTTTTTTTCGGGCTGATTTCAATGTCGCTGCCCAGGCTGTGCAGATACTGCAGCAGCTCGTCATACCAGGGCTTCAGAGCGGCTTTAGCACCGGCGTATTGAGCAGCCACTAAATCTTCTTCTAAGGCAGGACCGCCCGCTGCGGCTTCTTTGGCCCTGTGCGCCACCAGATTGGCGTAGCCATGGCCTATGCCAAATTCGCTTTTCAGCCAGTTCACCAGTTCGCTGTGTTTGCTGAAGCTCTGTTGATTGGCAAGAGTCAGCCACTCTGCCTGAGATTTGCCGGTACTTTGTTCCAGGTTACGCCATTGGCTTTGTTCGGCGGCTGTCACTTCGGTCATGGTTCTATTCCTTATAAAGGCCAGTGTTCAGCGCGGGTTTTGGCGGGTAACACAAACCCCAGTTTGCTGAACAGGAAATACATCACGCGGGTACCAAAGGCCGGTTTGCCGGTTTCGACCACCGCCTTTAAGGTGTTCAGGATCAAGGTACTGCCCCCAGCCATATCTTTGGCGGTGCGGGTGCCCACCGGCAGGTTCTCGACAATCAGCGACACCTCCACCCCTTGCTCCAGCTGTTTCAGCTCGTAGCAGACCACACATTCCGGGTCGTCGTACTGGGTAAACCGAAAGCTGTGAACAAAACGGTACGGCGGTTCGTACTCCATTACCTTGCCAATCACCAGCACATTACGGCCGTCTGCGGTACGCATCTGCAAGCTGGCACCGGGCACCAGCGCCTGGGCATGTAACCAGGCATTAAACACCGCGGCCTGGGGTTCGTCGTTTTTGGTCAGCTCGCGCCAGATGGCTTCGAGACTGCCGTTGATCACAATTTTGGACACCAGTCGGCTGGTTTCGGTCATAACAGGTCCTTAGTCGTCAGTTCTGTTGTAGTGTGCTCAGGCTGTTCCACTGCTGCTTTTAACCGCAGCAACTGGCTGGCCCAGAAATCCCGGTATTGGTCGCCCCAACGCTGATGGATTTGCTGCAAAGGCACAGGGTTAAAATACAGGGGCCGTTCCCGGCCTTGTTTTTGTGCCATCACCAGACCGGCATCCAGCAGCACCTGCAAATGCTTCATCAGGCCAATACGGCTGATGCTGAATTCAGCCTGCAGTTGGCTGAGTGTGCAGCCTGGTCTGGCGGCAATCAGGTCGAGCAGCAATCGCCTGCTGCTGTTGGCCAGCGCCAGAAACACCTGATCCAGCTGTTGTTCGTTCATAGGGGCTCCATAAGTAACTAGATGGTTACCTATAACAGCATCCCTGTCAAATCGGACCAGTGATTGCGGATAGGCTGGTTTCTTGCCGAAGCTGGCTTGTTTAGCTCTGTTGCGGTGGCACAGTGGCGTTACACTGCAGTGGTCAACAGAGGAACCTTTATGTATCAGCTATTTATTGCCAATAAAAATTACTCGTCCTGGTCGTTGCGGCCCTGGTTGCTGCTGACGGAACTGGGCATTGCCTTTGAAGAGCAGCAGGTGCTGTTCCAGAGCAATGACAATGCCGGACTGTTTAAAGGCTTTGCGCCCAATGCCAAAGTCCCTTGTTTGCATGACGACGGCTGGGTGGTGTGGGATTCGCTGGCTATTGTTGAATACCTGGCTGAGCGGCATCCGGGGGTCTGGCCTGCTGATGCCAAAGCACGCAGCTGGGCACGTTCGGCCAGTGCGGAGATGCATTCAGGTTTTAGTGCTTTGCGCGGCTATTGCCCTTTTCATGCCGGTGGCCGCTTCGATAAAACGCCTTTACCTGCCGCTGTGCTGAACGACTTACAGCGAATTTCTGAGTTATGGCAGCAGGGGATCAGCTGGTTCGGAGGCCCTTATCTGGCCGGTTCCGCATTCAGTGCCGTGGATGCGTTTTTTGCTCCCGTGGTGTTTCGTTGTCAGAGTTATGGCTTGCCACTTTCAGAGCCTGCTGCAAGCTATGCGTGCTTTATGCTGCAGCAAGCTGGAATGCAGTTGTGGTACCAGCAGGCACTGGCCGAACCTTATCGCGAAGCCGAGCATGAACAGGCGGCGCTCGGTCAGGGGAAACTGCTGGCGGATCACCGAATAAGCGGTTGATGGATAGTGACACGCCCTTAAAACCTCAGCGATTACCCAAACCTGCTGAACGCTCAGTCTTTCTTTTTAAACTGTATCGGGAATCACCAGCCTTTGATGGCTGGTTTTTTTTGTTGTCACAAAAAATTAAAGAAAACCTCTGGGGGTGTC
This sequence comes from Rheinheimera sp., assembly GCF_037442525.1. Taxonomy (GTDB): domain Bacteria; phylum Pseudomonadota; class Gammaproteobacteria; order Enterobacterales; family Alteromonadaceae; genus Pararheinheimera. The sequence continues at coordinate 727,747 of NZ_JBBIQD010000001.1, read as the reverse complement.
GCTTTAGCCCACTGTTTTGTATTCATTCTTCTGTTGAGAGTAACACCTGATGCTGCGTAAATTAAAAGTAGGGAAACGACTGGCTTTGTCCTTTGGTGTGTTAGTGCTGGTCAGTGTGATTGTTGGGATGGTGGCTATGCTGCGTTTTGCCGAAACCCAGACCAGTATCGACAATATTGCTGACCGGCGTTTACCTGCCACTATGCTGGTGGCAGAGATGAACCGCGAATTTATGCTGATCCGCCTGCACACTGTGAATATCCTGCTGGCGCAATCGGAAGAAGAGCGTGAGCAACAATGGCAGGCATTGGCTGGCGTGATGAAAAATTACGAAGATTTTTCTGCGCAGGCGGCAGAATTTCATAAAACGGCCGCAGGCAAGTCAGCTTTTGACAAAGTGCTGCAGGCCAGAGCGGGTTATGCAGCACTGCATCAGCAGATGCTGGCTCTAATGAAAGAGCGGAAATTTGCAGAAGCCCAGGCCATGCGTCATCAGGGTATTAATCAGGCGTCAGCGCAGTTGACCCAGGCACTGGCCGATTTAGCTCTCTACCAGAAACAGACAGCTCATCAGCAATCTCAAAATGCTAAACACAGTATTCTGCTGGCCAATATCAGCATGATCACTGTGATTGGGCTGGCTATTCTGTTGGGGGGCCTGTTGGCCTTTTTCTTCAGTCGCAGCCTGACCCTGCCAATGAACAATGCGGTGCTGATCAGCCAGCGTATAGCGTCTGGCGATCTCACTCAGCAGTTTGCTGACGAGGAGCCTGACGAAGCAGGGGAACTGATCCGCGCTATGGCCAGAATGCAACAACAGCTGCGTCAGACTATTCATGATATCAGCCACTCATCATCCCAGCTGGCCGCTACTTCTGAAGAGCTGAGTGTGGTGACGGAACAGTCGTCGCGCACCCTGAACCAGCAAAGTATGGAGCTGGATATGGCGGTGACGGCGGTGACTGAGCTGACGGCAGCCATTGAAGATGTGGCGCGCAATGCACTGGAAACCTCACGTAACTCCACTGAAGCCGATGAAGAAGCCAAGCAGGGCAAACAGCGGGTCGACCTGGCGGTGCAATCGATCCGGCTGCTGGAAACAGACCTGCAGCAAGCCCGTCTGGGCATTGAGCAACTGGTGGAGCGGGTGCAAAGCATAGGCTCTGTGCTGGATGTGATCCGCGCTATTGCTGACCAGACCAACCTGCTGGCGTTAAATGCGGCTATTGAGGCCGCCCGTGCCGGCGAAAGTGGCCGTGGTTTTGCCGTAGTGGCTGATGAGGTGCGTGCGCTGGCACATCGAACTCAGGAATCGACCAAAGAAATTGAGAAAATGATGCAGGCAGTGCAGGCAGAAACTCAGCAGACAGTGGAAAGCATTGAGCGCAGCAGCAGGGTGGCGACAGAAACCCGTCAGGCGTCAGACGCCGCTGGCAGTGCATTTTCCGGCATAGCGGTGTCGCTGGAGCAAATTAATGATCAGAACATGACAGTCGCCAGTGCGGCTGAACAGCAGGCCACAGTGGCCCGAGAGGTGGACAGAGGCCTGCTGAATATTCGCGATTTGTCAGCCCAGACCTCTGAAGGGGCGCATGAAACCCAGGCGTCCAGCGCGGAGCTGGCCCGCCTGGCAGAACACCTGAACCAGCTGGTCACGCAGTTTCGGGTGTAACTCTCATACTAAGCAAGACGAGAAAACCGGATTTCGCTCCGGCTTTCTCGTCCGTACTGAACAGAGTTCAGGCGGGCTGAGCCTGAATCTGTTCTATTCTGGCTTCCCTTATAGGCAGATTCGCAGCAGCGGCCAGTAAAGCCAGTGCTATATCGGCGTACCACATCCAGCTGAAATCACCAAAAGCAGTGACCGCCAGGCCCCCAAGATAAGCACCTAAAAAGCCGCCTACCTGGTGGGAAAACAGCGTCAGGCCAAATAAGGTGGCCAGGTAGCGGGTGCCAAAGAGTTTGCCGACTATGGCCGCAGTGGGGGGCACAGTGGCCAGCCAGGTCAGGCCCAGGCCTACCGCAAAAATGTAGAAGGTCCACTCGGTTTTTGGCATCAGCAAATACCAGCCAATCAGCAGTGCGCGTGACGCATACATCAGCGCCAGAATATGTTTGCTGCGGTGGCGGGACACCGCCGCACCAGCATAGAGGCTGCCCGCAATATTGGCCAGGCCAATCAGCGCCAGAGACCAACTGGCCACACTGGCCGGCAGGCCACAGAGCTCGACTTCACCGGGCAGATGCGTCACCAGAAAGGCCACATGAAAACCACAGGTAAAAAAGCCCAGATGGATCAGTGCGTAACTGCGATCGCTCAGAGCCTGGCGCAAGGTCGGCCAGAGTTTCGCTTCGGTGTCGCTTTGCACTGATGCGGCATTGTGAGGACTGTTGCTGTGGCCTGTCACTTTATTAATCAGCGGCAATGCGGCCAGAGCCGCCACTGCCAAAGCCCATAAAGCACCCATCCAGCCAAAGACGGCGATCAGCTTTTGTGCCAGTGGTGCAAACACAAACTGGCCCAAAGAACCGCCGGCATTGATGATGCCGGAGGCAGAACCGCGCACTTCAGCCGGTAAACGCTGGGCCGCGGCACCTATCAACACCGAAAAGCTGCTGGCACCCGAGCCGATGGCGGCTAGCAGGCCGACCGTAAAAATCAGGCCAAAACTGTTTTGAATAAAAGGCGTCAGGGCGCAGCCAATCGCCAGGATCAATAAACCATAAGACAACACAGGTTTGGGGCCATACTTGTCGGCCAGAATGCCGGCCACAGGTTGCACCGCGCCCCAGCAAAACTGCGCTATCGCCAAAGCAAAACTAATAGCCACCAGGCCCAGGCCTGTGTCGGCGTTGATTGGGTTGACGAACAAACCAAAAGACTGGCGTATGCCCATGGTCACCATCAAAATACCAGCGGCGGCCAGCACCACGCCTTGCACTCCGGGTTGACGCACAGCATTAAACATAAAGGGCTCCATTTGGTTCTGCTGAGGGCTGTACTATCGCTGCATCCGCCCGGGGCGACAAGTGGCAGACAGGCCAGAAGCGCAGCTTATCCAGCCAAAGCGGGAGCGGAAAAAAAACAGACTTGACCGCTTGACCGCCCACTCAGGGTTCAGTTAGTTTGTTTTCTCTTTTTATACAAGGATGTAACAAAAATGAAACGCCCTGCGTTATCGACGGTGCTGGTGTTGTCTTGCCTGACGTCTGCCTTTTCTTTATCGGCGGCCACCCCCAGTGCCGGACTTGCTTCCCCTCAAATCGAAAAACAGCGGTCCTGTTTCTCAGGCCCCGCCGCCAGCCATCAACACTTTCTCGACTGGCTCAGCGCTCAGCCCGGTAAAGCAGGAGTGGACCCGCAACAGCGTCGCGTTATGCTGGAGCAGCAGTTTAAAGCAGAAGATTTTGGCCGGTATCAGGCTAATTTAGACTGCAGAGAAATTCGTTACACAGTGGATGGTCTTTCAGTGCGGGGTTATATCCTGTCGCCCAAAGGGGCAAAGCAAAAACTGCCCGTGCTGATTTTTAACCGCGGTGGCAATGGCGACTTTGGTCAACTGGTGTTTGGTCAGGTGTATCAGTTACTGATGCCGGTGGCGGAGCAGGGCTTTGTGATCCTGGCAAGTAACTACCGCTCCGATGAAAAAAAGCTTGGGACCACCCTGCTGCGCGACGAGTTTGGCGGAGCTGAAGTGGCCGATGTGGTGGCATTAAAAGCCATTGCCGACCAGTTGCCTGCAGCGGATACCAGCAGACTGGCGATTTGGGGCCACAGCAGAGGCAGCATGATGACGTACCTGGCAGCGAAGCAGTGGCCGGGTGACGTGAAAGCCCTGGTTGCCGGGGCCGGGGTGGCCGATCTGGAATCCCATCTGAACCTCAGGCCTGAGATGGAAAAAGTTTATCAACACCGTATTCCCGGCTATGCCGACCAAAAAACAGCTGCGTTACGTGCGCGCTCAGCATTGTATTTGCTGGACGAATTACCCAGGGTGCCGCTATTGCTGCAACATGGCGAACAAGACGAGCGGGTGGAAGTGGAGCAATCCAAACGTTTGGCCACTGAGCTTGAAAAACGTCAGTGGCCCTATCAGCTGTTGCTGTACCCTGGGGCCAACCACAGCTTTGCCCCTGTTCAGCAGAAAGTCCGCACAGATATGGTTCAGTGGTTAAAACAGCAGCTGAAGTAATGCATAGATTCAGGGGGTGGGCGTCAGCCACAGCACCTGATAAGGCTGTAACTGTACAGTGTCCGTTTGATAGCACTGGCCACTCAGCTCATCGGTAAAGGGGCCTGTGGCGGGCAGCGTCACCTGCTGTTGCTGCTCTGAAAAATTCACCAAAGCCAACAGTCTGTCGCCTGCCAGTTCGCGCTGATAACAAAACAGATGGGGGTTGCCACACTCCAGAATCCTGGTACTGCCCTGGCCCAATACCACGAGGCGGCGGCGGGCCGCCAGCAGTTGTTGCAGTTGCTGGTACACCAGACCTGAAAAGGACGTCGGGTCTTTGGCCTTTGCCAGCTGTGCATCTGTGACTTTCACCCGGTTCACCCAACGGCTGTCGTCTTTTTTCGCCGGATCAGTAACAAAACTGTAGTCATTCAGCAGCCCCAGTTCGTCCCCCATATAGAGCAACGGCAGGCCACCTATGCTCAGGATCACCGAATTGAGCAGATAAATCCGTGCCAGCGCATGCGCAAGGTACTGCGTATTGTGCTGCAGCTCTGCCTGTTCGACACCAGCCAGCGACGCCAGCATACCAGCGACGCGGCAGTCGCCTGTCAGCGGGTTTTGCTGGAATGGCACGCCACAGGCAAAGCTGCCAGGGAACTGGCCTGTGTAGAACTGGTTGAGGAAATGCCGGTGATGGTCAGGGTGAATACCCAGTTGCCAGGCCACATTGTCATCAAAGGTCCAGCCAATATCGTCATGGCAACGAATGTAATTGACCCAGCTGCAGTGCGGATCTATGGCAAAACGGCGTTTCAGCGATTCGGTCAGTAAACGCGTTTTACGGGTGGCCAGGCTGTTCCACAGCAGCGCCATCAGCAGCGGGTTGTAGGACAGCTGGCATTCAGTGGGGGCTATGTATTTCACCACTTCATCCGGATGCACTATGGCTTCTGACTTAAACTGCAGCGCAGGCGCCGCAATACGGGCCACCGCGTTAAAGGCCTGGATCAGCAGGTGGGCTTTGGGCAGGTTTTCACAGTTCGTGCCTGCTTCTTTCCAGACAAAGGCCAGCGCATCCAGCCTCAGCACCGCCGCGCCCTGATTGGCCAAAAACAGCATTTCTCCGGCCATGGCATTAAAAACGGCCGGGTTGGCGTAGTTTAAATCCCACTGAAAGCTGTTAAAGGTGGTCCAGACCCATAAAGCGGATGCCGGGTCTTGGGTAAAGCAGCCCCGACGGATTTCCGGGAATATTTCGCGCAGGTGAGGCGCATAGCGGTCGCGCTCGGCTTCGGTCAGGAAAAAATAAAAATCGCGGTACTCAGGGTCACCTTTTTGGGCTTTTAGCGCCCAGCTATGTTCGTCGGACGTGTGGTTAAACACAAAATCCAGCACAGGACGGATGCCCTGCTGGTGCAGCTCGGCCATCAGCTCGGCCAGTTGCTGCATACTGCCCAGCGCTGGCATGGTCGTGCGGTAGTCGGACACTGCATAACCGCCGTCACTGTTGGGTTCCGGCGCTTTAAACAAGGGCATCAGGTGCAGGTAATTGATGCCTGTTTGTTTTAAATAAGGGATACGCTGTTTCAGCCCTTCAAAATCGCTGGCAAATAAATCAACGTAACAGGCAGCGCCCAACTGGTTGCTTTGTTTATGCCAGTCCTGTGGCTGTTCGTCCAGCTGACACAGGTAGTCCGGGCGGCTGGCGCTGCTTTTCGCCAGGCTTTTCAGCAATTGCTCCAGATGGAAGTAACAGTCATAACGTTCAGCATATAACTGCAGGTACAGCCTGAGTAATACCGGCAGCTGCTCATTCAGCCGGGATTGCAGCGCGGGCCATTGTTGTTTTGCCAGAGGTCTCAGGGTTTGGCTGAAACGTTTTAGTAGCCTCTGACATTCCAGCTGTAATAAGCCTGGCTGACTAAGTAGCTGATCTGTGGTGGCCTGCATGGGAAGATCCGGGTTGAGCACGAATAGTGCTGCTAATAAAACGTGATCTGAAACGTTTTTGCAAGGTTTTCTCCAGCCCAAAGCAAAAAAATTTTCTGCAGGGAATTTACTGAGTAGGTAGAAAAGACTAATCTGACTTAAACGATTAAGTTAAGGTTATTCAATTCGAGGTGCATCTGATGCCGACTGTCCCTGTCTGTTGTTTTGGCGAAGCATTAATCGACTTTCTGCAAGACCCGGCTCAGCCTGATCTGTTCCGCCGTTATGCCGGTGGTGCCCCTGCCAATGTGGCTGTGGCGGTGGCCCGGCTGGGTGGTCAAAGCCATTTTCTCGGCATGTTGGGGCAGGATCTATTTGGTGATTTTTTGCATCAGCAATTAGTCAGCTACGGCGTGAACTGTGAGCTGGTCCGCTTTACCAGCGACGCCAAAACGGCGTTGGCTTTTGTGGCGTTAAATCAGGACGGCGACCGCAGTTTTTCGTTTTACCGGCCACCGTCGGCAGATTTATTGTATCGGGCTGAGCATTGCCCTGCGGCATTCTGGCAGCAGCCCGGCATTTTGCATCTGTGCTCGAACAGCCTCACCATGCCTGACATAGCGGCCACCAGTTTCAGCCTGATCCAACAGGCCAGGCAACATGGCTGGCTGATTTCTGTGGATGCCAACCTGCGGCATAATCTGTGGGCTTGCGGTCAGGCTGATCGTGTTTTGGTGCGCCAGTTGGTGCAACAGGCCGATCTGGTCAAGCTGGGCGAAGATGAGCTGCGTTATCTGGCGGATGAGCAGACGGATACCGACTGGATTAGGCAGTTACTGGCTGGCCAGGCCCGTTGGGTACTGGTGACGGCAGGGGCCGCCGAAGTGGGCAGCTACAGCAGAGCCGGGCACTTTGTGCAGCAGGTAACAGCTGTGCAGGTGAAAGACAGCACAGCAGCCGGTGATGCCTTTGTCGGGGCCTGGTTGTATCAGCTGGCACATAGGATTGAGCAAGGCCAATCGCTCGACAGTGCTTTGCAATCCCTGAGTTGGCAGCAGCAACTGGTGCAAGGCGCAATCAAGGCGGGCTCATTCACCTGTATGTCTTATGGTGCTTTTGCCGCCTTGCCGGACCGGCAACAATGGCTGGCTGCGCAAAACGGCTAAAGCAGCAGAGTCTGTGAATGTCACCAAAAGAAAAGGGCTGACAATGTCAGCCCTTGGGTTGCAGACAAAAGCCTACACTCTGATGTCAATATTCTGACCCAGGTTGCCCACGGGAGATGGGCTTTGCAGCTGTGCCACAGGCATGGCTGCGCTTTGCAAGAGCTCAAGGGCCGCACGGCCTTCTGCCACTTGCTGTTTTTTGGCCAGACTGGCGCTCAGAACTTCATAGCCTTCGCTTAAACCAGGGGCTCCGCTTATGGATGTTGTCATGTTTACTCCCATGCCATTTATCCTTTAACTCTATCGGCAGCCAGCTCTGCAGCTAAAGTAAAAATTTGTAATTTTTATTTAGGGTGTGCAGAGGGTGATACCAATCAATAAAAAAGCCACCTGCAGGTGGCTTTTTCGGTCACAGACTGATGATCAATGAATAAGTGCAGTCGACTGCGCTTTGATCTGGTTCGGCGACAACACCGGAGTTAAAGGGCGCACCGGACGGGTTGGGCCTTTTTTCATATGGCCTTTGAGCAGCGGGTCTGGTTTTGGCAGGTTCTTGCCAATTTTGGCGGCCAGCCCGGCCTGAATATCAGCCACTGTGTAATCGGTGCGGACTTTCATGCGGATATAAGGTAAACCCGCCGCTTCCAGAGCCCCGCTGACAAACCAGTCTGGCGCCGCTTTGTGGCCATCCTTGCTGTTGTTATTTACCAGGTCAATCACCGCGACAATGGTCATGTCTTTTGGATCGCACAACACAAAGTCCAGGTACTTGGCATTCATTTTCAGCATGGCCGCCCGGCGTGATTTGCTGTCGGTGTTTTGTTTGAAATCGAGCAGGTCCAGCATTTTGACTCTGTTCATAATTTTGTATTCGCCATTTACAGCCTGCTCCAGCAACACTAAGAAGTTGCGTTCGACCTGAGTAAATAAGGTGGCTTTTCTGCTGACCGGAAAGGGGTTGCCCTGCTGCATAAAGCGGCTTGCCAACAGCGCAGCGGCGACCACCAATACCACCAGTAACAATAAAACCAATTCCATAATGACCTCCGACAAAAATTTGACTGAACAGACGCAGCTTTGTGTCTGATACAGGGGGGTATGCAGGGGCTGTGCCAATGAATTAGTGTTTTTGCTCTAAATTATATAAACAAGGTGAATGTCTGGCATTGCTGCTATTAATGGCTGAAATAGGCTTGCTCACTTATAGTGAAGCTCACCCTACAAAGAGAAAGGCAAGGATCAACAGATGACCACCATTTCAGCTTTAACTATTCGTGGTGCTATGCACAGCGGCTTCGAGCAGATATTGACCCCAGAGGCGCAACAATTCCTGGTGGAGCTGACCCGTGAGTTCCGGCCACAACTGAAAGCTCTGCTGGCGGCTCGCCAAAGCCGGCAGCAGCAATTTGATGCTGGTGCGCTGCCAGACTTTTTGCCGGAAACCGCCAGTATCCGTGAGGGCGACTGGTCAGTGGCCGCTATTCCGGCTGATTTGCAGGACAGACGGGTGGAAATTACCGGCCCGGTCGACCGCAAGATGATCATTAACGCCTTAAATGCCGATGTAAAAGTCTTTATGGCGGATTTTGAAGACTCGCAGGCCCCAAGCTGGGCTGGGGTCATTGAAGGCCAGATCAACCTGCGCGACGCCAACCTGGGTACTATCAGTTACAGCGACCCGCAATCCGGCAAACAATATGCGCTGCGGGACAACCCGGCCTTGTTGATTGCCCGGGTACGTGGCCTGCACTTGTGGGAAAAACACCTGCTGGTGGACGGTGAGCAGGTGCCTGGTTCGCTGGTCGATTTCGCCCTGTATTTCCTGCATAACTACCAGACCCGCTTAGCCAATGGCTCAGGTGTGTATTATTACCTGCCGAAGCTGCAAAGCCATAAGGAAGCGGCCTGGTGGGACAGCGTGTTCCGTTTTACCCAGGCGAAGTTCAACCAGCCGGTGGGCACCATCCGCGCTACTGTGCTGATTGAAACCCTGCCCGCTGTGTTTGAAATGGATGAAATTCTGCATGCACTGCGTGAGCATATTGTCGCGCTGAACTGCGGCCGCTGGGATTATATCTTCAGTTATATCAAAACCTTAAAGAACCATGCCGACCGGGTGTTGCCAGACCGTCAGGTAGTGACCATGGACCAGCCGTTTTTGTCCGCCTACTCAAGGCTGCTGATCAAAACCTGTCACAAGCGCGGCGCGCTGGCGATGGGGGGCATGGCGGCCTTTATTCCGGCCAAAGATCCTGCTGCTAACGAAGCCATTCTGGCCAAAGTAACAGCCGACAAAGAGCGTGAAGCCAGCAACGGCCACGACGGCACCTGGGTGGCTCACCCTGGCCTGGCGGCCACGGCCAATGCGGTGTTTAACCGCTACCTGACCGACGGCAAACTGAACCAGCTGGATGTGAGCCGCAGCGAGGACGCCCCTGTGACGGCGGCTGATTTGCTGGCGCCATCAAGCGGTGAGCGTACCGAAGCCGGCATGCGCACCAACATCCGGGTGGCTTTGCAGTACATTGCGGCCTGGGTGAGTGGCAAAGGCTGTGTGCCAATTTATGGCCTGATGGAAGACGCGGCCACCGCGGAGATTTGCCGCACCTCCATCTGGCAATGGATTAAACACGGCAAAACCTTAAGCAACGGCCAACTGGTGACTAAAGATTTGTTTGCCCAGATGCTGCAGCAGGAGTCAGAGGTGGTGCGCACTGAAGTGGGTGAAGAGCAGTGGCAGGCGCAGAATTTTGCCAAAGCACAGCAGTTGCTGCTGCAAATTACCACAGCCGACGAGCTGGTGGACTTCCTGACCTTACCCGCCTACGAGCTTCTGTAATAGGTGCGGGCGGGGTAAACCCCGCCCGCGACATTCAACCCCTGGCCCCCAGCGATGTTACAGCTCCTCGGCCACTTCACCAATTAAGCGGCGCAGCCAGATATGGCTGGCGTCCTGGTGCAACAAGGGGCTCCAGATCATCTTCAGCTCAATCGACGGAATAGGGAAAGGCGGGTCCAGCACCTGCATGGTACTGTCGTTCTGATACAACAGTGCAGCACGCAGCGGCAGGGTGGCGATCAGGTCCGTTTCTACCGCCAGATGCATCGCCACATGGTAGTTGCGGGTAAAGACGCTGATATTGCGCTGTTTGCCAAACTTGGCCAGCGCTTCGTCCACCCAACCCAATTTCTGCACATCAGCCGGGTCCATGCCCACGCCCACGCCAAAACCTGTTTTACTGACCCAGATATGCTGGCCTTTTAAATAACTGTCGAGGTTAAAGTGGCTGACAATAGGGTTTTGTTTATTGACCAGGCAGGCAAAGCTGTCGCGCCAGATGGTCTTCTGGTGGAAGGACTGTGGCAGTTGGTCAAAGCGGTTAATCGCCATATCCACTTTGCCGTTTTCCACGTCGTGAAAGGTCACGTCCGACGGCGTCATAATGTCCAGTGAGGTGGAAGGGGCTAAGGCCCGCAGCTTTTTCAGCAGCGCCGGGATCAGGGTGGAAGCCGCGTAATCGCTGGCCATAATGCGGAACACCCTGTGGCTGTGGTCGGGCTCAAATTCTTTGTTGGGTTGTAAGGTTTCTTCCAGCGTTAACAAAATGCCCCGTACCACAGGCGCCAGCTCTTTGGCGCGTTCAGTCGGCACCATGCCGTCTGAGGTGCGCACCAGAATAGGGTCGTTTAATAAGTCACGCAGCCGCTTTAAGCCATTGCTCATGGCAGGCTGAGTGATATTCAGCTGGTTGGCGGCGCGGGTGACGTTTTTCTCCCGCAGCAACACGTCCAGATACACCAATAAGTTCAGGTCAATTTTGCTGATATTCATGATCCGCTCCTCAGGCTGGCTATATTCACATAATGAATGATGGGAATCATAAAAATCAACTACATGAATTCTAAAACTGAAACCTATAGTGAATTGCAACAACAGCACTTTCGCTGTAACCACAGAACAGCAATCACAGGGGATAAAGATGTCAGCTTATTTAGATGCAGTGGCACAACTGGAACAGAGCGTAAAAGGGCAGGGTTCAGGCTGGAATGCGATTAGTGCTGAATACGCAGTGCGCATGCAGCTGCAGAACCGTTTTAAAACCGGGCTGGAGATTGCGCAGTACACCGCCGACCTGATGCGTGCGGACATGGCAGCTTATGACGCCGACAGCAGCCAGTACACTCAGTCGTTAGGCTGCTGGCATGGCTTTATTGGCCAGCAAAAACTGATCGCCATTAAAAAACATTTCGGCAGCACCAAACGCAAATACCTGTATTTGTCGGGTTGGATGATTGCCGCGCTGCGCTCTGACTTTGGCCCCTTGCCAGACCAGTCCATGCATGAAAAAACTGCCGTGCCGGCCTTGATTGAAGAGTTATACACTTTCTTAAAGCAGGCCGATGCCCGCGAGTTGGGTGGCCTGTTTCGTGAGCTGGACGCAGCCCGTGCCGCCGACGACCAGGCGAAAGTGACAGCGACTTTAGCCAAAATCGACAACTTTGAAACCCATGTGGTGCCTATTATTGCCGACATCGACGCCGGTTTTGGCAACGAAGAAGCCACTTACCTGCTGGCGAAAAAAATGATTGAAGCCGGTGCCTGTGCCATTCAGATTGAAAACCAGGTGTCGGACGAAAAACAATGTGGTCACCAGGACGGTAAAGTGACGGTGCCGCATGCCGACTTTCTGGCCAAAATTAACGCGGTGCGTTACGCCTTCCTGGAGCTGGGCATTGAAAACGGCATTATCGTCGCCCGTACCGACTCTTTAGGCGCTGGCCTGACTAAACAAATTGCGGTGACCAAAACGCCGGGCGATTTGGGCGACAAGTACAACAGTTTCCTGGACGGCGATTACATTCAAAGCGCGGACGATATTCAGAACGGCGATGTGGTAGTCAAAGCCAATGGCAAGCTGTTAAAACCCAAGCGTCTGGCCAGCGGTTTGTTCCAGTTTAAAGCAGGCTCCGGGGTGGACCGGGTGGTGCTGGACTGCATCACCTCGTTGCAAAACGGTGCTGACTTATTGTGGATTGAAACCGAAAAACCCCATATTGGCCAGATTGCCGACATGGTGAACCGCATTCGCGAGGCGGTGCCCAACGCCAAGCTGGTGTACAACAACAGCCCGTCTTTTAACTGGACCTTAAACTTCCGTCAGCAGGTGTTCGACGCCTGGCAGGCTGAAGGCAAAGATGTGTCGGCGTACGACCGTGCCAAGCTGATGGCGGTGGATTACGATGGCACTGAACTTGGGTTGGAAGCGGATAACCGCATCCGCACTTTCCAGGCCGATGCGGCGCGGGAGGCGGGGATTTTCCACCACCTGATCACTTTGCCAACTTACCACACGGCGGCTTTGTCGACGGACAATCTGGCCAAAGAGTACTTCGGCGCTGCGGGTATGCTGGGGTATGTGGAAGGGGTGCAGCGCAAGGAAATCCGCCAGGGCATTGCCTGCGTAAAACACCAGAATATGTCCGGCTCGGATATGGGTGATGACCATAAAGAGTACTTCTCGGGCGACGCCGCCTTAAAAGCGGCAGGTAAAGACAATACGATGAACCAGTTCTAAGCGGACTGGGCATCCACAGCGTTGATAACGTGGTCGGTAAACACTGACAGTTTGGGCAGCTTCGGCTGCCCTTTTTTTTATGTACAGGATGCACGGTACGCCGAAATGGCATGGAACATTTTTCGGCGATATACAGGATGTATGGTACACCAGCAATGCAGGAGCAATCACCGGCGATGGCCTGAGTTCAGTGGCAGGCAACCCAGCCACAGGTAACTACTGCGTTCGCCCGTTCGCTTCTGGCGCGCTCACTTTTATATCGCTCACTACGCAGTTACCCGCGTCTGTTTTGCTGGCGGCTGGGCTTACGCCAAAAGCGAGCTGCTTTGTCTGACCGAAATTAAACTGTGTCGTCTCAGTGTCAGCTGGTTGTTTAAGCCTTTTATTCGGGTTATAACCTAATTTTTCGTGCCAGTGTTCGGGACTCGCTGCTTTAAATTACTGAGATTCGGTGAGTTAACGGCTTCAATTAATGAAAAAAATTAGGAAAGAAGGGATGACGCACGATTTAAAGCGTGCGTCGTGAATCTTATAGAGCTGTTATGCCACAAAATTTAATTATATGAGCGATATAGATGATTGAAGAAAGAATTCTCTCTGACAGTGAACTTACGAAGATCCTTAGTTCTGACGAAGATCACTTCTTTGATGTGAAGAGCAAGCGAATTGCGCCGTCCAAGCTACAAGAATCCTTCGTAGCCTTTGCTAATGCCGATGGCGGTGATCTGTATATAGGAATTGAAGACAAAAAATGCGAAGGAGAGCGACTAGTGCCCTTTGTGGCGAAGGAGGATGCCAATGATGTTCTGGCTGTCCTTTTGGAGCAGACAATTCCCGCCGTTGAAAATGTTGCGGTTGAATTTATATCACCTTCAGTTGGCGGTTATATTCTGCACTTGTCCATCCCGAAAAGTCCAAAAGTACATTACACGGCTTCTAGTGATTGCTTTATTAGACTGAATGCCGGAAAGGTTAAAATTAAGGGTGAACGTGTCACCGCGCTAAGTTATTCAAAGGGATCCGCTCCCTATGAACGAGTGGCAGTATCGTCCGTTGACATTGGTGAGATCGTCGAATCGCCGATTCTCAATGATTATATGCGACGCGTTGGCACAGCTCTTGATGCGCGTAGATTCCTAAATAAGCAAAGATTGCTCTCTGAGCAAAACGGTGAACAAAAAGTAAATGTCGGGTGCGTTTTACTTTTCGATGAAGAGCCTCAGGCATCTATAGATACCCGGTGCGCAGTAAAAGTTTACAGGCTTCGAACAACTGAATCGGAATACAAGCGAGAACATCTTGCTGAGATGCCAGCAACGATTAACGGTCCAATCGAGACATTAATTAGAAAGACTATCGCAAAAGTTCAGGAACTCGTCGATGGGGCTTCATTCTATGAGGGTGATAATCTAGTTAAACTAAGCTACCCCGCAGAAGCGTTAAAGGAGGTTCTCGTTAATGCCGTTATACATAGGGACTATAGCCTGAACGACGATGTTCATGTTCGAGTGTTTGACAATCGGGTTGAGATCCTGAGTCCGGGTCGTCTACCAGGGTATGTTGATCTGAATAACCTATACGATGAGCGATTCTCTCGGAATCCTAATTTGGTTAGGATGCTTCATAATCTCCCGAATCCCCTCAATCATGATATTGGTGAAGGGCTTGACACAGTCAAGAATGAATTAAAGAAGGCCGGTCTTGTTGACCCGATTTTCGAAGAACGTGGTAACAATTTTGTTGTAGTTATTCGGCATCAAAGGTTGGCATCTATCGAAGATGTAGTCATGAACTATCTGGAGGAAAATCCAGATTCAGTCATAACAAACAAGATGGCTCGCCAGTTGAGTGGCGAAGACGACATCAATAAGGTTAAAAAAGCTCTGCAGAAGCTTCGAGCAGATGGAAAATTGGTTTTGGTTGATGAGTCCGCAAACGCATTCAACTACCAGTACAAAAGAGCAATAGCGGACAAATAAGTCCATTAGTTGAATCTTGCGCCTTAAGGGCTTAAAGCACTGACGAGTGAGTGGAGCTACCGCGTAAACACGGTGGCTCATGCTACTACCCACCCACTATCGGATAAACATCCATACTTTTATGCAGAATGTGGATGATTCGGATCTGTTGCTGCGCGCTTTGTTGGTAAAAAATCAGGTGGCTGCCCTGAGGGAATTTTCGGTAGCCTTGGCGGATTTCGTTGCATGGCTGACCAAGAGCTGGGTTGTCAGCCAAAAGCCAAAATGCGTCATCGAATTGCTGTAAATAAGGGTTATGTTGCTCCCGGCCCCAACGGTTTTGGGTGAATAATGCAATGTCCCGTAAATCCGTTGTTGCGGCAAGGGTAAATGGCCTCATTGGTTGTTTTCAGCGTCGAGCTCAGCCATAAAGCTCGCCAGATCATAATCAGCGTCACCGCTTTGTTCACCTTCCACCAGCTGTTGGCGCAGTGCAGCTAATTTGGTTTCCTGGTTTTCCAGTAAACGCAGTGCGGAGCGAATGACTTCGCTGGCAGAGCCGTACCTGCCGCTTTGGAGCTGGCTGGCAATAAAGCCTTCAAAGTGTTCACCCAGTATGATACTTGTATTCTTGGCCATCAGCTTGCCTCTGTTAATACCAATAAATACCAGATTATGGTATCTGCTGGGCGGGCAAGGTTTTACTTTAGAACAACAAAGAAAATGCCAGCCCCGATTTTGTCTGCTTGCGATTGCAGCGAATCAACTGGCTAAATCGGGGGGCCTTGCTCCAGAGCTGCCAGATCCGGTATTTGGGGAGCTTGTGGTGCCAGCCTGTCACAATTTTTATTGTAAGGATAAGCACAAGGCTGTCGTTTTCTATGTTATGCGAGAGGAGCGGTAGCTTCGTGCCTTCATGCTGACAAACAGCAGACAATACGCGTTATTCGGGGTCTTCCGTTCGGCCTTGAAGACGCACAGGTTCGCGCGCAGGCGCGCTCAGTTCATCTGCGTTAAGGAGATCCAATGGGAGCACATAGAGATCAGCTTTGTGGTTTTGCCCGCTATAACCGCGAGTTTAACCTGTCGCTGTTTAACCAGCTGGCGGGGCTGAGTGACCATGATCGCAAGCGGGACCTGGGAGCTTTTTTTGGCTCCATCCACAGTACCTTGAACCATATTTTGCTGGCCGACCGGA
The DNA here is from genome assembly GCF_037442525.1 of Rheinheimera sp. Taxonomy (GTDB): domain Bacteria; phylum Pseudomonadota; class Gammaproteobacteria; order Enterobacterales; family Alteromonadaceae; genus Pararheinheimera. The sequence continues at coordinate 711,742 of NZ_JBBIQD010000001.1, read as the reverse complement.
TCTGGCTGGGTCGCTTTGCCAAAGCACTGCCCGGCATCAGGGCGCTGAGCTCGGCAGACCTGGTGTATGAATTTGACTCATTGCGGCTGGAATTATGTAGCGATTTCAGCACCTTGTTTCGTGAACGGCAGGCGACAGACCAGGTGATTACCGACTGGGCCTGGGAGTTAACGGATGAGTTGCTTGGGCAGAGCATGCGTTACAGCAATTCAAAGGGCCAGCTACGTGAGCATCCAGTGTGGGTGGCTACTGCCCATATGTTCAATCATCAGACCCATCACAGAGGGCAGGTGACTACCCTGATGTACCAGCTGGGGCTCGACCCCGGAGTGACGGACTATGTTGCTTATGTGCAGGGCTGAACACCGGCCTGCACTTAAGCGAAAAGAAAATGCCAGTCAGCTGAACTGACTGGCATTTACAGAATAGGGTCTGGGCAGTGGCTATTAATTCGGCGCTGCTACGACATCAGAAATAGACACTTTGCCTTTGCCACGTAGCTCGTAACGTTCCAGCATTTTCACCACTTTGTGCGCTTCATAGTTACGGGCGAATGTGACTAAAGGCTGGCCATTACAAACCACTTTATCCACGGCATTCTGTTTGCTCAGCCGGTTGGCTTTCAGGGTTTTATTTAAGCCAAATTTGTCATCATCCTGGCTTTGTGTGCAGACCTTTACCAGTAACTGCTCAATGCTTGGGTCCATGATGTATGGGGTATCGCTGGCTTGGGTTGAGCCAGAGATTACTGCAGCCAGAATGGCGATAGAAGCTAAAACTTTCATTGGGGTATCCTCCGCTATGGCACCGCGCCATACCTGAATTCTGGCGGAGCTTTTGTTGGTTTTCTGCTCAAATGGGGCCACTGGGAAGCCAGCTGTGACAGCAGGGGGCGCCGAAATATTTAGCAACATTGGGCAATAATTTTGTCAGGATTTATACAGTAAATGCTGTCTCAGCCTGGCTTTAATTTGCTATATGCTTGACATATGATTTGGCTGAACTATGCTGGCATATATCAAGTATATGCTGAGGTGTTTATGAAAACAGCGTCACTATTTATCAATGGCCGCAACCAGGCGGTCCGGATCCCTAAAGAGCTGGAATTTGAAGGCGTCTCTGAAGTAGAAATCAGCCGCGAAGGTGATGTGTTAATACTGCGTCCTGTCCGTCCAAGTTGGACCAGCTTCGCTGATGCACCGCTCGCTGATGCTGACTTTATGGCGGAGCGTACTGATGTTATTCAGGAAGGGCGGGTTGTGCTTTGAAACAAACCTATATGCTTGATACCAATATCTGCTCTTTTATCATGCGCGAGCGCCCAGAAACTCTGCTGAAGGTATTGCAAGGTCATGTGGAAAATAAAGACAGGCTGGTTATTTCGGCAATTACCTATGCTGAATTACGCTTTGGGGCTATAGGCAAAAAAGCATCGCCAAAACATAACCAAATTGTTGATCAGTTTATGGCCAGGATTGATGCTGTGTTGCCTTGGGATAAGCTTGCAGTAGAGGCGAGTGCGGCTATCAAGCAATATCTGGCGGATGCTGGCACGCCTATCGGTGGCAATGACACCGCAATTGCTGGCCATGCTATTGCGGTAGGTTCTGTGCTGGTCACCAACAACATCAGAGAATTTGCACGAGTGCCAGATCTTCGGCTGGAAGATTGGTCGGTGTAAGTTAGAGCTGCTGCAATTTAGGCGACCAGTCGGCTTTAAAGCGCCTCGACGCTACCACCTGTTTGCCGTTGGACAGTTGCAGCTGGTAGTCGTTGTTATGTGGCTGCACTTTGTGCACATGGTGCAGGTTGACGATGGAGGAGCGGTGCACCTGCACAAACTGCGGCGGCAGCCGCTGCAATAAGTCTTTCATGGTTTCACGGATAATCAGGTTCTCGCTTAAGGTGTGAATACACATGTAGTTGCCGGCAGCTTCAATCATCAGCACATCCACATCGTCCAGCAATAAGGTAGAGGCGCCGGTTTTAAAGGTCAGCTTTTGCGCCACAGGGGCAGGCACCAGTTGTTGCTGTTTATCCAGTGCGGTTTTGGCATCGAGTAACGTCTGCGCCAGGCGCTGGCGTGACACGGGTTTTAACAGGTAATCAAAAGCAAAATGCTCATACGCAGAAAACGCATAGTTGTCGTAAGCGGTCACCAGAATAATCAGTGGTGCCGCCATAGCGGACGACTTGGACAGTTGCTTCAGCACTTCAATGCCTTTTAAGCCTGGCATCTGAATATCCAGAAAGACTAAATCCAGCTGATGCTGCTGCAAATAGGCCAGGGTGTCGTCGCCGTTATCAAAACTTTGTTCCACCACTATATTTGGGTAAGCCGCCAGTTTGGCTTTCAGGTTGCTGACAGCTAAAGGTTCGTCGTCAGCAATAAGGGTTCTAATCAATTGCATCCAGAGACTCCAGAGGTAACGAGATTTCACCGGTAAAAAGCTGTGCCTGCTGATGAAAGGCCAGGCTGGCTTTAGCGCCAAACAGCAGGCTTAACCGTTCAGCCAGGTTTTGTAAACTGCCGCTGCTGGCCTGACGCGGCCAGCCGGCCGCCAGTTCCGCGCCCGGACCGTTATCCGACAAAGACAGCTTGATAAAATGGTCGGTCAGGCTGACTGTAATGCGAATTTGAGCTTCGCCTTTCATTTCGGACACTGCATATTTAATGGCGTTTTCCGCCAGGGGCTGTAGCAGTAGCGGCGGTATTTTGTAGTTCAGTGCTTTGTCATCCAATTGCCAGCACAGGGTCAGCCGATCGCCAAAACGCACCTGCTGAATGGCCAGATAAGCCGCCAGCGCGTCCAGTTCTTCTTTGAGTGGGATCAGGTGTTCAGTATGGTTTTTCAGCGAGTGGCGTAAAAAGGCTGACAGCTGCAGGATCAGGTTTTCGGCGTCCAGGCCTTTGTGCTGCACTATCAAGGAGTTCAGCGCATTAAGGGTGTTAAACATAAAATGTGGGTTTACCTGGTAGCGCAGCACTTTCAACCGGGTCATCCGGGCTTGCCGTGCCAGCTCCTGCTGGTGGCCAAATTCAAGCCGGTCCAGCACATTGGCTTTGTACACCATAAAAAGCGCGCCCCAGCCGGCTATGGGCATCAGCACCAGATTAAAGGCCAATAAATAATGCAGCGGGCTGATGTTGTTTTCATAGTTCAGCATGGCGTAGTTCATCATCAGGTACTGACGCAGTGGCACCAACGCCATCCAGAGCGGGATCAGCCAACGCAGTAAAATGACAGCCTGCTGCCTCAGGTTATGAGATGCGCGCAGCTCACGTTGTCCGAGCAGGCCTGTGACCACAAAAGCAATACTGCTCAGCAGCAGGTAAATCATCAGGTACGGAAATACAGCGCGGCCATCCAGCGGCACCAACACCGCCAGATGGATAAATTTGACCAGCAGATAACAGAGCCAGTACAGCAGGTGCCAGTACCAAAAACGGCCCAGGGACGGCTGAACAGCGCTCATAGGGCACTCCGCTGCAACGGCAACTGGATCAGTACAGCAAAGCCCTGCTGACCCGCGTCCACCATCAGACGGGCGGTCTGGCCGAAGTGCTGTTTTAACCTGTTGCGGATGTTGCTCAGGCCGACACCGGCACTTTGACCGGCCAGCGCAGTGGCGGCTTCACCGGGGCCGTCGTCCTGTATTTTCAGCCAGAGTTCGTTGTTTTTGCATTCGCCGCTGATGGTGATGGTGGCGCCTTGCTGACGGCTGGCGACGGCGTATTTAATGGCGTTTTCCACCAAAGGCTGCAGCAGCAGTGGAGGGATCAACTGGGCAGTGGCCGCTGGTTCAATTTGCCAGTCTACCCGGAGTTTATTGCCAAAACGGGTTTTCTGCAGCGATAAATAGGCATTAATGGCTGCCAGCTCGTCGGCCAGCTGCACCAGTTGCTCCGGCGAATGGCTCAGTGAATAACGTAAAAAAGACGCCAGCTGTTCCGACATCAGTTCGGCATCGTCGTAACGTTCGGCCTCAATCAGCGCGCAAACCGAATTCAGCGCATTAAAGGTAAAGTGGGGGTTCAGCTGGTGGCGCAGTGCCTGCAGTTCCAGCTGCTGAATTTTCTGGCTGAGGCGGCTGGATTCCTGCAGCCGGAAATTGCGTTGCTGGTGCAGCACATAAGCCAGGTACAGGCTGGTCCAGACAAAAAAAGCCAGAGTGCTGCTGTCAAGGTTACTCAGCAGCAGGCGCAAATCGAAAGTTTCACTTTTCATCGGCAGCAGCCACAGTACATTGTCGAGCGGAATATAGATCAGCGTGGCGGCCACTGCGGCCAGCACAAATTGCCAGACGGAAAAATGCTTCTGCTGAATTTGCTGCTGTGACCACAGCAACACGGCACCAGTTAATACAAAGGCGCCAGCGTCGCTGATAAAGGCCAGCCCCAGATACAGCAGGCTTTCCTTTTTTTGCCAGATCAGATAATCCAGGCCCCAGCTGAACAGGCTAATCACAAAGATCAGCAGCCAGAACCAACTGTGATAACGCATAACGGCGGAAGTGGGCATGGTAAGCACTGCAAAGTCCTGCATCAATAGGTCAGAAGCAGTATAACCAAGCGCTTTTGAAAAGCGATGGCGGCACAACACCACAGGAGGCAAAGATGGGACCAGAGGTGCCGGACTCACAAATAACAATAGGCGTAGCGGCGTGCTTGCGGTATCTTGTTAGGGCATAACGGCCGGGCAGCGATTCCGGCCGTTGTTTTATCCAAAAACAAAGGCAGATTTACCCAAGTAACTTGCAGTTGCGGGGAGGCGGCAAGCCAGTGAGACCCCGGGAGCATAGTAAAGCTATGTGACTGGGGCGAGATGGTGCAGCCAACAAAGCCGCAGCTTCAAGTACGACAGGTATAGACAAGTTGTATTGCCATTTAATGCCGTGGGGAACATGTAAATGAATGAGTTAGTCAATGCCATTAATGGCGTTATCTGGAGCCCAGCCCTGATTTACCTTTGCCTTGGGGCAGGCTTGTTTTTCTCTGTAATGACCCGCTTTGCGCAGCTGCGTCATTTCAAAGAAATGCTGAAACTTCTGCTGAATAATTCCAGTTCAGACAAAGGCATATCGTCTTTTCAGGCTTTAGCCGTTTCGTTATCGGGCCGGGTTGGGGTAGGTAACATTGCCGGTGTGGCTGCGGCCATAGGCTTTGGTGGCCCCGGCGCTGTGTTCTGGATGTGGGTGGTGGCCTTTTTGGGCGCCAGTACGGCTTATGTCGAGTCGACTTTAGGCCAGCTGTACAAAGTGGAACAAAACGGCCAGTACCGTGGTGGCCCGGCCTATTACTTTGAACGTTGCCTGGGCTGGAAGCCTTTGGGTGTGTTGTTTGCCGTGTCCGCCATTATTGGTTGTGGCTTGTTTTTACCTGGCGTGCAGGCCAATGCGGTCGGTGATGCGGCGGTTCGGATCTTCGGTGACGGTGCTATGGTCGATACGGCTTTTGGCCTGGTTGGCACCAATAAACTGATCACGCTGGCGGTGATCCTGATGATCCTGGGTTTTATTATTTTTGGTGGTATTCGCCGTATCGCCAACTTCACCCAAGTCGTGGTGCCATTTATGGCGCTGGGTTACATCATTATGGCGCTGGTGGTGGTGTTTCTGAATCTGGATAAATTACCCGGCGTATTCAGCCTGATCATCAGTGACGCGTTCACCGCTCAGGCCGGTTTAGGTGCTGCTATTGGCTGGGGGGTGAAACGTGGTATTTATTCCAACGAAGCGGGTCAGGGCACTGGCCCTCATGCCGCTGCGGCAGCTGAAGTCGATCACCCGGCGCAACAAGGCCTGGTGCAGGCATTTTCTGTCTATGTGGACACCCTGTTTGTCTGTACTGCCACGGCGCTGATGATCCTGATCACTCAGCAATACAATGTGGCTGGCACCTTAACAGACGGCAGCCTGATAGTGCAGAATGTGGCGGCGAATACGGAGATCAGCTCACCGGCCTTTACCCAACTGGCGCTGCTGCAGGTGTTTGGCGACTTCGGCTCAGTGTTTGTTGGCCTGGCGCTGTTCTTCTTCGCCTTTACCACCATTCTGGCCTATTACTACATCACCGAAACCAATGTGGCTTACTTAAACTCGGTGTTTGGTAACAAGCTGCCGCTGGTGCTGTTTAAACTGGCACTGATGTTTATGGTGGCTTATGGTGCGGTGAACAGTGCAGGCTACATCTGGACCATTGGGGACATTGGTGTGGGCTTGATGGCCTGGATTAACGTGCTGGGTATTTTGCTGATTTTCTTTATGCACAAGCCGACCATTCGTTGCCTGCGTGATTACGAAGCGCAAAAACAGGCCGGTGGCCCTATTCGTTTTGACCCTGTGAAGTTGGGCATTAAAAATGCCACTTTCTGGGAAGAAAAAGCGAAAACGCAACAGGCTCAGTCTGAGCAATAACAAAAAAACCGGAGCTCAGGCTCCGGTTTTTCTATGCACTGGATTAGAGTATGCGGAACTGGCAGCCGCATATTTCGGTGATGGAGAAATTGATGTTAACCACGGAACGTTTAATCATTCGGCCTCTGACGCTGGATGATGCCGCTTTTGCCCTGGCCTTGTATAACGAGCCAAGTTTTTTGCAATACATTGGCGACAAGGGCGTTCGCACCTTGGCGGATGCCCGCAGCAACCTGGAGCAGGGGGCTTTGGCCAGCTACCCGAAATTTGGTTTTGGTATGTACAAAGTGGTGTTGCAGGACGGCACTGCGATTGGGCTTTGTGGCCTGATCCAACGTGATTTTCTGCCGGTGCCGGACTTAGGCTACGCCTATTTTCCGCAGTTTACCGGTCAGGGCTATGCGCTGGAAGCGGCACAGGCTGTTGTGGCCCATGCACGGACTTTACAGCTGACAGAGCTGCAGGCCATTGTGTCGCCACAAAATCTGGCGTCGAAAAAGCTGCTGGAGAAAGTCGGCATGTTGCCGATACCGCCAGTGCTGGTGCCGGATAAAAACGAATGGGTGGACGCTTACCAACTGATACTGTAACTCAGTGTGGCTCAGTGCTGCTGTTGCTGCTTTTTAAACTCTTCATAACTTTGTTGAGCCTGCTGCAGGCACTGAGCTTTCACTTCAGCGGGCAGGCTGTTGCAGTGGGCTCTGGTGTCCCGTTGAGTTCTGTCATACCACCATTCATCTGAGCCACGCTGGCTGTATGCACAACCTGTTTGGGCCAACACCAGCAGCAGAACTAACAATCGCATGATGACTCCTCCGTATTTTTTTCAGTATGCCGCCTAAGTCGCTGAAACTCCAGCTATTCATAGTCTGCTGCTGTCATGAAAAGTTCACTTTAACTTGGGCTTTTTACTTTTATGCTGAAGAAAAACACCGATAGAACATGATGGGGAGAGCTGGGTGCGTTCAGCCCGGGTACGACATTTACTGCCGGAGCTGATCCGGCTGGAAGCCTTGCTGGACAGGGCGCCCGCAGCGGTGACAGCCCAGTGCTGGGCTGAATTTGAATTTGCCGGTCTTACCCTGCCCAGTTATCTGGTGGAGTTAGGGGCGCATGACCCGGCCAAACCGAATTTATTGCTGGTGGGCGGTGTGCATGGTCTGGAGCGTATTGGCAGTGCGGTGCTGATTGCTTTTCTGGAAAGCCTGCTGGCCCGGTTGAACTGGGACCACACCTTAGCCGATACACTCAGTCAGTTGAATCTGTATTTATTACCTATGGTCAATCCTGTGGGCATGGCGCTGAAAACCCGCAGCAACGGCCATGGCGTGGACCTGATGCGCAATGGTCAGGTGCGCTGCGAAGGCAAAGCGGCCTTTCTGGTGGGGGGGCAACTGCTGTCTAACCGCCTGCCCTGGTACCGCGGCAACCCGTTGCAGCCGGAAGCTGAGACTGAAGCTTTGCTGCGGCTGGTGCGGGAAAAGCTGTTTCAGGGGCCTTTCAGTTTAGTGCTGGACTGCCACTCGGGTTTTGGTGTGATGGACAGACTGTGGTTTCCTTACGCCAAAAGCCGCGAGCCTGTGCCACATCTGGCTGAGTTATTCCGGCTGCGCCAGCTGCTGTTTGACAGCTACCCTTATCAGCCCTATCAGTTTGAGCCTCAGTCCCAGCATTACCTGTGTCATGGCGATTTATGGGACCAGCTGTATGACGAATCGCTGCGAAGCTCCACCTTGTTTTTACCCCTGACGCTGGAAATGGGCTCGTGGAACTGGGTGCGGAAAAATCCCTGGCAACTGCTGGATCTCTTGGGCATGTTTCATCCGGTCAAACCGCATCGGGTGAAACGGGTGCTGCGTACCCATCTGACCCTGCTGCATTTTCTGATCTCTGCCACAGCGTCGCAACAACAATGGCGGCAAAGTCTGTATCCGCGTATGCATCGCCAGCAGGCGCTGGAGCTCTGGTATGGCCGCTGAGGTTGTGTTGTTAGTGCGTGGACTGGTGCGCGAAAAGCGTCACTGGCTGAATTTTCCTTCGCAAGCGGCGCAGCAACTGAATGTACCTGTACTGACCCTGGATGTACCGGGCTGTGGCGCACTCTGCCAGCAGCCAAGTCCACTCAGTATTGGGCAGATGCGCCAACAGTTGCAGCAGCAGTTTGTCCTGCAATTTCCACAGCACCGGCACGCCCGGTTGCATCTGTGTGCTATTTCGATGGGCGGTATGCTGGCGCTGGACTGGGCTGTGGCCGCGCCAGCACAGGTGGCGTCTTTGGTGCTGATGAACAGCAGCAGTGCGCTGAGCCCGTTTTGGCAACGGCTGCGGCCGGCACAGTATTTTACTTTGCTGCGCAGCATGCTCAGTCGCCAGCCAGAACAACGGGAAGCGCTGATTTGGCAATTAACCAGCAACCAGCCATTGCAGCCTGAGGTGATTCAACAGTGGGTGCAGATAGCCCGTGAAAACCCGGTATCCGCTGCCAATGCGGCGCGTCAGCTTTGGGCGGCCGCGAGATTCAGGCCCATTGCTAAACCCCAGTGCCCGGTGTTAGTGCTGGTAAGCCAGGCCGACCGGCTGGTGGACTGGCGGTGCAGTGAGCGGTTGGCGAACTGGCTGGGTGCAGAAGTGCAGCTGCACAGTGCTGCCGGGCACGACCTTCCGTTAGATGATGCGGCCTGGTTGCTGGCGCAGTTAAAGCTGTTTTATTCGAAGGTTAAATGCGGTTTACCTGCTATATAGTTGCGGCGAAAGTGCTGAAAATACAGCGCCAGGTCCTGGCTGGCCAGGGTATCGCCCGCCAGCTTTAACACCTCTACCGCCACTTCAGCTGTGCACAGCTGATGCTCATGGGCCGCTTCGCGCAGCTGATAACTGGACGCCTGCTCCGGCTGAATGCCCAGCACCGGAAAGCCGTCCAGATAAGGGCTGCTTCTGAACATCTTTTTGGCTTCGCGCCAGGTGCCGTCCAGCATCACAAAAAGTGGAATTTTATCGCCGGTATCCACTGCTGAAATGCAGCGCTCTGGAGCGGCATATTGCTGCGGAAACACAATAATGGGCTGATAGCAGGGCTGTTTGAGCAGCGCCAACAGCGCTGGATCCGGCTGGGTACGGTCCCAGACAAACGCAAAGTTGCGCTCGGCTATGTCGGCAATCAGCCGGCCCGTATTGCTCGGTTTATAAGCTTCGCCTGTGTACATCAGAAACAAAAAAGCCGAGCGGGCAGAGGCTGAAGGTTTAAGCGCACAGATACAATCGGGCACCGGCAATAAACACTGTTCACAGCGCACGACTTTGCTGCCGCGGGCGCGGAAGATCCGGGTGGTTTTTTGCAGTTCACGCGCACGCAGCGCCAGCACAGAATTAATATGGGTCACAACAGGCTCCGGTTCAGGCGGCGCATTGTACGCAAGCGTCTTCCACTTGGCTATTTGAATTCATCCGGGTACAGCTGACAAAAACGTTGGGACTGCGGGTAAGGGAAAATGTCTTCGACCACACCGTCACGAATGGCCTGCTGTTTCTGTTGCCAGTAGCGGGCGTCGGCCAGTTCCGGGTGCTGCTCGAGCAACATCTGGCGAATATCCGGCTGCGCTGTGACATAAGTGGTGATTTGCTCCACAAACACATCCCCCGGTGCCACGGAATACCAAGGGTCGTTGCTGAGCATATCGTCGTAATTGTCCGTGTGCGGAATGGTGCGGAAATTCACATCCAGCAGGTACTGCACTTCGTCAAAGTCGTAAAACACCACCCGGCCATGCCGGGTTACCCCAAAGTTTTTCAGCAGCATGTCGCCGGGGAAAATATTGGCGGCAATCATGTCTTTCAGCGCCTGACCATAATCGTCCATCGCATGGCGTTTCAATGCAGGGCTCGCCTGCTCCAGGTAAATATTCAGCGGGATCATCCGCCGTTCAATATACAGATGGCGGATGATCACCAGGCCATCTTCAATCCGCATCGAGCTGCCTATGCTGTCCTTAAGTTCCTGCAGCAGCTCCGGGCTAAAGCGGCTGAGTGGCAGGGCCACGTCGGAGAACTCCATGGTGTCGGCCATCCGGCCGACTCTGTCATGTTTTTTCACCAGTAAATAACGGGCTTTGACGGTGGCACGGTCAAATTGTTTGGTTTCGGCAAAACGGTCGCGGATCACCTTAAACACATAAGGAAAAGACGGCAGGGTAAACACCATCATCACCATACCGCGAATACCTGGCGCGGCCACAAAGGGATCGTTGGACTTGGTCAGATGTTGCAACAGTTCGCGGTAGAACTCGGTTTTGCCCTGTTTATGCAACCCCACAGATGAATACAGCTCTGCCAGCGTTTTGTGCGGCAGCAGTTCACGTAAGAAATGCACCAAGGCTGAAGGCACCGTCATCTCCACCATAAAATAGGCGCGTGAGAAGCCAAAAATAATACTCATCTGCTGCGCGTCGGTGATCAGGCTGTCTACGTAAATGCCATCATGGCCCTGATGCAGCAGTGGAATAATAAAAGGCTGCTGACCATCCGGTGTGACCACCCGGCCCACTATGTAGGCGGCTTTATTACGGAAGAACAGCGATTTTAGAATATCAAAACGCACCAGTTGGACCGGGTGGCGGCCATGGCTGGACTGCTCGGTAAAAGTGCGTACCAACAAGCGGATATCGCGTTCGGGATCAACAAAAGGCACGTCCAGTTTAAAACTGGCCATAATGGCGCGGATGCTTTGTTTCAGGCCATACTGCGACGGAAAATAACTTTCATACACAGAGGCGACCGGTGCTGGCAATTGCTGTTTGTTTAAGCTGGACTCCACAAAAATATTCTGGTTATGAAAATACTTACGTTCATACAAACGGCAGAACACTGAGTTGTAAAAGGTTTCAGCCAGCTCGGCCTGAGGATGAAACATCAGGTAATACTGGTAATGCTGGCGCACCTGCTGCCACAGTACTTCATCCAGTTGTGCGGCTGGCAATAAATGTTGCAGTTGGGTCAGGGTCTCACTGACCCGGCTGTCGTAATAGGAAATACGCTCAGAATTATCCTGCTGCAGGCCTTGCCAGTTCTGGTAGCTGAAACGGTTTTTCGACTGAGCGGTAATACGCTGGAACAAGACAAAATGACGGCGAAAACCTTTCAAAATTAAATCAGCGATGTCTTTAGCCTGCAACATCAGGGCTGCTCCTGCAAATAGCCAAAATCGGCCGGTACAAACCAGTACCTGGGGTTTTGATAGTCGGTGTCGGGGCTGAGTAACGGGTTTTTCAGCAGCAGCCAGCGGCTGGCGGCCTGTTGGCTCAGCGGAAACATTTGGCGGGTCAGTTCACTTTGTTGCATATGAGCCAGCAGTTCGCCGTCATCGATCATGGCTTCCAGCCCTTGTTCTATCCACTGCGCCAGTGCTTCATGCTGCTTTTGAGTGAAAAAGTACACGGTAAAAGGGTAATGCAGCATTAGATCCGGGTAACGCACTAAGTTCGGGTACAGGCTATGGCGTAGCTGCAGTTCGACCAGACCTTCGTGCAAACCCCGTGGAAAGTAGTCGCAGCGCCCGGCATTGATTTGCTTAAAAATATTTTCATAGACCGGAGCCTCCAGCACCTTTAACCCGGCCGTACGCATAATGCTGACGTCGGGCCAGTAGGCTCCCTGGCAGGCGGTCAGGCGTTGCAGGCCCTGCAGGCTGTGAATAGTGTCAAATAATGCCTGCTTGTCTTTATGCAGAGTCATCTTGCGAAAGCCCATCAGGCCACGTTCAAGCGGAATACGGATAGCACGGAATTGGTGTTCTTTTTCCTGGTCGGTGCCTACCCAGAACACATCCAACACTTCACCTTTGGCGAGCTCACGCAAGGCGCGCCCTTGTTCCATCTGGTAGCTGGCGACCAGCCTGGGGACAGGGCGGCCATTGGCTGCTTTGCGCAGTGCCTTGTCCAGCAGGCTGACATAGTACTGATGGTTGATATCGTATTCGGAGCGGGGTTTAGGGATCAGCAGCTGTGGCTGTTCCTGCGCATGCAAAGCCAGGCTCAGATACAGAACTGACAAAATGCCCCACTTCATGCTGTAGCCTCTGGATTTTCTTGCCAGTCTAACCTTAAGCCGCAGGGGCGAAAAGAGCTGGCGGCAAATTCAGGGCATTCGTATTCAGCTTGCAGTTTGTTGGATGGCGGGCCAGCATAAAAATCAAAAACAACAGGGGGCAGAAAGATGTTCAGATGGATGATGGTTGCAGTTTTTATGGCAGCAACGGCTGTGCAGGGGGCAGAGGTGCCTCTGCCGCAGGTCAGCAGTGGCACTTTGGAGCGGGTCAGCCATTTCAGTTCTGTCCAGGTGCCAGCCCGGACTGTGGATATCTGGCTGCCGCCTGGGTATCCAAAAGCCGCGCCTTATGCCGTGCTTTATATGCACGATGGCCAGATGCTGTTTGATGCCAATACCACCTGGAATAAGCAGGAGTGGCAGGTGGATGAAGTGGCTTCGGCTTTACAGACGCAAGGCAAAGTACGGCCTTTTATTGTGGTGGCTGTGCATAACGGTGAACAAAACCGCCATGCTGAATATTTTCCGCAGCAGCCTTTTGCAGCGCTGACCCAGGCTCAGCAAGAGTCGCTGTACCAGACTGAGCGCAGCCCCGGTGTCAAACTCTTCAGTCAGCCGGTGTATTCGGACCAGTACCTGAAGTTTCTGGTGACAGAGCTGAAACCTTATATCGACAAAAATTACCGGGTGGCCACAGATGCACAGTCGACTGCGCTGATGGGTTCCAGTATGGGCGGGCTGATCTCCATGTATGGCCTGCTGCAGTACCCTCATGTGTTTGGCTCCGCCGCCTGTCTGTCCACCCACTGGCCCGGCGCTTTCAGTCAGGACCAGAACCCGGTGCCTGCACAGTTTCAGGCCTATCTGCGCCAAAAACTACCGGCGCCCGGCAAAGTGCGGTTGTATTTTGATTATGGTGACCAGACGCTGGATGCCTGGTATCCGCCGTTGCAGCAAAAAATTGACGCGATCATGCAGCACAAAGGCTACAGCGAAACTCAGTGGCAGAGCCGGTTTTTTCCAGGGGCGGCTCATACCGAATCGGCCTGGGCAGCCCGGTTGGATCAGCCGTTGTTGTTTTTATTTGGACGGGCGACCCTCTGAGCTTTGGCCCTTGCCGCTGATGCTGATTGACTCGACTTCGCTGCCGGTTTCGTGTTCAACGCATCACCAGGGCGAACAAAGGTTAATTCCGAACTGTTCACAGGCTTGAACTGCAGGGTTTGGTTTTGGTAAAAAATCCGTTAAATTAGCAGGGAAGCTAATTGAATCATAAGGATAAGTGATGGACCAAACTATGTTTTTTGACAGCCAGTTGCTGGTACCTCTGGTGCTGGTGTTTGCGGTGCTGATTATTATTGGCAAAGCCATAGTGATACTGCCGCAGAATATGGCTTATATCATTGAACGTCTGGGTAAATACCACGAAACTCAGACGGCTGGCCTGCAGTTTATTATTCCTTTTATCGACCGTATTGCCTACCGGGTGTCGCTGAAAGAAAACGCCATCGACATTCCCAGCCAGTCAGCTATTACCAAAGACAATATCAGCCTGACCATTGACGGTGTGCTTTATATCAAGGTGATGGAGCCGTACAAAGCTTCGTATGGCATTGATAACTATGTGTATGCGGTGATCCAGCTGGCGCAGACCTCGATGCGCTCTGAAATTGGTAAGCTGGACCTGGATAAAACCTTTGAAGAGCGTGACAGCTTAAACGCCAAAATTATTGACGCCATCAACCAGGCATCCGCCGCCTGGGGTGTGCAGGTGATGCGTTACGAAATTAAAGACATTAACCCACCCAGTTCAGTGCTGGACGCGATGGAAAAACAGATGCGTGCTGAGCGGGAAAAACGCGCGGCTATTCTGGATTCTGAAGGCAAGCGTCAGGCGGCTATCAACCTGGCCGAAGGGGAAAAGCAGGCCACAGTGCTGGCGGCCGAAGCTGAGCGGGAACAGCAGGTATTAAAAGCCGAAGGCGAAGCCCGTTCTATCGAGCTGGTGGCCGAAGCCAAAGCCAAAGCGCTGACCATGATAGGTCAGGCTGCAGCAACCACTGAAGGCCAGGCGGCAGTGCAACTGGATTTAGCCACCGAAGCCATAGCGGCGAAAAAAGCCATAGCCCGTGAATCCACAGTGGTGCTGATGGATAACGACAAGTCCTCGGCAGGCCATACTGTGGCTGAAGCTTTGGGGGTTGTGGCGGCTATTCAGCAATCCGGTACCTTAACTAAATAAGGAGATCAATCGATGGATTTATTCTCCGCTTTGTTGATTTTGGGCCTGGTTTGTCTGGCGTTATTGCCTTTTGCGGTGCCGGGTTTGCTGGAAGTGCTGCTGTCGCTGGCGGTTTCCGCCTTGTTGGTGGCTGGGGCTTTGTATATCGGCTGGTTGCCGGACGAGCTTTGGCTCAGCCTGCTGTCGCTGGCTGTGCTTGCTGTGGTGACAGCTTTGGTGCTGTGGAAACCGCTACGGCGTTTACAGCACACTGGGGAACGGCTGCAGGAAGACAAAGGCATTTCTGATTTTGTCGGCACCCAACTGGTGCTGGCAGGCCACACCAGTAAAACCCAGGCCAGTGAACTGCTGTTTAGCGGTGTGCACTGGCAGGTAAAACTGGACCCAGACAGCTGTGACGCTGAGCTTGTCGCTGGCGAGCAGGTGGTTATTAGTTCGGCTCAGGTCGGGCTGTTGTTGGTAAAAAAAATCAATGGTTAAGGCTGGTCTTTGCTGGCGGGGGAACCCCCGCCACTGCAATACTTTTTGATTGATGAATTTTTTTGAACACCCTGTGCAGAATTTCCCGCTTTTTTCTGGTCTGTAAATCCGTACACTGCCCTTATCCCGTAACCCAAGCCTCTGACCACAGACGAGCGGACAACTCAGGCCGTTTGGTTAAGCTGCAGTCTGACACCGGAGTAGTGAGATGAAACAACAACGCGTCTGGACAGGCCTGATGGCCCTGACTGCAACCCTGATGCTGGCGGCAGGCCTGAGTGGTTGCTCTGCTAAAGCCACGGGGTTAAGCCCTTCGGTCTGGCAGCAACAACTGAATTTACCTTCGGTGCAGAAGGCCGAACAGCTGGCTTTGGCAGTGACAGAGCAAGTGGAAGAAACCGAATTTCACTGGTTTGACGAAAGCCGGCAGCGTGCAGTGCCTGCGCTGCTGTTTAGCCCTAAACAAACTGGATTCAGCTCACAACTGCCAGCAGGCAAAGCCGCTTTGTTGGTGTTTTCGCACGGTTTAGGTGGCTCGAAAGAACGTTATGCCTATTTAGGCCAGTATTGGGCCAGCCAGGGCTATTACAGTTTGCACCTGCAACATGAAGGCAGCGACCGCAAAGTCTGGCAAGGCAGCCGTTTGTTATTGCCTTTCAGGTTAATGGATGCGGCCGATGAAGCTGAAGCTCTGGCCCGGGTACAGGATGTGCGTTTTGCGCTGGACCAGTTTTTAGCCTCTGATGCCGCTCAAGGCGTGGATCACAACCAAATTCTGATGGCGGGGCATTCATATGGTGCCAACACCTCCATGTTGCTCTCTGGTGCTCAGGTCGAACAGCAGGGCCGGTTGGTCAGCTTAAAAGACCCACGCATTAAGGCCGCTATTCTGATTTCAGCCCCACCTTTTTATAACGACCAGCCACTTGCTCAGGTGCTGGCTGATGTCACCATTCCGACTTTGCATATCACCACCACAGAAGATGAAATAAAAGTGCCGGGTTATTATTCATCGCCACAGGACCGGCTGGAGCTGTTTTATGCCATGGCGAGCCCTTACAAAGTGATGGCTGTATTTAACGGTGGCAGCCACAATGTGTTTTCCGGCTGGCGCCGTAACGACGAAACCGCCCACCAGAATAAAGTGATTAAAGCCGCTACTCAGGCCTTATCCGCCGCATTTATCGAGCAGGTGGTCAAAGGTGACGGCAGCGCATTAAAGCAGTGGGAGCAGCAGCACAAAGCTGTGCTGGCCGACTTTATCCGTAGCGATATGCTGGCACTGCGCTGATTAAAGTGAACTGTAGCGAAGTTGCGGTTTTATATTTGATGTTACTAATTTACTTATGCTAGCTTCAGAGCAATTTTTCGGCTGCCAGATTCTTTGTGATGCGCTGTTTTCCTGTTGTTTTTAGTCTGTTTCTTTGCAGTCAAAGCCTGCTTGCTTTGGCTGCAACAGATGACTTTATTGCGCTGCGTGAGCAGTTAAAACAAGCGAGGCAACAGGGCGATTTAACCAACGCCGATGCGCTTGCCCGCGACTATCTGCGGCTGGCCACTCAGGCGAAGGACCCGTTGCAACTGGGCCTGGCGCATTTTCAGCAGGGCCGAAACGCGATGGAGCGCAACAATTACCAGGTGGCCAAGCCTGAACTGGAGCAGGCAGTTGCTCTGTTGCAGCCTTTAGGGCAAAGCAAGGCGCTGGCGGATGCACTCGACAGATTAGGCATGACTTACCGCTACCAGAGTGACTATGCCAGTGCGCTGAACTATCTGTACCAGGCCATGCAGATCTATCGTGACCTGGAAGATTTAGAATCCATCGCGTCTGGCTACAACAATATAGGCACTGTGTTGGAGAAAATGGGGCAGTTTGAAGAAGCGTTGCACGCCCACCAACAAAGCCTGGAGCTGAGTTATCAGCTGAAAGACAGTGAAAGCATTGCCAGTACCATTTTTAACCTTGCCGATTTACACCGCAGCCTGGGCGACAATGACCAGGCGTTAACGTATTTCCTGCAGGCACTGGAAATGGATATTGCCAGTGGTAATAAACGCAATATCGCTTACAGCCATAACAAGCTGGGCTTTTTGTACAGCGGGCTGAAGGAATTCGACAAAGCCCATTTTCATGCCAACCAGGCGTTGGCGTTGTTTCAGCAGATTGGCGCGAAACGCGATACTGATTGGGCCCGAACCGGGCTGGCCAAGCTGGCGATGGAACAGGGCGACTATGCCGGTGCTCAGCAACTGCTGGATGCTGTGATAAAACGGGCGTTGCAGCACAGCTACAAAAGTTTGCTGATAGACACTTATAAGATGGCGGCGGAGCTGTCATTGCGACAAGACAAGGTGCAGGCGGCTCTCGCTTATATTGAGCCTGGTATTGCGCTGGCGCGGCAAACTCAGGAGCGTGCCGATGAAGCCCAGTTGCAGCAAATGCGGGTGGACGCCTATATTCGGCAGGACGCAGTGCGTGAAGCATTAAATGCACTGCAATCGCAAAAGCAATTGGAAGACGAGATATTCAGCAATAAAAAAGCGGCCACTATAGCGGCCATTCAGGCTCAGACCGAATACACCCGCCAGCAGTACCAAATTTCGTTGCTGCAAAACGAACAAATTCTGCAGCAGGCCAGGCTGGAGCAGAGCCGGCTGACCCGCAATTTCTGGATCTTCGGGTTGGTGGCGGTATTTGTATTGATGATTTCTTTGTACCGCCGTTATCTGCAAAGCCAACAAAACCGCAGTCTGGAACAGGAAGTAAAAGCCCGTACCATCGAACTGGAGCAAAAAAATGTCGAGTTGCAGCAGGCTTATCAGCAGTTAGAAGTGATTAGCCTGACCGACAAATTGACCGGGCTCCACAACAGGCATTTTCTGGAGAGCCATATCGAAACCGAACTGGAACAGTGCCGACGGCGCTGGCAGGACTGGCAGAGTGGCAAAACCACTCAACCAGAGCGCGCTGAGCTCGCCGTATTTTTAATTGATTTAGACCACTTTAAAGCACTGAACGACAGTTATGGCCACCAGGCGGGTGACGAGGTATTGCAACACTTCAGCCTGAAACTGCAGCAGGTATTTCGCCAGTCCGATTACCTGGTACGTTGGGGCGGCGAAGAGTTTGTGGTGATTGCCCGCAGTATTAACAGAGCAGAAGCCGCTCCTTTGGCACAACGACTGGTTGAAACTGTGCAGCAAGAGTTGTTTCCGCTGAGCGAGGCGCCGCCAGTTGCTGTCAGTTGCTCTGTCGGCTATGCCTGTTATCCATTGCCACTTGGTGAATCCCCTTTGCACTGGGAACACCTGCTGAAACTGGCGGATCTTTGCCTCTATGCTGCTAAATACAGTGGCCGCAATGGCTGGGTTGGGCTGGAAGCTATTCATACTGAGGCTGAATTGGCGCCCGGAGTGATCACTCCAGGCCAGCTGCAGCTATGGCATAGCAAGGGGCAATTGCAGCTGCAGCATAGTTTTGCGCAGTTAAACTGGCAGAGTTGACAGGGAATAAACCGGTTAATGCGGGTATAAGGTGCCATTTTGCTTTATACGCAGGGTCCATTGCTCTGCCATCTTCAGCGCTTGGGCAATATCCTCTGAACTAAGTTGTGTTTGCAGATTCTGCTGGTGGTGGTCGTACCAGCTTCCAATCAACAGGGTATAAAACTGTGTTCGCTGTGGCACTGTAACGCCCAGGCAAAACTTATAATTCTCCTGTAGTTTGTGCAGCAAGCTGCCGTCAGCCTGGTTGTCGATAATACACATAGATTCAGGGAGGTAACCACCAACTGGTATCTATTGGTGCTGTGCCTGCAGGCAATGCCGTATTGTTCAGAAAAATCATGGTTCTGTTGTTTAAGTTGGCCTTTTTCAGCATGTCGGCATAATAACTGTCAAACAAAGCGCGATAAGAGCCGTCCTCTGTGGCCTTTGCCAAACCTTTTTCCAGCACAGCAGCCAGATCGGGCCTGTGCTTACTGACAAAAAAATACACAGGGTGCTGATAAAACAGCATGATATTGTCAGCAATGATCAGGTCGTCTGAATGCAAGGCTAACTCGCCCCATACCTCATTGACACCTCTGGAAAAGTAGTCAAACCGGCCATGTTTCAGCATTTCAAACAGGGCTTCATAATTGGTAGAGCTCACTACTCTTAAACCATTCGCCTTAAAGACGCCAAAGTCACTCCAATGAGGGTTGTGTCCGGCCACATAGGGTTTAAGCTGTTTCAGTGTTGTTATAGTTTTAAACTTTTCATTGTTTTCCGGTGTGATTAACAGCAGCCTGAGTCCAAGCAGGCCGCGGTAAATGGGGACTTTAATCGGGATCATAGTGCGCTCACGCTCTGCAGAGGTGGAAATAAACAGCATATCCAGCTCTCCATTCACCACCATCTTTTCTACCCGGCCTTCCGTTAAAACCTCAGGTGATTGCACAGCTTCAATACGATAAGGAGCGCCGTTTTTTTCAAGCACCAGCTCCAGTAGTTTTAAGGCAAAACCATGACGGGGTTGTAAATGATAATGACGGATATGGATCACCTCTTCGGCTCTGAACTCTGCGGGAAACAGCATTAGCACACAGAGGATCAAACCACTGACCATAAATGACATGGCAAAACCAATTTGAAGAGAAACCAGCATTAAGAATAGATGCAGCTTATTGATTTACAAGGGGAGAAGCAGCCCGAAATGACTCAGTACATCAGGTTGCCAGTCAGCTTTTTCTTTGGGCCGCATCTGGGTGGAAGTCGAAAACAGCGCTGTCGTGTCCGGCCGGATCTTAAGAGGAATAATGGACTGGTGGAGCAGGTCAAGACTGATACCCCCAGCAAGCACCACGAACAGGCCAGGATCTTTATTTATTCAGTTTTCCTTTCAATATGCCCCAAATCCATCGCGGCGATTAAATAGCCGTACTCTTTGTCGCTTAGCTGACCGGCCTGATGCAGCTGTCTGGCAAGTTCGTGCGACCAGCTTTTGCCTGCAGGCGCCGCGGGCAGAGTACGGTTGATGTCCAGCAGGTGCTGTTCTGAGACTGTATGGCCTTGTTTGGTGGCCTCTGTCGCGCAATAACTCAGAATATATTCCACTGCATAGTTATCGACACTGGGCTGCCCGCTGTATTCCGTGTGACAGGCGGTTTTATGCTCGCCGCCTGGCGTAATGTAGTTTAACTGGCCTGTGGTGCAGCCAGATAATGCACCGAATGCAAGCAACAGAACTATGATTTGAAAAAGCTTCACTTACACTCCAGCGTTTTAACCAGCAGGGATTCTATTCGGTTGTTTTACCTTGGATCTCAAAGGGTTTCAATCGGTAATAAAATGTGATTTTGAATGGCAGTCTGCCGACAAAGCAGGCAGGACGCCTGCTTTAACAGCCGAAGGCTGGCCCGAAGGGGAATTGGCAGGAGCCAATTCTAAAAACGACCCGGTTCGGCTCGCCTCAACTGGAGATGGGCTGCAGTAGTTGGATTTGCCTGGAGCAAGACTTTGGATTGTTTCAGACTATCCAACGCGAGGAAAGGTAAAGTACTGAGCAAGGGGATTGCGGGGTTTCGATAAGCCAACCATTTGGTTTTGTCGCAGCAAGAACGCCCTTTGCTCTGCAAAGGGCCGGACACCGAACAACACGCTTCGCTGCCCTTTACGGATATCCACGGCGGGTCTGCGTAAGCAGTCCCTTTTCCGCTGTAACCAAACCAACTACTGGGGTGACAGGCTGGGCCTTAAATTACGGCCAAAATAAAAAAAGCGGGTTAAAACCCGCCTCTACATAGGGAGTTGCCTTAGGCTACACCTGCAAATAATCCAGAATACCTTCGGCGGCTTTGCGGCCTTGAGCTATGGCGGTAACCACTAAGTCGGAGCCGCGCACCATATCGCCACCGGCGAAGATTTTTTGCTGGTTGGTTTGCAGCGGGTACGAGCTGGTTTCACTGGCCACCACACGGCCTTTTTCATCCAAGGCTACACCCATATCCTTCAGCCACTGCGGTGGGCTTGGCTGGAAGCCGAAGGCGACAATCACGGCGTCGGCGGCCAACACTTGCTCTGAACCCGGCACCACTTCGGCGTTGCGGCGGCCTTTGGCGTCCGGTGCACCCATTTGGGTGGTGACCACTTTCACACCAATGGTGTTGCCGTTTTCGTCTACTTCAATGCCCAGAGGTTGCAGGTTAAACAGAAACTCCACCCCTTCTTCGCGGGCGTTTTGCACTTCGCGGCGTGAACCCGGCATATTGGCTTCGTCACGGCGGTAGGCACAAATCACCTGGCTGGCACCTTGGCGAATCGAGGTACGTACGCAGTCCATGGCTGTATCGCCACCACCTAATACCACTACTTTTTTGCCGGCCATATCAACAAATGGGTGCTCTGTCTGCCAGCCCATCAGGTTGTTAATATTGCCAATCAAAAACGGCAGTGCTTCATACACCCCAGGTGCGTCTTCATTCACCAGGCCACCTTGCATTGGGGTATAGGTGCCCAGTGCTAAAAACACCGCGTCATACTCTGCCAATAAGCTGTCAAAGCTGACATCCACGCCCACATTGGTGTTCAGACGAAACTCAATGCCCATCTCGGTAAAGATTTCGCGGCGTAGTTTCAGTACATCTTTTTCCAGCTTAAATGGCGGAATACCAAAGGTCAGCAGGCCACCAATTTCCGGGTAACGGTCAAATACCACTGGAGTAACGCCGTTACGGATCAGTACGTCAGCACAGGCGAGACCTGCCGGGCCTGCACCTATCACCGCCACCCGTTTGTCGGTTTTGACCACGGCGGATAAGTCCGGCCGCCAGCCCATCTGAAAGGCTTTGTCAGTGATGTACTTTTCAATAGAGCCTATAGTCACAGCACCAAAACCTTCATTCAGGGTACAGGCGCCTTCACATAAACGGTCTTGTGGGCAAACCCGGCCGCACACTTCCGGCAGGCTGTTGGTTTTATGCGACAACTCAGCCGCTTCAATAATTTTGCCGTCGTTGGCCAGCTTCAGCCACTGCGGAATGTAATTATGCACCGGGCATTTCCATTCGCAGTAAGGGTTACCACAGTCCAGACAACGGTCGGCCTGACCTGCGGCCTGGGTTTCTGTCATTGGCTGATAAATTTCAACGAATTCAATAGTGCGCTCGCGGTGCGAACGCTTTGGCGGGTCAACCCGCTTGACATCGATAAACTGGTATACGTTTTGTGCCATGATGAGTGCTCCTTACATCGCCTGCACCCGCAACTCGTCAGACGAGCGCGCACGGTGACCCAGCAAGGTGTTTACATCGCTGGTTTTTGGTTTCACCAGCTTGAATTTAGGTAAATAGTGACTGAACTCAGTGAGGATGCGGTGCGCTTTCTCACTGCCTGTGGCTTCGACGTGCTGGTGCAGCAGGCTGCGCAGGTGTTCCTGCAAAATCGGCATGCTGACATCCAGGGTTTCCACCAGTTCAGGGTTTACCCTCAGACACAAATCGTCCTGTTCATCTAATAAATACGCAAAACCACCTGTCATACCGGCGCCAAAGTTCACGCCGGTTTGACCCAATACCAATACCACGCCGCCTGTCATGTATTCACAGCAGTTGTCGCCTGTGCCTTCCACCACGGCAATAGCACCGGAGTTACGCACGCCAAAACGTTCACCGGCGCGGCCTGCCAAATACAAGCGGCCGCCTGTGGCGCCATACAAACAGGTGTTACCGGCAATGGTGGCATCGTCTTTGGAATAGCTGACGCCTTTGGGCGGGTAAATCGCCAGTTGGCCACCAGTCATGCCTTTGCCGACATAGTCGTTTGCATCGCCTTGCAGGGACAAATGCACACCACCGGCGTTCCAGACACCAAAGCTTTGGCCGGCAGTGCCGTTAAACTGCACCTGGATTGGGTCGGTCGCCATGCCCTGATTGCCATGATGACGGGCAATTAAACCCGACAACGCAGCACCGACAGAGCGGTCCGTATTACGGATGGCCAGGTTTAAGCGGCCACCTGTTTTATGCAACACCATGTCTTTGCAGCGCTCAACCAACAACTGGTTCAACGCACCCGGGTCGAATGGCGTATTGTTCTGCACACAGTAGAGCGGTTTGCTTGAGCGCACGCCGGAAGACTGCAGAATAGGGCTTAAATCCAGTTTCAGCTGTTTCTGGGTTTGCCCTTCACGCACGGACAATAAATCAGTGCGGCCAATCAGGTCGGTCAGTTGGGTCACGCCCAGCTCAGCCATCAGCTCGCGCACTTCCTGCGATAAGAACCTAAAGTAGTTCATCACCATTTCCGGCAAGCCGTTAAAGTGGTCGCGGCGCAAGGTCGCATCCTGAGTCGCGACGCCTGTGGCACAGTTATTCAGGTGGCAAATGCGCAGGAACTTACAGCCTAAAGCCACCATAGGGCCTGTGCCAAAACCAAAGCTTTCCGCGCCTAAAATGGCGGCTTTCACCACATCCAGGCCGGTTTTCAGACCACCGTCCACCTGCAGTCGTACCCGGTCACGCAGGCCGTTGTCGACTAAGGCCTGATGCACCTCCGCCAAACCGAGTTCCCAGGGCGAACCGGCGTATTTAACAGAGGTGAGCGGGCTGGCGCCTGTGCCGCCGTCGTAGCCAGACACTGTAATTAAATCGGCATAAGCTTTGGCCACACCAGTGGCAATAGTGCCCACACCAGGTTCAGACACCAGCTTCACCGACACTAAAGCGTCCGGGTTCACCTGTTTTAAATCGAAAATCAGCTGGGCTAAATCTTCAATGGAATAAATATCATGGTGGGGCGGCGGCGAAATCAGCGTCACACCCGGCACTGAATAACGCAGCCGGGCAATTTCGGCTGTCACTTTTTCACCGGGCAACTGGCCACCTTCACCTGGCTTGGCACCTTGCGCCACTTTGATCTGAATGACTTCAGCATTGACCAGATAATGGGGGGTGACACCAAAACGGCCAGAAGCAACCTGTTTGATTTTGCTGTTTTTCTCAGTACCAAAGCGGCGTGGGTCTTCACCACCTTCACCTGAGTTAGAGCGCCCGCCCAGGCGGTTCATCGCGATAGCCAGGGCTTCATGCGCTTCCGGGCTTAAGGCACCAATCGACATGGCCGCACTGTCAAAACGCGGGTACATCTGTTCTGGCGCTTCCACTTGTTCCACTGCAACAGGGGTAACTCCGGTTTTATTCAGCTCAAACAAATCACGCAGATGCGCCACAGGGCGCTGATTCACAAAGTCGGAATAGACTTTGTAATCGGCGTATTTACCGGAGCGCACGGCTTTTTGCAGGCTTTGCACCACATCCGGGTTATAGGCGTGGTATTCGCCGTCGTGCACATATTTCAGTAAACCACCGTGGGTCAGTGGTTTGCGTTTCAGCCAGGCGCTGTTGGCACGGTTCTGTAAATCCTGCTGGAAGTCAGCGAAATCGGCCCCCTGAATACGGGATGGCATATCCGGGAAGCACAGCTGCATCACGTTTTTATTGATACCGACCGCTTCAAACAGGTTAGAACAGCGGTAGCTGGCCACAGTCGAAATCCCCATTTTCGACATAATTTTGTACAGACCTTTATTGATACCTTTGCGGTAATTCAATACCGCCTGACGTGCGGTTAAGGCCAGGCTGCCTTTTTCCACCAGCTGTTCAATGGTCTCGTACACCATAAAGGGGTAAATACCGGTCGCGCCTAACCCGACCAGCACGGCAAAGTGGTGCGGGTCACGGGCGGACGCTGTTTCGATAATAATGTTGGAGTCACAGCGCAGCTGGTTATCCACCAGCGCGTGATGCACTGCACCTACCGCCATTGCCGCCGGAATAGGAATTAAGCCCTGAGCAATACGCCGATCGGTCAGAATCACCAGTACAACTTTGTCGTCGCGCACCACACGCACTGCTTCATGACAAATACGGCGGGTAGCCTGTTCCAGGCTTTCTTCGCTGGGGTCAAAGTTCAGCGAAATAATATGGTGTTTGTAGTATTTTTCGTCGGCAGTTTTCAGCTGTTTTAAATCGCTGTACATCATCACAGGCGACTCAAACTGAATACGGCGTGCATAACCTGCTGTTTCACTGAACACATTGTGCTCACGGCCTATACTGGTTGCCAGCGACATCACATGAGCTTCGCGCAGCGGATCTATAGGCGGGTTGGTCACCTGCGCAAACTGTTGGCGGAAATAATCGTAAAAGGTGCGGGTTTTTTGCGACAGCACGGCCATTGGCGTGTCATCGCCCATAGAGCCCACAGCTTCCTGACCGTCTTTGGCCAGAACACTGATCACCTGCTCAATTTCTTCATAGCTGTAGTTAAACAGCTTGTGGTACACCAGCATTTCATCGTCGCTGAACACACGTTTGCCAATCAGGTCGCTGTCAAACTGCTCGTAGGGTACCAGGCGCTGCACATTAGCGGTCAGCCATTTACGGTACGGATGGCGGTGCATCAGGTCGGCGTCGATTTCTTCGGAGCGCCAGATTTTGCCTGTTGACGTGTCCACTGCCAGCATCTCGCCCGGGCCAACACGGCCTTTTTCCTGCACTTCATCTGGTGTGTAGTCCCAAATGCCAACTTCAGAAGCCAGCGTGATCAGTTTATCTTTGGTAATGACAAAACGGGCCGGACGCAGGCCGTTGCGGTCCAGGTTACAGGCCACATGTTTTCCGTTGGTCATCACGATACCGGCCGGGCCGTCCCATGGTTCCATATGCATGGAGTTAAATTCGTAGAAGGCTTTGAGGTTATCGTCCATCACCTTATTGCCTTGCCAGGCCGGTGGTACCAGCAAACGCATAGCGCGGAACAAGTCCATGCCGCCGGCCAGCAGCAGTTCCAGCATATTGTCTAACGAGCTGGAGTCAGAGCCGCTTTGGCTGACAAAAGGTGCGGCTGTCTGTAAGTCCGGCAGCAGTGGTGAGGCAAATTTATATTGGCGGGCCCGGGCCCACTGCCGGTTACCGGTAATGGTATTGATTTCACCATTATGTGCCAGAAAACGGAATGGCTGTGCCAAGGCCCAGCGTGGCATGGTGTTGGTGGAGAAACGCTGGTGGAACACACAAATCGAGGTTTCCATCCGCACGTCGGCCAGATCCAGATAAAAACGCGGCAAATCAGCCGGCATCATCAGACCTTTAAATACGGTCACCAATGAAGAAAAACTGGGGATATAAAAGTCTTTGTCGTCGGTCAATTGTTTTTCGATACGACGGCGCACCATATAAAGGCGGCGTTCTAAGTCGTGATCGCCCCAGCCAGGCTGGGCGCTGACAAAGACTTGCTTGATTTGTGGCATGGAGTCAAGGGCCAGCTCACCTAACACCGATGCATCAACCGGCATCTCACGCCAGCCGACTAAGGTCAGGGTTTCACGGGTAATTTCCTGCTCAATAATGGCCCGTGCCAGTTCGGCTTTAACCGGGTCCTGGCTGAAGAAAATAATACCCACCCCATATTTAGTGCCTAAACTCCAGCCTTGTTCGTCCGCAATAGCACGGAAAAAGCTGTCTGGCTTTTGCATTAACAGGCCACAACCATCACCTGTTTTCCCATCCGCTGAAATTCCACCTCTGTGCTGCATCCGGTCTAAGCCGCTGATCGCAGTCCTCACAATACGGTGGCTGGCGACGCCTTCTAAATGGGCGATCAGACCAAAGCCACAGTTCTCTCTCGCCTGACTGTGGTGATACAACGCCATGACCCTTCCTCCAACCTGTCCAAAAGTAAATATAAATTTATAAATAGTGAATTATTATTCTTATGTGTGGCGTTTTTATCACTGAAAGAAAACAACATTTATGCTTTCATGCAGTTTGCTGACCTTTGGGCTGCATTTTTATGCCGTTTAGACGTCTATCCATAAAAATGCCTTTTAGGTATACCGAGATTTCCTGCAAATTGCAAGACAGATTTGCCGCACTGCCCAGGCCATTAGACCGCAGGATCGACAAAGGGTTTTTGTAATTTAATTACATGAAATTTAGTTTTTTTGGCCGGAATTGCCAGAAAAGACAGAAAAAAGGCCGGTAAGACCGGCCTTTTTTGTAACTGAAAAGATATTTTTTATGCGGAACTTATGCGACGTAACCTGAAGCCACACCTTTCACCGTGACTGCGACAGCATCATGGGCATGAAGAGATTCATAGTGATTCACCCTCAACCAGAAATCATCAAATTCGGTCAGGGTGTTCAGTGTCTGTTTTAAACGACGGGCTGCATCTTCACAGAACATCAGGTTCTGTCCGTTTAAGCGGGCAAATTCCTGTTCATCAGCGCGTTTAACTGCAGCCTGAACCGGTGTCTGCAATGCATCTTCAATGGCATCAATCAGCGCAATGACCGGGAAGTCGGTCACTCTGTGGTTCAGTTTCACTTTGACTTCGGCCACAGAGCGTTGGCTGTGAGGGGTTGCCACAATACCCTGAGTGGTACCCAGCCAGTCTTTGACCAGTTCCATACTGACTTCTTTATGGCCAGCAAACTTGGTGACAAAAGCTTCCTGAATCAGCTGACGGGCCAAAGCGGCTGAGCAGGGGCAGGTCGATGAATAAGGCACATTAACCTTTAGCTCCACTGATACTTTGCCGTCTTTGCGCTGACCAACAATAGTGACAGGATAAGCTTTCCAGCCTTGTTTTTCAGTGATTAAGGCTTTTCGGCGCAGATGCAGGTCAAAGTCGAACTTCACAAACGCATGAGTGCTCAGCTCTTCATGGCTGCTGATAAAATCGCTCAGCAACTGGCTTAAGGTGTGAAAACTCAGACTGGATTCATTGGACAACTGATCCAATAACAGATAAAGCCGTGACATATGAATGCCTTTGGCTTTTGGATCCTTCAGGTTCACAAAAGCTTCTACTTTGCTGCTGACCTGACGTGGTGCTTCGCCGGCGACGGCGAACATCAGGGGCAGTTCAATCTGGCTCATCCCAACCCAATCCAGTGTACTTTCGTAACTGGCAGAGGCATGGTTGGCTACGTCTGGCATTATGCTCGGCATGAAAACTCCAATGTCCGTTTTTATACAACCCTGTGCTATACGGGCTGCCTTAAAAATTGGCGCACTTTATACCATATTTTTCTGTATGGGCCTGTATAAAACTTGTGCGGCCTAGGCTGATTTTTTTCGAATGGCTTAAACGAAAAAAACGAATACCTGAGTATTTTGCTCAGTTATTCGCTAGATTGGGCTCGCCAGTACTGAATTCAAGTTATCGGCGGAACTTTCGGCCTGCTGGCCCAAAATGATGGCGACAAGCAGATCTGTTTTTGGCAGACTGACGATGTTTTTCTGCAACCCAAAAGGCTCGCATGCAACACAGTGTCCATCCTGTGATCCGGAAATTGGCCAGTTACCTGAAGCAGTGGGGCTGGGTGCAGTGTTTTTTCCTTTGCTTCATTTTATTACAGGCGGTTACCGGGGTTCTGGCGGGTGCTTACAGCCTGCTGCTGTATGAAGTCGTACTCTGGCCTCTGGTGCTGGGGGCTTTGTTATTTTCGCTGACCAGCTCGCCGGTCTTTATTCTGATCTGTTTTTATCTGGTGCATCACCTGGACGAAGCCTTGTTTTACCTGCAGGACTCTATTCGACAGGAGCGCTTGTTGAATCAGAACATGCAGGAAACCATCCGGCAACTGAACTTTGAAATTGAAGAGCGGAAAAAAGCTTTTCAGGCGAAACGCCGAGCCGTTGACGAGCTGCGCCGTGAAATCGCCTGGCGCCGAAAAACCCAACAAGAGCTGGAAGAGCAGAGTTTACTGATGCGCTCCATTGTCGACAGCTCGCCGGATTTGTTTTATTACCGCGACGAAACCGGGCGTATTGTCAGTTGCAATAAAATGTTTGAAGTGCTGATGGGCAAATCAGCCAAAGAGCTGATAGGCCATTATCCGGCTGAATTGTTTGACGCCGACACTATGCCAAGCGCCATCCTGACCGATCAGGAGCTCACCATGAGCCGTACGGCCATGACACTGGACGTGGAATACAAAACCCCGGATGGCCGGCTGATGTGGTTTGAAATGCGCAAAGTTCCTTTTTTCGATAAACAAAGCCGTTATATAGGGTTACTGGGCTTTGGCCGTGATATTACTTCACGTAAGCTGGCCGAGCAGGCGCTGGAAAAAGCGTATCAGGACAAAGGCAAATTTATTGCCACCTTAAGCCACGAGTTGCGCACACCGTTAAACGGCATTGTCGGTTTAAGCCGGCGCCTGCTGGAAACTCAGTTAAGCAATGAGCAACGCAGCTGGAGCAATACCATCTTCAGCAGTGCCGAGACACTCGGCAATATATTCAATGACATTATCGATCTGGATAAAATTGACCGGCAGGACTTGGATATTTTGTATCAGAGTGTGCAGCTGGGGGCTTTTGTCCGTGATATCTGTAACTTTGCCAGCCTGATCTGTCAGCAAAAGGAGCTGGAGTTTATTGGACCTGACGAGTTTTCTGCCGACTGTTACGTCAAGCTCGATCCTACGCGGGTGCGGCAGGTGCTGTGGAACCTGTTGAATAATGCCGTGAAATTCACTGCCAGGGGGCAGGTGAAGCTGGAAGTTGAGTTTGTGGCAGAGCAAAATTCTGAACTGGTGTTCCATGTGCGGGATACCGGTATTGGTGTGGCTGAAGCCGAGCAGCAACGCATCTTTGATATGTACTATAAATCCAGCGACGGCCGTCGCTTAAGTATGGTGGGGTCAGGTATCGGATTGTCGGTGTCCCGTTCACTGGTGGAAGCGATGGACGGCAGCATCAGCCTGCAAAGCCAAACCGGCACGGGCAGCTGCTTTACTGTCAGGCTGCCCACGCAATTGTTGGCGCCTCCTCAACCTGAAAGTTTGCCTTTGCATCCGGCACTGACAGTACTGCTGGTCGAAGATGTGCCGCTGAACGCTGAAATTGCCATCAATCTGTTGGAGCAACGTGGTCATCAGGTGGTGCTGGCCGAAACCGGTGAAGATGCGATGGCGTTGCTGGACACCGAAGACGATTTGGATTTAGTGCTGCTGGATATGCAATTGCCGGATATGACCGGCGATGAAATAGCCCGCTATATCCGCTCAGAACCTCAGCTGGCTGAGTTGCCTGTTGTGATACTCAGTGCCAATGTACGCAAAGCTCAGGAGCAACTAAGTGGCATCCGCATTGAAGGTTCCCTGGCTAAACCTATTAATACCAATAAGCTGGATCAGCTGCTGAACGAGTTATTTGGCTCCGGCACTGACAGCAGTGCTCAGCTAAAACCACCACGAAGTTCAGACATTCTTGACCTGGCAACGCTGGATGATTACCTGCAGTCATTAGGGGTGCAAACGATGCAACGCAGTGTGCAGCTGTTTGCCCAACTGATGCCGGGTTATATCAATAAGATGATTGAAGCTGCGGTGCAGAAGCAGGAACAGGAGTTTCGGGATGCGGCACATAAACTCAAAGGTGCTGCGTCCTCTGTCGGGTTGCTGTGGGTGCAGCAGCAGGCTAAACAGCTTGAAACTGACGACAATGTGCAGTGGCAGGGGATGGAAAAGCAGCTGGTGGACTTTCACTTAACAATAGAGCGGCACCTGGCCGCTCTGGAAGAGTATCTGCACGCTGGCTGAATTATTTTTCCAGCTTACCGACAAAGCGGTAACCTTCACCGTGAATGGTGCTGATAAGCTCCGGGCAGTCCTGCTCTGATTCAAAATGCTTACGAATACGGCGGATAGTTACATCCACTGTGCGGTCATTTGGGCGCAGTTCACGGCCTGTCATATGACGGATCAGTTGTTCCCGGGTAAAAATTTTGCCTGGGCTGTCCAGCATCAGACGCAAAGCGCGGTATTCACCCTTTGGCAAACGACGGGATTCACCGGTAGGTGAAGTCAAGTTGCGGCTGTTTTCATCCATGACCCAACCGTTAAAACGTACCACGCTTTTATGTTCTTCAGCGACAGGTTGATTCACGGTGCGGTTTAATAAATTGCGGGCACGAATGGTCAGTTCACGCGGATTAAAAGGTTTGGTCAGGTAATCGTCTGCACCAATTTCCAGACCCAAAATGCGATCGACTTCACTGTCCCGGCCGGTCAGAAAGATCAGGCCAAGGTTCTCTTTCTGACGTAATTCACGTGCCAGAATTAAACCGTTTTTGCCTGGCAGGTTAATGTCCATCACGATCAGATCCACTTTCTGTTCTGACAGTTGCTGGTTCATTTCTTCGCCGTTGATTGCTTCCAGCACTTGATAGCCTTCGCCCTGAAACAGGCTTACCAGATTCAGGCGAGTTACTTCCTCGTCTTCAACGATCAGAATCACAGGAGTCTGCATTGTGCTAAAACCTTATTAAATTGTCTTTAAGTTTTTGAATTTAAAATAAATTACTGGGCGTCTACCCATAACAAATGTCTGCGCAATTATATAGAGCGCTACATTTGTTAACAAGTTAATTTGTTAACAAATCGCCCGGTCTTCCATTCTGGAAAAGGAAATATTTTTTTGCTATTTGGGTATAACTGGAAAATCTATGTGAATATCAATACCTTGACCCAAAGTGCTGTCGAGCTGAATTTTACCATTGAGAGCCTGAGTCACCAGGTTATAGACCAGGTGCATACCTAAACCGCTGCCACCTTCGCCACGTTTGGTGGTGACAAAGGGGTCAAAAATACGTTTTTTGATATTCTCAGGTACGCCGCAACCATTGTCTTTGTAATGCAGATAGCAGCGGCTGTTGGCCAGAGTGACACTGACAGAAATTTGCCCTTGTTCTGTTTGCTCAAAGGCATGGATCAGGCTGTTCATAATCAGGTTAATTAAGATCTGGCTGATGGGGCCGGGTTTGCTTTCAAACTCCAGCTGTTCATCACATTCGATCTGTACCTGATGTTGCGTTTTTTTCAGGTTGGGCCGCAGTGACAACAGCACTTCGTTTAATAGCTGCGACATATTGAACGTACGTCTGTTGTCATTGGACTGGTCTACCGCCACTTGTTTAAAGCTACGAATGAGGTTCGCGGCGCGTTCCAGATTACGGTAAATAATGCCAAGATTTTCGTTACTGTCGGATAAAAATTTCGCCAGTTGGCTGGAGGTTAGTTTTTTATCATCAAAGGCGCGCTGGATTTCCTGCAGTTTGTCCTGCATCAGGGTGGAAGCTGTGACACCCAGACCAATAGGGGTATTTACTTCATGGGCAACCCCGGCCACCATCTGACCCAGACTGGCCATTTTTTCGGTCTCAACAATTTGATTCTGGTACTGGTGAAGCGTAGACAAAGTGTTCAGCAGGTCCTGATTAGAACTTTTCAGTGCCAGGGTACGTTCGTTGATTTTATGCTCCAGATCCTGGTTCAACTGACGTATTTCCGATTCAGCCCCCTGCAGTTTATTAATTTGTTGCTCGGTGCGATCCAGCATGGTATTCACGGCCCGGCCCAGGTTATGAAATTCGATAATCTCCATGGCGGGTGCCCGTACATGATAATCCTTGTCTTTGGACACTTTCTGCACCAGCGACAATAAACTGTATAGGGGTTGGGTAAAGCGGTTTTGTAACCGGATAGCCAGAATAAAAGCGCCAATCAGTGAGCAAAGTGCGATCAAAATGTCGAACAGTACGCGGTTTTGCACATAATTGCTCAGTTCATCCAGACTGGCGCGTAAGTAAACATAGCCCAGTCGTTTACCGTCACTTTCAATCACCTGACTGAGTTCCATCACTCCTTCACTTAATAAGGTGTTTTTCAGCTGTTCTACTTTGGCAAATTGGGTAGGGTAAGGGCCTATATCACTTTTGTTATAACTGGCAAAAAAAGTCAGCTCGCCATTGTCCTGCAGTTTGTAGATATGAATATTGTTCAGACGGGGTTCGGCGCTGAAGGAGGCCAGGCGTTTGTCCTCCACTTCTGGGTCATCTATTTCCAACGAACCCACAGCGTTAAAGGCAATAATGGCAGCATAGGCATGCAGCTGTTCGGACAGATTTTTCTTTTCGGCTTTGATGTCCTGCAAGGTGGCGATGGTCAGGGACACACATAAGGTAATGCTGCAAATTAACATCACCACCCATATCAGCGCGCCTTTCATTGATGTTGCTTTTAACGCTGAACTCATTGATCCATCCGCGATTTTCAGTACGTCCTTGCTTTATAGTATTGAAGTTACACTCAATTGCAACTAACTGGCTACCAGCCCTGACAAAAAAATAAAAGCAGTTTATAGTAACTGCAGCCTGATACAGGAGTGAACGCATGGACTTATGGGATCAGTACAAAAGTAGTGTGTTTTTATGCCATCAGAGACTGGGGCAGGACATCAGTTTTGCTATTATCAGCGCTCAGAACCCCGCAGGTGATCTGCACAACCCCTCCCAAAATTTAGTTTTCGACAAACACTTCGCCGATTTTCTTGATCAGTTAAACCTGCCTTACCGTGCCATTATTGGTTGTTCGCCAGATCTGTCTTTTCAGGAGAAAAGCTGGGCTGTGCTCTGTGAAAAAACCAAAGCAGTGGACCTGGCAATACGATTTAAACAAAATGCTATTTATTGGGTGGAGGCAGGAAAACTCTTTCTGGTCCCTGCGCTTTTGCAGCATCCGGAAGAATACCTTGGCGCCTTTCATCCAAGACAAATAGTGCTTGCAGAATAGTCAGTGGCTTTTCAGTACCGCGAGTATCGGGTCTATCGGCTGGCCCAGTTCGCTCTCCAGCTGCATTTTTTTCAGCTGCAATAACTGGGCATCGGCTTTATCGGCCGGAACCGTCAGAAATTTTTTAAAGTCTGTGGCACAAATACAAAGCACTGCGGGTTTTTCCATACCCGGCAATTGACCAAGGCGGTACAACATATTGGGGCAGGCTTCAGTACGGTTTGGCGCCTGAATACATTCAGCGGCAAGGCTTTGGGTGCTTAACAACAGCAGTAAGGCGGTAATGAAACGCATCAGTGCTTTCCGCTTTGGGTGTTACTGACAATAATAAACCACAAAACCATCGCGCCGACCAAGTTCTTTTACCTGATTAAACAGGCTTTTCAGTTGTTCGGCATAAGGCAGATGTACATTGGCAACCAGAGTCAGGCTACCACCGGCTTTCAGGTGCTGTCTGGCATTCTGAAAAAACTGCTCACTGATCTGGTAATCCGTTTTTAGCCCTGTGTGAAAAGGCGGATTACTGACTATATGGTCAAACAGGCCTGTTTTGCCGGGGAAACCATCGGCACAAAGCACAGTACCAGACAACTGATTGGCGGCCAGCGTCGCCTCTGTGGACTCCACGGCCAGAGTGCTGATGTCGCTGGCCACCAGCTCAATAGCGCTGTGATTTTTCTTCAGGTAAGCACCGACAATACCTGCGCCACAACCAAAATCCAGCACCTTACCTTTTTGCACATGGGCCAGGTTTTCGAGCAACAATTTGGTGCCTAAATCCAGTTTGCCGTGGTTAAAAACGCCGGGTTGGGAACACACCACAAATTCGGTGCTGCCGCTTTTTAGCTGAAACTGCAAAAAACCCGTAGGGACAGGCTGCAATTCAGACAGATGATCCAGCTCAAACCACAGGCAATGTTTGGCGTTATCCAGCTTGTACACTTTTACGCCTATTTTATCGGCTAAAGCGGGCAGGCTTTTGATACCACCTTTATTGTCGCCAACCAAAAAACACAGACTGTCAGCTTTGGCCACAGCTTTCAGCTGCTGCAGCAGAGCAGGCAGCTGTTCTTTGCTTTTGGGGTGAAAAATCAGCAGCGAATCAAAGTGTTGATCTGGCAGTTTACCCAAATACACAGCCTCAGCACTCAGGCTTTGCCAGTTATGAGCCACAGCAGCATTGGTGGTAAAACAGCGGGCCTGAATACCCAAAGCGGCCAGTTCAGTGGCCAGACGGTCTGCTGGGGGCTCAATGACCAGTACAGTACCTTTCAAATCAGCACTGTTGCGCACTACCATCTGGCTGCTGTTATCAAGCATCTCAGTTTACCTTTTTAAACATCAGGTCCCAGACACCGTGGCCCAGGTTCACGCCGCGGTTTTCAAATTTAGTCAGAGGTCTGTGGTCAGGGCGGGGCACATAGTCATTGGTTGCTGACTGGTTCTGGTAACCTTCAGCGGTACTCATCACTTCCAGCATATGTTCGGCATAATTTTCCCAGTCGGTGGCCATATGAAAGACTCCGCCTGGTTTTAACTTGCGGCGCAGTAACTGAACAAATTCAGGCTGCACTATGCGGCGTTTGTGGTGACGCTTTTTATGCCAGGGATCCGGGAAAAACAGCTGCACTGTGTCCAGGCTATTGTCTGCAACACAGTGCTCAAGAATTTCTACCGCGTCATGCTCAAATAAACGCAGATTTTTTACACCATGAGTTTCGGCTTCACCCAGGCAAGCACCCACACCTGGCTTATGGACTTCAATACCGATAAAGTCTTTTTCTGGCGCTTCTTTGGCCATTTGCACCAAGGATTTGCCCATACCAAAGCCGATTTCCAGCACCAGAGGGGCCTGACGGCCAAAAATTTGCTCAAAATTATAGGCCTCAGTCTGATACTGCAGGCCCATAGTAGGCCAGAACAGGTCCAGACTACGTTGCTGGCCTTTGGTCAGCCGGCCTTCGCGCAGCACAAAACTTCTGATTTTACGCAGGAATTTTTCTTCCTGTGGTTGTTCAGGCTGGTCGGTTGGGTGCTGCTGTTCGCTCATCAAAGGCTCTCCGCTATAAATTGGCCGCGTATTATCCTTATTCTGAGCAGGCAGCTCAACTAATACCACGCGCATCTGCAGCTCTTTTACGGTTAGAATGGCGGCGTTTTATTTGATGGGTAACTAAGAGTGTCGCTGTTTTTACAATCCCCTTCTTTATTGGCTGAAAAAATGATCAGTTGGCAGGCCAGCCAGGGAAGGCATACCTTGCCATGGCAACAAAACCCTACGCCTTACCGGGTGCTGGTCAGTGAAATGATGCTGCAGCAGACTCAGGTCAGCACAGTCATCCCTTAT
The DNA here is from genome assembly GCF_037442525.1 of Rheinheimera sp. Classification (GTDB taxonomy): domain Bacteria; phylum Pseudomonadota; class Gammaproteobacteria; order Enterobacterales; family Alteromonadaceae; genus Pararheinheimera. The sequence goes on along the minus strand of NZ_JBBIQD010000001.1, from coordinate 675,592 downwards.
TTTGAACGCTGGATGGCAGCATTTCCCGACGTCACAGATTTAGCCAAGGCGGAAACCGACCAGGTGATGGCCTTGTGGCAAGGGCTGGGGTATTACGCCAGGGCCCGCAATTTACATAAGGCGGCCAAAACTATAGCTGCGCTTGGTGATTTTCCATTTGAACTGGCTGATTTATTGCAAATTCCCGGCATAGGCCGTTATACAGCAGGCGCCATCCGCTCTTTTGCTTACGACAGCTGGGGCCCGATAGTGGACGGCAATGTGCGGCGCTTATTTTGTCGCTTGTTTGCTATTGAAGGTGTGTCTACCAGTTCGGCCGTTGACAAAAAGCTTTGGGCTTTAGCGGAGCAATTAACGCCAGTTAAACACAACCGCCGCTTTGCGCAGGCTTTGCTGGACTTAGGAGCAACTGTCTGTAAGCCCCGTCAGCCCTCATGCCATGCCTGTCCGTTGCAGGCCGGATGCCTGGCTTATCAGCAAAACCGGGTGGCTGAATTGCCAACAGCGAAACCGAAAAAAGTCACGCCCGTCAAACAAGGGCATTTTCTTTGGGTAGAAAAACAAGGTTTGTTGCTGCTGGAAAAGCGTCCTTCCAGCGGTATTTGGGCTGATTTGTGGGCTCTGCCTCAGGTTGATGACGCACCGGATACTGAATTGCAGGGCGAATTTAACCATGTGTTTTCACATTACAGGCTGGAAGCGAAAGTCTGGCTGCTGGACGTCAGAGAAGCCAAACCTGAACAAAGCTGGTACAGCAAAAAGCAACTGGAAAACGTGGGTTTGCCTGCGCCAATCCGCAGCTGGATAGAAGCCAGGCTGCAGGACGAAACGGATTAACGCTTGGGGCTTCACCCGCACTGGTTTAAACTAGCGCAAATTTTTTAAGGCGAGGTGAAGCATGTCACGTCAGGTTTATTGTGTTTATCTGAAAAAAGAAGCGCCAGGGCTGGATTTCCAACTCTATCCGGGCGAGCTTGGCAAAAAGATTTTTGATTCCATCAGCAAGGAAGCCTGGGCTTTATGGCAAGCCAAGCAGGTGATGCTGATTAACGAGAAAAAGCTCAATATGATGAATCTGGAGCACCGCAAATTGCTGGAAGAGCAGATGCAGCAATTTTTATTCGAAGGTGCCGACGTGCATATCGAAGGCTACGTACCAAAAGCTTAAGCTTATCCTTCAATCAGAGCTGGTGATGCCTGTCAGCTCTGATTTATACTGCCATTAGAAAAACTTATTAAAATCTTCAGGACTCCAGCCATGGCAAGGCGTTTACCTCCTCTGAATGCGCTAAAAGCTTTTGAAACCGCAGCACGGCATTTGAGCTTTACCAAAGCCGCTGAGGAAATGTTTGTCACCCAGGCGGCTATCAGCCATCAGATCAAAGCTTTAGAAGACCATTTGGGACTGAAGCTGTTTATGCGGAAAAACCGTTCTTTACTGCTGACTGAAGAAGGACAGAGTTTTTTCCTCGACATCAAAGAAATTTTCTCCCAGTTGCATGAAGCCACCGAAAAGCTGTTAGCCCGTGGGGCCAAAGGCTCATTGACTGTCAGCCTGCAACCGAGTTTTGCCATACAGTGGCTGGTTCCGCGTTTAAGCAAATTCAGCGAAGCACACAGCGATATCGATGTGCGGATCAAAGCGGTGGACTCAGACGAAGGATCCTTGACCGATGACGTGGACGTGGCCATTTATTATGGCCGTGGCAGCTGGCGTGGTTTGCATGCCGACAAGCTGCACACCGAATACTTATTGCCGGTCTGCTCACCTTTGTTGCTGACCAGCGGCAAGCCATTAAAAGAGGTGTTGGATCTGAAGTTTCATACCTTGTTGCATGATGGGTCACGCCAGGCCTGGAAAGACTGGTTTGTCGGACAAGGCATAAAAAACTTTAATGTGAACCAGGGGCCGATTTTTTCGCATACCGCTATGGTATTGCAGGCGGCCATTCATGGTCAGGGGGTGGCACTGGCACATAACGTGATGGCCAGGCCAGATATTAATTCCGGCCGGTTGATCGTGCCTTTTAACCATGTGCTGCTCAGCAAAGACTCACATTACCTGGTGTGTCGGGAAAGCCAGACTGAACTTGGCAAAATCGTCGCGTTTCGCCAATGGATAGCCAGACAGGTCGAGCTGGATCAACAGGATTTTGCTGAGCACTATTTTAATAACAGTACGCCAGATTAATCCGTCATGGCTGAGTTACTGAAAGCTGCAGCGTCTGCCAAAGCCCGTATGCTGCTCTGTCATGGCGCCGGAGCGCCGGTGCAGTCCGATTTTTGTCAGCAACTGGCAGCGCAACTGGCGCTGCAGGGCATCGACGTCTGGGGCTTTAACTTTGCCTATATGCAACAGTGTCTGGCTGGACAGCGGCGGCCACCGCCGAAAATGCCGGTGTTAATTGCGCAGCTGCAAGACGAGCTCAGTGCGATGGCGACAGATTTACCGCTAATATTGGCTGGAAAATCCATGGGCGCGCGGGTGGTCACTATGCTCTGCGCTGGTGTTGCCGGTGAGGTACCGGCTGCTGTCAAAGCAGTGTGCTGTTATGGCTACCCCTTTCATCCGCCGAAAAAAGACAGCTGGCGAACCGGGCATTTCGACACATTGCAACGGCCAGTCCTGATACTGCAGGGTGAGCGCGACCCTTTTGGCACTGCTGCAGAGCTTTGTTCGTTAAGTTGGCCTGAAGTAGAAGTGAGCTGGCTTCGCAGCGCAGATCATGATTTTAAACCGCTGAAGTCCAGTGGCCTGACTCAGCAGCAACTGTTGCAACAGGCGGCACAGCGGACCAGGAGATTTATTGATGACGTTATTCTGGAAAATTAACACCAGCCTGGCGGCTTTGTATGGCGCTATTTGTGTGGGTGGTGCAGCGGCGCTGATGCATCTGTGGCAGTCCAGCCTGACCGGTAATCAAATGGCGGTGTTGCTCAGCGCCGGTTTTATTTTGACCTTACACAGCCTTGCGTTATTGGCGCTGGGTGCTGCCGAAAACCTGCAGCAACAAAGCCCTTGGTTAAGCCGGCTTGTTGCAGTGGCTTTTCATCTGGGTAGCTGCGGTTTCGTCTTTACTTTAGTGGGCGGGGTTTTTGGCTGGAGCCTGCATTTTGGCCAGCTGGCCCCTCTGTCCGGACAATTATTAATTCTCAGCTGGCTATTGCTGGCTTTCAGCCCCTGGATCAGGAAATAACATGAGACAACTATTACTTTATTGCCGTGCTGGTTTTGAAAAAGAATGTGCGGCGGAAATCCAGGACAAAGCAGGCGAGCAAGGTGTGGCTGGTTATTGCAAACTGAGCAACAACAGTGCCTTTGTGATTTTTGAAGCTTATGACGGCGACAGTCTGGCCACGTTTTACCGGGACTACGACTTTAACAAGCTGATTTTTGCCCGCCAGTGGTGTTTATTGGTGGACGAAAAACTGGAGCTGGACCCGGCTGACCGGGTTTCTGCCATAGTACAGGCTGCACTGGGTGCTGAACTGCGTAATTTGGGCGAGCTGAGGGTGGAATACCCTGAAACCAATGACGGCAAAACTTTATCCACTCTGGCGCGCAAATTCACAGTGCCACTGCGTCAGGCGCTGCGCCAGTGTGGTGTTTTGCTGCAAAAAGAAAACCAGCGCGCTCCTGTGTTGCACCTCTTTATGTTATCCGGCAAAGAGGCCTATTTGGGCATGTCCTACCCCGAGAACAACAGCCCGCTGGAAAACGGCATTATGCGGCTGAAGTTCCCGTCTGAAGCGCCTAGTCGCAGCACGCTGAAGCTGGAAGAAGCCTTTATTCAGTTTATCCCCAAGGATGAATGGGAAACCCGGCTGGCGTCCGGCATGAATGCGGTCGATTTAGGCGCCTGCCCGGGCGGCTGGACTTATCAGCTGGTGAAACGCAGCATGATGGTGGTGGCCATTGATAACGGCATGATGGCTGACAGCCTGATGGAAACAGGTCAGGTGCGGCACTTGCAGGTGGATGGTTTTAAATACACGCCGGATAAAAAAAACGTGTACTGGCTGGTCTGTGACATGATTGAAAAACCACAACGGGTGGGCGAGCTGGTCTGTGACTGGTTGATCAATGGCTGGTGCCAGGAAAGTATTTTTAACCTGAAACTGCCAATGAAAAAACGCTATGAGACTGTGGCTGAAGTGCTGGAAATGATGCAACACAAACTGAAAGACGCCGGACTTCGGGTGCGTTTCCAGGCCAAACACCTGTATCACGACCGCGAAGAAGTGACAGTGCATGTCTGCAAAGCCTGAACAACATAGTGGGGAATTTCTGCCCTGATAGTATGAGGTTAAAAATAAATCACTTGTTTAGTCTTTCAGTGAGTAACTAAACTTTATTTACGTAAACAGACAAAACTTAACATTTGTTTTTGGCTGATATGCACATAGCAGCTTGGTAGGAAAGAGACCGATCAGTTACCAGTATGAAAAACGTGATAATGCCTTTGTTTGAAAACTTTATGTTGCTGGATTTTGCAGGTCCAGCTGAGGTTTTTGCGTTGGCTAACAGGTTTTTGCCCGACACTGAGCGTTACAAAGTGGTCACGCTGGCTGCCAGCTCAAATGCAGTAAGCTCGTCCAATGGGGTCCGTGTAGTTCCAGATTCTAGCTTTGATCAGTTTCAAGGCAATTATGATGTGCTGCTGGTACCTGGTGGTCCAGGAGCCTATAACCAGCACCACCCTGAGTTATACCAATGGTTAACTGCTTCTGTTTGTAAAGCTGGCTTGTATGGCTCGGTTTGCACTGGTGCTTTTATTCTGGCAAAAGCCGGCTTACTCAACGATCGTAAGGTCACTACGCACTGGAATTATACCAAGCGTCTCGCGACGGAGTTTCCGCAGGTGTTGGTAGAAACTGACCAGGTGGTGGTGCAGGATTCTGCGCTTGTCACCTCAGGTGGTATAACCACAGGTATAGATTTAGCTTTGAGTATCCTCGAACGCCATCACGGCAGAGCTCTGGCGGTGAATGTCGCTAAAGTGCTGTTGGTGGTGATGCGGCGTCAGGGGGGGCAGGTACAGTTCAGCCCACTGTTAGCAGAAGTGGCACGTGACAGTTCTGCGGTGTCACAAGTGCAGCAGTTTGTGTTGGCGCACCTGAATGAAAAGTTCACCGTCGAACGTATGGCAGCGCTGGCGAATATGAGTGTGCGCAACTTCTCCAGACTTTTTCAGCAGGAAACTCAGCTGACCCCAATGACTTTTGTGCAGCATGCCCGAGTAGATCAGGCAAGGAAGTTGCTGGAAAACAGCAGCCTGCCAATGAAAACTGTGGCATTTGATTGTGGTTTTGGTTGTGTGCGGCAAATGAGTAATTTGTTTCAGACCAAACTGGGCTTAAGCCCGGGTCAATACCGACAGCAGTTTGGTTAAGTATTGGCCTTTCCTGACATCATTTTGGCAGAATCCTTCCTTTTACCAGCATTGAACCCTGATTCGCTCTGAATAACTATTAATGCATCATTCACAACGCTGGCTCAGTTAAGCTCCAGCTGTACAGCTTGATAACGCCATCACACCAGGGAGTGCGTGATGCCTGATACAGAAATGCTGACCTCTTCGTTGCGGTTCGGGCCATTTTTATACCACGAGCACAGACGGGAGTTAGTGCGGGACCAACAGCCTGTAGCCATTGGCAGCCGGGCTTTTGATATTTTGTCGGTGCTGCTGCGTCACGCCGGGCGCGTGATCGATAATGATACCTTGGTTGCCGCCGCATGGCCTCATACCGTCGTGGAAGAAAGTAATCTGCGGGTTCATATCTCAGCCTTACGTAAGGCGTTGCAGGAAGAGTCACAAGGTATACGTTATATCGAGAATATTCCGGGTCGTGGTTATTGTTTTGTTGCAGAAATAACTCCCATCAGCGCTGCTTCGGCGTTATCGTCCTCTGTGGCCGGAGCTTTGCAAACATCTTCTGTACGTTCTTTAGTGCCCATGTTGGGACGGGGCAGAGAATTGACTGAAATTCGCCGGCTTCTGCTTGACCGACGTTGTGTAACCATTACCGGCCCCGGTGGTATGGGTAAAACTATTCTTGCGCTGACGGTGGCTGAACAATGGCAGGCTGAATTTCCGGGTAAGAGCTACTTCATCGATTTTTCGCTTCATACCGACAGCAGGTTGGTTGAAAATTTTTTGGCTATGGCGCTGGATCTGGTCTGTGTTGACTGCAATCCGCTGCAGGAAATTATTCATTCATTGGCAAAAACCCCGGTTTTATTGGTGTTGGATAACTGTGAACATTTGGTGCAGCGCATCGGTGAACTGGCCGAACAGTTGTTGCGGCAGCTACCTCAGGCACACCTTTTAATCACCAGTCGCGAACCTTTGCGCAGTGAAGGTGAGCAGGTGTTTCCTCTGGAGCCTTTGGCATGCCCTGAATCTGAGCGGTTATTCACGGCCGAACAGCTGATGGACTACCCGGGGGTACAGCTTTTTATGAGCAGAGTGCAGGCGTTATTGCCCGACTTGCAGCTGTCGGCTGAACAGGTGGATGCGGTTGGTCGTATTTGCAGGCGCCTTGACGGCTTACCGCTTGCGTTGGAACTGGCTGCAGCCAGGGTGCCGGTATTTGGCTTTGCTGAACTGGAGCGGCGGTTGGATAACAGATTCAGTTTTCTCACCAAGGGACGGCGTACCGCCCTGGCACGGCATCAGACGCTTAAAGCGGTGATCGACTGGAGCTACGACAGCCTGACGGCCAATGAGGCTGGTGTGTGGCGCAGTCTGGCGGTATTCGCTGGACGCTTCGATTTAGAGGCGGTGCTGGCCGTTAATCCCGATTTCAGTGAGGCAAACATTCTTGATTTGATGGATGGCTTGGTTGCAAAGTCCTTAGTGCGGGTGATGGATCTGGATGGTCGGGTGAGTTTTGCATTGCTTGAGTCGATGCGTTACTTCGCGTTGGATTTACTGCAGCAGCATGGCGAACTGGAACCAATCCGCCACCGACATGCCCTGTATTGTCTGAAACAGACGCAGCAGCCGTTGGATGAATGGAATGCTGACACTCCGGCTAACTGGCTGCAGGTTCGAAAACAGGATGTGGCGGATATCAAGCTGGCGTTGCATTGGGCCTTTGCTGAACCTGATAAACATGAGCTGGCAATCCGGCTGGCAACTGAATCTGCTCCTTTATGGTATCGCTCATTACAACTGTCCGAAATTCAACTTTATCTGGAACAGGCCTGGCATATAGCCCGCAGCCGGTTAGCGTTGCTTCCGGCGGATTTAATTGCCAAACTGGGGCTGGCACTCGGGCATGTGCGTTTTCATCACTATGGTGCTTCGGCCCAGGTGGCTGAGTTGTTTCAGCTGGGTTTGCAGTATGCAGCTGCAGCTCAGGAGCAGGTATTGCAAATTCAACTGACCTGGTCTTTATACGCTCACTCAGTTTTAGGGGCCGATGACGCATCATTGGAGTATTGGAGCCGCGCTTATCTGAGTCTTACCTCAAACAGCAGCTTGCCACAAATTGCTGCAACCCGCTCACGCACCCAAATGATCAATCAGTATACAAGGGGTCACTTTACTGTGGCGCTGGCATTGGGTGAAGAGGCCATGCAGCTTGAAGTCAGGCAACCTCTGACTATTCCTGCGCATGTTTATTGTTACGATCATTTAGTGGCGGCCAGTGCTTTTCATGCCCGCTCTTTGTGGATTGCAGGCCAGACCAATGAAGCTATACGTTTGATTATCCGGATGCTGGACAGAGCACAGAGCATACGCCAGCCTTATGCGTTGGGCTATTTTTTGGTATGTGGTTTATGCCCTGTGGCGCTGTGGCAAGGGGACACCCAACTGGCCTGCTATGGCATTGACATGTTGCTACGGCTCAATAGCGGTATGCCAGCGCAAATCTGGAAAGCCGGTGGTCAGGTATTCAGCGAGGCGCTGAAAATTTTAAGTGACCATGCGTCACCGGATACCTGTTTGGGGGAAATGAACCGGTTTTACGGCAACTTGCTTGGTACTATAGATTACCGCTTTTTGCCAGAATTTGCCGGGACCAGCCCGGCCTGGCCGGCTTCAGCCTGGTGTGAAGCTGAAATAATCAGAGCGCGGGCAATGGCTGTGAAACACCATGGTGGGTCAACAGCTGAAATTCAGAAGTCTTGCTGTGAGGCTTATCAGCTGGCCAGGCGTCAGGGGGCATTATCCTGGCAATTGAGGGCTGCGATGAGTCTAAAAGCTTTGGGGTGGCCAGGCTCAGAGGAATTGTTGCTGCAGACTATGGCTCTGTTTCCTCAACATCAACAAACAAAGGACTGGAAGGAAGCCTGCCTGTTGCTCAATCCTTGCTGTTAAGAGGGCAAAGCGGCTAAAAACTGTTGAGTCAATGGGACTGCAGAGGCCGTATTCTGACCAGTCAGTAAGGTGCCATCCTTTACGACGTAAGGCTGATGCGCCGGGCCTGTACTCAGCAGAGCTCCACGTTGCATGAGTTCTTTAGCCGGATCCAGAGGTAAAATGCAATCGGGGTGCAGTAATTGCCGCTCCTGTTGACTCAGCATGGTCATTCTTCTTCCTTCAACCAGTGGCTTATGTGTGTCGTCTGCCAGCCATAACAAGACGGCTGGTGCATGTCCTATCAATGCTACAGGGCGGTTTAAGGCAAAAGTTTCTTTTAGCAACCGGATGGAACAGGGGGCTTGGATCAGGTCCTTTAACAGACCAAGTCCGCCAGCATAAAACACTCCCTGGAAGTCGGCGGGGTAAAGTTGCTGCAGCTTTAACGTATCTGCCAGCGCACTGCGGGCGTTTCGATCAGCTAAAAAGCGCTCAGACTCAGCGGTCTGTAATTCGGGTTGCAAGCTGTCCGGGTCAACAGGAGCTGAACCTCCTTTGGGGGATGCGAGAGTAAGGTGGTGGCCTGCCTGCAGTAATAGATAATAAGGAATAGCCAGTTGAGCCAGCCACAAGCCGGATTTTTCATGTCCGCAGCTGCCGTCTGAGGTCACCACAATTAAAACATCTGCCATTGCGCTATCCATTTTTGTGCCGAAGCTGCAGAAACCAGTGTTCTGAGTTTCCAGTCTGTTTTTTCTATTGTCGATACAATGTGTTGGCCAGGCGAATCAAATGCTGTGAATTGTTGTGAATTTATCGCGAGTGACTGCAGTCAGTAATGCAGGGTAAAACCCGCTTCAAAAAACAGACTGTGCTGTTTGGTGCTGCTCTGTGCCATAGTGGTGGTAGCGTTAAGGTGGCTCAGCAAAATTTCAAACTCAAGCGCCGGACTGAATTCCTGACTGAGTCTGACAGTGACCACGTCGGCCAGTTTACTGTTGCCTTTGGTTGCGGAACTCAGCAGCACCGAACGCCCCTGGCTATAGATGGCGTCATGTGATGTAAGCCGCGCCAGCCACTGATATTCCAGTTCAAAGCGCAGGCCAGAAGATGTCTGAGCATGCAGCCCTAGCTGCAGATTTTTGATGTTGCTGGTGGCTATAATACCGGCCTCTGAGTAAAAAGGGGCTTTGGCAAAAAGCGGCTGAAAAGTAGACAGTTGTTGGTTGTGAGGTGTGCGGTCCCCACTGGCCAGACTGAGAGCGGCTGACCAGCTGAAACTCTGGTTCAGGCTTTGCTGGTAGCGGGCAAAAGCCCAATATGCGTCAATAGAGTATTGCTGTTGATGGCCCCATTGATAGATATGTTCCAGCTCAAAACCATGATAATGGTTCTGTGCTTTGATGTTGAATTCCATGGAATGCCGGACTTCGTCTTTGTTATCTCTGTGGTCCAGATAGCGCAGATAATGCAGACTCAACTGCCGTTCCGATGTCCATTCTGTCTGCAGCACCATGCCGCTTACACGCCAGTTTTCTGAGCTTTGATCATCCCAGCTGCCCGGCTTTTCGATGACATGCTGACCATGATACAGGCTGTAATTTGAAGCTTCTTGCTGACGGGTAAGCAACAGGCCATCAAAACGGCGGCGGATATTGGTCCCTTCACGTTTACCCAGTTGACGCTGATTGCCAAAAGCCCAAACCTGTCGTCCCAACTGCAGTTGCCATGACCCGTAACTTGTTTGCAGTATCAGCCGGTGAAGTTCAGGTGCAGTCTGTTCCTGGGGGGAGGTGCCAGTACTGTGAGGGCTGTCAAAGGCCACAACAGGCTCCAGCAGCAAAGAAGTTGATGGCATCAGACCTAACTCAAACGAGGGTAACCAACGCTGCAGCCAAAGCGTGTTGTGCTCAGCGCTGAAGTCGGTATGGTGCACACTTTGCAGTTTTTGTCTGATCTCCAGCCCAAAAGATGAAAAGGATTCTGCCGCCAGAGCAACGCCAGGCAGCAGAATCAAACCGGCAACAACGAATGCCGGGTAGTGCGGGGACTGCATCATTCGGATGGCACTAGGTTAACAGGGGACCAAAGCGGTTCAGCTTTTAACCTGGGTCTGATGAATGCCGGAAAGGCTTTGCTGGCGTATTCAACCTGGCCGTCGACTACTGTCAGCTCACTGCGGGTTTGCAGGAGCAGTGGTTCTTCCACTTGTAAAATGTCCTGATTCAGAATACTGAAATCAGCCAGCATACCGGGGGCTATGGCACCTTTTTGCTGTTCATCACCAGAAAACCAGGCTGAACCCAGGGTAAACAGCCGTAAGGCGGTCAACCTGTCCAGGCGTTGCTCTGCAGCATAAAGCACAGTGCCCCCCAGAGTTTTTCCGCTGACCAGCCAGTAGTAAGTGACCCAGGGATTAAAACTCGCTACTCTGGTGCCGTCTGTACCTAAACCCACAGGAATCCCCAGCTCCAGCATTTTTTTCACCGGCGCTGTGTTTTGGGTTTTGCTTTTGCCATAACGAGCCAGAAAATCTTCACCGGCGAAAGCCATTCGGGCCTGAACGGCAATACCACCACCAAGCTTATGAATACGTTCCAGATTTCGGTCGGACACTGTTTCGGCATGGTCGAATGCCCAGCGGACTTTGTTCAGCGGCTGGTCTTTGTTAATTTTTTCCAGCACGTCCAGCATTTTGTCGATGGTTTCATCATAGGTGGCATGGATGCGGAACGGCCAACGCATCAATAAATGCATGCGGACAATATTCTGCAGTTCCAGTTCAAAACCGGGTTTCAATTCTGGCCGTGGCGAGCGGAAATTCTCGTAATCGGACGCTGACCAGGCCAGCAGTTCACCGCCACCTGCTATGGTGTAACCTCTGGGGTGACGGGCATCCAGGTTCTGGTCTTGCTGATAATTGGCCATCCAGCGGGCAAACTGGTTCAGTTCGTCACCAGGTTGTTGCGGAAACAGATAACTGGCAATGCGGATAGGTAATTTCCCTTCAACCGCCAGGCGAGTGCTGGCCTGATAATTCTGTGGGAACAGATGACCACCTCCACCAGCGTCTACCACACTGGTCACCCCATAGCCGAGTAAGGCCTGAAAGAACTGCAGTGAGGAATTGAGCTGTTGCTCTGTGCTAAGGCCTGGTAAGGCAGCAATGCTCTGGTACAGCAGCTGTGGATTTGGATCGGCGACCAGCACGCCTGTCAGCTTGCCTTCTGCGTCTTTTTCATAATAACTGCCTATGGGAGCCTGACTTTGGCTGGTGATACCAAGGGCTTGTAAGCCAGCGCTGTTCAGAATAGCGCCTGAATACAGATGCAGAATAAACACTGGAGTGTTAGGGGCGGCTTTATCCAGCTCAGCCAGTGTCGGCAGGCGCTTTTCCTGGAATTGTTCCGGGGTCCAGCCGCCAATCACTCGCACCCATTGATCTTTGGGCGTACGTTTGGCCTGTTGAGCAACTAGCGACAGCGCTTGTTTCAGGCTGCTGATGCCTTCCCAGCGGGTTTCCAGGTTATAAAAGCGGCCGCCTCTGACCACGTGAAGGTGTGAATCGTTCAGTCCCGGGATCACCAGCCTGCCACCGGCGTCAATCAGTTGAGTGGCACTGTCTTTTTGACGCAACAGCTCCTGGGCTGATGAACTGAGTTCGGTAAAACGGCCATCTTTGACCGCAAAGGCAGTGATGCCTTGCTGGTTAAACGACGTCACTTTGGCGTTGTACACAATAAGGTCCGGTGCTGCTGCCAGCGGCAAAGTACGCAACAGCACCAAGAGCAGAATGCCTGTTCTCATGGGGTCTCCTTCACTCTCAGCTGGTTGGTATTGTCACCAGGCTGACTGGAAAAATAAGCAACCAAATCAAGAATATCCTGATCGGATAATGGGGCGGCGTTCACATACATAATTTCGGCCAGGCCGCCTTTGCGTTCGCGACTGCGATAGGCTTTTAAGGCATATTCCAGATAAACCGCTTTCTGACCAGCCAGGTTAGGGTTACCAGGAATAGGAGAAATGCCGGTTTCGCCATGGCAGCCCCAGCAGCTGCCTGATAACTCTTTGCCTCTGGCGGCATTGCCTGCGGCCTGTGTTGCTGCACACAGCAGGCTGAGTAATAAACAAAACAATTTCATCGCTGACTCCCAAATAACAGAACCCCTGCCCAGCAAAGGTTCTGGTTATTGATTAATGGCCTTCTTTAGCACCAAACATTTCTGCTGCGTAGATAATGCCCAGGCCATAACCACCTGCGTGTTCTTTGGCGATTGAGGTGACAGGCACATAAGTGCCAGTGCGGGCCCAGTCACGTTGCAGTTCCAGCATGTATTGCAGCCAGGTAATGGGTTTGGCTCCGGCCTGGATCATACGGAGCACGGCCATATCATGAGCTTCTTTGGTCACGCCGCCTGAGGCGTCCGTCACAAAGTAAACCTCATAACCTTCTTCGATGGCGGACAGAGCAGGGCCAACGCCACAGACCTCGGTCCATAGCGCCGCAATGACGATACGTTTTTTCTTAAAGGTTTTGATTTTATCGGTCACCCTGCTGTCTTCCCAGGTGTTCATCGTGGTGCGGTCAATAGGTTTCTGGTCCGGAAACACTGCCTGCAGCTCAGGAAATAACGGACCGCTGAAAGATTTTTCTGCCACAGTGGTCAGAATAGTGGGAACTTTAAACACCTTGGCCGATTTTGCCAGTGCGGTCACGTTGTTGCGAATATCCACCACTTCGTGAGAATGAGTGGCAAAGGCCATCTGTGGCTGGTGGTCAATTAATAACAGCAGATGATTGTCCGGGGTCAGCAGGCTTTTGGCTGGTTCACCTGCCACTGCACTGCCAACAAATGCCAGAGTCAGGGCCGCTATCGCCAGACTTTGTTTAATATGTTTTGTGAATTGAATCATAACTGTGCTCCAATGTTTAGGGTTCCTGAAAAATCAGGCTGGTGTGCTTCCCAAGCAACATCTGATCGCACCTCAGCCTGAATTTATGTTGGGGTTATCCTATTGTCCTGACATCACTCCTAAGTGGGGTTTTGCTGGATTTATGAAAAATGAATTAAACCGCGCTGCACACCGATGGATACCGCTTCAGTTCTGCTGATGGCATTTAGTTTGCTCAGGATATTTTTCATATGGGACTTCACAGTCCATTCGGAAATACACAGATTGCTGGCGATGGATTTATTGGCTTCGCCACGCGACACCCTCAGCAGCACCTCCACTTCCCTGAGTGTCAGGTCGTCTGCATCTTTGCTGCTTTGTGCTGTGCAAAGTGCCCTGACGTTTTTGCCTGCCTGAATAGCCCGAATGGCCGTGAGTACTTGGTTGGGTTCGCTGTTTCGGCTGAGGTAACCGCATACGCCTGCCTCCAGTAAAAGCTGTTGTTCGGCTTTGTCCGGCCTGCTGGTCAGGACCAGTAATTTGCCACCAGCAGTGGCAATGCGTCTGAGCGTATGGCAGTCCGACGGTGCGGTCTGGCATGTATGTAAAATGGTTATCTCAGGCCGCCTCTGCTGCCACAAGGGCCAGAGGCTGGCTGGATCTCTGCTTTGTGCAACCAGCTGAATGTCCGGTTGCTGCTCCACTAACTGGTGCACCGCCCACAGCACCAAGGGGCAGGGATCTATCTGCATTACTTCCAGCGCTTTGCTCATGCTTACTCTCCTGACTTTTGTTTAGCTGAGAGTAAGAGTCAACGCAGACGGCACCAAGTTAAGCCTTGCGAAACAGCAGTTTTGGAATTTAGCGCTGTGAATTGCTGTGAAAGCAGGTGAAATACCGCAGCTGCCTGAAATACAGCTAAAAAATCGCTCCTAAGTGGGATGTGTCAGCAACGGCCTTGTATTTCAATTTCTGCACCGCCGGCAATCAAAACTCCAGGCTCGCCGGACAGGGCTGTAACTGGCATTGGAGTGAACAGGAGAATAAAGGATGAAACACTGGATACATTTGACACTGCTTGCCTGTCTGTCAGGCGTGGTGCAGGCCGCAGGCTCAGCTGGGGTAGAGTCGCAGACCCAGGCCTTTCTTGAAGCGCTGGAAAAAGGTGGCGGAGCACCGATGGAAACCTTAACCCCGCAGCAGGCGCGGGCCATTCTGACAGGAGCCCAGCAAGGTGCCGTATTACCAGAGGCTCTGGTGGAGCAGAAAAACATTCAGGTAGATGGGGAAAGCCTGAGTATTACTGTGGTTAAACCAAAAGGGTCCAAAGGCAAATTGCCCGTGTTTATGTTCTTTCACGGTGGTGGCTGGGTGCTGGGGGATTTTCCGACTCATGAACGTTTGATCCGCGATTTAGTGAATTTCTCCGGTGCTGCTGATGTGTACGTGAATTACACGCCTTCACCGGAAGCGAAGTTTCCGACCGCTATTAATCAAGCGTACAAAGCCACACTGTGGGTGGCTGAAAATGCAGGCAGCCTGGGACTGGATGGCAGCAGGCTGGCGGTGGCTGGTAACAGCGTGGGCGGCAATATGGCAGCTGTGGTGGCATTAAAAGCCAAAGAGGCGGCTAAACCTAAGCTGGCTTTCCAGCTGCTGCTGTGGCCAGTGACAGATGCCAACTTTAATAACCAGTCCTATCTGACTTATGCCGAGGGGCATTTCCTGACCCGTGGCATGATGGAATGGTTCTGGGACAACTACACCACCAGTGCAGAGCAGCGTAACAGCATTTACGCGTCTCCACTTAGGGCCAGTGTGCAGCAATTAAAGGGCTTACCACCGGCCTTGATCCAGACCGCTGAAATGGATGTGTTACGGGATGAGGGCGAAGCCTATGGCCGACGCCTGAACCTGGCTGGAGTCACCACCTCTGTGGTGCGCTACAACGGTATGATCCATGACTACGGCCTGCTGAATGCGTTGAGTCAGAACAGCACAGTGCAGCTCGCGTTGCAGCAGGCAGGTACAGCGCTGCATCAGCATTTGTTCCCTGAATAACGCGATTGAACAACGACATCCATTTGGAGCCAATGATGAAAAAGATTCTGGTGTTGTACTACTCAAGTTATGGTCATGTAGAAACGATGGCGAAGGCGGTCTGTGAAGGAGTGACATCGGTGGCCGGTGTTGAGCTGAGTCTGAAGCGGGTGCCTGAACTGGTGCCGCAGGAGCTGGCAGAAAAATCTGGTTTTGTGCTGAACCAGTCCGCCGAACTGGCAAGACCAGCCGAACTGGCCGACTATGACGCCATTCTTTTTGGCGTACCGACCCGCTTTGGCAATATGGCGTCGCAAATGCGTAATTTCCTTGATCAGACCGGTGGCTTATGGGCCCAGGGCAAGCTGATTGGCAAAATTGGCAGTGCCTTTACCTCCACAGGCACTGGGGGCGGCAATGAAACCACCTTGCAGTCGCTTCACACCACCTTGTTTCACCACGGTATGTTGGTGGTGGGATTGCCGTACAGTTGTCCCGAGCTGGCTGATATCTCTGAGGTCAAAGGTGGCTCTCCGTTAGGTGCTGCCTGTATTGCCGGTGCCGATGGCTCCAGAGCACCTTCAGCGAAAGAGCTGGCAATGGCA
The DNA here is from genome assembly GCF_037442525.1 of Rheinheimera sp. Lineage (GTDB taxonomy): Bacteria > Pseudomonadota > Gammaproteobacteria > Enterobacterales > Alteromonadaceae > Pararheinheimera. Next base: position 659,739 of record NZ_JBBIQD010000001.1, on the reverse strand, counting down.
AAGTTCCAGGGTAAACATGTGGCAGAGCTTTGCTTACGAATGCAAGGCTGAGCCAATAATGAGTTGTTGCATTGGACGCTATTCAGCAGAGGGGATCTTTGCTGTAATAGCGTCTGTTTTTATCCTCGTAGTTGCAACCTATGCGCGTGATCACACCCGAACAATGGCAGACTCAGCCCTGGCAAAATGGCGGGGGTATTACCCATCAGTTGTTACGCCAGGATGATGCGCACGGCCTGTTATGGCGTATTTCCATTGCTGAGGTGGCCAGCGATGGCCCTTTCTCTGCTTTTCCTGGAATTGACCGCATTATTTTGCTGCTGCAGGGCAAGGGGGTTCGCCTGCAGCTTCCCACTGAACAGGTTGAACTGAACTGCGCCTTTCAGCCTTTTGCTTTTGCCGGTGAAACGCCGGTGCACTGCAAACTGACAGATGGTGCTATTCGTGATTTTAATCTGATGAGCCGCCGCGATGCGGTGCAGGCCAGCCTTGAGGTTCGGTCTTTGCCACTGGATGTTGCTCCCGGTGCAGGACTTTCTTGCCTTGGGGTGTTTCTGGCGCGAGGCAGGGCAGTGCTGAAAAGTAATCTGCAAAGCCTTGAGCTGACAGCACTTGACTTCTGTTGGCAGCAACAGCCGGTACAGGAGTTGAACCTGACCGGCAGCGAAGATGCCGTGGTGTTTATTATCCGCATCTGCTCAAACTAAAGGCGGCTGAATATTCTCTTTGGCATAGACTTTTTGCACCGCAGGACGGGCCAGCATACGTTGCAGCCAAAGGGCAATAAAGGGGAAATCGCGAGCTTTTTTGCCAGAGAAATTGCGGGTCCAGCGGCATAACATCATGGCGTAAATATCCAAAAGCGAGAATTCCTCACCCAAAAACCAATGGCCGCAATGGCTTGCCATTTGCTGTTCCAGCTGTTCGAGTAAGCTCAGTACTTTGGCCTGGGCGTTGGCTTTCACCTCTGCAGCACTTTGTTCTGCAGTCACCCAACGCTGCGGGTAAAAATACAGAATCAAGCTGCTTTGTAAGGTCGCTGACAGCCAGAACAGCCATTTATAAGCCTCGCCGCGTTGTGCTGTGCCAACAGCAGGCATTAAGCCTTTTTCCGCATGTTGATCACAGAGATGCAGGCAAATAGCCGCCGTTTCAAAGAGCACCAGATCCCCATCCACCAGAGTAGGGATTAAACCATTGGGGTTGAGCTTCAGGTACTCTGCTGTTTTATGGCTGGCGGTGGCCGTGTCGGTCAGCACCAGTTCAAAAGGCTGTTGCAGCTCTTCCAGCAGAATATGCGGTGCCATGCTGGCGGTAGAGGGGGAGTAGTACAACTGATACATCGCAAATTCCTTCTGTTTTAAGTGGAAAGGCGCCTTGGCAATTTACAAAACTTGCCGGGCCTATTCAAAGCAAGGTTGACGGAGATAAGGAAACACTGAGTTTCAGCAATAAAAAAGCCGCTTAACAGCGGCTTGTTCGGTTACAGGCGTTCCAGCACTGCGGCGGTAAAGTCTGTGGTTCCGTGGGTACCGCCTAAATCCCTTGTTGTGCGGTCGCCGCTGGCAATCACGTCTTTTAATGCAGCCAGAATTTTTTCGGCTTTGTCTTTCATACCGAGGTATTCCAGCATCTGAATCGAGGCCAGGATCACTGAACTTGGGTTGGCCAGGTTTTTACCGGCTATATCCGGCGCACTGCCGTGTACGGCTTCAAACACAGCGCAGTCTTTACCAATATTGGCACCAGGCGCCATACCCAAACCACCGACTAAACCGGCACAAAGATCAGACAGAATATCGCCAAACAGGTTAGTGGTGACAATCACATCAAACTGTTGCGGGTTCATCACCAGCTGCATACAGGCGTTGTCGACGATCATTTCACTGAACTCGATATCCGGGTAACGGGCGGCAACTTCACGCGCTGTCTTCAGGAACAAACCTGAGGTCGATTTCAGGATGTTGGCTTTGTGCACTGCAGTCACTTTTTTGCGCTTTTCACGACGGGCAGTTTCAAAGGCAAACTCAACAATCTGCTCCGAGCCTTTTTTCGTCACAATGCTCATGGCTTCCGCCACTGTGCCTTCTTCCTTGACGATTTGGCCAGCGCCTGAATACATACCTTCAGTGTTTTCACGGATGGTGATGATGTCGATATTCTCGTAACGGGCTTTGGTGCCTTTAAATGAAATGACCGGCCGTACGTTGGAGTACAGGTTAAATTTCTTGCGCAAGGTCACGTTGATTGAGGTGAACCCTTCACCAACAGGAGTAGTCAGCGGGCCTTTTAAGGTGATTTTATTCCGGGCAATCGCATCCAGAGTGGCTTGAGGTAACAATTCGCCGGTTTTTTCCAGCGCGGTTAACCCTGCATCCACATACTCGTAACTGAAGTTACAACCTACTTTATCCAGAACCTGAATAGCAGCTTCAACAATGCTTGGACCAATGCCGTCACCTTTGATCACGGTAATAGTTTGAGAACTCATAATAATCCTTACGTAGACAGGTTGATGCCAGCACCGTTATTGCTTGAAGTCTTGGGTTTACCCAGAGTGCCGGCCAGAAAAAACGGCGCGAATATACCATTTTTGGTGGTTAGTTTCCACTTTATGCGCTTATTTGCTGGGAAACAGGGTGATTTTGCCGGGTTTCGTTGCCTAATGCTGAAATTAAATTACAAAGAGGTGACAGCTCTGTTGAAGGCTGAGTTGCCGCTACCAGAAGCTGCTGGTAGTGGCTGGCCGGTTTCAACTGGCGCTGACTGCTTTGCTGCAAAAAACGCAGGCTTTGTTCGAGTCGGGCAGGCTCATCGTCAGACACCGCAAACAGGCTGATTGCCAGTTCCATGGCGGCGGCAAGCAGCAGTGCCTGAGGTGATGTCTGGGCGTGCTGAGGCAAGGCCCTGTAGTGTTTTGCCGCGATCAGCCAATCGACCGGGCAGTGCAGATGGACCAGTACTTTGTTCAGCAGCTGCTGGTACTGCGCCTGCTTCCACAACTGCTGCTTTAAATACAGTTCCAGATAGCTGCGCCCCTGAGGGCTGACGAGAGGGTAAAACCTGGCATCATTTTGTTGCCACAAAGGCCAGACACAACACCAGGCCAGCGTATTGGCACTGAAGCTGTTCAGACCAAAAAAGTTCAGTTCCTGGTCGAGTTGCAGCAGTGCCTGTTGCAGCACCAGGCGAAACTGCAGCAACTGATGATGCCAGGGGTGAGCCTGCAGCAGGCAATGTTGAGTCAGCCAGCTTTGCTGCAATACGGCCGGCAGGTTCTGCTGGCCTATCAGGGCGATCGCATGTTTTTCTGACTCCAGCTCCAGCTGATGGCGGCTTAACGCGGACGCCTGCTGTTTCACCAGTGCGGCAAGCTGAGGCTGTTGCTGTAACATCCTGCTTTGTTGACTGACAGTTTGGGCGGTGCTGAGCTGTTGCAGCCAATTCAGGTTTGGCAACTTGTCCGGTGCGGCCAGCTGCACTTCGCTTTCCTGCCAGAAACTGCAATAAAACCAGTCGGTAAAAGTTCTTGGTTGTAGCAGGCTCAGGCCATCGTCAGCTAATTCAACCACCTGACCGAACTCTTTTTGCTGTTTGTTAAAGCAGACCAATCGCAGCAGCCCCTGATGAGGCACCGGGTTTAACAGCATCAGCAATTGCTGTTCTTCATCCTGTAAAAACCGGCCAGTCAGCCAGAGTGAGTCCTGGCTGATGGCTTGCCATAACAACAGTTCTGTCTGATCCGCCTGAGGCAACAACGCAGCACTGATCTGCTCAAGGCCTGGGTAACGGCCAGAGCCCGGCACCATCAGCCGGGCTACTTGCCAGCAAAAACTCACGATCTGAGCTGTGCTGCTGCTTTGCCAGAAGGGACGGTTTTTGGCTTTGTAATCTGTGAGTTTAAAGATTGCGTTCAGGTTCAGTTGCTGACAAAGCTCTGGTTGTTGTTTCAGGCTCAACAGCGCCGGGTAACGCTGCTGGGAGGCACTGAGTTCTGCACTGTCACCAGCCAAGGCCAGTGGTTGCACCAACAAGGCGTGCAGTATCAACAGACACCAGCTGTCCGGCAGTTTCAGGTTGCGTTGCAATAAACAGAGCAAGGCTGTTTGTTTGACGGCCAGTACGGCCAAAATGGACTGTTGTTGTGGTGTCAGAGATAACTGACTGAGCAGCAATGCCGGATGGGTCTGGCTCAGGGCCAGTAAAGCCGCTGCCAGCTGTTGCACCTGACCGGCGCTGACAGGGGTCGAAGCATACAATGCCTCAGCCTGCTGATAGAGCCCGGCCAGCAGGTTCAGCCTTTTATCTGAGCTGGTTGTACTGTTCAATTGCATTTTCGCCTATAGCGACCAGTTGATTGTTTTTAAACAACAGTGCTGTGCATTCATCTTTGGTGGTAATACCGTCGCTTTTGGTTCTGTGCGTCCGGTAATACATCATCTGGTAAATTTGTTCTGACACCAGAATGGCTTCGGTAATGTCGGGCCCGCCAAGAGATGCAATCACGTCAGTCCGGCTTATGGGCTGCTTCATATCCATCTTGTAAATCAGCTTGGTGTTAAAGGCTTCTCTGTCCTGCCAGTCCATTTGATCCGGCTCATCTTTATAAAACAGCAGCACCAAAATTGTCAGGGCCAGATACAACAATATGCCGCTTCCAAGCAGTAACCAGACTTTTTTACTCATCAATCTGCCCTTTGTGGCGAATAACGGAATTGTTGCAGGTTCAGCCCCAGGCGCAGATCCGTTTTCAGGCTAAGGATCTGCATAAAAATCATCAATTCTGCTTTGGCGGCAAGAATTTTCTGCTTCAGCTTTTCCGGGCAGTCCGGATGACTGAGCGCCGTTTTGATATCAGCTCCCAACTGCAACAATTCTGCGGCTGTTTTAGGGCCTATACCCGCAATACCACTAATATTATTCGTTTTATCCCCCACCAGGCTCCAATATCGGACTAACTGCTCCGGCAACACGCCAAATTTCTGCAGCACTGTCGTGGCATTGTGCTGAACCCTGTTGAAGTGGTCATACAACTGTACGCCTGAGGGCAGCAATTGCAGATAACCTTTGTCAGTGGAGACTATGGTGGCCTGTTGCTGATGCTGGCGCATTTGCATGGCCAGGCTGGCTATCAGATCATCGGCTTCCTGCTCAGGCAATTGCACGGAGCTGAAGCCGTGGTCCTGCAGGCGTTGCTGCAGCGCTGGCAGCGCCAGCTGCAAATGCTCCGGCATAGGGTGCCGGTCTGCTTTGTAAGGTGGGTACAACAACGCACGCCAGTTCAGGTGTGGTTGTTCAAATACCAGCGCCAGATGGCTGGGTTCAAACTGACGCACCAGTTTCTTTAACACCAGCAGCACCTGCTCGCTGGTATTAAACAGCAACTGTTCACCTGTGGCGGCTGAGTAAGGTGTAGCAGAGTTCAGAAAAGGCCTTTCCTGTGCGGCATAAAGCCGCCGCACCAGGTTCAGGCCGTCAATCAGTAACAAATGCGCCATGTCATTTCAGTATTTGATAACAGGGCTCGTACTTACTGCCTGGGAGTTTCATCCGGCCCTGTTCAACAAAAGCCTGCAGCAGTTTGTCCATCAGGGCCATCAGTTTGGGTTCGCCCGATAATGTAAAGGGGCCATGCTGGCTGATCGCTTTAATGCCTTCATCTTTGACATTGCCTGCCACTATGCCGGAAAAAGCCCGGCGCAGATTGGCTGCCAGACGGGCCTTATCTTGTTCCAGATGCAGGTCCAGTGCAGCCATATTCTGGTGGGTTGGTGCAAAGGGATGCTGGAAGTCCGGATCTATATGCAAGGTCCAGTTAAAGTGGTAAGCGTCGCTGGTTGTTTTACGGTACTGTCGAACTTCTGCACAACCCTGTTTTAATTTCTGTGCAACGGCGACCGGGTCGTCAATCACAATCTCAATCAGGTTGAGCGCCTCTTTACCCAGAGTTTGTTCAATAAAACTGGCCAGTTCAGCAAAATAAGCGGCACTGCGCTGCGGGCCCGTCAGGATCACAGGTAAGCGCTGCTCTTTGTTTTTTTCATGCAGCATAATGCCAAGCAAATACAACAGTTCTTCTGCGGTGCCGGCACCACCAGGGAAAATAATGATACCGTGGGCCACACGGATAAAAGCTTCCAGCCGTTTTTCAATATCCGGCAGAATCACCAATTCATTCACTATAGGATTGGGTGGTTCTGCGGCAATGATGCTTGGCTCCGTCAGCCCCAGATAGCGGCCTTGGGGATTGCGCTGCTTGGCGTGACCTATAGTGGCACCTTTCATGGGGCCCTTCATGGCTCCGGGACCACAACCTGTACAGATATTCAGGCCACGTAAACCCAGCTGATAACCCACCTCTTTGGTGTATTTGTATTCCACTTCGTTGATCGAGTGCCCGCCCCAGCAGACGATCATGCTGGGTTCAATACTGGCATCAATCACCCTGGCGTTACGCAGAATATCGTAAACCGAATGGGTGATATGGTCAGTGTTGCTTAAATCCAGCCGGTTCGCGTGGGTTAATTGGGTGTGGTAAAACAAGATGTCGCGCAGCACGGCAAATAAATGCTCATGAATACCACGAATGATCTGACCATCCACAAAAGCCGACTGCGGAGGGTTAAACAACTCAATTTTGATCCCTCGTTCACGCGCAATCAGATTGACGTCAAAATCTTTAAACTGCTGGTATATTTCGGCGGAACTGTCGGTATGACTGCCCACATTCAAGACGGCCAGACAGCAGTTGCGAAATAACTGAAAAGCGTCAGCACTGGTGTTGGATTTAAGGCGGTCAACTTCCAGTTGAGACAATAACGACATGGCCCCCAGGGGGTTTAACTGTACGTGCATAGATGACATCCTTATGCTTTGGCTGAGTAGGGCGGCACGATTTCAGGAGCTAGCCTGAAACCTTGGCTCGCACTAAGGTTTTAGCACCACTCTGTCCCGTCCGGCGCGCTTGGCTTCATATAAAGCTTCATCAGCCCGGTCAAACGCCGCTCTGTTGGTATCCGAGGCTTTGAGTTCAGTGGCACCAAAAGAAATAGAGATAGGGACGTTTTTGTCTTTAAACTTAAACGGAATTTTTTTAATACGTTCCCGCAGATGATTCAGTGGCAGGTTTAATTCCCCCAGGCTGGTTTCCGGAAACAGAATAATAAATTCTTCTCCGCCATAGCGGGCGATAAAGTCAGTGTCGCGCAGGCTTTGTTTTAAGGCCTGGGCTATGACTTTTAAGGTTTTATCTCCAGCGCTATGCCCGTAGTTGTCATTGATCTGTTTAAAGAAATCGACGTCAGCCAGGGCGATGGTTAAAGGCTTACCATAACGCTGCCAGCGGCGGATCTCCAGTTCAAAACGTTCGTCAAAAGCAGCACGGTTAGGCAGTTCAGTCAGAGCGTCCTGCAGGCTGCGGAACTTTTGTTCGGACAGGCGTTTTTTAAACTGGCGGGCTTCGTCTTCAAGTTCTGCCAGCCGTTGTTCCATGCTTTTTAAGGTGCTCAGGATCAGCTCACGCTCATCTTTTTCCAGCGCTTCTTTCTCTTTCAGTGAGAGACTGATAGCGCCGAGCTTATGGCTGACTAACTGCTGCAATTGTTCCAGTGACGTTGCGTTTTTACTTTCAGCGGACAGGGCATCAATTTGTTGTTCTATCTGCTGGTTCAGTTGCGTCAGTTTGTCGCGGAAATTCTGGCTGCCGCTCAGCGACGACAACAGGTTCTTTTGCACTGTGTTCAGCGCATCATTCAGTTTCAGCAGAAAATGTTGGGCAGACTGTCGCTCGTCAGTGACCGAGGCAATGATAATTTCAATGGTACGCAGGCAGCATTCCAGCAGCACCTCAATGTTGATATCAGACAGCAGGGTCAGACGGATTTTTTCGACATCAGCGGCATATTTGGCTTCAAAGGCCAGTTCACTGAGCAGATTGGTCAGCTCCACGGAGATCTGACGGCAAACATGCTGGTATCTGTGCTCGTCGGTCAGGCCGGCTTCCTGCTGTTGCTTGGTGCCCAAAGCAGTCTGGTACAGCTCAGTCAGTGCGGTAATATGAGGTAAAAACCCATGCACTGTGGCTGAAGGCTCATCGACCCGGTTTAATAATTCCCGTAAATCACGCCTTAGTTGATCCGGCAATCCCCGTTGTTTTTGCAGCAATTTACCTGCTTCTGACAGAGTGTTTTGCGCTTTTTTCAGGTCTTGCTGCTGTTTGGTTTCCAGCAATTTCAACGATTCGGACGTGGATTCGACCAGCGGCAGAATTTTTTCCAGATCGGTGCTGCGGTTAAACTCCTGGCGTAGTTTGGCCAGCTTGTTATCCAGCTCTATATCAATACCTTTGCAGGTCAAGGACAGGCGGGCTACAAACTGGGACAGAATTTTAAACTGGGATTCGTAGGTGTCTTCTAATTGCTTGCGCGCCTTCAGAGCACTCGCCAACTGCAGTTTCAGGTCGTTTGGTTGTTCGGCCACTCGTATTACTCTCCGCGCACAGAAATACGGCTTATTCTGGCCTAAGTATATCCGGATTGACTTTAAAAGCGACAGTAGTCAATTGAAAAAAATGAAAAAAACGGACCGCAAGGGTCCGTTTCATCAGCAATTGTAGGGTATGTTTGACCGGTTACTTTTTGGTTAAATAGTAGGGTAACCAGTTTTGTTCTTCGGCAGAGGTCAGATAGTTCATAGTGTTCTCTTTAAATCTGCTTTTATTTGTCCGGTTGGACCTGGCGTATTAAACCAGAGGACTGAACAAAAGTAAAAGTTAATTTGAAAGTTTTCATGGTGAATTACATTTTTTTTGATCGCTTCAAGCCAGCTTCCTGCCGCCTGGAAAGGGTAAGTTATTGGATTTATGGTATCTTTGCTGTATTCGTTCTGGAGGTGTCGTTTGAAGTTTCTGAAAGTTTTTTGTGTGTTGATCAGTTTGCTGTCGCTGAGTTGCTGGGCGCAGGTGCAGTATCAAATCCGTATCGAGCAGCCAGAGCACCATCTGGCTCAGGTCCAAATGCGTTTTGAACAGCCCACAGTCGGAGCTGTCACGCTGCATTTACCCGCCTGGCGCAGCGGAAAATACCAAATTATGGACCTGGCCAATGGGGTCAGTCTGTTTAATGCCAAGATGGCAGATGGCACTGCTGTTCCGTTTGTGAAAACAGAAAAAAGCAGCTGGCGGCTGCAAGTGCCAGTTGCAGGGGAACTGGTGGTCAGCTACCAGATTTATGCCAATCAGCTGGGGGGGCGTACACGCCATATTGATGAAACCCATGCCTATATCAATGCCAGTGCTTACCTGATGTACTCAGAGCACACCAAAGCATTGCCGTTGCAGGTTGAACTGCAGGTGCCGCAAGGCTGGAAATCCTATTCCGGTATGCAGCGAGGTGCAGAGGAACACAGCTTTATCGCCGCCAACTATGACGTGGTCGCCGATTCTCCGATTGAAACTGGTGTAAGCCAGTACCGCAGTTTCACTGTCGATGGCAGAAAGTACGAGCTGGTGTTGTGGGGGGAAGGCAACTACAACCCCGACCAAATGCAGACCGATTTGAGTAAGCTGGTGGCGCAGGCCGACAGCATCTGGTCTGGTTACCCTTACCAGAATTACCTCTTTATTGTGCATGCAACGGACGGAGTACGTGGCGCCACAGAGCACTTAAATTCCACTGTGATCCAACGTGACCGTTTTAGTTTTGCCAGCCGTACGGATTACCTGGAGTTTTTAAGCACGGCGTCCCATGAACTGGTGCATACCTGGAACGTTAAAGCGTACCGGCCTGCCGAACTGGTGCCCTACGACTACCTGAACCCGAATTACAGCAGGTTGTTGTGGATCTCCGAAGGCAGCACCAGTTACTTCCAGAACCAGTTGCTGCTGCGTGCCGGCCTGATGAGCAAAACCGAGTTTTACGCTGATATTGCCAAGCGTTTGCAGCGTTTCCTGCAGACGCCGGGGCGCGAACTGCAGTCAGTCGCTGAAAGCAGTTTTGATAACTGGATAGCTTTGGGTGGCGACCATGCGCTGAACTTCAGTGTGAATATTTACAGTGAAGGTTACCTTGCCAGCTGGTTGCTGGACTTGTGGCTGCTCGAGCATTCAGACCGTGAGGCCAGCTACCGCGCGCTGCATAACCAGCTGTATCAGCGTTTTGGCAAAACCACCGCCTTTACGGCAGAGGATGTACAAAAAATTGCGTTGGATTTAACAGGCTCGTCCTTGCAGCCATTTTGGGCGACTCAGGTCGAGCAACCTTTAAACTTCCAGCCTGCGGAGCTGTTGAAAGCCTTTGGTCTAGAATGGCAGCCAGGCAAAGAGCAGGAGATTTATACGGGTGTCAGCAGCGCTGAGCATATGGGTTTTTCGTTGCTGAAAACTGTCGAGCGTGGCTCTGCAGCCTGGAACGCCGGTCTGACAGCGGAGGATCTGGTGGTGGCGGTGAATGGCCTGCAACTGAAAAAGGGGCTGGCGGAGCGGCTGAAAGACTTTAAGGCAGGCGACAAAGTGCTGCTGAACTTCTTCCGCCAGGGCCGGCTGCAGCAAACCGAACTGGTGCTGCAACAAAAAGCCAAAGGCCCTGGCCAGGTGGTACCTGTCGCCAAACCAAGCCGGGCACAAAAAGCCATGCACCAGGCCTGGTTGGGTGTGGCGTTGTAAATTCAAACCAGCAAGGACGAAAAAGCCAGCGTCAATAGCTGGCTTTTTTGTCAGCGGCTCAGGCTGTTATTCGACACTGCGCAACAGGGCATTAATGCCGACTTTAGCGCGGGTCTGTGCGTCTACTTTTTTCACGATAATAGCGGCATACAGACTGTGTGAACCATCCTTGGACGGGATAGAACCAGGCACTACCACAGCACCTGCAGGCACCCGGCCATAGCTGATTTCACCGGTTTCACGGTCATAAATACGGGTGGACTGGCTGATATAGACTCCCATAGACAAGACGGCGCCTTCTTCCACTATCACGCCTTCCACCACTTCAGAGCGGGCACCGATAAAGCAGTTGTCTTCAATAATAGTTGGGTTGGCCTGCAGCGGCTCTAACACGCCACCAATACCCACACCACCAGACAGATGGACGTTTTTACCGATTTGAGCACAGGAACCGACAGTGGCCCAGGTGTCCACCATAGTGCCTTCGCCAACATAAGCGCCGATATTGACGTAAGAGGGCATCAGCACTACGTTTTTGTCGATAAAGCTGCCTTTACGCACTGCGGCCGGTGGCACCACACGCATGCCTTCGGCGACAAAACGTTCATGGCTATAATCGGCAAATTTCATTGGTACTTTGTCGAAGAAACGGTTTTCGGCCCCGTCCATCACCTGGTTGTCATTGATACGAAACGACAACAACACGGCTTTTTTCAGCCACTGATGGGTAACCCATTCACCGGCGATTTTTTCCGCCACCCGGGCTTTGCCGCTGTCCAGTAACTCAATGGCCTGCATCACGGCGTTTTTCACTTCTGCCGTGACTGTTGCTGGCGTAATGGCCATACGGTTGTCAAAGGCGGTTTCAATGATGCTTTTTAACTCTGTCAAAATATCAGTCCTCAGTCTGTGGAGTTAATTGCTCGACCAGCACCTGACGCAGCCGGGCTTGTTGCTCGGCATCCAGCGCCTGATCCTGGCGGGTAGAAATCATAAAAAAGTCTTCAGCTTTTTCCCCAATGGTGGTGATTTTGGCCGCATGAATGCTGACCTCACATTGTTGAAATACCGCACTCAGATTGGCCAGCAAGCCCGGCATATCCAAAGCAGTAATTTCCAGCATGGTGCGGTGTTTGTTCTGAGCCGGTAAGAACACCACTTTGGGTGGCACTGTAAAAGAGCGCATCTGGCGCGACAGCCGTTGTTTGCCATGGCTGGTTGTGCCTTTACCCTGAATAAAAGTTTCCAGCGCCCGTTTTAAACTTTGCAGGCGGGAAGGCGAGGTGACTGGTTCGCCGTTTTGCTCCAGTACCACAAAGGTGTCCATGGCATAACCATCTTTGCTGGTCATGATCTGGGCGTCGTAAATGGTGACCTTTTTGCTGTCGAGCGCCGCCACCAAGCGGGCAAACAAGCCTTCCTGATCCGGCGTGTAAACAAAGACCTGGGTGCTGCCACGGTAGGGCGTTTTATCCACCAGCACCAAAGGCTCTTTCGGGTCTTTGTGACGCAGAATATGTTCAGAATGCCAGACAATTTGTTTCGGACTGTAGCGGGCAAAGTAGTCGGCTTTGACACGGCTCCACTGGTTCAGCACTTCATGTTCGGTGAAGCCTTGTTTTTGCAGAAGCTTCATGGCCTCGGCCTGATTTTCTCGGATTAAATCACGCAGATCTATAGGTTTTTCCAGGCCACGGCGCAGCGCTTTTTGGGTGCCGAGGAACAGCTCGCGCAGCAAAGACCCTTTCCAGTCGTTCCACAAATTGTCGTTGGTGGCGCGGATATCGGCCAGTGTCAGACAATAGAGGTAGTTCAGCCGCGTCTCGTCACGCACCTTTTCAGCAAACTCTGCAATCACTGCAGGGTCATGAATGTCGCGACGCTGCGCAGTGACCGACATCAGCAAGTGGCTTTCCACCAGCCAGGCCAGCAGTTTGCTGTCAAAGTCGCTTAGTTTATGCAGCTTGCCAAATTCCCGGGCGTCCAGAGAACCCAGCTCGGAGTGGTCACCACCGCGGCCTTTGGCGATGTCATGGAAAATGCCGGCCAGGTACAACAGCTCGGGTTTTTCCATCCGCTTGACAATTTCAGTGCAGAGCGGAAATTCGTTTTCAAAACCCGCCTGGCTATAGCGGTACAGGTTTTTCAGCACCCTGTGGGTGTGTTCATCCACCGTATAGGCATGGAACAAATCAAACTGCATCTGGCCGACAATGTTACGCCAGGCAGGCAGGTAAGCCGCCAGAATACCGTGACGGTGCATCAGGGTAATGGCTCTGTCCATGCCACGTGGGTGGCGCATAATGGTGAGGAATAACTGGCGGCAGGCTTCATAATCCTGCAAATCGCCCATCAGACGGCGGCGTACGAGGCGTAACAAACGAATGGTGTCTGAGTGAATACCGGTGATGTTGGAGTTATTGGCAATATGCCAGAACAGCCGCAGAATGTTTTCGCGCCGGGCAAAGACGGCGTTGTCGGTCGCACGGATCAGCGGGCCGACCAGCTCGAAATAGTCGTCCAGTTTCAATTGCTTAAACTTGGCGTGGCTGTTCAGAATGCTGACTTCAAAGTGCTGCAGCAGCATGTCGTTCAGCTCGGTAACGCGCTGCACTGTCTGAAAGAAACGCTTCATCATGCGCTCAACCGAGGCTTTGCCATCATCACCAAAGCCCAGCCGCTGCGCGACCGCTGGCTGGTAATCAAACAAAATGCGGTTTTCGTTGCGGCCCGATTCAACATGCAGCGCAAAACGCATTTGCCATAAATAGGCCTCACACTCCATCAGTTCCTGGTATTCATCTTCAGTCAGGTACTGATAAGCCACCAGCTCCCGCATGGTGCGGGTATTAAAGTGTTTTTTCGCCACCCAGCCAATGGTCTGGATATCGCGCAGGCCTCCCGGGTTGGCTTTTAAATTCGGTTCCAGGTTATAGGCGGTGCCATGGTACTGCGCATGGCGCTGCTGCTGCTCATCGCGTTTGGCCTGAAAGAACTTTTGTGAGCTCCAGAAACTGTCTTTACTGATCTGTTGTTGCAACTCAGCAAACAGCTCTTTACTGCCGGTCAACAGGCGCATTTCCATCAGGTTGGTGGCTATGGTGATGTCATCTTTACCCAGACTGACGGTTTCTTTCACAGTGCGTACGCTGTGGCCGACCTCCAGCCGTAAGTCCCACAGCAGGGTAATAAACTGACTGATTTGCTCTTGCTGCTGCGCGTTGGGCCGGCTTTCAGTCAGTAGCAATAAGTCGATGTCTGAGCAGGGGTGCAGCTCGCCACGGCCATAACCGCCGACGGCAATCAGCGCATAGTGTTTGTGTTTGGACAGACCAAAATGTTGCCAGAGTGCGCATAAGGCGTCGTCGACAAAACGGGCACGGGCTTTGACCAGACTGGCGATGGTCTGGTGCTCAAAGGCCACTTTCAGCCAGTCGTTAAAGTCGGCAAAATGCTTTTTGTAGCTGTCCAGGCTGCAGCTGGCAGGTAAAGACTTGTTGAATGCCAATGCCATATTCATCGCTTTACCTCATCATTGCCGCCAGAGGGTCAGCTGGCGGTCAGGATCCGTTCAATGGTGTCGTCCTGACGTAAGGTCAGAACTTCGCAGCCGGTTTCAGTGACCAGAATGGTGTGTTCAAACTGCGCAGATAAACTACGATCTTTGGTGATAACCGTCCAGCCGTCTTTCATCAATTTGCTGTGGCGTTGACCCGCGTTAATCATCGGCTCTATGGTAATGGTCATGCCAGCTTTTAATACTTCACCTGTGCCAGGACGGCCGTAGTGCAACACCTGCGGGTCTTCATGAAAGGTGGCGCCAATGCCGTGGCCGCAGTATTCGCGCACCACTGAGTAGCTGTGTTTTTCGGCGTGTTGCTGGATCACATGGCCAATATCGCCCAAACGGGCGCCATCTTTCACTTTCTTCAGACCCAGGTACAGGCATTCCTGCGTCACTTTAATTAATCGGTCGGCCAGAATGCTTGGTTTGCCAACCACAAACATTTTGGAGGTATCGCCGTGGTAACCGTCTTTAATGACCGTGATATCAATATTGATAATGTCGCCGTCTTTCAGTTTTTTATCGTCGGACGGAATGCCGTGACAAATGACATGGTTGACTGAGGTACAAATAGATTTTGGAAACCCATGGTAGTTCAGCGGGGCAGGAATGGCCTGTTGCACATTGACGATATAGTCGTGGCAAATCCGGTTCAGCTCTTCTGTGGTGACGCCAGCCACCACATGCGGCTCAATCATCTCCAGCACTTCGGCGGCCAGACGACCAGCGACACGCATTTTTTCAATTTGATCCGGGGTTTTGATGGTGGCGGCCATGGGGTTCTCTCTGCTGCAAAATTACACAATGGATTGTGTTTCAAGGGGGCATATGGTATAAAGCGCGCCGCAATTTGGCAAATCGGATTCGGTGAGTCAGTTGCATAACTGCGGCAAAGTTGCCGCGAATTAAATAACACACATACATCGACACATAAGCCGGGGTGCCAATACGCCAAGCGTAACGGTCGGCTCTATGGGATGTATGGAGGCCCAACCCCATTAGAGGACTATTCTAAATGGCAAAAGTTTCTATGCGCGATATGCTCCAGGCGGGCGTACACTTCGGTCACCAAACCCGTTACTGGAACCCAAAAATGAAGCCGTTCATTTTCGGTGCCCGTAACCGCGTTCACATCATCAACCTGGAACAAACTGTTCCTATGATGAACGACGCTCTGGCTTTCATCCAGTCAGTGGCTGCGAAGAAAGGCAAAATCCTGTTTGTTGGTACTAAGCGTGCTGCCTCTGAAGCAATCAAAGAAGCTGCTTTGCAATCTGACCAGTACTATGTCAACCACCGCTGGTTAGGCGGTATGCTGACTAACTGGAAAACTGTTCGTCAGTCAATCAAGCGTTTAAAAGACCTGGAAGCGCAAAGCCAGGACGGTACTTTCGACAAGCTGACTAAAAAAGAAGCTTTAGACCGTACCCGCGAGATGGACAAGCTGGAAAAGAGCTTAGGCGGTATCAAAGATATGGGCGGTTTGCCTGACGTTCTGTTCGTGATCGACGCTGACCACGAGCACATCGCCATCAAAGAAGCCAACAACCTGGGTATCCCTGTCGTTGCTGTAGTTGATACCAACTCAGATCCAAAAGGCGTTGATTTTGTAATCCCTGGTAACGATGACGCGATCCGCGCTATCCAGTTATACCTGGGTGTTGTCAACCAGGCCGTCGCTGAAGGTCGCAGCAAAAACATCGAAGTTCAGGCTGAAGCCGAAACTTTCGTCGCTGCTGAATAATTGCAGTGAATTGCCGCCTTTGTCATAAAGGCGGCATCTGGCATTTATATGCTCACGGGGGCGCAAGCCCCTGTTTGTTTATCCCAAATTTTGCGAGGAATTCCCATGGCCGTATCAGCTGCCTTAGTAAAAGAATTACGCGAGCGCACCGCCGCTGGCATGATGGATTGTAAAAAAGCATTGGAAGAAACCGCTGGTGATATCGAAGCGGCCATCGAACTGATGCGTAAAAATGGTCAGGCTAAAGCTGCCAAGAAAGCTGGCCGTATTGCTGCTGAAGGTGTGGTACTGACCCGCGTTGGTAACGGCTTCGGTATTGCTATCGAATTCAACTGTGAAACTGACTTCGTTGCCCGTGATGCCAGCTTCCTGGCGTTCGCTAACGCAGTGTCAGATCTGGCTCACGCCAACAAACTGCTGACTGTAGACGCCATCAACGCTGCTTCTTTAGGCGAAGCTACTGTGGAAGAAACCCGCGCTACTCTGGTCGCTAAAATCGGTGAGAACATCAACATCCGTCGTATCAACCTGGTTGAAGGCGCCGTGATCGGTTCTTACATCCACTCAGGCCGTATCGGTGTTCTGACTGTACTGGAAGGCGGTAACGAAGAGATCGCAAAAGACGTGGCTATGCACGTTGCTGCGAACAACCCATCTTACCTGACGCCAGAAGACGTGCCAGCTGAAGTTGTTGCCAAAGAGCAGGAAATTCAGATTGAAATCGCGATCAACAGCGGCAAGCCAAAAGAAATCGCTGAGAAGATGGTTGCTGGTCGTATGACCAAGTTCACCGGCGAAGTCTCTCTGACCGGTCAGCCGTTCGTGAAAGATCCAGCCATCACTACGGGTGAATTCCTGAAGCAAAATGGCGCGAAAGCGACCAGCTTCATCCGTATGGAAGTAGGTGAAGGTATCGAGAAGCAGGAAACTGACTTCGCTGCCGAAGTAGCTGCTCAGATCGCTGCTGCCAAGAAGTAATTGCTGCTTTAGCAATACTTCGAAACCAGCTAGAATAACCGCGACCGCGCCAAGCGCCGTCGCGGTTTTCTTTTATCCAAAGATAGAAAAGCCAGGCCCTCACTGCCTGCGCTGAAAACCGACACCGGATATCTAACAACAGAGAAGAAGAGGACTCCATGAGCAATCCAAAACCAGCCTATAGAAGAATACTGTTAAAGCTGAGCGGCGAAGCCCTGATGGGGGAAGAAGGCTTTGGTATCGACCCCAAAGTGCTGGACCGGATGGCCACAGAAATTAAAGAACTGGTGGAGTTGGGTGTTCAGGTTGCCATTGTGATCGGTGGTGGTAATATTTTCCGTGGTGAAGGCCTGGCTAAAGCTGGCATGAACCGGGTGGTCGGTGACCATATGGGTATGCTGGCCACTGTGATGAACGGTCTGGCGATGCGTGATGCGCTGCACCGTGCTTTTGTCAACGCCCGCCTGATGTCAGCTATTCCTCTGAATGGCGTCTGTGATGACTACAACTGGGCCGAAGCCATCAGCCTGCTGAAATCCGGCCGGGTGGTGATTTTCTCTGCCGGTACCGGCAACCCGTTTTTTACCACGGACTCTGCGGCTTGTTTACGTGGTATCGAAATTGAAGCCGACGCCGTATTAAAAGCGACCAAGGTCAATGGTGTGTATTCGGCTGATCCGGTGAAAGACCCTGCTGCCACTATGTACAGCAAGCTGACTTATACAGAAGTTCTGGAAAAGGAGCTGAAAGTGATGGATTTAGCCGCTTTTACGCTGGCGCGTGACCATAACCTGCAAATTCGGGTCTTCAATATGAACACTCCGGGCGCACTGAAACGTGTGGTACTGGGTGAAGAAGAAGGCACAGTGATCGACCACGCCGAAAAATTACAGTAAACTGACCGCCATTTTTTGGTGAAGCAGAATTAAGGAATAGCCAAAGTGATTAACGATATTCTCCAAGACAGCAAAACCCGGATGGAAAAAAGCGTGGACGCGCTGAAGAATCAACTTTCCAAAATTCGCACCGGTCGTGCTCACCCAAGCTTGCTGGATGGCATCCAGGTGTCTTATTACGGTGCTGATACCCCACTGCGCCAGTGCGCCAACGTCTCAGTGGAAGACGCCCGTACCCTGATGATTACCGTCTTTGATAAAAGCCTGATCCAGGCGGTAGAAAAAGCCATTCTGATGTCTGATTTAGGCCTGAACCCGGTGAGTGCTGGCACCACCATGCGTATTCCTCTGCCGCCGCTGACTGAAGAGCGTCGCAAAGATCTGGTGAAAGTGGTACGTGGTGAAGCGGAAGGCGCCCGTGTTGCTGTACGTAATATCCGCCGTGATGCCAATGCAGATTTAAAAGCGCTGTTAAAAGACAAAGAAATCAGTGAAGATGATGAGCGTCGTGCATCAGACGAGATCCAGAAAATTACCGACCTGTGGGTAAAAAAGGTCGATGAAGTTCTGGCTGCAAAAGAAAAAGAACTGATGGAAGTTTAATTGGTCATAGACCAATTGGTGAAACAAGCGCCGTGGGAGCAACACTTCGCGGCGTTTTTTATTGCGGTTATAAGGTCAGTATTCAATGACAGAGGTGCAACAGGCATTAGAACATGCCTTGCCACAACATGTTGCCATTATTATGGACGGCAACGGACGCTGGGCAGAGCGGCAGGGTAAACCGCGGGTCTGGGGTCATAAAAAAGGGGTGGACGCGGTGCGGCGGGCAGTCAGCTTTTGCCGTAAACTGGGCATCCGCTCTTTGACCTTATTTGCCTTCAGCAGCGAAAACTGGCGTCGTCCGGAAGATGAAGTGTCGGGTTTAATGCAGCTGTTTTTACTGGTTTTGCAGCAGGAAGCCAAAAGCCTGCACAAAAACAATGTCCGGTTGAACATTATTGGTGACTTGTCACCATTTAGCGAAAAACTAAAACAACATATTAAAGAAGCGCAACAGCTTACCGCCGGCAATACCGCCTTAACCCTGAATGTGGCTGCCAATTATGGCGGGCGCTGGGATATGGTGAATGCGGCTCAGCAGCTGGCCCGTCAGGTTGCCGAAGGGCAATTGAGCCCGGAGCAAATCACTGAGCAGCAGTTGGGACAATTCGTTCAGATGGCTGACCAGCCAGAGCTCGATTTGTTGATCCGCACAGGCGGTGACATCCGCATCAGCAATTTTTTGCTGTGGCAGGCTGCTTATGCGGAGCTCTGGTTCACTGACACTTTGTGGCCGGATTTTGACGAGCAGGTGTTTTCTGAGGCGTTAGCAGCCTTTGCCTGCCGGGAACGGCGTTTTGGTTGCACCGGTGCCCAGATCCGTGAGCTGGCTATGCGCTCGATACAAGGATAACAACTTTGTTTAAGCAACGAGTGATCACTGCCCTGGTGCTGGCGCCTTTGGCGCTTTGTGCCGTATTCTTTTTACCCCTGCCTTATTTTGCCATATTTATTTCCGCCGCCTTTCTGATTGGTGCCTGGGAATGGAGTCTGTTTTGTGGTTACCGCAAGCTGAGCAGCCAGTTGCTGTATTGCAGCCTGATTGCGCTGAGTATGCTGGGGCTTTATCTGGCCTTACCTGCAACCCCGTATTGGCCTGTGCAAATGGACAATCTGAGTTCGCTGATGTTGGGCCTTGGGGTGCTCTGGTGGCTGGTCGCAGTGTTATTGGTGCTGAGTTTTCCAAAAAGCAGCGCCAGTTGGGGCAAAGGCCATCTTCGACGTGCGCTGATGGGCTGGTTTACGCTGGTGCCTGCCTGGACTGCGGTGTTGCTGGTACGTTCAGTGAATTATTATCAGGACAGCTACACAGGTGCCTGGCTGATTTTTCTGTTGCTCGGCATCGTCTGGGCGGCTGATATAGGCGGCTACCTGGTCGGTAAGCCTTTTGGCAAACACAAATTATTACCCGCCGTCAGTCCGGGTAAAACCCTGGAAGGTATGGCCGGTGGTTTTGCCATGGTGCTGTTGCTGGTCACTGGCGTGGCTGCCTACCTTGGCTGGCCGGAACAAACCCTGACCTGGTATCTGGCGGCGCTGTTACTGACGCTGCTTTCCGTGTTTGGTGACTTGTCTGAAAGTATGTTTAAACGGGTCGCGGGCTTAAAAGACAGTGGCAGTATCTTTCCGGGCCATGGTGGCATTCTCGACCGGATTGACAGTCTGACGGCCACTGCGCCGCTTTATGCTTTATTGCTGGCACTGCTCGGAGGTTTTGCCTGATGCGCACGGTGCTGATCTTAGGCGCAACAGGCTCAATAGGTTGCAACACCCTGGATGTGCTGGCGGCTTACCCTGAGCAGTACACAGTCTTTGGCCTGACAGCTGCCCAAAACTGGCCAAAGCTGTTTGAACAAATTCGCCAGTTTCAGCCTGTTTACGCTGTGATGACGGACGTCAATGCAGCCACTTTGCTGAAACAGGCGGTGTTGGATGCAGGCCTTTCGACTGAAGTACTGAGTGGGGCTGTGGCTTTGTCAGAACTGGCTGCTCACCCACAAGTTGACATTGTGATGGCCGCTATTGTCGGTGCGGCCGGCTTGTTGCCGACCTTAGCGGCGGTGGAGCAGGGTAAAACTGTATTGCTGGCCAACAAAGAAGCGCTGGTGATGACGGGTGAGCTGTTTATCCAGAAAGTAAAACAACATGGCGCTACCTTGTTGCCTGTCGACAGCGAACACAATGCGATATTCCAGTGTTTACCGGCCGCCTTGCAGCAAGATACGGCCAATCAGCAACTGGCAGATTATGGCATCAGCAAACTGCTGCTGACGGGAAGTGGCGGTCCTTTTTTGCATAAGGATTTGGCTGAGTTTGACAGCATCACCCCGGCTCAGGCGGTGGCGCACCCGAACTGGGTCATGGGACAGAAGATTTCAGTCGACAGCGCCACCATGATGAACAAAGGGCTGGAGTTTATTGAGGCCCGCTGGTTGTTTAACTGTCAACCTGAAGATATTCAGGTGGTGATCCACCCGCAGAGCATTATTCACTCTATGGTGCAATACAGCGACGGCTCTGTGCTGGCACAGTTGGGGCAACCTGATATGCGTACCCCTATAGCGCATGCGCTGGCCTTTCCTCAGCGCATCAGCACTCAGGTCAAAGCGTTGGATTTTTTTGCTTTGACTGAATTTAGTTTCGCTAAACCCTGTGACCAACGTTACCCTTGTCTGTATTTAGCCAAACAGGCCTGTGCGGCAGGTCAGGGCGCGACCACAGCACTGAATGCTGCCAATGAAATCAGTGTGGCAGCCTTTCTGGCCGGGCAAATCCGCTTTACCGATATAGCCCGCTTTAATGCGCTGGCACTGGACCACTTTGCTGCGGTCAAAGCCAGCAGCCTTGAGCATATTTTGCAGCTGGATAACGAAGCCCGTGCTTTTGTGCGCCAAAAGATTAAAGAGAACCCCTGATGTCTGATTTGTTGTGGAACTTGCTGAGTTTTGTGGTGGCTATTGGCCTCCTGGTGACAGTGCATGAATTTGGCCACTTCTGGGTTGCCCGTAAGAATGGTGTACTGGTCAAACGTTTCTCTATAGGTTTTGGTAAAGCCCTGTACAGCTGGCGTGACCGCCAGGGCACCGAATATGTGATTGCGGCTATTCCGTTGGGCGGTTATGTGCGGATGCTGGATGAACGCACAGACCCGGTGTTACCCCAGTTTCAGGATTTAACCTATAACAGCAAAACGGTCTGGCAGCGTATGGCCATTATTGCGGCTGGCCCGCTGGCGAACTTTTTATTTGCCATCGCTTTGCTTTGGTTGATGTACCTCATCGGTGTGCCGAATATCCGCCCTGTAATTGGTCAGGTGGCACCGGACTCAGTGGCCGCCGCTGCCGCTGTTCCGGCTAAATCGCAAATTCTTGCTGTCAATGGCGAAACAGCGGAAGACTGGCGTGCTGTCAGCTTGTTGCTGGTTGAGGCCGTTGGAAAACGCAGTGCTGAACTGACTGTGCGAACCGAACAAGGCGAGCAGAAAAGTGTGCAACTGGATTTAACCCACTGGCAGTTTGACCCGGACAAACAAAGTGTATTTGGCAGCTTGGGTATTGAACCATTAAGGCCCGAAGTACTGACGAAAATCAGTCAACTGGAGCCAGGCTCTGCTGCGCAGCTGGCAGGTATGCAGGTTGGCGATACTGTTCTGGCCATTAACGGTCAAGCAGTTGCCAGCTGGCAGGCTCTGGTGCAGCAGGTACAGAATAACCCGGATAAATTACTTCAATTTACCCTGGAGCGGGATGGCGAACATCTGACCCTGGATGTGACCCCACAAAGCAGGGAAACGGCTGATGGTTTTCATCAGGGGTATTTAGGCGTCAGCCCTACAGTGCTGCCCTGGCCAGAGCATATGCAGTTCACGCAGCAGTATGGCCCGTTGGAGGCGGTCTGGGTAGGGATGGAAAAAACCTGGCAACTGATCCGACTGACCATTTCGATGCTCGGCAAATTCATTTTTGGCGACATTTCTGTGAAGCATTTAAGTGGCCCCATTTCCATAGCTCAAGGGGCGGGCAGCAGCGCCGATATTGGTTTTATTGCGTTTTTATCTTTTCTGGCGCTGATTAGCGTGAACCTTGGGGTGATAAATTTACTGCCCCTGCCTATTTTGGATGGCGGTCATTTAATGTATCTTGTGCTGGAACTTATACGGGGTAAACCTGTCTCTGAGAAAGCGCAGGAACTGGGTTTCCGGATTGGAAGCCTGTTACTGCTGACGTTAATGGGAATTGCGCTGCTCAACGATATTTCTCGTTTGTAAATAACTAATCAAAAAGTAGTCCTAAACAATGACAATTAAACGATTAGTAGCTGCGATGTTACTTGCTGGCTTAAGTAACTCGGTGCTCGCTGAACAATCATTTACCGTGCAAGACATTCAGGTGGAAGGTTTGCAACGGGTCGCTTTAGGGGCGGCACTGAATAATTTGCCGTTTAACATTGGTGACACTGTCACCGAAGCGACGTTATCCCGTAGTATCAAGACCTTGTATGCCGCAGGTCATTTTGATGATATTCAGGTTTACCGCAACGGCAATACGGTGATTTACCGGCTGAAAGAGCGTCCAACCATCAATAACATTGAATTTGATGGCAACAAAGACATCAAAGAAGAGCAACTGACCGAAAGCCTGACCGGGCAGAAAATTGTGGTCGGTGAGCCGCTCGACAAAACCATTATCAAAGAAGTTGAAAACGGTCTGACTGAGTTCTATCACGGCGTGGGTAAATACAACGCCACAGTGAAAATGAACGTCACTTACCTGCCTCGCAACAGGGTGAATCTGAAGATTGAGTTTGAAGAAGGTGATGCGGCTTCAGTTCGTCAGATCAACATAGTCGGTAATGAAGTGTTCAGCGACGAAGAGTTACTGAACAATATCGAGTCGATGTACGACTTGCCCTGGTGGCGTTTCCTGTCGTCCGACCGGTACCAGAAACAAACCCTGCAAGGCGACTTTGAGAAGATCCGCAGTTATTACCTGGACCGCGGTTACCTGCGCTTTAACATTGATGCCAATCAGGTGTCGGTCAGCACAGACAAAACCTCTGTGTACGTAACACTGAATGTCACTGAAGGTGAAAAATACACCATTACCGGTGTCGATTTTGTCGGTGATTTAATAGGCCAGGACGACTTCATCAAAGCCCTGGTGCCGTTAAAAGCTGGTCAGCTGTACAACGGTGCTTTGGTCACTTACACCGAAGAAAGCATCGCCAAGCTGCTGGCCCGTTTTGGCTATGCGAACTCCAAAGTCCGCACTATTCCGACGATCAACGACGACACCAAAGAAGTGGCGTTGACCATCAGTGTTGACCCGGGTAAACGGGTCTATGTCCGTCGTATCAACGTGGCAGGTAACGTCACCACCAAAGACGAAGTGCTGCGCCGTGAAATGCGGCAGATGGAAGGTGCCTGGTTGTCCAACGACGCCCTGGAGCTGTCAAAAGAGCGTATCCAGCGTCTGCCTTATATTGAAAAAGTTGAGTTTGAAACCACACCACTGGCTGGCGTGGACGATAACGTCGATGTGAAATACACCATCAAAGAACAGCCTGCCGGTAGTTTTAATGCCGGTATTGCCTACGGCGATTTCCAGGGCTTGTCGTTCCAGATTGGCGTCGAACAACAGAACTTCTTTGGTACAGGTAACTCGGCTGGTATTAACCTGAGTACCAACAGATACAACAAGCAGGTCAGTCTGTCAGTGACAGACCCCTACTTTACACTGGATGGTGTCAGTTTGGGTGGCCAGGTGTTCTACTCAGACACCGACTACACCAGTCTGTCGTCGAACCTGGAAGCCTATAAACAGAAGCGTTACGGCTTTGGTGCCAGTATTGGTTACCCAATCAACGAATACAACCGGCTGAATTTCGGTACCAACTATGCCGTGAACGAAATTAACTCACTGACAGAAGTGGATCAGTACCGTCATTTCCGTGCTGTGTTGCTGGATAAAACCGATCCGGATGGTGGCTTTAAATTTACCAACTATGAGCTGATCGCGTCCTGGGTGCAAAGCACGCTGAACCGTGGTTTATTCCCGACAGCAGGTCATGAAATGGTATTAACAGGCCGCGTGACTACACCGAATTCGGACCTTCAATACTACAAAACCACCTTCGAAGCCCGCAAATACTTTCCGCTCAGCAATGACCACCGCTGGTCTTTCCTGAGTAAGCTGGAACTGGGGTATGGCAATGGTTATGGTGACAAAGACGGTTACGACTATACGCTGCCATTTACCGATAACTTCTATGCCGGCGGACAGAACCTGCGAGGTTTTGAAGCCCGTATTATCGGCCCTCATGCAATTTATCGTGTGGTGAATTCTGTACCTGGCTTGCCAAGTCTGGGCGGCAGCGGTTCTGGGTTACCCACGGATCCGTCGCAAGACAGTTATTATGTGTCGACCCGCTCTATGGGCGGTAACGCCATGGCGATTGCGACGCTGGAACTGATCACACCAACTCCTTTTGTTGGTGAGGAATACGTCAATCAGATCCGCACCAGTCTGTTTGTGGATGCCGGTAACGTCTGGGATACCGAGTTCGATATAAACCGCTACACTGGCTTAACTCGTTATGCCACATCAACTTATTCACCACAGCTGCTGGATTACTCAGATCCTGGTTTAATTCGGGCTACGGCTGGTGTATCTTTACAGTGGATTTCACCAATGGGCCCGCTGACCTTCAGTCTGGCGAAAATCATTAAAAAGTACGACGGTGACGATCAAGAAAACTTTAGTTTCAATATTGGTACAACATTCTAAAAATTTTGAAGGGAAAAGAAACAAGATGTTCAAGCAAAACGTTGCCAAAACTGCAGTAGTGTTGCTGGCTGGTTTGATGATGGCCGGCACAGCGGCGGCGAAAGAAATGAAAATTGGTGTTGTAGATGTTCAGTCTATCCTGTCTGGTTTACCTCAGACCACCACCATCCAGAACACACTGAAAGCGGAATTTGAAGGCCGTATCGCTGACGTTCAGAAACTGGAAAAAGACATTGCCTTTAACCAGGAAAAGCTGAAACGTGATGGCGCCACCATGAATGACCAGCAGAAGAAAACTCTGCAGGCTGAAATGGAAAAGCAAATGAAGAACTACGAGCAACTGGCTCGCCCTCTGGACGAAGATTACCGTCGTCGTCAGGGCGAAGAGCGCAACAAGCTGATGGGTCTGGTGAAAAATGCCATTGATGGCATTGCCGCCAAAGACGGTTACGACCTGATTTTAAGCTCTCAGGCTGCTGTTCATGTGAAACCTGAATTCGACATCTCTAAAGCGGTGATCGACCAGGTGAGCAAAGCAAAATAATGACAGCTTTTACCCTGGCTGAACTGGCTGAGCGCCTGGGCGCTCAGCTGCATGGGGATGCAACGGCACTGATAAGTGCCGTTGGCACATTAGAAGAAGCCACTTCTGGGCAAGTCAGTTTTTTATCCAACAGCAAGTACCGCAAGTTTCTGCAGGCAACGACAGCTGGCGCTGTGTTGATCAAAGAAGAGGATCTCGAATTCTGCCCGGTGAATGCCTTAGTGGTGAAAGACCCTTATGTGGCTTTTGCCCGTATAGCGCAGTGGCTGGATTCAACCCCGGCTGCGGCTTATGGCCGCGCTGCCAACATTCAAATTGACCCAACCGCCATAGTGCCTGATTCAGTGCAGCTCGGTGCCAATGTGGTGATTGCG
This sequence comes from Rheinheimera sp., assembly GCF_037442525.1. GTDB lineage: Bacteria > Pseudomonadota > Gammaproteobacteria > Enterobacterales > Alteromonadaceae > Pararheinheimera. Next base: position 633,590 of record NZ_JBBIQD010000001.1, on the reverse strand, counting down.
GCTGGTGCCGTGATTGGTGAGGATGTGCAGATAGGCGCAGGTTGCTTTATCGGCGAAGGTGCGGTAATTGGCGCTGGCTGTAAAATCTGGCCCAATGTCACGCTCTATCATCGGGTTCAACTGGGTAAAAACTGCCTGGTGCATAGTGGTGCTGTGATAGGCGCTGATGGCTTTGGTTTTGCCAATGAACGTGGCCGCTGGGTGAAAATACCGCAAACCGGCACTGTGATGATTGGTGATGACTGTGAAATTGGAGCCAATACCACCATTGACCGTGGTGCGCTGGAAAACACCCTTATTGGCAATAATGTGATCCTGGATAATCAGGTGCAGATTGCCCATAACGTGCAGATTGGGGACCATACCGCTATTGCAGGCTGTACTGTGGTGGCCGGTAGCACTAAAATAGGGCGTTACTGCATTATCGGCGGGGCCTGTGCTATTAATGGTCACATGGACATCTGTGATGGAGTTCAAATCACGGGTATGTCGATGATTATTAAGTCCATTACTGAAAAAGGTATCTATTCCTCAGGCACACCGGCCAGCAGCAATCTGGAGTGGCGGAAAAACAGCGTACGTTTTCGCCAACTGGATCAGATGTATCAGAAGCTGCGGGAACTGGAACAACAGGTACAACGTCTGAGTTCAGCTCCGCCTCAGGACGAATAACTACACAAGAGGTTCATTTTGGCTAACCAACTTAACAGCCTGGAAATCCAGGAGATCATGGCTTTACTGCCGCACCGTTACCCGTTTTTGCTGATTGACCGGGTACTGGATTACACACCGGGCGAATCCTTAACGGCTGTCAAAAACGTCACCATCAATGAGCCTATTTTTACCGGGCACTTCCCTGGCATGCCTATTTTCCCCGGCGTATTAATCCTGGAAGCACTGGCACAAGCCACAGGTATTCTTGGTTTTAAAACCGTCAGTGAAAGAGCAGAAAACGAACTGTATTTATTTGCTGCTATTGACGAAGCCCGCTTTAAAAAGCCGGTGACGCCGGGTGACCAGATGATTCTGGAAGTGAAGTTTTTAAAAGAACGCCGCAATTTATGGAAGTTTTATGGTGAGGCCAAAGTGGACGGTCAGGTTGTTTGTACTGCAGAACTGATGTGTGCCCGAAGAGAGCTTTAATATGATCCATCCAACCGCTGTGATTGATGCTTCTGCCCGTATAGGAAACAACGTAAGAATAGGGCCTTTTTGTCTGATTGGGGCCAATGTCGAGATTGGTGATGACACTGTGCTGGAATCCCATGTGGTCATCAAAGGGCCAAGCAAAATTGGTAAAGCCAACCATTTTTACCAGTTCAGCAGCATTGGTGAAGACTGCCAGGACAAGAAGTACAAAGGCGAACCAACAGAGCTGGTCATAGGCGATAACAACGTGTTCCGCGAAAACTGCACAGTGCACAGAGGCACAGTACAGGACCAGGGCGTGACCCGTATTGGTTCGAACAACCTGTTTATGAATAACACTCACGTGGCGCACGACTGTGTGATTGGTGATCATGTCATTTTCGCCAGCGGTGCCCAGGCTGCGGGCCATGTGCATGTTGGCGACTGGGTGATTTTAGGTGGCATGAGCGGTATCCATCAGTTTTGTCATATTGGGGCGCACAGCTTTATTGGCGGTGGTTCCATCGTGGTGAAAGATGTTCCGCCTTATCTGATGGCGCACGGCTCCCACGCGGTGCCGGCTGGCCTCAATGTTGAAGGACTGAAACGCCGGGGGTTCAGTGCCGATGCCATTCTGGAAGTACGCCGGGCTTATAAAGAGGTGTATCGCAAAGGTTTAACAGTTCAGGAAGCCTTGGATGCCCTGGCAGACAAAGCGGCAGAATTTGCTGAAGTGAAGTTATTCACGGATTTTATTGCCAGTTCCAGCCGCGGTATTATCCGCTAGTTTGCACTGCGCAGAAAAGCCGGACTTGCTCCGGCTTTTTAATCTCTGGCGCCAGCACAGCGCATCAGGGTAGGATAGTTTTCATCAGGATCAGAACAGGCAGCCAATACTGCTTTCTCAGACAAACGCATGACAGAACAGATTTCTTTTCCACCAACAGCGCCGCGCCGTATTGCGCTGGTTGCCGGCGAACACTCAGGCGATATTCTCGGAGCTGATTTAATCCGTGCTTTAAAACAACAGTATCCGGATGCTGAATTTTTTGGCATCGGCGGCCCCCGTATGAAAGCACAGGGCTTTACGGCCTGGTTTGATATGGAAGAGCTGGCGGTGATGGGGCTGGTTGAGGTGCTGGGTCGTTTACCTCGTTTATTGCAGGTCCGTAAACAGCTACTGCAGCGGCTGATGGCAGCAAAGCCGGACCTGTTTATTGGCATTGATGCGCCGGACTTTAATATTCCGGTTGAACTGAAGCTCAAAGAAGCTGGCATGAAAACTGTGCATTACGTCAGCCCGTCGGTCTGGGCCTGGCGGCAAAAACGTATTTTTAAAATCGCCAAAGCCACAGACCTGGTGCTGGCGCTGTTGCCTTTTGAAAAAGCCTTTTATGACCAACATCAGGTGCCTTGTGCTTTTGTTGGCCACACCCTGGCCGACCAGATGCCGGTGGATCCGGATAAAGCTGCGGCCAAAACCGAACTGGGCCTGTTACCAGACCAGCCGGTGCTGGCGTTAATGCCGGGCAGCCGGGGCAATGAAATTAAACTGCTGGCAGCCGATTTTCTGCAGGCGGCGGCCAAACTGAAGCAGCAGCAGCCTGCGTTACAGCTGATCTGTAATATGGTGACTGAACAAAAAGCTGAACTCTTTAAGTCCATAAAAGCACAGGTCGCGCCAGAGCTTGACGTACAGCTGGAAATTGGCAAAGCCCGCGGGGTGCTGACAGCTGCCGATGCGGTCTTTATTGCTTCAGGAACAGCAACCCTGGAGGCCATGCTGGCGAAAACAGCCATGGTCGTTGGTTATAAACTGAACTGGCTGACCCACCAGATAGCGAAACGCCTGGTGAAACTCAAATTTTTCAGTTTGCCAAATTTGCTTTCAGACCAAGCTCTGGTACCCGAATTACTTCAGGAACAGGTCACAGTGCAAAACCTGGTAGAGGCAATGCAACCCTGGCTGAACCCACAACAGAGGCAGCCCCTGTTATCGGCATTTACTGCCTTGCATCACCGTATTCGTTGTGACGCCAGTACCCAGGCTGCCAATGCCATCGCCACTTTGCTGGAGCGCAAGTCATGAAGGCGCTCTACCAAAGACCGGCCGTCAGCCTGATTGCGGGGGTCGATGAAGTGGGTCGTGGCCCTTTGGTGGGGGCTGTGGTCACTGCTGCAGTGATCCTGGACCCGAACCAGCCCATTGCCGGTTTAACCGACTCAAAGAAGCTCAGTGAAAAAAAACGCCTGTTGCTGGTCGATGAAATTAAAGCCAAAGCGCTGTGCTGGAGCCTGGGCCGCGCTGAAGTCGATGAAATTGACAGCCTGAATATTCTGCATGCCACCATGCTGGCGATGCGCCGGGCTGTTGAAGGATTATCCGTTCAGCCTGAATGGCTGCTGGTGGATGGTAACCGCATACCGCAGGGCTTAGTGATGCCCGCCAGTGCTGTGGTGAAAGGTGATGCGCTGGTGCCTGAAATCAGCGCCGCTTCTATTTTGGCGAAAGTGGCACGGGATACGGAAATGACCCTACTGGCGGAGCGCTACCCGCAGTATGGGTTTGCCGGTCACAAAGGTTATCCAACGGCCGAACATTTGGCGGCCATTCGTCAGCATGGTGTGATCAGCGAACACAGACGCAGTTTCAAACCGGTCAGAGACGTGCTGGAGGCCATGCATGGCTGAACCGGCTTTTATTCATTTACGGGTGCACAGCGACTTTTCGATGGTCGATGGCATCAAAAAGATCAAACCTATAGTGAGCGCCGCGAAAAAGCTGGGTATGCCAGCGCTGGCGCTGACCGATCAGATGAATATGTGTGGTCTGGTGCGTTTTTACAGCACCGCCCATGAGGCCGGCATCAAACCTCTGGTAGGGGCCGATTTTTGGGTGCAACACCCGCTGTTTCCGAATGAAGCCTGCCGTTTACTGGTGCTTGCCGCCAACAACGAAGGCTACGCCAACCTGACACTGTTGTTGTCTGACGCCTATTTGCGCGGCCATGTGCAGGGGAAACCTCAAATTGACCACGACTGGCTGGAAAAATACAGCACAGGTTTGATCCTGCTGTCTGGTGGCAAAGAGGGCCCGCTGGGCAAGGCCTTAATTAAAGGCAATGCGCAGTCGGCTGAGACGCTGGTGCAGTTTTACCGGCAGCATTTTCCGAACCGCTTTTTCCTTGAGCTGATCCGCACTGGCCGTGCCGATGAAGAAACTTATATTCAGATGGCGGTGGCGCTGGCGGAGCGCGAGCAACTGCCGGTGGTCGCCACCAACGAAGTGGTGATGTTGAGCCCGGATGATTTTCCTGCCCATGAAATCCGGGTGGCTATTCATGATGGCTACACGCTGGAAGATTCGCGTCGGCCAAAAAATTACAGTGAGCAGCAGTATTTACGTTCCGCTGAAGAAATGCAGCAGCTGTTCGCCGACATCCCGGAAGCACTGCAGAACTCGGTAGAAATTGCCAAACGCTGCAATGTGACCATCCGGCTTGGCGAATACTTCCTGCCGGCTTTTCCGACCGGCGGTATGTCCGACGCCGACTTTTTGGTAATGAAATCACGGGAAGGCCTGGAAAATCGGTTAGTTCAGCTGTTTCCGGACCCTGCGGTGCGAGCTGAGCGGCGTGGTGAATACGATGAGCGTCTGCAGGTTGAACTGGACGTGATTAACCAGATGGGCTTCCCCGGTTACTTCCTGGTCGTGATGGAGTTTATCCAGTGGAGTAAAGACAACGACATTCCGGTGGGGCCTGGCCGGGGCTCGGGCGCCGGCTCCCTGGTTGCTTATGCGCTGAAAATTACCGACCTGGACCCGCTGGAATTTGATCTGCTGTTCGAACGTTTCCTGAACCCTGAGCGGGTGTCGATGCCCGACTTTGACGTCGACTTCTGTATGGACAGACGTGACGAAGTGATAGAACATGTGGCCGACATGTATGGCCGCGAAGCCGTATCACAAATTATTACCTTCGGTACTATGGCGGCCAAAGCGGTGATCCGTGATGTGGGTCGGGTTCTGGGCCATCCTTACGGCTTTGTTGATCGAATTTCCAAGCTGGTGCCACCAACACCGGGCATGACACTGGAGCAAGCCTTTATCGAAGAGCCGCGCCTGCCTGAGCTGTATGAGTCGGACAGTGAGGTGAAAGACCTGATTGATATGGCGCGTCAGCTCGAAGGGGTCACCCGCAACGCCGGTAAACATGCCGGTGGTGTGGTGATAGCGCCGACTAAAATTACCGACTTCGCACCTCTGTATTGTGACGACGAAGGCAAAAACCCCGTTACCCAGTTTGATAAAAACGACGTCGAATACGCCGGTCTGGTTAAGTTCGACTTCCTGGGCCTGCGCACCCTGACTATTTTGCAATGGGCCGTCAATATGGCCAATGAGCGGCTGAGCCGTGAAGGCAAGCCGCTGGTGGATATCAACACCATTCCACTGGACGACAAAAAAAGTTACAGCGTGCTGATGAAGGCCGATACCACGGCGGTGTTCCAGCTGGAATCCCGTGGCATGAAAGACCTGATCCGTCGTCTGCAGCCTGACTGCTTCGAGGATATGATTGCATTGGTGGCCTTGTTCCGGCCTGGCCCGCTGCAGTCAGGCATGGTGGATAACTTTATCGACCGTAAACGTGGCCGTGAAGAAATCTCCTACCCGGACGCCACCTGGCAGCATGAATCCTTAAAAGCCACTCTGGAACCCACCTACGGCATTATTCTGTATCAGGAGCAGGTGATGCAGATTGCCCAGGTGTTGTCGGGCTACTCCCTGGGCGGCGCTGATTTGCTGCGCCGGGCTATGGGGAAAAAGAAACCAGAAGAGATGGCCAAGCAGCGTGACACCTTCCGCGATGGCGCGGTCAAAAATGGTGTGGACGCCGAGCTGGCGATGAAAATCTTCGATCTGGTAGAGAAATTTGCCGGTTACGGTTTTAACAAATCACACTCCGCCGCTTATGCGCTGGTGTCGTACCAGACGCTGTGGATGAAGGCGCATTACCCGGCGGAATTTATGGCGGCGGTGATGTCGGCCGATATGGACAACACCGATAAAATCGTCACTCTGGTCGATGAATGTGAGCGCATGCAGCTCAAACTGATCCCGCCCGACGTGAACTCTGGTCTGTATAAATTTACTGTCAATGAGCTGGGCCACATTGTGTACGGTATCGGCGCAATTAAAGGCGTCGGTGAAGGCCCGGTGGAAGCCATTTTGGAAGCGCGGCAGCAGCATGGAAAATTTGTTGACCTGTTCGATTTCTGTAACAAAGTTGATTTAAAACGCTTAAACCGGCGTGTCATTGAAAAGCTGATTCTATCCGGCGCTATGGATAAGTTAGGCCCACACAGGGCGGCGATGATGGCGACTCTGGAAGAGGCCATGCGGGGGGCTGAGCAGCAGGCCAAAGCTGAAGCGGTCGGCCAGAGCGATTTATTTGGCCTGATGGCGCCAGAGCCAGAGAATTCAGCGGCTGCCTTTAAGCAGGTACCGGTCTGGCCGGATGAAGTCTGGCTGGAAGGCGAGCGGGAAACCCTGGGCCTGTATTTAACCGGTCACCCCATTAACCGTTATCTGGCTGAACTGCCGCATTATGCGTCGGGCCGTCTGGTGGACATGCAACCGACCCGGCGTGACCAGACAGTGCATGCGGCAGGTCTGGTGCTGTCAGTGCGTACCATGATCAATAAAAAGGGCCGGCGCTGGGCCATTGTGACGCTGGACGACAAGTCCGCACGGCTGGATGTACGCTTTTTCCCCGAACCTTTTGAAACTTATGAGCATCTGCTGCAAAAAGACAGAATATTGGTGGTGTCGGGACAGGTCAGCTTTGATGATTTCAGTGGCGGCCTTACAATGACCGGCCGCGAAGTGACGGACATTATAGCTGCCAGGGAAAAGTGCTTAAAATCCCTGACCTTAACTGTGAAAAGCCAGCAAATGCAGGGTGATTATTTAGCGCACTTGCAGCAGGCGATGACCGAATTTAAACAAGGGACAGTGCCGGTTCGACTGCGTTACCAGCGCGACGAAGGCGAAGTGATGCTGGCACTGGGAACCGAATGGTGGGTGACCCCCACAGACGCTTTGTTGCATCAATTAAAGCAATTAGCAACAATACAACTGGATTTTAACTAAGGTAGTAACAGTCGATGATGCTGAATTATTTAGAGTTTGAGCAACCGATTGCGGAACTTGAAGCCAAAATAGAAGAATTGCGCAAGGTCAGCCGCAACGGTGAATACGATATAGGCCTGGAAGAAGAGGTCACCAAACTCAAAGAGAAAAGTCTGACTCTGACCAAAAAGATCTTCTCTGAGCTGGGCCCATGGCAGGTGGCGCAGTTGGCCCGTCATCCATTGCGTCCTTACACACTGGACTATATCAAGCATATTTTTACGGACTTTGATGAGTTTGCCGGTGACCGCACTTTTGCCAATGACCCGGCCATCGTCTGTGGCACCGCCCGTTTGGGTGACCGCACTGTGATGGTGATTGGCCACCAGAAAGGCCGTGACACCGCAGAAAAAATCAAACGTAACTTCGGGATGCCCAAACCTGAAGGCTACCGCAAAGCACTACGCATGATGGAAATGGCCGAACGGTTTAAATTGCCCATTGTTACTTTTATTGACACCCCCGGTGCTTACCCTGGGGTAGGTGCAGAAGAACGTGGTCAGAGTGAAGCTATTGCCCGTAACCTGAAAGTGATGGCTGGCCTGAAAGTGCCGGTGATCTGTACTGTGATAGGTGAAGGTGGTTCGGGTGGTGCGTTGGCCATTGGTGTGGGTGATCAGGTGAATATGCTGCAATACAGCACCTATTCAGTGATCTCCCCTGAAGGCTGTGCCTCTATTTTGTGGAAAAGTGCTGAAAAAGCCCCGTTAGCCGCAGACGCTATGGGCATTACGGCACCACGTTTAAAAGAGCTGAACCTGATTGACGATATTATCAGCGAACCTTTGGGCGGCGCGCACCGTGCGCATGACCAGATGGCTCAGAGTCTGAAACAGGCGTTAATCCGCGACTTAAACCGGCTGGAAAAACTCAGCCTTGAAGAGTTGCTCGACAAACGCTATAAACGCCTGATGTCGTTTGGTTATTGCTGACAAGCTAAGGAAAAACCGCCGCCAGGCGGTTTTTTATGACCTCTAAATTACTGCAGGCGCTGATGGCGTCACTCAAACCCCTGGCGCCACAAAAGCTGGTACTGGCCTTGTCTGGCGGGCTGGATTCCATGGTGCTGCTTGAGCTCTGTGTGCGTCTGCGTCGCGCGCATCAGTTCGAACTGGAAGCCGTTTATATCCACCACGGTTTAAGCCAATACGCCAATGACTGGGCCACCTTCTGTGCCGAGCAGTGTCTGCTGCGCGCCGTACCTTTTCAGTCGGTCAGGGTGAAGCTGGAAGGGGGGGCCAATCTCGAAGCCAAAGCCCGGCAAGCTCGTTATGACGCGCTGGCAGCTTTTGTGCAGCAGAGCGATACCCTGTTGCTGACGGCCCATCATGCCGATGATCAGCTGGAGTCTATGTTGCTGGCGCTTAAACGTGGCGCTGGTCTGGCTGGTCTGGCCGGTATTGCTGCAGTGCAGCCTTTTGCGCAGGGCCATATGCTGCGGCCTTTACTGGAGTTCAGCCGCGCCGATCTGGAAGGCTTTGCCCGAACAGAACAACTGGATTTTGTCGAAGATGACAGCAACAGCAGCAGCCGCTTTGACCGCAACTTCCTGCGCAACGAAGTGATCCCGTTATTGCAACAGCGCTGGCCGAGTTTTCGCAGCAATGCACTGCGCAGCCAGCAGCATGTGCGGGAGCTGTGGCATTGGCAGCAGCAACAGATTGAACCTGTGCTGTCACAGGTGCAGCAAGGGCAGCGGCTGAATTTACAGGAACTGGCGCAGTTTCCACTGATTGAACAACAGCTGTTGGTACGGCACTGGCTGGCCCAATGGCAACTGAACCCGTCCAGTGGCTGGCTCAATACGTTTTTTACCGAGCTGGTACAGGCAAGACGGGATGCGCAGCCCCTGCTGCAGCTGGAGCAATACCAGCTGCGACGCTTTCAGCAGTGGGTCTACCTGCTTGAGCCTCAGCTGGCCCCCGAGGCGCAAAGTCTGACCTGGGACGGCAGCCTGCTGCAGTTACCCCATCAACTGGGCAGTGTGCAACTGACCACTACTGGGGAAGGGACGGCGCTATTCTATGATACCAGCCTGCCACTGCAGCTGTGTTTTGGTCAGTACCACTGGCCATTTTTACCTGCCGGGGCCCGGCATCACAAAACACTGAAACAATGGCTGAAACTCTGGCAGATTCCGCCCTGGCAAAGAGCACAACTGCCGGTGCTGGTGCAGGCAGGACAGGTGCTGGCGGTGGCTGGGATCACAGGGAACTGTGCGGACGATCAGGCGAAGGCCCGGCTGCTATGGCAACACGGGCCCGATATTCAGTGGCTGGATCAGGCCTGATTCAACAGGGACACTTTGACGGCATTTTTACCGGCCAGTTTAGCCTGTGCCAACGCATCGTCGGCGCGCGCAAACAGAGTGGCGGCTTGCTCACCCGGTGTCAGCTGAGCTAAACCAGCGCTGGCAGTCACTTCAAACTGCTGACACTGATGGTGCTGGTTGATGGCTTTTACCAGCCGGTGCGCCACCAGCTCTGCACAGGCGGCATCTTCTGCACTCAGGACTACCGCAAACTCATCGCCACCAAAACGGAACAGGCCGTCGCTGGCGCGCAGTGTCTGGCGCATTGCATCGGCCACCGCCAACAGCACATCATCCCCTGCATGGTGACCAAAGTTGTCGTTAGTGCGTTTAAAGTTATCCAAATCCAGCAGGATCAGCGCACAGGCTTCATGGCGTCGGTGTGCCAGCTGCAGCGCTTTGGCAAACTGGTCGTCAAAATGCCGTCTGTTGCCCAGGCTGGTCAGACTGTCGCGCAGCGCCAGCTGTTGTAAGCGGGCGACCACCAGCGTATTGCGCAGCGGGTACAACCATTGCCGCTCCAGTTGCCATAACTGGTGTTGTTGCATCGGAGTGACCGGATGTTCCGACTGATAACACAATTCGGCCAGACACTGGTCGTTCAGCATCAGCATACTGCGGTGTTCCGATGCAGCCGGCTCCGACCCCGAAGCCAGATATTTGCCCACTGCAGTCTGTAATTGCAACGAACGCAGCGGCAAGACTTTGCCGGCCGCCATGGAGAAAATCTCCAACTGCTCGGCCAGGTCCAGGCTGGTTTGTAATTGTTCGGTTAAAGATGCCGGATCATCGGACGTCCATTGCGGTTGCTGAGTCACCCCCGCATAACTGGCACCAAACAGCGCCATATCCTGCAAGCCAAATAATTCCACTACTTTTCTCCGCAGTGCTGTAGATAAGCGGGATTAGCAGGGATTGTGCCAGTTTAGTAAGTGAATGATATTGCAGATATTTTCAAATCATTGAGCACAACTGTTGGTTTTTTGACGGCGTTAAGTTGCCGCTTCATCCTGTAAAAAAGCCTGAATGGCCGACATTTGCCGCATCGCGTCTTCGTAACCCAGTTCAATCAACCGCCTGGTATAAGGTTTTTCAAACAGCAGGTAACTGGTCAGGCTCGACTCGGAATGTTGGCTGATGCCAATGAACTTCAGTAAAGTACGGACCGCCAGCGGCAGGTTTAAAAAATACTGGCTGGCAATCTGGTTAAAGTTGACACTGGGGTTGATGAGGTAACTTTCCACTTTTTTTAAGTCGCTCTGAATACCATGTTGTTTCAGCGTATCAATGGTTTTGTTAATGCGGTTCATCCGCTCCAGATCGGCATTTAAGGTGTCGGCAAAAATAGTATCCAGCAAGTGCCCAGCCACTGTTGCCAGGCCTGGGTGATGTGGCATCTGATGACTGAAATCCGGCGGTCGTGGGGGTTCCAGGCCAATAATCAGAATTTTGTCCGCCCCCAGATGAATGGGGGCGCTGAGCGGCGACAGTTGGTTGACTGAACCGTCACCAAAGTACTGCTGGTGAATACGCACCGAAGGAAACACCAAAGGAATGGCGGCAGACGCCATCAGGTGTTGAATGCCCAGCAGAGTTTTGCGGCCCCAACGTTTGGCCCGACGCCATTCCTGAGCCTGGTCTGACTGGAAAAAGGTGATGGAATCGCCCGTGTTGTAGCAGGACGCCGTGACCGACACACTGGACAGGTAACCGCCCTGAATATTGCGGTCGATGCGCTGCAAATCAACAATGTTATGCAGCAACAGCTTGAGGGGTTTGTTATCAAACAAACTGACAGGTTTTTTATTGGCATAATCAGCCTGAAAATTACTTAAAAACCCTCGTAATAAATGCCAGCCCAAACGCAGGTAATCGGAAAAATACACCTGACCTGTGTGAAAGTTGCGCCAGACAAATTCAATTTTTTTCACCCCCAGGTGAAAACAGGAGGCATAACAGGCAATGCCGGTACCGTTAATTGCGCCGGCCGAGGTGCCGCAGATAATGTCAAAGGGAATGGCGCTGGTGCGTGGATAGTGCTGAGCTATGGCTTTGAGCACCCCCACCTGATAAGCCGCCCTGGCACCACCTCCGGTCAGCAGCAAGGCTATTTTCTTCGTTGATTTTTTTTCTGTTTTGCTGGTTTGCATCGAAACTTCTTAACCAAAACCGCAGTCTGTTGATATATATTGCTGAAAAGCCAAATAAATGCAACGCTAGAGCCGTTTTCAACCGGCCTCTGGCAGTGAAGAAGGATAAGGGAGTTATGACAGAAAAAACGCCTGGCTCAGGCCAACAACAATACTATATTGGTCTGGCTGTGGTCCTGGTCACTATTGCGGTTCTGGCCTGGTTTTTTCTACGCGAAGACAGCGCTGCGGACGCAGAGCCTGTGCCGGTGGCACCCCCGGTGACCCAGACTCAGCCGGAACCTGCTGATGTACTGACCGCACAGCAGGAGCCTGTCGACAGCCTGACGGTGCAGGCCGAAGATGAAACCCCATTGCAGGAGCAGCCGCTGGCCGATGCGGTCGAGGTGGAACCCACTCCGGCACTGCCGGACCTGGATAATTCCGACACTGAAGTAAAAGCGGCGGTACTGGCGATGAAATGGGCGCCAGGTTTGTCGTCCTTATTTGTGACTGAAGATATGATCCGCCGCTTTGTGGTGTACGTGGATAACGTGGCGCAGGGCACCTTACCGAAGAATCAGCCACTGTTTCAGCCGATGGCAGAGAAGTTTATGGTGGAGCGGCAAGACGGCCAGGTGCTGCTCAGCCCCAATAACTTTGTCCGTTATGAGCCTTACCTGCAGTTGCTGGAAAGTATTTCAGTGACAGAGTTGAAGCAGGTGTTTGAAAAGTATTACCCGCTGATGCAGCAGGCGTATCAGGAGCTCGGTTACCCGGATGCGCAATTCCGCGACCGTGTGCAGCAGGCCATTAAAGTGCTGCTGGAAACACCGGAAGTAGCGCCGCCGATGGCGCTGGAACAACCCAATGTGTATTACACTTATGCCGATGCGGCGCTGCAGGAATTACCTTTGGCACAGCGCCAGATGATCCGTCTGGGGCCTGTGAACCAGCAGCGGCTGAAAAAGGTGCTGCAGGCCCATCAGCTGGTGCTGGCGCAGCCTTAATGCCTTATCGCCAGACGCCTGAAAACTGGCCAAAACGCCATAGCCGTTTTGGCCGCTGCATTGGCCGCTTATTGCTGAAGTTACTCGGCGGCTGGCAAATCACCGGGCCCATGCCGCAGCAACGCAAACTGGTGCTGGCTGTGGCGCCTCATACTGCCAATAAAGACTTTTTCATTGGTATTGCCGCTGTGCTGGCGCTGGATATCAAAGTGTCGTTTTTAGGCAAACACAGTATTTTTGTCTGGCCGGTGCGCGGTTTGTTAACCCGTCTTGGCGGGATAGCTGTGGACCGCAGCGCAGCCCATGGTGTGGTAGGGCAGGTGGTGCAACGCTTTGAGCAAAGCGACGCCATGTTGCTTGGGCTGGCGCCTGAAGGCACCCGTAAAAAAGTTACACAGTGGAAATCCGGTTTCTGGCAAATTGCCAAACAGGCCGATGTGCCAGTTGCACTGATTGGGCTGGATTACGCCAGCCGCCAAGTGCGTTTTGGTCCTTGCCTGAAGACAGGCGAGACTTTTGAGCAGGATATGCAACTGTATCGTGCATTTTTTCAGCAAATAACTGCCCGTTATCCGGAAAATGCCTGAAGCGGCCATTCCTGCCTTGCCATCACTGTGGCTTTTACGGATAATGCGCGCACCGGTTTTCCGGTACCCTCAATGGTGACCTCATCGGTCCTCCCGCAATGCTAGTTTGTTCACCTGGTCAGGTCCGGAAGGAAGCAGCCAAAGCAGACAATGTGTGTGCCGGGATGCCGGCTGGTGAGGTTGCCACCCAAGATTTCCGTAAAACTTCAGCCGCCGCTCTGGTTTGTAAATTGCCTTTTTCGTTGTAAGCTCAGACAGTCTTTGTCTTTGGGTCCTGCTTTATGCGCCATCTGATCAGGTTCTGCGTTTTGCTTTGTTGCTTTGACGTTTTTTCTGCCGACCTGACTGTCAGTCTGCCGGGTAAGCAGGTGGAATTCAGCCTGGCGGAGCTGAAGCAGCAATTGCCGCTAAAAAGGGTGCAGCTGTATGACCCGGTGTATGAGCAGCAAAAAAGCTATCAGGGCTTTTTACTGACGGATGTGCTGACGCTGGCAGGCTACCAAAGTGCTATGCAGGGCGATGAATTAAAGCTGGTGGCGAGCGACGGTTACGCCCCGGCCATGCCGCTGAGTTTAGTGGCCGGTGAACCTGTATTGGCCTTTGCCGAAACCGGTAAAGCCGATTTTGAATTTGCCGCTGTGACTCAAGGCAAAGCCAAACTATCACCAGCGCCTTTTTACCTGGTCTGGACTCAGGGCGCCGCCGCCAAACATAACCCATGGCCTTATCAGCTGGTTAAAATTGAACTGGTCAGTTTTGCCGACACTTATGCAGCGCTTTATCCCACTGGCGTTCCCCAGAATTCGGCCGTCTATCAGGGCTTTTTACTGTTTAAAAGCCAGTGCTTAAGCTGCCATTCCATCAACCTGCAGGGAGGGGAAGTGGGGCCTGAGCTGAACGCGCCCAAAAATGTCACCGAATACTGGAGCGAAGCCAACCTGCGCGCCTTTATCAAAAACTCCAACAGCTTTCGCTATAAAAGCAAAATGCCACCTTTTAGCCATTTAAAGGAGCAGCAGATAGACCAGCTATTGGCGTTTTTACGCCATAGCAAAGAGCGGAAGCTGAGGTTGTAACCAAGTCGCTCGATAGGCCAACTATGTAAACCGCCTTGCTAAAACGTACGCAAAAGCGTACTCTTTTGACTCTTAATTAAGAGGAGTATCATGATGCAAACTCTTACTGCCAGTGAAGCAAGAGCCAATCTGTACCGGTTGATGGATCAAGCGGCAGAATCGCACCAGCCCATTACTATTGCAGGCAAAAGAACCAATGCAGTGCTGGTGTCGGCTGACGATTGGGAAGCCATTCAGGAAACCCTGTACCTGCTTGCGGTGCCCGGCATGCGTGAATCTATTAAAGAGGGCATGGCAGAGCCTGTTGACACCTGTGCCACGGAGCTTGGTTGGTGAGCTGGCAACTTGTTTACACCAAACAAGCCCAAAAAGACGCGCAGAAGCTAGTGTCGTCCGGCCTGAAAGAAAAAGCCAAAGAATTACTGAACCTGATAGAAGCAAACCCTTTCCAAACGCCGCCGTCATTTGAAAAGTTAGTTGGTGATCTGGAAGGTGCCTATTCGCGCCGTATCAATATTCAGCATCGTCTTGTCTACCAGGTGTTGGAAGCCGAGCATACAGTCAAAGTGCTGCGGCTTTGGACGCATTATGAGTGAGTCTTGAATATATGGTTAAACGAAGAAATGTATTTAAGGTTCTCGTCCCTCAACGAAGTTTGACGCATAGCAATCTATCAACAAGCCGGTGGTTGGTGACTACGTAGTGAGCGATATAAAAGTGAGTGCGGGAGGCACGAACGGGCGAACGCAGTAGTCTCCTGCCGCCGGATTGTTTGTCACAAGACCAGCCGTTAGTTTGGTCGACATTGATTCGAAGTAAAAGGGCGCACCAAGGTACGCCCCGATCTTGTTGGATGCGAGAACAAAAAGGCGGGGTAAACCCCGCCTCTACGGTCACCCTGAAAGGGGATTATTTGGTGACCGACAGCATATATTCCGCGACGGCTAAACGGGTTTCCTCGTCCAGGTAGTCTTGTTTGGGCATGGCCGGGAAGTCTTCGCGTTTTTTCACCGGGTTGGCAATGTAGTTCGCCAGGCCTTGTGGGTCGTCCATATACAGGCTTTGGATCACTTGCACTGGTGGGCCAATTAAACGGCCAGTGTAAGCGTGACAGCCGGTGCAAATACCTAAATAAGCGTATTTACCTTTGTCTTTCGGGTCGACTGAACGTGGTGCGGCTGGCGTATCCAGCAGGTAACTCACCACATTGTCAGTATTGGTAAAACCACAGGCCGGCCAGTTGCCTACACCCACAGTAATGTACTGCTGAGGGTTATTGATACAGCTTTTGTTGCTGTCGCCTACCCGCACTATATCCGGGTTGCCTTGCTTCAGTTCGGTTGCCAGCAATACCTTGGCTTCAGGAATGGTGTCGTAACCGTTGTTGTACATCAGGTTATTTAAAATCATCACCTCATCCGGGTAAGGGTCAGATTCCGGGTCCAGCGTGGTGTTAGGTGCGTTCTGGTGGTCGGTCACAATAATACCAGCCGTTTTATTGCCGATGATCAGGTTGTCTTCCACTACCACTTTATCGGCCGCCATAATCAGAATGCCGGTACCAGCCGGAATGCCGGAGACAGTGGAGCCCGGCGCGCCAAAGTTTTTGGTGTTGTTATTGCTGACCCAGTTATTGCGGATAATCACATCCACCGTATCTTTAATCGGCAGGCCCGGGGTGACAAAAGCCAGAATACCGCCTGTGTTGTTATGCACAAAGTTGTTTTCCACCACAGCATGGCGGCTGTTTTCAATTTCAATGCCGGCCACGCTGTCAAACACTTCGTTATTGGCCACATGAATATGGTCGCTCATACCAATGTAAATAGCGGCATCTTCAATGCCAGAAATCACGTTGTGTTCGACAATACCGTTGTCACCCAGTTGTGGAAATATGCCGTAAACGCCGGTGTCTTCAATAATGTTGTTTCTGATCTCAAAGTTATTCCCGGCCTGGCCCATAATGCCGTTGCCTTTGTATTTGGTGATCAGAAAATTCTCCACCACTATGTTGTTGCCCGAATACAAAATGGCATCGTTTAAGTGGCCATCACCAAAGAGCCGCGGCCGCTTGCCTTCGATAATCACCCCTGACAGGCGGATATTGTCTTTGTCGATATAGACAGTTTCAGTGTAATCCCCGGGCCAGACCTGGATCATATCGCCGGGATTGGCTGCTTTTACCGCATCCATAATCAGCTGGCCGGGCTTCACCTGATGCACAGCTCCAGGCGCTGTGGCGTTAATCACTGATTTTTTCTGATTGGCCGCACCGCTGGCGCCATAGCTGACGTCAGGCTGGTAAACCGGAGCTGACTGGCCAGAGCCCGACAGGTAGCTGCCGGCAATAAAAGCGGCCGGAACCAGCAGCGCTAATGCCACAGTGGTTTTTTTCATGGCGTAATTCCTTTGTTGTTGTCGTTGGTGGTTTGCAGCTCTGCCGGTAACGGCAGGCCTGAAGGAAGCTCCTGAGGGATCGCTGGCAGCAGGCTTTGATCGGTCAGGGTATTCATAAAAATGGCCAGTTGGTTAATTTCTTCCGGGCTTAGTTTCGGCTCCCAGATATGCCAGTGCAGTTGCAGCTGTTCACCTTTGGGCACGGCATGGCCCCGGCCTTTGGTATAGAATTCAGCAGCTTCTTCCAAAGTGGCGAAACGGCCTGAATGCATATAAGGCGCAGTGAGTGCCACATTGCGCAGGCTGGGTACTTTAAAGCCACCCCGCCATTTTTCTTTGCCAGGCTCACTGCCTGCACCAGGGTCGAACGGCATGCCGTCGGGTTCCGGCGTGCCAATCACCGCTATTTGCTGGTTGGTAAAGAGTGGTGGGGTGTGGCACTCCGAACAACGTGCGACAAAAGAGCGAAACACGTTCAGGCCCTTAATTTCTTCCTCATTCAGAGCTTCGTGAAAACCGTGGGCGTATTGATCGTATTTGCTGTTCAGCGAAATTAACGAGCTTTGAAAGGCGGTTAACGCTGTGGCGACCTGAGTTAAATCGATCTGTTCCTTGCCTGGAAAGGCCTGGCGAAACAGTGCCGGGTACTGCGCATTGCTGGACAGTTCAGCCAGCAGTTGCTCCGGTGTATTGGCCATTTCATGTTTGGCAAACAGCGGAATAAGCGCCTGTTGCTCCAGGGTTTTGGCGCGGCCATCCCAAAACAGCTGGGTTAAGTAGGCTACATTCCACAGGCTGGGCGCGCTGCGGTTGCCGCTATCCCCATGGGCTCCTGTGCTCAGTGCTTTGCCGTCGGCAAAACCTAAAGCCGGCTGATGGCAGCTGGCACAGGCTTGCTGATGATTGCCGGACAGCAATGGGTCGAAAAACAAAAACCGGCCTAAATCAATTTGTTGTGGGCTAAAGCCATCGCGGGCTTTGGGCAAGGCCGTTTTGGTACCGCCCACCCCTTTGTTTTGCAAAGAATCATATAAATCATAACGGGTCACCAGTTGGCACTGGTTCTGCGCTGTCAGCTCAAAACTGGGCGGACAGTGCTCGCTCAGTTGCAGTGGCTGACCGGCCAGCGCCAGTTGAGCTAAGAAAGTCAGCATCATGGCAACCCGGCTCCGATATAAGCCACCACGGCCTGCACATCGGCTTCGGTCAGGGTGCGGGCCATCATTGCCATCTGGCGGCCGGGTTTGTCGGTTTTATGCTGGCCGCGTTGGCCAGTACGAAAATGCTGTAACTGCAATTGCAGGTATGCTGTATTCAATGACGACAAGGCTGGAGCGTGCAAGGCGGCATTGCCTTCAGCTTGAGTGCCATGGCAGGTGCCGCAATTGCCAATGTAAATTCGGCGACCTTTATCGAGCATACTGGCAGCCGCAGGCTCAGTCGCAGCCACAGCTTTTGGCAAGGCGGCAAAATAACCCGCCAGTTGTTCTATCTCTGCATCGGATAAGTTTTTTGCGACAGCCGCCATTTGCTGGCCTGCAGCATCAGCGGCTTCGGCGCCCCGTTCACCTGCCTTAAATTGCTGCAGTTGTTTTTGCAGGTAAGGTTTGTGTTGGGCATCCAGTACAGGTGCCCCTAAGGCGATCCGGCTGCTTTCGCCATGGCAGCTCAGGCAAAGTGTTGGCTCTGTTGCCTGAGCAGTACTCAGGCTAATCAAAGCCAATAGCGGCAATAGTCTGCTTTTTATCCACATATCAGCGCCATTGGTAAAATAGTGCATTGGAATTGTCTGGCTTAAGCTTGCGTTTTCAGCGCTCTGGGTTCAAACCGAAAAGTGTACAAAATTGTCCAGTTCGCTGAATTTCAAACAGAGCACAGGTAGTATCGAAGTGGACGAGATCCGCCTCTGAAAGGACGCAGTAGAAGGTTCAATGCAGAGCGCACGATCCCAAAAAACAGAACAACAAGAACGGGGAGAAACCTATGTCATCTAAGCAATTGCGTGAACGCAACCGCTTTGGCCTGCATCCATTGGCCGTCGGTGTGGTGCTGGCCTTGTGCAGCCAGAGCCTGCTGGCACAGCAGGCACAAACAAAAGACGAACCAGCCATTGAAGTGATGACGGTGACCGCACAAAAAAGGGTGCAAAACCTGATGGATGTGCCGGTTGCTATCGACAGCATTTCAGCGACAGATTTAAAAGAAACCAACTCAGTGATGCTCGGCGATATCGCCGATTACACGCCGGGCTTCAGCTTCAGTAAAGACGCTGTAGTGCAGGCCAGTGCCAGTATGAGGGGCATTTCCAGCAGCAATATCAGCACAGGGGGGGACCCTTCTGTCGCTATTTTCTTTGATGATTTTTACCTGCCACGGGCGGCGCAGAGTGTGATGTTCTCCGACACCCAGCGCATTGAAATCTTAAAAGGGCCACAAGGCACCTTGTTTGGTAAAAACGCCGCTGCCGGTGTGGTCAATATGATCCCGAATGCACCGTCACAGGATGATGAAGCCTTTATCAAAGCCACATTGGGGAATTACAGCCAAAAACGTGTTGAGCTGATGGGCAATAAAGCGCTCAGTGACGAATTTGCGGTGCGGCTCAATATGATGAGCAACCAGCGTGATTCCTATATCGACAATGTCTATCCGGATTATCAGGGCGAGGAGCTGGGCAACACCAACCATAAAGCCGCCCGACTGGCCGCCTTGTGGCAGCCGACCAGCAGCACCAGGGTGCAGCTGAGTTACGACTTTGACGATCTGAACCAGGGCTATGCACCTTCCATTGGCGTCAGTCCTTATGCCTACAGCATGAAAGTGGCCGACCGGACCATTGAAAATGACGTGATTGACGGCCATGAGCGTCGGGATATGAGTGCGGTCTCCCTGAAAATCATGCACGACTTTAATGATGAATGGTCAGGCAAATTCATTAGCAGTAAACGCCAGTGGGAAGTGTCTGGTCGTGACGATTCAGACGGTACCGCCGACAAAACCCGTTACCTCGACACCATTAACTTTGAAGATTCCGACATTTTTTACAACGAACTGCAGATCAACTACCAGCACGACAAACTGAGCTATGTCGGTGGTGTGACGTACAGCAAAGAAAATGTCTACCAGAAAACCAGCCTGAATATTATGGCAGACACCATAGCCCGGCTGACCACGGCCGATATCAACGCCATGTTGATCCCGGCGTTGCAAGGGGCTGGTATTCCGGATGAGATGATTGAAATGATGGGGCTGCCTGCTGACCATTTATGGAACCCACAGGACTGGGCCAGCATTCTGAGTGTGATGGCCATGGTGGATCCGGCTGTCGGCGGTTTATTGCAACAACTGGGGGCACAGCCGTTCAGCCCTGAATTGGTGGCTGCTATTCAGGCCACAGGCGATTTAACTTATCAGGCCATCAGCGCAGGTTTAGGCGTCAACGAAATCTTTGGCCCTTCAGCGGCAGGTCAGTTGTGGAGCGAAGATATTATCAACACTGGCGATTTCACCTCGGTCGGTATTTATTCGGATCTGGATTATCAGCTGAATGAGCAATGGGGCCTGACGGCTGGCCTGCGTTACAGCAAAGATGACAAAGACTTCAGTTGGGAAATTAAAGAGCGGTCCTTTGGTGCCGCCATGACAGGCTTAACCGACTTTTTATTTCCGGTGATGCCAAGGCTGGACGCCAGCAACAGCTGGAGCAAATGGACAGGCCGGGCTGTGGCCCGTTACAACCTGACCGAACAGCAAATGCTGTATCTGTCGTATTCGACCGGTTATAAATCCGGAGGGTATGACTCGCTGGACCCGCGCTCGGCTTTTAATCCTTTTGCCCCGGAAGAAGTCAGCAACCTGGAGTTGGGTTATAAAGCCGATCTGTGGCAGGCAGTCCGGCTGCAGCTGGGAGCCTTCCACATGGATCTGGACAACAGGCAACGATCGGTGAACAGCAAAGAGCCGGGGTCTGGTGTGGCCGTGCCCATTGTGATTAATGGCGACCAGCAGATCCGTGGCGCTGAGCTGATCCTGGACTGGCAGGCGCTGGACAGCCTGAAGCTGGGTCTGGTGACTGAGTACCGTAAAACCGAATCCAAGTGGCAGCAGTTCTACAATGCCGACGGCGATTTGGTGACGGACACCGAAAAAGCCTCAACCGCCGATTCGTACACCTTGAGTGCAGACTGGACGGCGCCGGGCCAGTGGGCAAACGGCCATGTCAAACTGCATCTGGATTATGTCTATGAGGAAAACACCAGAGCGGACGATCCGGATATTCTGCCGATCGCATACAGCATTCCGGAGTATTTTGCTGACCGCAAAGATCTGAATGCCCGCTTGAGCTGGAGCAGCAAGGATGATCAGTGGGAGCTGGCGTTGTATGGCAAAAATCTGCTTGACCATGACACTACGGGTGGTATTGGTGGCTGGGCGGCCGATGTATTGGGCACGCCTATTACCTCACTGAATCCACCCCGCACTTATGGGGTGGAACTGCGTTATCAGTTCTGAACAACGCCACAGCACCGGCAGGCTCTGACTTGCCTGGTGCTGTGCCTTCAGGCAGAGTACTCACTTCAATGACTCAGTGACTTCCTGTTATGCGCACTCTGGTTATGTTTCTGTTTGCCTTTATCGCCCTGACCGGCCAGGCCAGAGCTGAGCCCCCTCAGTTCAGCCTGAAACCCAGACTATGCCTGCATTACCCTGGCGAACCCTGTTTACTGCAGTTGTCGGTGCAATGGCAGCAGCAGCACTCTCTATGTTTGTTTCTGCAATCCAAAGCAGAACCTTTGTTGTGTGGTACCTCGGTGGATCAACAGCTGCAACTGGTGCTGACGGAACACAGTCATCTCGAACTGCGTCGCCAGGCAAGTGGTGAGTTGGAGAGTCAGCGGCTGATCCGGGTTGTGCAGGTAGACCTCAATGCAGGGGATCAACTGCTCAAACGTAGCCGTAGCTGGGGAACCCCCTGATGCAGCATATTCTGTTGGTGGAAGATGACGCGGAATTGTGCCGTTTAGTCGCAGATTTTCTGCACAATGAAGGGTATCAGGTGAGCAGTTGTGGCAATGCACAAAAAGCCAAAAAGCTGCTGCTGGCCCAGCGCTTTGATTTATTGGTCTGCGACGTGATGTTGCCGGGCAGCAGCGGTTTTGATTTAGTCAAACAAATCCGCCAGCAGTTTAAAGGGCCTGTGCTCTTTATGACGGCACAAACCTCGGTAGGAGCCCAATTGCAGGGGCTGGAGCTGGGGGCTCAGGATTACCTGCTCAAACCTCTGGATCCCCGTATTTTGTTGGCCAAAATCAGGGTGTTTTTGCCGTTACCCTCAGAGGGTTCTGAAAGCATTTATCTGCAGCGGCATAACCTGAAGATTGATCAGGTGGCGGGCCGGGTGTTTCTTAATGCACAGGAACTCAGGCTGACTAACGCCGAATTGCAACTGTTGCAAACTTTGCTGGAAAACTACGGTGCTGTCGTCAGCCGCGAGCGTTTGTTCCGTGAACAACTGACCCGCGAATACGACGGGGTAGACCGCACTATGGATGGCCGGGCGTCACGACTGCGTAAAAAGCTGCAGCAACAGGACCCGAACTGGAATGTGCAGGTCGTCTGGGGCCAGGGCTATCGTATCAGCCATAGGGTCGGAGGCGACCAATGAAGTCGGCTTTATTGCGGTTTTACCTCGGCATTGTGCTGTTGGTGCTGCTGTTATTTTTCAGTCTGAACCAGCTGTACAACTGGTTTTATCAGGGCGATGAAACGGTGGAAGCGGCCCGCAGTATGTTGCATCAGGTGTATTACCACAGTGAGCAACAGCGGCTGCATTGCCGTTTGTCCGACAGTGAAGATTGCACCGACAGTCTGTATGTCACCTATCCAAAGGGCTATTGGCAACCACAGCCTGATGTGGTCTATGGCGTCGAAGTGATGCGGGACACCCAGGGCAATGCATCCATGTGCAGTGAAATGCCAGATGGTGAGCTGATTTGTTTAAGCCAGCTGAATTTGCCCGATGGGGCCGACTTCAGCATCGATTTAGCCCATGTATTTTTGTTGCTGTTATTGCTGTGTCTGTTCTGGCTAAGCCGCAACCTGTTCCGTGATGTGGATACCTTAAGACGCAGTGCGCTGCAGGAAATTAAACTCGGCCACCTGCCAGCTTTTCAATTGAGTGACCAGTCCTATTTGCAGCCCTTAGCCAGGTCGTTAAGCCGGATGAACCAGACCATTGCGGATCTGAACTCCCTGCAGCGCGAAATGGCTGACACGGTTTGTCACGATATAAAAACCCCGCTGGCCCGCCTGCGTTTTGTTCTGCTGAATCTGGAGCAGCGCTTAAGTGCAGAGCAATCGGCGCAAATCAGCCGCAATTTGCAGGAAATTGAAGACAATGTCTATGACTACCTGAGGTTGGCGCAACAAAATTTCCGCTCAGAACTGACATTGAGTGAAGTCCGGCTTGACCTGGTATTGCAGGAGCTGATTGACAAATTTTCCACCAATACAGAACACCAGATTAGATTACAGAGTACTGAGCCTTTGGTGATTCAGGCGGATCAAAAACTGCTGCAACGGGCCTTATCCAATCTGCTCAGCAATGCGTTGCGTTATTGCCAGACCAGCGTCTGGATTGAAATCTGTCTGGTGCAGCAGGATTGCCATATTGATGTCTGTGATGATGGTGAAGGCTGGCACAGCGGCAGGGAGCATAATACCGACGGCTTGTCGCACCATGGCCTGGGTCTGGCCATAGTGCAGCGGGTGGCCCGTCAGCATGGCGGCGATTTTATCCGGCTGAGCAGAAATGAAGGCGGGGCAGTCGCCCGGCTCAAGCTGCCCGTTGGTTCGGCCTCCGGATGAAACTAAAGGCTAGAGTATTGCCTTGATGGCCAGTGCCAGCAGCACCACACCACTGATCCTGTCTATCCAGTGGCCCTTTAGCCGCAACCAGGCCAGCACAGGGCCGGTGGATAACAGCACCGCCACCAGGCAATACCAGAGTGCATCTATGGTGCCGACGGTCAGCATCATCAGCAGTGCCTGTGACCAGCCGGTGTCGCTGTGGACAAACTGACTGAACAAGGCGATAAAAAACAGCGCAAGGTGCGGGTTCAGAAAGGCGATCAGAAAGCCTTCTGCCGCCCCTTTATGGCCTTTGCTTTGGTGCAGCAGCAGTGGCGCATTGGGATCGGCCGGTTTAGCCATCAGCGATTTTACGCCAAGGTAGGCCAGAAAAGCCGCGCCTGTGTAACGTATAAGGTCAAACAGCATGGGGGAGCTGCTTAACAGCAACGACAAGCCGACCGCAGTCAGCAGCGCATAAACCCCAACGCCCATACCATGCCCGAGTGCGGTGGCCACACCATAAGCTTTACCTCCCTGAACTGTATTACGAATGATCAAGGCCAGGCTGGGGCCTGGGCTGACCGCCCCCATAAAGGCAATGGCAACCAGCGCAAGATAACTGCTTAAATCCATGAAAAGTCCTGTGTTATTGAATAAATAATTTGCCCGGCGTCGAACCTGTATCAGTCGTCATCCACCACAGAGTTTTTCCCTGAGTGCTGGATGCGGTCAATGACGATCACGGCTGCCAACAACTGGGCTGTCCATTCCGGCGCGTAAATATCCACTCCATAGGTATCCGACCAGCTGAACCAGGCTTTGGAAATCTTCGCCAGCAGGCGTCCCTGTTGCAGGATTTCATAGTCGTGCTGCCACAAATTGCCGTTGATCTCCAGCTCTCCCGCCGGGCCTGTAATGGTAAAGCGGCTGGTCCAGAAGGGCCAGAAACGTTTGCGGATCAGCCATTCACTGCCATCGGCACAGAGCAGGCGGCAGGCTGGTAACAAGGTCAGGTATTTGCGTTTAATTTTCAGCACTTCCCGGCCTGACGTATCAAACAGGGTCTGGCTGCTGGAAATGCTGAACAACTTGCCTTTGGCACTGAACGCGCTGCGGCCGTTTTCATCGGCAATCTCAAAACTGTCCGTCAGGCTGAAAATTTTTTGTTTAATTTGGTATTTCATCGGCATTTTTCCCATTACACAGAGGGTCGATAGCACAGTTCAAAAAGCCCCGTCACCACGGGGCTTCAGTGTCAGTGCAGATGGCGGTGACCCTGCCTTGTTTTACCGCCGCTCTGACCCGCAGGTTCAGCAAAATCACGGATGGTCACTTCTGTTTTCACAAAAGGTTCAACGCCCAGCTGGCGGTACAAAGTGGTTGGGCGTATCGCTTTGTTTTGGGTGATCACCAGCGCTAGCTGACGGATATCGCCGATGTTTTGTGTCGGATCGCCGTCCACCAGCAATAAATCAGCGTCATAGCCGGCTTTGATCTGGCCTTTGTGTTGCTCCACCCGGCTGAAACGGGCCCCATTTAAGGTGGCGACCTGCAGTGCTTCTGAGGGTGTCAGGCCGGCTTTCACCAGGAGTTCCAGTTCACCCTGCAGGGTAAAACCCGCCAGCTCGTCAGTGCCGGCCACCACTGGAATACCGGCTCTGTACATCATGCCGGTAAATTCCACCATCTTGGCGTACGACCTGGCATAACGCTCTGCAGTGGCCTCATCCGGAATATCCAGCTCGGCACGGGCATAAGCACGTTGAATATCTGGTGGCAGGTGTTTGACAATGGCGCGCCAGGGCTCACCGACAGTGCCGTCTACTTTTTTCAGGAAGTCAAAAGTCGCCAGCGTCGGGTCCACACTCAGGTTATGGTCCTTTAACAGCGTGATAAAGTCCTGTACAGCTTTGCCGTTCAGGTCCAAATCAGCCACTTGCTGGGCCGGCAGGTAGAAACGGTCCAAGGTACGGGTGTCGGTGTCCGGTTTCACCAGGAAATTCAGCATCAGTTGGTTAATGTGCTGAATTTCGTCAAAGCCTGCATGCACTGCATCTTCAGCTTTCAAAAAGGCTGGCACATGGCCGCTGACCCGCAGGCCACGGCTATGGGCATAAGCAACCGTCTGCTTCAGAATGTCTTTCGGGAAGGAATTGTAAATCTTCAGCTGTGGGTAGCCGTGCGCAGCGTACCAGTCGATGGCTGCTTTGGCTTCGTCCAGCGTACTGATTACAAAGCCATTACGGGCGGAAAAAGCGCTTTCTCCCTCTAAAAAGCCTGTTGGTACTATAGTGGGTGCCAGCAGCTGGTCCTGCTCAATTTCATCCATCATCTGCTGCAGCGTGGCGTTGTCATTGCCCATATCGCGCAGGGTGGTGACCCCGGCCGCAAGATGCAATAAGCCTTCCCAGCGGGAAATATGGCCATGCATATCAAACAGGCCCGGCAGCACAATGCGGTTGGCCGCGTCAATTTCATGCTGTACGGCACTTTGCAGGCTGCCTGCGGGCACTATGGTGGTGATTTTGCCACGCAGCAGGTATATATCACTGGGTTGGCTCAACTGCATAGTGACGGAGTCAAACACCCGGGCATTTCGCACCACGGTCAGACCATGCAATTCTTTGGGCAGCTCAGTGGCCACTTTTTCCAGCAACTGAGTTTCGGCTTTTTGCTGGATGTCCATCATGGCTTTGGCATTGTCCTGCCAGCCTTCTTCAATCAGGGTCAGGTAACCCGGTGCCAGGTAAGCAAACAGCCGTGCATTCTCGCCTTTGGTGGCCCAGACAAAACTGGGCTCAAAACCTACCCCGGTTTGCACCAGTAACTGCACCTGTTGTTTTTCGCCACCTTTATCAACAATCAGCTCGCTGACCACTTCCTGCTTTAAGGTGCCACTTGGCAACAGCGGCAGGCTGTTGGTTTTGTTTTTCGCCATGGCGCTGATGGCAATAGACGCCAGAAAAGGCGAGCCGTCGACCGGCAGATACAGTGCCTTGCCATCGGTTTTTGCCTGCTGTTGTTCTTTGCCTGTACTCCAGCTGGCCGTGCTGCCGTCGAGCTTAAATTGCTCGTTAATCACCGAACCAAAAGTGGTATTGCCTTTGGCCTGGTAATCACTGATTACCCCCGCAGCATTGAGTTTAATGACTTCATCCAGCTCCGGGCCGCGGCCATTGTCTTTGAAGATATAACGGACTTTGATATCGCCATTGTCACCAATGGTGACCAGTTGCTCACCGGCTTTGTTGCCTTTATCCACCAGAATTTGGTAGTTCAGTTGTTCAGCGGCGAAAACGGACGTGGAACAGGCCAGCATAGTGAGCAGGCTCAGTGTTTTGAATTTCATGGGATTCCCTGTTTTTATTGGTTTGGCCCAGCATAAAACAAAAGTGCAGCAAGGGGTAGGCGACGGGCAGTGAAATAGGCGCTGACGTGAAATTTTGTCAGGCTGTCCCGCTTTTTGCTTTCAATCTGGGCTTTTATCAGGTACTGTTTTGGTCTACAAAACAAGGAGTTATTTGATGAAATATGGATATTTGCCGGTGTTGGCTTTGGCGTTAGCTGGGTGCGGCGGTGGTTCTGACGAAGGGACAGATACAGGGCAAGGCAGTGCTGCGCCATTATCTGTGGCTTATGCCGGAGTGTGGGGCATCGATGGGGTGGCGGTGGTCATGATCTCCCAAGGCAGTGTGGCTACTTATGTATTTGACGATACCAAAGGCTGCTATGAAGCGGATTTTTTTAATGTGGTTGCCAGCACGGCCAATTCGTTGACCAGTAAAGATGTGACAACCGGCGAACAAAGCACCACCTCGTTCAGCCTTGCTGGTGCAGCATTGAAACTCAAAGAAGGCAACGATGAGCTGGAATTGCCTGCGCTGCAAAACTTTTGGCCGACGCCAGGCTGCGCCAATCCTCAGAATTTGACCACTGTGACCGCAGAGTTGGAGCTGGCTTCTATACCACCAGCGGTCACCATCAACAGAGCGGCTCAGCAATCCGGTTACGTTGAATACAGATACGCTATTTCTTTCGACCTGAATAAAAATGGCAAGACCGATGTGGGCGATATTGATTTCACGATCCTGCATTTCAAAAATACACAGCGCTTCCCTGACAATTATTCCTTGCCTCTGGTCGATTTAGGGGCGCAGATTTGGACCCATTATCCTGAAAATGGCACGGGTCGACTATTGTCCACTAGCAGCTCACCAACCATGGCTATAGGTCTGCAGCAGCAGGGCAACACCTTGACCCTTGTTGCGCAAGTCCCACAACATGCTGCGCTTATGCGGTTGTCTGCGGACACGCCGGTAAAAGTTCAGGCGTATATCCATTACCCGCAGCCTGAAACGGCTGCTCTGCCAGGCTATGTCGATGGCCCCTGGAATTGGAGCGACACCGAACATATTGATTTGCTGCCTGAGTCGGGAACTTTGGTGCCGAACACCTTGGTGGAGCAACGGATGACAGACCCGGGTGGCGATTTAATCAAAGGCCAGGCCCAGTGGGCCGATATTAAATCGCTGAAGCTGACTTACAACTAAGTAGTATCAAAGGCAGCTCAGGCCCACCTTTGCGCGCCCGGGCTGTTTTATCCGAACAGGATACGGATCCCTTGCTCTTTCCCATCTGGATTGGTGACTCGCAGATACAGTGAGAATTATTGCAGCACCGTATTCCAACCATATTTTTGCAGAATGGCTTTATGTTTGGCGGAGCCATAGACTTTGGCCCAGCTTTGACGCAGGTGATCCCGTTGTTGCTGGCTGAGCGCTTTGCGGCTGGCGGCGAAATACACCGGGTTACGATTGACTACTAAGTGCTCAACATAGTCAGCCGCCTGTTCTGGATGGCTGCGGGCCCATTGCTCGTATTGGGTTTTTTCGCCAATGATGCCAAGCACCCGTTGATGTTGCAGAAACGCCAGTTGATGGCTGATGGTTTGAGCGGCCTGAAGTTTGCGTTCAAAGGCTGGGTTGCGTCTTAATTGCTGGTAGGCTTCGCCATAGAATCCGTCGCGCAGTACCGCAATTTTACCGGGGAGCTGCAACAGGTCGTTCAGCGTCTGCACCTGCTGTTGGTGCTCCCGGCGCAGCACCAATATCATTTCTTCCAGATAATGGCTGCCGATAAAATCGGTATAACGCTCGCGCTCCGGTGTTTTGGACAAGGTCATCACCAAATCCAGCTCACCCTCTTGCAACATCAACAATCCACGGGCCCAGGGCACCTTAATCAGTTGAATACTGCAATCAGCACTTTCAGCCAGCAACTGGAGCAATTCCTGCTGCAGCGCAAACCAGCGGCTGGGCTCAGTCGTTGTGCTCTGATGCGGTTGCTCAGTGACAGGGACGGCCAGACTGCATGGACTTGAATCAGCAAAAACGGGGCTACAGAGGAAAACGACAGCGGCGCAAAAGGCGACAACCCCAGAGCTCATAAAAGGCATTCACTATGCTTGAAAGGAAAAGATAATTTCAGCATAGCTGCAAAAAATGAAGTAACGCAGTGACGGAAAAAAAAGACTGCAGCAGGGCAGGCAAAGCAGGCTGTCAGGCAGCCTGCCTGAATCATGCTCAGCGGTAGTAGGCCTCAACAGTGCCTTTAATGCTGATCAGCAGCGCATTGCCACGACGGTCCACCGCTTTACCGGCAGGCACTTTCACCCAGCCTTCGCTGATGCAGTATTCTTCCACGTCAAAACGTTCTTTGCCGTTTAAGCGAATGCCAATGTCATGGGCAAAAACTTCGGCGTTGTAGTGTGGGCTGCGTGGGTGGACAGAAAGGCGGTCCGGTAAATCCGGGCGGGTGACGGTATCGTTCATGGCTTGGGCCTGTCAGTTAATAAAAAAGTGCGCCATTGTAGGCAATTGCGACTGTTCGGCTCAAGAGGCCCAGCCGTATTTACCAGACATCAGATGGAAACAGCGGCTATTTATGCCGCTGTTTTAATACCTGCACCACATCATCCAGTGCCATATCCTGGCTGCGTAGTAACACCAGCAGGTGGTACAACAGATCGGCTGCTTCGTTTTTCAGCTCTTCTTTATCACCCACTGTGGCAGCCAAAGCCGTTTCAACCCCTTCTTCCCCGACTTTTTGCGCAATACGTTTCACGCCTTTGGCAAATAAGCTGGCGGTGTAGCTGGTGCTGGGATCGGCGCCGTAGCGGCTGTGGATCACTTGTTCCAAATCGTCAATAAAACTCAGGCTGGGGCTATTGGCGTCAGTGTCAAACCAGCAGGTTTCGGCGCCGGTGTGGCAGGTCGGGCCAGCGGGTAAGGCCAGAACCAGAATGCTGTCGCGGTCGCAGTCGGCCGTCATGTTTTGCAGCTTCAGCGTATGGCCTGAGCTTTCGCCTTTGGTCCAAAGCCGGTTTTTGCTGCGGCTAAAAAAAGTCACATCGCCGCTTTGCAGGCTTTTTTCCAAGGCCTCGCGGTTGGCGTAACCTTGCATCAGCACTTTGCCGGAGCGGGCGTGCTGAACTATGACTGGCAACAGGCCGTCGCCTTTGGCAAAATCCAGTTGGGTTAAATTCTCAAGAGTCAGTTTCATGGCCGGATCTCCAACTGCTGTGCCAGCAAATACTGTTTTAAATCAGGAATGGCAATCACGCCTTTGTGAAAGACCGACGCGGCCAAGGCACCATCGACATCGGCTTGTTTAAATACGTCAGCAAAATGCGCCATAGCGCCAGCGCCGCCACTGGCAATCAGCGGCACGGTGCAACTCTGCCGCACCGCTTTGAGCTGGGCAATATCGTAACCCTGACGCACGCCGTCCTGGTTCATGCAGTTCAGCACAATTTCTCCGGCCCCCAGTTGCTGCACTTGCTTAACCCAATCCAGCGTTAACCAGCTGGTTTTTTGGGTGCGGCTTTCATCGCCGGTAAACTGATACACCTGATACTGGCCACTTTGCTGGTCAAAAAAGCTGTCGATCCCGACCACCACACATTGCTGACCAAAACTGTGTTCCAGCTCGCTAATCAGTTCAGGCCTTGCTAAAGCCGGGCTGTTGATTGAAATTTTGTCGGCGCCCATTTCTAAAATTAGCCCGGCGTCGGCCACAGATTTAATACCTCCGGCGACACAAAAGGGGATATCAATCACTTCGGCAATGCGGCGCACCCAGCTTTTATCCACTACCCGGCCATCACTGGACGCGGTAATGTCGTAAAACACCAGCTCGTCGGCGCCTTGTTCGGCATAAGCCTGAGCCAGCGGCACTATATCGCCGATAATTTCGTGGTTACGAAACTGCACACCTTTGACCACTTTGCCATCCCGTACATCCAGGCAGGGAATTATGCGTCTTGCCAGCATTGAATGGCCTCCTGCACAGTGAATTTACCTTCCAGCAGAGCCCGGCCCAAAATCACACCGCCGACCCCGGTCGGTTTTAACGCGCTGATATCTGACAAGGCACCAACACCGCCGGAGGCCTGCCAGACAATTTGCGGATAACGGGCCGCCACTTCGCGGTACAAGGCCTGGTTCGGGCCTTGCAGAGTGCCGTCTTTGCTGATGTCAGTGCAGAGCACATGGCGGGCACCAGAACTTAAGTAGCCATCCAGCAATTGCTCCAGCGTCAGCTCGCTTTGTTCAATCCAGCCATGGCTTGGCAGGGTTTTGGCACCGTCGGCACGAATGACCACATCCAGCGCCAGCACAATCCGCTCCCCACCGTAGTGGCGTAACCAGTCACTGACCAGTTCAGGCTGGCGAATAGCGACGGAGCCAACCACCACCCGCGAGGCACCGGCGTCGAGCAGTTGCTCCACGTCGGCTTCGGTGCGCACACCACCGCCGACCTGCACCGGCAGCGGCGCATTTTGCATCAGTTGTTTAAGCAGTGGCAGCTGGCGGTCGGCGGCATTTTTCGCACCGGTTAAATCCACCAAATGCAGCAGGTTCGCGCCTGCTTCGGCGTACAAATCACGTAATTGCAGCGGGCTTTGCGTATATTCAGTGGTCTGGTCGTAACTGCCCTGATAAAGCCGCACCGTTTTGCCATTAATCAAATCAATTGCAGGAATAATCACACACTGTCCTCAATCAGCCTTCAGGCTTAAAAAGTTTTGCAAAAGACGCGCGCCCACTTTGCCGGAGCGCTCCGGGTGAAACTGGGCGCCAAATTTATTGCCCTGACCAATCACGGCCGCAAAGCTCTGGCCATAGTCGCAACTGGCGAGCGTAATGGCCGAGGGCGCTACCGCAAAGCTATGCACAAAGTAAACATAATCCTGGGCGCCAATACCTGCGAGCAACGGGTGGTTGCAGCCAGCTTCGGTTGTGTTCAGGGTATTCCAGCCCATATGAGGCAAACGCAGCTTACCCACCTGCATGCGTTTCACCTCACCGGGTAAAATGCCTAAACAGGCCACATCGCCTTCTTCGCTGTGGTCGGTTAATAGCTGCATGCCTAAGCAAATACCCAGCATCGGCTGTGGCGCTGCTTTTAAGCTGTCGATTAAATCACGTTGTTGTAAATTGCTCATCGCCTGATGGGCGGCGCCAACGCCGGGCAGCAACAGCTTACCGGCGTTTTTAATCTCGCCAAGGTCGCGGCTGACTTTGGCCTGGACGCCGAGGCGTTTGAAAGCGCAATAGACCGAGCTGATATTGGCGCAGCCGGTATCGACAATCACCAGGCTCATCAAAGCACTCCTTTACTGCTGGGCAGTGCATCGCCACTGACTTTAATGGCCTGGCCCAGGGCGCGGCCAAAGGCTTTAAACAAACCTTCCACCATATGGTGTTTGTTGCCCGGGCTGACCGACAGGTGCAGCGTCATCAACATGGCGTCACTTAAGCTTCTGAAAAAGTGCTGCACCATTTCCAGGTTCAGGCTACCAACCTGGCCCTGGCCCAACTCAGCGTCAAATTTCAGCAGCGGCCTGCCGGATAAATCCAGCACACATTCGGCGCGGCATTCATCCATCGGCAATACAAAACCAAAACGCTGAATGCCTTTTTTAGTGCCAAGCGCCTGTTTCAGCGCCTGACCCAGCGCCAGCGCGGCGTCTTCCACACTGTGGTGGTCATCAATATGCAAATCGCCTTGCACCCTGAGCTTGAGCAGGAAGCCGCCATGAGTGGCAATCTGGTCCAGCATATGGTCAAAGAAGCCGACCCCTGTGTTGATGTGGTTCGGTCCGCTCTGGTCTAAATCCACCGTCACCTGAATGTCGGTTTCGCGGGTCACCCGGCTGACGCTGGCGGTGCGGCCTTTGCTCAGCAGTGCCTGAGTAATGGCTTTCCAGCCAAGCGATTCGCGCTCATAGCGGAAACTGCGCAGGCCCATATTCTCTGCCAGCTGCACATCAGTCTGGCGGTCGCCAATCACAAAGGAATTGGTAAAATCGATCTTGCCTTGTTGCAGGTAATCTTTCACCAGGCCCAGCTTGGGTTTGCGGCAGCTGCAGTTGTCGTGCTCAAAGTGCGGGCAAATCAGCACGTCGTCAAAGCGAATGCCCTGCGAGGTCAGCAGTTGCATCATTTTGTCATGCGGGGCGTCAAAGGTGTCGCGTGGAAAGCTGTCGGTACCCAGGCCATCCTGATTGGTCACCATCACCAGTCGGTAACCGGCGCTTTGTAACTTCAACAGGCTCGGCACTAAATCCGGTTCGTAAGCCAGTTTTTCCAGGCTATCCAGTTGTTTGTCGATGGGGGGTTCTTCCACCATGGTGCCGTCACGGTCGATAAATAAAATAGGCAAAGCGGTCATTGCAAACCTCAGCTGATCAATTCTTTTGGAAAATCATAATCGTCATCAAAACGACAGCTCAGCCATCACGGCTTTGAGCTGTTGCATCTCGGCCGGGCTGCCAATGGACACCCGAACTACCTGGCCCAGGCCAAGCTGGCTGGACTGGTTGCGAATTAAAATACCTTTGTCGGCAATGGCGCTGACCACAGCAGCGGCGTCAGGCACGCTGAGCAGCACATAGTTGGCGGCTGTGCGGTACACCCGGCTGACATACGACAAGTCGGCGGCAAAACGGCTGAAACTGTCGCGTTCACGCAAAATGGTCTGCACCCGGCTGCGCATCTGTTGTTGGCCTTCTTTGGACAGTGCCTGCACCGCTATGTCGGCGACCGGCGCTGGCACAGGGTAGGGCGCTATCATCTGTTTCAGTGCGGCAATCACAGGCGCCTGCGCCAGGGTAAAGCCACAGCGCAGGCCGGCCAACGCAAAGGCTTTGGACAAGGTGCGCAGCACCACCAAATGTGGATAGTCGGCCAGTAAATTCACCACTGTCGCTTCTGGTGCAAACTCAATGTAGGCTTCATCCAGCACCACCAGCGCTTTGCCGGAAAAAGACTCCAGCACTTCAATAATTTGCTGACGCGGTATCAAATCGCCAGTTGGGTTATTCGGGCTGCAGATAAACACCAGCTTGCTGTCAGGCGCTGCAAAGAGGGCTGGCAGGTCCAGCGTCAGCTCGCTGGTCAGTGGCACCGTATTGACCTCCACATCCTGGCTGTGAGCACTGATCTTGTACATGCCGTAAGTGGGTGGGCAAATGGTGACTCTGTCTTTACCGGGTTCACAAAAGCTTTTGATTAACAGCTCAATGCCTTCGTCGGCGCCACGGCTGGTAAGTACTTGCGATGCAGCCACACCTGCGTAGCTGGCATAGGCCTGGAGCAAGGCGGGTGGCTGGCAATCCGGGTATCTGTTGTAGTCACCACTCAACTGATACTGGGTACTCAGCGCATTTTCATTGGCATTGAGCCAGACCGAGCCGCCGCTCATGCTGAGCCTGGCTGAAGCGTAAGGCACCAGGTTTTTGACTTTATCGCGGGCTAATTCACTGATATTCATGCCGGAACATCCTCCTGGCTGGCCTGGTTTTTTAATACATCTAAACGGAACAATACGGCATTGGCGTGGGCATCCAGACCCTCGGCCTTCGCCAGTCTGACAATGGTCGGGGCCAAAGCCCGTATACCTTCGGCACTGAGTTTTTGCACTGTATAACGGCGATAAAAATCGGCCAGGCTTAAACTGCTGTGGTTGCGGCTGTAGCCATAAGTGGGTAACACATGGTTGGTGCCGCTGGCGTAGTCTCCGGCCGACTCAGGCGTAAAAGGCCCGACAAATATACTGGCCGCGTTGGTCAGCATGCCCAGCAGCCGGTCGTCGTCACGGGTTTGAATAATCAGGTGCTCAGGTGCATACAAATTACTGACCTGCACAGCTGTGGCTAGATCCGCCGTTAAAATCAGCCGGCTGTTGGCAAGGGCTTTTTCTGCAATAGCGCCACGGGGTAATAAGGCGGTCTGGCGTTCCAGTTCCACCAGCACCGCATCCAGCAAGGCTTCCGACGGGCTGACCAGTACCACTTGTGAATCCGGGCCGTGTTCGGCCTGAGACAATAAATCGGCAGCGACAAAGACCGGGTTGGCGCTCTCATCGGCTATCACCAGCACCTCAGAGGGGCCCGCTGGCATATCGATGGCAGCGCCGCGGGCATCCTGACTGACCTGCTGTTTGGCTTCGGTAACATAGCGGTTGCCGGGGCCAAAAATTTTATCGACAGGTGCAATAGTGTCAGTGCCATAGGCTAAAGCGGCAATGGCCTGAGCGCCGCCTAAGGTGTAAATTTCGCTGATGCCGCAGAGCGACGCTGCATAGACAATTTCGGCGGCAATGTCACCAGCCTGAGGCTGACCTGGCGGCGTCACCAGCACTACACGGGAGCAACCGGCCAGCTGTGCTGGAATACCCAGCATTAAGACGGTTGAAGGCAACGGCGCACTGCCGCCTGGTACATACAAACCGACGCTGGTTATGGCCTGGTATTTCAGCTGGCAGGTCACGCCGGGTTGGGTGTCCAGTTCAATATCTTGCGGAATTTGCGCGGCGTGAAAACGACGGATATTGCCATAGGCGGTTTGAATCGCTTGTTTGAGCTCGTCGCTTAAACCGCTGATTAACTGCTGCTGGCGCTCTGTTGATAAACGCAGCGGGTTGTCAGCCACCCGGTCGAACTCTGCGCTGAAACGGCGCAGTGCGGCATCGCCTTCGGTTTTCACTGCCTGAATAATACTGCGCACTGCATCGGCCAATTGCTGCGATTGCTGTTGCAGCGGACGGGCCAGCAGCTGTTGCTGTGCTTTTGCGTCCTGTGGCCAGCTTTGGATCTGCATGACCTTACTCCATCATCTTTTCAATCGGCAGCACCAGAATGGAGCTGGCGCCAAGGGCCTTGAGCTTTTCCATGGTTTCCCAAAACAGGGTTTCACTGCTGACCACGTGGATGGCAACCATGGCGTCATTGCCTGCCAGTGGCAGCAGGGTTGGGTTTTCCGCGCCGGGTAACAGCGCAATCACCTGGTCAAGCTGAGCCCGTGGTGCGTGCAGCATAATGTACTTGCTTTCATTGGCTTGCATCACACCGGCTATACGTGGCATCAGCTTGTTAATGATATTAAGTTTGTTCTTTTCATCCAGATCTCGGCGCTGGATCAGCACGGCTTTGGAGCGGTAAATCACTTCCACTTCTTTCAGGCCATTGGCTTCGAGCGTGGCACCGGTAGAGACTAAATCGCAGATAGCACTGGCCAAACCGGCACGTGGTGCCACTTCCACAGAACCTTTTAAGGTCACCACCCGCGCATTGACACCCTGTTGTTTCAGGTAGCGGTTCAGCAGGCGTGGGTAGGTGGTGGCAATGGTGCGGCCTTCCAAATCTTTGACGGACTGGTAGTTTTCTTCCTGTGGTACCGCAATGGATAAACGGCAGCCACCAAAGTCCAGCCGGCTCAGTACCTGGTAATCATAAGCTTCGTTGTCAATCTGGCGCTGCAGCGACAGTTCTTCCAGTACGTTTTCACCGACAATACCCAAATCACAGACGCCATCCATCACCAGACCGGGGATGTCATCATCCCGCACCCGCAGCAAATCAATGTCCATATTCTCGACATGGGCGATCAGGCGCTGTTCCCGTAAATTGATTTTCAGGCCACAACTGGTCAGCAGGGCCTGGGAGTCCTGCGATAAGCGGCCGGATTTCTGAATGGCGATGCGTAATCTTTTGCCGTCTATAGTCATATGCTGTCTCGTTTGTTTCTCTAAAGCGTTAAAAACAAAAACCCCGGGATTCTGGCCCCGGGGTTTCTGTTTGCATTTGGTGCAGAGTTCCCATCGAAGGCCAAGTACAGACTAGCCTCCATGGTCAACACGGACTGGCTAGTCGGACAAATGATGGTGATGATGGTGCCAGCTGTTGAACAAGTTCATAGGTATCTCCTGCTTAGGTTGTATACAAGCTAACGGATTTGTGTAGCACAGGCAAGCAAAAAGTTTGCTGTTTTTTTTGCGGATAAAACCAGGGTTAGTTGGTTAAGTGTTTGATTGTATTTGTATTTGTGTTGTTTGTGAATTCTTTTGTTTAGCAAGTGTCAAACTTAACACCACAAAAACGTCAGTGGTGCTGCCTGTTATTTGGTCAGCTTGTATAGATAAAGTTGTCTGGTGCTCTGCCGATAACAGGAAAAAGGAGGCTCGCATGGACATTTTGTTTCCGTATTTACAGCGCCCGCCTGGCACACCGACGTCGCCGGGCGGACCTATGATCACGCCGGTCTTTAAAGATGCCCGGATCAGTGCTTATGACAGAAATGAAAAGCGCTTTCTGATCCTGTTAAAGGAGCAGCAAAAAAAGCAGCATGGCCAGGCCAGGTCAGAAATCCCGCCTCAGCCAGCTGTAACGCCGCACACCACCCCAGAAGCAGAGCAGCATACCGACGCCGATGGTCATTTAGATATTTTTGTCTGACAAAGGCATAATGGCGGCTTGTTATCAGAGCAGGTTGCCGGATTTGTACCATTTCACAGTTTTCATGTCACAAGGCTGTCGCGCATGATTCATCAGCGCGTTGGCTCCGCTTTTGCCGAACAGGGGGCATTATCCAAAACCATCGCTGGCTTTCGTGCCCGCGAGCCGCAAAAGCAAATGGCGTTGGCCGTCAGCACCGCCATAGAACAGGGTTCGGCGTTAGTGGTGGAGGCTGGCACAGGCACAGGTAAAACCTTTGCTTATCTGGTGCCTGCATTGCTGTCCGGCAAAAAGGTGATTTTGTCCACCGGCACCAAAAACCTGCAGGAGCAGCTGTATTTTCGCGATTTACCCACAGTGCTGAAAGCGCTGGCAGTGCCGGTAGAAACCAGCCTGCTTAAAGGCCGTTCGAACTACCTGTGCCTGTTCCGGCTGGAGCAGCATTATGGCCATGCCCCCAGCATGGAGCCTGCGGTGCTGAATGATTTGGCGCTGATTAAAAAATGGTCGGTAGAAACCCAAAGCGGTGATATTGGCGAGCTGACTTATATAGCAGAAGATTCAAAAGCCTTGCCACTGGTGACCAGCACCACCGACAACTGCCTGGGCAAAGATTGCCCGAGTTTTGACGATTGTCATTTGCTGAAAGCGCGTAAAAAGGCGCAACAGGCGGATTTAGTGGTGGTGAATCACCATTTGTTTTTTGCCGATATGGCACTGAAAGACACAGGTTTTGGTGAACTGCTGCCGCAAATGGATGTGGTGATTTTTGATGAAGCCCACCAGATCCCTGATATTGCGTCTGAGTACTTTGGTGAGTCGCTGTCGACCCGCACTGTGCTGGATCTCTGCAAGGAACTGGATCTGGTCTGCAAAACCCAGCTGCGTGATCATCCGCAACTGAGCAAAACGGCTGACAAACTGGCGATGCTGACCCGTGACTTACGGCTGCTCTGGCCGGATGAACCCCAGCGTGGTAATTGGCGGGAAGCCTGCCGGCGGCCTGAAGTGCAGCTGGCACTGACCCGGGTTGCTGACGCCATGGGCATGTTGTATCAGGTGCTGAAAAGCAGCCTGGGCCGCAATGAGGTGGTGGATCATGTGTTTGAGCGGCTGACCCAGAGTAAAAACCAGCTGGAAAAACTACAGGATGTGCAAAAAACCGGCGTCAGCTTTTGGTATGAAACCAGCCGGCAGCACTTAAGCCTGCATTTAACGCCGCTTAGTATTGCCGATAAATTTAATGATCTGGTGTTTGGCCAGAAACGCGCCTGGGTCTTTACCTCAGCCACCTTATCGGTTGACAACGGCTTTGCTCACTACACGGCACAAATGGGCCTGCAAACTGCCGCCACTTTATTACTCGACAGCCCTTTTGATTACCAGCGACAGGCTATGTTGCTGGTGCCACGTTATTTACCTGAACCCAGCGACCCAGGTTTTGGTCAGGCGCTGCTGAAAATGGCGGTGCCTTTGATTGAAGCCAACAGGGGCCGCTGCTTTTTCCTCTTTACCAGCCACCGCATGCTGCAATGGATGGCCAACGAATTGCCACACCATTTAAGCCTGCCAGTGCTGGTGCAGGGCAGTACCAGTAAACGATTGCTGCTGGAGCAGTTTGTGGAAACCCGCCATGCGGTGTTGCTGGGCACCGGCAGTTTCTGGGAAGGGGTGGATGTGCGTGGCGATACACTTAGCTGTGTCATTATCGATAAACTGCCTTTTGCCTCGCCCGACGACCCTTTGTTGCAAGCGCGACATGAAGACTGTCAGCTCAAAGGGCAGGACCCTTTTGCGCTGGTGCAGTTACCCCAGGCCGTCATTACCTTAAAGCAAGGGGTGGGCCGGCTGATCCGGGATGTGTCCGATCAGGGTGTGCTGGTCATAGGGGATAACCGGTTGGTCACTAAACCTTATGGGGCGGTGTTTTTAAAAAGTTTACCGCCAATGCGCCGTAGCCGGGATCTGCACTCTGCGGTAGAATTTCTGCAGCAATTACAAGATTAAGGAGTGCTGGTGAAATTACTGGCCTTAGATACATCCACTGAAGCCTGTTCAGTGGCGTTACAATTGAATGATCAACTGCTGACATTGGATGAAGTCTGCCCGCAGCAGCACAGCAAACGGGTCTTGCCTATGGTGCAGCAACTGCTGAGTGAAGCCGGAATCAGCCTGCAGCAATTGGATGGCCTGGTGTTTGGCAAAGGACCAGGCAGCTTTACCGGCGTGCGTATTGGGGTTGGGGTGGCACAAGGCCTGGCCTTTGGTGCGGATCTACCAGTGTTTGGGGTGTCGACCCTGACTGCGATGGCGCAGGCCGCACAGCGGCACCATCAGGCGCATCAGGTCGTTGCGGCTATTGATGCGCGCATGAGCGAAGTGTATCTCGCCAGTTTTTCACTGGACGATTTTGGTCTGATGCAGGCCATCACCGAAGAGATCGCCTGCCAACCGGCCCTGTTACCCGCTCCTGTACTCAAAGGTCCAATCTGTGCTGTAGGCACAGGCTGGCAAACCTATCTGACGGAGCTGACAGACTGGCACAAAACTGGCAATTCAGGTGAAGATGAATTTGCTATAGTGCTGCACAGCCCAACAATTCTGTACCCTTCGGCGCAGGATATGTTGCCGCATGCGGCAATGGCTTGCCGTTTAGGGCAATTTTTTGCCGCTGAACGGGCAGAGCCGACTTATGTGCGGGACGAAGTGACCTGGCAAAAATTGCCGGGCCGGTAAAGACTGAATTGAATTAAACAGGCGGATCCGTAGTCATGAGTGTGACTGTCAGTCGTGACATTCCACAAAGCCCAAATGTGGCCCAGGTGTTCCAGGGGCAGGCATCGTTGCCGGTGCCTGCCAAGCCTGTGGCAGAAAAACCTGCGCAGCCAGAAGGCAGTGGTGTTAAAGCCAGTGCTCAGGTGATCAGTCTGCTGGACGAGCAGCAGGAACAACGCCGCACCAGTTACGACCAGCCCAATAACAAAAACCGTCAGGCGTTGCAGGCCTACCAGAGCCTGGCGGATCAGGAAAAACGCGAGCAAATCCAACAGCTCTTCAGTGTGGATTTGTTCGCTTAACCCCGTTACTTTGACTGCTGAATAAACCCAATCAGCTTGGCGGCAATTTCCGTATTGTCCTGAAAGCCGGCAAAGGTTGCTTTGTCGGCACCGTAAGCGAGCACAGGCACGTCAATGGCGGTGTGGGCACCACTGGTCCATCCGGTCAGTGAATGATGATCAATACGTTGTTTGACTGCTTTGGCCAGGGCTTTCTGGCCTTGCGCACGGGCTGTAACCAGCAGTTGTTGCTCCTCGGCGGACAGTGGCAGCGAGGTGAAGCTCAGCCAAGCCTGGTACAAGCTGGCCGCGTCTTTCAGCGGCAGCAGTTGTCCTGCAATATAGTCACCACTGTTTTTCACTTTTTTAATCAGATCCCGTTTCCAGGCGTACTGGCCATCGGCGCCCAAAGACAAACCACCGGTTTCATGGTCGGCCGTGATCACCAGCAGGGTATCCGGGTGACTGTCGACATAAGCTTTCGCCACTTTGATGGACTCGGCAAAATCGTGCATTTCAGCCATGGCGCAGGCCACATCGTTGGCATGACCACACCAGTCAATCTGACTGCCTTCAATCATCACTACAAAGCCTTGGTCGTTGCCCGTCATCAGCTGCAGTGCTTTTTCGGTCATTTGCCTGAGTGGAGCCGGTTCCGGGTTGTCGATGGTGCTGACAAAGCCTTCAGGTGCCAACAAAGCCATGGCTGGCAATTTGTTTAACTTACGCAGTCCATCCCAGCTATCGGCGTACTGGTAGCCTTCTGCTTTAAACTGCTCCACCAGATTGCGGTCTTTGCGGATAAAGTACTGGGTGCCGCCGCCGAGCATCAGGTCGGCTACAGCTTTGCCATCGACTCTGTTATCAAAGAAGTCATCGGCAATGGCATCATAATTTCGGCGCGCCGGGTCATGCGCAATAAAACTGGCAGGGGTGGCATGGTTAATCTGGGCAGTAGCGACCACACCTGTGGTCATTCCTTTGGCTTTGGCAATTTCCAGCATAGTGGTCAGGTGATGATGCTGGTGATCCACCGAGATAGCGCCATTATAGGTTTTATGGGTGGTGGCCAGCGCCGTGGCTGCGGCGGCGGAGTCTGTGACAACAGTGTCGTCATCCGGGTAAGTGGTGGCCACCCCAACCCAGAGTTCATCGAATATGGTGCGTTCCACAGCTTTGGTTGCCGGGTCATCCATATAGTACCTGTATGCCGACAGGTAAGCCGGGCCCATACCGTCACCAATCATATAAATGATATTTTTTGGTGCAGCCAGTGCTGGTGCTGCGGACAGTGCTGCACAGACCATTAATGCGGTTTTCTTTAACATCTTTTGACCTTTTTCGACAAATTACCCGTATTCAGGCAGGGAGAGGCTCAGCAAGCGTTCATCTTAAAGTACTAAGCTTGTTTGACAAAATGATAAACACGCCCAGTGGGTGATTGGCTCAGACGAAAGCCCGGAAACGCGAAAGTGCAGCCGGAGCTTGCACCGGATGCGCCCTTCGCATAGAGTAAAACGGAACTAACGCACCTGCTGGATATCTAAGTAGTATCACGCCAAGAGGTAAAATTATCATGATAAAACAATCTGTTACCATTCTGTTAAGTTTGGTGGTGATGGTGGGGTGTGCCAGTTACCCGGAGCAGGTCCGGATCGCCGATAATGTGGCCTTAGTGAATTACGATACAGCAGTTCAGGCTGGTACCGACTTTGGCACAGCACGCTGGAGTGGTGTGATTGCGCAGGTCAGCAATCAGAAAGACAGTACCCGCCTGGAGGTGGTGTATTTTCCCTCTGGTTCCAATGGTCGCCCTCAGGTTTCCGATCAAACACAGGGTCGTTTTGTTGCTTATGTCAAAGGTTTCCTTGACCCTATGGTGTATCAGCAGGGCAAGTCAGTCACTGTATTGGGGGAGCTGAGCCGCAAGGAACAAGGCAAAGTAGACGAATATGAGTATCTGTATCCGGTGATCAAAGAAGCGAAAGTCTACGTCTGGCCTAAATTGCAGGACACCCGTATTGAGTATGTGGATCCATGGCCTTATTACCGCCCTTACCCTTATTGGGGCTTGTATGGGCCTGGTATCCGGGTGAAAACCATTACAAAACAAACTACAACCACACAAGGTCCGGTTCATGTCGATAATAACAGGAATAAAGTACAGCCTTAGTTTTGTTTGCCTTTTTCAGTTCTCTGCATCAGTGGCGACTGCGGCAACACCGCAGTCTGCTGATTTGCAGCAATGGGTGGATCACCCAATCCGCAGTGCGGAAGACAGAGCCAGGGATCCTTACCGCCATCCGGTAGAGACCTTGAATTTTTTTGGTTTAAGGCCTGATATGCAGGTGCTGGA
This sequence comes from Rheinheimera sp., assembly GCF_037442525.1. Classification (GTDB taxonomy): domain Bacteria; phylum Pseudomonadota; class Gammaproteobacteria; order Enterobacterales; family Alteromonadaceae; genus Pararheinheimera. The sequence goes on along the minus strand of NZ_JBBIQD010000001.1, from coordinate 590,697 downwards.
AATATGGCCTGCCCGAGGCTGGTACACAGAAATTCTGGCGCCTTATCTGAAAGGACAGGGCAAGCTGACTCTGGCAACGTTTCGCAGTGATGATGGCAGTATGACCGATGATCGCAAGATTTTCTGGAGCCGTATTACCGAGAAGCTGAACCAGCACCTGACGCAAAATGCCTCTCATTTTGGGCCTGTACAACAGCTGGAGTTTGACCCGCCAGCTTATATGTATATGGGACCTGTCAACCACTATGACATGGTGCTGTCGTTCCGCAACAGCCACATCTGGAATGAGCAGGGATACCTGCTGGATGTGTTCCGCGCTGTGTTTGATGTGCTCAAACCTGGTGGGGTTTTTGGCCTGGTGGATCACCGAGCCAGCAAAGTTTCGGAGATCTCCAGCTCAGCAGTTGAAGGCTATCTGGATGAGTCCTATGTGATTCATGTGGCTGAGCTGGCTGGCTTTCAGCTGGTGGCTCAGTCAGAAATCAATGCCAACCCAAAAGATACCAAAGACCACCCGAAAGGGGTCTATGCCTTGCCGCCTACTTTGGCTATGGGGCTGGTCGATCGCAGTAAATACCTGGCCATAGGTGAAAGCGACAGGATGACGCTGAAATTTGTTAAACCCACATTGCAATAACATGACCGGTGGCGTGCCATTGCTGCAACATCGGTATCTGTTACCCGGCGGCCTGACGTTAGCCGGGTGGCAATCTGCTCCGAAACAGCAACCTGACGCTCTCTGTCTGCATGGCTGGTTGGACAATGCCAACAGCTTTGTGCCTTTGGCGCAGCAACTCCCTTCTTATTCTTTAGTGGCGCTGGATCTGCCTGGCCACGGCTGGTCGTCGCACAGAAGCCCGGACGCCAGTTATCATTTTCTCGATTATGTGCACGACATCGCCAGTTTAATGCGCCAGCAATCATGGGAGCCCATGACCCTGATTGGCCATTCGATGGGAGGCATGATCGCCTCTGTACTGGCGGCTGTGCATCCTGAACTGGTGAAACAGCTTATCCTGATTGATTCGATTGGGTTGGTGGTGGGAGAGGCCAGGGCGGTGGTGCAGCAACTGCGAAGTGCCAGCCAAAGCCGCTGGCAAAGTGAGCGTAAACAAAAGCCGCAGTATCCGGATCTGGCCGCTGCTGCTCAGGCCCGCCTGCAGCAAGGCGATTTAGACCTCAGCAGTGCGGTTTTGCTGGCGGAGCGGGGAACTGAGCGGCTTGCTGACGGATACCGCTGGCGCTCTGACCTGCGGCTGCGGGAATCCTCCATGTACCGGCTATTGCCAGAGCAGGCAGAACAGCTGTTGCGTGCGATTCAGTGCCCGGTGGTTGCTCTGATGGCCAAAGAGGGGATGGTGCTGATGCAACAGGCCAGGCAACGTTTTGCGCCTTGCTATTCCAGGCTTGATATTATTGAGGTGGTTGGTGGTCATCACTGTCATATGACAGAGGCCGCCGCGCTGGCAGAGCAGATAGAGCAGTTTTTGCTGGTCAGCTGAAATTTTCTGCTGTTATAGTGATTATAAAAATGGATGATTCAGCGAACAATTGTACAAATAAAGCAATTATGGGATGATGCTGGATTAGAGTAAAAACTCGATGTTTGCTTTGCGGGCCGTCAACACTGTCCTGAACAAGGCAAAAAGCTCACTAAAATAATTATAAAACTGCCAATACCACGAGGAGAGGACAGTGGACAGAGTCTGGTTACAAAGTTATCCGGCTGGTGTACCAGCTGAGATCAATGCCGATCATTATCCGTCATTGTTAGAGGTTTTTTCCGAAAGCATTCAAGACTACGCTGACAAAACAGCGTATATCAATATGGGCAAAAGCATTACCTACCGTCAATTGGACGAGCTGAGCCTGAAATTTGCTGCTTACCTGCAACACCAGCTGAAACTGCAAAAAGGCGACGCCGTTGCCGTGATGATGCCCAACCTGCTGCAATACCCAGTCTGCATTTTGGGGATTCTGCGTGCTGGTTGTGTGGTGGTGAATGTGAACCCCTTGTACACCCCACGTGAGCTGGAGCACCAGCTGAATGATTCCAAAGCCAAAGCCATTGTAATCGTGGAGAACTTTGCCCACACACTGGCTGATGTGCAGGACAAGGTTGGGGTTGACCATGTGATCCTGACTCAAATGGGTGACATGCTGGGCCTGCTCAAAGGCAGTATCGTCAATCTGGTGGTCAAGCATGTGAAAAAGCTGATCCCGGCGCACAACCTGAAACACAGCACCACCTACAAAACTGTGATAGCCCAGGGGGACGCCAGCCGTTACCAGAAACCTGCAGTGGTGGGGGAAGACCTGGCCTTTTTGCAATACACAGGTGGCACCACTGGCGTTTCCAAAGGCGCTATGCTGACCCATCGTAATATGATTGCCAACCTGGAGCAGGCGGCCGGTTGTCTGGACCCGCTGCTGAGCAAAGGTCAGGAGCTGATTGTCACGGCGCTGCCGCTGTACCATATTTTTGCACTCACTGCGAACTTCCTGGTTTTTATGAAGTACGGTGGTACTAACCTGCTGATCACCAACCCGCGTGACATGCCCAATTTTGTCAAAGAGTTGGCCAAGTACCCCTTCACTGCGCTGACTGGGGTGAATACGCTGTTTAATGGTTTGTTGAATACGCCGGGATTCGCCCAATTGGATTTCAGTAAACTGAAACTGGCGTTGGGTGGTGGTATGGCGGTCCAACGTCCTGTCGCCGAACGTTGGCAGAAAGTCACTCATACCCGTCTGGTGGAAGGTTATGGTCTGACAGAGTGCGCTCCTCTGGTCACCGTCAGTCCTTACAATCTGCCTGCGTACAATGGCAGCATTGGTTTACCGGCGCCGTCAACCGACATCAAACTGGTTAACGACCAAGGGGAAGAAGTGGCCGCAGGCGAAGCGGGCGAGATGTGGGTCAAAGGCCCGCAGGTGATGAAAGGTTATTTCAACCGTCCTGAAGAAACGGCCAAAGTACTGAACGACGAAGGCTGGCTGGCCACCGGCGATATTGCCAAAGTGGATGCCGAAGGCTTCTTTTACATAGTGGACCGCAAAAAAGACATGATCCTGGTGTCTGGTTTTAACGTCTATCCCAATGAAATTGAAGAAGTGGTGGCCATGCACGACAAAGTGCTGGAGGTGGCTGCAGTTGGTGTGCCGAACGAAGCCACAGGCGAAGCGGTCAAAATTTTTGTGGTGAAAAAAGATCAAAGCCTGACCGATGCTGAACTGATTAAACACTGTAAAGAACGTTTAACGGGCTATAAGGTACCGAAGCTGGTAGAATTCCGCACCGAATTGCCAAAAACCAATGTAGGAAAAATCCTGCGACGCGAGCTGAAAGGCTGACTCAGAACAACAAAACCGGCGAATTCGCCGGTTTGTTTTTTCAGGGCCGCAAAACAGGACACAGGACAGAGCATGAGCGATCAGTTAATCAGCAGCCAGACCGAACTTGATGATTTTTGCGTACAGGCCAGCAAAGCCGCCTGTCTGGCGCTGGATACCGAGTTTATCCGGCAAAGTACACTTTACCCTAAACTGGGGTTAATTCAGCTGTTTGATGGCCACAGGCTGGCGCTGGTCGACCCTTTGGCTGAGCTGGACTGGAGCAGTCTGCAGACTTTATTGGCCAACCCTGCTGTGATGAAGGTTGTGCATTCCTGTAATGAAGATCTGGAAGCTCTGGCCACCAAAAACCTGCTGCCGATTACACCGTTATTTGATACCCAGCTGGCCGCTGAACTGGTGGGCTGGGGCAGCAGCCTGGGCTATGCCAAGCTGGTGCATAAGGTCACAGGCAAAGAGCTGGACAAGAGTGAATCGCGCACCGACTGGCTGGCCCGGCCTTTAAGCCCTCTGCAATTGCGTTATGCGGCCCATGATGTCGAATTTTTACTGCCGGTGTACCAGCAACTGCTGAGCGAGTTGCAACAGAAAAACCAGCTGGACCTGTTGCTGGCAGAAGGCCGGCATCTGATTGAGCGCCGCCATGTGTCCTGGCCAGATGCCTTTAAACATCTGGAAGTGAAAAACAGCTTTTTGCTGAACCCGCGCGAGCTGGCGGTGCTGCGGGAGCTGGTGGTTTGGCGGCAGCAATACGCTGAACAAAAAGATATGGCGCTGGGTCTGATCTTTAAAGATTTCCATTTGCTGGATATTGCCAAACGTCGACCAGGCAGCATTGAATCCATGCTGAATATTCCTGAGATCCCGCAGCGTGAAGTCCGCCGTCACGGCAAAACAGTGCTTATGCTAATTGAAAAAGCCAAGGCCTTACCGGCCGAGCAGTGTCCTCATACCTTCTATCATCGCGATGTATTCGGTGGTCAGAAGGAAGAGCAGCAAAAGCTGGTGGACTGCATTAAGCTGGCGGCAAAAAACGCCGGTATTCCGTCAGAGCTGCTGGCGGTGCGGAAACAGGTCAACGAGCTGTTTAACTGGATATGGCGTATCAGCGACGCTGAACGTTCAGAGGTGCCGGTGCCCGAGTTATTACGCAGTTGGCGTGCACCTTTGCTTAAGCCTTACCTGCCGACTATTGCCCATATCCAATGGCCATAAATACCCACTGATAGAGCAATAAAAAAGGCCCACCAGGGCCTTTTCGCTATACAGGGCAGTAAAAGTTAACCGCCTTTTTTCTCTTCCGGGAAGGTCACGTTCAGTTCCAGCACAGAAAGTTCGTCAGAGCTTTTCTCCAGTGAAACTGATACCTGGTCGTCGGCGATATCGACATACTTGCGGATCACTTCCAGAATATCGCGTTCCAGTTGCGGCAGATAATCCGGGCTGCTGCGACGACGGCGCTCATGGGCCACAATAATTTGCAACCGCTCCTTGGCAGTCGAGGCAGTGTTCTTTTTCGACGAGCGAAAATAGTCCAATAATGACATTGGTTAGCCTCCAAACAGACGTTTCAGTAAACCTTTTTTCTCCACATTCAGGAAACGGAAAGGCACTTCTTCACCCAATAAACGGGCTACTGTGTCCAGATAGGCCTGGCCTGCATCACTTTCTTCATCCAGAATGACCGGTGTACCTGAGTTCGATGCATTGAGCACCGCCTGAGATTCTGGGATCACGCCCAGCAGCTTGATGGCCAGAATTTCACCTACATCTTCCACGCTCAGCATTTCGCCTTTTTCTACCCGCTCCGGGTTATAGCGGGTCAGCAGCAGGTGTTCTTTGATACCTGACTGACCTTGTTCGGCGCGGCGTGATTTGCTGCTCAGCATACCGAGGATACGGTCTGAGTCGCGTACAGAAGACACTTCAGGGTTGGTCACCACTACAGCTTCATCGGCAAAATACAGCGCCATCATGGCACCAGATTCAATACCGGCCGGTGAATCACAAATAATGTAATCAAAATCTTTGCTCAGATCGTTGAGCACACGTTCGACGCCTTCTTTGCTCAACGCATCTTTGTCACGGGTTTGTGACGCAGGCAGAATAAATAAGGTGTCAATGCGTTTATCTTTAATCAGTGCCTGAGTTAAGTTGGCTTCGCCATTGATCACATTGACAAAGTCATACACCACACGGCGCTCACAACCCATGATCAGGTCGAGGTTACGCAAGCCAATATCAAAATCGATAATCACGGTTTTAAAACCGCGCATCGCTATACCTGTACCAATGGCAGCACTGGAAGTAGTTTTACCAACACCGCCTTTTCCTGACGTTACAACAATGATTTTTGCCATCGCAAAAGATCCTTAAAGCAAATCTGCTAAAACCAATTTATCGTCCTGCAAACTGATGCAGGCCGACTTCTCCCAGTATTCACCCTGCAGACTGTCACTAAGCCAGTAACTGCCGGCGATTGATATTAATTCTGCGGCTAGCTTGTGGCAGAACACACGTTTACTGCTGTCTCCGGCGGCACCGGCAATGGCTTTACCACGCAAGGCGCCGTACACATGAATATTGCCATCGGCAATCACTTCGGCACCGGCACCTACAGTACCACGAATCACCAGATCTGCACCTTTGGCATAAATTTGCTGACCAGAGCGGATGTTCTGTTCGACAATTTTGGTGTCCATCAGCACTGGAGCTACGGGTGTCGGTGCGGTTTTTTCTTCTTTGCTCTCTTTCGCAGGTGTTTTGTTTTTGCTGAGTTGCAACGACGCCAGACCAGCCGCCTGAGCGGCTTTTTTTATTTCAGCACTGGCGCCACAGACGCCAACCAGCACCAGTTCCAACTCAGCAAATACCTGCTTAATGGCGGAAAAATCCGGCACGTCCTGCATGCTTTCAATATTAATCACCACGGGAGCACGGTAGAAAAAAGCCGGAGCCTGGGACAATTTTTGTTCCAGCTGAGTTTTTAATGCGCTGGCAGATAAATCCTGGCAATACAACACAGACAGAGGGAATAAACTCCCTTTTAGTTCAAAGGAATGATCTGACATAGATGAAATAGCGCTTATTTTTCTTTGATTTGTTAAGGCAAAATTCTTTGCAGCCCTTGCACGCTCTGATACGCAAGGCTGGTGCTTCATGTTATAGTTTGCGCACCCCCAAGGCAAGTTAGTCAGAGTAGTTTTTGCCCTATGTTATGCGCTATCTATAAAAGCCCAAAAAAAGACCAGACCTTTTTGTATGTTTTGCGCCGTGATGATTTCTCTGCGGTGCCTGAAGCCCTGCTCAACAGCTTTGGTTCCCCCCAACTGGTGACCTTGCTGAACCTGGACAGCCGTGAGCAACTGGCCAATGCCGACATTGTAAAAGTGCGGCAGTCATTAAATGAGCAAGGCTTTTATTTGCAAATGCCACCACAGCAGGAAAACTGGCTGGCTGAGCATAAGGACTGGTTAAACAAGGAGCCACAATGAAGTTGAGCTGGTATTTGCCAGTGCTGTTATCGGCCGGTTTACTGGCCTGTAGCCAGTCAGCAGCCAATGGCACAGTAGTCACCAAAAATGCGGCAACATCTGTGCCTGCGGCCACAGCGCCGGACAACAAACCAAGTTTCGCTCAGTATGCGGCCAGTTTAAAAAAAGAAGCAGTTGAGCGGGGCTACTCGCCTGAGCTGGTCAAGCAGGTGTTTGACAGTCTGCAACATTACAAATCGGCCGTGGTTGCAGATAAAAAACAACCCGAATTTGTCGAAACACTGGACACTTACCTGCCAAAACGAGTCAGCAAGCAACGTATTGCACTGGCCCGGAAATTTTACAAAGAGCATCAGGCTGAGCTGGCCGCCATTGGCCGTAAATATGAGGTACAACCGCGTTTTATTATGGCGTTGTGGGCATTGGAAAGCAGCTTCGGCAAAATAATGGGCAACTACGCAGTGCCTTCGGCCTTAGCCACCCTGGCGTACGATGGCCGGCGCGAAGCGTTTTTCCGCAAAGAGTTTTTCCTGGCGCTGGATATTCTGGCGGCAGGCCATGTCAAGCTCGCCGATATGAAAGGTTCCTGGGCCGGGGCTATGGGGCAAAGCCAGTTTATGCCAAGCGCCTTTATGGCCTATGCACAGGATGGCGATGGTGACGGCCATATCAATATCTGGCAAAGCCGGCTGGATGCCTGGGCCTCAATGGCCAATTATCTGAAAACCGAAGGCTGGGACCAGAGTCTGACCTGGGGACGGCAAGTGACAGTGCCGAAACAGTTTGATTTCAGCCTGGTGATCCCAAAAGGCAGTAAAGACAGGGCGCAGTGGTTAGAGTGGTGGTCGAAGTCGGAGCGCAGCCTGACCGACTGGCAGGCTCTGGGGGTACGCACCGCCACAGGAGGCGACTTACCGAAACGGGATATTCGCGCCGCCATGGTGATGCCGGACGATGAGCATGGCCGGGTCTATCTGGCTTACAGCAATTACCAGACTTTAATGCACTGGAACCGTTCTTATTATTTTGTCACCAGCGTCGGTTATCTGGCTGACCTGATTATCAGCGAGGGCTGAGGATGAATTACCAGCATCTGGACCAGCATGGCCGGCCGATAGCGCTGCCGGTCGGCAAAGTGTTGTGTATAGGCCAGAATTATCAGGATCATATTGCTGAGATGAACAGCAAAACCGCGCCTGAAGCTCTGTTTTTTATTAAGCCTTCAACCGCTTTATGTCATTTGCAACAGCCACTGTTACTGCCGCAGGGACAAGGCGAAGTGCATAATGAAACCGAGCTGGCGGTGCTGATCCAAAGCCCACTGAGTAAGGCGTCTGAGGATGAAACCTTGTCAGCCGTCTGGGGTTATGGTCTGGCGCTGGATTTAACACTGCGTGATGTGCAAAAACGTTTAAAGGAACTGGGCCGGCCCTGGGAAATTGCCAAAGGTTTTGATCGGGCCTGCCCTGTGTCGGGTTTTGTTGCGGCCGACCAAATTGCAGACCCACAGCAGCTGGAGTTTTCATTGCAGGTCAACGGCCAGCCACGGCAAGCTGGACATACCGGCATGATGATTCGCTCAGTGGCGCGGATACTGGCGGAGCTGTCACAGCACTTCACTTTATTGCCTGGTGATCTGGTGCTGACTGGCACACCGGCTGGTGTCGGGCCTTTGTTGCCTGGCGACCACTTACGTATTGAACTGAATGACTTTTTTATAGTACAGACCAGCGTGTCTGAATAAGGCCTACTGTGTTAACTGATAAATTCTGGGAACATAAATCCCTTGAAGACATGAGCACCCAGGAATGGGAAGCCCTCTGTGATGGCTGTGCCAAATGCTGCCTGAACAAGTTTATTGATGATGAAGAGCAGGAAGGCCCGACCGATTACATCGACGATGAAGAAACAGTGTATTACACCAATATTGCCTGCCGTTACCTGAACAGCCACAAATGTGAATGCACTGTCTATGACCAACGCACTGTGCTGGTGCCTGATTGTGTGAAACTGACCAAAGAAAATTTAAAAGACATCTTTTTTATGCCAACCAGCTGCAGTTACCGCCGGTTGTACGAAGGCAGGGGGTTGCCGTCCTGGCATCCTCTGCTCAATGGCGGAAAAAAGAGTCTGATGCATAAAAAGCAGATGTCGGTACGCAACAAAACCATTTCGGAAGATGCGGTGGATATGGACAAGTTTGAAGATTATATCGTCAGCTGGGCGCTGAACGATTTGGATTAACTAAAAAGGACAAGTAAAGGTGCAACAAGTGATGCAATGGCTGGCTGAGTTGAAGGCCGTGTTTGCCCATTTCAGCCCGGCTCTGGTTCAGGCCATTATCAGCCTGGTGATTATTCTGTTTTACATTGTGCTGAGCCGGCGTATCGCGCCTTTTCTGTACAAAACCATAGCCGCCAGTGTGCTGAAAGAAGAAATGAACCGCCGCGCTTTGGTGGTGTTCCATATTCTGCTGTTTTTGCTGCTGGTGGTGATACTCAGTGTGGTCTGGGGCATTGATATCAAAGGATTGCTGGTCCTTGCGTCCTCGATGATTGCGGTGATAGGGGTGGCGTTATTTGCCGCCTGGTCACTGATCTCCAATATCACGGCGTTTTTTATTATGCTCGGCCAGCGTAATTTCGCCCCTGGTGCTGAGGTAAAAATTATCGATGGAGGCAACCATATTGAAGGGCGGATACTGGAGATTAACCTGTTCAGCACTGTGCTGGTAACCAAACACAACGAGCAGGTGGTCTACCCGAATAACCTGATTGTGTCCCGGCCTGTGGTGGTGCAGCAGCAGTGCAGTGTGCAGCCGAAAGCCAAACTGGATGCCCGCTGGCGGCGTAAACACTCCGCTTAAAAAGGTTTATCTACTTGTCCAATGTTGCACAAGCCAGTCAGCTTAGTTGGCTGGCTTTTGTTCTAAATTTCAGCGTATTTCTCTGCTGAAATAAAGGTTGTTTCGCCTTTGGCGAGATACTTTCTTTTATCTCGATAAAAGAAAGTATCCAAAGAAAACCGACCCCATGCGGCAGCGAAATCCCGGCTCAAAACCGTGCGGCCAAGGCGCCGGGACAACTCGCAAAGTGCTACCGCGCTTCGCTCAAACACTTCCCGACTTAAAACCTTGGCCACCCAATTTTGCCCGGCTTGCCGCCTAAGGGGAAAGTCCAGCATGACCACAGTTGTTAATTCCAGGCAGGCAGAGCATTCAGTTCTGACAAAACTATGCATCTCTTGGTAACAAATTCAGTTGGCGTCGGAAAACTGGCTTGTCAGCTCCAATAGTCGGTCTATCTGGCTTTTCAAAGTTGTTTTTGTTGATGGGTAGCGCTCAATTGTTTCATAGACCGCGATAGGTAGATGGCCAATAGGTTTGCTTTGTGGCTTGGATAATGTAGTGATTCCAAGGAACAAATGAAGGAAGCTTTGGCTTGTAAACTTCTTGGTGACATCACCTCGTTGATCAAATGGGTAAAAACTTGATATCCCGTCAGCAATTTTCATCCTAACCAAGGATTTCGCTGCGTGCGCTTGAATAAAGGCTTTGATTATTTGAGCTTCCTTTGGGTCTCTCGGCTCAATTGGAACTGAGGTAATGGATTGGTAGCTGCTAAAGCTTTTTTCTTTTAGCACGGCAATAGACACAAACGAAAAAAATGGCACTTGGCTCAGCTCTGTCTTCTTTAGTTCACAGACTAATGCCATGCGCGAGAGCCACTGTTTGATGGTGCGTAAACTTAGCTCCAAATCGCTGGCTAAACCTGCCAACAAAGTTGCAAATTGCTCTTCGGTGAGTTTTTCATAGATATCTTTGCTGTCAGCCTTATAGCTATCGTAAAGCGTTTTAAATTCCGACTGTACCTGCACGAAGTCATTGGCTGCAGGTAGCTCTAATTGAAAGCTGGCATTAAAAAAGCGCTTTAAATAGTTATAGCTGCCAAACTTTTCGCCATAGACCGCATTGATCGAATGCTGTAATTGCTCTGAATCGGTTGCGATTACGAAGAGAATATAGGGGATATCGAATACATGTTTAATTGCCTCTAGCACCTCTATAGCAAAAGTGGGTCGGCACCTGTCTAATTCATCCACAAAAATGAACACTGGGTAGCTTAAGCGCTCTGATGCAACGACCTTATCCAGTGATTTAGCAATTAAACGTTTCAGCTCATCGATTGCTTCATTTTCTTTACTCACGCTATCCAGAAGCAGACTGGTTGTTTTAGACGCCAATTCATCTACTGCGGATTTTTTACTTTCCCACTCCGAATTTTCCATCAGTTTTTCGAGATCGATACGACAGGTCGCCTTCACGAGTTCTGGTAACAATACCTTTGCCATGGCAAAGCCACGTGAGCGTTTGATATGTTCCAGCATGCCTTTAGCTTCTGGAGACTGGTCCTGAAGTGATTGAACAATGTGCTGCAATAAAATAAGTAACGGACTGTTATGGTGATCATATTTCCAGGCGTCTATGTAAACTACTGGGTTATGGCCTTTTAGTGACAAGTACCAACGTTTTAGGAACCAGGTTTTTCCCGTTCCCCAAGGGCAATTCAGATTCAGCACATAACCAATCTTTTTTAACTTTGCTAGCTCAGTGAGGAAACTAGCTGTCTCAGCTCTGTTTAGTTGGTCTGCGGGCAGTATTTCTGGTGCAAGCAGTAATTTTTCAGAACTGCCCGACCCTTCAATGCCTTGATAAGTGTTATTGGGGGAATCGCCAGATGGCCAGCAGATAGTTTTTGACCAGTTGAAAGATAGTTTAGTCATATGCAATCCGTGCGTTAATTTTTGACAAGTCTGCCAATTGATTCACTGCCATACAATAATGGCAGCGTTCTCAATTGTGCATCTTCAAATAAATGACCGAATAACCGATTTTGAAACGGAATAAAGGTACTACAAAAGCGAGAAAAGGTAGAGACCTAAGCAGCCCCTGTGAGGCAGGGAGCCGAACAGGAGCCCCCAGGGACGGGTTTACGGCGTGGCTGCGTGGGCTTTGCCTTTTCCGCTGCCACTGCGGCATCTTTCAAATCAGTTTTTGCGCAAATGCTGGCTGCGCAGTGGTTTGTAACGGTAGTGATCCACCCACATGGCGGTGGCACCGCAGACGGCAACCGGCATAATCAGCAGGTTAATCAGTGGCACCAGGCTTAGCAGGTACACACTCATACCAAAGCCCATACTGAGCTGCCACTGGTCACGTAACTCTTTACGCATGGTGGCAAAAGGAATTTTGTGGTTATCAAAGGGGTAATCGCAGTACTGCACCGCCAGCATCCAGCTGGAGAATAAAAACCACAGTAACTGGCCAATACCTGGCAACACCCAGAACAACAACAAGAAACCTATGGCACGTGGCAGCAAATACAGCAGCTTTTGCCATTCGCGTCCCAACAATCGTGGAATGTCTTTGGTAAAAGCCCATAACCCTTGATCGGGTAAAGGTTGGCCGGTCAGGTAAAGTTCGGTTTTTTCCGCCAGCAGGCCGTTAAAAGGAGCGGCAATAAAATTGGCGATCATGGTAAAGGTCAGTGCCATGGTCATCACAATAGAAAACAGCGCCAAAGGCCAGATCAGGTACTGCAAAAAGCTCAGCCAGTCCGGTAAAGTCGCCGCCACCTGGTCCACCCAGGCACCCAGTTGGCTCATCAGGTAAAAAAAGGCACTGGCAAACAACACCAGATTGATGGTCAAAGGTACCACCACATAACGCTTTAAGCCTTTGGTTTTAATCAAAGACAAGCCCCGCATCAGATACTGCATGTTCGCACTCCTGCTGAATTCTCTGATACAAAGCATAAAAAATGCAGCCAATACAGGCAAATACAAATCGTAACTGCAAGTTTCAGTAATGACAGCGCAAAGGTGCTTCTGTTACAGTTTCGGCAGAATGATGATGCTGTGCTGTGATCCAGGGACTGATGCGCCTAAAGCAAATAAAACTGGCAGGGTTTAAATCCTTTGTTGACCCGACAGCTGTGGGCTTTCCCGCCCAGATGACCGCTGTGGTCGGGCCCAATGGCTGTGGTAAATCCAATGTAATTGACGCCGTGCGTTGGGTACTGGGTGAAAGCTCGGCCAAAAACCTGCGTGGCGACGCCATGACAGACGTGATCTTTAATGGCTCCACCCAACGCAAACCTGTGTCGCAGGCGTCGGTGGAACTGGTGTTCGAGAACACCCAGGGCCGCTTGCAGGGCAGCCTGGCCGATCGCAGTGAAATCTCGATTAAACGTCTGGTGACCCGCGATGCCCAGTCCAGTTATTTTCTGAATGGCAGTAAATGCCGGCGGAGGGACATTACCGATATCTTCTTAGGCACGGGCCTGGGACCACGCAGTTACGCCATTATTGAACAGGGCATGATTTCGCGGCTGATTGAGTCCAAGCCAGCTGAACTGCGCATTTTTATCGAAGAGGCCGCCGGTATTTCCAAATACAAAGAGCGGCGGCGCGACACTGAAAACCGCATCAAACACACCCGCGAAAATCTGGACCGCTTAAGTGATGTGCGTGAAGAGCTTGGCAAAAACCTCGACAAGCTGAAACGTCAGGCGTCAGCGGCGGCCAGGTTTAAAGAGCTGAAAGCGCAGGAACGTAAACTCAAAGCCGAGCTGGCTTGCCTGAAATGGCTGCATTTTCATGGGCTGCAGCAGCAGAGCGAACAGGAGATCCTGGCCAAACAAACTGAGATTGAAAAATTTCAGGCCAGCCAGTCTGGTGACGAGCTGCAGGTGCTGCAACTCAAACAACAGCAGCAGACAGAGCGCGACCATCATCAGCAGACGCAGGCGCGCTATTACCAGCTTGGCAACCAAATTACCCGGTTAGAGCAAAACCTGCTGCATCAACGCCAGCAGCGTCAGCGTTTAAGCGATGAATTACGCAGCCTGCAACTGACGCTGGCAGACGTTGACGAGCATCTGGCGCTGCAACTGGCACAGCAACAGGAGCTGCAGGAGCAATTATTGGGGTATGCGCCGCAGCTGGACATCAGTGAAATGCAGTTGGAACAGCTGACCGAACAACTGGAGCAGGCCACTGAGCTGCTGGCTGAGCAGCAGCAGGGCCAACAGCAGCAACTGCATCAGCGTCTGCAATTGCAGCAGCAGTTGCAGCAGAATCAATTCCAGCAGCGCCATCAGCTGGAGCTGCAACAAACAGCCGCAGTGCGCTCTGTCGAACTTGAGGCGCAACTCGCTTTGCTGTCAGAGCAACAACAACCAGCAGAACTGGCCCTGCTGCGGCAAGAGCTGGAACTGCAGCAGGCGGCGTTAGCGGAGTTCAGTACGCAAATCAGCCAGGCTCAACTGGCTTTCGAACAGGCAGAACAGCACTGGCAGCAGCAACGAACCGACACACTGCGGCTGGAAAGTTCGCAGCAAAGCCTGCAACAGCAGCATCAGAAGCTGAAACAAAAGTGGCAGCAGCGCCAGCAACAAAGTGCAGAATTACTGGCTCAGCTAAAGCCGGACCCAAGCTGGGCGCTGGCTGTTGCCACGGCTCTGTCCGGTTTGCAGCAGGCCGGCTTAAGCGAGCAGCATCAGTCAGAACCAACGCAGGCCTATGTGCTGCGCCAGCCCAAGGACAAAACCCCGGGCACTCTGGCTGCTGTGGTCGATGGCCTGGTGCCGGATTACTTCAATCACATTCTATTGCTGCAAAGCCCTGATCAGCTGCAAACACAATTAAGCCAACTGGCGCCGGGCCAGTCGCTGATTTGTCAGGACGGCTGCTGGTTTGGCACCAACTGGGGCCAACTGCCACAGGACGAACAGGACAACAGCCTGGTACTGCAGCATCAGCTCAGTGTTCTTGAGCTGGAATTACAGCAGCTGGAACCAAAACTGCAGCAGCAACAAGCTGGCTTGCAGCAGGCTGAGCAGCAGCTGCAACAGGAAAAGGCCCGGCAACAGCAGTTGCAACAGCACAAAGACAGCCAGCAAGCGGCAGTGCAGCAACTGACGACCTCTTGCCTGCTGGCCGAGCAGCAACAGCGGTTAAGCCAGCAGCAGTTGCTGCAAACTCAGCTTGAACTGAGCAAAGCGCGGCAACAGGCAGAACAGAGTGCAGAGCAGCTGGACATGCTGCAGCTGCAACAGGATGAATTACAGCTGCAGCAGGAACAGCTGGCGGAGCAACAGTACCCGCTGGAGCAACAACTGCTGCAAAGCCAGCAGCAGGTTCAGCAGTTGCGGCAGCAGTACGATGCCTGCCGTCAACAGGTGCAGCAACTGAGGCTGGAGCAACAATCGGCGCAAAAGCAGCTGGAGTTTCAACAGCAAAGTCTGGAGCGGGGTAAGGCGCAACAACAGCAATTACAGCAACGGGCTCAAGTGGTCGCTGATCAACTGGAGGAACTGGCCGAACCCGACACTGACCCGCAGGAAGAGCTGCAGCTGTTGTTAGAGCAGCGCGCAGAGCAGGAACTTTTGCTGGCCGCCCAAAGTCAACAACTACAGCAACTGGATGAACAACTGAGGCAACTGGAGCAGGGACAACAAGGACTGAACCAGGTACTGACACAAAAACAACGTGAACTGGCTGATTTACAGTTGTCTGCCGAAGGCTACCGGGTGCGGGCCAACAATATGCTCGAACAACTGACTGAACTGCAGGTGAACTTTAAAGAGCTGTCCGAAAGCCTGCCCGCCGAAGCGGATGAAGTGCAGTGGCAACAACAACTGGAGAAAACCCAGGACAGCATCAGCCGCTTAGGGCCTATTAACCTGGCGGCTATTGACGAATTTGAACAGCAGGACGAGCGGAAAAAATACCTGGATGCGCAACATCAGGATTTAACCGATGCGCTGGATACCCTGGAAACGGCCATTCGGAAAATCGACCGGGAAACCCGCCAGAAGTTTAAAGAGACCTTTGAGCAGGTCAATGAAGGGCTGCAAAATCTGTTTCCAAAAGTTTTTGGGGGGGGCAGTGCCTACCTTGATTTAACGGAAGAAGATCTGTTAGAAACAGGAGTAACGATCATGGCAAGGCCGCCGGGGAAAAAAAACAGTACAATTCACTTGTTATCGGGTGGTGAAAAAGCGCTGACAGCTTTATCATTGGTGTTTTCAATTTTCCGGTTAAATCCGGCACCTTTTTGTATGTTGGATGAGGTGGATGCGCCGCTGGACGACGCCAATACCGGCAGGTTCTGCAACCTGGTACGGGAAATGTCTGAGACGGTGCAGTTTATTTATATCAGCCATAACAAAATTGCGATGGAAATGGCAGCACAGCTGATGGGGGTGACGATGCAGGAACCCGGAGTCTCACGTGTTGTGGCAGTGGATGTGGAAGATGCCGTGAAAATGGCACAGGCCTGAGAACTAAAAGGTAAAAGAGATGGCTGAAGAATTACGTTATGTATTAATTATTCTGGGTGTGACCGGTATTACGGCGCTGGCGTTGCATGGCTGGTGGACGGTGCGGAAAAACAATCAGGATCAACTGAATTACGAACCTGAAACGCCGGAAGAAAAAGCCGATGGCTTTGATGAATTTGGCGTGGGTAAAAAGCGCGTGCTGGCACCAGGTGAAAAGCCGCAGCCAAAACCTGCTCCTACTGTGCCGCCGAAAAGCAATAAATTACGTGAACCTGTGAAAGTACGGCGTGAGCCCGACCTGTCGGAACCTTCGCTGGATCTGGGCAGTTTTTCTGCAACTGACGAGCTGGATTTTACTGCTGAAGAGCAGGCGGATTACGACGCAGTGCAGGACGAGGCGCCACAGGCGCCAGCCAACGAAGTGCTGATCCTCTATGTGCTGCTGCCGGAAGGTGAAGAAATCAATGGTTCGCTGTTGCTGCCAAGCCTGCTGACCCTGGGTTTTAAATACGGTGAAATGAATATTTTCCACCGCTTCCAGGACAATGCCGGTTCAGGCGAGGTGTTGTTCTCTTTGGCCAATATGTTTAACCCTGGCACCTTTGACCTGGAAGACATCGACAAGATGAATACCCGTGGTTTAAGCCTGTTCATGACGCTGCCAGGACCAGGCGAAGCGCTGCAAAACTTTAACCTGATGCACAGTGCGGCGAAAAAACTGGCCGATGAGTTTGGTGGCCAGGTGCTGGACGGCCAGCGTTCTGTGCTGACAGTGCAGACTGTGCGTCATTACGTGGAAAAAATCCGTGAATTTCAGCGCAAGCAGCTGATCCACGGTTAATCCCGCATTGACCTTTGAATTGCACAGGCCCCGTTATGGGGCCTGTTTGTTTATCTGGCCTGTTGGCCTTTTGCCTACAAAGAGTTAACTATGACTTTAACTTCTGCCGCCCGGGCGCAGCAGTTACGTGAGCTGCTGGCCCACCATAACTACCAGTATTATGTGCTGGACAACCCGTCCATTCCGGATGTGGATTACGATGCCTTGTTTCGTGAATTGCAGCAGCTGGAACAGCAGTTCCCTGAGCTGGTGACCGCCGACTCCCCAACCCAGCGGGTGGGGGCGGCGCCTTTAAGTAAATTCGGCCAGGTGACGCATCAAATTCCTATGTTGTCGCTGGACAATGCCTTTGACGCTGATGATTTCAGTGCTTTTTACAAACGTATGGCGGATCGCATCGATTTTAACGGCGATTTCAGCTTTTCAGCGGAGCCGAAGCTGGACGGTCTGGCCGTCAGTATCCGCTATGAAGATGGTCGGTTGGTGCAGGCCGCGACCCGCGGTGATGGGTTCACCGGCGAAGATATCACTGCCAATATCAAAACCATCCGAGCCATTCCGCTGAAACTTTTGGGGGAGGTGCCCGCCGTACTGGAGGTCCGTGGCGAAGTTTTTATGCCGCTGGCGGGTTTTGAGCAGATGAACGCCAAAGCGCGGCAAAGTGGCGAGAAAGTTTTTGCCAACCCACGCAACGCGGCGGCCGGCAGCTTGCGTCAGCTGGACCCGAAAGTTACAGCCACCCGTCCATTAATGTTTTATGCCTATGCCATTGGCGCGCTGGACGATGAAAGTGGTTTGCTCAACAACCAGAGCCATTTTCAGCGTTTAATGCAGCTCAAAGCCTGGGGTTTACCTGTCTGCCCAGAAGTACAGCAGGTGCATGGCCTGGCGGCTGCTTTGGCCTATCAGCAGCAAATTCTGGCTAAAAGAGCACAACTGCCTTATGAAATTGACGGTGTGGTTTTGAAAGTGGACAGTCTGGCGCAACAACAGGCGTTGGGCTTTGTCTCGAGGGCACCGCGTTGGGCTGTAGCTTTTAAATTTCCGGCCCAGGAAAAAACCACCACTTTGCTGGATGTGGAGTTTCAGGTGGGCCGCACCGGTTCCATTACACCAGTGGCGCGGTTGGAGCCTGTGGTGGTCGGCGGCGTCACCGTCAGCAATGCCACCTTGCATAATCAGGATGAAATTAACCGGCTGGGCGTGCAGGTGGGCGACAAAGTGATTGTTCGGCGTGCCGGTGATGTGATCCCACAAATTGTCGCCGTGGTGCAGGAAGAGCGGCCAGCCGACGCCAAAGAAATCCTGTTTCCGCAACGTTGTCCTGTCTGTGATTCCGCCGTAGAGCGGGTTGAAGGCGAAGCGGTTGCCCGCTGCACTGGCGGCCTGTTCTGTGCGGCCCAACAAAAAGAAGCGCTGAAACATTTTGTCGCCCGTAAAGCGCTGGATATCGAAGGTCTGGGCGACAAGCTGATTGACCAGTTAGTGGAGCAGCAACTGGTCAAAACACCGGCTGATATTTTCCGGCTGGAGTTCAGTGCCTTGGTGGGGCTGGAACGCATGGGCGAAAAGCTGGCGCTGAAACTGCTGGCGGCTATAGAGCAGGCTAAACAAACCACCTTGCCACGTTTTATTTATGCACTGGGTATTCGCGAAGTGGGGGAGGCCACGGCCCTGAACCTGGCGAATCACTTTACGACGCTGGACGCAGTGCAGCAGGCCAGCCTGGAACAACTGCTGGCCGTCAATGATGTCGGCGCTGTGGTGGCCGGGCAAATTCAGCGCTTTTTTGCCGAACCACATAACCAGGCAGTGATTGCAGAGCTGCTCGAACTGGGTCTGCACTGGCCAGTGATTGAACCAAAGCAGCAAAGTGAGCAGCCATTGGCAGGTTTGACGCTGGTCTTGACCGGCACCTTGCTGGCGATGGGCCGGGACGAAGCTAAAGATAAATTACAGCGGCTGGGGGCTAAGGTGTCGGGATCAGTGTCAGCCAAAACCTATGCAGTGATCGCAGGGGACAATGCTGGCTCCAAACTGGCCAAAGCCACAGAGCTGAATATTCCGGTCTGGACAGAACAACAAATGCTGGATTTATTTACTGAGCACGGTCTTGCTTAAATGAAGCGGTATTTTGAGCTGGACGACCACGGCCTTGTGCGTATTCCCTGGATGTTTTATGCCCTGTTGCTGGTGTTGTTGCGGCCCTATCTGCTCTGGGTGGTGGTGCTGACCATGCGCGAAGGCGGTGACAGCATGATGAAGCTGGTTTACCCGCATTCAGAAGATTTTTTGCTGGCTTGCCTGATAGCTCTGCCTGCATTGGTGCTGACACTGGTGTTGTCACAACGCAAAGACAAAGGCTGGCGAGGGTGTTTTGTGCTGTGGCGTCACTGCAGATGGCCGCTGATGGCGACGGCCTTGCTGGACCTGGGCCACAGCCTGACGCATTTACCTGCCTTTGTCACTGTCACCGCGCCCTGGCTTTTGCTGGCTCCAATAGCGCTGGGTATTGGCTCCGTCTGGCTGCTGCGCAGTGACCGGCTTAAGCTGGTACTCAGCGAATGGCCGGAACCACCCGCTTCTGCGGCTAAATTGCAATAGATTCCCGGCCTTGCAACTGCTGCCAGCGTTGCTGCTGGTCCTTACTCAGTCTGGAGTTGACCAGCAGCATTTCACATTGCCGCTCCAGACGGGATGCCAGTTCATTGTCGAGCTGCACTTTCCCTGAACGCAATGCCTGCAGCAGATTGAGCGCAATACCTGCATTGGAAGGCATTACCTGAAATGCCTGTATAAAAGCCTGCAGTGCGTCTTGCCAGCGCCCTTGCTCGTACATGGCGACGGCGTTGTTATTAAATTCGCGCGGACCCATAGGTAAAGCGGCGCGTTCTTTTTGCTCCTGCTGCAGATAGCGGACAAACACCGGATCCATCCCGTGCTCTTGCTGGCTGTCCAGTGTCAACTGGCTCAGGAGCTGACGCGAGGCACTGAGTAAGCCCACTTCATGCAGGGCTTTGGCTTTATCCAACGCATCTTCCAGCCGCTCTGGCTGCGGCGATTTTTGCAGCTCCAGCAATAAGGTTTTCGCTTTATCAATTTGTTCCTTCAGGTAAAGCAGTCGGGCCTGTAACACCAGTTGCTGCTCTTCTTTTGGTTGATCAGGAAAAGCTTTACGCATACTGTTTAAGGTTTCATTGGCCACTTTGGACAGTCGGCTGCTTTGTTCTTCTTCGCTGGTGGTCAACGCATAATCTATGCAGGAACGCGCCAGGTTCAGATACAGATCCGGCTGTTCAAACACGGAATAACGGGCGAACTTCACCAGATCCCTGGCTGCTTTGTACTGGTTCTCATAGTCGTGGTTCAGGCGTGACAGGTTGAGCAGTTTTTGCTGGCGTAGCAGATTACGTGGGGCCAGCGTGGCGGCCTGCTTCAGTTCGGCCTGGGCTTTATCAAACAGATGTTGCTGCAGATAAATGCTGGACAACAGGTCCAGTGCCATCAGTTTGTAATCTGACTTTTTCAGTAGCAGCTGCAGCAGAGAAATGGCCTGGTTGAATTCCCCCCGCTCGACCAGGCAGCGGGCCAGCCCAAGCCGGGCCCAGGGGAGGGGCTCTCTGTCCAGAATCGCATCGTAAAACTGTTCGGCTTCCGCCCATCTGTTGCTGCTGATCAGAATTTCACCGCGGGTTTTCCTGAGCAGCGGAGCGTACTTTGGCAACGAATTTTGTTTTAGCCACTGATCAATCTGATGAATGGCCCCTACAGTCTTGTTTTGGTCCAGCAGTTCGTACAGGGGTTTCAACTGCTGCTTACGCAGCATGGTTCGTTCAATGCGGGTTTTTAAATCCTTGATTGAAAACGGCTTCACCATAAATTCGTCTGGCTGCAGTTCCAGTACGCTGTGTACCAGTGACGGGTCAGTGTCGGCACTGATAAAGATAAAACCCGTGCTGTGCCGGTACAGATTGCGGGCTTTGAGCTCCTGATACAGCTGATAGCCATCTTTGCCATCCAGATTAAAAGAGCAGATCACCAAGTCAAAAAACTTGTCCTGATACAAAGCCAGCGCACTGCTGGCATTTTCCGCATGGCTGAAACTCAGAAAGCCGAGCGTCTCCAGCGCAAAGCGCAGGTAGTTCTGTAAAATGGGTTGCTCATCCACAATCAGAATGCGGATATCGCGGCTCAGCTGCTCACTCATGCGTCTTTCAGGGGTTTTATCATTTCTATCAAATATAGATATTAAAGCGCTAATTGATGCAGCAAGGCCAGTAAAATTCGGTGAAATTTGAAAATTTTGCGAATTTAGGGATTGAGGTTAGTGAATTGTGAAAAATATGGTAGTGCGTAAAGCGGAATGGCAAGCTTTCTGAAATTACTTATTGGAACTTATGGTGGAGGGTACTGGGTTCGAGCCGGTGACACCCTTGTTGTTGTAAAGAGCGGGCGGTGCTTCACCGACCTTACACTATCACAACAAATTATGGTGGATGGTACTGGGTTCGAACCAGTGACAACCGTTTTGTCATGGAAAGCGGGCGGTGCGGCATCGCACTAACAAGGCAGCTAACAGTTTAAAATGTAGTTTTCGATTTAGATATATGGTGGATGGTACTGGGTTCGAACCGGTGACACCCTTGTTGTTGTAAAGAGCGGGCGGTGCTTCACCGACCTTACACT
>NZ_JBBIQD010000001.1:0-568878 GCF_037442525.1 Rheinheimera sp. | reverse complement strand
ACCTTACACTATCACAACAAATTATGGTGGATGGTACTGGGTTCGAACCAGTGACCCCCGCCTTGTAAGGGCGGTGCTCTCCCGGCTGAGCTAACCATCCGGTCTGGGTACTGCAGTAAACAATGTGTCAAACAGAGTTTGATGGTGGATGCTACTGGGTTTAATCAGTGTCACCCGTGTTGTCACAGAGAGCGGGCGGTGCTTCACCGACCTTACACTATCACAACAAATTATGGTGGATGGTACTGGGTTCGAACCAGTGACCCCCGCCTTGTAAGGGCGGTGCTCTCCCGGCTGAGCTAACCATCCGGTCTGGGTACTGCAGTAAACAATGTGTCAAACAGAGTTTGATGGTGGATGCTACTGGGTTTAATCAGTGTCACCCGTGTTGTCACAGAGAGCGGGCGGTGCTTCACCGACCTTACACTATCACAACAAATTATGGTGGATGGTACTGGGTTCGAACCAGTGACCCCCGCCTTGTAAGGGCGGTGCTCTCCCGGCTGAGCTAACCATCCGGCGTAACGTTCGGCGGTCATTATAGGGGGCGGACTTTTTGTGTCAACACTATTTTCGGTTTGCGTATTCGTCTGCTGTAAAAGTAACCGCTTTATTGCCGTTAGTGCGAGTATCGGCCGTGCATTCAACGGTTAACGGCGCTACAATAGCGGCCGATTTTTTGGCCCTGATGGATTTATTATGTCGATTGTTACTCGCTTTGCGCCAAGCCCTACAGGTTATCTGCACGTTGGTGGCGCCAGAACGGCGTTATACAGCTGGTTATATGCCCGCAAAACCGGCGGCAAGTTTATTCTGCGTATTGAAGATACAGATTTAGAGCGTTCCACCCAGGAGTCTGTGGATGCCATTATGGAAGGCATGCACTGGCTGGACCTGGATTACGATGAAGGCCCGTATTTTCAGACTCAAAGGTTTGACCTGTATAAAGAAGTCGTAGCGCAGCTGCTGGCTGAAGGCAAGGCTTATAAGTGCTTCTGTACCGTAGAAGAAGTCGACAAAATGCGTGAAGAGCAGATGGCTGCGGGCTTGAAGCCGAAGTACAACGGCATGTGGCGCGACCGCACCGATCATCCGGAAAACACCCCTTATGTGATCCGCTTTAAAAACCCGTTGGACGGCGTGGTGGTGATCGACGATTTAATTAAAGGCCGCATTGAAATTGCCAATGCAGAGCTGGATGACCTGATCATCGCCCGCAGTGACGGCACGCCCACTTACAACCTGACTGTGGTGGTGGACGACTGGAAAATGGGCATCACCCATGTGATCCGTGGTGACGACCATGTCAACAACACACCACGCCAGATGAATATTCTGGCCGCCTTAGGTGCTGAGATTCCTAAATATGCCCATGTGCCAATGATTCTGGGTGATGACGGTAAACGTCTGTCCAAACGTCATGGCGCTGTGGGGGTTATGCAATACCGTGACAATGGTTTCCTGCCAGAGGCGCTGCTGAACTACCTGGTGCGTTTAGGCTGGTCCCACGGCGATCAGGAAATTTTCAGCAAAGCTGAATTGGTGGAGCTGTTTGATTTAGCCAACTGTAACCGGGCGCCATCGGCTTTTAACACCGACAAACTGGTGTGGCTGAACCAGCACTATATGAAAACGCTGGAGCCGTCTTATGTGGCTAAACACCTGGCATGGCATGTGGCCGAACAGAAGCTGGATACCAGCCATGGTCCGGCGCTGGCTGAGCTGGTGAAAGTGCAGGCGGAGCGGGTAAAAACTTTAAAGGAAATGGTGGAAGTCAGTCGCTATTTCTATGAAGACTTTGCCGAATTCGACGAAGCTGCAGCGAAAAAGCATTTACGCCCCGTGGCCGCAGAGCCTTTGGCTGCTGTAAAAAGCAAACTGGCTGAATTAACCGACTGGACAGCCGAAGCCGTGCATGGCGCTATTAACGCGGCGGCTGAAAGCCTGGGTTTAGGTATGGGCAAAGTGGGCATGCCACTGCGTGTCGCTGTCACCGGCGGCGGCAACTCGCCATCGCTGGATGTCACGCTGACGCTGATTGGCAAAGCCCGTTGTCTGGCCCGCATCGAGATGGCGTTGGAGTATATCCAAAACCGGGCTGCTGACGCGGAGTAATTCGCTTCAGCATGGCCAGAAAAGCCAGGCTCCGCCTGGTTTTTCTTTATCCGAACCATGAATTAAACAAGAAAGGTAAAGTTGTTATGCGTGCTGTTGTCGCATCTTTATTACTGTTATCCGCCAGTAGCCTGGCACAACAAGCAGAAGTCGGTTTTGCTGACACTGAAATTAAACCCTGGTCTGGCGATGTGGAGGTGGGGGTTGCTTTAAGCCGTGGTAACACCGAGTCCACAGCGGTGCGCAGCAACGCTGAACTGAATCAGGAGTTGGAACGTTTTCGTAACAAGTACTTTATTCAGACGCTGTTTCAGCGCAATAGCACCGAAGACTCTGTGACTGGTGAAAAAAACGATTACACCACAGGCCAGCGCATTGGCCTGACCGGCCAGAGCAACTACAAGTTCTGGCAATCTGACAGCAGTCTGTTCGGCCGGGCACATTACCTGAATGACCGTTTTGGTGCCTTCCGGGAGCAAATGTCGGTGGCAGCCGGTTATGCCAACCGTCTGTATTCTGAAGGTGAAAACTACCTGGATTTTGAAACCGGTCCCGGTATGGCCTATGACAGACCTTCGGAAGGTGAAAGCAATTCAGGTTTAATCTGGTACGCAGCGGCGAACTTTGAATACCATTTCTCCGCCACCAGTAAATTTAAGCAGACGCTGGAATACAACGTGTCACTGGATGGTCACAACACCAGTTATGTCAGCCGCAGTGCCATTACCGCGCAAATTAATAACCAGCTGGCGTTACGCTTAAGTGTGAATATCAAATACGATTCAGATGTAGCAGCAGACAAGAAAAGTACGGACAGCGAAACCGCAGCTACAGTGGTGTACTCGTTTTAACGGGTCTAAAAATGAATGGGGTCAGAGTACTACTCTGACCCCAAATTTTTAGTGCAGCACGCGGGCACGCAAGGTGCCTGGAATGGCTTTTAACTCGTTCAGCGCCAGCTCGTGGTCTTCTGAATCCACATCAATCACCACATAACCAATTTCGGCGTTGGTTTGCAGGTACTGACCTGAAATGTTGATGCCATGTTTGGCAAAAGCTTCGTTGATTTTGCCAAGTACGCCGGGTTGGTTTTTGTGAATATGCAGCAGGCGTGAGCGACCTTTGTGCTCTGGCAGCGACACTTCCGGGAAGTTGACGGCAGACAGGGTCGAACCATTGTCGCTGTACTTCACCAGTTTGCCGGCCACTTCAAAACCAATGTTTTCCTGCGCTTCCTGAGTGGAGCCCCCGATGTGTGGGGTCAGGATCACATTGTCGAATTCACGCAGTGGCGAAATAAACTCTTCGTCATTGCTGGTTGGCTCTTCCGGAAATACGTCAATAGCCGCACCGGCCAGCTTGTTGGTTTTGAGGGCGGACGCCAGGGCGTCAATGTCCACCACTGTGCCGCGTGAGGCGTTAATTAAAATGGCACCTGGTTTCATCAGGTCCAGTTCGGCTTCGCCGATCATATTTTTGGTGGAGGCCGTTTCAGGCACATGCAGGGTGACCACGTCGGACGTTTTCAGCAGACTGCCTAAATCCACCTGAGTGGCGTTACCCAGCACCAGTTTGTCTTCAATATCATAAAACTGCACCCGCATACCAATGTTTTCCGCCATGATCGACAGCTGAGTACCTATATGACCATAACCGATAATACCCAGAGTTTTACCACGGGCTTCAAAGGACTGAGTGGCAGTCTTCTGCCACTGCCCACGGTGAGCGGCGGCGTTGCGGGCCGGAATGCCACGCAGCAGCATAATCAGCTGGCCTAACACCAGTTCGGCTACAGAACGGGTATTGGAAAATGGTGCGTTAAATACAGCTATGCCGCGGGCCATGGCCGCATCCAGATTGACCTGGTTGGTGCCAATACAAAAACAGCCGATAGCCGTTAGTTTCGTTGCTGCATCCAGCACTTTTTCATTGAGCTGAGTACGGGAGCGAATACCAATAAAATGCACGTCGCGGATTTTTTCAATCAGCTCATCTTCCTCCAACGAGGTTTTCAGGTATTCGATATTGGTGTAACCCTGCTTTTTAAAGGTCTGTACCGCACTTTGGTGCAGGCCTTCGAGCAGCAGAATTTTGATCTTGTCCTTTGGCAACGAAAACTTAGTCATTGTTACTTCACTCTTGTTAATTGCAAAAATCAGTTCAGCACCAAAGTGCCTTGTGGGGTTCCCACCAGCACCAGGTTGGCTGCGCGGCGGGCAAAAATGCCGTTAGTGACCACGCCGACCAGGTTGTTTATTTGTTGTTCTAAGACTTCTGGCTCTGTAATCGACAGGCCATGCACATCGAGAATAATGTTACCGTTGTCGGTAACAACGCCTTCACGCCATACCGGGTTGCCGCCCAGTTTCACCAGCTCGCGGGCCACATAAGCGCGCGCCATTGGAATCACTTCCACCGGCAGCGGGAATTTACCCAGTACGTCCACCTGTTTGCTCTGGTCGACGATGCAGATAAATTGCTCTGCCACCGCAGCGACAATTTTCTCCCGGGTCAGGGCCGCGCCACCGCCTTTAATCATATGGTTGCGGGGGTTAATTTCGTCGGCGCCGTCCACATAGACGCTAAAACTTTCCACCTCGTTCAGGTCCAGCACCTTAATGCCCAATGCCTGCATTTTTTCCGTGGACGCCACTGAAGAGGACACAGCGCCCAGGATCTCATCTTTGATGGTTGCTAAGGCGTCAATAAAGTGGTTGACGGTCGAGCCGGTGCCGACACCGACGATGGTATTGCGGGGCACATAATCCAATGCGGTCCATGCCGCATTTTTTTTCAGTTGATCCTGGGTCATCAGAGGGTCCAAAAGCGTTTAGCCATACAGATGGATATTACCCTGAAAGCAGGGGGGCGAAAAAGGTCTTTGCTAAAAAAGAAAGCAGGCCACTCTGACCAGCGCCGCGCTTAGTCAAATTGCCAGAGGCGGTCAGGGGTGGCGATAAAACGCAGCGGCTGGTCCCAGGCTTCAACCGGCACCTGCTCTACCTGCTGGCATTGATGTGCCAGGCCCATCAGCACAGGCCTTGTCCGGTCTGAAGGTAACTGCGATAAAGTCCGGTCATAAAAGCCACCGCCCATCCCCAGGCGGTGGCCTTGCGCATCAAAAGCCACCAGCGGGGTTAAAACCAAGTCCAGCTGCTGCACAGGGAAAATCTGGCTGCAATTGAGCGCCGGTTCGCCAATACCAAATTTGTTGAGGGTGAGGGGCGTATCCGGGGTAAATTGCTGAAACAGCAAATAGCCGGGCACCAGCGGGTGCAACAGGGGTAAATACAGGTTTTTGCCACGGGCCCATAAGGCCGTGATCAGGGGCTGAGTGGAAATTTCGCCGTCATTGGTCAGGTAAAGCGCAATATGCTGGCAAGACGCAAGTTCTGGCCAGTGCAGCAGTCGGATGGTCAGCTCATTCGCGGCCTGCTGCTGCTCGGCATCCGACAAAGCGCGGCGCCGTTGACGGGTCAGGGTTCGTAATTCAGCACGGCTGGATGACATAAAAAGCTAACCACAACACAGAATGCACAGAGCTTAAAACAAAGAGGGAATAAACAAAAGCAGAGGGTCGTTCTCCAAGTTGCCGTGTCAGGTGATAGCCCTTGAACCCAAGGTTCAAGGCGGGAGTCCAATGGTCGCCTCAGGCTTCTCAGTACGGGCTGAGCTTGCACACTAGCAACACAGAAGAGCCCCTGGTTAAAAAGAATATCGGCTCAGGGACGTCAACCCAATCACAAACAACTCAGAGAACGCCCCAAGTATAACACCGGCTCCGGGGCTGTTCAGCCCCGAATTTCATTTTTAGCGTTTAGTTGCGTAGTTTTGCCGCAAGTTGGTGTTTTTATTCACAACTTAGTTGGAATCGACAGCCGCTTTGGTTTTTAAATCCACCAGCTCATTGCATAAATTCAGCGCGATCATCAAGAGCACATCTTCATTCATATGCACACCGGGTTTGTATTTGGTGCTGGCCACCCTGGTTTCCAGTTCGGTAATAGCAGCCTGCAGGCGCTGCTCTTCGCCAACAGGGCACGCCACTTTCAGCACCCGGCCCAATACCGAAATGGTCAGTTGTTTGGGTTTGTCTGTTTTGCTTTTGACGGCGACAGGTTTTTTCACCACGGCGTCAGCCGGAGGTGGGGGAACAGGACGAAATTTACGAAGTTGCATAGTTACCGCCTGGGCCTGCGAGTTGGGCGCCATCTGTTGGCGGGCTTGACGCACAGATGGTAGGATACACGCCTTGAAAAGTCGCTGTGGCCGAAAAATTTATGGATCCGAATGCCTTACGCTCGTACGACTACTGGACCAGCCTGCTGGATCAATCTTACCTGATGGCGTCTGCCGCCGAAGTTCATGGCTTAATTGCCGGTTTGCTGTCTGCCGGTGTCAATGCCGAAGCAGCGCAGATCTTACCAGTTCTGTATGACTTCTTAAATGACGGACAAGCCTTATCTAATGAAGCAAAAACAGAAATTTCTGAATTAATAACGCAAACGTCTGCATCTTTGGCACAAACCGACTATTCCTTTGCGTTATTACTGCCGTCCGACGACGATTCGTTGCCGGAGCGGCTGGAAGCCATGGTGGAATGGGCGCAGTCTTTTCTGGTCGGGTTTGCCATTCAGCAAAATGATTTGTCACTCTGTTCAGAAGACGTGCGCGACGCCGTGCAGCAACTGACCGAAATCACCCATATCGACCCTTTTGCGCTGGATGACAGCAGTAGCGAAGACAACGAAGAATCCTATTTCCTGGTGCTGGAGCATATCCGTTTACTGGTGCTGACCTGTTTTAATGAAGTGGGTCAGAAGTTTGCCAAAGCCGAAGTTCAGAACAAGACCCTGCATTGAGATGAATACAACGATTTACCAACAGCGCCGTGACGCGCTGCTCGCGCAGATGCCGGTCAACTCAGTCGCCTTAATTCCGTCTGCCGAAGAGCTGACCCGCAGCCGGGATACCGAATTTCCGTTTCGTCAGGACAGCGACCTGAATTACCTGACTGGTTTTCCCGAACCTGAAAGCTTATTGATCTTAAGCAAAGCGCAGAACGGCGAAAGCAGGCATCTTTTGCTCTGTCGCGCCAAAGACCCATTGGCAGAGGTCTGGCAGGGCCGTCGTTTTGGGCCTGAAGCGGCCAAAACCCGCTTTGGCCTGGAGACCGCCTGCATTGACCAGCTGGACAGCCTGCTGCTTGACGCACTGAATAAAAAGCAAACACTGGTGTATGCCGAAGGCACCTATGCTGCTTTTGATACCAAAGTGGCTGAGACGCTGAAAACTTTAAGGCTTTACCCCAAGCGTGGTTATCTGGCGCCCACAGTGCAGCAGGACTTACGGCCGTTAATCGCAGAGCTGCGTTTGTTTAAAGACGAGGCTGAGCAAGAGCTGATGCGAAAAGCCGGTTCTGTCAGTGCGCTGGGTCATCGCAGAGCCATGCGTTTTGCCAAAGCGGGGGTTTATGAATACCAGCTCGAAGCGGAAATTGTGCATGAATTTGCCATGCACGGTGCGCGCCGGGTTGGGTATAACACCATAGTGGGCGGTGGCGAAAACGGCTGCATTTTGCATTACACCGACAATAACGACGTACTCAAAGACGGCGATTTGGTGCTGATAGATGCAGGGGCTGACTACCAGGGCTATACAGGCGATATTACGCGGACTTTTCCGGTCAATGGTCACTTCAGTGCCGAACAAGCGGCGCTGTATCAGGTGGTGTTGAATGCCCAGTACGCCGCCTGCGCCGCAGTCAAACCAGGCAACAGCATGAACGACGCAGTGGCGGCGGCGCAGCTGGAGCTGACCAAAGGCCTGGTTGAGCTGGGTATTTTGCAGGGGGAGCTGGAGCAGTTGCTGCAAGACAACGCCTGTAAACAGTATTTTATTCATGGTTTGGGCCACTGGCTGGGGCTGGACGTGCATGATGTGGGCGCTTATCAGAAAGACGGCGCGGCACGGCCTTTTGAACCCGGCATGGTGCTGACCATTGAACCCGGCCTCTATATTCCGTCTGGCTCAGCCTGCGACGCTAAATGGTGGGGCCTGGCGGTACGGATTGAAGACAATTTACTGGTCACCGCCACAGGGCATGACAACCTGACTGCGGCCGTGCCAAAAGAGATTGCCGAAATAGAAGCGCTGATGGCCGCCCGGTAAGCGGGCCCAGCACAAGCGAGGATGCGTTGACAGAGCCTTTTGATATTCTGATTTCAGGTGGCGGTATGGCCGGGGCCATGCTGGCACACCAGTTATTGCAGCGAGGCAGCCTGAAGGTGGCGGTGGTGGAGCAACAGGCTGACGCCAGTCCATCCAAAAGCAGTTTCGACAGCCGCAGCATTGCGTTATCTGAAGGCAGCATTGGCCTGTTAAAAAACTGGGGGCTCTGGCCTCTGCTGGCGTCTTACGCCAGCCCTATTAAAACCATCACAGTGTCTGACCAGGGCCACTTCGGTAAAACCTACCTGCAAAGCAGCGACTACCAACTGGATGCGCTGGGGCAGGTGATTGAGGTGGAGCATATTGGCGCTGTGTTGCACCAAAGGCTGCAACCCTTTGAAGCTCAAGGCCGTCTGGTTTGGTTCAGGCCGGATGCCATCAGTGCCATTACGCCTTCACTGGACTTGCAGCAGGTGCAGCTGAAATCAGGCCTTAGTGTCAGCTGCCGTTTGCTGGTGATTGCCGAAGGCGGCGCTTCACCCAGCCGTGAGCTGGCCGGTTTTGCGCTGCAAAGCGATGACTATGGCCAGACGGCGCTGATCGCCAATATTGGTCTGCAAGGCCCGCATCAGGGCAAAGCTTTTGAACGTTTTACCCCAACAGGCCCGCTGGCCTTATTGCCTCTGACTCAGCAGCGTTATTCGCTGGTCTGGACTTTAGCGCCAGAACGGGCAGCCCAACTGATGCAGCTGAATGAGGCTGACTTTCTGGCGGAGCTGCAAAAAGAGGGCGGTTACCGTGCCGGTGTGTTTCAAAAAGCCGGCGCGCGGGCTTTGTACCCGCTGGTACTGCGCCGCGCCAGCGAAGCAGCACGGCATCGCGTCGTACTTTTGGGCAATTCTTTGCATAACTTACACCCCATTGCCGGTCAGGGCTTTAACCTGGCGCTGCGCGATATTTACTCCTTAGTGCTGCTAGTGCAACGGATGCAGGCAACGCAGGCAAAGTCATTCCAGCTGGGGGACTACGCCTTTACCCGCGCTTATCAGCAGTTGCGTGAACCGGATATGCAGCAATTGATTTTGTACACAGACGCCTTGGTGCGGCTGTTTTCCAACTCGTCCCGCCTGATAGCGTTTGGCCGTAATTTAGGCCTCAGCGGGCTGAATAACTGCAGCGCACTGAAATCACAGCTGGCGCATTTTGCCATGGGGTTGACGCCTTTGCGGCACATCGAGCAACGCCTGCAGCAACTTGGATTGGCAGCGCCAGTGCGCCAGAGTGAAGGAGCTTAAGATGCTGGATTTGGATATCGCTATTGTCGGTGCCGGTAGCGCAGGTCTGACGCTGGCGCTGCTGTTAAGCGAGCTGCCGCTGAAAATTGCGCTGCTGGATAAAGGTGAGGCGCCACAGATTGGTGCCGCGCCCAGCCTGCAGCGCGTCAGTGCGCTAAACCAGGCGTCGCGCCGGGTGCTTGAGCAACTGGGGGCCTGGCAACAGCTGTCCAGCAAAGCTGGTTTTCAGAAGATGGAAGTCTGGGAAGCGGACAGCTTCGCCCGTATCGCTTTTGACGCCGCTGAACAGCAAGTGGACGCTCTGGGGTATCTGGTTGACAACCAGGAACTGCGACAGAGCCTTTACCAGCAGCTGGCCGACAAAACCAATGTGCGCTGCCTGTTTCACTGCCAGATTGACAGCATCAGTGCCGGTGACGAGCAAACCTTGCTCAGCCTGAAGGGGCAGGGCCCGCTGTTATGTAAATTGTTGGTGGCGGCCGACGGTGCCAACTCCTTTGTGCGTCAGCAGCTGAACATGCCCATTGCGTTCTGGGATTACGACCATCAGGCGCTGGTGTGCCAAATCCGCAGCACAGAACCGCATGGCCAGTGCGCACGCCAGGTGTTTTTAAAGGACGGCCCGCTGGCCTTATTACCGCTGGCCGACCCGCATCTGCTGTCTATTGTCTGGAGTGTGCCGCCAGAGCAGGCCGCTGAGCTGCTGGCGCTGAGTGAAGCGGACTTTAATAAAGCACTGACGGTGGCCAGTGGCCATGCGCTTGGCTTATTAAGCCGCGCCAGCGCACTCAGTGCGCATCCGCTGAAAATGCGTTATGCCAGCGAGTGGCTGCTGAATAAAGTGGTGCTGGTGGCCGACGCGGCACACACCATTCATCCGCTGGCAGGTCAGGGCATGAATTTAGGTTTAATGGACGTTGTCGCATTAGCAGAGCTAATCTCAGAACAGTTGGGTGCCCGCCAGCCGCTGCACGAAGAGCGTTTATTGCGCCGCTATGAACGTTGGCGCAAGGCTGAAGCGCAGACACTGATTGTTGCTATGGAGGCCTTTAAACGTGGTTTTGGCAGCAGCAACCCCGCATTAAAACTGGTGCGAGGCCTGGGAATGCGGCTGGTCGATAAGGCGGGACCACTAAAGAAAAGTATTATGGCTGCCGCGCTTGGCAATAGCGGCGACTTACCTAAGCGCGCCCGACCAGACTATACAGCTGGCTGACCTCGCCGCAACAGTCTTCAGGTCTGTGGCTTGTTCGCATTAATAAATCTAATGAACTGGGGGCTGTTGGCCCCTTGGGCCATCGGTTATAATCAGGGGCATCCTGATTTGCAACTTCAGTTATATACAGACAAATGTGTTGAACTGATCACTGCAATCTAACTTTTTCAATGGCGTCAGCCTGCTGTGTAAACCACGCTGGTTGATACCTTACCTCTGCCGCGCCGTACGCAGCATACAACAATGGAAAAAGTACCGATGGCCCAACAAACCGTATTATTCGCCAAGCACCTCGAAGCTGGCGCCAAGATGGTGGACTTCCACGGCTGGGATATGCCGTTGAACTATGGTTCACAAATCGAAGAACACCACGCTGTGCGCCAGGACGCTGGTATGTTCGACGTGTCGCACATGACTATCGTTGACCTGAAAGGGCCAAACACCCGCAACTTCCTGCGTTATTTACTCGCCAACGACGTCAACAAACTGACTGTACCAGGCAAAGCCTTATACAGCGGCATGTTAAACGAAGCCGGTGGCGTGATTGACGACTTGATTGTGTACTTCCTGACGGAAGACTTCTTCCGCTTGGTGGTGAACTCGGCCACCCGCGAAAAAGACCTGGCGTGGATCAATGCACAGGCCAAAGCCTTTGACGTCACTGTGACCGAACGCCCTGAGTTTGCCATGATCGCCGTGCAAGGCCCGAATGCCAAAGCCAAAGTCGCCACCTTACTCACTGAAGAGCAACAAGCCGCTGTGGCGGGTATGAAGCCATTTTTTGGTGTGCAGGCCGGTTCTCTGTTTATTGCGACTACTGGCTACACAGGCGAAGACGGTTACGAAATTTCTTTACCAAACGAAGAAGCCGCTGATTTCTGGCAAAAACTGCTGGACGCCGGGGTAAAACCAGCAGGTTTAGGCGCCCGTGACACGCTGCGTTTAGAAGCAGGTATGAACCTGTACGGCCAGGATATGGACGAAAGCGTCTCTCCGCTGGCCGCCAATATGGGCTGGACCATTGCGTGGGAGCCAAGCGACCGTCACTTTATTGGCCGTGCGGCGCTGGAACAACAAAAAGCGGCAGGCACTGACAAACTGGTTGGCCTGGTGATGGAAGCCAAAGGCGTATTACGTCATGGCCAGAAAGTGGTGACAGCGGCCGGTGAAGGTGTGATTACCTCCGGTACTTTCTCTCCCACTTTAGGTTTCAGTATCGCCATGGCCCGCGTACCCGCTGCGACTGCTGACAGTGCAGAAGTGGATATTCGCGGTAAACTGGTGCCGGTCAAAGTGGTCAAACCGAACTTTGTCCGTATGGGTAAAAAAGTTATTTAATGGTGGGGCGGGCGCTGGCTGAAAAATAATCAGTCTTGCCTGCAAAACCCGCCTTGCGGCAACCCCAAGCCTTGGCTATGGTGGTTGCCGAGCCAACACACTGGCGCCGATAACAACAGCTTCAAGGTCTGAGGAACAAAAGATGAGCTCTATTCCAACTAATTTAAAATATGTTTCATCACACGAGTGGGTACGCGACGAAGGTAACGGCGTATACACAGTGGGTATTACTGAACACGCCCAGGACTTATTGGGTGACATGGTGTTTGTTGAATTACCAGAAGTTGGCGAAACAGTGACCAAAGGCGACGACGTGGCTGTCGCTGAATCGGTTAAAGCGGCTTCCGACATTTATGCACCTCTGTCTGGTGAAATCGTTGAAGCCAACGACGCACTGAACGACGCACCAGAGCTGGTAAACAGCGCGCCATTCGGCGACGGCTGGATGTTCAAAATCAAAATTTCTGACGAAAGCGAACTGGCCAGCCTGTTAGACGCCGCTGGTTACCAGGCCGTGATCGACGCCGAATAAGTCGTCTTTAAACCCCGTGGCAACACGGGTTTTTTTATTTACCGGCCAACCGGCGATTATTTGTGTAGGGGCGGGTTTTAACCCGCCCGACACAAGCAGATTGCAGGCATATAGGTGGCAAGGGCGCAGCAAGCTACGCCCCTACGGTGAAATAAAAAATCGGTTATCTGAACGGGGCGGTTATGCCCGTTCAAAAAACGAACATGGTGTGTAGGGGCGGGTTTTAACCCGCCCGCATCCACCGAAAGATGTAGGGGCGGTAAACCCACCCAAACATGACGCCCACTGCGGGCAACAACAGATGTTATAAACGCTTTAGGAACTTCAAGGCATGACCACTTCAGCTGTGAAAACCCTGTCGCAACTTGCGAACCACCAGGAATTTATACAACGCCATATAGGCCCGGACGCTAACGAAACAGCAGCTATGCTGGCTGAATTAGGCGTAAGCAGCATGGAAGAGCTGATCGCACAAACTGTGCCTGCTTCCATTCGCCTGCCAAAGCCATTGGCAACTGGTGAAGCCACAACTGAAGCGGACGCTCTGGCGTACTTAAAAGCTGCTGCGAACAAAAACAAAATGTTCAAAAGCTACATTGGTATGGGCTACCACCCAACACTGACACCAAACGTAATTTTACGTAACGTGTTAGAAAACCCGGGCTGGTACACCGCCTACACCCCATACCAGCCGGAAATTGCTCAGGGCCGTTTAGAAGCTCTGCTGAACTTCCAACAAATTTCTTTAGATTTAACCGGTATGGAGCTGGCATCGGCTTCATTACTGGACGAAGCCACTGCAGCTGCTGAAGCTATGGCGCTGGCTAAACGTGTAGCGAAAAGCAAAGCCAACACCTACTTCATCGCTGACGACGTGCACCCACAAACTATTGACGTAGTGCGCACCCGTGCGGAAATGTTTGGTTTTGACGTGATCATCGGCAAAGCCACTGATGCTGTGAACCACGACGTATTTGGTGCTTTATTACAGTACCCTTCAACGACTGGTGAAGTGCGTAACGACAGCGGCCTGATTGCAGCGCTGCAGGCGAAAAAAGCCGTAGTTGCAGTAGCAGCCGACATGATGAGCTTACTGTTATTAAAATCGCCAGGCGAATTAGGCGCAGACGTTGTATTAGGTTCAGCCCAGCGTTTTGGTGTGCCTATGGCTTTTGGTGGCCCACACTCAGCGTTTTTCGCCACCCGTGACGATTACAAACGTTCTATGCCAGGCCGTATCATAGGTGTGTCGAAAGACCGTCGTGGTAATCAGGCTTTGCGTATGGCGATGCAAACCCGTGAGCAGCATATCCGTCGTGAGAAAGCCAACTCCAACATCTGTACTGCACAGGTGTTACTGGCAAACATGGCGTCTTTCTTCGCTGTGTACCACGGCCCAGAAGGCCTGAAAAACATCGCTGAACGTATTCACCGTTCTGCTGACGTATTTGCAGCTGGCCTGCAAGCCAAAGGCGTGTCTTTAGTACACAACACCTGGTTCGATACTGTGACCTTCAAAGTAGCTGACCGTGCCGCTGTTGTAGCACGCGCTATCGCCGCTGAAGTGAACTTACGTACTGATATCGCCGATAGCTTAAGCGTAAGCTTTAACGAACTGACTTCAGCTTCTGACATAGCTCAGCTGTTTGATATCGTATTAGGCGCTGGTCATGGCTTAGACGTAACTAAGCTGGACGCTGACATAGTTGCTAAAGGCTCCAACTCTATTCCTGCTGACTTGGTTCGTACGTCCAAGTATTTAACGCACCCGGTCTTTAACCAGTACCACAGTGAAACTGAAATGCTGCGTTATATCAAAAAGCTGGAAAACAAAGACTTAGCACTGAACCACTCAATGATTTCTTTAGGTTCGTGCACCATGAAGTTAAACGCCACAGCCGAAATGATCCCTGTGACCTGGCCAGAATTTGGTTCACTGCACCCCTTCGTGCCACGTGACCAGGCTGAAGGTTACTACGACATGATTGGTGAGCTGGCCAACTGGTTAGTTGATATCACAGGCTACGACGCTGTGTCTATGCAGCCCAACTCAGGCGCTCAGGGCGAATACGCCGGTATGATCGCTATTCGTAAATACCACGAAAGCCGCGGCGATTCACACCGTAACGTCTGTTTAATTCCTGTGTCTGCTCATGGTACTAACCCTGCAACAGCTGCTATGGCCTGCTTTGAAGTAGTACTGGTGGACTGCGACAAGAGCGGTAACATCGACATGGCTGACTTAAAAGCCAAAGCTGAAGCCGTATCCGACAAGTTAGCCGCCATTATGGTGACTTACCCTTCGACCCACGGTGTGTTTGAAGAGTCTATCCGCGAGTTGTGTGACATCATCCACGCCCACGGTGGCCAGGTGTATATGGATGGCGCCAACATGAACGCTCAGGTAGGTATTACTTCTCCTGGCTTCATCGGTGCTGACGTATCGCATTTAAACCTGCACAAAACCTTCTGTATTCCTCACGGCGGTGGCGGCCCGGGCATGGGTCCAATTGGCGTGAAAAAACAATTGGCTCCGTTTATGCCAAACCACGCTGTTGTGAAAATTGAAGGCACTGGCGCAAACAACGGCGCAGTATCTGCTGCTCCATTTGGTAGCGCAGGCATTCTGCCAATCAGCTGGATGTACATCAAAATGATGGGCGGCGAAGGTTTACGTCAGGCCACTGAAATGGCGATTTTAAACGCCAACTACATGGCGAAAAAACTGGGCGAACACTTCCCGGTACTGTACGTAGGCACCAACGGCCGCGTAGCGCACGAATGTATTATCGACATGCGTCCATTAAAAGAAAAAACCGGCGTCACCGAAATGGATATCGCCAAACGTTTAATGGACTACGGTTTCCACGCCCCAACTATGTCATTCCCGGTAGCCGGCACGCTGATGATCGAGCCTACTGAGTCTGAAAGCAAAGTAGAGCTGGACAAATTTATCACCGCCATGACTTCTATCCGCAATGAAATTGCCAAAGTAGAAGCAGGGGAGTGGACTGCAGACAACAACCCGCTGCACTTCGCCCCTCATACGATGGAAGATATTTTCGACCCAAGCTGGGACCGCCCATACGAGCGTCAGTACGCTGCATTCCCTGCACAGTACGTGGCAGAAAACAAATTCTGGCCAACAGTCACCCGTATCGACGACGTATACGGCGACCGCAACCTGATGT
The DNA here is from genome assembly GCF_037442525.1 of Rheinheimera sp. Lineage (GTDB taxonomy): Bacteria > Pseudomonadota > Gammaproteobacteria > Enterobacterales > Alteromonadaceae > Pararheinheimera. The sequence continues at coordinate 553,020 of NZ_JBBIQD010000001.1, read as the reverse complement.
GTGCTTGCCCTAGTCCGGAAGATTATAGGTAATTGAAATTTTTGAGCTAAGGCTTTGAAATTGATTAGAAAACCCGCTTTTAGGCGGGTTTTTTATTACCTGGGAATGATCATTTGTAGGAGCAGGTTTTAATCGGCCTGCTTTCTCAATGAGCTGCTGAATGACTGATAAATTTAATTGTAGAGGTTTAGCTATGAACGCAGTTAACCAATACTGTCGGGTTTAGCTGGTTGGAGATGGTGGATGGGTAGTGATTTATTTACTTTGAAACCTGCGCTTTGAAGCGGTATTTTGTGTTGGGATATCATAGCGTTTTATATCGCATTTTTTTAACTAAAAACTCTGTAGAAGGATTAGTACTAATCCTGAGTAAAGTCGAAGTATGTGTGTTTTGTCAATTCATTTAGCTACATGGCACACTGTTAGTGTTTGAAAAACAGGTGGACTAGAGATATGCTTCTTCGCTGATAGGGAATTCATTTGGTTTATAGGATAAAACATGAAAATTGAAAGAGTCTACGCAAATAACTACAAAGGATTTAAAAAAGTTGATCTCAATCTCCGAAAGATTAACATCTTTCTTGGGAAAAATGGCGCTGGTAAGAGTTCGATTTTAAGATTAGTTGCTCTGATTATAGATGGTATTGCGTCCGGTTCTAAGTTTGGCATGTTTGCACCTCAAGGGTTGAATCTCGCAGGGAAATTCTCTGAACTTGTGCATAAGGGCTTAGAGACTTCCATTGTAACCTTGGGGGCTGAATTCTATATCACAGAATCAAAATATCTATATGAAATTCAGTTAATGTATTCAACTGAATTAAGAATAGTTGTAGTGAATAGTTTCATTTTTTCTTCTAATGGTGTGAAGATCGTAGACGTAAAGTATGGTGGAATTGAAAATAAAAAAATAAAATATACATTCTTTGGTAACGAAAATGAAATATTTTTTGATGGTTTCTTCATTAGATATGAAAATGTCGATTACATATCGGAAGAGAATAAAAGAATACTAGATTTTTTTATTCAGGAAGTTGCTCTAATTAATGGTAATTTCAACTATTTAGGTCCATTTCGAGACTTGCCACTAAGGGTTTACCCACACAGATTAGAGACTTATCGAAATGTAGGAGTGGGAGGTCAACATGCGCCATATATTTTTTATGATGCATATAGAGCGTTTGATTCATTAATCATCAGTGAAATTGAAAAATGGATGAACATGAATTTGGGGGGGAAACAGATTTCTTGCCGCGATAGCGAAAATGGTTTCTCAATAACAGTCAAATCTAATTCTGGCAATATTAATATATGTGATGAGGGGGTAGGTTATTCTCAACTATTTCCTGTAATTCTTTGTCACTTCAAAAGTGCTTTAGAGGGCGGTGCTGGAATTAATATAATAGAACAGCCGGAGATACATCTACATCCAAGTGTGGCAGGAGTAGTTGCAGACTTATTATTGTATAAGGGTGATGAAAACAATACTATATCTATTATTGAAACGCACTCTAAAGAGGTGATTCTCAGGTTTAGGAGAAGAGTTGCAGAAAGTCAAGATAAATCATTGTCTGAATCTATCAATATTATTTATGTTGGTACTGACGAGCTCAGTGGGGATGACTCGCTTCGGACTAGATATATAAGAATCAATAATGATGGAACAACAGATTGGTGGCCTACAGGAATTTTCGAAGAAAGCTTTGAAGAAGTGATGGCTATTCACGATGCAAACCATGGTAGACAATGATGGTTATATTGCTTTCAAATTGTATTTTTAAAGACATTGGCTTAGTAAAAAGAATCATCGATATGATTTTTGAATGTTCACCTAGGCACACTATATCTTCAGATCAAATTAGAAAAATTCTATCTATTGAGGGATTAGATTCTGAATATAAAGAAAAATGCAAAGTAATTTTAGAAAAGGAAACAAATTTCCTTATTTTTAAAAATAAAATAGAAGTTGTAAGTGGCTCTCCTAGCGTGGGGCAAGTCTCATTTGATAATTTAAATGAAAAAATATTCCTTAATAAATCAATTGTTATCGTAGAAAATAGCATTAATGACGTAAGGTTTTTAAAGTATATTTTAAGTGTTTGCGGAAAACAAAAGATAATTGAAAAAATTGACATATATTGGGAGGTCTCCAGTAATGGTGGTTGCGGACAGATCCCTGGGTTAACTGAACTTAAAGCTAATATAGTAGGTTCAAATAGAGTATTTGTGTTACATGATTCAGATCGTTTATATCCTCAACAAAATTTATCTAAAACGCATACAAATATAGTGCACATGTGCAGGCAAGTGAATGTCGCTTATCACACGCTGAAAAAAAGAGAACCAGAGAACTATATATTAGATAAAGTTCTACATTCCGTATTCCCCATGGATGAAAAATATAAAGAAGCTTGGTCATCTCTGACCAATGCTCAAAAGAGTCATTATGATTACAAGATAGGTTTTAGAAGTAAAAGCGCTTCTGATGAAGTTTATGATGGCCTTTTCAACTCGTTATCAGATAGTCAGAAGACTATTTTAAAGAATGGTTTTGGAGAAGACATTTCAGAGCTCGCATTTTCTAGTGACCTTATAACCGAAATAACAGAATCTGATATCGATAACCACTGTGGTTCAATGATGTCCGAATTCAAAAAAATAGCTGAAAGTATAGAACTTTTACTGTGAGGTGTGACATGTCGCAAAGAACTACGGTTAACCCAGAAGTCCATTTTTTAGATGATGTCGTAAATAATATTGTCACTGGGCGTTATACTATACCCGCATTTCAGCGAAAATATGTTTGGCAGAAGAGTAATATAATTGACTTATTCGACAGTATATATAAAGGTTTTCCTATAGGTGCCGTTTTACTTTGGAAAACTGCTTTAAAAATAACGAAATCAATAGACAATCAGCTCCCTAAAAATGATATTGAAGGTCTTTTTGTTCTTGATGGGCAGCAGCGATTAACGACATTATATAAATGCTTAATAAATAGAGATTTTGGACTGTTGTGGGACTTGAAGTTTGATTTAGATAAGTCGATCTTCTTCTATGAGGATGATGTTGATTCAATGCCGGATAACTTTTTCTCAGTAAAGATGGCGCTACAAACGTCTGACTTTTTAAAAGAGTCTAGTAGAATATATGAAAAAACTAAATCTGATGAGTATGTAGAGAAGTGTCAATTTTTCGCAAACTTGGTAAGAAAGTATAAAATATCTGTGATAAATCTTGAAGGCGGTGGAATTGACGACGCAATAGAGATTTTTACTAGGTTAAATCGAACTGGTATTCAAATAAAACCCGTCGATATTATACGTGCACTTAACTATAGTAATGATAATCTGAGTAGCTTTGAAAAGGCGTATGATAAGTTTCTAGAAGTTAATGAAGATTTTAATTTCTTTTCTAATAGTAAAGATGCATATGTTGAAGAACGTTCAGATTACTCTGATATATTCCTTAAAATTATTAGGATTTCATTGGGTTTTCCTCTTTATTCTGAAGACGATACAATGAAATTATCAGATAGTATTAAATCAGATAATTTTGAACGTAGCATAGATAATATTCTCAATGCATACAAAAAAACACTGGAGTTTCTTATAGAAAATAAATTTTATCGTTATGAACAGCTTCCATACGTTAACTTGATATACATGATTTTTGTTGGGTTCTATGGCTCATTGGTTGATAATCGATTTATTAATAAGTACGATCTGATATATAATTTGTTTGCTAGCTCGGTATCAGGTTTGCCAAATGTAAGTCCTTCTGGAACGGAAAAGATACTCCTTTATTTTAAAAATGGTTTTGATAAATCGTTATTGACTAAAAAAATGAAACAGTTGTTGGAGACGGATTATTTTAAGGATTTCTGCGATAAAATAGAAGAAGGTAGTTTCAACTCACAATCTGCTCATGGTAAGGTGCTGTATAACATAGTATTGAAGCATTGTATTGATAGTGACTATGTACGTATTGACAAGCTGTGTTATCCACCTATGAATGTGTCTAAGGATAAGAGTATAAGAAATAGGCTCGGTAATAAGAGGTTCTTTGCAGATGAACTTTCCGAAGTTGATTCAGGAATATACTCCGCGAATTTAGCTAGTTTAGAGTCCAGGGAGCGCGATTTATCAACATTATCTAAATGTTTTTTTGATTCAATAAGACTTGCAATCTAGTTCTGAGTCTGAATCAATTAGGCTGGTGTCTTTAAACTGTACTAGATATAGTTAGGGATGCTAGCCAATTTTCCTTTAATTTATGTTAATGCAGTTACTAAACATACTTTTTGTCTAAAAGAACATGTGTTGAAGACTACTTGCTATTTAATTTCCTAAAACTGATGCACGTGCTGACTAATGTGATGCTAAAGATCTTGGATAGCCTTGAGAGCTTTGCTATCTAAGCACTTTTACCACTTTCCCGAAAAACCTACTAAGCTTAACTGATTGTTTTTTGTACCAAAGGTAACAGTTATGCTTGCATCAAAAGATCAGATCAAAGCCGACAGGCTGCGAATGAATAACCCTTATGCTCATTTGGATGAGGAAGGCGGCTTGAGCGCTTTACTGCCAGAGTCGCGCTTGGGTTCGGGCCATAATCCCTATGCCAGTTTAAATAATGGCGATAATTCAGATGAAGTTTGGCCTGTGTTGGATATGTCGGCTCAACCTGACGCTGTTGTATCAAAGCCAGCAGCTGAAGCTATTCACCCATTACAGCGTGGGCATCAGAACCCTTATGCATTGATTCAGCAGGATGAACAACCGCCTGTTTTGATTTTTCCGGATATGCCAGCAGATCAGCAAGGGCATATTGCCTTGCAACAAGTTGCCAAAGCTGCCCGTCAGTTGGCGCATTCAACCTACATTGAACGCGATAGCTTATGGCCTGAAGGTGTGCCAGATGAACCGGTACAGTTACTGAACCCGGAAAAAGCGTTTTATTTATTGGGTTACGCCTACCACGAAGTAGATACCTTGGGCGAAATAGAACCTGGTGTTGATGTGGCCGGTATTATCGATAAAGACAAAAAAGAAGTGTTTATATCCAGGCGTTACCCAGTTGCGGTGCGTAACTTTACCGCTGCTCATGAGCTTGGCCATGCCATTATGCATCAACAGTCTGGCCTGCATCGTGACAAGCCTATTGATGGCAGTGCAGGAGGCCAAAGAGACTCTATCGAAAAAGAAGCCGACTATTTTGCCGCCTGTTTTTTAATGCCGGAAAAACTGGTACGAGCCATTTTTGCCCAGCGTTTTCCTGATGAAGTGTTAAACCATGAGGTGTTGCGTGACTTGCTCAATCGTAAGAGCGACAAGAAAACAGAAAAGCAGTTAAAAACCACACGTGGTTTGGCGCGTGCATTGGCTGGTTTGGATAGCATTAACGGCCATGCGGTGCCGTCTTTGGCTGAGTACTTTAAAGTCTCGGTGGAGGCTATGGCGATTCGGCTGGAGCAGTTGGGGTTGGTGCCGGAGTATTGAGCAGTAGTTGTGGGTCTGGATTTATCCAATCTCAGAGGCTTTCTTACCGTACTGTCTATTTCAGAAAAATCCCTGTGCCAAAAATTAAGGTATCAGCCGTGCGCCTTGCTGGAATAGGGTTTAATCAGTATGATTAATTTTGAATCACTTTACATCAGGAGCATCGCTGTGGCACAAGCCGGAACTAAAGTGTTAACCGCACATATCCCGTTGCCGTTGGCTGAAAAAGTTGACCAAATGGCTGAACGCTTAGAGCGCTCCCGCGGTTGGATTATGAAACAAGCTTTATCTGCCTGGCTGGAACAGGAAGAAGAGCGCGAACGCTTAACCCGTGAAGCTTTGGCAGATGTAGATGCAGGGCAAGTGATCGATCATCAGGCTGTGCAGGCATGGGCCGAAAGCTTAGGGACAGATAACCCGTTAGCGGTGCCGGGCTGATGGAACTGAAATGGACCAGTAAAGCATTGTCGGATTTAGCCCGACTTTACGAATTTCTGGCTCCGGAAAATAAACGGGCTGCCGCCAAAACAGTACTAAGTTTGACCAAAGCACCAACTGTATTGCTGACTAATCCACGTATAGGCGAGCAGTTATTCGAGTTTTTGCCCCGAGAGGTGAGGCGATTATTAGTAGGGCATTTTGAGATGCGCTACGAACTCCAGCAGCAGGCCATCTATATATTGCGGCTTTGGCATACAAGAGAAGAGCGCTGAATAGAGCGAAAACGTCTCACTCTACCTGATTGCCACTCCCCAATTAGGCCAGTTATTTAGTCTTCAAATCTGCCAACACCCTTCTTCATAACTCATCATCAGATCAAAATGCGTCAAAACCTATAGATTGAGATACATTAAAACCTATAAATGGTATTACACTAAAACCTGTAGATTAATCCTTAGAACTGTCAGGAGCTGGCATGAGCGATGTCTCGCAAAAATTAGCTGATTCGCTTGAACAGCTACAACAGCTGCAAGGATCGGGAGTTGTTGCCATAAAGTCTGAGCAACTGAGCCGGGTGCATCGTGAGCGTTTACTGAAGCATGGCTTTATTCGGGAAGTGATCCGAGGCTGGTACATAGCTGCAATGCCAGATGAAAAGCCCGGCGACAGCACATCCTGGTATGCCTCTTTTTGGGATTTCTGTGCTGCCTATTTATCAGAGCGGTTCGGCAGCTGCTGGTGTCTGTCGCCTGAGCAGTCGATTAGCCTGCATATTGGCGATAAAACTGTTCCTCAACAGCTGCTTGTCCGAACCCCTAATGGGAATAATAAACCCACTGCTTTTTTGCATAACACCTCGATTTTTGATGTCAGGCTGAACATGCCTGATCTGAAACAGATTGAAAATGTAGAAGGGCTCAAGGTGTACAGTTTGGCGGCAGCTCTGGTCTATTGCTCACCAAACCACTTTCAAAAAGCGCCCATTCAACTGCGAACTGCATTGTCTATGGTGGCAGATGCTTCGGATCTGTTGTCTGTATTACTTGCAGGCAATCACAGTGTGATTGCAGGCCGCTTAGCTGGAGCTTTCAGAAATATCGGCAGGGACTTGATCGCAGATAACATTCTAAAGGGCATGCAAGCGGCCGATTTTAAAGTGCAGGAACAAGACCCTTTCGCTGAAAAACTGCAGCTAAGCTTTGGTCGTCGTGAAGTGTCACCCTACGTCAATCGCATTCGTCTGATGTGGGCCCAGATGCGGCAAGCTGTGATTGCGCATTTTCCTGACAACCTGAACCCAGTAATCAACATCGAAACTTATATGGCTGAAGTGGAAGATAAATATGTTAGCGATGCCTACCACTCACTGTCTATTGAAGGTTACCGGGTTAGCCGTGAATTCATTGATCTGGTACGGTCAGGTCGATGGCAAGCCGACGGCTCAGATGAACATAAAAAACATCTGGATGCTATGGCCGCGAAAGGGTACTGGGATGCGTTTTTGCAAGTTAAAAAAGCCGTTCGGGCTGTGTTGGAAGGCAAAAACCCTGGCGAAGTATTGGAACTAACTCATAGTGATTGGTACCTGGCTTTATTTGGTCCAAGCGTTGCGGCCGGTATTATCAAGCCATCTGACTTAGCCGGTTATCGGACTGGGCCGGTTCATATTCGCCAGTCGATGCATACACCGCCCAATCGGGAAGCTGTCAGGGATATGATGCCAACCTTCTTCGATTTACTTGCTGAAGAAGAAAATGCGGCTGTCAGGGTGGTGTTAGGGCATTTTGTTGTTGTGTATATCCATCCGTACTTCGATGGAAACGGCAGAATGGCGAGGTTTATCATGAATTTAATGATGGCCTCAGGCGGTTATCCCTGGACAGTGGTGCCTGTTGAGCGGCGAAATGAATATATGCAGGCATTGGAATCTGCCAGCGTCCAACAGGATATTGTGCCTTTTACGCAGTTTCTGGCGTCGCTGCTTAAAGCTGCAGATTGAGTATCCTAAGACCCAAAAGCAGATAAAACTAAGAAGGTGTTGCGGCTTAACTCCACCCGTACTGCATGCCTGAAGTTCTCTTTTGCAGCGGCTACAACTACTTTGATCTGGTTGTCATGGTAAAGTGGCAGGCCAGGCTCAGTAATTTGTTTTAATAATTAATAAAAGCACTATTATGGCTTTTAAATGCGTTTATAGTGAATAAAAGCACTTTTATTTAATTTGTTTAATGTTGGAATTAAGCACTATAATTGCATCTAATGCGGGTTAATAATGCGGATAAGCCATATTATGGAAATAGGTCGAATGAGCAATCAAGCCATTTTGGTGATGCTTGGTGAGCGTTTTTTACAAGCACGGCTTAATGAAGGCTTAGAACAAATTGAACTGGCGGAAAAAGCTGGTGTTAACGTCAGTACGGTGCAGAGTTTAGAAAACGGTAAGCGCAGTGTTGGTCTGGAAAAAATCATCGCGATACTACGGGCGCTGGATAAGTTGCATGAATTAGACAACTTTATGCCAAAACCTCCGGTGCGATCGGCTTCATTGCTTACGAACAAGAATCAGGTCAGAAAACGGGTCAGTAAGCGTAAAGAAGACAAGCAGGATTCGGAGCCATTTCAATGGAATAAAACCATAGCTGCAAGCGGCGATTAAAAGGGGGTTGTATGGCAGGGGCAATCGAGAAAGCCGAGGTGTATCTGTGGGATACCAAAATTGGCTCAGTTATTTGGCAAAATGACTTGGGCTACTTTGAATACGATCGGAATTTTCAACGTTCAGGTATTGAGTTGTCGCCCATTAAAATGCCGCTCAGCAACAAAGTCTATGCCTTTAGTGAATTGTCCGAACAAACTTTTAAGCGGCTTCCCGGATTACTGGCAGACAGCTTACCGGACAAGTTTGGTAATAGACTGATTGATCAATGGTTAGAACGTAATAACCGCACGCCAGAGTCGTTCAGCCCCATTGAGCGCTTATGTTACATAGGTTCCCGTGGCATGGGAGGATTAGAATTTCGGCCGGGCATTGGCGCAATCAGTACATCCACTACAGAAGTGCAACTAGCGGATCTGGTGGAGTTAGCGAACCAGGCGCTGCAAGAAAAGGTTGAACTTGATACTCAACTGCACGGCTCCGACGACCAGAATAAACAACAGGTGGTTGAGCAAATTATTCAGGTTGGAACCTCCGCTGGTGGTGCCAGAGCCAAGGCGGTGATTGCCTGGAATAAAGACACCAATGTGATCAAGACAGGCCAGGCGCCAGCGGGTGAGGGCTTTGACTATTACCTGCTGAAGTTCGACGGCGTAACAGAAAACAAAGATAAAGAGCTACTGGCTGATCCGAAGGGATTTGGTTTACTGGAGTATGCCTATTACTTAATGGCGCTGGATGCTGGCGTACTGATGAGTGAGTGTCGGTTGTTTAAAGAAAATGGCCGCTCACATTTTATGACCAAACGTTTTGACAGGTTAGCCGGTGGCGACAAGTTGCATATGCAATCCTTGTGTGGCCTGGCGCATTATGATTTTAATGAGTCTGGTGCTTACTCCTATGAACAGGCGATTGGGGTTTTACGTCAGCTTGGATTATCGGCCAAAGAGATTGAGCAGTTTTATCTCAGAATGGTGTTTAACGTGGTGGCGGTTAACCAGGATGATCACACCAAGAACATTGCATTTTTGATGGATCAGAAGGGCAAGTGGTCGCTGTCACCTGCCTATGACATTACCTACAGTAATGGCGCAGGCTGGACAAGTCGTCACCAGATGACCATAAATGGCAAAGCGAAAGACATAGAGTTTGATGACTTGATGAAGGTGGCCAGGCATGGCGATTTGAGTCTGGCAAAAGCAAAAAAAATCGTGAAGCAGGTGGTGGGTGCTGTGTCCAGGTGGCCACACTACGCTGAGCTTGCAGGGTTAAAAGATTTTGACGGCATGGCAAGGTTGGTGGCGGAGATTGGTGCAGCACAGCGTTTATATTTAGCGGATGGGCTATGAGCTGGTTTCGACCTGGTCTTGCCGTTATTTCAGGGGGAAGGGCGGCGGTTTGAATGGCTATTTATTCCAATCAAACCGCAACGGAAAATCCGCAAAGCACTACCCTTGTGACACTGCTTTCAATCCGTGGCTATTTGCCCGCCAATTCCCGGCGCACTATCTCTGCTCCTGCCGCTAAGGCATTGAGTTTGCCTCGTGCCACATGGCGCGGTAAGGGTGCCATGCCGCAGTTGGTGCATGGGTAGAGGTGGTGAGCGTCGACAAACTGCAGGGCCTGGCGCAAGGTAGCTGCTACTTGTTCCGGCGTTTCGATGTTGTGGCTGGCAACATCAATAGCGCCGACCATTACTTTTTTGCCGCGAATCAGTTCCAGCAATTCCATTGGCACCCGCGAGTTGTGGCATTCCAGCGAGATAATATCGATGCTGGATTGTTGCAGCTTCGGAAATACGGCTTCGTACTGACGCCACTCGTTGCCCAAAGTTTGTTTCCAGTCGGTATTGGCTTTAATGCCATAGCCATAACAAATATGCACTGCGGTTTCGCACTTAAGCTGTTTCAGGCCGTCGGCGGCTTGTTCTAAAGCGGCAATACCCCAGTCGTTCACCTCGTCAAAAAACACATTAAAGGCGGGCTCATCAAACTGGATAATGTCCACACCAGCCTCAACCAGTTCTTTGGCTTCCTGATTCAGAATTTTGGCAAACTCAAAGGCCAGCTTTTCGCGGCTTTTGTAATGGGCGTCGTACAGCGTGTCTATCATGGTCATAGGGCCTGGCAGTGCCCATTTGATAGGTTGGCTGGTTTGCTGGCGCAAAAACTTCGCATCTTCCACAAAGACAGGTTTTTGCCGGCTGACAGGGCCAACCACAGTCGGCACGCTGGCGTCGTATCTGTTGCGGATACGGACTGTTTCGCGTTTTGCAAAATCAACACCGTCCAGATGCTCGATAAAAGTGGTGACAAAGTGTTGGCGCGATTGTTCGCCGTCACTGACGATATCTATGCCTGCCTGCTGTTGTTCGTGCAGCGACAAACGTAAAGCGTCCTGTTTGCCGTCTGTTAATTCCTCGCCCTGCAATTTCCACGGCGACCATAAGGTTTCAGGTTGGGCCAGCCAGGAAGGTTTAGGTAAGCTGCCTGCTGTGGATGTCGGGAGTAATTTGTTCATCAATACGTTGCTCTTTGGGTCAATTAAATGCTGTGCCGGGATTACTGTTGTTGCGCTGCCCATTGTTCTAAAACAACGCTGTGCGGCTTAATAAAATGCTCCTGCGCAAACTTGCCTTGCTCTACCGCTAAGCGGCTGCGCTCTTCTCTGTCGTACACTATGTCTGTCAGGGCGTGATCGCGGTTCTTCAAATTCGGCTGATAACGCTCTCCGGCTTGAGTGTGTGCGTTGTAAATTTCCGGCCGGTAAATTCGTTGAAAGGTTTCCATGGTGCTGATGGTGCTGGCCAGCTCCAGATTGCTGTAGTCGTTCAGCAAGTCGCCAACAAAATAAAACGCCAAAGGCGCGGCGCTGCCCGCAGGCATAAAGTAGCGAACTGCTAAGCCCATTTTTTTAAAGTACAGCTCGGTCAGTGACGATTCATTGGGCAGGTATTCCACCCCCAGCACAGGGTGTTGATTGTTGGTGCGATGGTAGGTTTTGTTGTCGGACACACTCAGGCAAATCACCGGGGCTTTGTTAAAGTTTTGCCGGTAGGTGGCTGAATTAATAAACGACTGAAACAGCTTGCCATGCAGCTCGCCAAAACCAGGTGGAATGCTGAAGCTGGCCTGGTCTTTATTGTATTCGGGCAACAACACACTGAAATCGTAATCCCGCACATAAGAGGAAAAGTTATTGCCAACAATACCTGCCAGACGCTGTCCGGTCTGCCGGTCCAGAATGCTGGTCTGCAGCACTTCAATGGTCGGGAAGCTGTGGCCTTGGTTCTCAATGCAGATATCCACCGAAATGATCTCCAGCTCTACCTGATAACGGTCTGACTGCGGGTTGTCCCAGCTAACCAGTGCATTAAAGCGCTTGTTGATCATTGCAATGGCATTACGCAGGTTTTGCTGGCGGCTTTCGCCACGCGCCAGATTGGCAAAGTTGGTGGTGATGCGGGTGTGATTGGCCGGTTGATAGTGCTCATCAAAACCAATGCGTTGAATGCTGAAGCTGAAATTTGTGTTCATCGTGTTCGACTCCTTTCATCAAGGCGGCTGTAAAAACGTCTGGATGGCCAAATTGGCGGTAGGGATGTTATACGCCCCAAATGGCATGAATAAAAATGGCTTTATTTCATTGGTGCGTGAGAAATATTCATGACTGGCCCGCGAAGGTGGTCAGACTCCGCCCTGTTGCTGCAATGCAAAGGCTGTTTTTCGGGTTGTAGTGCGGCTGGCTCGCCTTGTCGAATCTCTGTATCTCCTGCTGGGACTGCGCATTATGGTAAAGCCTGGCAAAAGCAGGCAGTTTGGCTTGCCAAAACGACAGAATAAAAAATAACAGACAGGGGTTAGATCATGCACAAACGTAACGCACTCTCGCTTGCGGTGGCGATGGCATGCGCTTTTTCAGCAATGGCGCAGCAGGCCGATGTCGGCACCAATACAGTTTCAACACAATCGCAGGCGTCAGAGAACGACACTGCGCTGGAAATCATCTCCGTCACCGCGACCAAACGCAAAACCAAGCTGATGGAAACACCTGTGGCCATTTCAGCGCTGAGCGACACTCAGCTGCAGCAGCATGGCGTGAATAATGTGGTGGATATCGCCGATTTGGTGCCGGGACTGGATATTGCCGTGTCTTCCGAGCAGGCCGCACCTGTGATCACCATGCGTGGTATCCGTTCCACCAATATCACTGAGCTGGGTGACCCTGCTGTGGGTGTGCACCTGGACGGTATTTATTCGCCACGTATGCAGGGCGCGCTGGCGCTGATGTACGACGTAGAGCGGGTGGAAGCCTTGCGTGGTCCGCAGGGAACCTTGTTTGGCCGTAACTCCACAGTCGGCAGTATTAACGTACTGACCGCCAAACCTGAAATTGGAAGCACCTTTGGTAACCTCAATACCGAACTGGGCCGCTTTAATGGCCGCAGTGCAGGTGGTATGTTTAACCTGGCGGTGTCCGACGACTTTGCCGTGCGGTTTTCCGGCAAAGGCTTAAAACGTGATTCGTATGTCGAAGGCTATTGGGACCCGAACCAATACGACACCCGCTATCTGCCCGCTGGGGTGTTGGATGCTCCGGTTATTGCCGAAGGCTCCTATCAGGGCATAGGCCAAACCTTAACCCAACGCGAAAACTGGTGGATAGATGCAGCAGGCACAGATCCTGAAGCCCAAAAAGTGCGGGCTCTAACGCCAGCCGACAAAAGCGATTTCTACAATAACGCCAATGAGCACTCGTTCCGCGTCAGCACCCTGTGGGAACCTGCTGCAGGTAACTTCTCCAACCATACGGTGTTCCAGTACTACAAAAATGACAGTGCCGGCTCTACCGACATGGTCAACTGCGAAAAATTACGTGGCAGACCTGCAGAGTTTGGTGGCGACTGTTCCAACTTTTTACCCAGCGACAACACTTATCAGGCCGTGGTCAACGTGCCGGGTAAACTGGAGCTGGACATTACCTACCTGCGTAACAGCCTGAATTACGAGTTAACCGACGAACTCAGCCTGGTCTGGCTGGCCGGTTTTGAAGACATGAAACGTCAATCCGCTCAGGATATTGAAGTTGGCCTGGACGTCTGGGACGGCGCTATGTTTTTCCTCGACGGCACAGGTGCACGTTCGTATTCCACTGAGCTGCAATTGCAGTCGGATGAACTGGGGGATTTAGTCTGGATCGCTGGTGTTAACCTGTTTCATGAAAAAACCACCACTGTGGGTTATTACGACAACCCTATGGATGACAAGGCGTTTTGGGATCAACCTGACCGTTCGACCGACGCTTTGGCCGCTTTTGGTCAGGCGACGTACAACCTGAGCCCTGAATTGCACCTGACCCTGGGTTACCGTTTCAGTGACGAGACCAAAGAGGACGTGGGGGGCCGCACTTTACGTTGTTCCAATGCCGATGGTTGTGCACCGGGCTGGTATAACCGCACTCTGTTGTCCAACCTGCCAACCAATGCCTTTGAAGATCCGTCTATCTATAAATCCTCTTTTGCCAATGACAACAAAGGCAGCTGGCGCAACCACGATTTCCGCTTAGGGCTGGATTATGATCTGACGCAAACCACTATGATCTATGGCTATGTGGCCTCAGGTTTTAAAGCCGGTGGTATAGGTGACGTGTTTGAAGTGGTGAATGACAGAACAGGCCAGGTACAACGTATCGAAACCCAGTTTGATCCTGAACAGGTCGTCACCTATGAGCTGGGGACAAAAACAAGCTTGTTAGAGAACTCGCTGAACTTACAGGCGGTGTTTTTCTATACCGACTACACCGACATGCAATACGCCTCTGTCGGTTCTGTTGGCAACGTCGAACGGCTGGCTCCGGTGGAAAACCCGGATGGCAGCCCGGTGCTGGATGAAAATGGTCAGCCTGTGCTGGATTACCGCAATATGCCGGTGGTGGCGTACTACACCCAAAACGTACCGGGTTCGACCATCAAAGGGCTGGAGCTGGAATTTGACTGGAAACCGTACCCAAGTGGCCGTATCAACGGTTATGTCACCTGGACGGACGCCCGGGTGACCGAAGACTGGATCACCAAGTGGGATTACGACCCGGAGTATCTGTTTGGCCTGTCCTATGAAGAGTCAATAGACCCGGAAAACAGCCTGCTGACCACGAACCTGAAAGGCAATCAGCTGGCGATGGTGCCAAAATACACCGCCAATATCAGTTACACCCATAGTGTTGATTTGGGCAGCTACGGTTTTATCCACGGCTGGTTTAACTTAAGCTGGAAAGATAAGTCCTACAACACCATCTGGAACGTGGACCGCCATTTAGACGATATGGACTTTGCGGTGCCGGATGAAGCCGTGCGGTATATGGATGATCGCAGAGACGCTTACACCTCTGCCAATGCATCACTGAAATACGAGCCGGTCGGTCAGGCCTGGTTTGCTGAAGCCTTTATCAGCAATGCCACCAACGAAATAGTCCAGCAATGGAGTAACACAGGCAAAGGTTTCCCCAAAGGCAGCTTCGGCATGCCGCGTTACTACGGGGTGCGCGCTGGCTTTAATTTCTAAGGCGCACAGACCAGACTAAAACCGCTCCCCTTTTGGTGAGCGGTTTGTTTTTTATCAGGTGCGGCGAGCCAGCGTTTGGCTGGCAAAGTGATGAGGTTTTTATGCCGAAGAATAAACAAGTAACAACCAGCAAGGGCAAAAAGTTACTGGCCTTGCTGTGTGCAACGCTTGCTGTTAGCAGCCATGTACTGGCCAGTGAACAACAGCAAAGCGCTGACCAAACCACACCAAAAGGGCCGGTTGAGTGGCCTTATGTCAACACGGGCCTGCCGGCAGATCCGCAGCTGGAGCAGTTGCTTGATCAAATTCTGGCGCGAATGACCTTGCCGCAAAAAGTGGCGCAGATGATTCAGCCAGAAATTGGTTACCTGAGCCTGGACCAAATGCGTAAATACGGTTTTGGTTCTTACCTCAATGGTGGCAATACGGCGCCTTATGGCAAAAAACGGGCCTCGCCAGCGGAGTGGCTGAAGTATGCCGATGCAATGTATGCCGCTTCAGTGGACGCCAGCCAGGACGGCAGCCGGATCCCAACCATTTGGGGCACGGATGCGATGCATGGTCATAGCAATGTCTATGGTGCCACCTTGTTTCCGCACAATATTGGGTTGGGTGCGGCTAATGATCCTGAGCTTATTCACCGTATTGGGGTAGCGACAGCCAAAGAAGTGGCGGCTACCGGCATTGAATGGAGTTTTGCACCTACTGTGGCTGTAGTGCGCGATGACCGCTGGGGCCGCACTTATGAAAGTTACTCGGAAGACCCGGCCCTAGTCAAAGCCTATGCTGGCCAGATGGTGTCGGGTTTACAGGGCACTTTGGGCAAAGATTTTCTGCAGGGTTATGGCCGTATCGCCACCGCCAAACACTTTGTCGGCGATGGTGGCACTGAAAAAGGCATAGACCGCGGCGACACGCTCATCGACGAACAAGGCCTGCGCGATATTCATGCCGCAGGTTATATGACGGCGATTCAGGCTGGGGTGCAGTCGGTGATGGCGTCTTTTAACAGCTGGAATGGTGTGCGTTTGCATGGCCACAAGTACCTGCTGACCGATGTGCTGAAAAACCAAATGGGCTTTGACGGTTTTGTCGTCAGTGACTGGAACGCCCATAAATTTGTAGAGGGCTGCGATCTGGAGCAATGCGCAGGTGCGATCAATGCCGGTGTGGATGTGCTGATGGTGCCAGAGCACTTTGAAGCTTTTTATCACAACACCATTCGTCAGGTGGAGCAGGGGCTGATCCCTCAGTCGCGTATTGACGATGCGGTGCGGCGTTTTTTGCGGGCGAAAATTCGCTGGGGCCTGTTGCAACGGGGCAAACCCTCTGAGCGGCCGGAATCACTGCAGCAGTTTAACAGTGAAGCGCATAAATTGCTGGCGCGGGAAGCTGTACGGAAGTCATTGGTGCTGCTGAAGAATAACCAGAATGTTTTACCTTTGTCTGCAAAAAGCCGGCTGCTGGTGGCAGGAGATGGCGCAGATAACATCGCCAAGCAGGCAGGGGGCTGGAGTGTGTCCTGGCAAGGCACCGACAATACCAACGACGATTTCCCGAACGCCACCTCAATCTACCAAGGCATTCGTCAACAGGTGGAGGCGGCTGGTGGGCAGGTGGAACTGGCCGTGAATGGCCGTTACCGCAACAAGCCTGATGCCGCTATTGTGGTGATGGGAGAAAACCCTTATGCCGAGTGGTTTGGCGATATTCAGCAGCTGGAGTACCAGCATGGCGACAAGCGTGATTTAGCTTTAATTAAACAGTTAAAACAGCAGGGGATTCCGGTGGTGACTGTTTTCTTAACAGGCCGGCCACTCTGGACCAACAAAGAAATCAACGCCTCTGACGCCTTTGTGGTGGCCTGGTTGCCGGGCTCCGAAGGACAAGGGGTTGCCGATGTCTTGTTGTCGGACCCTGATGGCAAAGCCCAGTATGATTTTCAGGGCAAACTGAGCTTTTCCTGGCCTCGTTACGATCACCAGTTTGTCTTAAACAAAGGGGACAAGGACTATGAGCCGCTCTTTGCCTATGGGTATGGCCTGACCTATCAGGATCAGACGCAACTGGGGCTTTTTTCAGAGAAGACGACGGCACCTGCTGCTGCCAGCGGGGACGATGGAGTTGAACCTCTGTTGTTACGTAATGTAGCGCCCGGCCTGGCTTGGGTATTAACCGACAGCAGTTCAACCCCGGAGGCAGCGGCGGACCGCCTGATCAGCACGCCTTTTGGCGTCAGTGCCGATGGTAAAAGCCTGGTGATGCAGTCGGTGAATTTATCTTATCAGGAGGATGGACGGCAGTTCCGCTGGAACAGTGCGGCGGACGCCTCTGCCAGCCTGCGTTATGCCAAATCGGCGAACAGGGCTCACCAGGGCGCGAAATTCCTGCGGTTTAGCCTGCGTTTCGACCAACCAGTGCCGTCCACACTTCAGCTTGGCGCTTTATGTGATGCGCAGGGGCAGTGCCTGCGGCAGCTTTCGCTGGTTGAGCCTCTGGCCCACTTCAAAGCCGGCCTGTGGCATACTGTCGAGCTTGCTTTGGGCTGTGCCGGGCAAAAACCGCTGACCACAGCGCTGAAAGACGCACTGGTGATCCGCTCGTCAGGGCAACATAGCCTGGCGCTCGCCGATATTGTGCTGCTGACTCAGCACACTGAGCCGCACGCTGACAAACAGACGTTGCGCCTGGAGTGCGAAGCAGAACCAGCAAAATAGTCATCAGAATAAACCAGGTCGCCCGGCTTTTCTCTGCTGAAGCCGGGCCTTGTTGAACAGGCTGGATTGGAAAGGTGTTACAAACTCTGAGTCGACAACAATTGTTCTGGCTGTGTCAGGTTGGGGGTTGGGTGGTGTATGCGCTGCTGACCGAACTGATGATTAAAATTCCCAGCCAGGAACCCTGGCAGGTGGGTTTGCCTCATCTGCTGCTCGATAGCTGCTTTGGTTTCGGCTTAACCTTATTGCTGCGGGCCTGGTACCGACGGATCAGCGTGCAACAGACCCGTTTAAAAGTGCTGTGGCATTTGCTGGTGATCCTGGTCGGTTGTCTGGTGTGGACCCAGTGGAAATGGCTGACCTTGCAGTGGCTTTATGGCACCGTCTGGCAGCAAATGACCTGGTTTGATTTTGGCACCTGGAATTCGGCGTCGTTAACCATTTTATTAACCTGGACTGCCTTGTATTATGCGTCCAAAGCCACCTTCGAAACCATGGAACAGCGGCAAAAAGCCGCAGAAGCCCTCGACCTTGCCAAAGAGGCGCAGCTGAAAATGCTGCGTTACCAGTTGAACCCACATTTTATGTTTAACAGCATTAACGCCATTTGTACCTTGATTCTGAAGCAAGAGAACCTGCATGCCGTGACCATGCTGGAGAAACTGTGCGAATTGCTGCGTTATAGCCTGTACACCGACCCTTTGGCCAAAGTGACAGTGGCGGAAGAGATCCGGATTTTACAAACCTATTTTGCGGTGGAGCAGTGCCGGTTTCGCGACAAACTGGCAGTGACAGTGGATGCTGCGGATGATGTCAGGCATCTGTTAATGCCGTCGCTGTTATTGCAGCCGCTGGCAGAAAACGCACTTAAACACGGCATGTTGCATTTGCAGCCGCAATACAGTGTCAGCGTCAGCTTCAGCCGGGAACATCACTACCTGCTCATTGCCATGTTGGACAATGGCTGCGGTTTTACGCAGCGCCCAGGCACAGGGTCCACCGGCATTGGCCTGCATAACTGTGAGGAACGGCTGGCGCTGATTTATCCCGGGCAAAGCCTGTTTGAGTTTGGCAACAGGCCTGAGCAGGGCGCCTGGATCCATATCCGCATTCCGATTGAGCCTGCCGATGCTGGCCCGCAGGAGGCCAGATGACCTTACTCCGGACCCTGATTGTGGATGATGAACCTGCCGCTATTGAAGGGCTGCGCTTACGTCTGCAGGGCTTTACGGACATTGAGCTGGTGGGGGAAGCCACCAGTGTGGAACAGGCCTTGTGCTTAATTGACCAGCTGCAGCCTGAACTGATTTTTCTGGATATCGAAATGCCCGGACAAAGCGGGTTTGATTTAGTCCGGCAGCTGCACTATGGGCCAGCCATTGTGTTTGTCACTGCATTTCATCAGCACGCGGTGCAGGCGTTTGAAGTGAGGGCGCTGGATTATCTGCTGAAACCTGTAACGCTGGAGCGACTGGCCGACGCCATTGAGCGGGTGCGCGGGCAGGCGGGGGCCGACCGCCAGGCCCGGTTCAACCTTGCGGCAGCACCTATGGCTGCAGAAGGGGTTGAATCGGCGGAACCGAAAGCGGGGGAGCGGCAAAAACTGGTGATCCAGGATGGCCGCAGCCCAATTCAGCTGATCCCATTTCAGGACATTCTCTGGATTGATGCCGCCGGGGACTATATGTGTGTGCATACCCCGCAGGACACTCATGTGATGAGGGCCCGGCTCAAAAGCCTGGTGCAGGAGCGACTGCCGGACTGCTTTGTGCAAATTCATAAATCCACAGTGGTGAACCTGAACTACATTGACCGGTTGGAGCCGCTGAATAACACCGAATTCCGTTTGTTTCTGAATACAGGTAAAGAGTTAAAAGTCAGCCGTACTTTTGCCAAAGAACTTAAACAACGTTTGATTGGCTAGGGGCCGAAGCGCTCTGTTTTGCATCGGCCCCGGCTGGCGCTACTGCATGTCCTCCAGCTCTTTGCCTTTGGTTTCGTGCACCATTTTCAGCACAAACACCACAGAAAGCAGTGCTCCCAGCGCATAAAGGCCATAAGCACCGGCCAGACCAATGCCGGTCAGCAGCAGCGGAAAGGTCATGGTGATCAGGAAATTGCACAGCCATTGTGCCAGGCCACTCACCGCCAGGCCGACGCCACGAATTTGGTTCGGGAACATTTCGCCCAGCATCACCCACATCACCGGGCCCCAGGACAGGTTAAAGAAAAACACATAAGCATTGGCGCTGACCAGTGCCAGTGTGCCGTGTTCGCCGAGCAGCAGGTTGCCGTTTTGATCCTGCGCTGCGTTGGCAAAGGCGTACACCAGCAGGGCCAGCGTGATAAACATGCCGGCTGAGCCCCAGAGCAGCAGCGGTTTACGGCCAATTTTGTCAATGACCAAAAGCGTCAGCACACAAGCCAGAATACTGATGGCGCCACTGATCACATTAATTAACAGGGCATCGGCTTCGGAAAAGCCCACGGCCTGCCACAGCACGGCCCCGTAATAAAACACCACATTAATGCCAACCAGTTGCTGAAAGGTGGCCAGACCCAACCCCACCCAAACCAAAGTGCGCAGTTTGCCGGTGGCCGGATCACGTAAATCACTTAAGCGGGGCTGGTGGTTGGCTTGCAGCGAGTGCTGAATTTCAGCCAGTTTTTTCTGGGCTGAGGGCTCACCAAAAAGTTGGGTCAGCACCTGCGCACCATTGGCCTGACGGCCTTTGAGGACCAGATAACGTGGACTTTCCGGAATAAACAGCAGCATCAGTAGAAACAGCGCGGCGGGTAGCAGTTCAATCCAGAACATCCAACGCCAGGCTTCATAACCCCACCAGAACGCCTGAGTCGAAGCGCCCGCAATATCGGCCAGCAGATAATTACTGACAAAAGCCATAAAAAGACCAAAGATAATGGCGATTTGCTGCAAACTACTGAGCATGCCGCGATAGCGGGCCGGGGCCACTTCTGAAATATAGGCCGGGCAAATGACCGAGGCCGCACCAACGGCCAGACCACCGAGAATACGGTAAATGACAAACTCCAATGAACCGTTGGCAATGCCGGAACCCCAGGCACTGACAATAAAAAACAGCGCAGCCCAGAGCAAAATACTTCTGCGGCCATAACGGTCGGCCAGCCGGCCGGCAAAATAAGCGCCTGCGGCGCAGCCAAGCAACATACTGGCGACATTGAAGCCAGTGCCGACGCTTTCGGACTGAAAGGCCTGCTGCAGGCCGTCCACAGTGCCGTTAATCACCCCGCTGTCAAAGCCAAACAAAAAGCCGCCTATAGTGGCGACCAGGCTGATAAATAAAATAAAGCCGCTGTTTTCGGCAGGCGGACTGTTGGCGCTGTCAATGGCGG
Organism: Rheinheimera sp.; assembly: GCF_037442525.1. Taxonomy (GTDB): domain Bacteria; phylum Pseudomonadota; class Gammaproteobacteria; order Enterobacterales; family Alteromonadaceae; genus Pararheinheimera. The sequence goes on along the minus strand of NZ_JBBIQD010000001.1, from coordinate 531,773 downwards.
CCGTCTGTTGTGTTGCGGTTTGCACCTGAACTCTCCCCTTGTTGTGATTCGGGCTGCCTGTTGTGATTGTTTTTAAATACCTTTGCAGCCTGCCTGCCAGCATAGGGCTTCTGCCGCCGCTGCACAGCAGGGCTGCGAAAAAAGATAACCCACTAAAAACATTCCATTAAAGGACTGGCTTTGGGGTCAGGCTAAGGTAAGGCAGTCGTTTTGGCGGCTCTTATACCAATCAGACCGGATGCACCGGTTCAGGTGTGCGACAAGGAACTTAATACTATGCGTAAAACCATGATTACCACAGTGTCTGCCGCGCTGCTGAGTTGTGGCGCCCAGGCAGCAGACAGTGCAGCCATCCCACCGCTTTATAAAGATGCCAGCGCACCTGTGACGGAGCGGGTGGAGGATTTATTGGGCCGGATGACGCTGGATGAAAAACTGGCTCAGCTGCAAAGCGTCTGGCATCAACGCCGTCAGATGGAAAGCAGCGGGATGCAGTTTTTGCCCGAGAAAGCCAGGGCCCTGATCCCTCACGGCATAGGCCATATTGGCCGGCCAAGCGAATACAAAACACCACGCCAGATGGCCGAATTCAATAATGCGGTGCAGCGCTGGCTGGCGGAGCAGACCAGGCTTGGAATACCAGCCTTGATGCACGAAGAAGCGCTGCATGGCTATGTGGCCTATGACGCCACCAGCTTTCCGCAGGCCATGGCGCTGGCCAGCAGTTGGTCACCCGCTGATCTGGAAAAACTCTATGCACTGGCTGCCCGCGAAATGCGTGCGACCGGCGCGCACTGGGCTTTAGCGCCAGTGCTGGATATTGGCCGTGACCCGCGTTGGGGCCGTATTGAAGAAACCATGGGGGAAGATCCCTACCTGGTGTCTGCGCTGGGCATCGCCGCTGTGCGGGGTTTTCAGGGCCTTGCCAACAAAGAGGCAGCTTTTGCTGAAGATAAAGTGGTGGCCACACTGAAGCATTTAACCGGCCATGGTCAGCCACAGGCTGGAGTGAACACGGCGCCGGCCCATATAGCGCCCCGTGAATTGCAGGAAGTCTTTTTAGCGCCTTTTGAAGCCGCTATCAAAGACGCTTACGCGGCCAGTATTATGCCATCCTACAACGAAGTGGATGGGGTGCCGTCCCATATCAACAGCTACCTGCTGCGTGAGCTGGCACGTGAGCAGTGGGGCTTTAATGGCGCTGTGGTCAGCGACTATTTTGCCGTGCAGGAACTGCGCAGCCGCCATCAGCTGTTTGCCAGTGAGGCCGACGCCGCCAAAGCGGCGCTGCTGGCGGGGGTGGATATGGAAACGCCGGATCCGAAAACGTTTCCTTTGCTCAAGGCCCTGGTTGAAAAGGGAGAGCTGGCGGTCAGTGCCATCGATCAGGCGGTGCGTCCTGTGCTGGCGTTAAAGTTCCGCCTGGGGTTGTTTGAACAGCCTTATGTGGATGCATCGAAGGCGGATGCTGCGCTGGGGAATGCGCAAGGACGTCAACTGGCGCTGGAGCTGGCGGAAAAATCCATAGTGCTGCTGAAAAATGACGGCACCCTGCCACTGAATGCAAATAAACTGAAGAGCCTGGCACTGATAGGTCCGCATGCTGACGAGACCTTGCTTGGTGGTTACAGTAGCATTCCGCGCCAGACGGTCAGCCTGAAAAGTGCGTTAGAGCAGCAGTTAAAGGGCAAGGTGGCAGTGACATTCGCCCGCGGCAGCCGTATTACGGACAATAACTTTTTAGAACCCAAGGCCAGCGGCAGTGCCGACAGCACCGATACCTCCAGCACCAATGCGCTGGCTGAAGCGGCGGCCAGGGCAGTGGTGGAGCGCAGCCACAAGGCGGGCACCTATTCGATGCTGCGCTGGAACCATGACGAGACTGTGCTGGCCAGTCCGGCCAGCAATGCAGAGTTGCGCGCAGAGGCTGTGGCTCTGGCTCAAAGGTCGGATGCCATAGTGCTGGTGCTGGGCGAAAACGAAGGGCTGGCGCGCGAAGCCTGGGCGGATAAACATTTGGGGGATAGCCCCAGCTTAGAACTGAGTGCCGACCAGCAATTGCTGGCCAGAGACGTGCTGGCGGTGGCCGCTGATAAACCGCTGGTGCTGGTGCTGAGCAATGGCCGTCCGCTGGCACTGGGTACTTTGGCAGAACAAATGCCGGCCATTGTGGAAGCCTGGTATCTGGGCCAGGAGGGTGGCACGGCACTGGCCAATGTGCTGCTTGGCAAGGTGAACCCGTCCGGTAAACTGCCGCTGAGCTTTCCGCGCAGCGCCGGCCATATTCCGCTGTTTTACAACCACAAGCCGTCCAGCAGCCGAGGCTACCTGCATAACGACATTCAACCTCTGTACCCCTTTGGTCATGGCCTGAGTTACAGCAGTTTTGACTACAGCAATCTCAGCTTGGATAAAACCACAGCCAAAGCAGGACAAGAGGTGGAAGTGAGTATGCAGCTGAAAAACAGCAGCAGCCGCGAAGGGACTGAAGTGGTACAGCTCTATGTGCAGGACCCGGTGGCCAGTTTAACCCGGCCTGTGCAGCAACTGGCCGGGTTTGCCCGGGTCAGTTTGCAGCCGGGGGAACAAAAAACAGTGCGCTTTCATCTGCCGGTGAACCTGCTGGCCTTTTTAGGGCCACAGCAACAAGGCAAGATGCGCTGGTTGCTGGAGCCTGGGGAAATCCGGTTGCAACTGGGCAGCTCTTCGGCTGACATTCGCTTAGATGGCCGTTTTGACGTGGTGGGCCCTGCGGCCGATGTCAGCAATAACAGGGCGCTGCAAAGCAGGGTGCAGATTGTTGATTAGCCCAGAAAGCCCGCAGTTGCACTGCGGGCTTTTTTGTCAGGGGATCACCGACAGCAGTTCCGGGTTGATCACCAGGTTGCGCACCCCATGTGGGCCATGTTCATTGAAGGGATTGGCTGTGCACCAGGCCGCCATAGAAGCCACATTGACCTTGGCCACTTTGGGCCGCACACTCCAGGTCACCTGAAAAGGCGACGCCACTTCATTGTAGTCTGGCCCAGTGGTCGAGCCAGCATACTGGACCGGGGTGCCGGTATTGGTCGGGATATTGGGTGCCTGATGGTAGCCCTTGTGCATGCTGACGGCTGTTAACTGGCCGAAATCCAGTGCTTGGCTGTCATTGACCAGGACATACACCTGGGCTTCCACCCTCAGGTCCGGGTTTTTAATGCTGTCGTTGAAACAGGCCTTCAGGGGCGCGCCCGGCCCAACCCTGGCGCTGCTATACACATAATGCACTTCAATGGTGTCGCCTGCTTGCAGACTGCCATGTTCACTGGCACAAACCGGCTCAGCCAGAGGTTTCAGTTCGCTGGCGGTTAATGTTCCGCTGTAGCGGTAGCCGCTGCCAATGCCTTTACCGTCGCCATTGCCAGCATAACGGGTAAATTCCCCACCTTTATGTTCAGCACTGCGGTGCAGATGAATATTGCACAGGTTCATCTGGTTGGACGGCGGCGCCAGTGCAAAAATCCGCATAGTGTTCCCGGCTTTGGCCTCTATATCCCGCGGCGACTGCGGGCCAAAACCTTTGTCCAGGCTGTTGGCGTCCAGTTTGGCATTTTGTGCACTGATCACCTGGTCGGGCACAACCATGGAGGGGGGAGAGGTGGTGTCCTTGGCGGAAGCGGCGCAGCAGCTTAGTGCCGCCAGCGCCAGATAAAACGAAGGGGATGGACTCATGCTGTATCCTTACTTTGGTGTAGTGTGTGCCGGGTTGGCAGATTGAAGGCACCCTGAAGTGTAGACAAAAATGCGCAGGCGCAGCCCGCCGCCGCAATACCAGAGCCGCGGTGGCGTCTTTAAGCGCTGAGTTAATAATGAATCACGCGGGCAACCCCGCGTGAACGTGGATCGGCCGCCGCCTGGACCACGGCATCCCGGATTTGAATGGCCTGTACGTCGCCTAAATTCCAGCTTTGGATCTGCAGCTGATAACCACGTTTTGTCAGTTGCTGCTGCACGTCGCTGGCCAGCGGGCCATAAGGCTCCATATTGATTTGGTCTTTCGGCAGCAACTGGTGGTGAAAACGCGGAGCCGCCACCGCCTGTTGCAGCGACATACCCATATCGTACAGGTTGCTGATCACCTGAAACACTGAGGTGATAATGGTGGAGCCACCCGGCGTACCCACCACCAGTTCCACCTGGTTCTTTTTGACCAGCAGGCTGGGGCTCATCGACGACAACATACGTTTGCCCGGCGCTATCGAGTTGGCGTCGTTGCCGACCACGCCAAAGGCATTGGGCACCCCGGCTTTGGCCGAAAAATCATCCATTTCGTTATTCAGTAAAAAACCAGCCCCTTCGACCACCACACCGCTGCCAAAATCCAGGTTCAGGGTGTAGGTGTTGGACACTGCATTACCGGCTTTGTCCAGAATGGAAAAATGCGTGGTGTGGTAGCCTTCCAGCCCCGGTTTCACCTGGGTTGTCGCCGAAATGGCGGTGGGATTAATTTCTTTGGCGCGTTGGTCCAGGTAAGCAGGGCTCAGCAGTTGTGCGACCGGCACTGTGACAAAGCCGGGGTCGCCTAAATACTGGGCCCTGTCCGCATAGACCCGTTTTTCCAGTTCGGCCATCAAATGCACATACTGGCTGCTGTTATGGGCGACTCCCTGAAAGTCCGCCTGGCGGCGTTGTTTCAGGCCCAGCAACTGGCCAATGGCGATGCCGCCTGAGCTTGGCGGCGGCGCGCTGATTAAGGTTTTGTCTTGCCATGGCATTTGCAAAGCGTCCCGCCAGCCAGCCCTGTAAGCGGCTAAGTCGGCCATGCTGATCAGGCCGCCACCGCGCTGCATTTCGGCCACCAGCAGTTGAGCAGTTTTGCCTTTGTAAAAATCGTCCGGCCCCTGGTCGGCAATCCGGCTCAGGGTTTGCGCCAGCTCCGGTTGCTTAAAGGTCTGTCCCGCCTTCATGCTGCCAAAATAGGCGGCGAAATTGGTTTTCCCCTGCAGTTGCTGCAACAGATCAGCGCGGTACTGATACTGATTTTCGGCGACGATAAAGCCCTGTTGGGCGTAAGCAATGGCTGGCGCCAGCAGTTGTTTCCACGGCAGGCTGCCAAATTTCTGATGCGCCAGCCATAAACCCATCACAGTGCCGGGCACTCCGCTGGCTTGATGACCAATCAGGCTTAAATCTTTAATCACCTGTTTGTCGGCATTCAGGTACATATCGCGGTGGGCAGCGGCCGGCGCGGTTTCGCGGTAATCGAGGAAGTAGGGCTGGCCCTTGAACCAGATCAGCATAAAGCCGCCACCCCCTATATTGCCGGCTTCCGGGTAGGTTACGGCCAGGGTAAAGGCAGTGGCTATGGCGGCGTCGACCGCATTGCCACCCTGACGCAGGATTTGCTCCGCGACGTCAGCACCATAACGATCCGGTGACGCCACAGCGCCAGCCTGAAGTGCAGGCGCTGCCTGGGTGATGGACTGGACCAGACACAATACAAGCGCCATTGCTGTGGTTAAAAAACGGACTGCCATTTGAACCTCCCTGAACACTGTCTGGTCTGTTGTAACTTTTCAATCCGAGAATTTCAAGGGCAGGGGCCCGGCGCCCTGTCCGTCGGAGCGCTTTGGGTTGTACCTGCTGTGTTGGGAGGCGGACTGGGGGGCGTCAGCGGTTCCGCATTGTGGGCAGCAGGGCAGTGATGATGCCAAGCAGAGGTAAATAAGCGCAATAATCCACCACCTGCACTATGGATGAGTGATCGGCCCAGGCGCCCAGGCCCGCAGCTGCAATACCACTGATTCCAAACATCAGGCCGAAAAAGATGCCGGAGACCAGGCCAATTTTATGTGGCACCAGTTCCTGCGCCAGCACAATAATGGCGGAAAATGCCGAGGACAACACCAGACCAATCAGCACGGACAGCACGGCTGTCCAGGCCAGGTTGCAGTAAGGCAACAGTAAGGTGAATGGTGCAGCGCCAAGAATAGAAATCCAGATCACCGCTTTACGGCCGATTTTGTCGCCGACAGGGCCGCCGACGAAAGTCCCGAAAGCGACAGAGGCCAGAAACACAAACAGATACAGCTGCGCATCGGCCACCGACAGGGCAAATTTTTCTATCAGGTAGAAGGTGTAGTAATTGGTCAGCGCCGCCATATAGATGTATTTGGAGAACACCAGCACAGCCAGTACCAGCAAGGCGCCTTTCACCTGAGCCGAAGTTAAATGGCTGAAATGGGGCTGTTTTTTGCTGCCTTTTAAGCTGGCACCAGAGCGGATGGTCCAGCGGCTGACCGCACTGAGCACCGCAATACCCAAAATGGCAAACAGAGTAAACCACAAAATGGCATCCAGCCCACGCGGCAGAATAATGGCGGCCGCCAATAAAGGGCCGAAGGCAGAGCCAGTATTTCCTCCCACCTGAAAAAACGACTGGGCAAAACCAAAACGGCCGCCGCTGGCCATACGGGCCACCCGCGAGGCTTCCGGATGAAAAGTGGACGACCCCATGCCAATCAGCGCAGACGCCACCAGCAAGCCTGCAAAGCTGCTGCTCAGGGCCAGCAATACCAGGCCCACTAAGGTAAATACCATACCGGTTGGCAATAAATAAGGCTTGGGGTGTTTGTCCGTGTAGAGGCCGACCGCAGGCTGCAGCATGGACGCCATCAGCTGGAAACACAGCGTAATTAGGCCAATCTGGGCAAAACTCAGGTCGTATTCGGTTTTCAGCAAAGGGTAAATCGACGGCAGAATGGCCTGTATCAAGTCGTTTAGCAGGTGCACAAAACTGACGGCTGCCACGACAGGCAAAATGGTTTTTGTGGCATCAAAGCCTGAGGTGTGCTGGGCAGGGGCGTTCATTCAGACAGCTCTGGGGGTGAAAAGCCGGTAGTATAAAACTCAAACCGGGGGGAAATCACGCTGAAGCTGCCAGGACACGGCGAAATACGTCCGATGAAGGGGCCCGCAAAATTTGCCGCAGTGGCTGTTCAGTTTCAGGCGAAACAGGTATAACACTGGAAGCCCTTTCAGGAGACTTTTGCATGTTTCTTTACCCCTGGTTCCGTTTTTGGTTTGTCGCTGCTTTGCTGGTATGGCTGGGGCTGTTCTTTCGTTTTAACGATCTGGCTTTTTTGGCGGACCACTGGTTTTACCCGGCCATTATGGTGGTGGGCGCTTTTGTGGCGGGTTCCACCCCTGAAGGCGGTGGCGCTGTGGCGTTTCCTGTGCTGAATATTTTTTTGCAGATTGACCGTGTGATGGCGCGGGATTTCAGCCTGATGATCCAGAGCATTGGCATGACCAGCGCCAGTATTTTTATTTTGTGCAGCACGCCGGACCGGCGGGTGTTTAAGCCACTGCTGTGGATGATCCCAACTTGTTTTGCCGGTTTTGTGTTGGGTATGCAGCTGTTGCAGCAACTGCCGGTGTACATTATTCAGGCGCTGTTTTTAAGCCTGATCACTGCCTTTGCACTGGTGTACAGTCTGGGGAAACACCGGGGTTGCCAGGCTGAACTGCGTACTCCCAAAGGCTATGAATGGGGATTGCTGCTGATGGTGTTGGTGGCTGGAGGCATGTGTGCCAGCCTGTTTGGCACAGGGGCAGACATTATTCTGTACACCTTGCTGGTGACACTGTTCCGGATGCAGGAAAAACGTGCAACCCAGCTGGCCATCATGCTGATGGCGGCGATCAGTGTGTCAGGTTTTATCTGGCGCGGTCTGGTTGAACAGCAACTGAGCGGTTATCAAATTCAGACCTGGCTTTGTGCTTACCCTGTGGTGCTCTTTATGGCGCCTTTTGGTGCGCTGGTGCTGGCGAAGGTAAACAAAGAGCTGATGCTCAAAGGCATCGCCATCCTGAATCTGGCCCAGCTGGGTTACTTTCTGTTTTACAACCCGTCGGAAGGCAAATGGTTGTGGGCCAGCCTGTTTATGCTGGTGCTGAGCCTGGCGTTCAGTTACGCCATCTGGCGGCTGGGGCAACAAAAAGTGGTGCAGGCGGCCGGATAAAAAAAGCCCGCTGCAGCAGCGGGTTTGGTCTTGTTTCTGCGCTTAGTTGGCCAGCCGGGCCGGGTCCAGCAGTGCTTTCAGCTGCTCTTCAGTGAAGTCAGTGTGTTCCAGCGCCACCTCCAGCACAGGTCGTTGCTGCTGGTACGCCTGTTTGGCGATAGCTGCGGCTTTTTCATAACCAATCACCGGGTTCAATGCGGTGACCAGAATGGGGTTACGCGCCAGCGCTTTGGCCGTGGTGTCGGCCCGCACTTTCAGGCCAACTATGGCTTTTTCCGCCAGGGATCTCAGACTGCCCGACAACAAACTGATGCTGTCGAGCAGGTTGGCTGCCACCAGAGGCAACATCACATTCAACTCAAAGTTACCGGACTGGCCTGCAATGGTAATAGCGCTGTCGTGGCCTATCACCTGGGCAGACGCCATAGCCACAGCTTCCGGGATCACTGGGTTCACTTTGCCCGGCATAATGGACGAGCCCGGTTGCAGCGCAGGCAGTTCAATTTCAGCCAGGCCTGCCAGTGGGCCTGAGTTCATCCAGCGTAAATCGTTGGCAATTTTCAGCAGCGCCACCGCCAGGGTTTTTAAGGCGCCGGACGTCGCCACAGCCACATCCTGTGTGCTCAGGCTGAAAAAGAAATTCGGGCTTGGGGTAAAAGCCAGGCCGGTTTGTTGACTCAGCGCTTTGGCAAAAGCCGGGGCAAAATCCGGATGGGCATTGACGCCTGTGCCAATAGCGGTGCCGCCTTGGGCCAGGTGCTGCAAATGTGGCAACTGCGCTTGCAGTTGTTGTTCAGCGTGGCTGAGTTGAGCCTGCCAGCCGCTGAACACCTGGGCAAAACGCAGTGGCATGGCATCCATCAGATGGGTGCGGCCGGTTTTCAGAATATGACCTTGTTGCTCCGACAGCTGGTTCAGTGCCTGTTGCAACTGAACCAGCGCAGGCAATAAATCACCGCTGATGGCTAAGGCGGCACTGACATGAATGGCGGTTGGAATGGTATCGTTGCTGCTCTGGCCTAAATTCACATGGTCGTTCGGGTGGATTTTTTCAGCGGCTATACGGCTTGCCACTGTGGCCAGCACTTCATTGACGTTCATATTCGAGCTGGTGCCGGAGCCGGTCTGATAGACACCCACCGGATATTGCCTGAGGTCTGTGTGTTCCAATTGGGCTTCGGTCGCTTTGACGATGGCATCACTCTGGCGGGCCGTTAATAAGCCAAGCTCCGCATTGGCAAGGGCTGCGGCTTGTTTGATCAGTAACAAAGCGCGGATAAAAGGCAGTGGCAGGCTGGCCGGGTGCAGTTGGAAATTCTGTACGGCCCGTTGGGTCTGAGCCTGATACAAGGCATCTGCAGGCACTTCCAACGCGCCCATGGAGTCATGTTCAATCCGGTAGTTCATGGTCAGGTTCCTGTTGAAGCCAATGGCTCTTTCTTCATAGTGGGTGGAGAACCCATTCAATTCAAGCCAGGCAGCTGTTTTATGTGGGTCCGATACGCACTGAAGCAGGCCCGTTTGACAGGCTGATCGTCGTTGAATTAGATGATTCTAAGTTTCTTTTTTTTCATTTAGTTTCAAATTTGGATAACATCAACTAGTGTATCTAAAACAGAAAATCGATTGGTGGATGGGCTGCCGGTTGCATTGTCTGTTTTCACAACAATGAAAAGGAAGGAACACCTGCTATGAATACCACCAGAACCCTTGTTGGTGCCAGCTTATTGCTGGCTGGATTTTGTGCTCCAGCCATGGCTGATACCAGTTGCCCTGTGGACCCAAGCTGGCTGAGCAGTCCCTCAATGCCAACAGAAGTCAAACAAAGTGCCGGACCCGGCGATTCAACCTTTTGCGATTTCTACCAGTTTTCGACGCAAGCCTATTTATACCTGATGTCGCAAAATAGCCAGGGCCAACGCAATTTTATGGACCCCAGCCAATACGCCGTGCTGGAATTTGACAACCAGGGCAATCCGGCCAATTCCTGTGACGCGACGGTGACAGGGCCGACTTTACGCACCAGCCTGGATAAAGCGGACAGCACCTCCATTTCGACCGAACAGGCCGGTGATGGTGCCACCATTTATGCACAGGACGGCAATGTGGTGTATTACGATGTGCGTTTTAACAAAGCCATGTGTAACTTATCTGGCAGCGCTGTTGAGCTGCAAAAACAAAACCTGATTAACTTTCCCGGTGGCACCACCGAAATTAAAGCGGCCTGGAAAGTGTTGTCAGCTTCTGAAATCAGCAGCGGCAATTTTGTCACTCAACCACTGACGATCAGTGGGCAGCCTCAAACCTTAGGTTTGGTCGGTATGCATATTGCCATTGCCACCCCGGATCATCCGGAATTTATCTGGGCCACCTTTGAGCACCAACAAAACTCACCAGACTGTGAGCCTCAACTGGTTCCTGCCAACTCGCAGTGGACCTTTGCCAGCCAGAGTTGTGCTGCTGGTCTGACTGGTTCGCTGACCGATCCCAAGCTGAACTGCAACTTTAATAATCCTCCGGAAAACCAGACAGCCCCAACAGGCACCCCGACCAATATCTGCCGGGTGTTTCCGTACGGCACAGGGTCAGGGGATTTAAAAGCGGATCAGAATCTGGCCGCTATTACTGCACAAAACAGTGGCCTGGATACGTTGCTCAGTGGCAGTTCGGTGCCCGCCGGTATGGCCGTGTTAAGCAAGTACTTTAACGTGGGGGCGTTGTGGGTCAGTAATATTGCCCAAAGCTCTGGTGGGCAGGGGGTGCCAAATGAGCGGGGTTCCTTACGTCTGGCTAATACGGTGGCTGAAACCACTTTTCAGCATGTGAATCTGAACAGCGCCAGTTTTGCCAGTAACTGCTTTGGCTGCCACAACTTTGTCGGCACAGGCCAGACGGTGAATAACAATATCACCAGTCAGAATCTGAGCCATACCTTTTTGGATATCGTCATAGGCAAAGGGGAAGCCATTGATGTGACCTCAACAACTCCCATTGGCAGCAACAGCGCCGCTCAGGGCATTTGTCAGGGCACCACAGCCAATCCAGGCGTTTGCCCCAATGCGGCCAGTAATCTGAAATGGAACGGCCAGTGGACCAATATCAACAGCAGCGCTGGTTCTGTCTGCGGTTGTGTCGCGCAATAACTCAATCGTGATCAGCCCCGGCTCCCGGGGCTTTTTTCTGACATTTTTTTTCCGGTATTATTTTTCTTGCCGCTGACGCCCGACTTACCGACAATGCTGCCTTGAACACTTCTGAGTAACACTGATATGCAACTGGATGAAACCGACGACTGGGCCTGGTGTGAGCAGCTCTACCCGGCTGTGGTGGCTTATGTCACAACACAACAAATTCAGCACGGCGAAATTTGCGACTGGCCCGAGTGGGACTGTGCGCCTTATCTGAGCTTATGGGCGGTGGAAGACCCGGACGATCCAGGTTTTGTCGGGCACTGGATCCTGGCCGGGGACAGCAGTGGCACGCAGCCCCAGCCTGTGCCTTTTGATCATTTACCTGCCACAGATCTGGCGGAGCCCCGTGAAGCTTTGCAGGCTTTTGCGAAAAAATGGGCCGCTTTGGCGGCCGGTGCCGTTAAAGGGCAAGACTGGCAAGGCAGCCCGGTGGTGCCTGGTGATCTGGCAGACCGCGCCCGGCAGCTCAAACGCCAGGCTGAACTGCTGCAACAGCTGGCCGAAGACGATGAGCTGTGGCAGGACGACGATTAAAGTTGCTTTTTCAGCACCTGTAGTACCTTTCGGGTAAGCCAGAACACCGCAAGGCTGGCGATAGCCGCGACGGGCACCAACGCAAACCCCAGTACTTCCAGCTCTGCTGGTTTGGGGTCGGCCATAATGCCCAGGGTCACGGCTTCACCTGCCGATTCCGACCAGACCCCGACATGCTCTGGCCAAAACAGTTTAGCCAGAGCTGTGATCAAAAGACTGATGGCGACCACACCACCAAATACAGCCATTGAAAAATACAGGCTGTAGGTGACGCCCCGTTTTACCTTTGTCATGGCTTTAAAGCCTGTTGGCAGTGGAGCTCCTGTCGTCAGGTGGGCAACATAATGCGCCGCCAGCTCGCGGGGTGAACCAAAGCCTTGCAGCACTGTGTGGATATCTGTCTCCGGTTGGGTCTCCAGCACATCAAACAAATGGCTTTCTATTTCCCGCAGCACATCGTTGCGTTCCTGATGGCTCAGTCGGGAAAGGTACAGCTCAAGTTGCTGCAGGTACTGTTGCACTGTGGTATGGGTTTGCATCTAAGTTTCTCCTTCACTCAGCTGAGGGGATACAGACAGGCGACAACAACTGCTCAATGTCGGCCACGGATTGGCGCCACAGCTGGAGCAGGGCGGCCAGCCGCTCGACGCCAGCAGGGGCCAGGCTGTAATACTTACGTGGTCTGGTGTCATGTTCCTGCACCCAGACAGCGTCGATCAGGTCATCCCGTTTCAGTCTGTCCAGCAAGGGGTATAGGGTGCCTTCACTGATGGCTGTGGATCTGTACTGTTGCAGTTGTTTCAACAGCTCCAGCCCGTACAAAGTGCGCTGTTGCAACAGGGCCAGAATGACCAGTTCCAAGGTCCCTTTACGCAACTGGGCTTCCCATTTGTCAGAATTTTTGTCTGTATCTGTCATGGTTGATACTCAGTGATACAAGTTACTATGTATTGCATAGTAACTTGTATACCATAAATAGAAAGGATGCAAGCGGCTGGTCTGGCGACAGCTCAGACATTCCAAATGGCCATTGAAGATAGAAGGATAATCCTGTTTTATATCAATAAAATCGATTAGGGCTGTTCATTTAACTTTCTTTCTGTTGTCAAAAAAAGGGGCTAAGGTTTATAGCACCCAAGGGGCGAACCAGACCCTGACTAACGTGATCTCAACGATGAGGAAAGTATTGATGGATAAATCTACCGGAACCTGTCCGTTCGCTCATGGCGCTAAAACAGTGACGGCTAATGCTTCAGAGCAGTGGTGGCCTAATGCGCTGAATCTGGACATCCTGCATCAGCACGACAGTAAAACCAACCCTATGGACCCGGATTTTAACTACGCCAAAGCTTTTGCGTCGTTGGATTTGGCCGCAGTCAAAGCCGATTTAAAAGCCTTAATGACGGTGTCACAGGACTGGTGGCCGGCCGACTGGGGCCATTATGGTGGTTTAATGATCCGCATGGCCTGGCACAGTGCCGGTACTTACCGCATTGCGGATGGCCGCGGTGGTGGTGGCACTGGTACTCAGCGTTTTGCCCCTCTGAACAGCTGGCCGGACAACGGTAACCTGGATAAAGCCCGCCGTTTGTTATGGCCCATCAAGAAAAAATACGGCAATAAACTGTCCTGGGCCGACCTGATGATCCTGGCTGGCAATATGGCTTATGAGTCGATGGGTTTTAAAACCTTCGGTTTTGCCGGAGGCCGCGAAGATGTCTGGCATCCGGAAAAAGATATTTATTGGGGCTCGGAAAAACAGTGGCTGGCGAAAAGCGGTGGCGAAGGCAGCCGTTATTCTGGACAGCGTGATCTGGAAAACCCCTTGGCCGCCGTGATGATGGGTCTGATTTACGTGAACCCTGAAGGGGTGGACGGCACCCCGGATCCGTTAAAAACAGCTCAGGATATGCGGGTGACTTTTGCCCGTATGGCGATGAACGACGAAGAAACAGTGGCGTTAACGGCCGGTGGCCATACAGTTGGTAAAGCTCACGGCAATGGCAATGCGGCCAATTTGGGCCCTGAGCCGGAAGCCGCCGCTATTGAAGAGCAAGGTTTCGGTTGGGTGAACAGGCAAAGCCGCGGTATTGGCCGCGATACGGTCACCAGTGGCGTGGAAGGGGCCTGGACGACTCACCCGACTAAATGGGATAACGGCTTCTTTAAAATGCTGATGGAATACGACTGGGAATTGACTAAAAGCCCGGCCGGTGCCCATCAGTGGAAGCCGGTGAACCTGAAACCTGAAGATACCCCCACGGATGTGGAAGGTGGCCCTGGCAGTACTAGGGTGGTGATGACAGACGCTGATATGGCGCTGAAAGTGGACCCGGAGTACCGCAAAATTTCCGAGCGTTTCTATAAAGACCAGGCCTATTTTGAAGAAGTCTTTGCCCGTGCCTGGTTTAAACTGACGCACCGTGATCTGGGCCCGAAGAGCCGGTATTTAGGCCCGGATGTGCCGGCTGAAGATTTAATTTGGCAGGACCCGATCCCGGCGGTGAATTACACCTTGTCCGACGCTGAAATTGCAGAGCTGAAGGCAAAAATTCTGGCGACAGGCTTGTCGGTGGCAGAGCTGGTTGCAACGGCCTGGGACAGCGCCCGCACTTACCGGGGCTCGGATTACCGTGGCGGTGCCAATGGGGCCCGTATCCGGCTGGCTCCACAGAAAGACTGGGAAGGCAACGAGCCAGCCCGTCTGCAAAAGGTGTTGACCGTGCTGGAGCAGCTGCAGGCTGGGCTCAGCAAAAAAATCAGTCTGGCCGATTTAATAGTACTGGGCGGCAGTGCGGCGGTGGAAAAAGCGGCCAAAGATGCCGGAGTCAGTGTGACAGTGCCTTTTGCGCCAGGTCGTGGTGATGCCACGCAAGAGATGACGGATGTGGAATCCTTTGCGGTGCTGGAACCGCTGCATGACGCCTACCGCAACTGGCTGAAACAGGATTACGTGGTGAGCCCGGAAGAAATGATGCTCGACCGCACTCAGTTGATGGGTCTGACGGCCGCTGAAATGACGGTGCTGGTTGGTGGTATGCGGGTGTTGGGCGCCAACCATGGCGGCAGCAGCCATGGTGTCTTTACGGACAGGGTGGGCGTGCTGAGTAACGACTTCTTTGTCAATCTGACGGACATGGCCTTCAGCTGGAAACCTACAGGCAAAAACTCGTACCAGGTAGTCGAACGTAAAACCGGTGTGGTGAAATGGACGGCCACCCGGGTTGACCTGGTGTTTGGTTCCAATTCTGTGCTGCGCTCTTACGCTGAGGTGTATGCGCAGGACGATAACAAAACCAAGTTTGTGCAGGACTTTGTCAAAGCCTGGGTTAAGGTGATGAATGCGGATCGTTATGATCTGAAGTAATCAGCGAGGACGAAAGGAAAGGGCGGCATGGACCGCCCTTTTGCCTTTATGGCTTGCTGGTTTGGGCTTTGGCGTGCCGCACCATCTGGCGCACCTCCGCCAGCAGTTGCTGGGCGTCATACACAATGCCGTCTTTCACTGTGTACCTCACCCCTTTACTGCGTTCGGGCTCGTTATTGGCGTTGAGCCGGTAATGACCGGTGCCAAACAGCACTTTGAAATTGGCCAGCGGGTTTTCCGCCACCACGACCAGATCCGCCTTTTTACCCGGCAGCAGACTGCCAATGTCCTGTTCCATGCCCAGCGCCTCAGCACCGTTGCGGGTGGCGGCCTGGATCACTTCCAGCGGATGGAAGCCAGCCTCGCGCAGCAGCTCCAGCTCCTGAATGTAAGCAAAGCCGTAAATTTTGTAGATGTAACCGGCGTCAGACCCTGCAGTGATGCGGCCGCCATGGTTTTTAAAGTCATTTAAAAAACGAAACCAGAGGCGGTAATTTTCCCGCCAGGCCACTTCCTGTTCAGTGCCCCAGTCGAACCAATAAGAACCATGGGCATAGCGGTTGGGTTTAAAGAAATTGGTCAGGGTGGGCAGGGTGTAGTCCTGGTGCCAGGGTGCGTTACGTTGAGCTTCGGCGTCGCGGCTCGCTTCGTAAATGGTCAGGGTCGGGTTGATGGTCAGGTTCAGCTGAATCAGCTCATCCCGTACCGCATTCCATTTCTCAGAGCCTGGTTCTGCTGCCTGTTTCCACAATTCACCGGCAGCGCTGAATCTGTCCTGTTCGTTCTGGTAGTTGTAGTTCAGGGGGTAATTCTGAATGGTCTGGCCGGTAAACAGCGCTTCGGGCAAACCGTACCAGTGCTCCATGGACGTCAGCCCCATACGGGCGCTGTCGAGCACATTGGTGCTCATCACGTTCAGCTGGGCATGGTGCATCATGGTACCAAGCTGTTGCTTTTTGGCTTCATCCAGGGCGGCAGCAATAATGGCGGGCGGTGCCCCAAAAAATTTAATACCTGCGGCTCCGGCTTTTTTCACATCCTTGACCCAATCCCGCGCCTGTTCTGCACTGAAAATGGGTTTACCCAGGCCCTGACCAAAGCCGACATAAGGCACAATACGGGGCGCGACAATAAGGTTTTGCTCCGATGCTTTGGCATGGCGCAGGGTCCAGGCCAGGCCATTAAAACTGCCGGGCTCCCGCACTGTGGTAATGCCATGCGCCAGCCAGAGTTTAAACACATAGTCGGCCGGAATGCCGTTGGCACTGCCGCCTATATGACCATGCATATCAATAAAACCCGGCAGTACATACATACCGGTTAAATCCATTTCTTTATCACCAGGCTGGGCTTGAGGCCGGTTTTCTGTCAGCACAGGCACGCCAGGGTTACCCACTGTGACAATGTCGGTGATACGGTCTTTTTCAATGACCATATCCACGGGGCCGACAGGCGGCGCGCCTTCGCCACTGATATAGGTGACGCCGCGTAAAATCAGCCGCTTATAAGGTCCATCGCCCTGCTGGCGCTCTGTGGCGGATGGGGTTCGTTCGGGGGCAGGTGCAGCGGCCAGGCTGACACTGAGGCATAACAACAGCAGATGGCAGAGTCTGGTGAATGCAGGCATCTGAATTCCTTGCTTTTATAGTAGGGCTTGTTGACGTTTCAGGGTTGTTTTTGCAGCAGTCTGGCCGGTTTTTATGCCAGGCAGTGCGAGTGCAATGTAGTTATTCTACATAAACGAGTACTAACGCAGCAGAAAGACCGGCCAGGCGCTGCCCTTCGGGTTCGTCTGGCGGCGCTCTGCACTTTGTCACTCGTCGCTCATTTAGAATAACTAAACTTCACTCCTCATTTCGCGTTCAGAACTCCGCCAGAGCGAACAAAATTTAATCTCGAAACGTTAACAAGCCCTAGTGAAATTACTATGACAAGGTGGCCGCTGTGCTGCAACAGAACCGGATGAAAAGTACGCTGGGTGCGGTGGGCTAAGGCTGTTTTTTTACACAAACGACCAGTGCGTTTCCGGACTGACCATTCCAGGGCACTATTTTCTGGTAGTCGTGCTCCAGCAAATGGACCTCAAAATAAGGCTCGAGATAGTGCAGCAACAGATCAAAGCTGGTTGCGACCATGGTGTGGCTGTCCTGCCAGATTTCGCTCTGGTCCGCCTGGCGGCGCACAATGGATAACTTCAGCTGTTGTTGTGAACCCTGGCCCGGATAATACCAGCTGGACTGGAATAAAAAATGGCTGCCATGCTGCAAAGCACTGTGCTGTTGCACCGACTGGTTGTCGATGTGGTTTTTGTCCACAGTGTTAAAGCAAAACAGCCCCTGCGCAGCCAGTGCCTGATGGATCAGTGCAATACATCGCTGCAACCGCTCTAAGGTGGCGCAGTAGTGCAGTGAATATAAAAAGCAGGTAATCAGATCCACAGGTTCTGTCAGACTGAACTCACACATATCGCCCTGCGAGAACAAGGCTTCCGGGCAGCGTTGCCGGCCTTGCTGCAGCATGGGCTCATTCAGATCCAGCCCCTGGCATTGGTAGCCCAGGTCCAGCAATTGCCGGATATGCGGCCCTGTACCGCAGGCTAAATCCAGATGCCGCATGCCGCCATTGCCAAACAGCTGTTGCAGCCGGTGAATAGCCCGGCTTTGTGCCGGGTAATCGACATCGGCACACATTAAATCGTAATAGCCGGACAAGTCGGTGTATAAGGCGTTACTGCTGCTCATAAGGCGGCCCCGAATGGTGAGGGCGCGCATTCTAGCTGGTTTTACTTCCGCCGCCTACTGGCAACAGCTAAAGCCAGGGTTCAGTTAGCAGCTGTTATGCTTAGGTCTTTTCTGATGCAATTGGCAAGGAGCAAAAATGAAATTCGCATTAAAACTGGTGGCTGTTCTGCTGGTGTTGATTCTGGCTGCAGCCTTGCTGATACCGCAGTTTGTTTCCACGGAAAAAATCTGGGCCGAGGTCAGCACTCAGGTGGAGCAACAAACCGGACGCCGCATTGCGGTGGATGGCACGCCGTCACTGACCCTGTTTCCGCAGCTGGGCTTGCAGCTGACAGGCCTGAAGTTTGCCAATCAGCCAGGCAGTCAGGTGGGCACTATGCTCAGTGCAGAGCAACTGACGGTGCGGCTGGACTGGAGCAGCCTCTGGTCCGGCACTGTCAGCATTGATGAGTTTGTACTGGAAAAACCAGCCTTGTATCTGGAAAAAAATGCGGCTGGCAAAGCCAACTGGCACTTGTTTGAACCCAATGCCCCGGCCGGTGCAGCCCAAACTGAAACGCCTGCTTCTGCAGCCATAGCGGATTTACATCTGGGGGATATCCGTATTGTCGATGGCAGCCTGCGTTACGTGGATATGCAGGCTGGCACTGAACAGAAGCTGGATAAACTGCAATTGCAAATAGAGATTGACAGCCTGAAGAGCCCGCTGAGTATTCAGGGGGCTGCAGATTACCGCGGTAAAACGCAAAAGCTGCAACTGAAGCTGGATCATCTGGCGGCGCTGTTGGCCAAAGAGCCAATCAGTCTGGCGCTGCAGTTAGATAATGAACTGCTGGCATTGAAACTGGACGCCAGTTATCAGCGCAATCTGCAAGGGAAATTAGCGCTGGAAGCCGCTTCGTTGCGGGATCTGATGGCCTGGTTTGAGATAAATACCAAGGCAGATACAGAGGTGATGAATGCCTTTACTTTGCGTTCAGACCTGTTGTTAACCGACCAGCAGCTGCAACTGACTGGCCTGACGATGGAGCTCGACAAACTGACGCTGGCCGGCGAGCAGCGCATTGAATTCATGGAACCACTGAGGATCAGCGGTCATCTGGCGCTGAATGCGCTGAATTTGAACCCGTACCTGGGGACTTCAGGGCCCGCTGCTAAGGAACCGCAGGCTGGAGCGGCTGCAGGCTGGGATACCACACCACTGGATTTATCT
Organism: Rheinheimera sp.; assembly: GCF_037442525.1. Taxonomy (GTDB): domain Bacteria; phylum Pseudomonadota; class Gammaproteobacteria; order Enterobacterales; family Alteromonadaceae; genus Pararheinheimera. Next base: position 512,724 of record NZ_JBBIQD010000001.1, on the reverse strand, counting down.
GCACTGAAGCAAATCAATCTGGACCAGCAGCTGAAACTCGCCGCTTTACGTGTTCAGGACATTCAACTGGGTCAGAGCGAGATGAAATTAGGCCTGAATAAAGGCAAAGCCAGGTTGGAACTGAGCCAGTTGCAGGCGTATCAGGGCAAAGGCATCGCAGCGTTGGAACTGAATGCTGCAGCGACCCCTTATCAACTGGCGGCCAGCTTTGATTTATCCGGTGTCGCGGCACAGCCATTACTCACCGATGCGGCAGGCTTTGATAAATTGCGGGGGACAGGTCAACTCAAAGGCGACCTCGCCAGCAGTGGTCAGCATCAGAAAGCGCTGATGGAAGGCTTAACCGGCACCGTGGCCTTTCGATTTACCGACGGAGCCATCCGGGGAGCCAATATTGCCGCTCTGGTGCGCAGTGCTGAGCAGGCGCTGCAAGGCAACCTACAAGGGGTGAATCTGGATCAAGACTTCAGCAGTTCGGAAGCAACGGATTTCTCCGAATTATCAGTCAGCATTCGTTTCACCCAGGGGATAGGGCAAAGTGATGACCTGCAGCTGGCAAGCCCGCTGTTACGGCTGACCGGCCATGGCAGCCTGAATTTACCTTCGCAGCAGCTGGATTACCTGCTCAGTCCCCGTCTGGTGGCCAGCATTGAAGGGCAGGGAGCCACCCAGCAGAGCCAGGGCTTCTGCATTCCGGTCCGGGTCAAGGGCCCCTGGTCTGATGTGAAAATCAGACCGGATCTCAGTCAGGCGGCCAAAGACAAAGCCAAACAAAAAATTGAAGACAAAGTGAAAGACAAACTGAAAGGCTGGTTAGGTGGCTGATAAAACGGGATAAATGGCTGGCTGTTGTCTTTATTTTAACTAGACTGAGACAACAGTCCGCGCTTTGGGGACGGAACAGGCAAGGTTCATTATGCGCATCGGCTCCATCCTGTTACTTCAATTGATGTTCGTGTTTTCATTCCAGTCTGTGGCAGCCACGCCGGTGGTTTATGCCTGGCCTGAAACTTTATCCTCCGATGAGCGTGGCGACTATCCGGTGGCCTTACTGAAACTGGCGCTTGAAAAATCCGGCGCGGATTACCGGGCGCTCCCCAGTGCCTCAGTGATGACTCAGCATCGTACCTTGCGCCAGGTGAGTAAAGCGCAGGGCATAGATGTGCTCTGGACCATGACCAGCCCCGAACGTGAACAGCAGCTCAGGCCCATCCGTATTCCTATTGACCGGGGTCTGCTGGGCTGGCGTCTTCTGGTCATAGTGCCGGACCGGCTCCATGAGTTTGAGGAGCTGACCAGTGAACAACTGCACCGGTTATTGGCGATTCAAGGCAGTGACTGGCCTGATTTTCCGGTGTTGCAGGCGAATCAGTTCAGGGTGCTGGGCAGTGGTGATTTTGAAGGCATGTTCCGTATGGTGAAGTTCGGCCGGGTGGACTATTTCCCACGCTCTGTGACGGAGATCTGGTCCGAGCTCTCAGAGCGTGAGTCCCTTGGGCTGAGGGTTGCACCTAAATGGGTATTGCATTACATCGCGCCTTTGTATTTTTTTGTGCAGAAAGACAATAAGGAGCTGGCCGCTGCGATAGAGCTGGGGTTGAGGACAGCCATTGAGGATGGCAGTATGCAGGCATTGTTTTTGCGTTGTTTTGGCCCGGCGCTCGATAAAGCGGATTTGGCAGGGCGTACCCGTATCGAACTGATCAACCCCCTGTTACCCAAAGAAACGCCCCTGGATAACGCTGAGCTGTGGTTTGACCCGGTCAAAGGGTATTGATGCAAAACAAAGGAGCCATTACGGCTCCTTTGTCTGGCGTCAGTGCATCAGTTGCTCTATGGCTTCTGGCTTATTATGAACAGCAAACTTATCGACCAAAGTGGCACTGGCCTGGTTCAGGCCTAAAACCTCGGCATCAGTTCCTGCTTTGCGAAACTTCAATACCACCTTGTCCAGCGCGCTGACGGCCGTTACATCCCAAAAATGCGCGTGACTTAAATCGATTTGCACTTTGGGCAGGCCTTCTTTGCAATCAAAAGCTGCAGAAAAGGCATCGGCTGATGTAAAAAATACCTGGCCTGTGACCCGATACAGCCGGCTTTGGCCGTCGGGGCTCAGCTCGGACTGTATGGCCAGCAATTGCCCGACTTTGTGAGCAAAAAACAAGGCGCTGAGTAACACACCGGCGAACACGCCAAATGCCAGATTGTGGCTATACACCACCACCGCTACTGTAACCAGCATCACGAAACTGGAGCTCCGCGGGTTGCTGCGCATGTCTTTCACTGACTGCCAGTTAAAGGTGCTGATGGAGACCATAATCATCACGGCTACTAGGGCAGCCATAGGGATCTGCCCGACCCAGTCACCAAGAAACACGGCAAAACACAACAAAAGGACACCGGCCATCAGGGTGGATAACCGGCTGCGGCCGCCTGATTTCACGTTGATCATCGACTGACCAATCATGGCACAGCCAGCCATACCGCCAATCAGGCCCGAGCCAATATTGGCAACGCCCTGACCAATACATTCCCGGCTTTTGTTACTGTTCGTGTCGGTTAAGTCATCCACTATGGTGGCAGTCATCAGCGATTCCAGTAAGCCGACCAATGCCAGGCCCAGAGAATAAGGGAAAATAATCTGCAGTGTCTCAAAGTTCAGCGGCACTTGTGGCCAGAGGAAAACCGGCAGACTGTCGGGTAAGTCGCCCATATCGGCGACAGTGCGGATCTCTATATCAAAACCAATAGCCACCGCCGTCAGCACCACAATGCAGACCAGCGGCGAAGGCACGGCTTTGGTGACATAAGGCAATAAATAGATAATACCCAGACCTGCGGCTGTCATGGCATAAACAGGCCAACTGACGTCGGTCAGCTCTGGTAACTGGGCCATAAAAATCAGAATGGCCAGTGCGTTGACGAATCCAACGACGACGGAGCGTGAGACAAAACGCATCAGCTCCCCGAGTTTTAATAAACCAAACAGAATTTGCAGCACGCCACAGAGCAAGGTGGCGGCTAGCAGATACTGCAGGCCATGTTCTTTCACCAGCGTCACCATCAGCAGTGCCATGGCGCCTGTGGCGGCAGAAATCATCGCAGGGCGGCCACCGGCAAAGGCGGTGATCACGGCAATAGCGAACGAGGCGTACAGGCCGACTTTGGGATCGACTCCGGCGATAATGGAAAACGCAATGGCTTCCGGGATCAGTGCCAGTGCAACCAGCACGGCACAAAGCAGGTCAGCACGCAGGTTATAAAACCAGTGCTGTTGTAAATAAGACCACATAGGCGACCTGTCACAATTTAAATCAACGGATGCAGCGACTGGCAGAGACACAAAAACTGCGCTCCAGCTCACTGCGCTTTTTGTGTTCAGTTTCAGCGCTCTGACCTGACGCCAGACATGAAAAAGGGCGGCTATGCTAACAAAGCCGCCCCGGTTAATGAAGGTTTTTTATGCGGGGATAAACAGCGGTTCCAACGACAGGGTCGCGCCGGATGGCATCAGCTCGCGCCACCAATACAGGTTGGGTTGCTGTGGCTGACCAAGTTGTGCCAGTTTCACTGCGGCGCCAAACACAGGGGTCACCAGCGGTACCTGGTAGGCTTCGGCGGCCAGCGCCAGCCGTTCCAGCGGTTCGTACCAGGCATGCATGGCCAGATCAAAACTGCTGTTATGCACGGGCATCAGGTACCTGGCCTGTAAATCCAGATGCGCTCTTAAACTCTGCTCAGGCTGCATATGCACATCAGGCCACAGCTCGTCGTAAGCGCCGGTTTCAATCAGGGCTAAATCAATAGGGCCAAAACGCCGGCCAATCTGGGCGAAGCCATTGAAATACCCACTGTCGCCACTGTAGAAGATCCGTTGTTGGCTCGACTCCACCACAAAAGAAGCCCAGCAGGTCTGGTTTTTATCCCAGAAACCGCGGCCGGAAAAATGCTGGGCTGGCGTGGCGTGAATGGTCAGACTGCCCAGTTGGGTCTGTTCCCACCAGTCCAGCACGCGGATTTTATCGGCAGCAATACCAAAGCGGATTAAATGCTGGTCCACCCCAGGCGGCACAATAAAACAACGGCTTTTGGCGTCCAGTTGCTGCACTGACTTTTTATCCAGATGATCATAATGGTCATGGCTGATCAGCACGGCTGACATTTCCGGCAAGTCGCTGATCTGCATCGGCAACGGATGGAAGCGTTTTGGGCCCGCAAACGACAGGGGAGAGGCCCGCTCTGAAAAAACCGGGTCCAGCAGCAGGTACTGGCCGTCAAGACGCAGCAGTACTGTGCTGTGGCTCAGACGTATCACCAGATTGTCTTTGCCTGATAAATCGGGCTGTTGCACCGGCAAGGCCTGGCTTGGGGTTTTGTCCGCCACCTTCTGGCTCAGGTAGCGCCATAAAATGCGAACCCAGGGGGTTTTGTCCTGAGTGTCGGCCTGAACACGGATCGGGTGAGCTGTCTGGCTGTTCATATGGGCTCCTGAGATGAAGATTAAAGTAAACTACACGGTGTAGTTTAATAAAAGCCATGAAAAAGTAAACTCAGTAGTGTAAAATTTTTTTCAGATTAGGTTTTACGGAGTCAGTCAGGTGGAGAAACTCAGTCGTTCAGAGCAAAAGCGTCTGGACATTCATAAAGCGGCCTTGGCTGAATTTAAAGAAAAAAGTTTTGCCGGTGCCAGTATGGATGCCATTGCTGAGCGGGCGGCGGTGTCCAAACGCACTGTGTACAACCACTTTGAAAGCAAAGAGGCCTTGTTTCAGGCGGTGACGGAGTCGTTCTGGCAACTCAGTAAAGACGTCACCAATGTGGAGTATGATCCGGCAACAGACATTGTGGTGCAGCTGGAAAACATCACCGAAGCCATGTGGCAATTGTACTCTCAGGCTGATTTTATCGAGAAGGCCAGGGTGCTGCTGGCGGAGTATATTCGTCAGCCGCAACTGATTGAACAAATGATCCAGCAGGTGTCGGAAAAAGAGAAAGGCTTAAGCCGCTTTCTGGCTCAGGCGCATCAGGCCGGGGTGTTACAGATTGATGACCTGAGAATGGCGGAGACCCAGTTCTGGGGGTTATGCAAGGCGTTTGCCTTCTGGCCCGTGGTGTTCCAGATGCACGATTACAGCGCCAAGCGTGCGCAAATCATCCGAAGCAATGTGCAGATGTTTGTCTGTCAGTACCGGGGCCGTGCAGAAAAATAACTTGAATCTGTGGCGTCCAGCCTTCAGGATCGCGCATCGATTGAATTGGGACTAAGGAGTTTAGTGTGTCTAAAGTGAAAAGCCGTCGTTTACAAAAAAAGCTGTATCTGGGTGAGTTTGCTGAATATGGTTTTATGTTGTCCTGTAAGTTGGCTTTGGCTGATGAACATGCTTTCAGTGCATTTCTGGAAAACGTGATTGGCCAGGTTGAACAACGTGATCTGGTGATGGCCGGTGGTGGGGATAACACTCAGTTTGAAGCTTTTATCTGGTCAGCCCACCGTTACGGCTCTGCCACTGTGGAAGACATTGCCGCTGTAACTGCATGGTTTAACAGCCAGCCGCAGGTGTCTGAGCTGAAAACCAGCGAACTGGTGGATGCCAATTATGGCGTTACTTCCTTCTGAAAAAGCCCCGTTATGGCTGCGGCTGTTGTCTGCTGCAGCCGTATGCGCTGCACTCCTTGTACTGGGACTGGGCACTTACAATGCCAGCCTGACACAACTGGAGTACAGCCGTTTGACCGGCGTGATGCTGATTGCTTTGGTGTTTGCGCTGCAGCCCGACATCTATTGGGATGTGCTCAAAGGCAAAACAACGCTGGCTGCGGCTCCTAAAGCCTTGAATGCGCTGTTTTACAGCGGGGTCTTTATGCTGGTGTTTTCTGCATTGGCAGGGTTGGTGCTGAGCGGGAAGCTGTAACGCTTTCCGCCTTGCTTGCCTTCCAGATCCGACCATTGGCTAATTGGGTGTTTATTGTTGTCCTGTTAGGATAGAGTCTGTCAATAAAAGCCAGACAGGACAGTACCTTATGCTGATCTTCTTTCTATGCCTTGCCATTCTTGCGCTGGGTTATAAATTTTACAGCCCTTTTGTCGAGAAACAGGCGGGGATAGATCCATCCGCTGCCACACCACAACAACGCTTCAGCGAAGGTGTGGATTATGTGGCCCTGAGCCCAACCCGGGCATTTTTAATTCAGTTTCTGAATGTCGCTGGGGTAGGTCCTATTTTTGGGCCTATCCTGGGGGCTTTGTATGGGCCGGTGGCGCTGGTCTGGATTGTTATTGGCAACATCATTGGTGGTGCTGTGCATGACTACTTCTCAGGAGTGATGAGCCTGAAGGAAGATGGTAAAAGCCTGCCTGAGATAGCCCGCCACTATTACAATGTGGTGTTTAAAGGTTTGATGCTGGTGTTCACGGCCATGTTGCTGTTTTTCGTCGGTGTGGTGTTTATTATGAGCCCGGCCGGTTTACTGGCGAACCTGAGTGTCTTTGATGGCACTATCCTGGAAAACAACACCTTCTGGGTTCTGGCCATTTTGTTTTATTACTTTCTGGCGACCTTGTTGCCGGTGGACAAAATTATTGCGCGTCTCTATCCGTTTTTTGGCGGTCTGATGATCGTCATGACCACGCTGATAGCCGGTGCCTTGCTGCTGGAAGCGCCACATCTGCCGCAGGTGCAGGATGTGTTTGCCTATTTCACCCATAGTCATCAGGAACATGAGCTGTTGCAGCCGAATCCGGATGGCTTGCCGGTGTGGCCTCTGTTGTTCCTGACCATTACCTGTGGTGCGATCAGTGGTTTTCATTCCACCCAGTCGCCTATTATTGCCCGCTGTCTGACCAATGAAAAATACGCCCGTCCGGTGTTTTACGGTGCCATGATGTGTGAAGGTATTGTGGCCTGTGTCTGGGCTCTGGCCGGTATTTCTGCCTTCCCGGGCGGTTATGTCGAGCTCAAAGCCATGCTGGATCAGGGGGGCCCGGGTTTAGTGGTCAACCATATTTCGACCAGCTATCTGGGCGTTCTGGGGGGCGTGATGGCGGTGCTGGCGGTCGCAGCTTTCCCTATTACGTCGGGTGATACGGCGTTTCGTGCCTTGCGTCTGACCATAGTGGATGCCTTTGCTATTCCACAAAGCGTGCGTAACCGCCTGTTGCTGGCGGTGCCTATTCTGTTTGTCGCTTACCTGATGACCTTGCTGGATTTCTCGTTGATCTGGCGCTACTTCGCCTTCTCCAACATGTTGCTCTCCACCAGCGTCTTGTGGCTGGCAACTAAATACCTGTTTGACCGCGGTACCTTTCATTGGATTGCCAGTATTCCGGCTGTGATAGGCACTGCTATTACTGTGGCTTATATTGCCACTGCTCCTATAGGTTTTGCGCTGCCTGCGCATTACAGCAAAGCCATAGGGGCAGCAGTGGCACTGATCAGCCTGATTGCGCTGCTGCTGGCGCATCAGAAGTATCGGTTGAAAGCTGCTTGAGCTAAATAAAAAAGGGCCAAATGGCCCTTTTTTATAATCCGTGACGGCTAAGCCTGATCGTGGAACTGCTCGCAGGCTTCCAGGGTATTTTCAATCAGGCAAGCTACTGTCATAGGGCCGACCCCACCAGGTACAGGCGTGATAAAACGGGCCTGTTCAGCTGCTTTGTCAAATTGCACATCACCGACCAGCTTACCGCTGTCCAGACGGTTAATACCCACGTCAATCACTATGGCGCCCGGTTTAATCCAGTCGCCAGGGATAAATTCAGCTTTACCCACGGCCACCACCAACAAATCTGCGCGGCGCACTTGCTGTTCCAGATTTTTGGTGAATTTATGGCAGACGGTGGTGGTGCAGCCCGCCAGCAGCAGTTCCAGCGCCATGGGACGACCGACAATATTGGATGCGCCGACGACAACCGCATCCATACCGCGAATTTGCACCCCGGTGCTTTGCAGCAGCTTAATAATGCCTTTCGGTGTGCAAGGGCGCAGCGCAGGCATGCGTTGTGCCAAACGGCCAATATTGTATGGATGAAAACCATCAACGTCTTTCAGCGGGTTAATGCGTTCCAGAATGGCGGAAGCATCCAGACCTGCCGGCAACGGCAATTGCACCAGAATACCGTCGACTTTTGGGTCGGCATTCAAGGTGTCAATCAATGCCATTAAATCCTGTTGGCTGGTACTGGCAGGCAGGTCATAAGAAAAGGATTCAAAGCCTACTTCCTCGCAGGCCTTGCGTTTGCTGCCTACGTAGACCTGAGAAGCGGCATCCAGCCCTACCAACACAACAGCCAGGCCTGGGGCGCGTTTGCCAGCGGCCAGACGTTGCTGGACCCGTGCTGCAACCTGGTTGCGGGTGGATTGGGCAACTGCCTTGCCATCAATGATTTGTGCTGCCATCGGATTACTCATTTAGTTGCTGGATCTGATGGGCGCTAATTGTCGCACAGCAGAGCGGAGCAGGCCAACCTGAATCCTGAACCGGACTGAATAAGTGCCAGAAATTGTTTAAAAAAATGGCTTTGAGTGCGGCTAATTTCAGCGAAAGCGCCAGAAGGTTTAAATTATGAGCAATCAGTCTTGGCGCGGCAAAAAAAGGTTTGACGCTCCTGCAGCCGGGCTGTAATATTCCGCCCCGTTGCAGTAGTGTAACGATGTCGGTGATTAGCGCAGCTTGGTAGCGCACTTGGTTTGGGTCCAAGGGGTCGCAAGTTCGAATCTTGCATCACCGACCATCTTAGAGAGCCTCGCGGCCTCGAGTTGGCGCCCGTAGCTCAGCTGGATAGAGCAACGGCCTTCTAAGCCGTGGGTCATAGGTTCGAGTCCTATCGGGCGCGCCATTGCAACAACAGAAGTTCTACCGTGGTGGCTGTAGCTCAGTTGGTAGAGTCCCGGATTGTGATTCCGGTTGTCGTGGGTTCGAGCCCCATCAGCCACCCCATCTAGCTTTACAAAATACGTCGGTGATTAGCGCAGCTTGGTAGCGCACTTGGTTTGGGTCCAAGGGGTCGCAAGTTCGAATCTTGCATCACCGACCATCTCTTTTCAGAAGCCGCTTTAGCGGTTTTTTTGTTTTCTGCGTTTCGCATCGCTTTTATCTTGCTGTTTCATTGACTCTCTGCTGACCGCCTGCGGTGCATTGTTTATGTTTGCTGGTTAGCAGGCAAAAAAAAGCCTGCACTCAGGCAGGCTTTTCAGTCAGAGCTGTGCCGGTTCAGGCGGCTGCAGAAGACGACTTTGCAGTTTCTGCAAACAAGGATTTATCTGCGGCCAGATAGGTCGGTTCAAAATCATCGACATTAATGGTATGCAGGCGGCCTTGTTCCGCAACACGCAGCTTTTCTGCTTCCTGCTCGGTAATGACACCTAACGACAGGCCCAATTCCGCCACTTCATTCAAACGGTAGAAGGGCAGACGTTTGCCAGCAGCCTGCGCTACTTTATCAAACAGCGGCTCGGCAGCCAGGATGTCCGTCAGTGCTTTTTCAATCAGACCAATCTGGTTGTTTGGTTCAACTGTCAGGTAGACACCTGTCGCCAGACGTGAACGGGCTTCACAAGGCGTTTGCATAATGCGGGCAACCTGATGATCCAGCTGATCCGAAGGTTTACGTAAACGACGGCCCCATGGGAACAGCAATTTACCCAGTACCACACCGACGGCGCGGTTCGGGAAGTTATCCATCAGCTCGTCCAAAGCCTGCTGCGCTTTGTACAGATTGTCCTCACAGGCCCACTGCACACAAGGCAGATCCTGCGCCGGACGACCGTCATCGTTAAAGCGTTTTAATACGGCTGACGTGATATAGAGCATGCTCAGAATGTCACCCAAACGGGCAGAGATACGCTCACGGCGTTTTAAATCGCCGCCTAAGGTTCCCATAGCTACGTCTGACATCAGCGCCAGTGCTGCACTGAAGCGGTTCATCTGTTTGTAGTAACGGGCTGTGGCGTCATTGTATGGGCTTTGTGAGAAGGCCGCATTGGTCAGACCCAACCAGACAGAACGGAAGAAGTTGCTGATGGCAAAACCAATATGGCCAAACAAGGCACGATCAAAGGCGGTGACAGCAGCACGCTCATCGTCCAGGCCAGCCGCCTGTAATTCAGCCAGCACAAACGGATGGCAACGAATAGCGCCCTGACCGTAGATAATCATATTGCGGGTCAGAATATTGGCACCTTCCACCGTAATGGCTACTGGAGCACCCTGGTAACCGCGGGCCAGGTAGTTGTTCGGGCCCATACAGATGCCTTTACCACCGTGGATATCCATCGCATCGATAATGGCCTGACGCATGCGTTCAGTCATATGGAATTTGGTAATAGCCGATACCACCGAAGGTTTTTCGCCCAGGTCAATGGAACCGACCGACATGGTGGTGGACGCTTCTGACATATAAGCGTAACCGCCCAGACGGGCCAGTGCTTCTTCAATACCTTCCATTTTGCCGATAGGCAGTTTGAACTGACGACGGATACGGGCGTACGCACCGGTCAGCAGCGCAGCTGCTTTAATACCGCCAGTGCTGTTGGATGGCAGCGTGATAGCGCGGCCTACGGACAGACATTCCACCAGCATACGCCAGCCCTGACCGGCCATCTTCGGGCCACCGATGATGTAATCCAGCGGTACGAAGACGTCCTTGCCTTGTGTCGGACCGTTTTGGAACGGCACATTCAGCGGGAAGTGGCGGTTGCCGATTTTCACACCTGGGGTGCTGGTTGGGATCAGCGCACAGGTAATGCCTAAATCTTCTTTATCACCCAGCAGTTTGTCCGGGTCTTGCAGTTTAAAAGCCAGGCCTAACACGGTAGCGATAGGCGCCAGCGTGATGTAACGTTTGTTCCAGGTTAAACGCATGCCCAGCACTTCTTTGCCTTCCCACTGGCCTTTACAGACCACACCAACATCAGGGATAGCACCAGCATCTGAACCCGCCTCCGGGCTGGTCAGCGCGAAACAAGGGATTTCCAGGCCTTTGGCCAGACGCGGCAGGTAGTAGTCCTGCTGCTCTTTGGTACCATAATGTTGCAACAACTCGCCAGGGCCTAACGAATTAGGCACACCGACGGTACTCGACAGTATCATGCTCTTGCTGGTCAGTTTTTGCAGCACACAAGACTGGGCATAGGCAGAGAATTCCAGACCACCGTATTCTTTTTTGATGATCATGGCAAAGAAGCCATTGTCTTTCAGGAACTGATAGACCTGGGGCGGGATGTCGGCACGTTCATGCGTAATGTGCCAGTCGTCCACCATGCGCAGCAACTCTTCACAGGGGCCGTCGAGGAAAGCCTGTTCTTCCGGGCTTAAGCGTGGTTTCGGAAAGTTGTGCAGCTTGTGCCAGTCCGGTGAGCCGCGGAATAAATCACCTTCCCACCAGGTGGTGCCAGCGTCTATCGCTTCTTTTTCAGTGGAAGACATCTCAGGCATAATTTTACGGTACAGCTTCAGCAGCGGTTTGGTCAGGTAAGTCTGACGCACGGAAGCAATATTCAGTGGCGCCGCAAGCAGTGCAAAAATAATCCAGCTGGCCAGCCCCACAGTGTCTGTGAAAGTCGCAACAGCCAGTTCAATGGCAATAGCTGCAGTAAACAGGCTCAGGCTGGCTCTGTGGTAGGCCAGCACCGCGACTGTAAAAAACAGCACAAGTAATAAAATTAAAACGTCCATCATATACTCCTGAAATCTAGAGGTCAGACCACTATCGACCTAGAGTAGTGTGAGCGGGGCTAAGATGCAAGTCATTCCTTGAGATTGGGCTTGATTCGCTGTCAGTTTTTGTTGCACTCTGCCTGTAAATTCATTCCCAATGGCTCAGACCTTTCAATAGCTGCTATGTGTGAACTTTTAGGTATGTCGGCCAATGTGCCGACCGATTTTTGTTTTAGTTTTAAAGGCCTGCGGGAGCGGGGCGGTAAAACAGGCCCACATAAAGACGGCTGGGGTGTGGCCTTTTATCAGGGCAAAGGCGTCACCAGTTTCAAGGACCCGACACCCAGTTATCAATCTGAAATTGCCCGTTTATTAACGGACTATCCACTGAAAAGTACCAGTCTGGTGGCCCATATCCGTCAGGCCAACAGCGGTGGTATTGGGCTTGAAAATACCCATCCCTTTACCCGGACTTTGTGGGGCCGTTACTGGACTTATGCCCATAACGGCCAGTTGACCGGGTTTGAGCAACTACCGGTTGGGCAGCACCTGGTGGTGGGGCAAACCGACAGTGAACATGCCTTTTGTTATTTGCTGCACCGGCTGGAGCAGCAGTTTGTAACCGCACCAGCGGATAACAGGGCTGCTTTTGAGTTTATGGCGGCTGTCTGTCCGGAGCTACAGGCCCTGGGGGTTTTTAACCTGCTGTTGTCGGATGGGGAATACCTGCTGGCCTATTGCAGCACTAAACTGCATTGGATCACCAGACGGGCTCCTTTTGGAGTGGCGCGTTTATCCGATGTGGATCTGGATATCGACTTTGCCAAGGAAACCACGGACCAGGATGTGGTGTCAGTGATCGCCACCATGCCACTGACCTGTAATGAGCAGTGGCAGGTGATGCAACCAGGCCAAAGCCAGCTGTTCTATTTAGGTGAGCCGGTTTGACCGTTCAGTTCTGACAGTTGAATATCAAACTGCTCGACGCCATCTTCGGCCTGCCATAAACGGACCAGCAGATAATCCAGCTCTGGTGCCACCCAGGCCAGCACCTGCTTGTCTTTTTCTGTGCGTTCAATCCGGATGGTTTTCAGCTTACCGTAAGGCAGCAGTACTAATTCTTCCGCGGCTTTTTTGTAATGGTACTCGCGCTCATTGCCGTCGCGATTCAGCACTTGGTAGACAAAGTCGGTTTTGCCGGCTTTCAAGTCCAGCACCAGTTGGGTCTGATAGCCCAAAGCGTCCAGCCACTGCGCATTCCAAGGCAGGGTTTTCGGCTGACGTTTTTTGCCAACCAGCAGTTGCTGCTGGCTCCAGTCCAGATTCAGCTCGTAATAGCGGTCTTTGCCGGTACCAGTGCGCTGCATCAGGTAACGTTGAGGCTGCACCCGGCCTTGCTGCAGTACAAACCAGGATGTTTCTGAGCGTTTATCGTCAAAGATCAGAAAACTGACGTCGCTGCTATAGCCCAGTTCATAGCCGCTGTCAGTTTGTTTCAGGTAGCGTTTGGCTTCGCCCAGTTTTTTACCGGAGCGAAAGGCATCGTATTTGGCATCAAAAAGAGTAAGACTCTGAGCTGGCGCCGGCTCTTCAGCCTGCAGAAGCAGCGGGGTTAACAGTAAAAAAAACGGCGCTATGAAGCGCCATTTAGTCATTGTCCTCGTCATCAGCGTATCCATGTTCAGATAAGACCTGGCCGTCTAACAATGCCTGATCTGCTTTCTGTTGTAAACGCTGCTGACAAAACCAGCGCACCACCAAAGGATAAATGCGGTGTTCCTGCTCATGCACCCGTGCAGCCACCAGTTCGGCATCGTCTTCCGGAAAAATAGGCACTTTGGCCTGCAGCACCACGGGCCCACCATCCAGTTCTGCCGTGACAAAATGGACTGAGCAGCCATGTTCGGTGTCACCGGCATCTATAGCACGCTGGTGGGTATTCAGACCCTGGTATTTGGGCAGCAGCGAGGGATGAATATTCAGCAAACGCCCCTGATAATGTGCCACAAAAGCCGGGGTCAGAATACGCATAAAACCGGCCAGTACCACCAAATCAGGCTGATGGCTGTCAATCAGCTGAATTAAGGCGGTGTCGTAGTCTTCGCGGCTATCGTAGTCCTTGTGGCTCAGCACCGCAGAGGTGACACCGGCAGTTTCAGCACGTTTCAGGCCATAGGCCGATGCTTTGTTGGAGATCACCGCCTTCACCCGGCCAGGGATAAAACCGGCACTGCAGGCGTCGAGGATTGCCTGCAGATTGGAACCTGAGCCGGAGATCAGTACAACAATGGATTTCATTAGTGGATAACGACCTGAGCTTCGTCTGCGGAGGCGGTCTGAATTTCACCTAAATGCCAGGCGTTTTCGCCGGCGGCTTTCAGTTGCGTCAGGGCTGCATCCAGCTGCTCGGCCGGAACCACCACAATCATGCCAACACCACAGTTAAAGGTGCGGTACATTTCGTAGCGTTCAACATTGCCTTGCTGTTGTAACCAGTTAAACACCGCAGGCCACTGCCAGCTGCTTTCATTGATCACGGCTTTGGTCTGTTCTGGCAGCACCCGGGGAATATTTTCCCAGAAACCACCGCCTGTGATATGGCACAGTGCATGCACCGGCAGGGCTTTAATCAGCGCCAGCAGGTTTTTCACGTAGATACGGGTAGGCGCCAGCAGGTGGTCAGCAATGCTTTTGCCTTCCAGCTGAGTGTGCGGGTCCTGACCACTGACTTCCAGAATTTTCCGGATTAAAGAGAAACCATTGGAGTGAGGGCCTGAAGACGCCAGTGCAATCAGCTGATCACCAGCTTTGACTTTGCTGCCATCAATGATGTCGGCTTTTTCCACCACACCGACACAGAAACCGGCGATGTCGTAATCTTCACCGTGGTACATGCCAGGCATTTCAGCGGTTTCACCACCAACCAGCGCACAACCGGCCTGATGGCACCCTTCGGCAATACCTTCCACCACAGTAGCGGCCGTATCGACGTCCAGTTTGCCTGTGGCGTAATAATCGAGGAAAAACAGAGGCTCAGCACCGGATACGGCAATGTCATTGACGCACATGGCGACCAAGTCGATACCCACGCCATCGTGACGTTTTAAATCCATCGCCAGACGTAACTTGGTGCCGACACCGTCTGTACCTGACACCAGAACTGGTTCTTTGTAACCGGCAGGGATTTGGCATAAAGCGCCGAAACCACCCAGACCGCCAATTACTTCTTTGCGGGTGGTGCGTTTTACCGCGCCTTTAATTCGATCAACTAAAGCTTCACCTGCGTCAATATCCACACCAGCGTCTTTGTAACTTAACGACGTTTTTTGCTCGCTCACGGCTGTCCCCAATGGCTAGAAAAGGTTGGTCTAAAAAAATTGCGCGCATTTTACCTTGGAACTGCCGCTGACAAAAGGATTTACTGACGAATACCCTCTGAAGCTTTGGCAAAATAGGCAGATAAACTCATTTCAGGACGGCTGACAATTTGGTGATAACAGATGGAAGCAAAAGGGAAATCTTTGTCGTTCACCTTCACCGCCGTGTAAGGTTCGGCGCTGTTGCTTTGGTCATAATGCCAATGGCCGGCACGGTGACGGATAAAGACTTCGCCGGTGTAAGCGCCCAGGATCGAGCTTAAGGTAAAGAGCTCTGCAGCTGTATAGTGTTTTTGCTGATGCTGTTGTTTCAGCTGGGCCAGAACCTGATCCAGCTGGATTATAGATTCCAGACTGAAATCCAGCTCCACACCGGTAAAGTCGGAAACAAACTTGATGGCGTCGATGCTGGCGCTCTGCATCAGTTCAGTAATTTGTTTTTGGTCCATAGTTCAGTTCCTCAGTTCATTCTTGTTGTTGATGCTCTGCCAGCAGCAGTTCCCGCAGTTGTTTACTGCCCGGTCCCAGAGTCTCTTCTTTGGGCGTCACCAGTGATAACGGCACCACCCGGGCTGAACTTAAGGGAATATTAAGCCGGACAATCTGACCTGCGTCCAGCGCATCCTGAATAATAAAGTCGGGCAACCAGCAAAATCCGAGGCCTGAGCGCACTATATCCAGCGCTTCAAAAAAGTTATTGACTGTCCAGCGCTGCTCCGCTTTCAGCCAGCCAATATCTTTGGGTTTGCTGGCGGTGTCCCGGATCACAATCTGCAGATGCTGGCTTAAATCATTCAGATCGAGCGACAGTTCCGACGCCAGCGGGTGTTGCGGCCCTACCACCGGAAACATCTGAGTCACGGTTAAAGGCTCGCCCATAAAGCCACGCGGAATACTGCTGGACCCCGCTATGACCAAATCGGCTTTATGCTCCAGAATCATTTCGGTAGAGCCGGTGATCACTGTATCAATAATCTGAATACGGCTGCCGCGTGACAGAGGATGAAACCTGGCGAGGGCGCGGTACAAAATCTGCTTTGGATACACCAGTTCAACCGCAATGCGGATTTCCGGTTCCCAGCCCATATTCAGGTTGGAAGCCAGGAGTTCCAAATCTTCAATTTGTTGGGTCAGGAAGCGGGAGCGGCGTAACATCACCTCACCGGCTTCGGTCAAAAACGCCTTGCGGCCTTTGACTTCCAGCAGTTCAACCCCCAGCTGGGATTGCAGCTTGGCTACAGCGTGATTTAAAGACGACTGGCTTTTATTTAATAAATCAGCCGCTTGGGCGTAACCGCCAGCATCCACCACCGCCTGCAGAATACGCCATTGCTCCATGGTGGATTTGGGACGGTACGGCATTCAGTGTCTCCGGGGCTGAGGCTCAGTTGCGGGCAATAATCACGGCGCGCAGCGGAGCCGGATACCCTTCAATAGTCTTACTATGATCAGCGGGGTCAAGAAAATCAATCAGACTTTCATTTTCCATCCAGTCGGTGCGGCGTTGTTCCTCCAGGCTGGTTACCGACAAATCGACCAGGCGGGCCTCTTTAAAGCCCACCCGTTCCAGCCACAGCAGCAGCGCGGGCACGCTGGGAATAAACCAGACATTACGCATTTTGGCGTAGCGGTCAGTGGGAACCAGCACGGTGTGAACATCGCCTTCGACCACCAGGGTTTCCAGCACCAGTTCGCCGCCTGGCTTCAGTTGCTGTTTCAACTGAGTTAAAAAATCAATAGGGGAACGGCGGTGATACAACACGCCCATCGAAAAGACGGTGTCAAAGGCTTTTAAAGCCGGTAACTCGTCGATACCAATGGGCAACAAATGCACCGCCGGATCTGGGTTAAAGTGTTTAATGGCTTCAAACTGGCAATAGAATAGCTGAGAAGGGTCGATGCCCACGACAAAACCTGCGCCTTCGCCACGCATCCGCCACAAGTGATAGCCACTGCCACAGCCCACATCCAATACCGTTTTATGAGCCAGCGGGCTGAGGTGGGGTAACACCCGGTCCCATTTCCAGTCGGAGCGCCATTCGGTGTTGATGGTCAGGCCATGCAGGGTAAAAGGCCCTTTGCGCCACGGCATCAGTTGTTTCAGGAGGACTTGCAGGCGCTGACGTGCGCCTTCTGACAAGGCGTCTGCATCACCAAAGCTGACCTGAGTTTTCAGCTCCACAGTGCCTGAGGGGCTCTCTGGCAAATGCTCCAGCACTTTTTGCCACTGCTTAAAATCGCCATGCAAAGCGTCTTTTTCCCACTGTTCCAGCTGAGCTGGCAGGCTGGTCAGCCAGTGGGCCAAACCGTTGGCGGCGATTTGCTGGTAAAAGGCGTTAAAACGGCTCATGTTGGGGCTCCTTGTTTAATGGCAACCATGGAGCAGAAGTTAAAGCACTGAAACCAGACACTGATATGACTGAAACCTGCGGCTTCCAGCCGGGTCTGATGCTGAACTTTGCTGTCCGGGCGCATCACATTTTCAAGGGCGGTACGTTTCTGGCTGATTTCCAGTTCGCTGTACCCATTGGCACGTTTAAAGTCATGGTGCAGGTCAATCAACAACTCATGAATCAGTGCATCCGGCTCGACAATTTTTTCTGACAACACAAAAATACCACCGGGTTTGAGCGCCTGATAAATGCGCTGGACCAGCAGATCCCTGTCGTCGGGCGGTAAAAACTGCAGGGTAAAATTGCTGACCACCATGGCGGCGTTGCTCATCTCAACCTGACGGATATCGCCCAGTTCAACCCGGGCTGGCACGTCGGAGCGAAACGCCTGCAAATGGCTCTGGCAGCGGGTAACCATAGCGTCGCTGTTATCCACACCTATGACTTCACAACCTTCAGCTTCTATATTGCGGCGCATCGCCAGAGTGGCCGCACCTAAGGAGCAACCCAAATCGTAATAGCGGCTGTTCGCCTGCTGATAACGGGCGGTTAATTTGCCAATGGTCTGAATGATGGTCTGATAACCCGGTACCGAACGTTGGATCATGTCAGGAAATACATCGACCACGGCCGCGTCAAAACGGAAATCCTGAATATGACCCAGAGGGTCGGCATAAATCTGATCTTTGTTCATAAAAGGTACCGGCAGCAAAAAAACGGTCGTCAGTTTACCTGAATTCAATGACGCTGCGAACTCAGAGCAGGTTTAACTGAGGCGGCGGTGCCAGCCAGGGCTGCAAAATCGGGTGGTTGATGCCCAATTCCTGCACAAACTGACGGGCCAGCAGCGGTGAGGTTTGATTGTCCGGGCTGTGAAAAAACAGATAGGGGCTGCGGCCTTCATGGAGCCATTGCCGCACCTTGGCCAGCCATGGTTGGTAATAAAGGCGGTTCCTGTCTGGATCATCGACTCCGACAAAACGCAGCATCGGCGTCTGACTCAGTGCTATGGCGTGCACAGGCAAATAAGGCTTTTTACGCTGCGCTTCGGCCAGTTGGACTGTCGTTGGAGCCACCGAAAACAGCGCACGAGAATCAAAAATGACCCGCTCTGTTTCCCAATCCCGCAGCAGCCGGTTCAGCCGGATTTCGTGTTCGGCTTTGTCAAAAAATGCCGGGTGCCGCACTTCTACAGCCAAAGGGTACAGAGGCCGCACTGCGCCAAGCATTTGTTGCAACCAGGGCATAGCCGCCGGGCTGAAATGCGCTGGCAATTGCAAATGCAGCAGGCCAATTTTGTTGCGTAGTGGCAAAAACAGTTGCAACCACTGCTGCAGCAGTTCGGGTTGCCACTGATCAAACAGGTGGCTGATGCTGCGGGGTAATTTCAGCGTAAAACGAAAGTCTGCCTGGCTTTGCTGCAGCCATTTCTGAATGTTTTCTGTCGTCGGTGTGGCGTAAAAAGTGGTATTGCCCTCGACCGAATTGAAAAAGCGGCTATAGTTAGCTAAGAAATCAGATGGCGCCAGGTCATTGTCATATAACAGATTTTTCCAGTCTGTATTGGCCCAGACCGGGCAGCCTAAATACAAAGTCATCTTATCCGTTTACGCTGGCAACCCCAAAGTCGCGTAGTGTACGAAAAATTATGATGCAGGCGCTATGTTCAGGATTCTAAGTTGTGTATTGATGCTGTTACTGGCGCCCTTACTACAGGCTGCGGAACTCTCTGCCTTAAAGGCGCAACTGAAAGTAGCTGTTTCCAATGATTCCTACCCTTATATGTTTACCGATGAACAAGGCCGTCCTGCAGGCCTGGTGGTGGATTTCTGGCAGCAGGTGGCCGAAGCGCAGCACCTGGATCTGGAATTTATAGCAGTCGACTGGCCACAAAGCCTGCAGTTACTGGCGGAACAAAAAGTGGATTTTCACGGCGGTCTGGGAGAAACGCCGGTGCGGGCTCAACAGTTTTTGCTGGGAAAAAGTTATCTGGAACTGACCAGCAATGTATTTGTGCATCGGGATCTGAATCGGGTGATCAGTCTGGCCGACTTGTTACCTCTGGTGGTGGGGACTGTGGCGAACGCTACCCATGCGGAACTGCTGCGACGGGTGCTGCCGGACATTACGCTGAAAACTTACCCCCATGCCAGCGCTCTGTATAAAGCCGCGCTGGCCGGAGAAATTAAAGCCTTTACCGGTCTGGACCGGCTGTCTCCAAGGTATCCGGAATTCAGTCAGCTGGACTTGTTATTTCCTCTGTATAAAAAAATTCCTTTGCAGCAAATTCAGCTGACTTTTGCCACCCATAAAAACAACAAAAAGTTGCAGCAGGCTCTGCAGCAAGCGGCATCCGCCGTGTCTGCTGAATTCATCGGTCAACTTGAACGGAAATGGCTGGGGGTGGCCACGGACCCTGGCAGCCTGCTGATTGGCGTCTCAGTCGGCAATCAACCCTTTATGCATGTCAGCCAGTCCGGTGAGGTACAAGGGCTTTTTGTCGATATCTGGCGCTTATGGTCAGAGAAAACCGGTATCAAGGTGGCTTTTATGCCTGGGCAATCGGACGATCTGCTGGCCTATCTGCATAAAAGCCGCATTGATGTGCAAATGGCACAGATGCAGCACCCGGAAAAAATGGCCGGGTTGCAGTCGGCCTACCATCTGTACAACCTGAGTTCTTCGTTTTATCACTTGAGTTCTACGCCTGTTACAGGCCTGCCGGATTTGGCTGGCAAACGCATTGGTCTTATGCATACATCCACTTATGCGGCTGATTTAAAAAGCCAGTACCCCGGTATCCTTTGGCAGGAATACCGCACTCTGGAAGCGATGATCGATGCTGCCCAGCGCAGGCAGATAGTCGGTTTTTTTGCGGCTGATCTGATGGTGGTCAAACGGCTGAATGAAATGAACAGCGGTTCCGCTTTTACTGCTCTGGGCGAACCCCGCTTTGACAGTGCGATTCATTCACTGATCCGCCCTGGGAATGAACTGCTGTATCAGCAGATCCAGCAAGGTTTTGCCCAGATCAGTCTGGACGAATTGATCACATTGGAGCAGCGCTGGCTGGACCCTGCGATGTCAGCGTACTACCGGAAGTTTCGTGAGCAGGTGCCGTTGAGTACGGATGAAATGCAACTGGCACAGCAAGAGCTGAATGTCGGTGTAATGGCCAACTGGCCGCCTATCGAATTCATCGGTCAGAATGGGCAGTTCCAGGGCATGACAGCGGATGTATTGGCCCTGCTGAATCAACGTTTAGGCGCCAGATTGACCGCCAAACCTTACCACAACTGGTCGCAGTTGGTGACTGACTTTGAACAGGGCAAGCTGGCGGCTGTGGCCAATATGTCCGATTTGCCGGAACGTCAGGCCTATGCTGACTTCAGTGTGGATTATTGGACCTTGCAGTGGGTGCTATTGGGACAGGCACAGCAGGAGTCGGTGCAGACTGTGGCAGCGATGTCACCCAAACGTATTGCCATGATGCAGGATTATCAGTATCTGCACGAATTTCGTAAATCCTTCCCTCAGCATCAGCTTGTTGCCGTGCCCAGTATTGAACAGGCGGTTGACATCATGCTGAAAGGCGAAGTGGATTTTGTACTGGACAATATAGTGGCGGTGGGGGTGGTGCTGACAGACCCTGCACTGATCAATTTGCGGGTTCAGATCCCGGCGGATCTGCCAGCTGAACCCTCTTACTTTGCGATTCATAAAAATTACGCTCAGCTGCGGGTGTTGCTGAATAAAGGCATTAAAACCATCAGTGATGCTGACAGAAAAACCATTCAGGACAAATGGTTGAACTTGCATGTTCAACAGGGCCTCGACAGAAGCCGGTTGATTGAGCTGATCCTGCAGGTGGTGGCTGTCGCAGTGGCCGTGGTGCTGGTGTTCTGGATTTGGAATTATTCGTTGCGTCGCGAAGTGAATTTACGCCGGCAAATGGAAGAAAAAATGCGTTTTATGGCCGGTCACGACGAGTTGACCCAACTGGCAAACCGTTCCTTGTTTATGGAGCGGTTGCAAAGTGCTATTCACCAGCATGCCAGGCACAATGAATTGCTGGCTGTGTTATTTATGGATCTGGACGGCTTTAAACAGGTCAATGACCAGTATGGTCATGATGTTGGGGATGAACTTCTGGTACAGCTGGCGCAGGTATTGAAATATTGTGTGCGCAAAACGGACACAGTGGCCCGCTTTGGTGGCGATGAATTTGTGCTATTGCTGACGGGGCTGATTGACCGCGACGATGCGGCTATAGTGGCAGAGAAAATTTTGCAGTGTCTGGAAGACTCGATGGTGTTGTCGGTCTGTCAGATCCGGGTTTCTGCCAGTATTGGCATTTCGGTGTATCCGCAGGATGGTACAGATGCCACGCAACTGCTGAAAGTGGCGGATCAGTTGATGTATCAGGTGAAGCAACAGGGAAAAAACCAATACAGATTCAGCAGCAGGAAGCCGTGACAAAGCCCTTCATTTCTATATAATGAGCCCTCATTTTTGCTGACAAATAGCTCGGATTAAAGGATAAGCAATGCGCAGCCATTATTGTGGTTCATTAAAGGCTTCAGACGTAGGCCAGACAGTCTCCCTGTGCGGTTGGGTGAATCGCCGTCGTGATTTAGGAGGTCTGATATTTATCGACCTGCGGGACCGAGAGGGGTTGGTGCAGGTATTCTTTGATCCGGATTTAACCGAATTGTTTGAACAGGCGTCCGGCCTGCGGCATGAGTTTTGTGTGCAAATCACTGGTACTGTGCGGGCCCGTCCGGAGTCGCAGGTGAATAAAGACATGGCGACCGGTGAAGTGGAAGTTTATGCTTCAGCCTTGACTATTCTGAACAAGTCTCCGGCGCTGCCGCTGGACTTTAACCAGAACAACAGTGAAGAGCAGCGTCTGAAATACCGGTACCTGGACCTGCGTCGCCCGCTGATGAGCGACCGTCTGAAGTTTCGTGCCAAAGTCACCAGTTTTGTCCGTAACTTTATGGACAGCCATGGTTTTATGGACATCGAAACCCCGATCCTGACCAAGGCGACCCCTGAAGGGGCCCGTGACTATCTGGTGCCAAGCCGCACCCACAAAGGTCAGTTTTTTGCATTGCCACAATCGCCACAGCTGTTTAAGCAGTTGCTGATGATGTCTGGTATGGACAGGTACTACCAAATTGTGAAGTGTTTCCGCGACGAAGACTTACGGGCAGACCGTCAGCCTGAATTCACTCAAATCGATATCGAAACCAGCTTTATGAGCGCGGTTGAAGTGCGTGAAGTCACGGAAAAAATGGTTCGCCAGCTGTTTCAACAGCAGTTGAATGTCGATTTAGGCGAGTTCCCGCAAATGACCTTTAACGAAGCGATGCGCCTGTACGGTTCTGATAAGCCGGACTTACGCAATCCAATGCAGTTTGTGGACATTGCCGATTTAGTGAAAGACGTCGACTTCAAAGTATTCTCTGGCCCGGCCAACGACCCGAAAGGTCGGGTGGTGGCGTTAAAAGTGCCAGGTGCGGCAGAAAAAGTATCGCGCAAAGACATTGACGCGTACACCGCCTTTGTTGGCATTTATGGTGCCAAAGGCCTGGCCTGGGCCAAAGTGAATGACAAAGCCGCTGGCCTGGATGGTATTCAGTCCCCTGTGGCCAAGTTCTTAACGGCGGACATTGTCGCTGAATTGCTGAGCCGCACTGGCGCTGACAACGGCGACCTGATTTTCTTTGGCGCAGACCGCTATAAAGTGGTGTGTGAAGCCATGGGCGCGCTGCGTCTGAAACTGGGTGAAGACTTAGGTCTGACAGTTCCTGGCTGGAAGCCATTGTGGGTGGTCGATTTCCCTATGTTTGAGGAAAACGATGATGGCAGCTTCTCTGCGGTGCATCACCCGTTCACCTCGCCACTGGATACCCAGGCGTTTCTGGACACCCCCATGGACCAGCTGGAACTGGGCAATCTGTTGTCCAATGCTTATGACATGGTGCTCAATGGCACTGAATTGGGGGGTGGTTCTGTCCGTATTCACAACTCAGAAGTGCAGGCCAAAGTCTTTAAATTGCTGGGCATCAGCGATGAAGAAGCGGCTGAGAAGTTTGGTTTCCTGCTGGAAGCGTTGCGTTACGGTGCGCCACCACATGCCGGCCTGGCCTTTGGTCTGGACCGTCTGGTGATGCTGATGACGGGCGCCACCTCGATTCGTGATGTGATGGCGTTCCCGAAAACAGCCACTGCGGCCTGTCCGCTGACTGATGCGCCAGGTTTTGCCAACCCGCAGCAATTGGCCGAGTTGGGTATTTCTGTGGTCGCCAAGCCGCAATAATTGATCTGGTCTGGCTGCAGGTGCTGCAGCCAGCTGAAAAACCGGCGACGCAAGTCGCCTTTTTTTGCTCTGCAGAGCCACAGGTGCAGAGTAAACCAAAAGTACAATGGAGAGAGTTATGGCAGGGCACAGCAAATGGGCCAATATGAAGCACCGCAAGGCGCGTCAGGATGCCAAAAAGGTAAAGATCTTTACCAAAATCATTCGTGAACTGACGGTCGCTGCCAAATTCGGTGCCGACCCGGCAGGCAACCCACGATTACGTTCAGCCATTGCCAAAGCCATGCTGAACAACTTATCCCGCGACGTGATGGACAGAGCCATTAAACGTGGCGCCGGTGAGTCTGGCGGCGAACACTTCGAAGAGCTGACCTACGAAGGTTATGGCCCGAACGGTGTGGCTATTATTGTCGAAACCCTGACGGATAACCTGAAACGCACAGTACAGGATGTGCGCAGCGCCTTTACCAAATACGGCGGTAACCTGGGTACCAACGGTTCTGTTTCTTACCTCTTTGCCAAAAAAGGTGTATTCAGTTTTGCGCCGGGGGTCAGTGAAGATCAGTTGATGGAAGTGGCGCTGGATGCCGGAGCTGATGATGTGGTATCGCACGACGACGGTTCTTTTGAAGTGCTGACGGCACCAGATGCTTTTGTTGATGTGAACGAAGCGCTCGAAGCGGCAGGTTTGAACGCTGAACATGCCGAAGTGACCATGGTGCCATCCACCAAGGCGGTCATTGACGCTGAAACAGTGCAGAAGTTCTTTAAGCTGATTGATATGCTGGAAGATTTTGACGACGTGCAAAACGTTTACCACAACGCCGACATTGCCGATGAGGTGATGGCGCTGGTGGATTAAGTGATCATTCTTGGCATAGACCCAGGCAGCCGGCTGACCGGCTTTGGGGTGGTGCGTCAGACGGGCCAGAAGTTTGAATACCTGGCCAGCGGCTGTATCCGTCTGACCCTGAATGACATTCCGGACCGGCTGAAACAGATTTTTGACGGCATCAGCGAAATTATTCAGCAAAACAAGCCAGAGGTATTTGCAATAGAGCAAGTCTTTATGGCGCGTAACCCCGATTCTGCCCTGAAGCTGGGACAGGCCCGGGGGGCGGCCATAGTGGCGGCTAAAGTGGCCGGGCTGGAGGTATTTGAATACTCTGCCCGTCAGGTCAAGCAGGCCGTGGTGGGCACTGGTGCGGCGGACAAAACCCAGGTACAGCATATGGTTCGCACCTTGTTGAAGTTGCCTGGCAATCCGCAGGCCGACGCCGCCGATGCCCTTGCTGTGGCTTTGTGTCATGGGCATACTCAGCAAAGTTTAATTCATATGGCCGGGCAGGCGACCAAAACAGTGCGCCGCCGCCTGCGCTGATAAGGACTCCAATGATCGGCAGTTTACGTGGGGTGATCCTGGAAAAGCAGGCACCGGATTTATTGATTGAAGTGGCCGGTGTCGGTTACGAAGTGCAATTGCCACTGACCAGCTTTTACAAGTTGCCGGAAACAGGCAAGGAAGCGATGATCTATACCCACTTTGTGGTGCGGGAAGATGCGCAGTTGTTGTATGGCTTTCACTCTGTCGCCGAGCGGGCTTTGTTCCGCCAGTTGCTGAAAGCCAATGGCATAGGACCGAAACTGGCACTGACCATTTTGTCGGGCCTGACCGCTCAGCAATTTGTCCGTTGTGTGCAGCAGGACGACATCAGCACCTTGTGCAAGTTACCCGGAGTTGGCAAAAAAACTGCCGAACGTTTGCTGGTGGAAATGCGCGACCGCTTAAAAGACTGGGGCCTGAATATAGCCACACCAGTGACTGACCATCTGGTGCTGCAGGGCGACGACCTGGATTCTTTTGAACTGGTGGAAAATTCAGAACATGATGCCATCAGCGCCTTGGTCGCTTTGGGCTACAGTGCCACGCAAGCCGCCAAAGCAGTCGAAAAAGTCAAACAACCGGATTTAAGCAGTGAGCAGCTGATTAAGCTGGCGCTGCGCAGCATGATTTAACGGAAACCATTGATGATAGAAGCTGATCGTCTGTTAGGGCCCGGTGCCAACCGCGAAGATGAACTGATTGACCGTGCTATCCGGCCTAAGACCCTGGCGGATTACACAGGTCAGGCTCATGTGCGGGAGCAAATGAGTATATTTATCGAAGCGGCGCGGGGCAGGGGGGAGCCGCTCGATCACTTGTTGATCTTCGGACCACCTGGCTTGGGGAAAACCACGCTGGCGATGGTGGTGGCCAATGAAATGGGCGTCAATATCAAAAATACCTCGGGGCCTGTGCTGGAAAAAGCCGGCGATCTGGCGGCGCTTTTGACCAACCTTGAACCCAACGATGTGCTCTTTATCGACGAAATTCATCGGTTAAGCCCAGTGGTGGAAGAGATTTTATACCCGGCGATGGAAGACTATCAGCTGGATATTATGATCGGCGAAGGCCCGGCAGCCCGCTCCATCAAACTGGATTTGCCGCCTTTTACCCTGATTGGCGCTACCACCCGTGCCGGGGCTTTAACGTCGCCGCTGCGGGATCGTTTTGGCATAGTGCAGCGGCTGGAGTTTTATAAAACAGAAGAGCTGGCACAGATTGTCAAACGCTCAGCCCATTTCCTCAATCTGGAACTGGACCTTGAGGCGGCCACCGAAGTGGCGCGGCGCTCCCGTGGCACGCCGCGTATTGCCAACAGATTACTGCGCCGGGTGCGGGACTATGCGCAGGTGAAATCCAATGGTCAGGTAACGGTCGAAGTTGCTTCTGCGGCTTTGCATATGGTGGATGTGGACGCTCAGGGTTTTGACTATATGGACAAAAAGCTGATGCTGGCCATTATAGAGAAATTTGCCGGAGGCCCTGTAGGCCTTGAAAACCTGGCAGCAGCCATAGGCGAAGAAAAAGAGACCATTGAAGATGTGATTGAACCTTTCCTGATCCAACAAGGTTTTATCCAGCGTACGCCACGGGGCCGTATTGTGTCTGCCGCGGCCTACAAACATTTTGGTTTTGATTTACCTGAATCGAATTGAGGATTTCGTGTGAGGTTCTGAGTGATGGCCTGATAAATGTAACTGCCTGAATAACAAAAACGCCGGGAGCGTTTTTGAACATCGGAGTGTAACGACGATGGCCCGGAGGGCGAAGCCGGAACTAGCATTGCCAACAGTTTGGCAATGCACGGCTGAGCGCCAGTGGCTCTGGCCACTGGCCGGATGGAGTCATGGGGAAGGCAAAAAAAAGCCCGCTAAAAGCGGGCGAATGCAACAAGTTGAAGTAAATCTTCAAAATCCAGGGAACATGTTGAGAGAGCAACATAACTGTCTGCTACAGACCAGTCACATCACCATGTATTCGTCACTACATCAGCAGGGCTGACGTTGCGCTAGTTCAGAACACGAGCACATTGTAGAAAGTTAGAGTAATGACTTCAAACGAGAAAAACTTTGTTTTGGCATTAGTTTTACTTATCTGAATAAAAATCCTGATTGTGTGAATTTTGAGCTTGGATGCTCTTCTGCTGGGCTTCTAGTCGTCTGCCTGGCTGGGATGCACCTAAATGGGGCGGGGCAGGTATTATTAATTTTTGGGTTGGGCTGCTGGTGGCGCCAGCGGGAGCCATTCATCGGTAATTTATGTGGATTTATCGTTGCAATGAAACTTTTGCCGATACGCAGGCCTCTGTACCCTCAGAACGGAAAACTGAAGCCTTCAACGAAAAAAATATTTTTGATTTGGGGGCTTGTTGGCCTGTTGAGTTCGCCACAGGCCTCAAATATCATAGCGCGCAATTTGGACGGCAAAACGGCCTTATGTCAGAAATCCATCAGCTAGATATCAGAGTGTACTATGAAGATACCGATGCAGGTGGCATAGTGTATTACGCTAACTATCTGAAATTCTTCGAAAGAGCCCGAACTGAATGGTTAAGATCCCTGGGGGTGGAGCAGGACAGTCTGCTGGCTCAGGATGTTGCTTTTGTGGTTCGTAAAGTGCTGATGGAAAATAAAGCGCCGGCGCGGTTTAATCAGCGACTGACAGTAAAAAGCGAAATACGGCAATTAAAGAAAGCCAGCATGGTGTTCTGGCAGGAAATTTATAATGAAAACGCAGACTTACTCTGTTCAGCTGAGGTTAGTGTTGCGTGTGTCAAATTATCATTAATGAAAGCGAGTGCGATACCTCGCGACATTTTAGGGGTGTTATCTGGTGGCAACGGGCGGACTTTCTGTAGTTGATTTAATTCTTCATGCGAGCTGGGTGGTTCAGGTAGTGATGCTGATCCTCGTTGCAGCCTCTGTGATGTCCTGGGCCATGATTATTCAGCGTAATAAAGTGTTGAAGCAGGCTTCGGAAGATACGGTTAAATTTGAAGACAAATTCTGGTCAGGTGTGGATTTATCCAAGCTGTACAATGAAGTCAGTGCCAGAGCCTCAGCCACCGGGCTGGAGGCGTTATTTAAAGCGGGGTTTAAAGAGTTTGCCCGCTTACACAAAACCAGCCGCAATGCTGGCTCTGTGATGGAAGGCACCCAGCGTGCGATGCGTGTGGCATTGTCTCGTGAAGTCGAGCGTCTGGAAACCAGCCTGGCGTTTTTAGCGACAGTTGGCTCCATCAGCCCTTACATTGGTCTGTTTGGTACCGTCTGGGGCATCATGAATTCCTTTATCGCTTTAGGGGCGGTCCAACAGGCCACTTTAGCCATGGTTGCACCTGGTATCGCCGAGGCGCTGATCGCGACCGCTATTGGTTTGTTCGCCGCCATTCCTGCGGTGATTGCCTACAACAAGTTTTCGCATAAAGTGGAACAGCTGGAAAATGCCTACGCCAACTTTGTCGAAGAGTTTGCCAATATTCTGCATCGGCAGGCTGTTGCCAGTGGAGAAACCAACTGATGTACGTGCGTAAAAAACGTCGTATGGTCGCTGAAATCAACGTTGTGCCTTACATCGACGTGATGTTGGTGCTGTTGATCATTTTTATGGTCACCACTCCCATCATTACGCAGGGGGTGCATGTTGAACTGCCGAAATCTGAAGCTGAACCCATTGAGCAAATGAAAGATGGCAAAACACCACTGGTCGCAACAGTCGATGAAGGTGGCCTCTATTACTTTGAAAAAGACGGCAATAACAAAGGGCCTTTTACTGCACAGGAATTGCAGTCTGAAGTGGCTGCAACCTTACAGGTTGAGCCAGGCACTCAGGTCATCATTAAAGGCGATGGTCGGGTGAATTACGCCGCCATCATTCAGTTGCTGAACTTATTAAAACAAGCCGGGGCTCCTGCAGTTGGTTTAATGACTGAGGATGTGGAGTCAAACTAATGGATCCGGCGTTTAAAAGGTCGCTTATTATTTCCGCTGGTTTACATCTGTTACTGGTGGTGTTGTTAGTAGCGAACTTTAATTTTTTCCACAGTGAAGAAGTATTGGTTATGCCGATGCCGGGTGATATGGCTGCAGCAGTACCCTTAAAGGCAACCACTGTGGACAAATCTGCTTATGAAGAGCAGGTGAAGGAAATTAAAGAAAAGAAAGAACAGGAACGCAAAGCGGAAGAGCGCAAACAGCAAAAAATAGAAGAAGACAAGAGACGTGTTGAACGCGAAAAACGCCAGGAAGAGCAGAAGAAAAAGCAGCAAGAGTTAGAAAAGAAAAAGCAGGAACAGGAAAAGAAACTGGCTGCCAAAAAAGCTGCTGATGAAAAGAAACGTAAAGAAGCTGAAGCTGAGAAACAAAAAAAATTAGACGCTGAGAAAAAGAAAAAAGAGCAGGAAAAGAAAAAGCAGCAAGAGCTAGAGAAAAAAGAAAAGGAAAAAGCTGCTAAGGAAAAAGCAGCCAAAGAAAAAGCTGAAAAAGAAAAACGTGACCGTGAACAGCGGGAACGGGATGCGGCTGAAGAAATGCTGCAGGAACAAATGGAAGCTGAAGCTGAAGCGCGTCGAGCCGCCAAAGCCGGTCAGATCCTGACAGAGAAACAGCGTTATCTGGCAATGATCGTGGCGAAAATTCAGCAGAACTGGTTTGTTGATGACACCATGCGCGGCAAAGAATGCCGGGTACGGATGCGACTGGCACCCAATGGCTTTGTCATTTCCGCCGATGTGCTGGACGGCGACCGCGCTTTATGTGAATCTGCCATGAGGGCGATTCAGAAGGCAGGGAACTTCCCCATGTCGCCGGATCCGGATGTGTATGATGCGCTGAAAGATTTAACGCCAATTTTGAAACCAGAACTGAGATAACAAGATGCTGAAGTTACTAGGAAAAACCTTGCTTACTCTGGCGCTGGTGTTGAGTGTGAAAGCTCAGGCCAGTAGTTTGGAGATTGTGATTACCGACGGTGTGGACAGTGCGCGCCCAGTGGCGATAGTGCCTTTCACCTTTGAAGGTTCAAATCTGCCAAACCAGCGTATTGCGGATGTGGTTTCCGCTGACCTGATGCGCAGTGGTAAATTTAATCCGCTCGCCGCAAGCCGGATGCCACAACAGCCCAAAGGCAGTCAGGACATTGATTACCAGCGTTGGATGAAACAAGGTGTTGAAGCTGTGGTCACGGGCAGCATCCGTGAAGTGGGTGTGAACCGCTATGTGGTGCGTTTTGAGCTGATGGATGTCTTTAAAGGTGCTGGCACGGGCGGTTCAGGTTCAGCCCTGATTGGTGGTCAATTAACTACAGGTGTCAGCCCGGTACTGGACGCCCGTGAAATTACCATCAGCGGTGATCAGTTCCGTCAGTATGCCCATCGTATCAGCGATATCGTCTATGAAAAATTAACTGGTGAGCGTGGTGCATTTTTAACTAAAATAGCCTATGTGTTAGTACGGGACCGTGCTGACTTTAGATATCAATTAGTTGTAGCTGATTATGATGGCGAAAACGAACAGGTGCTGCTGCGTGCCAAAGAGCCTTTGATGTCTCCGGCCTGGTCACCTGATGGCACTAAACTGGCGTATGTCACTTTTGAAAAACGTCAGTCACAGATTTATATTCAGGATATCTACACAGGTCGCCGTAGTATTTTAACCAGTTTTAAAGGCATCAACGGTGCCCCTCGCTGGTCACCGGATGGCCGTAAAATGGCGATGATGTTATCCAAAGATGGCAATACTGAAATTTATGTCATGGATATTGCGACCAAAGCCTTGAAACGAGTGACTAGCCACAGGGCCATTGATACAGAACCTGCATGGTCACCGGATGGTACAGAGTTATTATTTAGTTCTGAACGTGGTGGAAACCCACAAATTTATAGTGTGAATATTGCGTCAGGTGTTACCAAAAGGGTGACATTTGAAGGCGAAATGAATTTAGCTGCATCTTACACTCCGGATGGGCGTGGTATTGTTATGGTCAACCGAACAAATGGTCAGTATAATATCGCCCGCATGGATGTGGAGAGCCGCTATATGCAAGTGTTGACTCGCACTTATCTGGACGAGTCACCAAGCATTGCGCCTAACGGCTCAATGATAATTTATAGTACTTTGTACGGTTCGACACAAGTACTGGCACTGGTATCTATGGATGGGCGCTTTAAAGCACGGTTACCGGCAGCAAACGGCAGAGTTAAATCGCCGGCCTGGTCACCATTTTTATAAAAAACGAAAATTTGGTTAATCGATATACTAAGGACAACATCATGAACTTGAATAAAGTTTTAAAAGGTTTGTTAGTTGCAGTGCCAGTGTTAACTTTAGCTGCCTGTAGCTCAACTGACGAAGTAGCTGCTACTGATGCAAACACTGGTGCCAACACGAACCAAGTGGTAGAGCAAGGCCTGTCAGCTGAAGAGTTGCTGCGTCAGCAACTGGAAGCGCTGCGTCAGGACAACACTATTTACTTCGACTTCGACAAATCAGCCATCCGTCCAGAGTTTGCCTCTGTTCTGGAAGCTCACGCTGCTTTCCTGCGTGCCCGCACTAACATCAACGTGACTATCGAAGGTCACACTGATGCCCGTGGCACTCCAGAGTACAACGTAGCCCTGGGCGAGCGTCGTGGTCAGTCAGTTCAACAGTACCTGGCTAACCTGGGTGTATCTGCTGGCCAAATGTCAGTAGTCAGCTACGGTGAAGAGAAGCCAGCTGTTGAAGGCAATGACGAAGGTGCATGGTCTAAAAACCGTCGCGCTGTTTTAGTTTACTAATTCAACGAACGAAGCAAAGTAGTGAAAAAATCTGTAATTACTGCGCTTTCGGTGATTAGTATTGCCCTGTGGGCAGATCCGGCTCCTGTAGCCGATCTGTCCCGCACGGGCGGTACCACCGTCAAACCCAAATACAATTCCACCGCTGAGCGTATTGAAGCGCTGGAGCGTGTGGTTGAGGCGCGAGCGAATGCTCAGTTGCAAATGCAGCAACAGCTGTCTGCTCTGTTAGATGAAGTGGCTGAACTGCGCGGAGTCACTGAGACACACGCCTACAAACTCGAAGAAATATTGCAGCAACAACGCAATATCTATCAGGAAATGGACAGACGTCTGGGTTCAGGCCAGGCACCGTCTGCAACCAATCCGCCCCCTGTTACTCCAGCTGTCACCAACGAACCTGCGCCTGGTGGTAACCCTGCTGCTGTACTTGGCGGACAAGATCAAAGCGCAGGAGCTGTTGAACCAGAACCTGTGGTGTCAGCGAATGCCTCTGAAGGTGGCGCTTATGAAGCGGCCGTCAATCTGGTGTTGAAAGACCGCAATTATGACGCGGCCATTCCAGCTTTTGAGCAGTTCGTTCGGGAATACCCAGATTCAGGTTATGTGCCGAATTCATATTACTGGTTAGGGCAGTTATTTTTTACCAAAAATGAAACTTTGAAAGCCAAAGCCCAGTTTGAGCGGGTGGTTTCACAATACCCGCAATCCAGTAAAGCGGCCGACGCCTTGGCGAAATTAGGCCAGTTGGCTGAAAGAGATGGTGATGTGGCAGCAGCCAAACAGTTTTATCAGCTGCTGGTGAATAAATACCCGCAGTCAAAGCCAGCCAAGGCCGCAAAAGCCAAACTGGATACACTGTAATTCTGTTACTGAAAAACAACCCCGGCTTAGTCCGGGGTTGTTTTTTTGTGCAGAAAATCAAAAACCTGCCAGAGTTGAAAAGGTGGCTGCTGGCTTTTTCAGCAAACAGTCGAAGAAAAACAGCTTTCTGATAATTTTTGGTTGCACTGGCGCTTTAAATAAGTAAGATATGCGTCCGCGGCAGGGGTCATTAGCTCAGCTGGTAGAGCAGCGGACTTTTAATCCGTTGGTCGATGGTTCGAATCCATCATGACCCACCACTTTATTTCTTTGTTTTATCCTGTTTGGGTCATTAGCTCAGCTGGTAGAGCAGCGGACTTTTAATCCGTTGGTCGATGGTTCGAATCCATCATGACCCACCATCCAAACAACACCGAACACTGCATCTGACGCTAAACTTGTGTATAATGCCGCACTTTTTCAATGCGGGCCATCACGATGAATCAAGCAATGCAGTTTAATGAACTTGACTATATCTTCCCGAAAAAGCCGTTGCCTTTAAGCGCAGGCGACAAGGCGGCTTACAAAGAGCGTATCAAAACTCTGTTACAGCAACGTGATGCGGTGCTGGTGGCGCATTATTACACGGACCCCGAAATTCAGGCTTTGGCTGAAGAAACCGGTGGTTGTGTGTCTGACTCGCTGGAAATGGCCCGCTTTGGTAACAAGCACTCAGCCAAAACCCTTATTGTGGCCGGTGTGAAGTTTATGGGCGAAACCGCCAAAATTCTGAACCCGGAAAAAACCGTATTGATGCCAACGCTGGAAGCGACTTGTTCTTTGGATTTAGGCTGTCCGGCAGAGCAATTCAGTGCTTTTTGTGATCAGCACCCAGACCGGGTGGTGGTGGTGTACGCCAATACCTCTGCCGCCGTAAAAGCCCGTGCTGACTGGGTGGTGACCTCCTCCATTGCGCTGGATGTGATTGAACACCTGGACAGCGAAGGCAAAAAAATCCTCTGGGGGCCGGACCGTCACTTAGGCGCTTATGTGCAGAAGCAAACAGGTGCCGATATGATCCTGTGGCAGGGCGCTTGTATAGTGCACGACGAGTTTAAAGCCAAAGCCCTGATCGAGCTGAAAAAGCAGTACCCGAATGCCGCAGTGCTGGTGCATCCGGAGTCACCGGCCAATGTGGTCGACTTGGCGGATGCTGTGGGGTCCACCAGCCAGTTGATTAAAGCCAGTCAGACCTTGCCGAATGACACCTTTATTGTCGCCACTGACAAAGGCATCTTTTACAAGATGCAACAAGCCATGCCGGAGAAGACATTTATTGAAGCGCCAACAGGCGGTAATGGTGCCACCTGCCGCAGCTGTGCACATTGCCCCTGGATGGCAATGAACGGCCTACAGGCCATTGAAGCCGCTTTAACAGACAATGAAGGCCATGAAATTTTTGTTGACGACGCATTGCGTCAGCGGGCCTTACTGCCTCTGGAACGTATGCTGAATTTCGCCAAAGCCAGTCAGGTGCCGGTCAAAGGTAACGCCTGAGCCCCATTTGCTGCTATTTTCAGCAAATGAAAGGCGCCAGGTATTTAGTTGTTGCGAAGCGCGGTGAATTTCACTAGGATAGCCGCGCTTGCTACGGCAAGTTCCGGAGAGGTGTCCGAGTGGCTGAAGGAGCACGCCTGGAAAGTGTGTATACGTCAAAAGCGTATCGAGGGTTCGAATCCCTCTCTCTCCGCCAGATTAAAAACAAAAACCCCAGACGCAAGTCTGGGGTTTTTGTTTTTAATCCGGAGCAGAAAGGCTTTGGTTTGAACCCTGAGTTCGACCCATTCGCCAGGAGCGAATGGGGACGCGCCTAAGCGCGGCCCGCAGGGCCAGCCCCAGGGAAGGGGCTGGCAATCCCTTAGTCTCAGACCCCAGACGCAAGTCTGGGGTTTTTGTTTTTAATCTGGAGCAGAAAGGCTTTGGTTTGAACCCTGAGTTCGTGTAGCGCGTCACACGGTTTGAGAAATCCAATCATACGGTTTGAGAAATTAGAGCGGGTGGGGCGATATGAGCAGGGCTCAATTAGGCCCTGTTTTCGCATATTGCTGCAGGTAACTTGTCGGCCTGTGAGATGTACGCCGCAGCATCAATCAAGGCGGATACAGCCTTGCGGTGATCTATTGAGGTTTCATCTTGCCTAGCCAATAGTTCCTTAGCGGACCGGATCAGTTCCAACGCATAAGCTCGTCGTTCTGCATCTGCTGAACAAGCCAATTCAGTAACGACTTCAATCCGCGCATAAGAGTCAGCGCTACGTGCGTTAAAATTTAAAGCGTTTTTAAACCAGTTTTTAAAAGCATCCATTCCTAACCTTTTACCCCTATAGCTCACAGGGAGCAGTAAAGCTGTCACCATCAGCGCGTTATCAATGTTGCTCTGCGCTGAGTACCACGACCACAACCACCAATAATCCTTCTTCCAGCTTGAGTTCGCCGCACCTAAGTCATTCAGGCCAACCCAATTCTGATCAATATGCATAATTAAGTTGAACGCGGCTTCACCAAGCATTAAGCAAGCAATGAATTTTGCAGCCCACAGCAGGCGGCAATTCATTACATAGTGAACTCCAAGAGTTAAACCAGATATTGCAATGCAGGCGATTGCCCACAGGTGGTACTGAATCTCTATTTGCTCTTTATAGCGAAGGCCCGACAGCAGTTCTTTAGTTGCAAAGTGATTGATGATAAACACCATTAACACTACTGCTGATGTAATCAGATTGGAACGTATATCTCGTCTGTATACATAGGCAAACAACCACACCAAACAAAGTGCAATCATCCAGGCTGCATCAAACAGAAATGCCGTCAGGTTATTCATAAAGCGGTACTACCTTAACCGTTCTTGCTTTGACGCATTAACTCAACGTCTTCGTCATCACCACCAGTTCCACCAGAGCCTGGCCCCATTGGACGGATGATTGGTTCGTCTATACAGACCCAGCTGCCATCATCTTGCTTCTCGCAGACAGGTTCTGCCTGCGTACCCAAAGAGGATAAAGACATTACCAGAAAACAGGCCACTAAAGTTTTGTTTTTCAATTTGTACATCCTAAAAAGTTTGCGGTCATACTATCCGCGATACCAAATAAAACCTGATAAAACCGTTATAAGTCGAGTCCACTAAAATGGACTTGCAATTCCGACGCGCCGGAATTCTATTAAAATCAGTTACATACACCCCCCCCAAGAAAATGTTAAGGCTAATTACTCCGTAATGCTTATATGCAATCCACCAAATTGAAACTGCTGGCCGCTAGGCAAGTGAGCGTTGATTTGCTCTTCACTGACTGACCACTCGCCGGACACATCAAAAACGATGTCCCGCTCTGCCACCCCATCTACAAATTCGAACTCATACGTGCGACCCAGGGCTCCGAACTGGCCAGCCAAGGGCACTGCAAACTTATCTGTAATAGGTAAGCTGCATTCAACCCGAAAGGTTGCCGGAGTATTTCTGGTGCCAACAAATCGGGCAGTTGCATGGCCATTAACTTGAACTGTCATCGTGCCCGAATACGCAGGCTCTGCAGGCATTAATGATGCTGCTGATATAATCGTCATTATTTAGTCCTCACATATTGATTGGCATCGCCCTCGCGCTGTGCTGTCAGAGCACCGGCAAATCGAGTCAGGGGTTGGTACAGTGATACTCGCGGCGACTGCGTTGTGACCGTGTAGCTAAAAGCAACACCATTATCCGATGCAGTGAATTTGGCTGCGGCTGGTAGCGATACAGTCAGTGCTTTAATCCAGTTAGCGCCAGTCGCTGATGTCCACAATCCGCTGGTGCTGGCGTATACAAATACACCACCCACAAATGATGCATAGCGGCTTATTGCTGGGCGAAGAGTTGACATGCGGCTCCAGGTGTCGCCGTTGTCGTCTGATACCGAGATATCTGCATTTTCAGTGACTGGCGCACAGATTAACCGGCCGTTACCCGATGCCAATCGACCATTTGGTATATTTGAGGCAATGGTATCGAACGTGACAAAATCCGCCGTCCGGATGATAGTGTTCGCGTTTGTTGAGATATAAAAATAACCGTTATGAAAAACAGCATCGTGAACGGCGCCAGTGGCGGACATTGGCGGTAGCAACCATGACCCTTCCATACCATCGTCAATGACAGCAAACGTGTTAGCGCTGGACACATTTGACAGCAGCAGGACAAACAGGCCATTGCCGTGCAGCCACTTTTGCGCATACGGATTGTTTTCCGAACCCGTCCAGTTTTTGCTTGTCCATGCTTTACCGTTGGCGCTGTATCTCACTTGTTTGCCATCAGCTATCAAAAATTTATTACTTAAAAATGCACAGGCAATGGGTGTGCCTGTGCTTACTCCGGAGCCTGTGCCTACATTTACAGTAGCAAAATCATCCTGCGACCAAAAAAATTGACCATTGCTGGCGCACCACGCGTAAATGGGTCCATCAGCACCATCGCCGTAGGCAACATCCGACGAAATATTGTCCGTCGCTGCAAACGTTTTGGTTACAGTTACTGCATTTGATGGCACCAACTTTTCTTTGAAAAACTCAGTATCAAACTTGTCGGTGTCGAGCTGGATATGGCCCGAGCGCAAAAATGTTGCACCTCCGCGCTCAAATTCCAGCTGGTTGCTCATAGAATAAATGGCATCGCCTACCGACACGGCATTTGATGGAGCATCTGCGGCTTTGCTGCCAAGCAAAAGGTCTTTGAGTGGCGTGTCCGGGTCAAATGCAGCCAATGCTGCAGACACTTTTGCGTTGAGTGCGCTCTCATCGCAGCCCAGGCCCGCAGCTGCTTTTCGCAGCAGCATCAAGTCTGTAATGGTTGTTTCACTGGTCAACGCATCAATACGAGCCTGAACCAGGGCTTTTAAATTTGTTGTGATTGCGGTCATCTTATAGTCCTGCCAGTGCCATGAGTTCAATATCGTCCAGTCGCTGGGTCAGTCCCGTCACATCGGAGAGCTCCAGTTCTACATCAGCGGTGCCGTTAAATAACTTATTTCCGATTTTTCGAGCCGTCTGCAGTTGCCTGGCGTAGGTGGCTGTATCGCCTGCGGTGCCAATGGCGTTATAGGCTGCTGCCAGGGCGTGGTTGATTTCGCCCTGAATGGCTTCTACCTGACTTTTGATTTGCGCCGTGGCTACACGGATTTGCTCCGCCGTCTGGGCCGCCTCCAGCTGCAGGTTAAACGCATCAAAGGCCGCGTCGACGGCAGCTGCCAGCTGCTGGAGCTTGGGCAGGTAATCGCCGCCTTTGTCCTGGGCACTAAATCCAATGCCCGGTTTAATTAATGGGCCAGCCATCAGGCCTCCTTGACCGCATACGTCGCGGTGTAGTTGTTGTAGTGGGGGTTGCTCAGTACCGGCAGCTGACTGAGCTTGCAGGACATCGCATGCTCAATTTCTTTGAGGCCACCGGCTTGGGGGTAAAGCGAGATAAACCAGTCTTTGTGCAGGCCTGCAGACTGAATGGCTGCTGAGATGTGCGGGCGCTCCAGCTCATCAATCCAGGAGAGCTGAAAGCTGAACTGGCGGGTCATGGGTTTGTCGACCGCATAGACCGAGCCCGCCGCCGTTTGCTTTTGCTGGGTGTTCTGCTGCCAGGCAAATTCGCTGTTGTAGTTAAAATTCACCTTCGGCTGAAAGGCCCGGCCTAAATACACCCGGTCAAATTCGTGAATGCCATCCCGCGCCTCTGTGTCCTGCAGCGTAATGCGGCCAGAGAACGCAAAGCAGTCGTCAAACCAAAACTGGCTGAACTTAAATGGCCAGTTATCAAAGGCGCTGCTCACCAGCGGATCCACCAACCAGTTAAGCTCACCCAGGGCTTTGGTGGGGACAGCATCCACCAGGCCCGAATCAAAAAGCTCGGTGCCGCTGCAGTTCAAATCTTCAAACAGCTGCAGTCGCCACTGGGCTCCATTGCTCAGCCAATGCCGGTACAGCACCAGGCCATTGACCAGGGAAAGTTCGGCCAGGTTAAATTCAATGACTGACAGGCCCGTTTCATTTGGCGTGATGCCGGTGGTGAGGCTTCGGCCATAGCGCTGACTGTGCACAAGTGGCAGCGTGGAAACGGCGTCACCGGTGGTCACACTGGCACTGGCGCTGTCCCATAAGTTCTTCATCAGCATTCGCACGTTACTCAACGGATCACCTCCACGGTGGCCGTATCAGCCAATAAATCATCGGTAATGCGGGTAATGACGGCCGCCTGGCCGCCGGTGAAATAACGCGGGTAGTCAATGCTGAGCGTGGCCCCTAAATCGAGCGCAAAGGGGGCGGCAAATGCGGAAAGCTCATAAATCCGACGCGGCACTGACGCCCATGCTGCGCGCCGGTTGGCTTCAGCCTGCGCGTCTGCCAGTTCCACTATCAGCGTGGATGTGGTGATGGTCGCGGCATCCGCATTGTCCGCCTGGCTGGCGTTGTCAGCCGTCGCGAGGCTTTCCGCTTTTTCAAACAGTGCCGCCAGGGCTGGGGTCGTTTCACGCACGGAACCGGCCAGGCCATCGGCCTGTGGGGTCCAGTTTTTGCGGTAGCCTAAAGAGACGGTTTTCACCGGCGCGATGCGGCGGCGCGGGTACAGCGTATCGTCTGCGATGTCGTCGGCGGTCAGGCTCTGGGTTGGTTCATTAACGCCGTTAAACCAGTACCAGCGCAGCACGCCCTGGCGGGAGTAATACCAGGCGGCGTTGAGACTGGCGCTGATGTCATCCAGGACCGTCTGCAGGGTTTTATCGCCGGTGATGTACAGGCCCAGCAGGTAGCCTGGCAGGCTGGCCAGCCCTTCAGGTTCTGACAAGCCAAAGCGGCCGGTGAGGTCAGTGATAAACTGCGCCGCTGTTTGCAACCAGGTGCCGGATGGTTTCGCGCCATCCACGTCTGCTGTCACGCGACCTTTAGCATTGTTGGTGAGTGTAAAGGTGCCATTGGCTACATCGGCGGTGAACGGGATGACCGCACCGTTTTCACGCACTGCAGTGATGGCCTGAATAGCGCCGTCGTGCACCTGGTATTTGCGCGTGGCTTCGTCAATTAAGACTGGGCTGATGTTAAAACAGCGGCCCAGGCAAATTGGCACCGGCTGCCCGGCACTTGGGCCCACATTAATTAATGTGGATTGCAGTGGACGGCGTAAAAGCTCGGAAGGGTCACGCAGCGTCAGCTGGGCGGTGTCGTAGCTGCTGGCGGTCAGTGCGTCGGCGACTGCAGAAATGACAACCCCAAAGTCTGTCAAGGGCCAGTTGGCATCGCCACAGCGCACAGTCACTGGCAGCCCACCCACATCGGCGGATTCAATCAGTGCGGCCAGTTCGTCGTCCATAAAGAGTTCGATGGTGCACCGCGCTGTCGTGCTGTAGCCGGTAAATAATTCGGTCAGCTCGCGCCCCCAGGTGCCCATGCTCAGGATTGTGTCCTGGTACGGCGTCAGGGCCGGACTGTCGCCAGGCGCTGAGCGGTAGGGGTGCGTGGCGCGGCGCAGCGTGATGATGTCATCGCCCACACGCGCCTGAAACTCCACTACATAACAGCGGTCCACGCCCGGTGTTTTAATCCATGTTTCGAACATCAGGCGATCCTCTGCTGTGCGTACAGTAATTCCTGGGTGCGCTCCAGGGCGTTTTGCAGTTGTCGGTTTTGCTGTGCAGTCGCGGCCTGCGCCGCCTGGGCTTGCTGCAGTTGCTGCTGCAGCAGTGCATTGGTTTTTTCCAGGACCGGGTTGGTTGGCGGGTCAATCACCACGTCTTTGCTCGGAGGTGACACCACAATCGGCTCCACAATGATGGTCTGCGGCGGCACAATCACCGGCGTTGGCGCAGGGATGTTTTGCACTGCTGCAGTCACTGCATTGATGGCGTCAATTTGCTGCTGGGCTGCGGCCAGCAGTTCATTCTTGGCCTGCTCAAAGGTGGCTGTCAGGGTGACCAGGGCCGCCTGTTGCTCTGCTTTGGCCTGAGCATCCAGCGCGGTCAGTAAACCTTGCAGCGCCTGCAATTCGGTAATTGCTCCGGTTTGCAGCTCCAGGGCGTTGTCCTGGTAGGCTTGCAGCTCTGCCTTCGCAGCAGCTTCGGCGGCCAGTTGCTCTGCTTTGGCCTGCGCTTCGAGTTCGGTCAGTAAGTCCTGCAGCTCGGTGAGCTCTGTCAGCGCGGCTTTTTGCAGCTCTGCATCTTTTGTCTGGTAACTGAGCACAGCAGACGGCACGGCAGGCTCAGCAGGCAATGCGCTGCCAAAGCTGCGGTACGCGCTTTGGATTTGGTTAAAGATGTCGGCGTACTCGCTGCTGCCGCTTGCCAGGTAACTTTGCGCCAACTTCAGATAGTTGCTGCCTGCGCCAGAGAGTTGCTGGGCCGCATCGGTGTCGCCACCCTGAGCCCGTTTTAAAAGGTCGTTAAACTGGCTTTGCGCTTCTTTAAACTGGTCGCCCATTAAAAGAGGGGATAGCTCGCCAATCAGCAAATCATCCGCCGCTTTGGTCAGCTGTTTGGCCACATCACGCAGCGCGTTGTAGCTGGCCAAATCCGCCTGGTAGCGCTCGTTGGCGGCCGATTGCAGTGCACGGTTTGCGTCCAGCTCGGCGTTGTAGCGGTTTGAAATGGCCGCCTGCAGTTGTTCAATGGTGTTGATTTGCTCCAGCACGGAGCCTGTACCCAGCTGGCTGCGCAGATCGGCAATTTGCCCTGTCTGATAGCCCACTTCATCCCAGCCCGACGCCTGGCGCTGAATGTCCAGGATGGCGCTGGCAATGGATGAGCGCACACTGGCGAGGGCCGAGGTCAGCTCTGACCATTGGTTGTTTAAATCATCCAGGCGCTGCTGGGCCGCATCCATCAATGTGTTGTTGGTGGCAAGGTCAGCCTGGTATTTGCCAACAATGGCGGACTGCAGCTGGCTGATGGTGTCGATTTGCTGCTGCAGTGTGCCGGTGCCGAGCTGACCGCGCAGGTCGGTAATTTGGCCCGCCTGATAGCCTGATTCGTCCCATCCGGCCATGCTACGGCGAATGTCTAAAATAGCCGAGGCAATGCCACTGGCCGCTGTGGTAATGGCGCTATAGAGCTGGTCGTATTGTTGAGCCAACTGGCTCACCGCCGTTTCGTGCTCGGTGGTCAGCGTCTGCAGCTGACGCTCCGTGTCCGCATTAATTTTATCCAGCTCCGCCTGGATAATGTCATTGCGTTTACGGGCATACAGCTGCTCTAGCAGAGTAGTGCTGGCTCCAAGCTCAGCCGCTTCTTTGATTTGGGCGTCGTACCATTTTTTAGTATCGTCCAGGCTGCGCTCTAAATCCGTCATATCCAGGCGCGACAGCTCAGATTGCAGGCCGCCGATAAATGCAGCGCGCTCTTCAGCGAGCTTCTGGGCTGCCGCCAGGCGTTCTTCGGCCAGTTCTTTTTCTTCCTGCGCTAATTTTTCAGCAGCCTTGGCGGCATCTTCCACGCCGTCATAAAACTGGTCGAGCGGGTCGATAATCGACATCAGCGCTGCAAAAAGCGCCTGGCCGGATTCAGTCGTCAGGTCGATACCGTCAACCAGGGATTTGAACTGCTCGCGGGTGGCAGGCATGGTGAGGTTGAGCGCCGCGAACTGCTCGTTGATTAACTTGGCCAGGTAGGCCTGCTGTTCGGTTTCGCTGTAGAACTCTTCAAAGTATTTGCCGGTGGCCGCGCTGAACTCTTCAATGCCGCCCATCAGTTCAATCAGGCTTTGCGCCACGTCGATTTCGACTTGTTTGGTGACGCCAGCAAAGCGGGACAGCTGCAGGCCCAGCGCGTCCAGGGATGAATTAAATACAGCCTGCTCTTGTGCCACCCGGATCAGCGTGTCATACAGGCCTTCGCCCATTTTCTGAAACTCAGCAATACCTGGCACCAGGTATTTGGCCATCAGGTCGCCTTGTTGTGAAAACAGTGCGTTCAGCTCTTCTTCGATTTCGTCGCCGGACAGGTCTTTAAACGAAATCTTCGGCAAGTTGATCACAAAGTCTTCCAGGCTCTTGCTGGTTTCCAGGCCCAACAAGGACACGGCATCCGTGACCGATTGCCCCAGGTACGAAAACACCCGGCCAAATTCGGCCCGGACTTCCTCATCCAGGGCGCGGTACTCGGTGTTTTCGCGGGTGGATTTAGAAAGACCAAAAGCTTTCTTTTTCGTGGTCTTAATCACGTCGTACAAGGTCGCATCCACAAGGCCTGTGGCTAAGATGTCGCCCAGTTCCTGCGCCGCAAATGAAATACCAGAATCGACCAGCTCCTTTTTGGTCGACCCAAAAAGACCACCCAGCACTTTGTTGGTGATGCCAGAAAGCAGCCCGCCCAGCATGTTGTCCACAGCCGCACCAATGACACCGCCCAGCAACGCCGCTGCCGCCGTGTTGCCAAGCTGGACGTTGTACTCTTTGCCTAACTCGCCCTGGTAATTGGATTCATCAAACCGGCCGTAATTGGCCACTAAATTCACGGCCAGATTTTTAATGCCGGCAGAGAGTTCACGAATGGCCGTATTGATGGAGCGCAGCTCGCCGTACTGGTCCAGTTCCAGCGACTCAATGCGCTCCAGGGCGTTGGCAATACTTTCGGATTTTGCGGTGCTGTCGCCAAGCACTGTGCCGGTGCCCTGGTTTTGTTGGTTGGTTGTAGCACTTGTACCACTTGACGCCGAACCACTGAAGACACCAAGGCCCGCCATCAGCGCTGCCATGGCCGCGATGCGGGCAAAGGCCGTGTAAGGGTCGCCAGCGCCTTGATTCGTGATGGCGGTCAGTGCATTCGCTGCCGCTTTCTTTAGAGCTAATGCAGTTTCAATCGCTGCAAAGGTGGTTTCCATGCGGTGCATCACCTGGCGGCCCTTGCTGTTCTCGCTGAACATCTTGCTGGCGGCCCCGGTGAGCGTCGCATAGTTGCCCATCTGCATCCGGTACTGGTCTTCCATCAGGCCACTTTCTGCTGCATTCGCCTTGGCCAGTGCCTTCGCACGAAGCGCTGGGTCGGTTTCTTTTTCTGCCTTTTTACGGGCTTCAGCCAACGTCACAAACTTTTTGGTGAACTCGTCCTGCTGCTCGGCCATCCGGGCGAACTGGTCTGCCACCGAGCCAAAGGCGTCCACCAAGGCATTGCCTGCCGCACCGCCCATATCGCCGACCTGTTTCAGTCCATCCAGCAAATCATCATAGGTGCCGTCGGTCAGGTATTTACGCACGTCCAGCTGCTCATTCAGCAATGCCTGGCGCTGAATTTCTGCATCCAGCTGCGCAATGACGGCAGGGTCGGTCACCTTCAGCTCGCGGATTAACTTCTGCAGCTCGTACTCTTTTTCGCCTTTGCTGAGTTTGATTTGCAGCAGGTCGTTTTCAGTCTTTAATGCGGTTAATGCATCTTTGCTGGCTTTGGCCTGGGTCAGCTTTTGTTGCGTGGCCAGCAGCTCTTTGAGTTGTTTGAGCTGTGCCGGGTCGGTCATTTTCTGGGACGACATTGCTTTGGCCAGCTCGTACTCGGCTTCGCTTTGGGTGAGCCGGATTTGCTGCAGGCGCACTTCTTCTTTGAGCGATACGAGGTATTTATCGTTGGCGGCGAGCTGTGCCGCGGCTTCTGCGGTTTTGGCGAAGGATTTAATGGCGGATTCAGCATCCTGCGGCAGCTTGGTCACATCTTTGAAGTTCGCTTTATAAAGCTCCAGATCAATCCCGGAAAGGGCGCGACCTTGGGCATCCACGGCCTGCGCGGATAGCATC
This sequence comes from Rheinheimera sp., assembly GCF_037442525.1. Lineage (GTDB taxonomy): Bacteria > Pseudomonadota > Gammaproteobacteria > Enterobacterales > Alteromonadaceae > Pararheinheimera. Next base: position 468,221 of record NZ_JBBIQD010000001.1, on the reverse strand, counting down.
TGAGCGTTGTAGAGCTTCAGCAAGTCATCGGAGGCAGTGGCAGCCTTCTCGGCCAGTAAGTCAACGCCCTGGCCAAAGTCAAAGTACATGGCCGCCAGGCGCTCACTGTCATTACCCAGCAAAGTTTGTGCTGCAGTCAGCTCTGTAAGCTCAGCCTTCAATTTACCCATTTCGCGATAGGCTTCGCGGGCGGCGTTACTGGCTGGGTTGAAGTCGATAGCTTTTTGCCCTTCAACCATTTGCTGGTTGATGGCACTGATCCGCGCGGCATTGTCCGCTAGTTCTTTGGCATTGGAGGCAACCGCCTCTTTGATTTTGGCTTTACCCAAATCGCCATAGGTGCCGTTTAGGTCTTTTAAACGGTCATCTAACAACTTGGCTTTATCCGCTCCAACCTCGGAGCTGCTGGCAAACTGATAGATTGCACCTGCGGCCAACAGCGCCAAACCAACCGGCCCCCCTAACAATCCCAGGGATTTGCTGGCGACGCTGCCCGCGATACCCAAGAGGGTGATTTGACGGGTGGCGACGCCAGCTGCGCCAGAGACACCCAGCAATGCTGCTGTTTGCTGAACTGTTGTCACTACCACGCCAGCGCCTGCGGCGGACACGGAACGTAGGCCGACGCCGTACTTTGAAAGAATGAGTAAAGCAGCGCCAAAGCCAGCAACAGCCAGCAGGGCTGCAGTGGCGTTTTGCAGCTCTTCGGAGTTCATGCCATCGAGTGCTTGGGAAACGTCAGCCATGGCGTTGGCCCAGGCTTGGGTGCTGCCAGTGGCTTGATCCAGACGGGCAAGGGCAGAGCTCACGCTGTTATCCAGCATCACTCCAGCACGGCCAACACTAATCGGCATCGACGCAAACTGTTTTTCGATTTCCGGCAGCTGTACCAAGATGGCTTTTAATACATCATCGGATAATAGCTTTCCTTCCAAGACCAGATTTCGCAGATCGCCTAACCCTAAATCCCGATCTGCTTTACCAATATCATCCATGCCTTTGCCAATACGACTGGCCAGTTCCGGGATGTTGTCCAGGATGGAGTTAAATTCTTCTGCGCGCAGAATGCCACCCGACAAGCCTTGACTCAATTGCAGCAAGCCCGCTTCCATGGCCATGGTGCTGGAGCCACCAATCACGCCCAGCTTTTGCACGGCGTCGGTAAAATCCAGCATCTGGTCATTGGTGGCTTTTAAATCTTTGCGGCTGGTCGACAGGCGCTGAAACAGCTCCACAGTCGGCTGCAGGGCGGCACCGTTGCGCTGAGCGATGGCGTACATCTCAGCACTGACGGCGTTGTAATCGTTGGTTTCTGCGGTGGCGGTTTTAATACGCTGTTGCAGCACATTAAAGTCATCTGCTCGCTCCACCAGGGCTCGCACTGCGCCAAAGGCTTGCATCCCGGCAAAGAGCGCGGCACTGACACCGGCCATGGCCAGCATTCGGCCGCGCAAACCGTCAATTTCGGAGGTGGTTTGTTTGGTGTCCTGACTTAACTTCTGGCTGCCCTGGCTTGCTTTGCCAAGACCTGCAGCAGATTGCTCACCTGCGTTTCCTAAGCCTTCAACTGCAGTGGCCGCTTGCTGGCTGGACTGCTTAATGGCGGTCAGATCCCTGACCACCACCTGGCCACCGGCGGTGCTGAGTTTGATTGCTAAGGTTAAGTCATTCATACTGCGAAAAATCCCAAAATAGGTGCAAAACGATGAAACTACTGATTGCGGCAGGCCTGGTGATTGCGTTACTGGTGGTGGCTGGACTGGTGTGGCTGTTTAAACGTTAATCCTTGTCTTGCCACACCGTCAGCGCGGCGGATTCCATCCGCTGCAGCCCGTCCCAGACCCATTCCTGGCTTTCCAGATCCAGACCCACGTATTCCGGCAGTTTTGAAGCCCGGACATCCACCGCCTGATAGTTCAGTCCGGTTCGAACCCCAGCCATCCCGGCGTACAGCCACTGCGTCGCACAGGCGAAAAACAGCCGGACCGTGATGTGATTGGCGGGCTGAATGTCAGGCATGCCGTTCTCTTTCGCCAGGGTCCGGTCTATCAGGTCCTGCGGTGCCCCAAGTTGCTGCATGCGCTCAGCAACTTCGTTGCGTTTCGTGCGGGCACCACCGGCCCACCACCTGGCTATTTCTTCAAGTTTTTTTCCAGTACCGCGCTGCTGCGAGCGTCTTTGTAGGCTTGTTCCACGGCGTCACGGATTTCACGGACTTCCAGCAACTGGTCAATCAGCTCTGGAGAGCTGGCTAACGGCTGGCCTGCATCGTCATAAAATGGCCAGTCGTGCTCTGGGTGCTTTTCCACACCGACCAGATAGCCTTTGATTTGCCGACGGGTTTCGTCCATCAGCTCCGTTGATTTCACGTCTTCTTTGGTGCGAAGCTCGTCCAGCCGCTGCAGGTTCAGGCGAATTTCATCGTCAGGAATGGAGCGGAATACACCGGCAATTTTCAGGGTGTCGACAGCCAGCTGACCATCCGGGCCCAGGACATCGCTGGCCAGCAAAATGGTGACAGGGGCTTTAAAACGGCGGTCTTTCAGGGCAGAGACTTTAAATTGTTTGTTCATAACATCCTCGGTTTAAACAGGGTTTAAAAATGGGTTTAACGAATGGCGTCCTTGCCAGGTGAGTCCGGGTTACTTGGTCACAAAGGTGTAATCGCTGTTTTTGGTCAGCGGCACGATGTCCAGCTTTAAGTCCAGGTACAGGCGGCCCTTGTCGGTCCGACGGGTCGGCACGGTGGCCAGTTGCAGGTTCGGAATGTCCACCACAAAAATCTGGCCGACTGAGCCTGTTTTGCCTTGCTGGAACACCAGCGGGCCTTGGTCGCCTTTTTGGGCTTTATCCCAGTAGTTAATGACGGCAGGCGAGGGCTCCACCACCGACACATCCACCGAGCCCATGCGCTCGGTCACCACAATTTCTTCCTGGTTGGTGACGTGCATGTGGTCCAGGTTGTTGCCTGGGGTGATGGTCAGCGTGGCCATGCCCACGGCCGCGCCAAACAGCGTCATGGCTTCGACGTTATTGGCGGCGGTGTGCATGGGAACGGTTAAACCCGACCAATCGACAGCAGGCAGAGCACCGGCAGGGACAGGGGTGTTGTCCAGGCCCATGGCCGTGAATTCCCAATAGGCGAGGGCTCCGACCTTAATCACCAGCTTGGCCGACAGGCGAACGCCGGTCAGTTTGTGCAGGACACCGCTGGCGCCACCCACGTAGTAATACAGGGTGCCGTGTTCCAGCGGCTCGCTGACCGGGCCATAGGTGATTTCTGTCGGGGTGATGGTTTCGCTATGGCCCGCAGCGCGCAGCAGATTGCCATAACCGGTTGGTGTGTCAGGCTGGCCGTCGGCCGGGCCACGCAGGTAGACCTTAAAGGTCAGGCGCTGATAACCGCCCACCACTTTGCTGGCCGAGTTGCCCATAAAGCCTTTTTGCTCGTTGGTTTTTTCGGTTTGCTTTTCTGGTGAGTAGTTCAGCTCTGCCGCCGGAATGGCGTGCACGGCCGTCAGCGCCTGGTCACTCCCATAGGTGCCGGTGTTCAGCTGAAATAAAATAAACTCTTCGTTGGCTTGTAACGACATGGGTTACTCCGTCTCTTTAATGGCGTCTTTGGCCTTTTGTGGCTTTGCGGCCAGTTTGGCTTTGTACGCCAGGTACTCGGCTTCAGTGACCAGCTTGCCGTCCACCTTGTAATGGCGGCCCGCCTGGTGTTGGGTGGTGTTCATCACAGTGCTCCCTGGTACTCGCGTACCGTTGTTTTAAAACTGAATAACAGCCAGACGGCGTTATCCTTCACGCCAATTGGCGCAATGCGGACCAGCTCAATCGGTTCGGCGTCCTGGGTAGGGCATTTGCCAAGCAGCGCGGCGAGCAAATCGGTTTTCACCTCATCCAGTCGCTTGCTGCTCTTTTTACCCTGGGGGTCGTCCACGGCTTTAAGCCCAACGGCGATGCCAAAACCGGCACGGCCCACCTGCAGCAACGGCCCCAGGTCTTGCGTGGCGGTCTGGTAGTCGGTGGCAAGAGGCACCACGTAGACTTCACGCGGCCGGTTCAGGCCGTCTTTCATCGCAAGCGCCACACTCAGAGCGCCTTCCACGACTGGGAACGCCGGTGTGCCGTCCACCAGGTGCGCCTTTAACAGCTGTTCTATGGCCTGCAGCATCAGATAAAGCCTTTGCTTGCGTCGCGGTGCCAGACATTGCCACCGCTTCGGATTTCGATGGCGCTGTCTGTGGCCGGAGTTTCTGCGCTGCTGCTGATCCCAAGGCTGGCTTTGCCGTCCGCGACATCGCGCAGCCACTTGATGGCGTCCTGGTAGCGCTCCTTCACCAGCTCAGGCACGGCATTGCGGTGCAGGGCATAGCGGGTGAGGTTGGCGCAGACTTCCACCAGTTTCAGGGGCACCACAGAAAGCGGCAGGGCATAGCGGCCAGCCAGATAGCTGTCGATGGTGGCACTGGCTGAGGTGAGCTCAGCGTCAGCAATGGCGTCTTGCGGGCCACTGCCGTCTGGGTCAATCAGCTGGTTCACTTCATCGGCCCCAAAGCGGGTGCGCAGTTCTGGCAGGCTGCAGTAGGGCATTTACTGGGCTCCGCTCGCTTTGTAGGCATCCCACAACGCATCGCGCTCAGCACCGCTGACAGGCTTACCCATCCGTTTACTCAACGCATCCAGTTGCGGTTTACCCTGGCCGGTGAAGTGGTCTTTGTTGGACGGATCCAACGTGGCCACGGCCTCTTCAAAGCTCAGCGGGGTGTGGAAAGTTTCCGCATCGCCTGTGCCTGCTGCGCTTTGTAACTGGGCCGATGCCTGTTGAATGGCGCGGGTGTCCGCGCCTTCAGGTATCTGGTCCGCAGTAACTTCACGTGAGGACAGGCGTTTTTCAGCAATGATTTGGTTGTATTGCTCATCAGTAAGCTGTTCGCGCAGCAGTGCGGTGCCCTTGTCGGTAAAGCCAATTCCAGCTCGGCGAAAGCTGGCCGCCAAAGCGGTCACCAGAATGATTTGTTGAGACATTGAGTGCTCCTGCCCCGGCACACGCCGGGGCGTGTTAAGGGTTACAGGAAGTCTGCGACCAGAACGTCGAACTTGTCTTTCAGGTCGTTGCTGACACTGACACCACCATCATCAATCAGATCGCGAGATTTGATTTGATTAGCCAGCTTCTGTTTGCTGTTCGGGACGACCAGCAGCAGTTTGCTCTTACCGAGCCCTAATGAACGACCACCGTCGGCTTTAAAGTCACCCATCATTTCGATGGCTTGCCAGATGTTGTCGTAACTCAGCTCCGCCTTGACCCCAACGGCCATTTGCCAGAAGCCATACCCAGCGTTGGCGCGCAGGTCGACACCATAACGGAACAGCTTTTTGGTGAAGACCTGCTCATCATTTGGGTTGTCCATGGCGACAAACTGGGGTTTTTTGCGCTCCTGGTAAATCAGTGGTTTTAATGCTCGGCTAACGTCCAGCAGGAACCAGGGTTCGCCCGTATAGGCACCGTCGATAATCGCGTTAGACACCGACGTGTCTGCACCTGAACCATCCACTTTTTCGTTCACCGGGTGGTCTGTATCAAAGAAATACTGGCCGTCGTAACAGGTTGTTGTGAAACCTGCTTTGAGCAACGGGAAAATCAACTCATCCGGGAATACGTCGGACGCGCGGCCCATTTCCGTAAACATGGGGTTGTAAACGCCCAGGTTATCGTCTTCGATGTCGTTACGGTCAACGCCTACAGAGCTTTCAAAATCTTTGTTTTCCAGCGCGTAGCCGTGTTCCTTCATCGAGTTAATGACCCGGTCACCAATCCATTCCCGAAAGCCTGGCCATTGGCCTAACCAACCGTAGGTATTGGATTTGGTGGTGCTTGGTACGACGGTAGCAACCGCCATGTACTGGGACTGCGCGCTCGTTTTTCCTTCTTCAAACTTTGCATTAAACGCGGCACGCATTGCGTTTAAGACGGCGGATGTGACCATTGCCATTACGCTTTTACTCCTAACTCTTTGGCCAAATCGGCGTGAGAAACACCAATCTGATCTGCAATTGCTTTCTGATCAGCGGTCAGCGCCGCCACACCTTGTTTGTCGTCCGCGTCCGGGCGCTTGACCTGACTGGACTGCTGCGCTGTTAATGCTGCGACTGAGGGGCGGGCCTGCAGTTGGGCGGTCAATGCCGCCATGTTCTGTTTGCCCAGGCTCACCAGGTAGTCGCGTTCACTGGCCAGAACCAGCTTGCCTTCCTTTTCAGCGTTCTCGATCACCTGCTCCACGGTCAGGCTGGCCGTGGTGGCGGTCAGTGATGCGACTTGCTGCAGGGCGGCGTTGTACTGGGCAATCGGCACGTACTGCGACAGGTCGATATTGCCTGGGCCTGCGGCTTCAGCGAGTTCCAGCTTGGCGCTTAAGGCCGCCTGATTGGTTTCCAGCGTGGTCAATGCTGTCAGTGCCGCCTGGGCTTGCTCGTCAGTCAGATTTGCATCTGCCTGCACGGTCACGCCAAGTTTGGCCAGCAACGCAATGAGCGTTTTGTGCATGGGTTGATCCTCTTGGGGGTTAATGGTCGATGGGGCGAACCGGGCCGCCAAAGAGGCCAGCGCCTCCATGCCGTCAGCGCCGGGGTTGTTGGTAAGCGCCGCCATATAAATGGCCTGCACTTCACCGGTGGTTTTGTCGTAAGGAAATACCGCAGAGAGGTAGCGGTATTCGTTGTTGGCAATAAAGGCTTGGGCTTTTGGGGTCCAGTTCGGCTTGATGTAAAGCCCTTGGCCAGGGCGGTACTCCATTTCGTTAAACCAGCCTGCAGCAGGGGCCTGAATGCCTTTTTCTGCCGCCACCAGGGTTTGGTGCTCGTAGTCAATGACGATGTCGTTTTTGCGTTGGTTAAACAGTGCAATGACATTGGCAGCGACGGCTGCATTCATCAGCCATTTGCCGCTTGGCACATCATGTGGGCGACCATCCCAGGCGCTGAACTGGCCATCTGGCAGCAGCTGCGCCCAGTCATCACCAGGCTGCAGTTCAGCCGTCAGCACTGCACAGCCGACAGTAGCGGTGGCGGCAGACAACACAGCGATGGAGAAAGCGGATTTGGAAAACATAAAAGCCCAGGGTTAAAAACTCACTGGGCTGATTTTGGGGTTTGGGGGGTAGGCTTGTGGATTAAAGTGTTTTGCTAATTATTCATACTTCTGAATTCGGAGTGGTAGTAGCAAAATATTGCTGCGGATATGAATTCGTGGCCTATTTTGCTTAAATTCATGCATAGGACCTCTATCGAGCGATCGTCATTCACTGGTGTCTCAAAATTTAATCTGAAACGTGTCGCCAAAGGGTCAAAATAATATATTGCACCTAACAATGAAGTTATTATTTGGAAATTTTTTGTGAGGTCGACGCCTGAGCGTTCGTTAGTGTATGACTGCAAATCTTTAAATATTACGTGGACGTATTCAACCCATTTTTCTGAAGGAGTGAAGCATCCCATATCAGGAATCAAATAGTCTGATTCCTTTGCCTTGGTATAAAGAGCCTTTTCATGGCCGACAAAGTCGTATGCGGACAAATTTTTAATCAAAGTTGCAATTGTTGCAAAGTAGTTTATCAATCTGAGCTCTTCTCGATAAACCATAGGGTTTAAGAAGTTAGTATCCCCATATTTTAGTTTTGAATATGTGCTGAGATCTTTTTTGAAATGCTCGGATTTGTTCATGAAGTTTATCGGTGTATTAAACATTTCTAAGTTTTTAATATCACTGGTGATTTCGTCAAACATCGCTTGAAGAGCGATATAGAGCTTGTCTATTCGGGCTTCTGTTTTGTCTTGGCGTCTATGTCGTACCACAAACACTAGTGTAACTGCTGTGGCCAGACTCCCTGCAAGTTGCCCCAAATCCATTACCACTTTCCAATTTTTGGAATTTCCGAAAATGGTCGCCAACGATTGAATAATTGCTGTAAGAAGGATTATTAAGAGAAGAAGTAGAACCAGTGAAAATAAAATATCAAATTTCTTATCGCGCATTCCTTTTACAACTCCACTCTGCGTTTAAACACTGTTTAAATTCCATTTTAAGCGCACAACCCCACCTTTTGCATATACTGACCGCACTCAACGGCCCTAAATCGCTTAGAGCGCGTTACAGCGCGTTTTAGCTTTCAGCCAGATGGTCGCGTAATATTGCCAGGATTTCGTCGGTATCGTCCCAGGGGGACGAGGTAAGGCCGATAAATGGCCGAGCGACAATACCTGCTTCTTCCCGGCCGAACTGGTGGGTGGCGGCGTATTCGAGGTTCGAACCAAACAGCAGCTCGTCAGGTGTGGCTTCATAGCTCAGCGTATCGCGCAGGGTGCCGCTTTGCTGCAGGATGCGGTCTTCGCCTTCTTTACGTGCCAGGGTTTCGGGGGCCAGTGGTTCCCAAGGCTCACCATCCGGGCTTAATTCCAACTGAAAGCGGGACTGGTGCGACTCCAGGAGGTATTCACCCATCTGGGCATGGGCGGGGTATAAGTTCTGGCTGTTCGCGATGAGTTTATTCAGGGTGTCGACCACTGCATCCAGGCCCGACAGCTGCGCTGCAATACTGACCCCGGCCATTAGTCGGCATCCTGGTGCATCAGACTGATTTGCTCTGCAGTGGCGTCAGCCATCATGCACTCAAACACCCAGCCAAAACGTGCGGCGTCTTCACCTCCGGCTTTTTGGGCTAGTGCTGCCAGCTGGCGAACAGCGTTCAGCTTGTCAGGAAACGGTTGTTCTGACTTCAGCACAGCAAAGGCCTGGTCGCTCAGTGGCGTTGCATCCTGTGCTGGGTAGGCGCCGCTTTGCAGCTGCGCCAGTGCTTCTTCTATGGACATCAGTTCAGCCCCTTTTCCATAAGTTGGTCGAAGTATACTGCAATTTCCGGGTTCCACTGTGCCAGTGATTTGCGATTTAGCAGCCACATCACAAAGTGTTCAGCGTGCCACTCCTTAAAGTTTTGGGTGGCGTAGGTGGTCAGCCATTCTGCACTTTTGTGCATCGGCGTTCCGGCTTTAAAGTGCACCAGGTGGCCAAGCTCATGCAGCCAGTTGGTGAAGAGCGCTCCGTCCTGGCCATGCGTCACATGGCGCTTAATCAAGTCGGACAGCGTAAAGCCGGGCTTGCCGGATTGCTTAAGAGCAATGGCCAAATCCACGGCGCGACGCACTTCGTTCATTACCACGTTACTGAGTAGTTGGTCCGCCCCGGCTTTGATCACCACATGGTTAAACACGGATGCAGTAAAGCCATCGGCGATTAAATACTGGTTGATGGTGTACGCCTGCAGCTGGGGGATGCCAGGGATCCGTCCGATGTAACTGGCCACATCAGCGGCAATTTTAAGCGGCGCAATGGCTTTAGGGTTCATTTCCGCCTGCTTTAAAAACAGCGTTTTAATACTGTGTTTTTCTATAAATGCGCTTAGCTGCTGCACCTGCGGCCCAGCTGAGGTGTCGGCCAGTTCTTGCAACTTGTCATTGAGCCGGTGCACGTTCACCCCTGGCACGGTGCTAAAGGCAGTTGGCACCAGGCGTGGCTGCAGTCGCTCAGCGAGTGCGGGCTTGCTGTCGATTTGCGCTTTGACGGCGTCGGCAGGCTTGATATGCCCTGGCGCGTAATCAAAGCCGGGGTCGATACCTTTGGGCACCTGGTGCACTTCGCCTGTCTTGCGGTCTACCCATTCGCGCATTGCGATGCCTGGTTCAGGACTGACGCTGTAGCCTTTGCGCTTCACACTCTGCGCGGTTTCGCCGACCACCTTACACTTACAGCCCCAGCCGTTTTGCGGAAACCACACCTGCCAGAATGCAGCGGTTTTGGGCAGTACCAGGTTGTGTTTCGCCTGGTGTGCGGGGCGGGGGTAGCGACTGTCGCCGTGCACGTAGCGCCAGAACTCAAACTGCTGCAGTTGCTGCCAGCGTCCGGCGTTGTACGCCTGGCGCATGTTGGTGTCGTAAATCACCCGCGCCCGCCAGGCGGCATCGCCGGTATGGTCCCAGCCATTCTTTTTAACGATGTTTTTAAACTCGCTTTTAAACCAGTTTAAACTTTTGCCTTGTGCGATGGCGGCGTCCACCGCCTGGCGTAAATCGGCCAGCAGTTCGGTCTTGGTGGCTCCGGCCACCATAAACGCGACGTTGTGCTGCTCTTTCCAAATGTCGGTCCAGCGCTCACTGGGCACATTGAGTTTGGCCCGAAAGAACGCGATCGCCTCTTTAAAGCTGAGCCCGCCATACTGCGCCGTGCTCATCAGTTGCCGCCTGCCACGTCAAAGCGTCCTGCCAGCTCTGCAGCGCTTAACGCCAGCTGCATCACTTCCGCTAGTTCCGACTCATCCAGTTTGCCTTCCATTTCCAGCAGTTGCTGCAACAGCTCCTGCAAGCTGGTGGCGTTCTGGACCAACTGCTCAATGGGTTGCAGCAACTTGTTCATGGCCGGTGCCGCTTTGGCGCGCAGTTGCTGGCTAAACGCATCGGCACCGTCTTGGGTGGGCAGTTCTGCTTTGAGGCTCGCAATCGCCAGGCGCAGGGCGGCGGTGCTATCAGCCGGTTTAGTTGGCTTTGCTTCCGGCGGTTGACCAAGCACCGGCTCGTTGTTTTCTGGTTGAGGGATGGCCAGTTTTTTCTGCGCCCAGGCGACGGGGATTTTAAAACCGGCCTGCACCAGAGGCGGCAGGGCTTCGCTGTAAAGCTTAATGTCTTCGGCTTCTTCCGTGTCAAACACAATGCGCGGCATCCGCCTGGCGTCGCCGGTGTAGGACTTGCCGTTGAGCATATGCATTGGCCAGAGCAGATCGCGGCTTAAGGTGCTGGCCAGCTGCCGTAAATCGTGGTTGCGAATATCCAGGCGAACTTCATTGTGCACGTTGCCCAGCGCCTGGCTGCCGGTGCTGTCCACCTGAGCCGTTAAGGTTTGGCCCAAAATCACTTTGGACTGGATGCGTTCACACCAGGACATCATCGACAGGAATGGCTCGCCGCCGCCTTTGGCCGCTTCGAAAAATTCCATATCCATGCCCTTGGGCATGATGCCTGCGCTGTTGTGACCAACACTCCAGACCGCCTGCAGCAGGCGGTTTTTCTCATCGTCATTGGCCCCAGCCGGGTACTTACCAATCCGAATGGGGATGCCGTAAATCTCCAGGAACTCGGCCAAATCTCGCACTGAGTAGTTCTTAAAGATAAAGGGCCAGGCGAGCTGGCGGATTAAGCCTGCGCGGGCAATGTAGCCACTCTTGGCGGCATGGCGGTGCTGCACCCAGCCGAATGGCTGTAGCTTTTCGCCGTGGGTGGTGCCGTTGCGCAGCACCAGTTCGTTCTGATTGTCCTGGGCTAACTGAAACCAGGTGGCCGGGCGAAACTCAAAGCCGCAGGGCACCCGCAGGCCCTGGTGCTTTTCCCAGTGGTATTCGATAAAGGAAAAGCCCTTTAAAATGCCATCTGTCATGTTAAACAGGATGTCTTCAAAATCCGGGATGTCTTCCAGAATTTCCTGATGCTGTGCGGCGTCTTTTTTCTCCTGGGCGCTTGGGTTGCGTGGTGGTTCGACCCGCATTGGTACGCTGGAAAGTGCCATGCGGCGCTTAAACAGCTCCGCAAAGATATGGCCGTCTTTCTCTTCCACATCTTCGGCCAGGTAGCACTGGCTTAAAAGATTGCCCTGTTCGGCATCGGTCAGCATGGCCGCCAGGCTGAGCGGGGTTAAGCCCCGGCTGGGGTGCTCTGCGAATTCACGGCGAAGCTGCACAATACGGGGGCTGTTGTCGGTTTGTTTCTCTTTCTCACGCACCCGGAACAGGGTGCCGTTTTTGTCTTGTTGCATGGTTACCAACACCCTTGAGAGGTTTGAAATTGTGAGGGGCTGTCTTTGCCCTGGGTTAATGCGGTGACGGGGGTGAACTCAATGGCGCCGCCTTCCATCCAACTGGCGCGAATGGCCATGGCGAGGGCCACGGCAAAGTCGCCATGACGCTGCTGGCCATCGGTGCCTTTGCCGGATCCTTTTTCAATCTGTGGCACGCCGTTTTTCATCTGAATTTTGCAAAGGTCGTCCAGGATGTCCTGGTGGCGGGGCAGTTCGATAAAGCCATCATCAAACTCGGCTTTCAGCTTGGGCATCCACTCCCGATACCAGTTTTGGCTGAGCATGACGCAGTCGACCATATCGGTGCCAAATTTCAGCCGGGCCGTCTCGGCCAGGTAGCCGCCGTTGCCGGTGCTATCAAAGGCCGAAGCCGTGAAGCGGGGTAAGCGCTCCAGGATAAACATCAGAATTTGACGTTGGGCCTCGTAGGTGGCGTTGGACAGCTCCACCACAAAGGGCACCCGCTTGGTTAAATCCGGCCGGATGCTCAGCGGTACAAAGACGGACAAATCGCCCTTGCGGGCAAAGTCTTCACCAAACACATGGCGGCAGTCGGTGGGCAGCTGCTCCAGCAGGAACCTGACGTTGTTCTCAAGCCACTCGCTGACAAGCTCGGTGCGCTTTGCGTCGCTTAACAGCTCAAAGTCTTTTGGGGCGGTAAAGCGGACAATCGGAATGCTGTGGTCTTTGACCATGGCGCGCTCAATGAGCGTGCGCTTTAAATAAATTCCGGCACCGGCCTTGGGGACGCAGAAGTATTCTTCCAGCGCGTCTTCTTCGGTGGCGGTGTCTTTTAAAAGGCCTGCTTTCCACTCATCTTCCCTGGCCTGGCTCCACTCCAGGCGGCGGGTCTGACAAATGCGCTGATAGAGGCCGTCCCGGCAGGCATCGTCCAGGGTAATGGTATGAATGGAGTAACGCTTTTTACCGGCCAGGCTATCGGTAATCAGCTGATTAAACAGGTTATCGATGCCGTTGTGGGTGCTGATAAGCCGCACCTTGCTTCCCCACATGGTAAGCGCCAGGGCGGCCTTTAATACTTCAGCCAGACGCTCATGGAATGCGGCTTCGTCAATGGTGACATTGCCCTGCATACCCCGCAGGTTGGACGGGTTGGAGCTCAGCGCCTGGATTTTAAAACCACTGGCAAAGTGCACCACAAAGGTCAGGATCTCTTTGCCATCTTGACCGCCATCCACAAAGACTTCTTCCTGAATTTCTGATCCGGCTTTATCAAAGACCCGCGCCCACATAGCCGCTGCTTCAATAAATTCCCGCGCCATTTCTTTGTTGCTGCCCACGTAGAAATGGTTGCACCCTCCGTCCTGGCGGCGGGTGGAGGCGCAGAGCACCGCATCACAGGCCTCAGCCCAAGTGATGCCGGTTCGACGGCTTTTCTGGGCAATCTTGAGGGGGCTTTCATCGGCGACCCAGCGCTTTTGGTAACCCAATAGCACTTCAGTGGGACTGAATTGGCTGAGCTGCGCCACATGATGGTCGACCGTTTCGGCAACCGCCTGCGCCACTGGCGTGACGGCCAGAGAAATAGCGGCGACTGCAGCAGCGGCGGTTTGCTTTAATTTCATTAGGCTATCCCCAGGATTTCGCGCTTAAGCGCAGCCACACCGTCAGCGGTCAGCCCTTGCTGTTTGGCGACTTTCTCCGCTGCTTCTGCGGCCTCAGCGGCAAAGGTTTGGCGGATTTCTTTTTCGCGCTTGTGGTTGTGCATGGCGGCGGCTTCCAGGCGCTGTGCGGCGAGCATGGCGTCCTTAATCATGCCGATGTCCATTTCTTCGCTGCTGGACTGCTGCATCATGGCTTTGAAAAGCTGGGTGCGGCCTATCTCCAGGATCATCCGGCTTAAATCGCCTGTGGGCTTGTCGCCAAGCTGGGCTACCAGGGCGTTGGAAACTTCACGCAGTTCACGAATATCTTTGCCAATGGTTTCCAGGTGGGTGGCGTAGCGGTTTAACCCTGAGCGGCTGATTTTGAGTTCAGCCTTGTCTTCGTCGGGTAGCTGGCTTTGCGCAATAAGGTCGTTGATATAGTCCAGAACGTCTTGCTGGCTCAGGCGGCCATCACGCAGCTTGGCGTCGAGTTCGCGCCGGATGTCTTCAGGCAGAAGGTCGATTTTGCTGCGGCGGCCACGGGTAGTTTTGTCCGTCATGGCTCACCTGTGGTTACTTTGGAGTTGGGCGTTTGATACCAGGGATGCGGGCACGGCCTTGGGCCACGTCCAGACCGCGCTCGGTCAGACGGGCAACACTCACTGAGCCGACTTGCTCCAGTAACACTGTGCCTTGTTCTTTGAGCCAGGCCAGCTCTGTGCGCAGCTTATCCCGGCTGATGTCCAAGCCCAGGGCGTTCACACCGTCCTGTAAAATGGATTCGTTCAGGTCATAGCCGGAGTCTTCCGCCAGCAGGCGCAAGATGGCCAGGCGCTGGTGTTCCGTCATTAATTCAGCCAGCATGGTTTTTACCTCGTAGTTCGTTTTCAATCAGCAGGTCGAGCTTTTGGTCCACGCTGCGCATTCGTCCATGGACGTTGTCCATCTTGCCGCCAAGCTCACTGACCTTTTTATCCAGGGCGTGGAACTCAGAGGCATCAGGGATAAACTGGATCCGAAGCTCTAACTCGCGTTGACGAGCTTCTAGTTCGTCCAGTCGCTCTTTCAGCGCTTCTGTCGCGGCTTTGTTCTGCTCGGTTGGTTTACTCAGCCAAACGTACAGGCCAAGCAGAACCATGTAGGCCACCTGGGCTAGGTCGAGCCAAAACTTCAGTCCGGCGTAGTTCAACTCTTCGAGCAAAGTTGCTTCCTCTTGTGTTCACGGATTTCCTGGCAGTCAATGCAGCACACGGCTGACGGGACAATCGCCATACGCTCTGCGGGGATGTGCACACCGCAGTCGTTGCAAAAGTGATTGCCGTTCTGGTCAATATCCTGGGGTTCAGTGGGACGGTTCAGCGCCTGCTTTAATGCGTTGTCCCGCTGCAGTGCTTCTAAATCCTGGGCGCGGTCTAAGACATCCATTAGCGACGCCCCGGCTTGTCTTTACTGCCTTTGCCAAAGGGGGCAAATCCATCCAGGGTGCGAAGGCCCAGATAACCCAGCGCCGGGGTGTAAACCGTCATGGCGATGTACCAGTCTGGCCCGACACCTTTACCAAAGGCTTCCATCACGGCCATCAGCAGCACGTACACAGAGCCTGCATAAAACGACTGGCGGGCCATCAACGGGCGGGTGCGCCGGACGTATTCATCGGTGGCGACATCACCGGCCCGGATGGTGGTTTGGGTTTCAGCATGGCTGGCTTGCTGGTCAGAAAGGTTTTGTTGGTGGCGCTGGTTCTGCAGTTCCAGGCGGCGGGTCTGCTCTTTTTCCAGCTCCACCTTTAACCGCTCCAGCTCCACAAATTCAGCCGGGGGCAGGGCGGCAATCCGCTCGGCTACCGCGGCCACTTTGTCCTGCGGCTTTAGCGTGAGGTTGCCCACAGTTTCGACAATATCCGCCACCTTGTCGGCGGTTTTACTGCCACCAAACAAGCTGCTGATACTGCGTATAACAGATGGGCCGTAATCCACGGCCAGCGAGGCGATGCCCGCAGCAAGGGTTAAAGACATAGTTACATTCCGAATAGATCCCGCAGCCTGGTGTTGTCGGTTAACACATGGCCCAGCGGTTTGGGTGGATGAAGATGGCGCTGGATTTGCGCAGGCGTGACGCTGTTCCAGCCTTTGACGAATTGGCTTTGCATGGTGCCGTCATGGCTGTGTAGCGGGGCAGAAGCAGGGGCCGGTTGTCCGCTTTCAAAGGCGGCTTTTTCTGCGGCAAGGCGCTTGGCACGGCCTTGCTCAAAACTCCACTGCCAGTTACGTCCCATAGCGGCAGCCTCAGTTACGCTCAATGCGCAGTGGCACTTTATCGTTGCCGACCAGGACCAGCAGCTTTTGCAGCATCTTTTGTGAGTTCAGCACGGCCCAGTCGTCGTTCACCACGCCAAAGCGCTCCCCAGGGGCAATACAGCCCTGCAGTTGGCTGGCCAGGTTGGCGGCATGAAACAGGCAGTGGGTGCGCAGGGATGGGCCTTCTTTGGTGACCCCCAGGCTCGGCGCGCTGATAATCAGGCACTGACCAAACTTCGGGCTGACGTGTGCTTCAACAACGTAATCACCGGCCGGAGTGCAACTTTTACCGGGCTGGTTATTCAGCCAGGGGCATTCCACGGTGACGCAAATACGCTCGCCATTGGTGGCGTTAAACAGCTCACCAAAGGTGCCGTGGCTAAATGAATGGGTTTTTAAAAGAAGTTTAAGCGGTTCAGACATTTCGCTAATCCGGGTTAACAGGGGTTAACTGCAGATTAGCGAGTAGTCCTTAGAGGGACGGATTAAAGTGTTTTGCTAAATTTTTTCAGTATGGATGTCGTTCACTGTATTTGTTCTTTCATCAAAAGTGCAACGACCATGATAATCCTGTTTTTTTACTTGATAGTTGAAAGCTGAAAAGCTTTCAGTGCGGCTCACTGGGGTAAGATTTATCAGGTCTGCTCGATGATGCGCCCGAAGCTGATGTGCACATGCAGTGGCAGCTCGTTCAATAGCGAATAATCTCTTGGAAGCCGCCATCTCTGCTTCTGACCTTGCAGTATTCTCTTCAGCTTCGTTAATGGCGCTTCTAACTTGATAATTAACATAAGCATGGTAACTCATTAAAAGTGATGCCCCGCCGGCAAATACTCCTATAAATACCGCAATAGCTGTTTTAATCATGATGCCCTCCTTGAACGCATGTCCCCATAATCCTAGCCGGATCTGACTCACTGGTGCAACTCATTTGCTTCCAACGTTACAAGTGCTAAAACCGGCTGAGGTAAGGGCCTTATAACGCTGGTAGGAGTCGTGGCGAGAAGAGTGGGTTTTAAAAAGAAGTTTAAGCGGTTCAGACATTGCGCTAACCTGGGTTGACTGCGGGCAACCGCAGATTAGCGACGCTTTAGTAGTGAGCTTTATTCAAGCATTTCACTAAATTACCATTCCAGTGATTGGCTGCCTGCTTTCACGTTTTCCTGATACATCATATAAATGGTTGAGTAATTGCACATATCCAGATCGCCTTCGCAGTAATCACTGATCACTTTGTCCATGATATCTCGGTCCTTGGCTTGAGTAGCCTTTTTAAATGCGCTCAGGTTTTCCGCTTCCATCATTCTGAGTGTGACGTTGTCGCACATATCCAGCTCACCTTCGCAGTAGTCTTTACGAACCTGCTGTTTGATGTAGGCGATTACCTGGTTTTTTTCGGCTTCACTGTTTTTGAAATCCATCGGATGAATGAATTCAGAGGCTCCAACGGACCAGGCCAAGGCGGCCAACGCAATAACTAGTGTTTTTTTCATAACAATGTCCTTTTGTGGGTATTGAGCGGTAAGCCTAATTTTTTTCCTAAAACAAGAAAAGCCCCAAGTGGGGCTTTCGTGCAATCTATACAAGTCTTACAACTGGTGCGCTACAAAAGGCTTGTAACGCTGGTAGCTGTGGT
The DNA here is from genome assembly GCF_037442525.1 of Rheinheimera sp. GTDB lineage: Bacteria > Pseudomonadota > Gammaproteobacteria > Enterobacterales > Alteromonadaceae > Pararheinheimera. Next base: position 450,782 of record NZ_JBBIQD010000001.1, on the reverse strand, counting down.
GGCTTAGGCGAGCTGGTAGGTATAGACGCCACTTTTTTTGGTCGATGCCCAGTGCACCCCTTCAAATTCGTCCAGCCGGTTGCGGGCGGTTTTATCGTCTTGCTCAAAACCTAACTGCTGAAGCAGCTCTTTTTTATTGATGCCTGGCTGGGCCTCAATGCTAGCTTTAGCGCGGGTGACAAAGTCCAGCTCGTCGGCATTGAGCTTGGCGGTTTCAAGGTTGATATGGTTCAGGCTTAAGTCTCTGCAGGCGACGGAGAAGGCGCATTCCAAAATGGTTGTACGCTCTTTGACGGGCGTTAATACAAAGCTAATTTCGTCCTTTGGCGCATCGGCACGGGTTAGCCGGTACATGTTGTCGACGGAGTTGCGAATGTTATTGCTGCCCTGGTAGTTGCGGCCGTCTTTATTGGCATGGGCCAAAATCAGCACTGTGGCCCCCGCTTCGCGCAGGTTCATCAGCTGATTCATTAACTGCATAGCCTTGGCGTCATTCATCACATCACCGAAGTTGCGTAGGCTGTCTACAATCACCAGCTTGTTGGCGTAGGCGTTGCCGCTGGCTTTCTCGTCCATTGCACTTAGCATTTCCTGAGCGGACATCCGGCTTTTACCGCGCTGCACGTAATACACCCCTGGCAGCGGGATAAGGGTTTCGGAAACGCCGCGCTCTTTTAAGACATTTAGCGGGTTATCAAAATCTAGGTAAATCACTTCGCCAAAGTCCAGGCAGCGCTTGGCCACCGCAAAGGCCAGCCAGCTTTTGCCCATACCGCCATCCGCAAAAATCAGGGTAATCATCCGCTTTGGTAAAAAACCAGGGATTAAAAACTCGGTGCGCTCATCAAAGTCAGTCTGGCGCAGGCTTTGTGTTACTAAAAAATCAAACATGAGGTGTCCTTAAAATAACTTCATCTGACGGCGGGCTTTTTCGGCCAGCGTTTGCTCGCGCAGGATGGCGTACACCTGCACAGTGGTGATGTCGTAACGCTGTGCCAGTTCGTCCACGTTGCGGCCGTTAAACTCACGGTACATGCGAATGTTGCGCAGTTCGGCTTTGAGTTTTTCATTACGGGGCAGGTAGGTGTAAATGCCGCCATAGGCTTCCGCCAGAGTAATGACCAGTTTCTCAGCCACCGGCTGGGGCTCTTTCAGGCCCTGGCTTTTTAAGCAGGCGCCAAAAATCTCCACCAGGCTTTGCAGCAACGCAGGCACCTTGCGCATCACTTCGGCGCGTTGGTCGGCAGGCACTTTGTCCAGTTCCTGCAGCACCTGCTGCAAATCTTCGCTATCCGCAAAGGCATCTAATTGCATTTCACTCATTAGGCACCGCCTTAAAATCCTTCATGCCGTAACGCCCCATTTGCTCGCGCCACAGCCGGTTATTGTCTGCATCCGACAGAGTAGGGCTTTGTTTTAGCTCCACCGTTTCCTGGGTTGGTTTTTGCTGTTGTTGCCCCAGCTTGGCTTCCAGCACCCGTTTCAGGTAGTTGTGGTTGGCCATTGGTTTGTTTTCACCGGCCTGGCGTTTTTTAGCGATGCCATCCACGGTTTCGCGCAGGGCTTCGGCCAGAATAGGGTGGTTGCTCGTCAGCTCCAGGGCTTCACAGGCCAGCGTGTAGGCGCGGCCGTTGTCTAAATCACGCTTGGCCGGACGAAACAATGCCAGGTAACTCACCAATGAGGTGCTGACGTGATAACTCAGCTTGCTCATCAGGCCCAGCAACTGGCGGCCCGCATCGTCCTGCACCAGTTGGTCCAGACTGATATGGCTGTGGCAAATAGGGCAGCGGCTTAACTTCATGCGTTGTGCTCCATGTGTTTGCCGTAGCTGCTCCGCACCTGCGTATAACTGGCCTGCGGGTGTATGTCGTAGCCACTGCTTCGCAGAGCCTGGAACATGCAGCGCCGACACCAGAGCTTCAGGCTGTTCAGCAGTTTGTCGGCCACCACATTTTGTAGCCACTGCACTTCGGCAATGCCCTGGCCGTCATTCATGGGGGCGCTCATGCGTTGCACCCAGGCGTTTAAAGCGGTTTCAGAGCCGTCTTCAATAAAGCCCTGGGTAAACATAAAGACCCAGACCGCACGGATAGCTGAGCGCTGGTCTTGTGGGCCTTGTTCTGTGCTGGGGCTGTAACGTTTAATGCCGTTTGAAGGCTGTTTTAAACTGGGTTTAAACCCCAGCGGTTTAAATGCTTCGTATACGGCCTGCAGTTCGCCCAGTGTCATTTGGGCTGAGCTCACTTTGCCCTGACCGTAAAATTTCAGGTGTGCTCTGTAGCTGTCGTCGTCCATGTGCAGCTGACTTTTCGCAACGTGGATCAGCGTAATCAACTGCTTCCTGCCTGGCTGAACCTGTTTATGCTGTTGTGTCATTGGTTACCTCTTGGCTGCTCATCAGTACCAGGCCACCACGCCTGGTAGACACCCCGCAGGGTGTTTCGCTTATTGCTCAGTTTTCGTTATCTTCCTTCAGCTGTTTAAGCCACTCTGCACGCACCAGGTTGATTTGCTTTGCCAGTTCCGCTTTGGCGGCAAATGGCTTTGGCACGTTTTTCTCAAGGTGATTGCGAAGGGCGGTCAGTTGCTTGGGCGTCAACTGACGCTGGTAAACATCTGATAGCAACTGCTCAATCACTATTACGTCGGCCACCAATCGGATGCCGTCTATCTGCGCTTTCGTTAACCTAGCCATGGGTCAGTCCTCATCAATAAACAGATCATCGAGCTGTGTGATAACCAGTTGCACCTGGGTGCGTGGCATTTTTTCCATAAAGGAACCCAGCCAAATGGCAGTGTGGGTATCGCCAAACTCCGCCATTTCATCCAGAGCGCTCTGCACCAGGTCTTTCAGCAGTGGAGACTCTTCAGCCACCTGCTGTAGTCGTTCGTTTTCGTATTGAGCGTCTTGCATTTCAGGCCTCAATGTTGCTTTGTGGCCGAGGGCCGCCAAGCACCCAGAACAGCGCATCGACCACGCCTTCTTCATAGGTTTTGTCTGGTTGGTTGGTGCCGTATTGCTCTATCAGGCTCATTTCCACGGCGATTTCTTGTTGGATCAGTTCATCGTCAGGGCGCTGGCTCATACCGGCACCCCCGCGATGTCCAGGCTGATTGGTCGGTACTGGTCGGTTTCGCCAATCCGCTCATAAATGCGGATATAGGCTTTGCTGCTGACGACCTGGATAGCGTCGCTGATGGCTTGCATGGCTTTCAGCCAGCGCTCGTCTTTAATATCCAGGCGGCGCAGGGCTAAGACACCGGAGGTGCTGATTTTCCCTTGCTGGTCCACCTTAAAGGCATTGTTGATTAAGGCCTGCAGCTCTGGCCGTGAGCCTTCGGTCCAGCTTTTCAAACACTCGTCAATGAGCGCTTTTGCGGCCAGCAGGCGCTCATCGAAGCTGATGCTGTCCTGTATGGCGCGCTGAATTTTGAACTGGCCATCGAAGGTGTAGAGGGTGACGTTGCCTTTTTTGCCGCCTGATTTGACGTTGTATTCCTCAGCCGATAAGTCGATAAATGCAGCGATGTCTTCAAACGCCTGGCGTTTATAGCCAACCAATAACTGGTGCAATTCCTTCGCTTTGCTGACCAGTTCGCCAACAAGTTGGTCACGCGCCAGGTCGATTGGCTTAATGGCTTTTTCTGGCACCAAATTACCTTTAGCGTCTTTTCTGTAGCCCTGTGGGATTTGGATTTCATTGCTCATATGGCACCTCTGGAGAAATAGTCGGTTGCGCCGCCCAGGTCAGCAGGCAGCCTTTGTAAAAAATGGCTTGAATAGGAGCTGCGATATGCCCCTGGGTTTTGATGGTGATGGGTTCAAGCTCAGGAATGTCTTTAGGAGCTGATGCCAGCCCTATTACGGGATGAAAGTTCCCAAGGGCCACACTGCATACTTGTGCCCCCAATGATTCCAGCGATTGAACAGCGCTCAAGGTGCGAATAAGCCCTTTTTTTATACAGCTGCTTTGCATGTCATTTCCCCTGGCAGTTGTTAGGGCAGGCGCGGCAGTTTTGCCACAGCTTTACCCTCGTAGGATTAGTGGCTGTAAACGGCTTTTGTTGTTCTGTGCGGCAACGCTCCGTGCCAATTTCACCTAACACTGGGCAAACAACGGTCTGCGCTAAGGTGATACCAAATGCCGCCGTTACTTTGGTCCTGATGTTGTCCAGATTCCCTGGGTATTTCTCGTTTAACACCTGACTTAACGTGGTCGAGCTTATCCCTAGCTTTTCGCATACGTAACGCCGTCCTTGGTGTTCAACCTTGGCCCGCAAGATTTCAAGCCACAGCATCCAAACCTCCTGTTTTGATTGGGGTGGTTGTTTTCAGGTTTTGGTCATAAACTTCGCCCGGTCTGACTATGGGATAAAGGCGGCCTGTGTTTTTAACCAAAAGGTATTGCACTTTGTGGCCTCGTCTTTGTTGCATAGAGGCTTTGCGTCTCTGTGGTGTGATAATTTTCACGTACCCGGCTTTGGTGAGATCGCTCAGAAACTTCATCACATTGGCCCTGCTGGTTTCTGCTGTTGCTTCAACCTCGCAAACAGTAAAACGGTGCAAAAACCGCATGGCCTGCCACATAGTTTGTCTGGCTGACTTTAGCCTCGGATGAAATCTGGCCTTGCCCGGAAAAACCGGGCAGGCACCGTCTACAGCTGCATAAATCACTGGGTTAAGCGAGCTATGCAGAGTTTGAATTGCTTTTTTCTCTTGAAGGTAAGCAATGACCATTTGTGCTGAGCGCAAACTTACTTCCATGTGCGCGGCCAGTTGTTTCGATGTGAACTCTGGCTGTTGTTTAATCCACTCCCAGGCGCGCTGGCTGAGTGAGTGCTGCATTACTAGACCTCTTAAACCTGTGGGAAAAACGGTTTATCGCCCCATTGATGGGCTTCGATCTCTCGCAGCGTGTTTGTGCGAGCGAACTTCTCAATGGCATCTAAGCCTGTGTGCAGGCGACGGAAGTTTCCTTGAGCGGCGTTCAGCAAGTCTTGAAGTAGGCAGGGCTTAATAAAGGTGTCTGTCACGAGTTCTTTAGCCATCAGCGACAAATCGTCAAAGTCGGCTGGCTTAAATTCAACGTGCTGAGAAATTCGGCTATAGAGTTGGCCTAATCGCTTCACTTTTGATGGCAAGACGCTGTAACCGATCAGGATTACAGGAACGCCGGTCAGGTCGTAAATGTCGCGGATGGTTTCTAAAATTTCCGTCTTATCGGCAATGTAATCGCACTCGTCAATGAATAGCGGCTTTTGACTACCAGCTAATTCACGAACGATGAAATCCAGACGTGCTGCTCGACTGATGCCTGCGCTGTCACCACTTAACTCCATAGCTAATCGGCTTAGGAATGTCCCCAAGGTGTCTGCTTTAAGGCAGCGAACTAGCAAACCATCCGCCTTAGCAAACAGCCATGAACCAGCTGTTGTTTTGCCAAGCCCAGCGGTGCCTGTGAACATTGCCATCGCTGGTGTGCCAGATTGACTTGCTTCAACAATTGACTGATAGGCGTCAAATGCTGCGATCACGTTTTTCGTTTTTGCTACTGCAGATTTCATAAGGATTCTCCCTTCTTTTCTATTGGTTCAAACATTTCATCCAACATGGCTGCGGCAGCCCTGTTGTTACGGCGAAACTGGTGAAGCCAGGCTTTTTCAACCGCTGGCAGTTCGGTTTTCTGGCTCAATTCGGTGAGGTAACGCGCTTTATGGGCGTCGGTTTCGAAAATGGGCTTGGCTGAGTTTTCCAAGACTTCCAGCTGTGCGCGTCTGCGCTCAAACTCGCTGAGTTGTTCAGGTGTATAGGCTGGCTTTTTGTCAGCCTGCTGTAGTGCCTGCGTGGTTGCCTCGATGGTGACGCTAGTGGCGCTGGATGTTGGTTTTGGAAAAGCTGTCAGGTTGCCAACTAGGCCAGCCTTGTGTTCTAAAATTTGTTGGGCAATCCCTTTGACGTTGTATTTTTTTGCAGACAACTTGAATGTGCGGCGTTGCTCGGCTAACTGCTCGCGCTGCATGCGTTTGGCTTCTTGCGCAATGGCTTTGAGGTCAACCCCTTGGTCCGCAGTTTCTGGGTCGATGGCTTCACAAAGAAACTCAGCTGTTAACGCATGGAAAACATAAATTTTGCCTATATCGTTTGGGTTCCAGCGGCAGAAAACTCGCTCGCCTACGTATGCCCCCAATACTGGGTGAACATAACTGCCTCGTTCCACTTGAATGCCGTCACCTTTGGTAACCGTGCGAAAGCCTTTTTGGCCAGGAACTGGCGCCAACAAGACGTCTAGCACCCGAGGGTCTGCAATGGTGCGGATCTGTTGGCGCAGAGCGGTAAACTTTTCAAATGGGCTGCACCCTAGGGCGCTGTGCCTATCGTGGTTGTATTTATGGTCGATCCATTGATTGATGAAGGTCTCAAACTGCTCTGCGGTAAGCTCCACATTGAGTGCCATGCGTTCTTCGCCCTTTTTGCGTTTTTCAAGTAAACGCTCGGCAAAGGTCAGGCGTGCATTGATGCGCTGGCGGTCTTGCACGTTATGGCCAATGTACCCCTGGCACAGCTCTGCAATGCCATGTGCAAAGGTTCGAAAAAAACGTTCGATAAACGGCTTTTCCCAGCCAGAGTAGGGAGCTGTTTTGACGTGTTTGATCCCTAATGCGTCCCATACTGTAGATATGTGCACACCGGTATAGTCAGAACCATTATCTGTGACAGCGGTTTCAGGTAGCCCCCATTCAATGATGGCTTTGCGGATCAGCAACGCGATGGCTTCAGAGTTTGATGTTGGCTTTAACACCACCATCGGGCGGCGAGTTGCAACGTCTATGACGCCAACAATGCTGTAGCGGCCATCAGCCAACATGACATCCGCAGGGGTGCTGTCGAATTCCCACATTTGGTTAATACGTTCAATACCGGCGGATTTACTACCAAAGGCCACCATGCGCTTGTTTTGCCAGGCGCTAGGATCAAACAACGACATATAGAGGGCGTCGTTTTCAGCTTTCCACCGAGCCAGCCAGCGAGTGCAGGTTTGTGCAGTTGGGATGTGGAATTCACCGGCGAACTGTGATTCCAAAGCCTCATGCAGTGCTTGCCCTTTGACATGCGGGTATTCAAACAGCATGGCCAGGCAAAAACTTTTGAGTTCTGGCGTTTCTTCAATTACACCATCGCCTTTGGTGTTCACATATTTGCCAGCCAGTTCCAGAAGGCCGCCTTTCTTGTAAGCGGACTCCCATCTGGTTAATGTGCTAAAGGCAATTTTGGGTTTGATGGTATAAACAGATGACTCAACGCCAGTAACTGATCTGCTGTTGTAATCTGATACAAACTTATTCCAGGCAGCGACTTTGGCCCCGGCATTTGCATATTGGTTTGCAGCCTGCAGGATGCTGTAAATAGCCTCTGCACGTTCCTTTTGCTTGTTGGTCAATCCAGCAAACGCTTTTAAAGCTGATTGCTTCTTATCGAGATTGATTTGTTGATCAAGCTCAGTTGATGACTTGATCAATTTGGCAGCTGCCTGGCCCTTGATTGCAGGAGCTGAAACATCATTGATTTTGTAGTGGGTCTTTACCGCTGCAGCTACGTCTGAGGGTAAGTCGACCAGGTAATACATGGAGATTTGCCCACCACGACCTGTCACTAAATCACAGGGCCATAGCTCTTTGTTGGCTCGGATCCGTACTGTTCGACTGCTGACATTTAAAGCATCAGCAATTTGTGAGGCGCTGAAACTATTAGTCATTTTCACCACCCGCAGATTTTTTACTTGTGTCAGCAGGACAGTTTTTTGTTATGCTTCGCTTGCCCTTACGACGAGACGATGATCCATCGCTGTTGTAGCGTGAAGGCCAAATTATTTGAGGTTGGACCCCAATAGCTTCAGCAATGATTTTTTCAGCTCTTGGGTATGGACGTTGTAAAGCCTGGCTTAGCGTTGTTTCAGCTAAGTTGTTTTCTGCAGATAGCTGGCGCAAAGATTTGCCAGTTTTTATCTTCAATTGAGAAACAATTTCGGCTGTGTGCCAATCCTTAGATTCGGCCATTTTTTTGTCCTTTAAAATGTCATCATGAATACAATTTAAAGACAAAAAAATGTCTTATCAAGATGATTGAGACAAATAATTGTCTCTTTTTGCGCATGTTTTTGATTTAAAAAGACAAATATTTGTCTTAAAGAGGCGTATGGACGCAAATGAATTTGGCAACTTCATAATGGAGTTGCGTGATAAGCGGTTAAGCAGGCCTGAAATGGCCAACGTTTCCGGCTATCACGTAAACACAATTAAGGGGTACGAAAAGGAAGGTCGGCTGCCAGACATTGACTATCTGGCAATTTTGTCAAAAGAGACGGGGCATTCGTTTTTAGACTTGATTGCGAAACGCCTGTCAGCAGGCAAGTTTCCTGACGCGGTTACAGAGTTCAATGCCGCCGAAGTTCATGTAACCAGAACCCCCAATGTGACGCCTCATGCCAGAATGCAGATGAAAGATGGAGTTTGGTCAGTCCCTCTGGCTTGGTTGGGTGGCACCAGTGATTCTTTTTCTGTAATTGAACAGACTGGCACTGAAATGGCTCCATTGATTCTTCCTGGTAGCTTGCTGGCTGTTGACGCATCTGATTCAAATGTTTTGAAAGGTGGTATCTTTGTCCTGAACCTTATGGGGCAGCAAGTTACCAGAGCAATAGAGTCGGTGAATGGTGCCGTCACTTTAAGCGGTGGTGCAGAATCAATACCTTTCACTGTTGCTCATAGCGACCTGGATAAACTTAAGGTTGTAGGGCGGGTAGTTGCTGTCATGACGAAGCTGGGGGGGATAAGTCGGATCTGATGTGTTTAAGTCGGATCATTGAAGGCTTAAGTCGGATCTGCTGAAATCCCTTCCAAAATGCCCCTTTCCTTGTTTTTCCCCTTTATATATAGCGCCGCCTATTTACCCGCATCACCTGGGCCCCTTATTTAAATAGGCTTTAAAGGGTATTTAATTGTAGTGACAGCGGCAGACGAGCATTTTCATTGTAATGTGGCTGAAAATTTAAGTCGGATCAGGTAAGTCGGATCTTTTCTCAAACTATAAGGTTTTTACTTTTTAAACGTTTTGAGACCTCACCTGCTTCAAACCCCTATATTTACTGGCTTTCCCACTTATTCCCTGGATTTCCCACTTATTCCCGCATTTCTCATTCCCTATGTCTTATTACAGTTCGACCCATTCGCCAGGAGCGAATGGGGACGCGCCTAAGCGCGGCCCGCAGGGCCAGCCCCAGGGAAGGGGCTGGCAATCCCTTAGTCTCAGACCCCAGACGCAAGTCTGGGGTTTTTGTTTTTAATCCTGTAGCGGGACACAGGGTTTGAGAAATCGAATCATAGGGTTTGAGAACTATCGGGAAAGGGCCTGGCTGTAAATAGCCTCACCAGAAGTCTGCAGTCAGGCCCTGCGCCAATCCAAGCCATAGTGGCAAAACCATGCTGCTTCCTGGGCAAACCACTCTTCATATAAGCGCACATCATGCCCCAGGCTTTTTGCCAGCAGCGCAAACCGCAGCGACAACTCAAGAAAGTCGCGGTGGTGCCAGGCGCGGCCCTGATACAACACCACCAGATCCGGCTGGCCGGCCAGTTGCTGCAGCGCCGTAATGCGCTGATGCATCTGGGTCAGTTGGTCGAATTGCCAGCTTGTGCCATTTTGCATACAAGTTCTCCAGTCCATGGCGCTGGTCAAAAAATTGTCAGCGCGGGGTGAATCACTGAAGTTGTACAAAATTTATGCCATAACAGCAGGGCTCAGTCAGCGGGTGTTTTCCAGGCTTTGGCCTAACAGGCGGAAATAGCCCAGCCAGTAATGACTGAGTTGTTCAGTTAATGTGCTATCCGGATAAAGCCCGGCTTTGGCCGTTTCACTTTTTATGGTGCCACTGACCAGAAAACTGTTTTTCTGAGGTTGTCGCTGCAGCAGGTGTTCAAAGGCCCTGGCCGCCAGCTCTTCGGGTTTGGCGTAATAATAAATGCCATGCTGACGGTCAAAGCGGGCGCAGCGTTGCACATAGCCGCTTGGGCTTTGGCCATCTGGTGACAGAAAGAGAGCCTTGAAGCCTGCATTCAAAGCCTGGTTCAGCGGGTGGGGGCGGATCGGGCTATCGCCAAGCCACAGCGTGCTGGAAAATGCCAGTTCGGCCACAGAATGCTGAAACAAATGACGGGCAATATAATGGTCAAAGGCGTGAAACCATTCGTGCGCCAGGCTGCCACCGCCGGCGTTTTTAGCCAGCGCCAGTATACGGCCCTGCGGCTGATAAAATGCACAGCTGCCGGGTTGCCCGCCAATGCCGAACTGAAGGCTCAGGCTTTGTTTTAGCGAAATAACGTCAGGCGGAACTTGCAGTAACTGCATCAAATCACACAAAGCATCAAAAAACAGGTTGGCTGCCAGCTGCTGTTCGCTGGCACTGACCCAACGACCCACTTTCACAGACTGGAAACCAAACAGTTTTACAATATCGAGGAAGCTGACGTCCGCACCGGAGCGATGTTCAGGGCCGTTGCGAAAATAAGCTTGCTGAATACGGGGAGTGAAGTCGGCCATTAGTTAAGCAATTCAAATTCAACCATTTTTTGTTCATAACTTATTTTACCTTTATACTGACGGCGAAGCAGCCCTTAAGGTCGCCACCAGGCTGAACCACAGGTGCTGCCGCAGCGCAAAGCGTGGGAATTATTATGTCATTGTTTGAAAATATTCTGGTGATGCTGGCACTGATCAGCGCCAGTGCCTTCTTTTCCATGTCGGAAATTGCCTTGGCGGCGGCGCGGAAAATCCGGCTGAAACAACTGGCGGCGGACGGTGAACCCAGGGCGGCCTTAGTGCTGAAGCTGCAGGAAAACCCAGGCAGTTTTATTACGGTGGCGCAAATTGGCCTGAATGCGGTTGCCATTCTCGGTGGTATTCTTGGTGAAGCGGCTTTTACCCCTTCGATACTGAGCGCCTTGCAGCTGATCTCTGACAACCCTGTCATGGAAACTCTGGCCTTTGGCTTGTCGGTGTTTCTGGTCACCTCATTATTTATTCTGTTTGCCGATTTAATGCCTAAACGCCTGGCCATGCTGTCGCCGGAAAAAGTCGCTATTTCAGTGGTCAACCTGGTGATGCTGCTGCTGGTGCTGGTGAAACCCCTGGTCTGGTTTTTTAACAGCATCGCCAATGCGGTGTTTTATCTGTTTAAAGTGCCCACTATGCAAATCGACCAAATCACACCGGAAGATATTGTGGCCATGATGGACGAAGGCGCGCAGGCCGGCGTATTGGCGCAGCAGGAACACAAGCTGCTGGAAAATGTCTTTGATATGGACTCCCGCACAGTCACCTCGGCCATGACGGCCCGCGAAAGCCTGATTTATTTTACGCTGAGGGAATCAGGTGACAGCATTAAAGCGAAAATAGCTGAGCACCCACATGCCAAGTTTATTGTGGTGGATGACAGCCTGGACAAAGTAGTCGGGTATGTCGACAGCCGGGATATTCTGATGCAGGTGCTGCATCAGCAGCCAATTAACCTGCTAAAAGAAAACATTGTTCACACTCCGCTTATTGTGCCGGATACCTTGTCCTTGTACGAAGTGCTGGCCCATTTTAAATCCAGTGGGGTTGATTTTGCGGTGGTGCTGAATGAGTACGCGCTGACGGTGGGGGTGGTCACCCTGAAAGATGTGATGAGCATTGTGATGGGCGAACTGGTGAATTCAGACGAAGAACAAATAGTGCAGCGCGATGAAGACTCCTGGCTGGTGGAGGGGTTAACACCGCTGGACGATGTGATGCGGGTCTTTGATATTGCAGAATTTCCGGATGAGGAAAACTACGAAACCATTGCCGGTTTTATGATGTATATGCTGCGTAAAATTCCGAAACGCACCGATTTTGTGATTTATCAGAATTACAAATTTGAAGTGGTGGATATCGACAGTTATAAAATTGACCAGCTGCTGGTGACCAGGGTCAAAGCCAGCGACCCTGCAGAAAGCTGATAAAAAAACGGCAGCTCAGGCTGCCGTTGTTGTCTTCAAGGCTCAGGCTTTTTGCGCGGCCACCCAGCGTTTTACTTTTTGTTCCAACACCGCCATGGGCACGGCACCGCCCAGCAGCACCAGATCGTGGAAGGCGCGGATATCGAATTTATCGCCAAGCTCAGTGCGGGCATACTGGCGCAGTTCCACCAGCTTCAGCATGCCAAGCTTATAACCCAGTGCCTGACCTGGCCAGGCCATATACCGTTCGATTTCGGCCACCACGTCAGACTCAGTGGTGCCTGTGGTTTTGGCCATATAGTCGATGGCTTGCTCGCGGCTCCATTTTTTGGCATGCAGGCCGCTGTCGACCACCAGACGGACGGCGCGGAATAACTCAGCTTTCAGCCGGCCTAAATCGCTAAACGGGTCGTTCTGATACATGCCCATCTCTTTGGCCAACAGCTCAGAGTACAAAGCCCAGCCTTCGATATAGCTGTTGTAAGGCGCCACCCGGCGCAGCAGCGGCAGCTGATCCTGCGCCAGGTTTAACGCAATTTGCCAGTGGTGGCCGGGAATGGCTTCATGGTAGGTCAGGGTTTTCAGGTCAAATTTGGCATTGGCTTTGATGTCCCGCAGGTTGATCCAGTAAATACCGGGTTTGCTGCCATCGATAGCCGGTGAGCTGTACTGGCCACCGGCTGCGCTGTCCTGGATCTCGACCGGAATACGCCGCACTTCCACTTCGTAAGGTGGTTGGGTGACAAACCAGTCCGGCATTTTCGTGCTGATTTCTTTAATGTAATGGTTCAGATCATCCAGCAGTTGCTGACGACCGGCGTCTGAATCCTCGTACAAAAAGCGTGGTTCAGTGTTCAGTTGCGCCATGCGCTCGCCCACTGAGCCTGAGCTGTAACCTTCGGTTTTGAGGATCTGGTCCATTTCCTGACTGATCCGCTCCACTTCGGACAATCCCAGCTGATGAATTTGTTCCGGGCTGAGCTCTGTATCCCCCAGCTGGCGCACCGACCAGGCGTAGTACTCCGATCCGCCCGGTTGGGCCCAAATGCCAGATTCACTGCCCGCCAGTGGTAATTGTTGCCGCACGCTGGCGGCCAGTTTCTGATAACCGGCCTGTACCTGTGAGCTGACCAGTGTTCTGGCTTCGGCCAGATACAGCTCACGCTGAGCCTCAGTCAGCTCTTTCAGAGCGTTCAGCTTGCGGGCGAAATCCAGATACAACACATTGTCGCTGGCATCTCCTGTGGCAAAAGAGTCGATAATCACCAAAGCACGTTCCAGCAGAATTTTCGGGGCTATCCAGCCGGATTTGGCATCCAGCTCAAACTTCTGCTGCACGGACGCCAGCGCCGGGCCAAATTTGTCCAGACGGCTTAAGTAGTTCCTGGCGTCTTGCTCCGAATTGATTGGATGTGAATTTTGCAGTGCGCCCGGCATATCAATCACAGGACCGTTGATCTGATTGACCACAAAGGCGGAGTTACCCATCCAGGGGTCGATGTAACCGGCGGCAAACCCCGGCTGACCCGCGTAGTACTGCACTATGTTCAGCATGACCGCCTGATTTTCTGCGTCCGCAGCATTGGCGGGTGTTGGCAAGGCGGCCAGTTGCTGTGCCAGCTGGCTCAGGCGCTGACGCAGACCTTGTTCGTTTTCTGATCCGTAGTCTTCCAATTGGGCTGATAAATCTTTCCCTGTTTGTTCAGCAGATAAACCTAAACCGGCCGCATTCAGGGCGCGGGCCTGAAACAGCGCATGGGTGGCCTGGTCATACAGCGTGGCCGCTGACGGGGCTTGTTGCACTGCAACACTGTCACTGTGGGGGGCTGTTGGTGTGGAGTTTGGCTCGGAGCAGGCGGTTAAAGCCGCACAGACCAACACCGCTATAGCTGAATACTTCATGAGCGATCCTGAGAGTTATGGACTAAAGCGTCTGTTTTCTATGCTCTATCAGCACAAAGCGTCAGACGGCAAGGGGGCTTCAGGGTATACTGAGCAGCAGTACGGACTCAAGCCACAGCTGTAATGATCGAAAAGAAATCCCGCGCATTTTACACCGCCAGTTTTGCCCTTTGCCTGGCCGCCGTCTTTGTGTTTGCCAACCTGCACTTACTGCAACCCCTGTTGCCGGAGCTCAGCCGTGATTTTGCGTTAAGCCCGCTGCAAACAAGCTGGAGCTACGCCATTGGCACCTTAACGCTTGGCGCTTCCTTGCTGCTCTATGGGGCTTTGTCTGATGCCTGGGGCCGACGTACCATTTTGCTCTGGAGTCTCTCTGGTATGGCATTCAGTACTCTGGCGCTGACTCAGGTGGAATCGTATGCCTCTTTATTGGCCTGGCGCGCGGTGCAGGGGTTTTGTCTGGGCGGTTTGCCTGCGGTAGCCATTGCTTATATGGGGGAAGAATTCAGCAAACCAGCCTTGGTGGCGGCCGTGGGGTATTACATCAGTGCCAATTCGGTCGGTGGTATCAGTGGCCGGGTGCTGGCGGGCTGGTTTGCTGAGCTGAACCACTGGCAATGGGTGTTTTATCCAATGGCGGCGGGCAGCGTGCTTTGTGTCTGGCTGGTCTGGCGCTATCTGCCACGCTCCAGCTACTTTCAGCCAAAGCAGTTCATGCTTAAGCAGGCGATGCGTGATAACTGGTTTCATCTGCGTCAGCCTGTGTTGTCACTGACTTACCTGATTGGTGGGCTGAACTTCTTCATCTTTTTAAACCAATACACCTTTGTGGCCTTCCGCCTGGCAGACGCACCTTATCAGTTGTCCAGTGGCTGGATAGGCTTGTTGTTTCTGACCTATCTGACCGGTACTGTCGGTTCGGCCATTTCCGGTAAAGTCTCAGTGCGGCTGCATCCTGGACTGGGCATGGCGCTTGGCATTGGCATTATGCTGCTCGGCACATTGCTGACGGTGCTGATGCCGCTCTGGAGCATAGTGCTGGGCTTTTTTATCAGTGCCTTTGGCTTTTTTCTGTGTCATTCACTGGCCAGTGCCTGGGTGAATCAGCAGGCAACCCGGGCCAAAGCCAGTGCCAGTGCTTTGTATCTGGTGTTTTATTACCTGGGGGCCAGCAGCGGTGGACTCTTTCTGTCACTGTTCTGGCAATGGGCCAGGTGGGATGGGGTGGTGCTGGGGTCGGTCGCGGTGTTTGTGTTCACGCTTGGGCTGAGTCTGCGGCTGCGGCGGTATCCGTCGGCGTTGCACTAAGCCCAAGTGACAAACGCAGGTTGTGGTAGTCACTCTGGCTCAATAGGCGCCAGTGCCCTTCAGCCAAGGTGCCCAGCTGCACATCTCCCAGGCTCTGGCGCTGCAAAAATACCACTTTCAGTCCGACAGATCGGCACATATAACGGATTTGCCGGTTTAATCCCTGGGTCAGCTCAATCCTGAATCCCCGCTCAGTCAACCTGACCTGGCAAGGTTTCGATTGATACTGGTAAGGGCCCACCTGCCAGCGCACGCCAGCGGCCAGCGCCACCAGTTGCTCTGCCACCGGGGCCGGTTCGGTGTGCACCAGGTACTCCTTGGGGTGATCAAAATCCGGATGCAACAGGCGTTGGGTCAGCTCGCCGTCATTTGTCAGCAGCAATAAGCCGCAGGAATCTTTATCCAGTCGGCCGACCGGATGGAGCCGGACAGGCAGGGAGTGCAGCAGATGGTACAGGCTGTCGGGTTTATGCGGGGTCAGGTTGCAGTCCACACCAACAGCTTTGTGGTAGAGCCAGACTTGTTTGGGTTCCGCGAGGGGCAGGGGCTGGCCATCGATCAGAACCTGGTCGCCTGAACTGACATGGCTGATATGGCTGGCGAGCGTACCATTGAGCTGCACCCGCCTTTGTTCGATAAGCCGTGAAGCCTGGCGGCGGGAGCAGAGCCCTGCATCCGCCAGGTATTTACACAGCCTGATGCTCATGCGCTGGTTTTAGGTTTCTTCGGCCGGAAGTGGCGCTGCGCTGGTTTTTGCGGCTGACCATTGGCAGCCGCCAGAGCCGCTTTGCCGATGGCTGACATTTCCGGCTTTTTGCCTTGACCTGCACCCTGGCCTGGTGACTGACGGCCTGTGCCAGCACGGCCTTTCCCCTGACTGTTCTGGCCTCCGGCCTGATCCGGCTTGCGGCGCACAGGGCGCGGTGGCCGTGGCGCTGTGGCAATGGCATGCAGCTCGGCTGACAGAGGTGCGGGTTTGAGGTCTTTCACCGGCAGCTTCAGACCAATCAGTTTTTCGACCTGTTTGAGCTGGGACTGTTCATCGGCACTGATCAACGACACCGCCAGACCAGATTTACCAGCACGGCCAGTCCGGCCGATGCGGTGGACGTAATCTGCAGATGAGCGTGGCAGCTCGTAGTTCACCACATAAGGCAGCTGGGCAATGTCGATCCCGCGGGCGGCCACGTCGGTGGCCACCAGCACCTGCAGCCGGTCTTCTTTAAAATCCTCCAGGGCTTTGGTGCGGGCATTCTGGCTTTTATTGCCGTGCAAAGCGGCGGCGCTGATGCCAGCACAGTTCAACTGCTCGGTTAAGCGGTTCGCCTGGTGTTTGGTTGGCATAAAGACCAGCACCTGGTGCCAGCGGTTTTTTTCAATCAGTTCACACAAAGCGGCGGTTTTCTGGCCTTTGGGCACCAGGTACACCTGCTGGTCAATGCGCTCCACCGTGGTGTTTTCCGGTGTGATCTGGATAGTCAGTGGGTTGTGCAATAAGCCCTGTGTCAGCTCTTTAATTTCGCTGCTGAAGGTAGCGGAGAACAACAGGTTCTGCCGCTGTTTTGGCAGCATCGCCAGAATTTTTTTAATGTCGTGGATAAAGCCCATATCCAGCATACGGTCGGCTTCATCCAGCACCAGCATTTGCACCTGGTCCAGCTTCAGTGCGTTTTTGCTGACAAGATCCAGCAAACGGCCTGGAGTGGCGGTCAGAATATCAACACCACCACGCAGTGCCATCATCTGCGGGTTAATGCTGACGCCGCCAAACACCACATGGTGGCGCAGCTTAGGCTGCAGCAACTGACCGTACTTTTGTATTTGCTGCTCGATTTGCGCCGCCAGTTCACGGGTTGGCGTCAGGATCAAAGCGCGGGTGGGCCGGGGTTTTAATACCGACTGACCCGACAGCATTTCAAGAATAGGCAACACAAAGCTGGCGGTTTTCCCTGTACCTGTCTGGGCCGCAGCCAATAGATCCCTTTTGCTCAGCACGGCCGGAATGGCCTGTTGCTGAATGGGGGTCGGTTGGGTGTAACCTGCGGCGGCAACCGCCTCGACTAACGCGGGCTGAAGGCCCAAAGCTTGAAACGACATAAAGTTCTCAGTTAAGGGCCATTCTGGCCACAAGCCGCAGGGCGGCGTGGAAAAGGCGCGCATTGTAGCGGGAAGCTGCAGTTCAGGCCAGCTTTTGTGGTTGTTTTTTGTGCAACCTATGCAAATGCCAGTTGGCCGAGCTTACAAAGCCCCATACCGACAGAACCAAACTGGTCGCCCCGCACCACAGGCACAGCAGGCAGCAGTTGTTGCAGCAGTGTGGGAATGCCCGGAATGGCGGAGGAACCACCTGTGACAAACACGGCGTCAGGCTGGCATTGGGCACCGCTCAGGCAGTCCTGAATTAAGCGGCCGATACCGGCCAGTTCCTGGTACAGCGCTTCGGTCAGTTGCTGCTGGGTTAATGCTTGTGCCAGACCGGCTTCTACCCTGTCCAGTACCACCTGCACTTGCGGCTGTTGCGTCAGGGCAATTTTGGCCTGCTCCGCCTGTTGGTTCAGGTAATAACTTAAATGCTGTTGCCAGACGGTCGAAAAGCGTTGTAACAAACCTGGCTGCGCGGCCTTTTGTTGCAACCATTGCAGTTCATCCCAACTGGCCGGTGCGTAAAAGCGCTCCTGGGCATGAATATCAATAATGTTGACCGCGTCGCTGAACAAAGAGGCGGGCAGTGGTTTGCCGGATAAATCCAGGCTCTGGCGGCCGAACAGGCTCATCAGGCCGTAGATACAGAACTTAATATCCATATCGACTCCACCGATACGGCGGCCGCTGTGGGCCAGCAAATCCGGGCTGCGATCAAATTTGTTTGCACGTTGTGGGCCCAGCCGGATCAGACTGATATCGGTAGTTCCACCACCTATATCGACCACCAGTACCAGTTGTTCCTGCTGTAAGGTGCGTTCGTATTCCACGGCGGCAGCCACAGGTTCAAAAGCAAAAATGACGTCCTGTACCCCAAGACGACGGGCTGCTTCACGCAAAATCTGTTCGGCTCTGGCATCGCCAAGGGCCTGGTCCAGCCCCTGAAAATGCACGGGGCGACCGAGCAGCAGTTGGGTGACTGGTGTATCCAGTTGCCGGCCGGCCTGCTGCAGAATTTGTTGCAGCAATAAGGTGGCCACCTGGGTGTAAATTTCGGTCTGGGCCGGGGTTAGCCGGCTGCCCAGCATGGATTTAGGTGAACGGATAAAAATACCCCCTAAGGGGTCGCTGCTGTAACGCTGATGTGCTGCTTTACCGATCAACACCTGTTGTTGCTGGCGCAGCAGCGCGGTCAGGCTGGCGGACAAATACGCATCCTCATCATCCGGATCCCGCTGTCGCTCGACATAAAGTGCAGAACTCAGATAGCGGCTGCCGTCCTGCTCCAGCTGCAGTAAAGATGGCTGATTCTGTTGCATAAAGCCTGCAGCACAGTTAGAGGTGCCAAAATCTACGGCAAGGTAATGCGACATAACGGGAACTCCGGCGAAAATGGCCGGCGAGTATAGCTAATTTGCGCCGTCGGGTGAACCGAGCAGTGTGAGTATAAAAGCCAGGGCTTCAGGCGAGCGGTAGGAGTTATGGTTGGAGCTCACAATAAGCTGTTGTTCTGCTTTGGCTTGGTGTGCACTTAAATAAGGCACCACTCCGTCGGTCAGTTGGCTGCAACTTTGGGTGTCGACACAGGATAAAGCGCCGTTACTGCCAACTATGGAGTACACAGGGCGTTGATAAGGCAGCTGATTCAGTCCCTGCACCAGCGGATGGGATGGCGACAGCACCTGGACTGAGTTGGGGCCGCCTGCGGAAAAATATGGCTGCATAGCAGGCGTCAGCTGGTCCATGCCTATTTTGTCGAGCAACTGGCGGAACAGGCCGACAAAACTCCCTGGTAAGGTGATAAAAGCAGAGGTTAATCGGCCAAGCCAGGATTCAGACATCTCAGAACCCCCATGGGGGGTGTCGATAAAGATCACTTTGTCGACATAAGGCCGGGCTTCAAATAAAAAGATGTCCCGGATGCTGCTGAGCTGTTTTGCCGGTACATCCAGCTGTTCCGGACGTTGTAAAAATGTGCGGTCCCACAGCGTATAGCCGGAGTTCTGAATAAAGGTTTTGCTGATCAGCCCGCCCATGCTGTGGCCAATGACCACCATCTGCTGCAGCGCGGGGCTGCACTCTTGTTGCTGCAAACGCGCCAGCAGCGCATCGGTTTTTTGCCGCAGCCGCATTGCATTAAAAAAAGGTGGCGGACCTGAGGGGTAAAAGGCATGCCAGATTTGGTAACGGGCGGCCAGCTCTGGCTGTTGCAAAATGGCCAGGCTGAGCTCAAACCAGATGACAGGGCTGGAGTTTAAGCCGTGGATCATCAGGACGGGGATCTTATCGGCTGACAGCGGGGTCACACTGAACACGCCATACCGTTCCTCGCTGTCGGCGGCACTGAACAAACCACTCAGCTCAAAGTCCATCACTTTGGCATGCTGCATCAGCCATAAATAACTGGCCGCGGCGTCAAAACGCAGCGCCTGTTGTTTGGCTTGTTGCCCGTTGTAAGCACGGAAAAACAGTTTAATTTGCTGAGCCTCACCAAATTCCAGTCGTTCCAGCAGCACCGTATATGAGCGGTACACGCCTTCAGGCGGGTAGTTCAGGTCCACAGGCTGATCGGAGCGCTCTCTGGCGGCCACTATACTGACGCCAAGGCCATCAGTCGGTGGCTGGTACTCTTTACGGTCGGAGCTAAATAACGAGGTGGGCCACCACTGGTTCAACCGGGCACCTGTTTCGTCTGTCACAGGAAGCAGCTCCAGCCGCAGCGCAGGACGGCTTAGTTTTTGCCGGGGATGTAACTGCAGCAGCAACTGATTCAGGCTTTGGTTGTACAGGTGGACCGCCTGAGCTTTTTCCCCGGCACTTTGTGTGACCGGCAACCAAAGCCTGGCACAGCTTAATTGCCGCAGCGCACTATTGGCCGCGTGCTCCGGCAATAAGGCCAGCTCCGCACAATGACTGCGCAGTGCTGCCGGATTGAGCTGTTGCATCGCTGCATACTGGTAGGCAAAGAGCTGATTGGCTTCCAGTGCCTGTTGGGTGGAGGGCAATAAACGTAAAAAATGCGGGCTGCTGCAGGCGCCTAGCAGTAAAGATACGAAGATTAGCAGCACAGTGCGACGCATCAGGCATTGGCTCTTCAGGGGTTTACAGGTAGTCTGTCAGAGGAAGGTGCTGATTTACAACTAAAAATTATTTTTAGCATGGCTTTAAACCTTTGATAGCAAAGCGCACGACTAAGCTTTCAGTATTCAGAAAAATTCAGGCATGGAATGACCCTTACAGTGACCCAAGCAGTGCAGGACATGGAACAGGACTGGATCCATGCCGCCAAGGCCGGCGACCGGCAGGCGTTTTATCTGCTGTATCAAAAGTATCACCGCAGGGTTTATGCCATAGCGTTGCGTTTGTTGTCAGACCGGGCCAAGGCGGAAGACGCCTGCCAGGAAGTCTTTGTCAAGGTCTGGCAGCAGTTGAGCTGGTTTCGTGGCGACAGCAGTTTTGCCACCTGGTTGCACAGTATCAGTACCCGCACTGCGGTGGACTTGTGGCGTAAAGACCGCGAATCCAGGCGTTCTACCGATGAAATCCCGGAGCTCGCCAGCGACGAACCTGTGGATCATGGCGATCTGGACGCTTTGATCCAGCGTTTACCCGACCAGGCCAGAGCCGTATTTGTACTTTTTGCGCTGGAAGGCTATCAGCACAATGAAATAGCCGCTTTATTGGGGATTGCTGAAGGCAGCTCAAAATCGCAGTATCACAGGGCGCGTCAGTTATTAAGAGGGTGGTTAGATGAAAACCGAACAGCAGCTGGATGATTTAATTGCCGGTTTGCCACAAGAGCTGGCACCACAACGGGATTTATGGCCACAGCTGGAGCAGCGTCTGCAGGCTCAGGCCGAGCCAGGCCGGGTTGAACCCGCCGGGCGCAGTTGGCAGTCCTGGTGGTCCATGGCCAGCGCCGCTTCGTTGATATTGGCGTTGCTGTGGTGGGGGCAGGGCAAGGATCCCAGTCAGCTGGGCAGCCAGCCCGTTGCTGCAGTGCCTGACGTCAAAGTGGCAGCCCCCGGGTTTGCCGATGCGGCCAGCGCGATCAGTTTCCAGTACGAACAAGCCAAAGCCCTGCAACTGGCAGCGTTGACGCAGGTTAACCCTGTGTTTGCCGACTGGCAGCAACAGCTGGGCTACTGGGACAGTGCCATCAGCCAGGTGCAGATGGCGTTGCAGTACAACCCCAATGATGCAGGTTTAATAAAACAATTGCGTTCGCTGTATAACCAGCAGCAACGGTATTTACAAAAAGTGGTCCAGTCGGGCCTGGTGTAACAGGAGTAGCAAATGAAACATTATCTGGTTGTGGCAGGTCTGGCACTGGCAATGTCACAGGTATGGGCGGCAGAGTCCGTGAATGAAAGCCGCGCTGTGGCTGCCAATGAAAAAATCTTTATTGAAAACATGCGAGGTTATGTTGAAATTCGGGCTGTCGATGCCAAAGAGTTCAAGGTCTCTGGCACCCTGGATGAAAAAGCCGAAGGTTATACGCTGGAATCCAAAAATGGTTTTACCACCTTTAAGGTAAAAATGCCGAGTTTTAATAACTTCGATGGTGGTGATAACGACCAAGGTTCCAAACTGACCATCGACGTGCCGAAAGGGGCTGAGCTGGAGTTTCAGGGGGTGAATTCTGACGTCATTGTCAAAGGCATTCAGGGCAGCACTAAAATTACCAGTGTAAATGGCCGGGTAGATGCTTCTGCGTTGCGCCAGTTTGTGCAGCTGCAGACAGTGAATGGTGAAATTGACAGCCGTGATAACCAGGGCAAAGTCAGTATCAGCACAGTGAACGGTGCCATTAAAGACGTGGGCTCGGCTGGCCGGCTGGAACTTGAAGCCGTCAACGGTGAAATTCGCAGCAGCACCACAGCCAAAGAAGTTCGGGTCTCTGTGGTCAATGGCGAAGCGGATCTGAAGCTGGATGGGGTTGAGCAGCTGAACCTGACTGCGGTGAACGGTGCCCAGGAAGCCCAGCTGAAGAACTCGCTGGCCCCGCGGGTCGATGTATCGACCGTCAGTGGTGGCATGAAACTGACGCTGGAAAAAAACATCAGCGCCAAGTTTAATCTGGTCGCCAATGCTGGCGGTTCTATCCGCAACATGCTGACCGAAGATAAAGCGCAGCGCAGCAAATACGGCCCCCGTTCCAGCCTGGAATTCAGCACTGGCAAAGGTGAAGGCAACGTCGAAATGAGTACCGTCAGCGGCTCACTGAAAGTAGATACCTTCTGATCCAGTCAGCGTAAAAAAAGACCTGCATCTGCAGGTCTTTTTTTGCCCGGACGTCCTGGCCTTTCCCCCTGAGGGCCAATCTGCGGTTGTTAAAATCTGTGCTTAACAGATTCTTTTGCAATGCATGAACTGTGTCGTCTTGCTGCTGAAATGTTAAAGGCTGTGATTAAGTGTTGATTCTGGTAAAAACGCTAGGTTTTTCAACAGCTCACCAATACTCTCAGACCCGATTGTTAACTTCGGTAAAGAGAGAAACCAATGAATTTACGGACTCAGGGGATCAGGCTGGTTGTGCCACTGCTGTCGGCTTTTGTGCTGGTAGCCTGTGGTGGCAGTGATTCAAAAAGTGATGATGAAGGCTTCAATAAAAGCTATATCCAGTTTTACAACGGTTCAGCCAACAGCGCCAATACCTCGCTGACTGTCAAAGATACGGCAGCAGGGACTGCAACTTTTGGTGATGCATCGAATATGCTGACGATCGATCCGGGTTCTTACACCTATCAGCTGAAAAATGCGCAAAGCTCAGCGCTGATTAAAGAAACCACTGTTGATCTGAAGCAGTCGGAAAAAACCTTGCTGGTGATGACAGGCGACGTGGCCAACCCAACCATGCTGAGCCTGGTGCATAAACGCGAAGAGAGCTTTGATGATCAGTTCCGCGCTTTTTCAGCCAACCTGTCGGTGCAGTACAAAAATGTCGATCTGTACACTGCGGCTGAAACTGAAGACTTCAGCAAAGCTGTGTTGCTGGAATCCTTGTCAGACAAAGAACTGACTCAAACCGGAAAAATGCTCAAACGCGGCAAACTGAAGTTATTCCTGACTGTGGCCGGGCAAAAAACGCCATTTTTTGAATCGGCCGCTTATGACTTTAAATACACCACCAGCTATGTGCTGATTGTGCGGGACAAAATTGGCCCTATGCAGCAACAGGTGGCTGTTGATATTCTGCTGAACTCCACCACAGTGGAAAGCCTGGAGCATAAAGATGCCAAAGGCCAGATCCGTGTGTACAACAGCATGGACAATCAGCAGGGACAGATCGCCATCAATAATCTGCCTGTGGCCGAACTGCAGCAGGACAGCCTGACGCCTTACCTGGAATTCGTCAAAGGGGATTACAGTATTTCGGTACTGAATGAGCAGAACCAGTTATTACTGAATAATGTGTTACTGACGGTCAATCCGGGCCAGACCAAAGCGGTGGCTTTGTTTAAAGACGCAGATAATAAAGTGGGGCTGGTGAGTTTTGTCGAGCGTAATCTGCCGCAAATTCATGAGCATGAAGTCAATGTGCTGAACCTGACACCAGACTTTAAAAATCTGCACTTCTATTTTGTCCGTTCGAATGAAACCATAGAAACGGCCCGTTACCATGTCAAAGCACTGGAGTTTAAAAAGCAACAGGCGCTGACCTTACCGGACGACTTCTACTCTATCTCGCTGGTACAGGTGGCGGATAACGGCACCATCAGCCTGCTGGACAAAACAGCTGTACTGGAGTTTACCGACGGTGCTAACTATATTCTGACCGCAGAACCCTCTGCGCAGGCACCAAGTGGTTATAAAATTAATCTGGTGAAGTAATTTTCTTCAGAGCTGAAAAAGGCCGCAATTGCGGCCTTTGCTGTTTTTGGCAGTTAGAACTTGTAGTTCCACTGCACACCCAGTACCTGGGCCGTATTGCGGTAATTGGCCTGCAGGCCGGATTTATACAGCGCCACATTCTGCACATTGAATTCGCGTTCATTAATGCTGACGCTGTTCATCCACATATAACCGTAAGCTATATCCAGGCTTTGGTTGGCGCTGTAGGCCCAGTTGGCACCCCAGGTCCACCAAATGCGGTCTGTGGTTGGAACCCGGGCTGTTTTATGGCTGCTGCTGATCGGGTTTTCGTCATAACCCACACCGGTTTTCAGCGTCAGCTGTTCATTGTAAGCCACAGTGGTGCCCACAGAGAACGACCAGACGTCACTCCAGTACTCCGGAATATAACCAATATAACCTTCTGAATTCAGGTTTTGCGCCGCCTGCGTGCTCAGAGAAATGCTTGGGTTGGCGTCATCACTGACGATATCAATGCTCTTAAAGCTGCTCCAGCCCGTCCAGTTCACACTGGCTTGCAACGACACTTTGTCATTCAGGCGCTGATCGACACTGAAGGCCAGGTTCGCTGGGGTCGTCAGGTCCAGCTTGCTCTTTTCCGTCATCTGGCTGTTCGAGGCCAGTTTCCCTGTGCGCAGGTCAATGGCCGGCAGGGTCGGAGACACCACCAGGAAATTTGGGTTACCGACCACATTGGCGCCGGTAATTGGCGTGTTGGTAATAACAGAATCACCCTTCAGCCTGTATTTCACTTCGGAGTGGTACACCAGGGCCAGTTTAGTGTCGCCGAAGTTGGCATGCAGACCCAGGTTATAGCCCGGAGCAATATCGTCGCCATTGACTTCATAGTGGCTGTCACAATAGGCCGCGTTGTAAACATCCCGGCCAAACATGCTGTTGATGTTGGTACCCAGTTCACACAGGCCTGAGTGGTCTTTGTATTTGGATAAGGTACCTTCAACATAATTCAGGTTCACACCTAAACCGACAGACCAGACGTCATCAAGTTTGTAAGCCGCCGTTGGCTGCAGAGCAACCACTTTAATGGCGGTTTCATCGGCAAAGTAACGGCCAACAAAGTCATTGTTGTAATCAGACGACAGACCAAAAGGAGCGTACAGGCCTATGCCGTAGCTGACCTTGTCATTCCACTGGTCGGCATAAAATGCAAAAGGCACCAGTTCGTTGAGGGTCAGTTTTCCATCCGCAGAACCCTGCACAGGCATACCTTGGGCGCTGGTGGCGGTTGCTTCGCTGTAACGGGTTTTGGCGTGGATCAGGTTTAAACCACCAGAAAAATTGGCACCTTGCAATTGGGTCAACGCCGCCGGGTTGGAGTACACCAGCGAGGCATCCGTGATTTGCGCGCCGCGGCCCGCATAGGCATTGCCTGCTGCACTGACCGATTGTTCTAACAGTTTATAGCCTTCAGCAGTGGCAGAGGCGCTGCACAGCGCCAGTGCAACGGCTAAAGGGAGTGAAGCTTTTCGTAACATTTATTCATTACCCTGTGATAAAAATCGGCCGCATTATAGAAAAGAGGCGGCTTAGAGTACATGCTCTAAGACTGGTATTTTTCGCCACTGGTCTGATTGGTTTTTCACTAAATTCTGGCGAAAAACACTAACCCATCAACAGGGGGATGGATGTGTTTTTTATTTAAGTTATTGAATTTTACGTAGAAAAAATGATTTTTTCTGCTGGCACAGCCCATGCAGAACACTGGCAACTGATGAATAAGGATGAACTCACCATGAATACCCGCTCTGTATTTACTCAAAGTCTGATTGCCGGTTTGGTTGCCAGCAGCTTAGTGCTCAGTGGTTGTGGCAATGCTGAAGGCAGCCCGGATACAGCGACCAAAGCTGAAGTGCTGGTCAGCATTCCGGTCGAAGCGGCCATTGTAGGCCGCGGCGAAATCAGCAGTCTGTACCGCACCACCACCACGCTCGAAGCCCGCGAAGATGCGGAAGTGAACAGCAAATCCACTGGTATAGTGCAGCAACTGTTGGTGGAAGAAGGTGACCATGTCACTGCAGGTCAGGTATTGGCGACGCTGGACACTGAGCGGCAGCGGCTGAATCTGGCCAAAGGCAAAGCAGAACTGGGCCAGCTGAAAAGCGAATTATCCCGTCTGGAATCCATGTACCAGAAAAAACTGGTCAGCTTTGACGTGTACGACAAGCTGAAATGGCAGGTGGAATCTTTGTCTGCTTCTGTGGCCTTGTCTGAGCTGGCATTAAAAGAAACCCAAATCATTGCGCCTATCAGTGGTGTGGTGGCCCGCCGTTATGCCAAGGTTGGCCAGCTGATCACTGAGTATTCATCCAAAGCTTTGTTTCATATTGTTTCAGAGCAAAAGCTGGAAGCGGTGATTAACCTGCCAGAACACCAGCTGCCGCGCGCCAAAGTAGGCCAGACCGCGATGCTGCAATTTGCCGCCTTGCCAGCTCAGCAGGCGCACATTATCCGTATTTCGCCTGTGGTGGATGCCACTACAGGCACAGCCCGTGTCACTCTGGCCATCGACAACAGTGCCCGCGAACTGAAAGCCGGTATGTTTGCCCAGGTTGAGCTGCAATACGATGCCAAAGCCAATGCGTTGTTGGTGCCCAAACGTGCTGTGATGGCAATGGACAATCAAAGCTCAGTCTTTGTGGTCGGCAAGGACAACAAAGTGGTGCGCAAAACCATCAGCACTGGCTATGAATCTGACACTATGCTGGAAGTGGTCGATGGCTTAGCTGATGGCGATCAGGTGGTGACTGCCGGTCAGGCCAGCCTGAAAGAACAAAGCCTGGTGCAAGTCATAGCCCCCAAAGCCTGATCCCCTGCATCTGCAGGGCCTGCCCGCCCCGGGGGATTCCCCGGGGATAATCAACAACAATAGGGATTTTTTATGAAACTGGTGAATCTTGCAGTCGCCCGTCCTGTCACTATGTGGATGTTTACCTTAGGTATTCTGTTATTTGGCATGGTCGCTATGAGCCGGCTGGCCGTGAATTTATTACCCGATTTGTCTTACCCCACCTTAACCATTCGTACTGAGTATCAGGGGGCCGCTCCGGCTGAAGTGGAGCAACTGGTCAGTAAACCCATCGAAGAAGCTGTCGGTATTGTCAAAGGCATCCGTAAAGTGCATTCGGTGTCCCGTGCTGGTCGTTCCGACGTCATTATGGAGTTTGAATGGGGCAGTGACATGGATCTCGCCGGTCTTGAGGTGCGGGAAAAAATTGATGTGCTGTTGCTGCCACTGGACGTAAAAAAACCACTGCTGCTGCGGTTTAATCCGAACCTGGACCCGGTGATCCGGCTGGCGCTGAGCCGTGAGCAAGAGCAGCCGTTAAGCGCGGCGCAACTGGTCAGTTTGCGGACTTTCGCCGAAGAAGACTTACGCCGCCGGCTGGAATCCTTAGCTGGCGTAGCCGCAGTGCGGCCTGACGGTGGTCTGACGCAGGAAATCCAGATCCTGATCGACAACGAAAAACTCAGCCAGCTGAAGCTGAATATCAGCACCATTAATGAACGGCTGAAAGCGCAAAACGTCAATCAGGCCGGAGGCCGCCTGGAAACCGGCAGCAACGACTATTTAGTGCGGACCATTAATCAGTTCACCAGCCTGCAACAGATGAAAGATTTGTACATCACCAAGGTTGGGGACAGTCAGGTGCGGCTGTCGGATATTGCCGAAGTGCGCGACACCTTCGCGGACCGCCAGAGTGTCACTTACATTAACGGCCAGCAGGCCATAGAAATAGCCATCTACAAAGAAGGTGACGCCAATACGGTGCAGGTGGCCAATACGGTACGCTCACGCCTGGATGACTTACGCAAGCAGTTGCCGGCTGGCTATCAGCTGACGCTGGTGTACGACCAGTCCACTTTTATTAAAAACGCCATTGACGAAGTGAAATCCGCCGCCTGGCAAGGTGGTCTGCTGGCCATGGTGGTGTTGTATCTGTTCCTGCGGAATTTCTGGACCACCCTGGTGATCTCCATTTCCATTCCGGTGTCCGTGATTGCCACTTTTAACCTGATGCATGCGCAGGACATCAGCCTGAACATCATGAGCCTGGGCGGTATTGCGCTGGCCATTGGTATGCTGGTGGACAACGCCATAGTGGTGCTGGAAAACATTGCCCGGTACAAAGAGCAGGGCATGAGCCCGCTGGAAGCGGCGAAAAAAGGTGCCAGTGAAGTGTCGATGGCGATTACGGCCTCTACCTTAACCACAGTGGCGGTGTTTTTCCCGCTGGTGTTTGTCGAAGGGGTGGCAGGTCAGTTATTTAAAGATCAGGCGCTGACGGTGACCTACGCCTTGTTGGCGTCCTTGCTGGTAGCGCTGACGCTGATCCCGGCGATGGCAGCCAACGAGCGCAGCACTGCAGCTGTTGCGGCAGAAACCAGTGCGGAACCTTTTGTTCTCAAACCTAAACATTGGGCCTTATGGCCTTTGGTTCCGTTCCGCCTGCTGTTTCTGGCGGTGCGTTATCTGTTGCTGGGGCTGATGGCCGCGGTGATGGTACTGGTACGAGGCGTCAGTAAAGGTCTGGGGTTTGTGCTGAAACCTGTGCTGGCGTTAGTGCAGGGTTTTTTAACCGCTCTGGAAGCGGGCTACCGCAACCTGTTACGCGCCGCCTTACAGATCAGAGGCGCAGTGATCCTGGGTACTTTGGGCATCACAGCGCTGATTTACAGCCTGATCCCACGGCTTGGCTTTGATGTGATCCCGGCCATGAGCCAGGGCGAGTTTTTTGTGGAAATTCAGTTGCCTGTGGGCAGCGCCATTGAACGCACTGACGCCATGCTGACACAGCTGGCGGAGATCGCCAAAGCGCAGCCGGAAGTGGACCGCACTTATGGCATGGTCGGCACTGGCCAGCAAATGACGGTGGACCCGGCCATAGGCGGCACTCACTGGGGCCGGCTCAATGTGGTGCTCAAAGCAGGCAGCACGGCTGAGGATGAAGAACGTTTAATTGCGTTGTTCCGTCAGCAAGTCGCGGCGTTACCGGACTTAACCGCCAAAATCGACCGTCCTTCTTTGTTCAGCTTCAGCACCCCGCTGGAAATTGAAGTCTCAGGCCATGATTTGACCAGCCTGAAACAAACGGCCGATCAGCTGGTACTGATGCTGGAGCAGCAAGACCGCTTCACCGACATCAAAACCTCATTGCGCGCCGGTCAGCCGGAAATCAGTCTGCACTTTGACCATGGCAAGCTGGCGCAATATGGCATGAACGCAGCCGATGTGGCGAAGCGGGTGGCTAATTATGTGGGTGGCGAAGTGGCAGGCCAATACAGCATTCAGGACCGCAAAGTGGATATCCGCGTGCGTCTGGCCGAGCAGTACCGCAACTCGGAAGCCCAGCTGGCGCAAATTATTATTAACCCAGGCAGTGAAAAACCGCTGCCGCTGTCAGCTGTTGCCGAGACCAAACGCGAGACAGGCCCCAGCGAAATTACCCGTATCGGTCAGCAGCGGGTTGCGGTCGTCAGTGCCAACCTGGCCTACGGCGACCTGGAGCAGGCCACTCAGACGGCCCGTCTGGTGCTGGAACAGCTGAAGCTGCCTTATGGTGTGGGCGTGACTTTAGTGGGCCAAAGTGAAGAGATGGAACGGTCCTTTAATTCGCTGATCATGGCGCTGTTGCTGGCGGTATTCCTGGTGTACCTGGTGATGGCGTCTCAGTTTGAAAACCTGCTGCAGCCGCTGCTGATCCTGTTCACCGTGCCGCTGGCCGGGGCTGGCGCTGTGCTGGGTCTGTACCTGACCGGCACCCGGGTGTCAGTGATCGTCTTTATCGGGGTTATTATGCTGGCCGGTATAGTGGTGAACAACGCCATAGTGCTGATTGACCGCATTAACCAGCTGCGTGATGAAGGCATGGCGCTGTTGCCAGCTGTGGTCGAGGCCGGAGCCACCCGTCTGCGCCCTGTGCTGATGACCACCTTAACCACTGTGCTGGGCCTGTTACCTATGGTGCTTGGCAGTAGTGATGGTGCCGAGATGCGCTCGCCTATGGCCATCACCGTGATTTGGGGCCTGTCGTTGGCCACCTTACTGACCTTGGTATTTATTCCGGTGCTGTACGCTTTAACCGCGAAAAAACGGGAGCAGGATTATGCAGCATAAACCTCTGGCGCTGACCCGCTTTGCGCTGCAGCGCCCTGTCACCTTATGTATGTTGTTTTTGTCGATGCTGGTATTTGGCTTGCTGGCCAGTCGTATGCTGCCGCTGGAGAAGTTCCCCGGTATCGATATTCCGGAAATCTATGTGCATGTGCCATACCCCAATGCGACACCGGCGGAGACCGAACGGCTGATCACCCGGCCTGTGGAAGAGGCGTTGGCCACAGTCACCGGCATTAAAAAAATGCGTTCGTTTTCCAAAGAGGACGGCGCTGATGTGTCGCTGGAATTTAACTGGGAAGAAAATATCAACACCAAAAGTATTGAGGTGCGGGAGCGGCTGGACAATATGCGCCACCTGCTGCCACGCGACGTGGAACGGGTGATGGTATTTCAGTTTAATACCAGCGATATGCCGATTTTCCAGCTGCGTATTTCCAGCGAGCGTGATTTGGCCATGGCTTATGATCTGCTGGAGCGGGTGATTAAACGCCCGCTGGAGCGGGTATCCGGCGTATCCAAAGTGGAGCTTTATGGCGTGGATAAACGCCAGGTCAGCATCCGGCTGGACCCGCAGCGGCTGCGCAGCCTGCAGGTAGACCCGGCGGCACTGCTGCAGCAAATGCAGGACAGCAACTTTGCAATGACAGCAGGGGAGATCCGTAACCCGAACGAAAGCATCACTGTGAAGCCCATTGGTGAATTTACCAGCCTGGATGCGCTGAAGGCCTACCCCATACGTCAGGGCCTGACCTTGGGCGAAGTGGCGGATATTCAGCTGGAACTGCCCAAACGGGTGGAAGGCCGCCACCTGCATCAAACCTATGCAGTGGGCATGAATGTGTTTAAAGAGTCCGGTGCCAATCTGGTGGACGTGTCGCGCGCGGCCATAGCTGTGGTGGATGCTGCAGGGAAAGACCCGGCCTTTAATGGTATTAATTTATTCCTGATGGATGACACAGCCAAAGGGGTCACCGATTCACTGTCCAACCTGCTCAGCTCAGGCGGTATGGGCGCGGCGCTGTCTTTTGTGGTGCTTTATCTGTTCTTACGCCATATCCCGACCACCCTGGTGGTGGTGCTGTCGGTGCCAGTGTCCATTGCTATTACGCTGGGTGCTATGTATTTCCTTGGCTACAGCCTGAATATTCTGTCAATGATGGGGCTGATGCTGGCCGTCGGGATGCTGGTGGACAACTCAGTGGTGGTGACCGAAAGTATCTTCCGTGAACGGGCGGCCGACGCCGATATCAAAGCCGCCACAGAGAGGGGAGTGTACCGGGTCAGCCTGGCCGTATTGGCCGGTACCGCCACCACAGCCATTGTGTTTTTGCCGAATATTATTGGTCAGAAGGTCGATGTGACGGTGTTTCTGGAGCATGTGGCTATTGCTATTACCATTGCGCTGGGCGTGTCGCTGTTGATGGCATTGACACTGATCCCGCTGTTGACCACCAAAATCAAACAAATTCACAGCCAGCAGAATGCTGAGCCAAGCGCTTTGGACAAGTTTTACGGCCGCTGCCTGCGCTGGACCATGAATAAACCGAAAACGGCCACCGCCATTGCTTTTGCATTGCTGGCCAGTATTGCCATCCCTATGAGCCAGGTGTCAGGTGGCGACGAAGACGATGGGGATTCCAACCGGGCTTTTCTGAACTACAACATTCAGGGCAACTACAGCCTGGACGAAGTGGAAGCTGAAGTGACCCGGATGGAGCAGTATCTGTACCAGCACCAGGCCGAATTTGAAATTGAGTCGGTGTACAGCTACTACACCGCCAACCATGCCATTTCAATCATTATGTTTAACGATCCGCTGGTCAAACCTGTTGGCGACATCAAAAAAGCCATCCGCGAAGGCTGGCCAAAGCTGGTGCGGGCTGAACCCAGTTTTGGCTGGAGCGAAAGTGGCGGCGGCATGCAGCTGCATCTGGCCGGTCCGTCCACCGAAATGCTGACCAAACTGGCGGCTGATATAGTGCCTGTGCTGCGTGATGTGAAAGGCCTGGAAGATGTACGTTCAGAAATTGCCGACGGCCGTTATGAGCTGCAGATCAAACTGGATCAGGAAGCCTTGCAGCGGTACGGCTTAAGTGCGCAGGAGCTGGCCAATACGGTTAGTCTGGCGTTGCGTGGGGTGAATTTACGCACTTACCGCAGCGCCGAACAGGGCGAACTGCAGTTGCGGGTTTTGTACGATGAAAAAGTCAGTCATTCCCAGGCTGAACTGGAAGCCATTCCGGTGGCGGTGCAGGACGGGGTCAGCATCAGGTTAAACCAGGTAGCGCAGCTGAGTCTGCGGCCTCTGCTGGCCGAGATCCGCCGTTTTAACCGTCAGACCACCCTGGCCATTGGCATGAACCTGAATAAAGAGCTGACGATGGACAAAGCCAGAACTGAAATTCAGCAACGGATGGACCAATTGCAATTGCCACCAGGTTACAGCTGGTCTTTTGAAGGCAGTTTCCAGTACCAGGACGAAGCGCAGGGCATTATGGTGGTCAACATGCTGCTGGCGGTGGCCATGATTTATCTGGTGATGGCGGCCTTGTTTGAATCACTGTTATTGCCCACAGCTGTGATAGGTTCGCTGTTGTTCTCGATGGTGGGGGTATTCTGGGCTTTCCTGATCACCGGCACCAGCATGGGTATTATGGGGATGATTGGTATGCTGGTGCTGATGGGCATAGTGGTCAACAACGGCATAGTGCTGGTCGACCGCATTAACCAATTGCGTGCCGAGCGGCCGGACGCACAACTGGTGCCGCTGATTATCGAAGCCTGTGAAGCACGTTTGCGACCAATTTTAATGACCGTATCCACCACAGTGTTGGGTTTACTGCCATTGGCCATGGGCGATGCCACCATAGGGGGGGATGGCCCCAGTTATGCACCTATGGCCATTGCCATCATTGGTGGTCTGGTGTTTTCCACTTTAACCAGCTTACTGCTGGTGCCACTGACCTATTGGGGCTTAGTGCGTTTTAACGTCCGTTGGTCACAAATGCGGCAACAGGCAGCAGGTTTTGCTTCTAAGCTGATTTCTGCTTAAAACGCGCATCTTTGCATTTGGTTTGGGGCAGCTTGGCTGCCCCTTTTTTTGTCTGGAAGGAGAACAAGATGAAAGCATTGCTCATGGTCTTGCTGTTGTCATCACAGCTACTGTTTGCCCAAACGCCCCTGCAGCAGGCTCAACAGCAGGTATTTGCCGCAGAACGTGCTTTTGCCAAAAGTATGGCAGACCGGGATATCCACGCTTTTGAGCAGTACCTGGCCGACGACGCCGTGTTTTTTGGGCAAAGCATGCTGCGTGGAAAAGCCCAGGTAGTCGCAGGCTGGGCGGGCTTATTTAACGGCGAGCAGCCGCCTTTTTCCTGGGAGCCAGAACAGGTCGAGGTGTCGGCTGATGGCATCTTGGCTCACAGCTCAGGCCCGGTCAAAAGCCCGGACGGCAACGTCATCGCGACCTTTAACTCGGTCTGGCGTCAAACCGCGCCAGGGGTCTGGAAAGTGCAGTTTGACAAAGGCTGCGAACGTTGTGGCTGCAAAACAACAGCCCAGGCCGACTGAGGCTAAAAATTGTTACAGGATATTGGTTTGCTTGATTTTTAATCGGCTGGATGATGTAGTAAAACCGCTTCAATCACCATAACAAGGACTTTTTATGTTAAGCCGCTATTGGATAGTAGGGCTGGCTGCTGCACTGGCAGCCTGCAATCCCAAACCATCGGACCCGCCCAAAGACAGCCGTGACACTGCTGCTGTTGCTGAACAACTGGCCGCACAGGCGGCTACAGCCCAAAGCCCGGTCAGTTTTAATATTCCGGTGCACTACAGCACGCTGGAGAATGGCCTGAAAGTGGTGATTTCACCGGACCACACAGCGCCGACTGCTGTGGTGGGGGTGTATTACAACATTGGCTTTCGGAACGAGCCAAAAGATCGCACTGGCTTTGCTCATTTGTTTGAACACATGATGTTCCAGGGCTCGACTAACCTGGGCAAAATGGAATTTATCAACCTGGTGACCAATAACGGCGGCGTGCTGAACGGCTCCACCCGTTTTGACTTTACCAATTACTTTGAAATTGTACCGACGCACAAACTGGAAACCATGTTGTGGGCTGAAGCCGACCGGATGAAAGGCCTGGCCATCACCCAGGAAAACCTGACCAACCAGCAGGGGGTGGTGAAAAACGAAGTGAAAGTGAACGTGCTGAATCAGCCCTACGGTGGTTTCCCCTGGCTGGATATGCCGCAGTACGCCTTTGACAACTGGTACAACGCCCATAACTTCTACGGCGATTTAGCCCACCTGGACGCGGCCACGCTGGACGATGTGGCCGCCTTCTTTAAAACCTACTATTCACCCAATAATGCGGTGGTGGTGGTGGTCGGCGATGTAGAGGTCGACAGCACGCTGGCCATGGTGCAGAAATACTTTGCCGCTATTCCCAAAGCCGAACTGCCACAACCGCCAGTACTGACGGAGCTGCGCCAGGAGCAGGAAAAACGTTTTGTCAAATACGACAAACTGGCCCCCAAACCAGCCTTTGCTTTTGCCTACAAAATGCCTGAGCGCAATACGCCGGAATTTTATGCGATGGGCATTATCGACCAGTTGTTAGTGC
Source organism: Rheinheimera sp. (assembly GCF_037442525.1). Taxonomy (GTDB): domain Bacteria; phylum Pseudomonadota; class Gammaproteobacteria; order Enterobacterales; family Alteromonadaceae; genus Pararheinheimera. Next base: position 415,772 of record NZ_JBBIQD010000001.1, on the reverse strand, counting down.
AGGGCACCGACAGCCTGCTGCATCAGGAACTGGTGAAAAACCGTGAAGTGACCAGCTCTGTGGGGGGCGGCATCAACTACCTGCTGGGCAATATGTTTAATTACAACGGCCCTATGCTGTGGATGAGTTCGTTCACCCATGATGAGCAGCACACAACAGAGCAACTGGTGGCGGCAGTGGATACGGTGATTGGTAAACTGCAGGAGCAACCTGTGGCTCAGGCCGACATTGACCGCGCCCTGGTGAAACTGCGTTCGGCGTTGTACGACAATATGGATGAGCTGTACGGCTTTGGTAAGCTGGATTTACTGGCCAGTTTTGCGCTGTTCGACAATAACCCGGCCCGCATTAATGAGCTGGAAGCCCAGTTTAAAGCGGTGACGCCAGAGCTGATTAAAGCCACAGTGAACGAATACCTGCGCCCCGGTAACAGAACTGTGTTGACCTTATTACCGGGCGAAGCCCCGGCGGATGGCAACGCATCACCAGAGGCTCAGAGCCAACAAGGAGCGAAGCAATGAAACAGCCGATCAAGCAGTTACGAACTTTTTTGCTGGCGCTGTTGCCTGCTGCATTGATGGCGCTGACGCCTGTCTCTGCGAAAGAAACTCCACCAGAAGGAAGCGCACCCAAAGCTTTTACCTTAACAGCACAGCGCAGTATCAGCCTGCCCAATGGCCTGAACGTGACTTTTGTGCAGTATGGCAACACGCCCAAAGTCACAGTGCGGCTTCTGACCGAAACCGGCTCGGTGGATGATGGCGCCAAAGATGCCGTGTCTGAACTGGCGTATCAGTTACTGCTCGAAGGCAGTAAAAACCGTGATGCCAAAGCCATTGCCCAGGCGGCTGCCACTATGGGTGGCCAGGTGAATGCGGTGGTGGACGTGAACAGCAGCTTTTTAGAGCTGGATGTGTTGTCGGAATTTGCCGGTGAAGCTGCCGCGCTGTTGGCTGACATTGTCATTCACCCCAACTTTACCGAAGCCGATAAAAACCGGCTGCTGACCAACTATGTGCGTGATTTGAAAGTGGAAAAGTCACAGGCACAAAGCCAGGCGGCCGAAGCCTTTTACCGGCATATTTTTGGCAACCATCCCTACGGTAAAATTTATGCCGACGAAAAAGTGGTGGAAGGCCTGACGCTGGACGACTTCAATCAGTTTGTGAACACACACCTGGTGGCGAGCCGCAGCCATTTATTTGTCTCGGGCCAGTTTGACGAGGCCAAAGCCGAAGCGGCTATTCGCGACGCTTTTGCGGCCATGCCGCAAGGCGCAGGCCGGGTACTGACGACGGCTGACTCCGCTGCCAAACCCGGCCTGGTCTTTATTCCACGCGACAAAGCGGTGCAGTCCACTGTGCGTATCGGTTTGCCGGTGGTGGACCCATCCCACCCGGATTATGTCGGGCTGGATTTAATGAACACGCTGCTCGGCGGCGCCTTTTCCAGTCGTATTACCCGTAATATCCGCGAAGACAAGGGCTATACCTATTCCCCTGGCAGTGCGATCAGCAACCGTATTAAGGCGGCGGTCTGGTTTGAGCAGGCCGATGTGACGGCTGAAGCCACAGCCGCGGCTTTGGTGGAGATCATCAAAGAGATCAAACTGCTGCAAAACACGCCACCCACAGAGCAGGAGCTGAACGGCTTTAAAAATTACAAAGGCGGCATTTTTGTGCTGCAAAACTCGTCGCGCAGCGCCATTATCAACCAGTTATGGCGGTTGAAAACTCATGGTTTACCCTTGTCGGCGCTGGAAAATTATGTACAGCAAACCAATGCCGTGACACCACAGCAGTTGAGCGATCTCGCCAAAAAATACCTGCCGCTGGAAAACATGACGCTGGTGGTGGTGGGCGACGAGTCGGTCAAAGCGCAACTGGCCGCTGTGCCAGAGTTAAAGGCGTTGTTTAAGCTGTAACGGACTGATTTCAATGGAAGTAGGGGCGTACCTTGGTGCGCCCTTGTATTTTGGGGTTCTGTATCACTCTTGACGCAGTAAAAACCGCCGTAAATCTCGTTCTGTACGCATGACAAAAAGGATAAACACCTTTTCGCCTTCTTGTTTGTAGAAAACCCTGCACGGCGACACGATCAGTTCGCGGTAATTAAGTTGTGGCAGTTCGGGTGGTACGCGCCCTGATTGAGGGGAAAGGTCCAGGCGTTCTTGCGGCGATAAGCCAAATTATTGGCTTATCGAAATCCCGCAATCACCCTCACAGGGGCTGCTTAGTTCTTTGCCTTCCCTCGCTTTGGATAATACCTTTGTTTTTGCCGACTAAAACTTTTAGCGAATCATCATTCCGGACAACTTGCGTACAGGGCGCACGGATTTTTCGGAGGTGTTTTTAAACATCACTAAAAAGTGGTTGAAAAATAGGGACTTCGGCATTAGCTTGGATTGAGTAAGAATCAGCAAAGAAGGCAAAAAAATTTCCGACTTGCGGGCGTTTTGCCTTTGAATAAGCGTTAGGTGCAAGAAGCATGAATCAACGTCTTCTAAATCGCTATGAGGAAATTACTTACGGTGCGTTGAAAGGTCCCTGTGAGCGCAATGGTGCGCGTGTTTTTCCAAAAGTCCGCCTTGCGGATGTCTTCGAAATAAATCAAAGCGGTATACCTAAAGAGCAATTCAGCTACGCATTGCGCTCTCACTTCGATTTCTTAGTTGCAGATGCGGACTTCCAGCCACTTTTTAGCGTTGAGTTTGATGGCCCGCTTCACAAGAGTAGTGCGGAGCAGCGAAGACGGGATGCTTTAAAGAATACGTTGTGTGAGCGGTTTTCCCACGGTTTGCTCAGGATCAATGCCAATTACTTGTCGAAGAAATATCGGGGCTTAGATCTTCTTACATACTTTGTTGAGGCATGGTTCCTAGCCGATGCCTTTGGACAGGCGCAGAAAAAAGGACTCGTCCCTTATGACGAAGATTTTGATATGGCCTTCATCCTGAGGGATGAAACCAGGCCAGAAACTAAGTGGCCATATTTGATATCCCTCGATGTCCAGCTCGCGTTCCAAAAGCTCCACAAGCAGAAAGTAATCGGCCAAATGGTTCCGTCCTATTGGATCGGCGTGGATAATGAAGGCTCGTACCGGTGTCTATCTTGGGTTGTAATTGACGCAAAAAGCGTTTTATCTATCACGACCGGAATGAGAGCTCAGAGGTTCTGGGCAGTAAACGTATGCGATCTAGTTGAAATGTTGTCTTTCTTCGAGCTGTATGAAAAGTTACAGGAAACACTAAAGATAGGAAGAGGTCTTCTGCAAGACAGAACTCACTTTCAAGAGGTAACGCTGCTGCAATTTCAAAGTAAGTACAAGACTGCAGGATCGGGCAGTTGCAGTGCTACTGTGTGAAAGCACCTAACAAACAGTTGCTGAGCGACAAAAATATGCTGTCATGCCTTTTGCAGAGGGCGCAAAAGCCACGCCAACATATTTTCGCGCCAGAACATGAGCGTTATGCAATAGGATGGTAGCGAATAACAGGCTTCGCAGCCCTGCACGGATAAAACCAGGCTCTGCCTTTTTCACTGGCGCGATGCCATTTTAGCCCACTACAACTCAGCGCGACTAAAGCTGTGGCAACCCACCTGAGCGATGCAGTCAGGCATATTGCCACAGCAACGGGCTTAAGAGGCGGTTGCTTCTGCTTCCCGGGCTTTCAGGTTGCCTGCCAGGTAAAGCAAGCCTAAGCAAATGCTGCCAAGCACTAAAAAGCCACTGGCTACTGGTATTAAGCTGCCGTTGTATTGTTGGCCAATATAAGTGCCTATGGTGAGCGACAATAACGACGAGGTGGCGCCAATCACTGCGGATGCAATACCTGCCACATGGCCCATAGGTTCCATCGCCATTGCATTCACATTGCCAAACACCAGGCCAAAGCAGAAAAATAAACCCGAGGCGTAAACTAAAAACATCCAAAGCTCAATGGTTACCACTGCATGCAGCGCTAAAAACGCGGCGGAGAAAATCAGGATCGCCAACACGGCGCGACGGCACAGCAGCTCCATACCAAAACGTTGCACAAATTTGGCGTTTACCAGGGAGGCGCCGCCAAACACCAGCGCCAATACACCAAAGTACAAGGTGAAGGCTTCACCTGTGCCAAACTGCTGCTGAAAAATTTGTTGGGACGAATTCAGGTAGCCAATAAAGCTGCCAAAAAACAACCCCATACAGAGGGTGTAGCAGACGGTCGGGCCATTGCTGATCACTTCGGCAAAGCCAGCTTTAAAGCCAACCACTGTCATTGGAATGCGGTTGGCTTTGGGCAGGGTTTCTTCTAAGCGCCAGTGGATCCAGCTGCCAATCAGTACCGCATAGCCCAGATACATCAGGAAAATAGCGCGCCAGTCGGCAATGTATAAAATGCCCTGGCCCAAACTGGGCGCAATGGCCGGCACCAGAATAAAAATCAGCATCACCAGTGACATCACCCGTGCCATTTCATTGCCGGCGTATTTGTCGCGCACTATCGAAATGGCGGACACATAAGGGCCAGAGACGCCCAGGCCCTGAATAATACGGCCAAGCAATAAGCCTTCAATACTTTGTGCGAAATAACACACCACAGTGCCGACCAGAAACAGTGCTATACCGCCGTACAGCACTGGCTTGCGGCCTGTGGCATCCGACAGCGGGCCACAAATCAACTGGCCTGCGGCCATACCTAAAAACAGGCTGCTGATCAGCAGCTGCGCCTGGTTTGGGTGGCTCATTGGCACTTGGGCGCGGATAAAATCCAGCGCTGGCAATAAGGCATCAATGGAAATAGCGACCACTGACATCAGCAAGGCCACCAGCACGGTAAATTCAAGGCTGGAAATTTTCGACGCAGTGGCATGGGTAGAGTAATCGGACATTGAATACGTATCCTGATAAAAGCGAAGGCGGCAGTATAACGGTTTTTTATGACGCCAGGCGGACCCATTGTTAATGATTTGTAGGGAGCTGTGCTCTGGCAGAACGACCAGAAAAATGGCGTTCAGGAAAATGGCGAAAAGAAATGGCGCAGCAAGCTACGCCACTACTGAGTTGCGTTGGCTCAATGGGCTTCTGCCAGCTGTTGTTGCAGGTGATCCAGCAGCAGCCGCACTTTTAACGGCAGGTGACGGGTCAGCGGGTACAGCGCCCAAATACCATCGTCTGTTGGCTGATAGTCCGGCAATAAGGACAACAGCTGGCCTGAATCCAGATACGATTTCAGGTAATAGTCGGGCAGTTGGGTGAGCCCCAAGCCTTTTAAGCAGGCGTCGGTTAACGCCACGCCGCTGTTGCATTTTAAATAGGGTTGCGGCCGTATTTGCAGCTTTTGCCCTTGCTGCTCAAAACGCCAGATGTCCAGAGAGCCGACCAGGCACTGATGTTGCTGCAACTCGTTCAGGTTTTGTGGCGTGCCGTGCTGTTGCAGGTAGGCCGGGCTTGCTGCCAGAAATAAACGCCGGCTGCCCAGCTTTCTCGCTTGCAGGCTGGAATCGGTCAGCTGGCCCAGCCGGATGGCGGCGTCGAAACCGCCTTTGACTAAATCCAGTTGCTCATTGGTCAGCACCAAGTCCAGCTGCAGTTTGGGGTAGCGCAATAAAAACTCGTGTAACAAAGGCGCAATGACGGTTTCGCCGTAATAAACCGGCGCAGTCAGCCGCACCGGGCCACTTGGCTCGTGCTGCAGGCTTTGCAGTAACTGATTGGCCTGCTGCAGGCCAAATACCAGCGGGCGGCATTGCTGGTAATACAGCTGGCCATTGTCGGTCAGCCGCACCTGGCGGGTGGTGCGCTGTACCAGCTTGATAGTCAGCCGCTGCTCCAGTTGGTCTATGGTGCGGCTGACCTGGGCTACCGAAATGCCTAAGCTACGGGCCGCGGCAGAAAAACTGCCTTGTTCGGCCACAGCAACAAATTCGCTGACCCCTTGCCACTCTTTCATTTATGCAAAACTCATTTGTATTTTTGCCGGATTATCATTGAATTGGAAAAAATTACAATAAGGCTATAGTTGAAGTCGCTTTTACAGAAGGAACAGACAATGCAACCCATTAAAACCCGCGCAGCTGTGGCCTGGGGCCCAGGTCAGCCATTAAAAATTGAAGAAGTGGATTTAATGCCACCGCAAAAAGGCGAAGTGCTGGTCCGTATTATTGCCACCGGCGTTTGCCATACCGACGCCTACACTTTGTCTGGCCAGGATTCTGAAGGCAAATTCCCCTGCATTTTAGGCCATGAAGGCGGCGGTATTGTTGAAGCTGTGGGCGAGGGCGTGACCAGCGTGGCGGTCGGTGACCACGTGATCCCGCTCTACACTCCGGAATGCGGCCAATGCAAGTTCTGTTTATCGGGCAAAACCAACCTGTGTCAGGCCATTCGTGCCACCCAGGGCCAGGGCCTGATGCCAGACGGCACCACTCGTTTCTCCAAAGACGGTCAGCCGATTTACCACTACATGGGCACCTCCACCTTCTCTGAGTACACAGTACTGCCAGAGATTTCTCTGGCCAAAATTAACAAAGCCGCCCCCTTAGAGAAAGTCTGTTTATTGGGCTGTGGCGTCACTACTGGCATGGGCGCGGTGATGAACACCGCCAAAGTGAAAGAGGGCGACACGGTCGCTGTGTTTGGCCTGGGGGGCATTGGTTTGTCGGCCATCATAGGTGCTGTGATGGCCAAAGCCAGCCGTATTATTGCCATTGATATCAACGAATCCAAATTTGATATTGCCCGTCAGTTGGGCGCAACTGACCTGATCAACCCGAAAAACCATGACAAGCCCATTCAGGACGTGATTGTCGAAATGACCGACGGCGGCGTTGATTTCTCCTTTGAATGTATTGGGAACGTCAATGTGATGCGCTCAGCCTTAGAGTGTTGTCACAAAGGCTGGGGGGAGTCGGTGATTATTGGGGTGGCGCCGGCCGGTGCAGAAATCTCCACCCGTCCGTTCCAGCTGGTGACGGGCCGGGTCTGGCGTGGCACCGCTTTTGGTGGCGTCAAAGGCCGCTCTGAGCTGCCGGAGTACGTCGAGCGTTATTTAAAGGGGGAGTTTGAGCTGGACAGCTTTATTACGCACACCATGCCGCTGGAGCAAATTAACGACGCCTTTGATTTAATGCATGAAGGCAAATCGATCCGTACCGTCATTCATTTCTGAGGGTCGGAGCTCTGGGCTTCAGCCTGACTGGAGCCTTTAGAACAGCGAATACAGCTGGCATCAGGCCGGCTGTCTGCATTTCAGGGAGAATTTTATGCCGTTAATTCAAGTGGCTGAACATAAGTTATTTGGTGGCCTGCAACGCCGCTATGAACATCATTCCAACAGTCTGAACTCTGTGATGCAGTTTTCAGTGTATTTGCCGCCGCAGGCAGCGAAGGGCAAAGTGCCGGTGCTGTATTGGTTATCAGGCCTTACCTGCACCGACGAAAACTTCTCCGTCAAAGCCGGGGCTCAACGTGTCGCGGCCGAGCTTGGGCTGATGCTGGTGATGCCGGACACCAGCCCACGTGGCGAGCTGGTGGCCGACGACCCGGCTTACGATTTAGGGCAAGGCGCTGGTTTTTATCTCAATGCCACAGAAACGCCCTGGGCAGCGCATTACCGGATGTACGACTACATCAGTCAGGAATTACCGGCGCTGGTGAATGCGCATTTACCTGCCAATGGCCGCCAGGCCATTTCCGGCCATTCGATGGGCGGCCATGGCGCTTTGGTGATCGCTTTGCGTGAAGGGGGCTATAGCTCGGTGTCGGCCTTTTCGCCCATTTGCCAGCCCAGTGAATGTGCCTGGGGCCAAAAAGCATTTGCCGCCTACCTGGGGAATGACAAAGCGCAGTGGCTGCAGTACGACGCCGCCTATCTGCTGGCCAAAACCCAGACCACCTTGCCCATTCTGGTGGACCAGGGCGATGCGGATCAGTTTTACCCGGCGCAGCTGCGCACAGAGGCGTTACAAGACGCCAACCAGCGCAGTAAAAGTGGTGCGCAAATTCGCCTGCAACCGGGCTATGACCATAGCTACTACTTTATCGCCAGCTTTATTGAAGAGCATTTGCGCTTTCATGCCCGCCACCTGGCCGGCTAAAAAAGCCTTGTGTTTGGCCTGGCGGCGCGGCTAAAATGCGCGCGCTCTTGGGGGAGTAATCTGCCTGGTGGTTCAGACCAACCATCAGGCGGCACTGTCAACAGACTTATGCCTTATGCATATGGCAGTGACGTCACAGCAAATGCAGTTGCTGTTGATTGATGAGACCTGAGACAGCATTCTGATCCCAGGCGGGCGTCGGATTGTTGTCTTATGTTGAATGTCCCGCCGGTGCAGGTTCACACCCATGATGGATGCTTTTTTCTCGTCGTTTTCCGCGGTCGCTCTGGCCGAAATCGGTGACAAAACCCAACTTTTATCCTTATTTCTCGCGGCACGCTTTCGTTCCCGCACGGCTATTATCGCCGGTATTCTGGTCGCCACTTTATTAAACCATGCGGCGTCCGCCTGGTTTGGTGCCTGGGTGGCGCAGTTTATTCCGCAGGGCTGGCATGGCTGGTTGCTGGGAGCCTCCTTTATTGCGGTGGCACTCTGGTTATTGGTGCCGGACAAAGACGACAGTGATGAAAATACCCTGTTGAAATACGGTGCTTTTGTTGCCAGCACTGTGTTGTTTTTCCTGGCCGAAATTGGTGATAAAACCCAGATTGCGACTGTACTGTTAGCTGCCACTTATGATGCCACCAGTTGGGTCATTATTGGCACTACGCTTGGTATGCTGGCCGCCAACGTGCCTGTGGTGTACGCCGGGCGCTGGTTACTGGAAAAAATTTCGCTCGACTGGGCACGCCGCGCCGCTTGCGCTGTATTTGTGCTGCTGGGTGTAATGACTATCGCATTTTACAACTAGCGCCGCTTTTATCACTGGCAGCGTGCGGCGCTCTTGCTTATGCTGAACCCGGAACGAAACAGGAGTTCAGTATGAAACTATGGTTGTTATTATGTCTTCCCAGCTTGGCGCTGGCCGATTGCGGGCTGCAGCAATTAAGCTCACTCACCGGCAACTGGCTGGCGCAACAAGGGCAAAACCAAATTACTGAACGCTGGCTGCGTTTATCGCACCAGAGTATGGAAGGCTGGGGCCAGACCAAAAATGCCGAAGGCAAGCTGAAAGATTCGGAAGAACTGCGTTTACTGCAAATGCAGGGGGAGGTGTTTTATCTGGCCAAGGTGAAACACAACCCTTTGCCCGTGGCTTTTAAATTAACAAGCTGCGAGCAAAACCTTTTTGTATTTGAAAACCAGAGCCATGATTTTCCAAAGAAAATTGAATACCAGCTGCAAGGGCCAAAACAATTACGGGTGAAGGTCAGCGACGGAATGGAGAAAGGCTTTAGCCTGAACTTTGCACGGCAGTAACAAAAAGCCCCAGAGGCATTAGGCAAGGCCAGCTGATGTGGGTATAATGCGCGGCCATTTTCTGAGCACACAGCAGATACGAGAACCTTATGTTACAGACCACTGAAAAACTTCGTCCTTCAGCCCCTGTTGCCCGGATGCAAGCCGAACGTGGGTTGTTCTCGTACCCCAAGTACTGGGCCGAGTGTTACGGCACAGCGCCGTTTTTGCCGATGAGCCGTGCCGAGATGGACAAACTGGGCTGGGACAGCTGTGATGTGATTCTGGTGGTGGGCGATGCCTATGTCGATCACCCCAGCTTTGGGATGGCGGTGGTTGGCCGCATGCTGGAAAGTCAGGGCTTCCGGGTGGGGATTATTGCGCAGCCAGACTGGAACAGCAAAGACGACTTTATGCGTCTGGGCAAACCCAATCTGTTTTTTGGCGTATCGGCCGGCAATATGGACTCCATGATTAACCGCTACACAGCGGATAAAAAGCTGCGCCACGACGATGCCTACACACCGGGTAATGAAGGTGGCAAGCGGCCTGACCGCGCTGTGATTGTCTATTCGCAGCGCTGTAAAGAAGCCTACAAAGAAGTGCCGGTCATTATCGGCGGTATTGAAGCCAGTCTGCGCCGTATTGCCCATTACGATTATTGGCAGGAAAAAGTCCGTCGCTCCATTTTATTTGACGCCAAAGCCGAGTTATTAATTTATGGCAATGCGGAGCGCCCTCTGGTTGAAGTAGCGCACCGGCTGGCTGCCGGCGAGCCGGTAGCTGAACTGCAGGGCATTCGTGGCACTGCGGTGATCCGCAAAGAAGCGATGCCCGACTGGCGGGGCGTCGATTCCACCGCCATCGATAAAGTCGGTAAAATTGACCCTATTCCAAACCCTTACGGCGCCGATGATGTCGGTTGTGGCAGCTTTTCTGAGTTTGCCAAACAAGGCATTGATTTAACCCAGCCACAGGCCGTCGAAGCTAAACCTGTGATGGTGCAGGCTCCCCGGCAAAAGCCCTGGGAAAAAACCTATGTCAAACTGCCGGCCTTTGAGCAGGTCAGTGTGAATAAAGCGCTGTATGCGCATGCGTCACGTATTTTGCACCAGGAAACCAACCCGGGTTGTGCCCGCGCTATTATGCAGCGCCACGGTGATCGTCATTTGTGGATCAATCCTCCGGCCTTCCCGCTGACCACAGAAGAGATGGACGGCGTGTTCGGCCTGCCGTATCAGCGGGTGCCGCACCCCGTGTATGGCAAGGCCAAAATTCCGGCCTATGAGATGATCAAAACCTCGGTCAATATTATGCGTGGCTGCTTTGGTGGTTGCTCCTTCTGCTCTATTACCGAACACGAAGGCCGCATTATTCAAAGCCGTTCGCAAGAATCCATTCTGCGTGAAATCGAAGATATCCGTGACAAGGTGCCTGGTTTTACCGGCGTCATTTCCGATTTAGGCGGCCCGACCGCCAATATGTACAAGCTGCGCTGTAAAAACCCGAAAGCGGAGCAAACCTGCCGCCGGCCATCCTGTGTCTACCCGACCATCTGTGAGCATATGGACACAGACCAGAGCCCGACAGTGCAGCTGTACCGCTCGGCCCGTAAGCTCAAAGGCGTGAAGAAAATTCTGATCGCGTCCGGCGTGCGTTACGATCTGGCGGTGGAAGATCCGAATTACGTCAAAGAGCTGGTGCAGCACCATGTGGGTGGTTACCTGAAGATTGCCCCTGAGCACACCGAAGAAGGCCCATTGTCGAAGATGATGAAGCCGGGCATGGGCGCTTATGACAAATTTAAAGAGATGTTTGACCGTTACAGCAAAGAAGCGGGCAAAGAGCAGTACCTGATCCCCTATTTTATTTCGGCACACCCAGGCACGACTGACCTGGATATGGTGAACCTGGCGCTTTGGCTGAAAGAGCGGGATTTCCGGCTGGATCAGGTGCAGAACTTTTACCCAAGCCCGATGGCGAATGCGACCACCATTTACCATACCGAGCTGAACTCGCTGAAAAACATTAAAGGCAATACGGAACAGGTGGCGGTGCCCAAAGGCGAGCGTCAGCGCCGTCTGCACAAGGCCTTGTTGCGTTACCATGACCCGAAAGGCTGGCCGCTGATCCGCGAAGCATTGCTGAAAATGGGCCTGAAGCATCTGATTGGTACCGCCAAAAGCTGCCTGGTGCCAGACGAAAAACAAGAAGCCAAACTGCTGAAAGGCCCGAAACTGCCGCGCTCTCCGGGCCAACCGGCATTGACCAGACACACAGGCCTGAACCCGGCGAAAAAGGCGGCTACTGGGGTGAAAAAATCCAGCGGTAAAGCCTCGTTCCAGAAGAAGCGTCCGGGCTAACCGACAGCCAGTCACTTTACGACTGGCTGCGTTCGCGTACACAGGAGCAGGATATGCCTGTCACTTTGCACACCAAACGACTGTGGTTAAGGCCTTTTACACTGGACGATGCCGAGGCCTTTTTTCCTCTGATGGCGTTGCCAGAGGTGGTGCGTTACGTTGGCAACCAGCCGGTCCAGTCGGTGCAGCAAGTTGAGCACTATCTGCGCGAGCACCCACTGCTTGATTACCAACGTTATGGCTATGGCCGGCTGGCGCTGATTCATCGGGACTCTGGGCGTTTAGTTGGGTTTAGTGGGATTAAATTTATTGCGGAAATTCAGCGAGCGGAACTGGGCTACCGGCTACTGCCAGAATTCTGGGGGCAGGGCCTGGCCACGGAAGCCGGTATCGCAGTGCTCGGCTGGGCGAAACAGCTGGGGCTTCATGAACTGGTTGCGTTAATCCATCCCGAAAACCAAGGCTCTAAAGCCGTGGCCGCCAAGCTGGGTTTCCAGTTTCAGCAGTCCATTCAGTATTCCTTGTTGGAGCACGATACTGAACTCTGGTGTAAACAAATTTAACCAAGGCTGGCCCTCTGCTCTTTAGTCGTTTCCAGCCCTCTGTTACACTTTGCGGCCTTTTGTTCCGGAGTTTGTATGAACCCTCAGCTTCAAATGTTGTTGCAGTCCCAGGCTGCCCGTTGGCTGTCTTATGCTTTCGCGGTGCTGCTTGGTGTCGTGCTGTACCAGGCCAAGCCCTGGCTGAGCTATTGGTTGCTGCCGGAGCCTATGACCAGCTCGCAGCTCAGGCAGGTGCAAGGTTTTGAACAGGCCAATCCCGAAGCCGCTGTAGTGTTGGACGCCTTTTTAAATTTGCGCACTTTGGTGCGGGAAGAAAAAGCCTTGCGTGAACGTTTTGCACCCTGGGAGCGGCAGGAGCGGGATGAAGGCTGGGCCGAGGCGACCGAATACTTACTGGCACATCTGGCGGTGTCCACCAGCAACAACGAGTTGCGTATTCTGGACAGCGAATGCCGTAACACCCTGTGTCAGGTGCGGTTAATGGCGCCTGTGCCTATGGGCAATGACTTTACCGCCAGGATTCTGCAGTTTGCCAAAGTGCTGAAAGCCGCAGAGCTGGAGTATCAGGACATGGAAACTGAACCTGGCGCTGTGCTGTTGTACTTAAAAGCGAACAAAGACTACAAATTCAGTGGCGCCATCGCGGCGAAGCTGCAGCCGGATGAACGGGCTGTCTGGGAACAGGAGGTACTGGCATGGTACAAAAAATGAAGTACCCCGCGCTGATCCTGGCCGCTTATCTGCTGGCTGCGCTGGCCGATTATGCGGTCACCTTCAGCCGTCAGTTGAAATTGCCACAGGCCGCTCACAGCAGTGCTGAACTGTCTGATGAGTTGCGTCAACTGATGCATCAGCATCAGTTATCTGGTGCTGCTTTGTCGCAGTTGATCACGGATGCAGAGCAGCAAAAGCAGCAGTATAAAAACTAAGCTGACACGGCATCAAAGCGCAGCGATAACATCGACAGTGCTTCATGTTCAAACTGGTCGTTAAACCAGCACAAGCTGTCCTGCTCTGTGCTGGCACCCAGCACATACAACAAGGGTAAAAAATGATCCGGGTGTGGCACCGCCAGTTGCGCCACGTCACCCAATTGTTGGTAATTTGCCACCTGGTCAAACTGCCGCTGTTCAATCCAATGCCGTACAGGCCGGATAAAATCCAGCGCCTAGCCGGGCACCTTCTCACTGTGCCAGCGCAATAAACGCAGGTTATGCACCAGATTGCCGGACGCCATGATCAGTACCCCCTGATCGCGCAGTGGGCGCAATTGGCGGGCCAGCGCTAAATGCTGTGACGCACTTAAACCTGCGTCCAGACTGAGCTGGACCACGGGAACAGTGGCATCAGGATACAGATGCGTCAGTACAGACCAGCTGCCATGATCCAGCCCCCAGTCAGTGCTCAGTCGCACCGGATGGGGCGCCAGCAACGCGGCAATGCGGTCTGCCAGCCCGGGATGGCCCGGTGCTGGGTACTGAAACTGTTGCAACAGGTCCGGGAAACCAAAAAAATCATGCACAGTCGCAGGGTGTGTCTGCGCCGTAACCGCAGTGCCTTGGGTAAACCAATGGGCGGAAATCATCAAAATAGCAGCAGGAGGGTGCACCGGAATTTGCCGGGCCCAGCTCTGGGTCAGAGGGGTGGACTGCAGCGCATTCATGGGGCTGCCATGACCAAAAAACAGCAGGGGTAAGGTCATTGTTCAGGCTCAGTGGATCGATTGCTGCCAGCTTAAAAAAATTTTTATGGAAAGAATATCGCTAAAAACGCATGAATCAGTTCGACTAAATCGAATCTGCTTCCACAGGTTCGGCTGGTGCATACAACACTACCCGGTTGCGACCACTGCGTTTACCCCTGTACAGTGCCTGATCGGCACTGCTGCACCATTGGTCCATCGCATCTGAATGGCTGGCCCGGCGTACCTGAACCCCAAAAGTGGCGCTGATGCGGAAAGACTGGTGCTGATAGCTCAGTTCCATCTGGCCGATGTTGTGACGTAATTCTTCACAGAGTTGCAAAGCCCCTTCAACTGTTGTGTCTGGTAACAGCAGAATAAACTCTTCGCCACCCCAGCGGGCCACCAGGTCCTGTTTCCGCAGCCGCTGCAATAACAACCGACCTATTTGCAACAACACATAATCGCCTGTTTCATGGCCATACTGGTCATTAATCTGTTTAAAGTGGTCGACATCCAACAGCACCAGTGCCATCGGCTGTCCGCTGCGTTGCGCCTGCGCCAGACAGCGTTCAAACTGCTCTGTAAAGGCCAGCCGGTTTGGCAATTGGGTTAAAAAGTCCGTTCTGGCTTGCTGGTTCAGGGCATTGTTAGCGGCCGCCAGTGCCTGAGTGCGTTCAGACACCATCAGATTGAGTTTTTGGTTTTGTTTCAGTAAAAGACGGTTACGCCAGCACCATAATCTCCAACTGACGAAGGCTGCAACCAGGGCAAAGCCTAACCAAAGTCTGTAGTCTTGCCACCATGGGGCAGGGACCACAAAATACAGCCTGGCTGCGTTGGTTTCATCCTGAAATGTACTGTTTCTGACCTCAAACACATAAGTGCCGGTTGGCAAGTGATTAAAGCTGACCTGATGGATGGTGCCCAGTGGATGCCATTGCTCGCTTAAACCCAGCAATCTGTATTGGTAGTGATGCAGGTCTGTGTAATAAAACTCCAGAAAACTGAAATGGATCTGCAGTCTTTTGTTATGCATGGGCAAGATCAGCGGCTGCTCCGCGCTGGTGGCCGGCACGGGCATACTTTTCTGATCCAGTTCCAGTTTGCTAATTACCATAGTAGAGGTGGGCAATTCTTCGTCTTTCAGTTTATCTGGCTCAATGCGGAACAAGCCCTGATGGGTACCGATAAACAGCTGATCTTTGTCAGTTTGCGCCAAAGCCCGGACTCCGAGTGACATGGCCGGCAGACCATCTTTGCGGCCAAAGGAATAAATACGCTGGTTGCTGCTGTCGAGCATGGCCAGACCCCGTCTGGTACTGATCCAAATCTGACCTTCACCACTGTCAGAGACAGCGATCACCCGTTGGTCTGGCAAGCCCTGTTGTTTGCTGTACAGCTGATGTTCGCCCGTGGCCGGATTGAACCAAAACAGGCCCTGATCGGTACAGAGCCACCAACCGCCCCGGCTGGCAGCCTCGGCACATAACAAGGTGTCGGATGGTAAAGGCAGGGGGCTGTCAGCGCCCTGATGAAAGTGGGCCAGTTGGCCTGTCTCCGGGGTCAACCGGTACAGACCACTGAAACGGCTGACCAGCCACAAATGGTTCCGGTCCGGCTTCAGCTGAATGATGGCATCGCCGGGTTGGGTGGCTACCGCATAATGCTGCAGCGTTTTGGTGTCAGAGTTGAGCTGCCAGCGATACAGGCCTTGTTCCCAGACGCCAAACCATAAGCTGTTATCTGTGGCTGCGAACAGGCTGGTGATTTCCGGTTGTGGCGGTAAACCTGTGGGCAAGGTCACCTGGCGCGCACTCTGGTCGGATTGCTGGCGGAATAAACCCGCATCTGTTGCTATCCAAAGCTGTTGTCCAGACCGGCTGACGGCCGACACCCGGGTTGGGGTATTTTGGGTTTCAAACGGCACTGCTGTGTAGCTTTGCTGCGTTGGGCTAAAGGCCAGCAGTTGCCGGTCCAGTCCGAGCCAAATGTGATCGTTCAGCCATGTCATGCTCTGTAATTGGCGCGCAGGCAATTCATCACTGGCGGAGACACCGGGAAAGTACAAAGGTTCGAATAAACGCTCGATGGGATCGCGTTTAAACAAGCCCAGATTGCGGCTGCTGATCCACAGCACCTGGGTTTTATCCAGATACAGCTGACGAATATCGGCACTGCCTAAAAAATGCTGTAACTGCTGGTGCTGGCTCAGCAAATACAAACCACGGCTGGTGCCTATCCACAGCCCGCTGTTGTCCTGAAACAAGACGTTCACCCGTTGAATGGTGGGGGCCACCTGCACCACTTGCTTTGGTTCAGCAAAAGCCAGCCAATACAACCCCAGTTGGGTGCCAAACCAGACACCGGCTTCCGTCAGCAACAAGGTGCGAATTTCCTGGCTGTGTTGTCGCGCAGTGGTGGATGGCACAGGCCAATGCTGTTTGTCTGTTAAATCCTGGCTGAACCTATACAAGCCTGTGCTCGTGGCAAACCAGAGTGCGCCTTGAGTGTCCTGCTGAATTTGCCAGACCCTGTTGTCCCGCAGCTCCGCCGGCACTTTGTCCGCCGCTGCCAGGTTCAACCCCGGTTCGACGATACGCAGGCCAGCTATGGTGGCGAGCCAGGTACGGCCTTGTGCATCCTGGTAAATGGTCTGGCCATGGTCGGACGGTAAGGCAGGGGTTGAACTGGTATGGTAGCGTCTGAGCAGGGTGCCGTTGTGATCCAGCAGGCTGAACCCCTGACCCCAGGTACTGACCCATAACTGCCTTTTCGCGCTCAGTACTCTATTCACATTGGCGCGGCGATGAGCAGTTTCCTGTTCAAAAAAAATGGGGTACCGCAACAATTCATAGCCGTCAAACCGTTGCAGACCATCCAGTTCACTGGCCAGCCACAGATAACCTGTCTGGTCCTGCACCAGATCGTAACTGACCACAGGGGCATCCTGCACTTGTTCCGAAAACATCGCAAATTGAGGTTGTGGCAACAGTGGAGGGGAAGCACAGGCAATGCCAGTGACAAACAACAGCAGAAATCTCAGGCAAGTGCTTCGCATAAATGACTGTATTAGCTGAATTTCAGTTAATGCTAGCAGTTGTTGAGGCTGGCGACAAAGGGGGATTCTGTGCAGAAACAGCAGGCCTGCCATTCAGGCCTGCTGCAATCGCTTAACGCTGGAAGAAAAACGGCTGATTTTTCACTTGCTGTGGATGCAGCTCGTCCATGCTTTGTGCATCAAACAGACGACCATTAACCATGCTGTATTTCACCTTATCGGTGTCACGGATATTTTTCAACGGGTCGGCGTCCAGTACTATTAAGTCCGCCAGCTTGCCAGCTTTGATGGACCCCAACTGGTGATCCATCCCAAAGGTTTTGGCCGGGTTAATGGTAGCGGTTTTCAGTGCCTGCAGCGGGCTCATGCCCCCTTGGGCAAACATCCAGATCTCCCAGTGAGCCCCCAAACTTTCACGTTGACCGTGAGCACCAATATTGGTCACCACGCCCAGATCGTTCAGCTCTTTGGCCATTTTGGCAATGGCAAAGTGATTGTAGTGATGGTCTGGTGCTTTGGTACGGCGCATGCTGCGCGGGCGCAGCTCATCGGCGGGAACAAACTTGCTGAGGCGCGGGTGTTTCCAGACGTCGGTTTTGTCGTACCAGTAGTTTTCACCAAAAATACCGCCATAAGCGACCACCAGGGTCGGGGTGTAGGCGGTTTGGGTCTGTGACCACAATTGTTTTACATCGTCGTACAGCACTGCGGCTGCCAGCGAGTGTTCCAAGGTGGTGTGGCCGTCTACCGCCATGCTCAGATTGTGCTGCATCAGGGAGCCCCCTTCAGGCACCACCATCATGTCCAGTTCGCGGGCGGCTTCAATCACCTGCTGACGCTGTTCACGGCGTGGCTGGTTGTAACTTTTTACCGAAAAAGCTCCCACTTTTTTCAGCCGCTCCAGATGGAATTTCGCATCCTCCAGACTGTCGACATGGGAGCTGTAACCCGCGCCATAAGCCCCGTACAATATGGTTCCTGTGCTGAAAATACGTGGGCCTACGGTCAGGCCGGCTTTTTGCAGCTCACTGGCAGTAAAGACTTCCTGGGTGTCATTGGACGGGTCGTGAATGCTGGTCACGCCCAGCGCCAGGCTGGCGTAGTTGGCGTAGTTACGTTGTGGGATTAACTGGTTCACGCCCTGTGCGCCGTGGGCGTGCGCGTCAAACAGGCCTGGCATCAGGGTTTTGCCGCTGATGTCGATCACTTTGGCGTCCGATGGTACCTGCACTTCGTCTTTGCTGCCGACGGCTTTAATGAGATTGCCTTCGACCAGCACCACCGCATCCTGCAACACCTGGTCGCCTTCCATCGTAATCACCTGACCACCGACAAAAGCCACAGAGCCAGCCGGGGTGGCCATCGGCACCTCAAAGCTTAAATTGGCGCCGTTTTTGGCGGCAATTTTTACTTTGCTGCCAACGTCAAACAAGCCGGCAACAGAGCTGTGGTACAGCTCTGGGCCCAAATGCCAGTACAGGCTGGCGCTGTCGGCTGTCCAGCTGATGTCGCTGCCTGCTTTGACCGACAGTTGTTTGACCGGAAACTGGCTGTCACTGCCGCTGATATCAATCACGCTGCCGCGTTCAGCAAAAGGGGTGACATAGACTTTAAAGCGGTCAATAAAGGCCAGGTACTTGCCGTCCGGCGACACCTTAAATTCAGTGCCGTATTTGGCACTGTACAAGGTGCGCTGCTGTTCTGTCGCCAAATCAATACTTAACAGCACAGGCGACTGGCCATAATCCTGGGCAAAGACCCGGTCGTTCTCTTTGCCGAACATAGGCGCGTAGCCATTACGGGCGATCAGCCGCGGTGCTTCGGCACCACTGACTGGTACGGCATACAAGCCGGTGTCGCGTGAATATTGTTTATTTAACAGCGAGCCGGCACCGGACTTGCGGTACACCAGAGTACGGCCATCCGGGCTTAAGGTGGGTTCAACGTATTTGCCTGGTTGCGGTGTCAGAGTGCGGTTAGCGCCTGTGGCGATGTCCAGCAGATGCACTGCGCCTTGTTTGTCGTCATGCCAGCTGACATAAACCAGTTGTTTGCCGTCCCGGGAAAACTGCGGGTAAAACTCAAAGTGTTCGGTCTGGCTGGTTAAACGTCGTGGGGTGCCGGATGGCAGCTGCTTGATGTACAGATGCCCCAGTGCGGAATAGACGGCAGTGTTGCCGTCCGGTGACACCTGCACATTGCCAAGCATTTTGACATCCAGTTGATCCGGGTTGATGTCTTGTTTGACCCGCTGGGCCGTCTGAATTTTTTTGCTGCGTTCAATGCTGAATGGGATCTCGCTGCGGCTTTTCTCTTTGATGTTTAATTTATTGATTTTGCCGCCGGCCCAGTACAGCAGATGCTGGTTGTCCGGTGTCCAGCTTAAGCTGGGGTACACGCCGTGTATCGCCCAGGTTTCCTGCATATCCCGGTCCAGTGTGTTATCCAGTTCGGTGTGTTCCCCTGTGGCCAGGTTGTATAAAAACAGCGTGGTCTGGAAATCAACGCGGCGGATATAGGCCAGGTACTTGCCGTCTGGTGAAGGGGTAGGGCGAATCGCACCGCCAGCACCACTCAGCAGCACTTCAATCTCACCTGTTTCCCGTTCAAAGCGTTTAATCACATAAATGCCTTGTTCGGAGTCTTTGCTGTAGTGAAAGGTTTTGCCCGGAGTGTCGTCCTGCGAAAAATAAATGTAGTTGCCGTCGGGCGAAAAGGCCGGCTCGCCTAAATCTTTTTCATCATTGGCTTTGGCGGTCAGCATGACGCCGTCACCACCGCTTTTATGGTATTGCCAGACTTCACCGGCGCCTAAGGAACGGGTATTGGTAAAGTGTTTGCGCGCGACGATAAATTCGCCATCCGGGCTCCAGGCCGGGCTGTTCAGCAGACGGAATTTTTCGTGGGTGACTGGGGTCTGGT
The DNA here is from genome assembly GCF_037442525.1 of Rheinheimera sp. Lineage (GTDB taxonomy): Bacteria > Pseudomonadota > Gammaproteobacteria > Enterobacterales > Alteromonadaceae > Pararheinheimera. The sequence goes on along the minus strand of NZ_JBBIQD010000001.1, from coordinate 395,802 downwards.
TGGAGCCGTCGGCTTTCATCACCCAAATATTGTCGCCACCGCCCTGATCGCTGGTAAAGGCGATGTGCTTGCCGTCCGGGCTGAATACCGGCTGCATTTGCCAGGCAATGTCGGAGGTGAGCACTTTGGCTTTGCCACCGCTGATCGGCATGGTGTAGATGTCGCCGAGCAAGTCAAACGCAATGGTTTTGCCGTCCGGGCTGACACTGACATTCATCCAGGTGCCGCTTTGCACCTTGATCTGAATATCTTCAAACTGACCCAGGGGTTTATCGACCGACCAGGCGGGTGCCTTGTCTTCGGCCAGCGTTGTACAACTGGCCATCATGGCCAGCGCAAGCAAGTTGTAGTTATAGTTTTTCATGGACAGGTTCCTTGTAAGTTGCCGCATCAAACTGCCACAACGGCACAGCGGGGTAAAGCAAAGCAGACCAATTCACCTCAGAAGCGGACTAACAGCAAAAACTTTGGTCTGGAACAAAAACTGATTACACTGCAACAAGATAGAATCAGCGGAGTGAGGTATGGAGTCTCCTTGTGTGGCCTGTTGCCGCCTGAATGAAGAAAACGTCTGTATTGGTTGTTACCGCCATATGGATGAAATTGTCGACTGGCGTAAAAAAACGCCCGACCAGTACCAACAGATAGCGCTCAACATAGCGCGGCGCAAAGCGGACTGGCAGGCTCCGGTCGCGCAAAAAGCCATGACCCAGCAGGAATGGCTGGATGCCAGACAACGTAACCGGCAGCGGAGTGACAATGTTCACAATTAACTGGCAACAATGGCTGGATATCAGCCCGCTCAGCTGGGCCGGGGTTGGCTGCACCTTGGTGTGCGGCGCTGTGGTGGGGTTGGAGCGTCAGCTGCGCGGCAAACCGGCAGGCATTCGCACTTCCATTTTGATCACTTTGGGCACTTATTTATTTGTTGCCCTGAGTTTGTCGCTGCAAACCGCGCTGATGGATCCAAGCCGTATTATCGGTCAGGTGGTCACAGGCATTGGCTTTTTAGGCGCCGGGGTGATGCTCACCCGCGATGGTTTGGTGGTGGGCGTCACTTCGGCGGCGACCATCTGGATGTTAGCTGCTATTGGTGTGGCCGCCGGTATTGGCTATTACCATACCGCTATTTGGTTATCGGTTTTGGTGGTGGGTATTCTGACCGGTGTGAATTTACTGGAAGATGCCAGTTCAGCACTGCGCCGCGGTGTGCACAGAACGTCAAAAGACTGGGTGGAACGGGCGTCCGATAAAAACAAAGACGCATTGGACAAAGGAAAATAAATGTTATTGGAAGCAGTATGGATCGGCTTTGCCTTCAGTCTGGGGTTGATGGTCCGGCTGGCGGGTTTACCGCCGTTAATTGGTTATCTGGCGGCAGGTTTTGTCATTACGGCCACAGGTTCTGAGCTGGATTTACCAAAAGAAGGCAATGCCATTATTGCTCATGTCGCCCATCTGGGGGTGTTGCTGCTGCTCTTTACTGTGGGCCTGAAACTGAATATACGCAGCCTGACCAAAACTGAGGTTTTGGGCGGCAGCCTGGCGCATTTTTCTGTGTCGGCGCTGTTTTATGCACCGGTCATTTACCTCGCTTTTGAACCCAACTGGCCCCATGCGCTGATGCTGGGGGCCGCTTTGGCTTTCTCCAGTACAGTGTTGGCGGCCAAAGTGCTGGAAAATAAACGGGAAATTCGGGCCTTTCATGGCCGGGTGGCTATAGGTATTCTGGTGATGCAGGATCTGATTGCGATGGCCTTGTTAAGCCTGTCACAGGGGACCACGCCTTCGGTATGGGCGCTGCTGGTGTTACTGGTGCCACTGCTCAGGCCCGTGCTCTATAAACTGATGGACTTAATGGGGCATGATGATCTGCAGATCCTGTTTGGCGTGATGCTGGCCGTGGTGGTAGGAGGCTCAGGTTTCCATCTGCTGGGTCTGAGTTCTGAATTGGGTGCTTTGGTGTTTGGCGCTTTATTGGCCGGGCACAGCAGGGCAGGAGAACTGTCCAAAACCCTGTGGGCGCTTAAAGAGTTTTTTCTGGTGGGGTTCTTTCTGCAAATCGGTCTCGGAGGCATGCCGGATCTGCAGGCCTGGTGGTTTGCCGGTCTGATGACATTGTTGTTACCAGTGAAAGCCCTGCTGTTTTTTGCCTTGCTGGTGCTGTTTAAACTGCGGGCCCGCAGTGCTTTTTTATCCGGTCTGGCGCTGAGCAACTACAGTGAATTTGCCTTGATTGTGGTGGCTGCGACCATGCCGCAATTTTTGATCCCGTTGGCTTTGACTGTGGCTTTGTCTTTTGTGGTGTCTGCCCCGTTGAACCGTTTTGCCCACCCTTTGTATGAGCGGCTGGCGCAGCGGCTGATCCCCTTTGAACGCGACAGCCATCACCCAGATGAGCAGCCGGTGTCACTGGGGGATGCCGAAGTGCTGATTATGGGCATGGGCCGCACCGGCAGTGCGGCCTATGAGTACCTGGAGCATAAATGCCATCTGGTGGCGCTGGACTCGGATCCGGCCAAAGTAGCGCAGCATTTTGAACAAGGCAAAAATGTGCTCTTTGCTGATGCGGAAGATCAGGTGTTCTGGCAAGGGGTGAAACTTGACGGCATCAAGGCTGTGGTACTTTGTCTCAATGATCTGGAAGCCAAAGTGATCGCCACCCGCAAGCTCCGGCAGGCGGGCTTTGCCGGTTTAATAGTGTCGCACAGTATGCACAAGGATGAAGCTGAGCAGATTATGGCGGCCGGCGCCGACCACACTTACCTGACCATGTCAGAAGCGGGTCTGGGCTTGGCCGAGCGGGTACGCCAGCATATTACCCTGTAGGTGCCGGAGGCTGGGGAGCTGTGGCTCCCCGGCTGATACGATTAACTGGACAGCTTCAGTCCAATAATACCCAGCAGAATCATGGCAATACTGACCAGACGTGGCCAGCTGGCCGGATCGCCCAGCAAGAAAATGCCGACAATCACAGTACCGACAGCCCCTATACCTGTCCAGACAGCGTAAGCAGTGCCGACAGGTAAATCCCGCATTGCCAGGCCAAGCAGGCTGATGCTTAGCAGCATGGCCAGTACAGTCCAGACGGAAGGCCAGAATTTGCTGAAGCCTTCAGTGTATTTCAGGCCCACAGCCCAACCGACTTCCAGTAAACCCGCAATAAGAAGCAGAACCCAATTCATACCAAATCTCCAACGACTCACAGCAAGCCTGTTGCTGAAGTCATGTCAGTGAATGGGGTCGTCCCCGGACTTGTGACGCGCAGGCGGGTCGTCCCGCCTGGCCAGTGAAAAGCGGGCAGAGAATAACCAATTGGTCGCGGTTAGTCCAGTGTGCCGCCGGCTATTAACCAATCCTGTTCTGTCTGCAGCGCAACAGGCAGACAGACTTTCAGCGCCTGAACCACCAGCTCAGGGCTCATAGAGGCTTGTTGTTTGCCCAGCACCTGCGCCGGAGAATAAGGAATATGCAAAAAGCCGCCACGCACTTGTGGCTGGTTTTGCAGCAGGTGCATCAGGCCGTAAAACACCTGATTGCAGACAAAAGTGCCTGCGCTGTAGGAAATACTGGCGGCAAAACCGGCCTGATGCAGGTGGCTGACCATGGCTTTTAACGGCAGCGTACTGAAATAAGCAGCGGGACCCTGTGCTATGACCGGCTGGTCGATGGGTTGTGCACCGGCATTATCGGCAATCCGTGCATCAATATGATTAATGGCGACTTTTTCAAAACTCAGGTCAGTGCGCCCGCCCGCCTGGCCTAAACACAGCACCAGTGCAGGTTTAAACCTGGAGATGTTTTGCTCCAGAGTCTGCAGGCTGTCCGCAAAGGTACAGGGCAGCTGCACAGCTCTGATTTGCACTTCGTCATCCAGCCAGACAGCATCCAGCGCCTGCACGGCCTGCCAGGACGGATTGATAGGTTCGCCGCCGAACGGCTCAAAGCCGGTTAATAAGACTGTCGCCATTTAAAACCACCTTAAAAACAAGTACATCAGCACAATATTCGTCAGCAGCAACCAAACTGCAGTTGGGGCCTGGGCTTTAATAACCGCATGTTTGTCGTTGAGCTCCAGCAGCGCCACCGGCACTATATTAAAGTTGGCGGCCATAGGGGTCAGCAAGGTGCCGCAGTACCCGCTGAACATGCCAATGGCGGCCATCATGGCCGGGTTAATGCCGTGCTGCTGTACCAATAAAGGAATACCAATACCAGCAGTGATCACCGGAAAGGCGGCAAAGGCATTGCCCATAATGACAGTAAACAGCGCCATGCCCAGGGCATAACAGGCCACTGCGGCCAGCGGATGCTCCAGAGCCAGATAGCGCTGACTCAGTTCTGCAACGGTGTCACCGACACCGGCCTGGGTAAACAGCAAACCCAAAGTGGCCAGCAGTTGGGGCAGCAGTACTGCCCAGCCCATAGCTTCAATCAGTCTGGATGATTCGGCCAGCGCCTGTTGTGGCTTTTCTCGGCAATAATACAGCGCAAACAACAGGGCAATAAAGGCTGCCACCGCAAGGGCTGAGAGGGTCAGGTTGGCAGGGGAGAGTAGCGGCCGGTCAAACAGGCTCAGATGAGCTAACACCAGCACGCCAAATACAGTTCCCAAGGGGATCAGCAGGGCTGGCACAAAGAGTTTATGACCGAGCCTCTGGACGGAAGCCAGTTGTTGCTCAGAGCTCAGCTCCTGATAGCGGCGGGCTTTCACCAGCGATAAGCCGCCTATGGTACTCATCAGTACCACCAGCGCGCCCACCAGCGCTTTGGGCAGATGGTCCCCGGCCAGAAAAATCAGGCTATAGCTGCCCCAGAACAACGCGGCGGCGAAGCGCCTGTCCTGAATCGCATACAAAGCCACCACTGCAAACAGCAGGCCGACAATCAGGTACAGCAAGGGCAAATCAATCATTGGCCTGCTCCTGTTGCAGGCGAGCCAGGTAACGATCAAACCGGACCAGCCTGTAGCCATGAATTAAAAAGGCGGCGACTGCAGTGGGGATGCCCCAGAGTGCGATATGCAGCGGGTCGGTTTCAATGCCGGATTCACGCAAAAAAGTGTGCATCAGGATAATGGCACCAAAGGCGACAAAAATATCTTCGCCAAAAAACAGCCCCACATTGTCTGTGGCGGCGGACATTGCCCGGATTTTTGCGCGGATGAGCGGGTGCCTGGCCCCATCCGGGTGGGCAGCTTCAGCCATAGGGGCCACCAGCGGCCGTACCATCTGTGGGTGGCCGCCCAGGCTGGTTAAGCCTGCAGCGGCTGAGCTTTCGCGCAGCGCCAGATACACCAACAGTAAGCGACCTGTCGTCGCCACTTTAATCCGGCCAATCAGCCGCTGCGCCTGCAGACGCAGGCCATGGCGTTCCAGCAAACCTATCACCGCCAGTGGCAACAACAGGATCAGCGGCAAATTTCGGGTGCGTAAAAAAGTATCGCCCAACTGTTCAAGCCAGGACAGCAGCGGTAACCCTGTGGCCAGCGCCGTGGCGAGCGCGGACAGAATCACCACCAGCAGCGGATGGAATTTCAGTAACAGCCCAAGGGCGAGTAACAAAATGCCACACAGAGGCCAAAGATCCAGTTCGGTCATAAGTTGTTCTTATCGGTGAAAAACTGAAGGGGCAGTGTGCCCTGAGCCTGCCGCCTGCCGCAAGTTATGCTGGCGGCAAAATCAGCGAAAGTCATCGCAAAAAAATAACAAAATCAGCCTTCTAAGCCGCGTCAAATCTGAGTTTTTATCAAAAGCTCGACGCAACGAAAAAGCCTCGTTATAATGCCGCGTCCTGTATAACAGGTCTGGATGACGCGTCAACAGAAGGCTCCCGGACCAGCACTAAGATGGCGTCACGAAACGCCTGATTTGATTTTGAGGTAACAAGATGCAAGTTTCTGTGGAAACCACTCAGGGTTTAGAACGCCGTTTAACCATCACAGTTCCGGCTGCGGCAATTAGCGCTGAAGTTGAAAAAGAATTACGTACTATCGCTAAGACCCGCCGTATCGACGGTTTCCGTCCTGGTAAAGCTCCGGTTGCGATGATCAAAAAAATGTTTGGTCTGCCAGTGCTGCAAGATGTGGCGTCGCGTCAGATGCAAAACCATTTCTACCAGGCCATTATCCAAAACAAACTGACCCCGGCCGGCGCTCCAACTTTTGCTCCTAAGCAACTGGCTGAAGGCAAAGATTTAGAATTTGTGGCCACCTTCGAAGTGTACCCGGAAGTTCAGTTGAACAACCTGGATAAAGTAGAAGTGAGCAAGCCAGTGGTTGAAATCACAGAAGCCGATCTGAACACTATGATCGACACACTGCGTAAACAACACGCGACTTGGGACAAGACCAAAGCCGCTATCGCCAAAGGTCACCGTGTCAACATGGACTTCACTGGTTCCATTGACGGTGTTGAATTCGAAGGTGGCAAAGCTGCTGGTTTCACGCTGGAAATCGGCCAGGGCCGCATGATCCCAGGTTTTGAAGATGGCATCATTGGCAAGAAAAGCGGTGAAGAGTTCACCATCGATGTGACCTTCCCGGACGATTACCATGCCGAGAACCTGAAAGGGAAAGCGGCCCAGTTCGCCATCAAAATTAACGGCGTAGAAAAGCAGAAGCTGCCAGAAGTGAACGAAGAATTCGCTGCTCTGTTCGGTCTGGCTGAGCCAACTGTGGATGCACTGCGCGCTGAAGTGAAGAAAAACATGGAACGCGAGCTGAGCAACAACATCAAAGCGAAAGTCAAAGATCAGGTAGTGAAAGGTCTGTTGGCGAACCACGAAGTGGATGTGCCACAAGCCCTGATCGACAGCGAAGTGGACGTACTGCGTCGTCAGGCTCTGCAGCGTTTCGGTAATAACCTGGACGCAAAAAACCTGCCGGAGCTGCCAGCTTCTTTGTTTGCTGAACAAGCCAAAGACCGCGTCAAAGTAGGTTTGTTATTGGGCGAAGTGATCAAGTCAAACAACCTGCAGGTGGATGATGCCCGCGTTCAGGCACTGATCGAAACTGTGGCTTCGGCTTACGAAGATCCGCAAGAAGTGGTGCAGTACTACAACAGCAACAAAGAGTTGCTGCAAGGTATGCGCAATGTGGCGTTAGAAGAGCAGGCCATTGACCTGGTTCTGGAAAAAGCCAAAGTGACTGAACAGAAAGCCAAGTTCGACGAAATCATGAATCCACAGGCGTCAAACTAAGAATTGACATCTGTTGATCTGACAGTTTTAATGGCTCGAGCATTAAAGTTCGGGCCATTTTCTTTTCTGCGGCCCTACAGCATAAGGAAGTACCATGATGGCATTCGAGCCAAAAATGAGTGATATCGTCAGCGCGCTGGTCCCCATTGTTATCGAACAAACCGCCAAAGGCGAACGCTCCTTTGACATTTATTCGCGGTTGCTGAAAGAGCGGGTGATTTTCCTGACCGGTCAGGTGGAAGATCATATGGCCAACCTGATTGTCGCGCAGTTGTTATTTCTGGAATCCGAAAACCCGGAAAAAGATATCTACATTTATATCAACTCACCAGGTGGCTCAGTGACGGCTGGTCTGTCGATTTACGACACCATGCAATACATCAAACCCAATGTCGCCACCGTTTGTATCGGTCAGGCTTGCAGCATGGGCGCATTCCTGTTATCTGGTGGTACCAAAGGCAAACGCTATGCGCTGCCAAACGCCCGGGTAATGATTCACCAGCCACTGGGCGGCTTCCAGGGTCAGGCGACGGATTTTGAGATCCACGCCCGTGAAATTCTGACGGTGAAAGAGAAATTAAACCGGCTGATGGCCGAGCATACCGGCAAGAGTTATGAGCAAATTATCAAGGACACCGAGCGCGATAACTTCTTAAGTGCGCAACAAGCCTTGGAATATGGCCTGGTCGATGCCATATTAACGCAAAGGGATGCGAAGTAATTGAGTTAGGGGTCGGGCAGCCTTAGTGGTGCAGGCCCCAGTTGAAGAGGAAGTTCCATGTCTGATCACCGCTCTGACGGCGAAAAAAGCAGCAAGCTGTTGTACTGCTCCTTCTGTGGTAAGTCGCAGCACGAAGTACGCAAACTGATTGCAGGCCCACAGGTGTACATCTGTGATGAATGCGTTGACTTGTGTAACGACATTATCCGCGAAGAAATTAAAGATATTTCGCCTAAGCGTGATGCCAGTAAACTGCCTGTTCCACGTGAGATACGCAACCACCTGGACGATTATGTGATTGGCCAGGAACACGCGAAAAAAGTTCTGGCGGTTGCGGTGTACAACCACTACAAACGCCTGCGTTCTGTGCAGCAAAAAGCCGATGTGGAACTGGGTAAATCCAATATCCTGCTGATTGGCCCGACGGGCAGCGGTAAAACTCTGCTGGCTGAAACTCTGGCCCGTTTGCTGGATGTGCCTTTTACTATGGCCGATGCCACCACCCTCACCGAAGCTGGTTATGTCGGTGAAGATGTGGAAAACATCATCCAGAAGTTGCTGCAGAAATGCGATTATGATGTAGAAAAAGCCCAACGAGGCATTGTTTACATCGACGAAATCGACAAGATCTCCCGCAAGTCAGACAACCCGTCCATTACCCGTGACGTGTCTGGTGAAGGTGTGCAGCAGGCCTTGTTAAAACTGATTGAAGGCACCATTGCCTCGGTGCCGCCGCAAGGGGGCCGCAAGCACCCGCAGCAGGAATTCCTGCAGGTGGACACCTCAAAAATCCTGTTTATCTGTGGCGGGGCTTTTGCCGGTCTGGATAAAGTGATTGAACAGCGCTGTGCCAAAGGCTCAGGTATAGGTTTTGGTGCTGAAGTGCGGGGCAAAGAATCCAGCCGCAGCCTGACTGAAAGCTTCCGTGATGTGGAGCCGGAAGATCTGGTGAAATATGGCCTGATCCCCGAATTTATCGGCCGTCTGCCTGTGGTTGCCACGCTGACAGAACTGGATATAGACGCTTTAGTGCAAATCCTCAGTGAGCCGAAGAATGCGCTGATCAAACAGTTTGGCGCTCTGTTCCAGATGGAAGGGGTGGACCTGGAATTCCGTGACGACGCACTGAAAGCCATTGCCAATAAAGCCATGGAGCGTAAAACAGGAGCCCGTGGTTTGCGCTCTATAGTCGAAAACGTGTTGCTGGATACCATGTATGAATTGCCATCAATGGAACATGTCAGCAAAGTGGTGATCGACGAAACCGTGATCCGTGGTGAATCCCAGCCTATTCTCATCTATGAATCAGCTGAGGCGGCTTCGGGCCAATAATTCCGTGTACGCACTTAACAAAGCCGGTTCTGACCGGCTTTGTCTATTCTGTGCCCAGCCGGTTCAAATTTTTCACTAACTCGTTGAAGTCGCAAATAGTGACCCCATATACTGGGAATTCACCCCTGCAGTAAATAATTCAAGAGAGATTTCATGACAGTAGCAAAGACAGAACGTTTGCATATGCCTGTGCTGGCATTACGGGACGTGGTCGTCTATCCGCATATGGTGATCCCACTGTTTGTTGGCCGGGCTAAGTCAATCAAATGCCTGGATGCGGCGATGGAAAAGGAAAAGCAGATTTTCCTGGTTGCGCAAAAAGATGCCACACTGGATGACCCGAAAGACGACGATTTGTATCGTGTTGGTACTGTCGCCACTATTCTTCAATTGCTGAAGCTGCCGGATGGAACCGTCAAGGTGCTGGTTGAAGGTGGCAAACGCGCCGAATTGGCGGAGTTCACTGATACCGAAGAAACCTTTGCGGCTTATGTCGATTTGATCCCGACACCTCAGCTGGACAGCCGCGAGCAGGAAGTGATTTTGCGCTCGGCCATTAATCAGTTTGAAGGTTATATCAAACTGAATAAAAAGATCCCGCCTGAAGTGCTTACTGCGTTATCTGGTATTGATGACGCTGCACGTCTGGCTGACACCATGGCGGCCCATATGCCGCTGAAAGTCGAGGATAAACAGAAGGTTCTCGAAATTATTGACGTCACGGAACGGTTAGAGTTTCTGATGGCGATGATGGAAAGCGAAATCGACATTCTGCAGGTGGAACGCCGTATTCGCAGCCGCGTGAAAAAACAAATGGAAAAAAGCCAGCGCGAGTACTATCTGAATGAGCAGATGAAAGCCATTCAGAAAGAACTGGGCGAGCTGGAAGACACGCCAGATGAATTTGAAACCCTGAACAACAAAATTGAAGCGGCGCAAATGCCGGCTGATGCAAAGCAAAAAGCGACGGCCGAATTGCAGAAGCTGAAGATGATGTCGCCCATGTCGGCCGAAGCCACAGTGGTACGCAGTTACATTGACTGGTTGACCAATGTGCCATGGAAAAAACGCAGCAAGGTGAAAAAAGACCTGGCGGGCGCAGAAAAAATTCTGAATTCAGACCATTATGGCCTGGATAAAGTGAAAGAACGTATTCTGGAGTATCTGGCTGTTCAGCAACGAGTGAACAAGCTAAAAGGCCCTATTTTATGTCTGGTAGGCCCGCCGGGGGTGGGTAAAACTTCTCTGGGCATGTCAGTGGCCAAAGCCACAGGCCGCAAGTATGTGCGGATGGCGCTGGGCGGTGTGCGGGATGAAGCGGAAATCCGTGGTCACCGTCGCACTTATATTGGTTCTATGCCAGGCAAAATTATCCAGAAAATGGCCAAAGTTGGCGTACGGAACCCACTGTTTCTGCTTGATGAAATTGACAAAATGGCCTCCGATTTCCGTGGTGACCCTGCGGCAGCGCTGCTGGAGGTACTGGACCCGGAGCAAAACACGGCCTTTTCAGACCACTATCTGGAAGTGGATTACGATTTGTCTGACGTGATGTTTTTTGCCACCTCCAATAGCCTGAATATTCCGGCAGCTTTGCTGGACCGGATGGAAGTGATCCGTCTGGCGGGTTACACCGAAGATGAAAAACTGAACATAGCCAAAGAACATTTGCTGAGCAAACAAATTGAGCGCAATGGTCTGAAACCGCATGAAATTGAAGTGGAAGACAGTGCCATTATCGGCATTATCCGTTACTACACCCGGGAAGCCGGGGTGCGCAATCTGGAGCGTGAAATCTCCAAACTGTGCCGTAAAGCAGTGAAGAATATTCTGCTCGACAGCAAGCTGAAGAAGGTCACCATCAACCAGGCCAACCTGGAAGAATACCTCGGCGTACAACGCTTTGATTATGGCAAAGCCGAAGACAGTAACCGCATTGGGCAGGTGACGGGCTTAGCCTGGACCTCAGTGGGCGGTGATTTATTGACCATTGAAGCGGCGGCTGTGGTTGGTAAAGGTAAATTAACCTACACAGGGTCACTCGGCGATGTGATGAAAGAGTCCATTCAGGCGGCGATGACTGTGGTGCGTAGTCGTGCGGAAAAGCTGCGGATCAATGAAGACTTTTATGAAAAACGTGACATTCACGTGCATGTGCCTGAAGGTGCGACGCCGAAAGATGGCCCCAGCGCCGGTATCGCCATGGTCACAGCGCTGGTGTCCAGCCTGACCGGCAACCCGGTGCGGGCGGATGTCGCGATGACGGGGGAGATCACGCTGCGTGGTGAAGTGTTACCTATTGGTGGTCTGAAGGAAAAATTACTGGCGGCCCACCGTGGTGGTATTAAGCGGGTGCTGATCCCACATGACAATGTTCGGGATTTAAAAGATATTCCGGACAATGTGAAAGGCGATCTGGATATCCGTGCCGTGAAATGGATTGATGACGTACTGGAATTGGCGTTGCAGGAGCCACCAACTGGCATGGCTGTAATCGAAACGGCTGAAACTGCACCAAAAGCCGCGCCAAAAGCGAAAAAAAGCCAAAAAAATCCGGCCTAGGGGCTTTTCAAACGCTTTTTGTGTGTTAAGTTATGGGCAGTTTCGCTGCAGGCCTTGTCTGACAAGGCTTGCAGCCTAACAAAAAGTTTTTGTGGGGCGGCGTTTTGTGCTTGCAAGCCCATTTCAGGCTTGATATAACAAGTGCGCACTACACAACAAATTAATTTTTGGTAGTTGTTGAAAATAATAACAATTGAAGGGGATGATATTGTGAACAAGTCTCAACTTATCGACAAAATCGCTGCTGGTGCAGACATTTCTAAAGCGGCAGCTGGTCGTTCACTGGACGCGTTCATCGACGCAGTGACGCAAGCTCTGAAAGAAGGTGACTCAGTAGCCTTAGTTGGTTTCGGCACTTTTGCCGTTCGCGAGCGCGCCGCACGTTCAGGCCGCAACCCACAAACTGGTGCAACTATCCAGATCGCTTCTGCGAAGATCCCTTCGTTCAAGCCTGGTAAAGCATTAAAAGACAGCGTGAACTAATCCAGACCCCGACTGGTCAACCGGTTGGGGAAAGCCGTGGCGCAGATAGCAACAAGCCTGATGCGGTCGCAGCTTTAATGAAAAAGGCGTATCTGCTAAGATGCGCTTTTTTTTTACTACCACATTGTTGGCAAAAGAGACATAGAGAGCATGTTAGAGAAGATCAGAGAAGGTTCTCAGGGGATGATCGCCAAGGTGATTCTTGGTTTTGTGATCCTGACCTTTGCATTAGCCGGGGTTGGCAGCTATCTGGGAAATACCAAAGAGCCAGTGGTTGCTGTAGTAAACGGCGAAGATGTGACCAAAACAGAATTTGATACCGCGCTGCAAAATGAACGCAACCGGATGCAACAGCAGTTTGGTGAGATGTTCAGCAGTCTGGCCAGCGACCCTAACTATATGAACAGCTTCCGCAGCCAGGTCCTGGAAAAGCTGATTGATGAAAAATTGCAAAAGCAGCTGATGACGGATTTAAACCTGATGGTCAGTGACCAGCAAATCCGTGAAACTATCTTGTCTCTGCCTGAGTTTCAGGTGGATGGCGTGTTTAATAACGACCGCTATCTGGCGTTATTGCGCCAGAATGGTTATGAACCAAACCAGTTCCGTGATTACCTGCGCAGCCAGATGTCACGCACTCAGTTGGTCAGCAGCCTGGTGTCCAGTGAATTTGCCACAGAATCTGAGTTAACCCTGTTGGCGAAACTGCAGCAGCAGACCCGCGATGTGCAGTATCTGCAGATCAAAGCGGCCAGCTTTGCCGATAAAGTCGAAGTGACTGAACAAATGCTGCAGGATTATTATCAGGCCAACCTGAACCAGTTTGTCTCGCCTGAAACTGTGGCTGTTGATTATGTGCAGTTAAACAAAGCGGATATCGCAGCAGGTATTGCGGTGTCAGATGCTGATCTGCAAGCCTACTACGATGCCAATTTAAATCGCTATCAGACTGAAGAGCGCCGCCGGGTGTCCCATATACTGCTGGAATCAGCTGAAGACAATGCAGAGGTAAAAGCCAAAGCCGAAGCGCTGGCCGCTCAGCTGGCTCAGGGCGCGGATTTTGCCGAACTGGCCAAAAAGGAATCCAGTGATACCTTCTCGGCAGAAAACGGGGGCGATCTGGACTTTATTGAAGCCGGTGTTATGGACCCTGAGTTTGAGAAAGCGGCTTTTGCGCTGAAGCAGGTAGGTGAAATCAGTCCAGTGGTGAAAACTGAATTCGGTTACCACCTGATTAAGCTGACCGAGGTGCAGGCGTCACAAACCAAAGCGTTCGCTGATGTGAAAGAGCAAATCGCCACTGAGCTGAAAGATCAGAAAGCCGCAGAGAAGTTTATTGAGCTGCAACAGGCTTTAGGTGAAAAGAGCTTCGAAATTGCCGACTCGCTGCAGGAAGCTGCGCAAGCCATTGGCGGTCAAGTAGTCTCTGTACCTGCCTTTACCCAGGGGGCCGCCCCAGCGCCACTAAATGCACCGGCCGTGCTGAGCACTTTGTTCTCTGAAGAATTTATTGCCGGCGGTGTGAACAGTGACGTGCTGGAGGTCTCGGCGGACCAGGTGGTCGTGGTCCGTATCAGCAGCCATCAGCCAGAAAAAACCAAAGGCTTTGATGAAGTCAAAGAGCAGGTACGTACCGCGGTGCTGAGTCAGAAAACCGAAGAAATGGCACAGGCCAAGGCCGCGGAGCTACTGGCTGCTTTGCAGGGAGGAGCTACGCTGGAAGCAACAGCGCAAGCCAATCAGTTGACGGTGGAGAGCAAAACTGCGGTACCACGTTTTGGCGGCGATCTGGATGCAGATATTCGCACCAAAGCCTTTGAGCTGGCGAAACCGTCAGAGCAGGCGGCTGTCTCTTACGGTTCATTGACCACTGCAGGAGGAGACGCCGTAGTAGTGGCCGTGACGAAAGTCACCGACACCGAAGTGACTGCAACTCCGACTAAAGAAGATCTGGAGCAGTTTGGCCAGCAAAAAGCTCAGCAAAGTTATGCTGCTGTGATTGCTGCGTTAAAAGCGAAAGCGGAGATAGTTCGAAGCCTGGAAGTTGCCAGCAGCGACGAACAGTAACTGCAGTAGTGCTAAAGAAAAACCGGCGCCTTAAGCGCCGGTTTTTTTATGTACAGGATGTACGGTATGCCGTTTATGCAGGAGCAATTAACGGCGATGTACAGGATGTACGGTATGCCGTTTATGCAGGAGCAATTAACGGCGATGTACAGGATGTACGGTATGCCGTTTATGCAGAAGCAATCACTTAACTCATTGCACTGCTAATCAGTTTTTTGCTGTAGTCAAACTGCGGGTTGGCAAAAACAGTGGCGGTATCGCCGTAATCCAGCGCATTGCCCTGATGCAGCACCAGCATTTTGTCGGCAATATGCCGTACCAGCCGCAGATGGTTGGTGATCAGCAAATAAGCCAGTCCCTGTTGTTTTTGCAGTTCCAGCAGCAGGTTGACAATTTGTGCCCGTAACGAGGGATCCATTGCGGTCAGGGCTTCGTCCAGGATCAGCAGTTTAGGGTCCAGAATCAGTGCCCGGGCCAGCGCAACCCGTTGCAACTGACCGCCAGAAAACATATGAGGGTAGTAGTCGGCATGTTCATCCATCAGGCCGAGCTGCCTTAAGGTCAGCTGAATTTTCGCCTGGTGTTCTTCAGCTGGCAACGGCGAGCTGAAACGCAGCACATCCTGCAGCATCTGGCCGATTTTCTGATGCGGGTTTAATGAGCGGGCCGGGTCCTGAAAAATGTAGCGGATCACCTGGTTGTAATCTTTAAAATCAGTGATTTTAATGGCTTCACCGTCCAGTAAAATTTCGCCTTGATCCGGGCTTTCAATGCCGATCAGCAACTTGGCCAGCGTGCTTTTGCCTGAGCCGGTTTCGCCCACTATGGCCAGGGTCTGGCCGGCTTCCAGCTCAAAGCTGATGTGGGACAATGCCTGAATTTTTTTCTGACCAAAAAAGCCCTGGGCTTTCTGGTAACTTTTGCTCAGTTGACGGACTTCCAGTAACACCTGCTTCATGGTTTTTTGCCACCCAAAGGAAAATGACAGCTGTAATAATGGTTTTGCAGCCGTTCCAGCATAGGGGTTTTCACACATTCTTTGCGCGCATTGGGGCAACGTGGGCCTAAGCGGCAACCAATAGGCAGATGCTGCAGGGTCGGAATGCTGCCGGGCAGGGCATAAAGCGGCTGTTTGCTTTGCAGCTCGGGTTGAAACTCAGGCACACTTTTGATCAGGGCATGGGTGTAAGGATGCATAGGTTTGGACAGCAACGCTTCGGTTTCACCGGCTTCCACCAACTGACCACAGTACAACACACTCAAGGTATCGGTATTGCGGGCGACACTTTCCAGCTCGTGGCTGATCAATAAAATCGACATGCCTTTGAGCTGGTTAAAGCTGGCCAGCAAACGGAACAGCTGAGCCTGAGTGGTGCTTTCCAGCGCTGTCGTCGGTTCATCGGCAATCAGTAACTTGGGCTTTTTGGCGATGGCCATCGCAATGGATATTTTCTGACACACCCCTTCGGACAGCTGGTAAGGGTAAGACTGGAAAATCGCCTGATGGTCACGAATACCCACTTTATGCAGCAAGGCTGCGGCTTTTTTTCGCCGCTCAAAAGGCCGTCCAAACCAACCACTTTCCAGTTCGCAGTCGGGAATGGATTCGGTCAGTTGCTCCAGTATGGGGGAGGTGGGGTCCATACTGCGGCTGGGTTCCTGGTAGATCATCGCAATATCGCGACCGATAATGCTGCGTTGCTCCGAATAGGGCAGGCGTAACAAATCCTGGCCTCGCCAGCTGAAACGGTCGGCGGTGATGCGCCAGCGTTTGTTCAACACGCCCACTATGGCTTTGGCGATCAGGCTTTTGCCTGAGCCGGATTCACCAACCAGACCCCGGATTTCGCCTTCCCTTAACGTCAGGTTGACCCGGTCAACAGCGCGGATCAAGCCGTCCGCAGTTTCCAGTTCAATGGTCAGGTTCTTAATATCGAGCAGAATCATCAGTTTTCCCGCCGTTTTTTAATGGCTGTGCGCAGGCCGTCACCGACCAGATTGACCGACAACACCGCAGCAAACAACAATAAACCCGGCAAGGCGATGGCCCATGGAGCCAGATAGATCAGGTCCAAAGCGTCGGCTATCATGGTACCCCATTCGGCCGTTGGCGCCTGCGCACCCAAGCCTAAAAACCCCAAGGCGGCAATGTCCAGCATGGCGGTGGACAAGGCCATACTGGACATCAGAGTGGCAGGCTCCCAGATATTGGGCAGCACGGCATGGCGCAGCACCTGCCAGTTATTGGCACCATCCAGCCGGTAAGCAACCACGTAATCCTGTTTCAGTGCGTCCTGAATACTGTTACGGATGCCATGGACAAACTGGGGCAATAAGGCCAGTACAATAGCCCAGGTGGTGTTCCATAAACCAGGACCCAACACGGCGACAATCAGTATGGCCAGCAGCAGGGAAGGGATGGTCAGGGCCAAATCGAGTAAGTGATTAAAAATGCTGGATTTCACCCCTTTGCTCATGCCGGCCATCACCCCCAGAGCCAGCCCAAGCAGCAGCGCCATCAGCACAGCCGCAATAGACAATCCAAAGGTATAGACAGCCCCGGTGATCAGCCGGGACATAATGTCGCGGCCCAAATCGTCGGTACCAAAGGCATAACTGACCTGGCCGGCGTCACTCCAGGAGGGCGACAGTAACAGCAGATCAGGGTTTTGCAGGTAGGGGTCATGGGGGCTCAGCACCGGGGCGAGCAGCACCAGCGCCAGGAAAAACACAAAAAGCACCAAACCGAGCATGGCGCTGTGCTGGCGCTGAAACTGCTGCCAGAGCTGGCTGAGCGGACCGCGGTTATGCTCTTCAAAATACAGGCGAAACTTTTTCATATCAGCCTTGACGCGCCAGAGGGTTAAACAGGGTATGCAGGATCTCGGTCAGCATATTGGCTACTATCACCAGGGACGACACCACCAGCAAGCCGCCATGGATCGCCGGGTAATTGCGCTGGTAGATGCTGTCAATCAGCCACTGGCCTATGCCAGGCCAGGAAAAAATCACTTCAGTCAGCATAGCGAGGGTGATCAGCGTGCTGAATTGCAGGCCGACCTGGCGGATCACTGGCAGCAAGGCGTTGCGCAGGCCATGGTGATACAGTACCTGGGCGCGGCTCAGACCTTTAGCGCGGGCCGTCTTGATATAACCCTGCTCAAGCACCGTTTGCATCGAATTACGGGTAAAACGGATCATCACGGTGGTTGGAAAGGTGGCAAGCACTATGGTCGGTAGTAACAGGTGGTACAGCGCATCCTGAAACGCGGCCGCTTTGTGTGTTAAATCGGACAGGTAAATATCCAGCAGCATAAACCCTGTCTGGGCTGGTACATCAAACAGCACATGCAGACGACCGGAGGTGGGCAGCCAGCCCAACGACAATGCAAACACCATAATCAGCAGCAAAGCCCACCAGAACACAGGCAGTGAATAACCAATTAACGTCAGGCCTGAGAACAGCCGTGCCAGCAGCGACTCTGAACGGATGGCACAAAACAACCCCACAGGCACACCAACAAAAAATGACAGCATCAGGGCGTAAGCTGCCAGCTCCAGCGTAGCCGGAAATACAGCGAGCAATTCCGGCAGCACAGGTTGCTGGCTGGCAAAGGATAAACCCCAGTCGCCATCCAGGATCCGGCCCACATAAGCCAGGTATTGCCGAACCACAGATTGATCCAACTGGTAATACCGGATCAGTTCCAGTTGCTGCTCGGTGCTGATATCGGTCAGACCGGACAATGTACTGAGCCGGTCGCCAGGAAACAGATAACTCAGGCTGAACCCCAAAACGGTCAGGGCAACAAAGACAAAACTCAGTAAAAATACCCGGCGCAGAAAATAATGCAGCATTACAAATCCTTTTCCGCTTTGGCCATCGACACTCCACCATAAGGGCTCATCACTACTCCTGAAACCTTAACACTTTGGGCCTGAAAACGCTTGGAGTGGGCAATGCTGAACAGTGGCATCTGTTCGGCCAGATAATGCTGGGCGGCCAGATAAAAACTGCGTCTCTGCTGTGGATCGGCCGTGAGCAGCGCCTGGTTCAGCAGATTGTCAAACTTCGGATCGCACCAGTTGGCCCTGTTACTGCCATTTTGTGCCGCGGCGCAGCTGAGCAATGGCCGGAAAAAATTATCCGGGTCGGCATTGTCAGCTGACCAGCCAATCAGCACAGAGTCATGTTCGTTGTCACTGAGTTTGCGTCTGAAACTGTTCCATTCCAGGGAGACAATACGGGCACGTACCCCGATGCGGGCGAGATCGGCCTGCATCAGCTCAGCCATCTTCTGGGCATTGGGGTTGTACAGACGCTGCACTGGCATGGCCCAGATATCCATGTGGAAGCCTTTGGGATAGCCGGCTTCTGCCAGCAACTGTTTGGCCAGCTCCGGCTCATAAGGCAGTTCTTCGGCGTTATTGTCAAAGGCCCAGGAGGTTGGGGGCAATACAGAGCGGGCCAAATCGGCATGACCAAAATACACCGCCTGCAAAATGGTGTTGCGGTCTATCGCCATTGCCAGGGCTTTACGCACTTTGGCATTATTAAAGGGCGCTTTTTGGGTGTTAAATGCCCAAAAACCGACATTCATACTGATCTGACTTTGCACTTCCACATCCGGCCGTTCCGTGACCAGCTTCAGCTCGGCGTGACGTGGATAAGCCACCACATCACATTCATGGGTCAACAACATGGCCATACGTTTGGCACTGTCGGGCACTAAATCGAACACCAGCTGAGACAGCTGGGCTTTGCCTCCCCAGTACTCCGGGTGACGGTAATAACGCACAAACTGGTCTTTTTTATAGTCCCGAAACATAAAAGGGCCAGTGCCGACCGGCTGGCTGTCGAGCAGCTCTGGCTGGTGTTGCTGCAACAGCTGAGCTGCGTATTCGGCCGAAAGGATGGAGGCAAAATCAGTGGCCAGGTTGGATAAAAACGAGCTGTCGGGCCGGCTCAAATCAAAGCGCACCGTCAATGGGGTTTCGGCAGTGACAGCGGTGACCAGGGAGCGCAGGTCGACGCTCTCGAAATAAGGGTAATCTCCACCGCCAATCGGGTGATAAGGATGATGAGTATCCAGAATGCGCTCAAAGGTAAACACCACATCAGCTGCCTGCAGTGGCCGGCTTGGCGAGAAATACCCCGTGTGGTGAAACTGCACCTGTGGCTTTAGTTCAAACCAATAGGTACGGCCATCCTCGCTGACACGCCAGCGTTCAGCCAACGCAGCCTCCAGTTCCCCACTTTGAGGGTTGATATCCAGCAGCCGGTCATACAATTGCTGGCTGACAATGTCGATGGTGGTGCCTGAGGTCACATGCTGAGGGTTAAAACTCTCGGGTGATCCCTCAGCACAATAGACCAGGCCTTCGGCCAGGGTTTGAGGTAACTGAGGCTGACAGGCACTGAGCAGGCACAGACTGCTTAGCAGCGAGCCATAAAAGACAACGTTCATTGTTGGCTATCCAGCATTTTGTACTTTTTCATATAGCCTCTGAGCTGATGATAGGTCAGGTTCAGCGCTTCAGCAGTTTTCTTCTGATTATACTGGCAGCCAGCCAGCGCCTGCTTGATTAAATCCATCTCAAACTGCTCAGACAACAGCTTAAAATCGGCGCCTTTGCTGGCATCAAAACTGGCAGTTGGAGCTGCGAAAGCCGTTGTATCTGCGATGGTCGTTTCTGCCTTGGCTGCCACAACAGGTGTGGCCGTTTTGGGCGCCCTGTCCAGTGTGCGGACTCGCCGCTGAGGCCGGAACGGGGATTCAAAGGGATCTAACTGGATATGGTGCACCGGCACATAAGGATTGTTGGTGCGGTACACACTGCGTTCCACCACATTCTTCAGTTCCCGCACATTGCCTGGCCAGTCGTAATCCAGCAGGGTGCGTCTGGCTTTCTCGCTGAAACCGCTGAACAGCTCATAACCCAGCTCGCGCGCCATATTGACGGCAAAGTGTTCAGCCAGCACCAGAATATCTTCACGCCGCTCGCGCATCGGTGGCAAGGTGATGACATCAAAGGCCAGCCGGTCCAGCAAGTCAGCACGAAATTCGCCTTGCTCTGCCATTGCAGGCAAGTCTTCATTGGTGGCACAAATCAGCCGCACATCAACCCGGATAGGCCGGCTGCCACCGACCCGCTCGAATTCACCGTATTCAATCACCCGTAGCAGTTTCTCCTGCACCATGGCCGGTGTATTGGCCAACTCATCCAGAAACAGCGTGCCACCATTAGCCCGCTCAAAGCGGCCTTCATGACGTTTAGCCGCGCCGGTAAAAGCTCCTGCTTCATGGCCAAACAATTCACTTTCCAGCAGGTTTTCATTCAGCGCGGCACAGTTTAAGGTCAGGTAACTCTGATCCCAGCGTTGTGACAGGTAATGCAGCCGGGCGGCAATCAGTTCTTTCCCTGTGCCGCGTTCGCCAATAATCAGCACGGGCTTGTGCAAAGGCGCAATTTGGGACACCTGTTCCAATACACTTAAAAAACTGTTGGACTGACCTATTAAGTTGTCTTGCTGAAAACCTCTGCTCATGCCTGCTCACGAAATAGTGAATTTAACTAATAAGTAGTGTATTTCATAACGATGGTATGGCATAGTGCTTTTTCTGAATAAATAAAATTCAATTAAAACAATTGCTTATAATGTTTTTTCGAGTTGGCACCGATCCTGAATAGTATCTTACGAAACCGAAACATCCTTAAGAGGTAAATTGCTATGGGTATTTTCTCTCGCTTCTCAGATATCGTGAACTCGAATATCAATGCGTTACTGGATAAAGCTGAAGATCCGGAAAAAATGGTCCGCCTGATTATTCAGGAAATGGAAGACACCTTGGTGGAAGTGCGTTCCACCTCTGCCAAAACCATTGCAGAGAAAAAAGAACTGCAACGGGTGATTGGCAAGCTGCATGCCGAAGTGGAAGACTGGCAGGCCAAAGCGGAACTGGCGTTGAGCAAAGACCGTGACGACCTGGCCCGCGCCGCGCTGGTGGAAAAACAGAAAGCGGCTGATCAGGCTGCCGCCGTTGAAGCCGATATTCAGCACCTGGACGAGCACATCAGCAAGTTGCAGGACGAAGTGGCTCAGCTGCAGGAAAAGTTGGCTGACGCCAAAGCCCGTCAGAAAACCATTCTGATGCGCCAGAAAACCGTGGCCTCACGGCTGGATGTGAAAAAGACGCTGGACAGCAGCCGTCTGCAGGATGCGATGTACAAGTTTGAGCGCTACGAGCAAAAAATTGATTCGCTGGAAGCGCAGGTTGAATCCTATGATTTAGGCAAGAAAAGCTTAAAAGATGAGTTTGCTGAACTGGCATCTTCTGACAAGATAGATTCCGAACTGGCTGATCTGAAAGCTAAATTGTCTAAAAAAGATAACGCCTGATTCTCAGGCGTTGTAGGAGTGCATCATGGATATAGGTGAGGTTATTGGAATTCCTGTCATTCTGTTTATGATTTTTGTCGCGCCGCTGTGGGTCTTTATGCACTACAGAAGCAAAAACAAAATCGGGCAGGGGCTGAGCGACAATGAACTGGCTCAGTTAAACGATTTGTCCCATAAAGCCGAAAAAATGGCAGACCGGATCAAAACACTGGAAGCCATTCTGGATGCGGAGTCCCCGCGCTGGAGGGAGAAACATGACTAAAATACGCCGCGAGCTGTTCCGGGATGACCGGAACGGCAAAATCGCCGGGGTCTGTGCTGGTATCGCCGATTACTTTGGCTGGGAAGTCTGGTTAATCCGGCTGATTGTGGTGACTTCGGTGTTGTTGGGCTTAGGTGGTTTATTGCCGGTGCTCTATGTGGCTGCCTGGTTTATTCTCGAAAAGAAATCTGTGGTGGAAGCCCGTCAGGGCGTCACACAACCGAAGTTTGAAGAGAAACCTGTCGAAGTCAAAACCCGGGTCTGGCAGCGAGGAGAAGCACCCAAGTCTGCCTTGCACCATCTGGTGGCGCAGTTCAATAGCCTGGAGTATCGGCTGCGTGATATGGAAAGCCATGTGACTTCGGCAAAGTTTCAGCTGAACCGTGAGCTGAATAAGCTCTGAGACTGATATTGACTGCAAGGACAAGCCAATGACGTGGGTAGATAAGGCGAGCTGGCAACTGAAAACTCTGGGCCAGCGCGCCTTAGATACACAGCTGAGTCTTGGGGTAACCGGACTGAGTGGCGCAGGAAAAACCGCCTTTTTAACCGCTGCGCTGCAACAACTGCTGCAGCACGATAACACCGCAATGCCTTTTTTCAGTGTAATGCAACAAAAACGCTGGCTTGGGGCCCGCATTGATGCGCAGCAGGCGCTGCACTTCCCCCGTTTTCCTTATGAACAGAATTTATTGTATTTCAAGCAGCAGCAACCACAGTGGCCGCCATCCACAGTCGGCTGGAGCCAGCTGGCGCTGACCTTGCGTTATCAAAGTGCGTCAACGGTCAAACGCCTGCTCAGAGATTATCAGCAGCTGTCGCTGCAATTGCTGGATTACCCAGGCGAATGGCTGCTGGATTTACCTATGCTGCAACAAAGTTATGTGCAGTGGTGTCAACAGAGTTGGGACTTATTCAGCCAGCCACATCGTCAGGCGCTGGCCGAAGCGTTTCGCACGCAGCTAAGCCGGGTGGATCTGAATCAAACCGAGCCTCTGGCCGTGCAGCAGCTTTGCGCTTCGTATCGCGACCTGTTGCAACAGTTCAGCCAGATTGCCGGTGCTTACCTGAATCAACCTGGCCGGTTGCTGGTACCGGCAGAACTGGAAGGCACCCCAGTGTTGCAGTTATTGCCATTATTGCCGGAACAACTTCGGCAAGGCGGCGCTTTGGTGGCGCTGATGCAGCAGCAGTATGCCAATTATCTGAAGCTGGTGGTGAAGCCCTTTTACCAGCAGTTTTTTTCCGGTCTGGACCGGCAACTGGTACTGGTGGACATTCTGGGGGCCCTTAATGCCGGTGAAGCCGCGTTGTCTGAGCTCAAACAAAGTATTTTGCTGATCCTGCAAAGCTTCAGTTATGGGCCCAATCATTGGTTGCGCCGGGTGTTTAAGCCCAGGATCAGCAAAGTACTTTTTGCAGTCAGCAAAGCCGACCATGTCACACCAGACCAGCATCAGGCGCTGAGTTTGCTGCTGCAACAGTTATTGGCTGAGCAGTTGAGTCAAACCCAGTACCAGCTTTGCCAGTTTGAGGTGATGGTGATAGCAGCAGTCCGGGCCAGTGAAACCGGTACTGTCGAATACCAGGGACAAAACTTGCCTTGTTTGCGTGCGACCAAACGCGGACAGCCACACGCAACTGCTTTTTATCCGGGCGACGTACCGCGTTATTGGCCCGACCATCAGCTGTTCAGCGCCCATCAGTTTGCCTTTAGTGAATTGAACCCGGCGCCATGGGATGGCCAGGGGGCGTTGCCGCATATCCGGCTGGATCATGCCCTTGAATTTTTATTGGGAGACAAACTCCGATGAAACCACTGAAACCCGCCGTTGAATTTGAAACTCAGAGCCAGGCCGAAATCAAGACCCTGCCTGTACAGGCCAAAGACTTTGATCCGGCTGACTTCGTCGAAGCCGACCTGACCGAGCCTGTCTCAGAGGTTCCGCAGGGCAGAGGTGTGGGGCGCTGGTTGGCGGCGGCGTTATTGTCATTCTTGGCTTATGGTGGCTGGCAGCTGATGGACACTGTACTGCAACTGATTAGAAACCCGGGAGCCGGGACTTTTTTCAGCGCTGTCTTGGCGGTCAGTCTGACTGGATTGGTGCTGGTGTTACTGGGGCGCGAGTACAGGCTCTGGCGGCGTCTGAAGCAGGGAGAGCTGTGGCAGCAAAGTGCTGAACGTATCCAACAAAGTATGCAATATGGCGAAGCGCTGCCTCTTTGTCAGCAGATGCTGAAGCAATTGCCAGCCACGCCAGCCTCTGTACAGCAGTTTCACCAGCACTATAAAACCGAACACAGTGACAAAGAGGTACTGCAGTTATTTGAGTTGTCGGTGCTCAATCCGCTTGATAAACAAGTGCAACAGCAGATCCATCAAGCGGCGGCAGATACCAGCCTGGCGGTGACCCTGTCGCCTTTTGTGTTGGCTGATCTGCTGCTCGTGTTGTGGCGCAGCAGCCGGATGCTTCGTGAAATAGCGCAAAGTTATGGCGCCAGCATAGGGCAGCTGCGCAGCCTGTTGCTGCTCAAACGGCTGTTTGCATCTTTGGTCTGGGCGGGGGGCTCAGAGCTGGCACTGGATTTATCGTCAGAGGTGGTTGGCACTGAACTGACCTCCCGTCTTTCTGCCCGGGCAGGTCAGGGTCTGATCGCTGGTTTATTGACAGCCAGGCTTGGTCTGGCGGCTCAGCAATTGTTGCGGCCTGTGCCGTTGCCTGAGCAGCAGAAACTCAGCCTGCGTCAGCTTGGCAAAGCACTGATGCAGCGCCTGAGCGGGACGAATAAGGAGTGACTGTCAATAATTTCTGACACTTAACTCAGTTGTCGTCACAGCCTACCCGCGTTGTTTCGGCCCCTCAGATGTCCATATGCCTGTTGTGATCCAGGGTCTTTTGCTTAGATAAAAGAAAAAACCACAATCTAGACGCAACAGGTGTTTTATGACCAAGCAGTACGGCCATGCCGAAACTTTATGTATCCATGCTGGTAAACCCCAGTCTCATCCCCACGGCGCTTTAACCACGCCGTTATACCAAACCTCGACCTTTGTGTTTGACAGTGCCGAACAAGGCGCAGCCCGCTTTGCCGGTGAAGCCGACGGTTATATTTACACCCGGCTAGGCAACCCGACCACCCGTGAACTGGAGTTGCGACTGGCGGCGCTCGAAGGCATGGAAGACGCTGCGGCCACGGCCACAGGCATGGGGGCTGTCGCAGCGGCTACTTTGGCTTTTTTGCAACAGGGCGATCATTTACTGGCCAGCAAAGCCATTTATGGCTGCAGTTTTGCGTTGTTTAACCATCAGTTTGCCCGGTATGGCATTGAGGTCAGTTTTGTCGATTTTACCGACCATCAGGCAATGGAAGCTGCGGTGCGGCCCAATACCAAAATGTTGTTTGCAGAAACTCCGATCAACCCGACACTGACTGTGATTGATCTGAGCTTTTTAGGTGACTTTGCCCGTCGTCATGGCCTGATCTCAGTGGTCGACAACACCTTTCTGACCCCCCTGCTGCAAAAGCCAGCACTGTATGGCATTGATTTAATTGTGCACAGTGCCACCAAGTACCTGAATGGTCATGGGGATCTGGTTGCTGGAGCCATTGTTGGCTGTGCAGAAAAAATTCAGAGCATTAAGCTGACAACCTTAAAAGATATGGGGGCCACCATCAGTCCACACGATGCCTGGTTGATCCTGCGAGGCTTGAAAACCCTGTCGGTGCGGTTGGAGCGGCATCTGAAAAATGCGCAGGCAGTGGCCGAATACCTGGAGCAGCACCCGGCCGTGGCAAAGGTTTATTACCCTGGGTTGCCGTCGCATCCGGGGCATCAGTTTCTCGGAGGCCAAATGAAAGGAGCCGGTGGCGTATTGGCTTTTGAACTGAACGGCAGCCTGGACGATGGCCGGTTTTTTATCAATCAGTGTCAGTTATTGGCCCTTGCCGTCAGCCTGGGGGATGCCGAGTCGTTAATTCAGCACCCGGCCTCGATGACGCACAGCCCCTACAGCCCGGAAGAAAGGGCGATGGCAGGCATCAGCGACGGTCTTATTCGGATTTCTGTTGGGCTTGAGCATCAGGACGATATTATTGCCGACCTGGCTCAGGCGCTGAAAAAAATGCAACAACGCCAGAGCAGGGGTTTGAAGACGGCCTGATGTAGCGTTTTTTTTACAAAACCAGCAGAAGGTCCAGGCGGCGGTTGCACAACCATGGGTTAACAGCCGCAGTCCAATCCACTAGTATCGGCCGCAATAAAAAGCAGGCCAAAGGCCGCATTGCAGCATTTCACACCAGGGTTGTTATGAGTAAAACCAGCAGTTATGTATCCAGGCAGTCGGATGAACAGGGCTTTATCCACTGGACTGATGAAGAAAACCAAATCTGGTCTGAGTTGATCAGACGCCAGTTGTCCTGCATTGAAGGCAGGGCCTGCAATGAATATCTGGACGGCTTGAAAAAGCTGAATTTACCGCAAGACCGCATTCCGCAGTTAGCCGAAGTCAATGCTGTTTTGCAGCAGGCCACCGGCTGGCGCTGTGCTGAGGTGCCAGCGCTGATTAGCTTCGACCGGTTTTTCCAGTTACTGGCCAACAAAGAGTTTCCGGTGGCCACCTTTATCCGCAGCCGGGAAGAGTTTGATTACCTGCAGGAACCAGATATTTTTCACGAAATCTTTGGCCACTGCGCCATGCTGACCCATCCCGCTTTTGCTGAATTTACCCACAGGTATGGTCAGTTGGGTCTGGCGGCCAGCAAAGAAGACAGGGTTTACCTGGCCCGTTTGTATTGGTTTACCATCGAATTTGGTTTACTGAATACGCCAGAGGGGTTACGGATTTACGGTGGCGGGATTTTATCGTCGCCTGGTGAAACCCAATATGCCCTGGGTTCTGATGTGCCTGAACGCCACAGCTTTAATGCGTTGGATGTGATGCGCACGCCTTACCGTATCGATATTATGCAACCTGTGTATTTTATGCTGCAGTCCATTGACGATCTGTTTGATATTGCCAAACTGGATTTGATGGCGCTGGTGCAACAGGCGAAAGCACTGGGGCTGCATCCTGCAAAATTTCCTCCGAAACAAAAACAAGCCAGCTGATGGCTGGACTAAAAAGAGAAGCAAGCCATGTCTGATTTAACCCAAGCAAAATGTGAAGCCTGCCGTGCCGACGCACCCAAAGTCAGTGACGAAGAGCTGGCGGTGCTGATCCGTCAGATCCCGGACTGGACCCCTGTAGTGCGGGACGACATTCTGCAGCTGGAGCGTGTCTATAAATTCAAAAATTTCAAACAAGCCTGGGCTTTTCATCACAAAGTCGCTGAACTGGCGGAAGCCGAAGGCCACCATCCGGCGCTGCTGCTGGAGTGGGGCAAACTGACGGTGACCTGGTGGTCCCATTCCATTAAAGGTCTGCACAAAAACGACTTTATCTGCGCAGCGAAAACCGATCAGCTGCTGAACGCTTAAACGGCAGAAGGCTCCGCTTGTTTGTACCAGGCGGAGCCGTGCATAATTCTTTACAATTTACTCTGGTTTCTTCTGCGTTGCCTGCCGTATTATAGCCTGAACCCAATTCCAAACACGGTTGTTGCTTATGAGGTTAGAAATCCATTGCCAGGACCGACTGGGCATAGCTCAGGAAGTGTTGCAAATCCTGGTCAGTTATCAGCTTGACTTACGGGGTATCGAAGTGGACCCGACGCAGGGACGTATTTATGTGTCCTTTCCTGGCGTTGAGTTTGCTACCTTTCAGGAGTTGATGGCGAAAATCCGTCGGCTGGCCGGTGTCGATGACGTGAAGACCACCGCCTTTTTACCTTCAGAGCGCGAGCACAATGAACTGACCACTCTGCTGCGCACCTTGCCGGATGGCATTATTGCGGTCGACAGCAAAGCCAATGTCACCATTATCAACGAAGCCGCGCTGGACGCTTTATCGTTGAAGCGGGAAGAAATAGAAGGCCATCTGCTCACTCCGCTGTTGAAAGGCTTTCATTTAAACCGCTGGCTCGAAGGGGACGATGTGCTGGCGCAAACCCGTCGGGTCGAAATTCAGAATAAAAAATTTATTGCTGACTTGTTGCCGGTGATGGTGCCGGATGAACAGGGGCAGGAAACTCTGGCTGGTGCTGTACTGAACCTGAAATCTGAAAGCCGCCTTGGTGAGCAGATGGTGGTCTTTAAAAAAGGCGATCAGGAGAGTTTTAACAACCTGCATGCGCACAGCAACCTGATGCGTAAAGTGGTGCGCGAAGCGAAAAAAATGGCACTGCTGGATGCGCCTATTTTGATCATGGGCGAAACCGGCACAGGCAAAGAAGTGCTGGCGCGGGCTTGCCACGCTGCCAGTGGCCGCAGCGGCAAACCCTTTTTAGCCGTGAATATGGCCGCGATGCCGGACAATGTGGCAGAGTCCGAGCTGTTTGGTCATGGCCCCAATGCAATGCCGGGTGCTGTTGACGCCAAAAAAGGCATTTTCGAACAAGCCAACAAAGGCACGGTCTTTTTGGATGAAGTAGGCGAGATGTCCCGCGAATTGCAAACCAAACTGCTGCGCTTTTTGCAGGATGGCTGTTTTCGCCGTGTTGGTGATGAAAACGAAGTGCGGGTGGATGTGCGGGTGATTTGCACCACGCAAAAAGACTTACCTGCTATGGTGCAGGAAGGCAAGTTCCGGGAAGATTTGTATTACCGGCTCAATGTGCTGAGCCTGACCTTACCACCACTGCGGGAGCGTAAGCAGGACGTGGTGCCGCTGGCGGAACACTTTATTGCCCGTTTTGCCGCGCGTTTGGGTCGCAAGTCACCGAAGCTGACCGAAGCCTGTGAACACTTCCTGCAGCATTACCCCTGGCCAGGCAATGTGCGGCAACTGGAAAACGCCTTGTACCGGGCCGTGACCTTACTGGAAAGCAACGAGCTGGACAAAGACCACCTGCAACTGCCCAGCTACACCAGTGATCTGGGCTATCTGGAAAAAGATTTTGAAGGCACGCTGGATGAAGCCGTCAAAGCCTTTGAAGCAGATTTGTTACGCAAATTGTTTCCTGCTTACCCCAGTTCACGCCAATTGGCGAAAAAACTTGGTTTAAGCCACACCGCAGTCGCGAATAAACTGCGTGATTACGGTATTAGCAAGAAGAGTGTAAAAATTTAGCCACGCTTTGTAGTGCTTCTGATACAAAAAATGGGCTCCGGATTGTGTTTCGGAGCTTTTTTTCGCCATTTTTTGCTGAATGGTCAGTTTTGTCAGCAGAACTGTACAAAAAGCCGGTTTTCCTGCGGATCCCCGCCAACACGGGGCTATCTTTCTTTTTTCGTGGCAGTAAGCAAGATAAGCCAAAATTACAGTGTGCAACTGCAGGAGAATTATGATGTTCGATCCGATAAATCCGCTGGGAACCGATGGTTTTGAGTTTGTGGAGTACACAGCCGCAGACAAACAGGGCATTGAGAATTTGAAGAACCTGTTTAAATCTTTGGGTTTTACTGAAGTGGCAAAGCATCGCTCCAAAGAAGCCTGGTTGTATAAACAAGGGGATGTCAATTTTATCGTCAATGCCGAGCCAAATTCCCAGGCAGAGAAGTTTGCGGCTGAACATGGCCCCAGCGTCTGCGCTATGGCATTCCGAGTGAAGGATGCTGCCGCCGCTTTGAAAAATGCCGTCAACAATGGTGCCAAGCAGTACCAGAACCAGGTTGGCCCTATGGAGCTGAATATTCCTGCTGTGTATGGCATTGGCAGCAGCCTGCTGTACTTTGTGGACCGCTATGGTCAAAGCTCAGTGTACGACGTTGACTTTAAGTTCTACGACAACTGGCAGGAGGACATGGCGAAAAACCAGGTGGGTCTGGAAGTGATTGATCACCTGACACACAATGTTCGCCGCGGCAATATGGCCATTTGGGCCGGCTTTTATGAGCGCATCGGCAATTTCCGTGAAATCCGTTATTTTGACATTGAAGGCAAACTGACCGGCCTGGTGTCCAAAGCCATGACGGCGCCTTGTGGCAAAATCCGTATTCCAATCAATGAATCGTCTGACGACAAATCGCAGATCGAAGAATTTATCCGTGAATACAAAGGCGAAGGTATTCAGCATATTGCGCTGACCACAGAAGACATCTACCAGACAGTGCGCACCTTGCGTGAGCGGGGCATGGACTTTATGCCAACGCCCGATACCTATTACGAGCGGGTTAATGCCCGGGTGGAAGGCCACACGGAAGACCTGGACCAGTTGAAAGAGCTGCGCATTCTGATTGACGGCGCACCGATGAAAGATGGTATTTTGCTGCAAATTTTTACCAAGACTGTGATTGGCCCGGTGTTTTTTGAAATTATCCAGCGTAAAGGCAATGAAGGCTTTGGCGAAGGTAATTTCAAAGCCTTGTTTGAATCCATTGAAGAAGATCAGATCCGTCGCGGAGTGCTGCAAGATGCGTAAATGGGCGTCTTTTCCATTAAAAGAAGGCGAAATTTCACGTCAGGCTCATGCTGATTTTCCGGAGCAGGCGATTTACGAGCGTGAAACCGGCCGCAGCGGCTTTTTTGGTCCGGCAGCGCATTTTCATCATACCCATGCGCCAACCGGCTGGAGCGACTGGCAGGGGCCGCTCAAGCCGCGGCTGTTTAACTTCAACCAGATCCGCGAAAACCAAGATATGTCGCCGTGGCAGGTGCCGTTTTTACTGCACAATGCGCACTGCAAAATGCGCACCTGGCGCCTGACACAATCCATGCCGTATCTGGTGCGTAATGCCGACGGTGATGACTTGCTGTTCGTGCATGAGGGCGCTGCGGAGCTTTATTGTGACTACGGTCACCTGACGCTGCGCGACGGCGATTATGTGGTGATCCCACGCTCCACCATGTGGCGGCTGGAAGTGACAGAGCCGCTGTTTTTACTGATGATTGAAGCGACCAACGATTCTTACCAGCTGCCGGAAAAAGGCCTGGTCGGCAACCACGCTATTTTTGACCCGGCAATGCTGGATCACCCGAAAATTGACGAGGCTTTTAAAGCGCAGTATTCCGAGCAGCCAACCCAGGTGCAGGTCAAGCGGCACAATCAGGTGTCGGTGATGACTTATCCCTACAACCCGCTGGATGCCATTGGCTGGCATGGTGATTTAACCGTGATGCGCATTAACTGGCGTGATATCCGGCCTTTAATGAGCCACCGCTACCACTTACCTCCTTCGGCCCACACCACTTTTGTGGCGTCGCGTTTTGTCGTCTGCACCTTTGTGCCCCGTCCTATTGAAAGTGATCCGGGGGCGTTAAAAGTGCCGTTTTACCACAACAATGACGATTACGATGAAGTACTGTTTTACCATGCCGGAGATTTCTTCAGTCGCGACAATATTGAACGTGGCATGGTGACCTTCCACCCGGCTGGTTTTACGCATGGCCCGCACCCGAAAGCTTTTCAGGCTGGGCGGGAGTACCGCAAAAAGTTTACCGATGAAGTGGCAGTGATGCTTGATACCCGCGATGCGCTGGAGATGGGCGAAGCGGCGCTGGCCACGGAAAACCCGGACTATGTGAACAGCTGGAAAATTAAACCTGTACAGGCAGAAGGATAAGTCGATGAAGTTAGCGACCTTAAAAAATGGCCAGCGTGACGGACAATTGGTGGTTGTCAGCCGCGATTTACAACGTTGTGTGGCGGTGCCGGCCATTGCTGCCACTATGCAGCAGTTGCTGGACAATTGGGCGGGCCTGGCGCCAAAAGCCCGTGAAGTTTATCAGGCCCTGAACAGCGGCACTGTGGCTGGTGAAACCGCCTTTGACCAAAGCGCTTGTGAGTCGCCATTGCCACGGGCTTACCAATGGGCCGATGGCAGCGCTTATGTCAACCATGTGGAGCTGGTGCGAAAAGCCCGTAACAGCGAAATGCCACCAAGTTTCTGGACAGACCCGCTGATGTACCAGGGCGGCTCCGACGACTTTTTAGGCCCAAGGGATGCCATTGATGTCGTCAGTGAAGACTATGGCATCGACTTTGAAGGCGAAGTGGCGGTCATTACGGATGATGTGGCGATGGCAGCAAGCCCGGAGCAAGCCAGAGAGAAAATCCGTCTGGTGATGCTGGTGAACGATGTGTCTTTGCGTGGCCTTATTCCAAATGAACTGGCCAAGGGTTTTGGTTTCTTTCAGTCCAAACCTGCTTCGGCCTTCAGCCCTGTGGCGGTCACGCCAGATGAATTGGGCGCTGACTGGCAGGATGCCAAACTGCATCTGCCTTTGGTGTCACATTTAAATGGCAAACTCTTTGGCAAACCTAATGCCGGTGTCGATATGACGTTCGACTTTGGCCAGCTGGTGGCGCATGCCGCCAGGACACGCCGTTTGGGGGCAGGGGCGGTGATTGGTTCAGGCACAGTGTCGAATAAACAAGGCACTGACTGGGGCACCTCGGTGGACGAAGGTGGGGTGGGCTACAGCTGCATTGCTGAAGTGCGGATGATTGAAACCATTCGCGATGGCGCACCTAAAACCTCCTTTATGAAGTTTGGCGACCGCATACGTATTGAAATGTTTGATGCCCAGGGCCAGTCGGTGTTTGGTGCTATTGAACAGCAAGTGGTGAAGTATCAGGGCTGAGTGCCCGAACCGGGCAATAAGGCTATCGCAGGATAGCCTTTTTTATGGAGCATTATATGAAACTCTACAGTTACTGGCGTTCCAGCGCAGCCTTTCGGGTCCGGATCGCTCTGGCCCTCAAAGGAGTAACCTGCGAGCAGGTGCCGGTGCATTTGCTGAATAACGGGGGCGAGCAACACAGTGCCGCTTTCCAGCTGCAAAACCCGGCTGAGCTGGTGCCGGCCCTGGAACTGGAGCAGGACACACTGAATCAGTCGCTGGCGATGATCCAGTACTTGGACGATCTGTATCCGGAGCCTGCTTTATTGCCCGCTGATCCGCTGCAAAAAGCCAAAGTGATGGCTCTTGCGTTGGATATTGCCTGTGATATCCATCCGCTCAATAACCTGCGGGTACTGCAATACCTGACCGGACCGCTGGCACTTGATGAAAAGCAGAAACTGGCCTGGATCCATCACTGGCTGCACACAGGTTTTGCCGCTTTGGAAAAACGCCTGCAGCACTCTGCAGCTTTGTACGCTGTTGGCAATGCAGTGAGCCTGGCGGACTTGTGTCTGGTGCCACAGGTGTACAACGCGCTGCGTTTTAACCTGGATATGACGCCTTACCCAGTGTTATTGCGTATTTATCAGCACTGTATGCAACAGCCAGCCTTTTTTCAGGCTGCGCCTGAACAGCAGCCGGATGCACAATAAGGAATTTTGCGGTAGTCTGACGGTACTGGCAAGCAGTGTGGAGCCTGTATGAAGTTACCAAGCCGTTGGTTAAACAAAACCTTGTTTTATTGTGGCCTGACCGGGCTGAGTTTTCAGTTGATTGCCTCTGTGGTGATATTGCTGCAGGGGCAGAGCAGGGAGCTGCATTGGTGGTTTCATTGGGCCGCGCCACTGGTCTGTCTGCTGTGGGGGCTGGTACCCGCATTGCAGCTGCAGCAAGAACCCGCGGAGCGCGATAAATAGAGGGTTAACGTCCGGGAGTGAACATGCCTTCAACGCTGAGTTCTTTTAACCCTGTCGCATCAAAATGAAACTTCAGCTGCGCCATATTTTTATGGAAGAAGTACAGAGTGCCGTTCACTGACAAAACGAAACCGCCACGGGCTTTGGTGGCCAGCTTTGGATCCGTATTCTTTTTCAGAACCAGATGATACTGGCCCAAAGTCCAGTCAAAGGATGCAATGGGTTCATTGACCCAGTCTGTGACCCAGACTTCTTTGTCCTGATGCAGTACCAGAGCCAGAGTGTATTTCTCAGGCACATCAGCGACTTCCACTTCTTGTTGTCCGGCCTGGAACACAAAGCCACTGTTGGCTTGTTTGTAGGCGAAGCTGAACATCAGCGGTTGAGTTTCGCCGTTAGCCAGAGTCATGCTGCCTTTGCCAGGTACTTCAAAGGCGCCCCAGGCACAGGGTAACCAGACGGATAATATGAAAATCAGTAGTTGTTTCATCGGTTTTTCTCCAGTACAGCAACAACCTCAACCTGCAGTATAGAGCGTTAGTTCCTGGCCTGGTTGTAAATAGTTATCGGCGTTCAGGCCGTTCCACTGCAGAATATCTGCAACCTTAACCTTAAAGCGCTGCGCTATGCTGGCCAGTGAATCGCCGGCTTTGACCTGATAGGTCATTTTATTGCCTGTATTGGCCGCGACAGACTTAAGTTGCAGCAGCTGACCAGGTTTTAAGGTGGATTTATCAGTGAGTTGGTTCCAGCGTTTTAGATCGGCAGCACTGACATTGAGCTTTTTGGCAATCAGCCACAAATTGTCACCGGATTTCACTTTGTAGTGAGATCCTGGCTGATTTCTGGGTTGCAGAGCAGGCGCCTCTGTGGCATTCAGACCCGGAATGTTCAGGACCTGGCCTACTTTCAGTTGAGTACCTGCCATCTGATTGGCTTTCTGCAAGGCGTTAACTGAGGTTTTAAACTGAAGCGCAATTTTGCTCAGACTGTCGCCAGAGCGGACTTTGTATTTCCCTGCACTGGTGGGGTTGGCCACCGGAGCGACTTTTACTTTAGGTAAAGCGGCCAATTGTTGCTTAGTGTCTAGCGGACTGGTTAAAGGGACTACCAACTGATAACTGGCACTTGGAATGATGTTGGCTTTAAAGCCCGGGTTCAGACGCTTGAGTTCGTCCAGGCTGATGCCCAACACTTCAGCGGTCAGAGGTAAATCCAGACCTCTGTTGATTTTCAGAATACGGCTTTGCGGTTTGTTGGCGATAAGCGGCACTGAAATGGCGTACTTGTCTGCATGCTTCAGCAGTTGGGCCAGCGCCAGCAATTTGGGAATGTAACTGGTACTTTGTTTGGGTAAATGCAAGGACCAGAAATCGGTCGGCCGACCGCTGTATCTGTTGCGCTCTACTGCTTTAAACACCCGGCCTTCACCCGCATTAAAGGCTGCCACAGCGCTCAGCCAGTCCTGATCGACGTTGCTGTACAGGTACTTTAAGTAGTCAAAGGCGGCGCGGCTGGATTCGATGACATCGCGGCGTCCATCGTACCAGGCGTTTTGTTTTAAGCCAAAATTACGCCCTGTGCCGGCACTGAACTGCCAGATCCCCAGTACACCGGACACAGAACCAGCTTTTGGGTTGTATGTGCTTTCGACTATAGGTAACAGCGCCAGTTCAAGCGGCATATTGCGCCGTTCCAGCTCAGTGATCAGATGGTATAAGAAAGGCGCTGCATTGTCGGTGGCTATTTTCAGCAGCTTCTGATTGCGCAGGTAAAAACGGATTTGTTGTTCAACTTCACGATTATCGGTTGGAACCTTCAGACTGAACTGAGCGATGGCCCGTTGCCACAGGTTGTCATAACTCTGCAGTTTGGTGTCCGGGGCTAAAGGGGAAAGTTCAGCATCCTGCCACAGGGCATTGGCGACTTGCTGCGCCGTTGCTGCTTTGTCTCGGATCGGTTGATCGGCAATGATCTCTGGTTCCGGATCCTGGCTTTGTACCGACTTCTGTGCTGCACAGCTGGCAAGTAAAGCCGCTGCAACGGCGACATAAAGTTTATTGAGCATAAAGCGGTTCCAACAACGATAAAGACAAGTATGTTACCCGCTCCGATCTGAATTGCAAGTTAACAGCTACCATTGATCCTTACGCTGACGCAAAAACCTGAACAATTCCAGCGCGTTTTCCTGCTGCCAGTGCTGTTGCAACACCGGATCCACGGCTCGTAAATAGGGATTAAATCTCAACTGATCCGAAAGACGGGTGGGCAGAGTGGGTTCGCCTCTGTCACGTTGCACTTTGCTTTGTTTTTGATAACGCTCCAATTCTGGGTTGTTCGGATCGGCCCAACGGGCAAACTCCAGATTGGCCAGGGTGTATTCATGGGTTGGGTACAGCCAGGTGTCAGCTGGCAGTGCCATGAGCTGGTTCAGACTGTGCCACATCTGCTCGGCCGTGCCTTCAAACAAACGGCCACAGCCAGCGTTAAACAGCGTATCGCCACAAAATAACCAAGGGGCGCAATAATAGGCCAGATGCCCCAATGTATGGCCTGGCACCGCCATCACCTGAAACTGGTACTGTTGCCAGTGAATGATGTCCCCATGTGCAACCCCTTCACCAGCAGCCGCAATTTTGTGTTGTTCAGCTGCAGGCAGCAGTACACGGGCTTGGGGGTAGTGCTGACGTAACAACTGGATACCATCCACATGATCCCAATGGTGATGGGTGATCAGGATCAGGTTGAGTTCCAGCTGCTGACTGGCCAGATACGTCAGTACGACCTGCGGATCGCCGGGGTCGACCACCAGCGCTTTGTTCTCTTGGCGCAGGCACCAAATGTAGTTATCCTTAAATGCAGGCAGAGCAACAGGCTCAGACATTTTTTATCTCAACGGCAGACTTATGAAACCCGCTTTAAGTTACCACAGTAGCCCTTTACCACAAAGCTGGTCTGAATTACCTCAGGGGCCCTGGATGGCAAAAGCCGTAGAGCAGCAGCTGAATGCATGGTGGCCGCGGATCTTTGGTTACCATTTGTTGAAAGTCGGCTCATTGAGCTCGGAGCTTGACAGCAGTTTATGTCCTATCAAGCATCAAATCCGGCTGGGAACAGATGAACGGAACAGCAATCTGCTCGGTGAACCCGATGCGTTACCTCTTACAGAGCACGCTGTGGATGCCGTATTGCTGGCGCATTGCCTGGAGTTTTATCCGGATCCGCACCATATAGTGCGGGAAGCTCACCGGGTACTGATGCCCAATGGCTATGTATTGCTGACAGGCTACAACCCGTTAAGCAATGCCGGTTTGCTGAAGCTTTGGCCCGGCGTCAAACAGCAGTTGCCCTGGTCAGGACGGTTTTTTACACCCGGACGGGTGCGGGACTGGTTACATTTGTTGGGGTTTGAGCTGATCCATGAACAGCGCTTTTTCTGGTCTGGTTTGCTTGGGCATTATAAAGAAAACAGCGGCTGGCAGCGTTGGTGTGAACGTTATCTGGGCTATTTCGGCACCTGTTATGTGCTGATTGCCCGCAAGCGAGAGCATCCGCTGATACCTATCCGGCCCAAATGGCAAAAAATACCTTCGTTCCAGCCTGCAGTGAAAGGGATCAGCGCCCGCCAGAGTTCTGGCTGAGCCGTTGCAGGTATTTGTCGAGCTGGCTGGCAAACTGCTGCTTATCTGCCTGGGATAATGGGGCA
Organism: Rheinheimera sp.; assembly: GCF_037442525.1. GTDB lineage: Bacteria > Pseudomonadota > Gammaproteobacteria > Enterobacterales > Alteromonadaceae > Pararheinheimera. The sequence goes on along the minus strand of NZ_JBBIQD010000001.1, from coordinate 358,486 downwards.
GGGCCACGCATTTGCACACCACTGCCTCGCAGTTCATCTGCCAGATCCCGCACGACCAGACGTTCGCTGATGTTTTGGTTATCCAACAACTGGCCTTTGGTGGTCAGGCACAAGGCGCCTTTTAGGATCACTGCGGCGGCCAGAGGAATGTCGTTGCTAACCAGTAAATCACCTGCCGTGATGGCTGAGCTGATGTAGTGGTCGGCAACATCAAAGCCATGCTCAACCTGGATGGCACGAATGTATTGGCTTTTGGGCACAGGCAAACGATGGTTGGCCACCAGGTGCAGTAGGGTTTGGGTGCGCTCTGCGGCGCGGAATAACATTTCGCGCAGGACCACAGGGCAGGCATCGGCATCAAGCCAAATCATGGTGCAACTCCACAAGTTGTCGGGCTTCGGTCTGGCCCATCGTCATAAAATACAGGCTCGGATTCTCGATATCAGGCTGCGTGGTAAACTGGAAACCTAAGCTTTGGTAGCAGTTGAGAGCCCGTTGATTGTGCCTGTGTACGAACAGTGAGAAGTCTTTTTCCTTCTGCTCATTCAGCCCCAACTGAAGTAGTGCCAGAATCAGTTTTTTACCTAATCCCTGACTGCGTTTGGACGGCGCAACCAGCAGACGAGCCAGATGATGACGGTCAAAGCGATCGCAGAGCTGGCCAAAAGCCACAGCCTGTTGCTGTTGCATCAGCCAGTAACTCTGGGTCTCAGGTAAATACACTTGTTGCAAAAATGCCAATGGTCGCAGCGGGTAGCTGAAACCCGGCCCCCCCCACAGATCCATGGCCTGTTGATCCGGCAGCCAGTTTCCCAGGTTCACAACCTGCTCCGGCAAGGCTGGGCGTAATTGCACTGACGCCATTATTGCACCTGCCGGATCTGATAGCCCTGCTGCTGTAAGGCTTGTAACAAGCCATCTTTTCCCACCAAATGCAAAGTGCCAACTGCTATGTAGCTGGGTTTGTTATTCAGTAAAGTGGGCAGCTTCTGCAGCCAGGCCTGATTGCGTTCAACAATCAGGATTTGGTACAAGGCCGGGAACTTTAACAGATCAGACAAAAACAGCTGCTCCAGTACCTGCACATTGCCCTGGCGCCAGGCTTGTTTCATCGCAACAAAATCCTGTGTGCTGCTGTGCAAATCCTGCAGAGTGCTTTGGATCAACAGCTCAGCCCCTTGTTGGTTCAGTTTATCCAATACCGCCAGGTGTTGTTCCACAGTCTCAAATCCGAGATGAGGGATGGTTTTTTGGCTGGCTTGTTGCATCAGGTATTTGTCCACCCCAGGCGCAGTGGCTCCTTGTTGTTGCAATTGAGTGCTGGTGAGCATCAGGGCCGCAAAAGCCGGTTTGAAGCGGCTGATTTGCTGCAGCGGCAACTGGTGCTGCTGGCAAAACTCACTGAGTTGCCCGGCCAGCGTCGGACTCAGATGTTGCAGTAAACTCTCGCCGTCCGGATAGCGGTTACGTTGCAACAGCAAGCTGATCCCCTCTGGCGATTCCAGTTGGTCCAGCGGAGTTTCAAGGATCAGTTGTCTACTTTCTGATAACGCTTGTTCGTAAGATGCTGGCAGCGGGTAATCGTCGGGACTGAGCAAGTGAATGGTGCCAGCCAGATAAAACTGTTGCTTGCCTTTTGTCACCTGCCACAGACTGTTCGCCTGAGTACTGCTGGCCAATACAACCAATACCAAAATGCCTAACAGACGCCCCATTGTTTTATCCTTCCTGTAGTCGAACTTTGCCACGTTGTTGTTTTCGCTGTTGCTGTGCTTTCTTGCCATCCAGCCGGCGGATTTTTGAGGCCAGGGTAGGGCGGGTGGCTTTTCTTCTTTTTTCGACAAACAGGGCTTTTTGCAGCAAAGCGACCAAACGAGTGATGGCGTCCTGTTTGTTCTGTTCCTGGCTGCGGCTACTTTGGGCTTTGATCAGCACCAGACCCTCACGGGTAATACGATCATCGGCATAACACAGCAGTCGTTGTTTCGCCCAGTCAGGCAGGCTGCTGTGCTGTGAATCGAATCGCAGCACGGCTGCGGTCGAGGTTTTGTTCACATGCTGCCCACCTGCGCCCTGAGCCCGGACGTAACTGAACTCCAACTCGCTGAGCTGAAGCTGGACACCAGGCAAAATGTCGTACTGTTCTACCACATTAAGTCGTCCGGAATTTGATAAGCCGCATAGGGGTCATCTTCCGCCAGTACTTCGGCACTTTGCTGAGAGTTGTTCAGCACTATGATGGCGGATGCCAGTCGTTGCTGGATTTTTTCAGCCACTTTGACCGGGATCAGGTGGTAGCTTTCGCCTAATCGTGCAATAGCAATCTGACCTTTGCCCAATTCCGATTGCACCTTGGCATTGATATAGAGTCGTTTGACCAGGCTGCCATCGGTAAAGTTGTACGCCAAATCCCCTTTGGCCTGAATGCTGTTCAGCTCAATCAGCTGTTTTACCTGGGCCTGAATGGCTTTTTGATCCTGTTCCGCCTTACGTTGACGGTTCAGCTCCTGATCGCGTGCTTGCTGTTGTTGGCGTGCCTGCTCAGCCAGAACCGACGCTTCGTTCACCACTGTGCCCTTTTTGCCTGCCTGCACCCGTTCTTTATGTTTTTGTTTGTTGATGTTTTTGGCGGTCTTGGCATTGCCAAGGCCTGCTTTGAGCAACTGCTCCTGTAGTGATTTACTCATGATGCAATCCTGTTCTGTGATCGGCTTATTGTTTCATGTGCAGCCTGCTCTGCCAAGCAAGGCAGTAACGGCTGCGGCGTAATTCAGGTATCATAAGGGTATCTTTTGACCGGACAGGTGATTTATTTTGGCATTTCAGGATTTCCGGCTGGACCCGCGTTTGGTGCGTTCGGTACAGCATTTGGGGTTTGCCCAACCAACCACAGTGCAGCAGGAAGCGATCCCTGCAGCCATGACAGGTAAAGATCTGTTGGTGTCGTCTCAGACAGGTTCAGGCAAAACGCTGGCCTATTTGCTGCCTATGATGCAACGTTTACTGCGCAGCAAAGCGCTGGCGAAGCAAGATGCCAGGGCATTGATCCTGGTGCCGACCCGTGAACTGGCCCATCAGGTTTATGGCCGGTTGCGGCTTTTTGTTGCCAATACGCCTTTGAGCAGTGCGCTGATTGTCGGGGGGGAAAACTTTAACGATCAGGAAAAGCTGCTGAAGCGTCAGCCACAGATTATTGTGGCAACGCCCGGTCGCCTGGTGGATCATCTGGAGCATAAAAGCTTGTTTATTGCCGGATTGGAATTGCTGATCCTGGACGAGGCGGATCGGATGCTGGATTTAGGTTTTATGCCGCAACTGACAGCGATCAACAAAGCTGCGGACCACAGACTGCGTCAAACCCTGATGTTTTCAGCGACTCTGGACAATACAGAAATTAACGAGCTGGCTATGGCGCTGCTGAAAAGTCCGCACCGGGTTTCTGTCGGCGTGTCACACCAGCAACATGAAGACATTGAACAGCGTTGTTTTTTTGCGGATCACCTGACCCATAAAGAAGCGCTGCTGAAGCACTTTATTTCGACTGAAGAGATTAAACAGCTGATCCTGTTTACCGCAACTCGTGAAGACACGGAACGGCTGGCGCTGCTCTGTGAGCAATTAGGGCTGCCAGCAGTGGGGCTGAGTGGCAAGTTGAGTCAGGCCAGGCGGAACCAAGTGATGCAGGAGTTTGCGTCCGGCCGTTTTAAGGTGTTGGTCACCACTGATGTCGCCTCCAGAGGATTGGATTTGCTGCAGGTCAGCCATGTGGTGAATTTCGACCTGCCTAAACATGCAGAAGAATATGTACACCGTATAGGCCGCACCGGACGGGCAGGGCAAAAAGGCGTGGCCATTTCCCTGGTGGGCCCAAAAGACTGGAAATCCTTTTGCGAGATTGAAAGCTTTTTACGCCGTCCTTTACCGCTATCCGAAGTGGAAGGACTGATTGCCCGCTTTAAAGGGCCTGTCACGATGACTGTTCCGAAAACAGCAGTCAAGGCTAAATCGGGCTCTGTAGCTAAGGCGCCGGGACAAAAAACAAAACAGGTACAAAAAGGTAAAAAGGCAGCTAGCCCACATTTTTTTCAGGCTGGAGATGATGGCCTGATGCCTGTACGCAAAAAGAACAATTAATTTACTTTTGGTTGTTTTTTATTCGGAAAAAAGTGTTACACTCGAGAGGTTACTTTGACGCTTTGTTCATCAATTGAATTTGCAGTAATTTGTTTTTATTGAGAAATAGAGTTAAGTAACCGGAACGGCCAATAGAGAAACAACTATTTTTCTGTTGATCCAGTGATAAGTATTGACCCCTCTGGTGGCTTCACTGATAATGGGGTTGAAATATGTGCTAGCTCAACGTGGCCGGTAATATTTAAAGTCGCCGATGACTCGGCAAATTTAGTTTAAGTAAGAGAATGTTATGTCACAATTAATTTCCGGTACCGTTAAGTGGTTCAACGAAGATAAAGGTTTTGGTTTCATTGAGCGCGAAGGCGGCAAAGATGTATTCGTACACTTCCGCGCTATCAACGGTACTGGCCGCAGAACTCTGGTTGAAGGTCAGAAAGTGACTTTCGAAGTCACTGAAGGTCAAAAAGGCCCTCAAGCAGAAAACGTAACTGTAGTTGCTTAATAGCACTAAGTTGACGAAGCTTCTGGAAAAACCGGCTTAATGCCGGTTTTTTTATCTCTACTTTTTGCTGTACTGAATAAATGACGTACGAATAAATGGGGGCGGCTCCGCTGGGCCTCACAAGGCTAAAGATAACTGAGCCTGGGCCTGCTGATCTTTCAGGCCGACATGGATCCCGACCAGTCGTACTTTTTTGCCTTCCCCCCTGGACCAGGCTTGTTGCAATAACTGTTTCAGCGTTATGAAATCCAATTCATTCTGGCTTCGCTCAACAGTTGTTTGCTGAAAGTCGGCAAATTTGAGTTTGATGCCTATTTTCTGGATAAAAGGAGCTGCGTCGCAACGTTCAATACGACGTCTTAACTTCGGCAATAATTCCTGCAAACTTTGTTCGCCAGCAACAAGATCAGGAAGGTCCTGATCATAAGTGTGTTCAACAGCGACAGATTTACGCGGATAGTCGTTTTTGACCTGGCGTTCATCCACACCGTGGCTGCGTTCTAACAAGGTTTCGGCGAAACTGCCAAAATGACTGATCAGTTGTTTCAATGGTGCTTTCTGGACGTCGGCACAGTGATACAGGCCGAGCAACGCCAGACGCTCAGCGGTCTTTTTGCCAACACCGGGAATTCTGTGCAGGGGCAGAGTGCTGACAAAACTGGCGACTTGTTCGGGCCGGATCACAAAGAGGCCATCGGGCTTATTTTCATCGCTGGCTATTTTAGCCAGAAATTTATTCGGAGCGACGCCAGCTGAGGCTGTCAAGCCAGTTTCCTGCACAATGGTGCGACGGATATCTTCCGCTATCCGGGTGGCGCTGCCATTAAATAGCGGGGTATCGGTTACGTCCAGATAAGCCTCATCCAGCGACAAGGGTTCCACTTTGTCGGTATAGCGATGAAAAATGGCTTGGATCTGCAAACTGGCCGCTTTGTATTTTTCCATATTGCCGGGCAGCAATAACAGATGTGGGCAGAGTTTCAGCGCCTGATGGGTTGGCATGGCGCTACGAACCCCAAAAGCGCGTGCCGGGTAATTGCAGGTACTGATGACGCCACGGCTCTGCCTGCTACCGCCAATAGCGAGCGGAATGCTACGCCAGTCAGGCCTGTCTCGCATTTCCACTGCAGCATAAAAACAATCCATATCAATATGAATAATTTTCCGCATCGCTTCACCGTCGTTAACTGTTTATATATACAGCTGTAATTTTAGACAGTATCTGATGAATGTCAAAGATTTCCTGCATCAAAAAAAAGCGTTGCTGACGAACTGCTCTTACATGTTGGTTTGGATGTTTAGACGTCTACTTAATCGGTGCATCCTGCCGGAATTCGATGTAGAATAGCGCCAATTTTTTTGATCAGCCCAGCCTTATGGCGATTCAAGGAGCAAGCATGTTAAAGCGTGAAATGAACATTGCCGATTTCGACCCGGAGTTATGGCAATCCATTACCAACGAAACCCGTCGTCAGGAAGAGCATATCGAACTGATTGCCTCTGAAAACTATGCCAGCCCACGGGTACTGCAAGCTCAGGGGTCTCAGCTGACCAACAAATACGCTGAAGGTTACCCGCACAAGCGTTATTACGGTGGTTGTGAGTACGTGGACGTTGCTGAAGATTTAGCTATCGCCCGTGCCAAAGAGCTGTTTGGTGCTGATTACGCCAACGTACAGCCGCACTCCGGTTCACAAGCCAACTCTGCTGTTTTCTTAGCTTTATTAAGTGCCGGTGATACCATTCTGGGCATGAGCCTGGCACACGGTGGTCACCTGACTCACGGCGCTACCGTCAGCTCATCTGGCAAGCTGTACAAAGCGGTTCAGTATGGTCTGCACCCGGAAACTGGTGTGATTGATTACGACCAGGCTGAAGCGTTGGCACTGGAACACAAACCAAAACTGATTATCGCTGGCTTCTCTGCTTATTCAGGTATTGTTGATTGGCAACGTTTCCGTGACATTGCTGACAAAGTGGGTGCCTACCTGATGGTGGACATGGCGCACGTCGCTGGTCTGGTGGCGGCAGGTCTGTATCCAAACCCTGTGCCTGTGGCTGATGTGGTCACTACAACTACGCACAAAACACTGGCTGGTCCACGTGGCGGTCTGATCCTGGCCCGTAAAAACGAAGAAATTGAGAAGAAACTCAACTCTGCCGTGTTCCCTGGTGGTCAGGGCGGCCCTTTGATGCACGTGATTGCCGCCAAAGCTGTTGCGTTTAAAGAAGCGCTGCAACCTGAGTTTAAAGCCTACCAGCAACAGGTTCTGAAAAACGCAGTCGCCATGTGTGAAGCCATGCAACAACGTGGCTACAAGATTGTGTCTGGTGGCACGCAAAATCACCTGTTCCTGATGGATCTGATCGACAAAGACATCACAGGTAAAGAAGCGGATGCCTGGTTAGGTCAGGCACACATTACGGTGAACAAAAACTCGGTGCCAAACGACCCACGGTCACCTTTTGTGACTTCAGGTTTACGTATTGGCACTCCGGCTATTACCCGTCGTGGTTTCAAAGAAGCTGAAGCGCGTCAGGTGGCAGCTTTTATCTGTGACGTGCTGGATAGCCGCGGTGATGCCGCTGTGATCGACAAGGTTCGCGGCCAGGTGGCAGAGCTGTGTAGCCGCTTCCCGGTCTATGCCTGATCCTGCCCGCAGTGTTAAGATGGCCGCCTAGTGCGGCCTTTTTTTTCAGGAGTGTCATAGTGTTTTGTCCATTTTGCCGGGCCGACGACACCAAAGTGATCGATTCCCGCCTGGTGGCTGATGGGTACCAGGTGAAACGTCGCCGGGAGTGTGGTGCCTGTCATGAACGTTTTACCACCTTCGAAGCGGCCGAGCTGGTGATGCCCCGTATCATCAAACGCGATGGTTCGCGTGAACCCTACAATGACACCAAACTGCGGCTTGGCCTGATGCGGGCGCTGGAAAAGCGTCCGGTGCCCACGGAGCAGGTCGAGTCGCTGATCAGTAAAGTGGAAAGCCAGTTACGTGCCACTGGTGAGCGCGAAGTGCCCAGTGAACTGCTGGGAACCCTGATTATGGATGAGCTGGTCAAACTGGATAAAGTGGCCTACGTGCGTTTTGCTTCGGTGTACCGTTCTTTTAAAGACATCCGCGAGTTTGGCGAAGAAATTGCCCGCCTGGGGGATCAGTAATGCGGTGGTCGGACGCGGACCAGCAATTTATGCAGCAGGCGCTGCAGCTGGCACAGCAAGGACGTTTTACCACAGCACCTAATCCTAATGTTGGGGCTGTGGTGGTTCTCGATGGCAAGGTGGTTGGCCAGGGTTATCACCATCAGGCTGGCCAGCCTCATGCCGAAGTCTATGCCTTGAGGGAAGCTGGAAGCAAAGCTTTGGGCGCCACCTGCTATGTCACTTTAGAGCCCTGCAGTCACTACGGCCGCACCGGACCTTGTGCTTTGGCGCTGGTTGATGCTGGCGTGAGCCGGGTGGTGGTGGCCATGTTGGACCCGAATCCACTGGTGGCAGGCAAAGGCGTTGCTATTCTGCAGCAGGCGGGTATTGAGGTTCATGTCGGACTGTATCAGCGGGAAGCCCGGGCGCTGAACCCGGGTTTTCTCAGCCGGATGGAGCGGCAGCGGCCCTGGCTGAGGTTAAAACTTGCCTGTAGCCTGGATGGCGCTATTGCGCTGGCCAATGGCGAAAGCCAATGGTTAACCGGACCAGAAGCCAGGGCCGATGTGCAGCTGGAAAGGGCTGCATCCCACGCCATATTATCGACCGCCACTACCGTAATGCAGGATCAGGCCAGGCTGACAGTTCGTGCTGAAACGGCTGAGATTACTCCTTTGCTTGACGGCACTGTACGGCAACCTGTGCGTATTATTCTCGACCGGCAGTTGAAATTAACCGGGCAAGAGTTGTTATTTCAGTCTGGTGGCCCCATCTGGCTAGTCCATAGCGACCAGCTCCATGCACCAGAAAGTAATGCGCCGGTACGTTACCTGGCGGTGCCAGAACACGATGGCCAACTGGATTTACAGTTCTTGCTCCGCCTGCTGGCCGAACAACAAATCAATGACTTGTGGGTGGAAGCGGGCGCAACTCTGGCGTCCTCTTTATGGCAGCAGCAGCTGGTGGATGAACTCATTGTGTATCAGGCTCCGCTGTTACTGGGGGCTGGCTCCCAGCCACTGCTGCACCTGGCCAGTCTGAACCGTTTAGCCGATGCGCCACGCTGGCAGTGGCAACAGGCGCAGTGCCTGGGGCCTGATGTGAAACTAAGAGCCTGCTTACAGGAGCCTTAAATGTTTACCGGAATTATTGAAGCCAAAGGCCGGGTCACGGCGCTGCACCACAAAGGCAAAGACCTGAAGCTGACCATTGAATCGGCCAGTCTGGATTTTTCCGACGTGAAATTAGGTGACAGTATTGCCACCAACGGGGTTTGCCTGACGGTCACCGCCTTAGGGCCGCAGACCTTTAGTGCCGACGTGTCGGGGGAAACGGTCAAGCGGACCTTATTTGGCCAGTATCAAGTAGGGCAGCAGGTGAACCTGGAAAAGGCCTTGCTGGCGACCAGCCGCTTAGGTGGGCATCTGGTCAGTGGTCATGTCGATGGCGTAGGCAAAGTCCTGCGTATCGACACCTATGGCGAAGCCTGGCAGGTCTGGGTCGAGATGCCAGCAGAATTATCCCGTTATATCGCAGAAAAAGGTTCCATCACTGTCGATGGCATCAGCCTGACCGTCAATGAACTGGCAGCCGGCCAGTTTCGGTTGACCATAGTGCCGCACACGGCGAAAGAAACCACGTTATTAACACTCAAAGTGGGCAGTCAGGTGCACCTGGAGGTCGACTTAATCGCCCGTTACCTGGAACGTCTGCTAACGGCCACTACGACAGAGTCAAAAAGCTCTGGTGTGACGCTGAACTTATTACAACAACGGGGTTTTGTCTGATCCCCTCTGAATCTGGACCCGACTATGCAATTAAATACACCAGCAGAAATTATTGAAGACATCCGTCAGGGCAAAATGGTGATCCTGATGGACGATGAGGACCGGGAAAACGAAGGTGATCTGGTGATGGCGGCAGATTATGTGACGCCGGATGCCATTAACTTTATGGCGACCCATGGCCGGGGCCTGATTTGCCTGACGCTGACGAAAAAGCGCTGTGAGCAATTGAAACTGCCTTTAATGGTGGATAAAAACCTGTCGCCTTTTGCCACGGCTTTTACTCTGTCGATTGAAGCCGCCGAAGGCGTAACAACGGGCATTTCAGCGGCCGATCGGGCCCGCACTGTCAAAGCGGCAGTAGCGCGGGACGCCAAACCGACGGATATTGTTTACCCAGGCCATATTTTCCCGCTGATGGCGCAGGATGGCGGTGTGCTGGTGCGCGCAGGCCACACTGAAGCCGGTTGTGATTTAGCCCGGCTGGCCGGTTTGGAACCGGCTGCCGTTATAGTCGAAATTCTGAACGAAGACGGCACCATGGCCCGTCGGCCGGACCTGGAAGTCTTTGCCAAAAAACACGGCATTAAAATTGGCACCATTGCCGATTTAATTGAATACCGCAATCTGAACGAAACCACCATAGAGCTGGTCGCCAGCTGCAACCTGCCGACTGAGTTTGGTGATTTCCAGCTGCATACCTTTCGCGACACTATTGACAATCAAATTCATTTTGCCTTGGTCAAAGGTGTGATTGAAGCGGATCAACCCACTCTGGTGCGGGTGCATCTGCACAATACCTTCAGCGATTTACTGCTGTCAGACCGCGGTGCCAACCGCAGTTTTTCGTTGCACTGTGCGATGAAACGTATCGCCGATGAAGGTGGGGTACTGGTGCTGCTTGGCAAAAACGAAAAAGCGGAAGAGCTGATTGAAACTGTGCGCGCTTTTGAAGCGGAGGATAAAGGTGAGCGTGCGGCAGCCGCCCCCTGGAAAGGCGCCTCCCGCAATGTCGGCGTCGGCTCACAAATTCTGGCCAGCCTGGGCGTGAAGAAAATGCGCCTGCTCAGCCAGCCGAAAAAATACCATGCCTTATCCGGCTTTGGCCTGGATGTGGTGGATTATATTTGTGAATAAAAAAACGAGCGGTGATTTGATGCTGTTGTGGTATTATTGCCGCCGTTTTTTTCAAACCCAGGTGCAATGAGGATTTTCCATGCAAGTGATTGAAGCTGGCTTAACCGCCAAAGGAAAAAAATTCGCTATTGTGGTCGCCCGTTTTAACAGCTTTATCGTGGAAAGCTTACTGGAAGGCGCTGTCGATACCTTAAAACGTGTCGGTGATATTGCTGAGCAGGACATCACGGTGATCCGCGTACCTGGTGCTTTTGAAATGCCATTGGCAGTACAAAAAGTGGCTGCCAGCAAAAAGTATGACGCGATTATTGCGCTGGGCGCAGTGATCCGTGGCGGAACGCCACACTTTGAGTATGTGGCCGGTGAATGCACCAAAGGCCTGGCTCAGGTGATGATGCAGTACAGCGTGCCTGTGGCATTTGGCGTTCTGACAGTCGAAAGTATTGAACAGGCGATCGAACGTGCCGGCACCAAAATGGGCAATAAAGGCGGTGAAGCCGCGATGTCTGCTTTGGAAATGGTTAACGTGGTAGCGCAGATCCAGGAATAATGCATGAAACCTAATGCACGTCGTCTGGCCAGAAGTCTGGCTGTCCAAGGCGTTTACAGCTGGCAGGTCAGTAAAAACCCTGTTGGTGATATCGAACAGCAGTTATTGCTGGAACAAAATACCAAACATCTGGATGTAGGCTACTTTCAGGACCTGCTGCGCGGTGTGGCCGTGCATCATGGTACGCTGGATGAAATTCTGAAGCCGTTTTTAGACCGGCCTTTTGAAGAAATTGATCTGGTGGAAAAAGCAGTACTGCGGGTCTCGGCTTACGAGCTGAAATACCGTCTGGATGTGCCGTACAAAGTGGTGATTAACGAAGCTATTGAGCTGGCTAAAGCCTTTGCTGCTGAAGACAGCCATAAGTTTGTCAACGGCATTCTGGATAAAGCAGTGAAACGCCTGCGGACTGAATAAAATGGAGAGCCGGCGAAAGTCGGCTTTTTTATGGGTGAATTTGAGTTAATTCAGCGTTGTTTTGCACAAGCTGGCCGTCAAAGGGCCGATGTGACTATAGGTATTGGCGACGATGGTGCCGTGCTGCAGGTGCGCGAAGGCTGTGATTTGGTGGTGACCACCGACAGTATGATTGAAGGGACTCACTTTTTTCCTGATGTCGACCCCAGGGCTTTAGGGCACAAGCTGGTGGCTGTCAACGTCTCAGACCTGGCCGCCATGGGCGCCGAACCGTGCTGGTTATCGTTGGGCCTCACGTTGCCCCGGGTCGACGAAGCCTGGTTAACCGCTTTTGCTGAAGGTTTAAGCGAAACGGCCGATTATTACAATTGCCAGCTGATAGGGGGCGATACCACTAAAGGCCCCTTGTCTTTGACCATGATAGCCAAAGGCCAGGTGCCTAAAGGCAAAGCCTTAACCCGCGCTGGAGCGAAAGTGGGCGACTATGTCTATGTCACCGGCACTTTAGGTGATGCGGCTTTGGGTTTGCAACTGGTGCAGCAGCAGGTCGAGGTCAGTAAAAAACACAGGGCTCATCTGCTGCAGCGTTTTCATTACCCGACCGCACGGGTGGCGTTAGGGCAGGCGCTGCGGACCATTGCCAGCAGCGCGATGGATATCTCCGACGGTCTGGCCGGTGACATTCTGCATATATTGCGGCGCTCCGGCGTTGGCGCGGTCATCGATGTCAGCCGTATTCCGATGTCGCAGGCGCTCAAAGACAGTTGCAGTGCCGAGCAGGCCTTGCAGCTGGCTTTATCCGGTGGTGAAGATTATGAATTGTTGTTTACAGTGCCGGAGATCCGGCGCAGTTCCCTTGAGGTGTTAGTATCCCCTTATGGTGTGCCTGTCACGTGCATTGGCCGTATCACAGGTGTGGCCGGCAAGCTGGAGCTGAAGCAGGGTGAAGTACCATTGAACTATCTGCACAAAGGCTTTGAGCATTTCTGATGAGCAAGCCAGCTTTTCAACTGAGAAAATGGACACACTTTCTGGCGCTGGGGTTTGGCTCCGGACTGGCACCCAAGGCCCCTGGTACCTTTGGCACTCTGGCCGCTATTCCTTTGGTGTGGCTGCAATCTCAGCTCAGCCCTGTGCTGGCCCTCTGTTGGGTGCTGTTGTTGTTTCTGCTTGGTTGTTATGTCTGCGGTAAAACGGCCGACGACATAGGTGAACATGACCATGGTGCCATTGTCTGGGACGAAGTCGCTGGTTTTAGTCTGGCGATGTGGACTCTGCCTTTTGACTGGCCTTATCTGCTGGCGGCTTTTTTGTTGTTCCGCTTTTTTGATATTGTCAAACCCTGGCCTATCCGTTTGCTTGACCACAAGGTGCCAGGCGGCTTGGGAATTATGCTGGATGATATGCTGGCGGGTGCTATGGCGTTGGGGCTGATTTTGTTACTGGTGCCTTACCTGCCTTTTGGTTAAGATAATTTTTTAACTTAACCCGGTGATCCTTGTGCGTTATTGGCTGGCCCTGTGCTATGCATTTTGCTCCTTCTGGCTGTCTGCCCAGCCATCTTCCATTTATGATTTTGATATAAAACACTGGACCAGTGCAGATGGTCTGTCGTCCAACTCAGTTCGGGCCATCAGCCAGGATCAGCAGGGCTACATTTGGGTTGGCACCTCCTATGGCCTGAACCGTTTTGATGGTCAGCAATTTGTCACCTATAGCTCCAAAACGATCCGCCAATTGCCCAGCAATGCCATCAATCAGCTACTGCTTGATTCCTCGGGGTATTTGTGGATTGGTACCAAAGCTGGCCTGGCGGGAGTGAACCCGGCCAGCCTGAAGTTTGAACGTTTTCCCGTTTTGTCCGAAGTGACCTCTATAGTGCAGGTGGCTGAGCAGGAGATTTGGCTGGCTGCAGACAATTTGTTCCGTGTTAAACAAGGCAAAGTCAGCCGGATTGACTTGATCAAAGAGCCTGTGGTGCAACTGAAAAAAGCCGGAGATTATGTCTGGGCAACGACAGCCCACCATTTGCACCGCATTGGCCCTGATAACAAAGTGTTGACCATTTCCTTACCTCAGCAGCTGCAGCAACATCCCATTTATGATTTGCTCTGGACAGGCCGCAGCTTGCATCTGGCCAGCGAGTCCGGTTATTTCCATCTGAATGAGAATATGCAACTGGAGGTTTGCCCCGAACCCCATACCGACAGTTCGCCCGTCTATACCTTGTTTCGTGACAGTCGCGGCAACGATTGGGTCTCCAGCTATAACAGCTTGTATTACCGGCAAACCAAAGGGCAGTGGCAACGAATTAATTCGGATGAACTGAGTAGCTCGCCCTGGTTCAGTGATGTTTTTGAAGACAACGAACAGAATATCTGGTTGGCCAGTTTCAGCGAAGGTTTGTTCCGGGCTTCCCCAGGTAATATCCGGCGGGTAACAGGACAAGGCCAGCAGGACGCCATAGTCCGATCGGTGCGGTATTCGGCCACACACCAAGGTTTATTAATTGCGACCCAGAACAGCGTCGGCCTGCTTAACCCAGAGCTGAAATTTCAGCCCTGGCTAAACGAGCAGCAGTTGCAGAACCGCAACGTTTACGACTTCGCCGAGTTTCGGCAGCAACTCTGGTTGGGAACTGATAAAGGGTTACTGAGTTTTTCGCCGGCGACAGCGAGCTTACAGCACCCCTTTGCTGAGCTGGCGGATACGCAGCTGCGGGTGGTTCAAGCCAGTCGTGCCGGCGGCTTGTGGGTTGGTGGGGCCACAGGTTTGTTTCATTACGACGGTCGTCAGCTGCAGGCTGCGGCTTTTAATGCACAATTGGAATCGAACTTTGTTACTGTGATTGAAGACACTGAGCCTGGGCTTTATGTTGGCACCACGGGAGGATTGTATTGGTATGCACAACAAAAACTGACCAGAGTTGGGGTCGGTACCTCTTTGTACGGCGCTTATATTACCGGGGTCCTGACATTGCCGGATGCCCGTCTGGTGGTGGCGACCTTGGATGATGGTTTGTTTGTGCGTTCAAAGGCCGGGTTCTGGCGGCAATTTTCCAGCAGCACAGGCTTACCGCAGGAGCCAGTGGTCAGCTTGTTGTTTGATGCCAAAACCGATCTGTTATGGGCCAGTTCGCTCAAAGGCATCTTCAGGGTAAAAAGTGCAGAGCTTGACGGGCCAGATACGCAGCCGCCACCTTTTGAACAGATCCTGACCCCTTATGACCGACAGTTGGGGGCAGCGCCAGGTCGTTGTTGCAATGGTTCAGGCCATAGCAAGGTGGCTCTGTGGCAGGATCAGCTTTGGTACCCCAGCCTGAAGGGACTGGTGGCGGTGCCGCTGAATTTAAAATCTTTGTCCGATAAAACGCTGAAACCTCTGTTGCAGTCCGTGCAAGGTCATCAGGTTTATCTGATACAGCCGGATCAGAGCCGGCTGGTACTGGCGTTATCCGATCGGAATATTTCGTTGTATTACAGCGCACTTGAGTTTCGCAAAGCCAATGAAGTGGAGTTCCGCTACCGGCTGAATGGCTTTGATCAACAATGGCAATACGCCGGGCAGCGCCGGGAGGCCATTTACACCAACCTGCCACCCGGCACTTACAGTTTCGAGTTACAGGCCAGGTACAGCGGGCAAAGCTGGTCTGCAGATCAGCAGCAACAGTTGGAATTGGTGGTGCCCAGGTTGTTTAATGAAACCCTGGTGTATCAGGGCTTATGGCTTCTGCTGGTCCTGCTGATGCTTTACGGGTTCGCCTGGCTCTGGCGGCGCAAAACCCTGCAGCAACAGCAGGAACTGAGCAAGCTGGTGCGCCAGCGCACTTCTGAACTGCAAAGCAGTAATGAACGGCTCTATGAACTGAACGATCAGTTGCAGCAGCTGACGCATAAAGATGCGCTGACTGGCTTACGCAACCGGCGTTTTTTATTTGAACAGTTGCCTAAAGATGCCGAACAGTATCAGCAAAACCGTGAAACCCTGCTGCTGCAAGGCAAATGCATGGCCTTATTACATCTGGATTTAGACCACTTTAAACAGATCAATGATATGCATGGCAACAGTGTCGGCGATGCGGTGCTGCAGCAGGTCAGCGCCTTGTTATTACGGGAGAGCAGGGGTGCCGATTATGTGGTGCGTTATGCGGGGGAGCAATTTGTGTTGGTGCTGCGTGACGTTCAGCAAAATGCGGTGGCTGACTACGCCAGGCAGTGGAATCAAAAGCTGGCGTCGCATCTGTTCCAGACACCAGACGGCCAGGCACTGACGTTAACCTGTTCTATAGGCTATGCCTGTTTTCCGTTGGATTTGTTGGGCGGGCAGCTGATTTCCTGGGAAACGTCGCTGCAACTGGCTGAAATTGCTGGTAAACGCGTGAAATTATCCGGGCGTAACGGCAACGCCTGCCTGAGTTTTGATGCGCAGGTTGATGCGTTTGAGTTTGAAGATGCCGGGCACATCGAACAACTGGTAGAAAAGCTGCTGGCCGACGGCATGGCCTGGTTTGAACTCTACAGCTATCGCCCTTAGACGATAGCTGTAGAGTTAGGCGTTAGCGGGCCAGAAAACGCTGAACTGACTGCAACAGCCCCACACTGTCCAGCCCCAGTTCCGCATAAATCTGCTCTTGGGTGCCGTGTTTAATAAACTGATCCGGCAGCGCCAGATTACAGAGCTTCACCGGCAATTGCCGGGCAATACAGAACTCATTGACGGCCGAGCCAGCGCCACCCATCAGCGCATTGTCTTCGATGGTAACAAAATGGCTGTGCTGTTGGCTGAGCTCTGTCAGCAGTGTTTCATCCAGAGGCTTTACAAAACGCATATCCACCAGGGTTGCATTCAGTTGTTCGGCCACGCTGATGGCTTGTTGCAACAGAGGACCAAACACCAACAGTGCGGTCTGTTGACCCTGACGGCGCACCCGGCCTTTACCTACAGGTAAAGCCTGCATTTGTGCTTCTGGGGTTACACCAGAACCAACCCCTCTGGGGTAACGCACTGCCGCTGGGCCTGGGTGCCTATAGCCGGTGTACAGCATCTGGCGGCATTCGTTTTCATCGGAGGGCGTCATCACCAGCATATTCGGAATACAGCGCATAAAGCTGATGTCAAAAGCGCCCTGATGGGTGGGTCCATCGGCGCCAACCACACCTGCGCGGTCAATGGCAAACAACACATCCAAATTTTGCAGCGCGACGTCGTGAATGAGCTGATCGTAACCGCGCTGCAGGAAACTGGAGTAAATGGCGACCACGGGCTTTAAACCTTCAATGGCCATACCGGCAGCCAAAGTCACAGCATGCTGTTCCGCAATGGCCACGTCAAAATAACGCTCCGGAAAATCCCGTGAAAACCGCACCAGATCCGAACCTTCACGCATGGCTGGCGTAATGCCCTGTAACTTGGGGTCGGCGGCGGCCATATCGCAAATCCACTGACCAAACACATTGGAGAAACTGGGTTTACCGGCTTTTTTCTCCGGTTGTTTCTGTTCGCTGGGGTCAAATTTACTGACGGCGTGATAGCCGATAGGGTCTTTTTCCGCCGGCAGGTAGCCTTTGCCTTTTTTGGTCACCACATGCAGCAGCTGTGGGCCTTTCATATTGCGCATATTGCGGATGGTGTCGACCAGACTGATCACATCATGGCCGTCAATCGGGCCTATGTAGTTAAAACCCAGCTCTTCAAAAAAGGTGCCAGGGGTCACCATGCCCTTAAAGTGTTCTTCGGCGCGACTGGCCAGCTCATGCAAAGGCGGCACATTACGCAGAATCTTCTTACCGCCTTCGCGCAGATTAGTGTAAAAGTTACCAGACAAAATACGGGCAAAATAGCGGTTCAGTGCACCGACGTTTTCTGAAATCGACATTTCGTTGTCGTTCAGTATCACCAGCATATCAGGTTTGACTTCACCGGCATGGTTTAAGGCCTCAAACGCCATACCTGCTGTAATGGCACCATCGCCAATCACAGCCACCACTTTGCGGTTTTTTTGCTCCGCTTTGGCGGCAATGGCCATACCCAAGGCTGCGCTGATCGAGGTGCTGGAATGACCGACACTCAATACATCGTATTCACTTTCTTCACGCCAGGGGAACGGATGTAAACCATCTTTCTGGCGGATGCTGTGCATTTGATCGCGGCGACCGGTCAGAATTTTATGAGGGTAGGCCTGATGGCCCACATCCCAGATCAACCGGTCAAAAGGGGTGTTATACACATAATGCAACGCTGTGGTCAGTTCAATGGTTCCCAGGCCAGAGGCAAAGTGGCCGCTGCTTTGACTGACGGTTTTCAGCAAAAAGGCGCGCAGCTCGTCGCAGAGCTGGACTAACTGATCCTGAGGGATCTGACGGAGTTCGGCAGGCCAGTTGGCTTGGGCCAATAAAGGAAAATCGTGAACTTCTGAAGCCATGGAAAATGCCTGTATTAATACTGTCGAGCTATCACATACTGTGCCAAACCGGCCAGTGCTGTGGTGTCATAAGGCAAGGAGTGTAACTCAGCCTGAGCTTGTTCGACCAGCTGAATTGCCTTTTGTTTTGCCTGGTCCAGGCCTAACAGGGAAGGGTAAGTCGCCTTATTGGCCTTTTGGTCGGAACCTGCGGTTTTGCCAAGCACTGCGGTATCGCCTTCAATATCCAGAATGTCATCCTGAACCTGAAAGGCCAGACCTATGGCCCGGCTGTACCTCACCAGGGCTGTCAGGTGTTGCTCGTTGTCGGCCGGACTGGCCAGATAGGCAAAACGGATAGCGCATTCAATCAGCGCGCCGGTTTTCAGCCGGTGCATTTGCTCCAGCGCGTCCAGCGTCATCTTTTTATCCGTATGGGCAAGATCGATGGCCTGACCACCACACATGCCGTTGTAGCCGGATAGCAGCGCCAGTTGCTGCACCATGGCAACAATACGTGGTGCGGATACGCTCTGGTAAGGGTGCAGGCTTAACCACTCAAAAGCCAAGGCTTGCAAGGC
Organism: Rheinheimera sp.; assembly: GCF_037442525.1. GTDB lineage: Bacteria > Pseudomonadota > Gammaproteobacteria > Enterobacterales > Alteromonadaceae > Pararheinheimera. The sequence continues at coordinate 339,836 of NZ_JBBIQD010000001.1, read as the reverse complement.
ATCCCCAGCCAGAATGGCATTGGCTTCGTCGAAGGCTTTATGGCAGGTGGGTTTACCGCGGCGCAAATCGTCGTTGTCCATGGCCGGCAAATCATCATGGATCAGCGAGTAGGTATGCAAGGCTTCAATGGCGCAGGCCGGGCCGTCCAGGTCAGTCAGGCTGGCGCCGAGCATCTGCCCACAACTGTAGACCAGGTAAGGACGTAAACGTTTGCCGCCAAGCAACAGGCTATAGCGCATCGCCTCCAACAAAACCGGGTCTGAGACCGGGCGGGCATCCAACTGCTGGGTCAGCAGTTGCTCCAACCGCTGCTGGTAGTGAGATAAAGCAACCAACATCTGTTATTCCTCAACCGGGTTGAAGGTCTGCAGACTTTCTTCACCTTGTTGGTCCAGCAGGATCTGCACTTTCTGCTGCGCTGCCTGCAATTGCTGCTGACTTTGCCGTACCAGCGTAATACCACGTTCAAATTGCGCCAGCGCCTGATCAAGCTGCAGGTCGCCTTGTTCCAGTTGCTGAACTATCTGTTCCAGTTCGGTCAGACCTTGTTCAAACTGGCTGAAATCTGTTTTTTTCTTTGTCATTGTTTTTTGCCCGAAAGTCGGTGTGCAACCCAAGCTGAGCGCGTTATTATGAGCAATCTGTGGCAGCTTGGGAAAGGATAAATCAGTTCAGTGCTGAAATTCTTGTTCAACAATCCGATAGTTTTGCCGATAACTCATTATAAGCTAAGATAAAACCGAAAATTTGCCGGTCGTTTTGGGGGATAAACCGTGGATTTAGCAACCGTCATTGGTTTGATTGCGACTATGGGCATGATGGTCTGGGCTATGTGGCTCAGCTCCAGTGGCAGCATAGGCATGTTTTATGACTTCGTGTCTATTGTTATTGTATTTGGCGGCAGCTTTACCGCGGTGATCATTAAATTCACCTTTTCCCAACTGGCTGATGCAATGAAAGCCATCAGCAAAGCCTTTATGTTCAAAATTGAGTCGCCGGAAGAGCTGATTGAAAAAGCGGTGCAACTGGCGGACTCAGCCCGTAAAGGCGGTTTTCTGGCACTGGAAGAGGCGGAGATCCCCAATCCCTTTATGCAAAAGGGCATCAATATGCTGGTCGATGGCCATGATGCTGATGTGGTGCGCGGCACGCTGGAAAAAGATATCGAACTGACCTACAGCCGGCATGAGTCGGCCATTGGGGTGTTTAAACAGCTGGGCGACCTCGGCCCCGCTATGGGGATGATCGGCACCCTGATTGGCCTGGTGGCCATGTTGTCCAATATGTCAGACCCCAAAGCCATAGGTCCGGCCATGGCGGTGGCCTTGTTGACGACCTTGTATGGGGCTATTCAGGCCAACTGTATTTTTCTGCCTCTGTCCGAAAAAATGGCGGTGCGTAACGAAGAGGAAAAGACCAACAGCGAACTGATCCTGGATGCCATTATGGGGATTCAGGATGGTCAAAACCCCAAAGTCATCGAAAGCTTGCTGCGCAATTATCTGGCGTCGAAAAAACGTGAAGTGGCACCGGCTGAGTAGGAGCATCACTGATGGCAAAATGTAAAAAATGTCCACCGCCGGGTTTACCGGCCTATATGGGCACCTTTGCCGACTTAATGTCTCTGCTGATGTGTTTTTTCGTGTTGTTGCTGTCATTTTCTGAAATGGATGTACTGAAATTCAAACAAATTGCCGGCTCCATGCAATATGCCTTTGGTGTGCAAAATAAAATTGAAGTCAAAGATATTCCCAAAGGCACCAGTGTCATTGCGATGGAGTTCAGGCCAGGCCGGCCGGATCCCACCCCTATTGACTCCATTCAGCAGCAAACGGTGGAAATGACCCAACAGATGTTGAATTTCCAGGCTGGTAAAGAAGATTCTGCCGGTGGCCGTCAGGAGCAACGGGAAGACAAAACCGGCGGCCAATCCACCAGTACAGCTGAACAACCGTTGGATAATCCGGAATCCATGGCCGGTGAAATGCAGGAGCAAACCAACGAGCTGCTGAAAAAAATTGCAGAACAGCTGGAAAAACAAATTATGGATGGGGCTATCGAGCTGGAGTCTTTAGGTCAGCAGATTATTATCCGGATCCGGGAAAATGGTTCCTTCCCGTCAGGTTCGTCCTTTTTACAGCCACGCTTTAAGCCGATTATCCAGGAAATAGGTGCCCTGATTAAAGACGTGCCCGGTGAAATTACCGTGTCTGGTCATACAGACGATGATCAGGTGTCGGATGAGCTGCACAGCAACAACTGGGACTTGTCGGCCGCGCGGGCCGTCTCAGTGGCGTCAGAAATGATTAAAGCGCCGGGTTTTGATAAAAATCGCCTGGTGGTGGTCGGTCATGCGGACACCCGCCCGCTGGTCCCCAACGACAGTACAGAAAACCGCAAGCGCAACCGCAGGGTTGAAATTGCCATACTGCAAGGCAAAGCGAAGGAATCAGAGCCCATTAGTCTGGAACCCCAACCTCAAAGCAACTGACAGTCAGGGCAGGGCGCGGTATAATCCGCGCCCTTGTTTTTCAGGCCCCTTATAAGTACAGAGTCAGCTGATGGAATTTTTAATTAAACTGCACCCGGAAATTTCGATTAAGTCGCAGTCGGTACGTAAGCGCCAGACGAAGTTGCTGGAACAAAACTTAAAAACCATTCTGTTGCGTCTGCACCCTGAGACCACAGTTCAGAACAACTACGACCATCTGGTGGTGCGCTGCCCGTCCGACGATGCCAAATTGCAGCAACGTATGGTGGAGCACCTGCAGTGCATTCCAGGCATAGTGCAATTTATGGCCATGCAGTCCAGTGGCTTTGATTCCTTACACGATATCTTTGAAAAAGTATTGCCTGTGTACCGGTCGCGGCTGGAAGGCAAAAGCTTTTGTGTACGTGTGCGTCGTCAGGGCAACCATGAGTTCAGCTCGCTCGACGCCGAGCGCTATATTGGTGGCGGCCTGAACCAGCATATTGCATCGGCACGGGTGCAGCTGAAAAAGCCGGATGTCACAGTGCTGCTTGAGATCCGCAAAGACAAATTACTGCTGGTCAGTGAAGCCTATGAAGGCATGGGCGGCTTTCCTATTCCGAGTCAGACTGATGTGTTGTCCCTGATCTCTGGTGGTTTTGATTCGGCAGTGGCCAGCTACCTGATGATCCGCAAAGGTCTGCGTACTCACTACCTGTTTTTTAATCTGGGTGGCCCGGCCCACGAGACCGGCGTCCGGCAAATGGCCTTTTACCTGTGGCAAAAGTTTTCGTTGTCGCACAAAGTGAAATTTGTCAGTGTCGATTTTGCGCCTGTGGTCAATGAGATCCTCGAAAAAATAGACAATGGCCTGATGGGCGTGGTGCTGAAACGCCAGATGATGCGCGCCGCTGCTGTGGTGGCAGAGCGTTTGGGCATTCAGGCTATTGTCACAGGCGAGAGTATTGGGCAGGTGGCCAGCCAGACCATTACCAACCTGAATGTGATAGACCGGGCCACTGAAACTCTGGTGCTGCGGCCTTTATTAGCGCAGGACAAGCAGGAGATTGTCGACCTGTGCCGGAAAATCGGGGCCGAAGATATGGCCAAAACCATGCCGGAGTACTGTGGTGTGATCTCGAAAAGCCCGACTGTCAGTGCCAAGTTAGCTGATGTAGAGAGGGCTGAACAGGCGCTGGACTTCAGCATGCTGCAGCAACTGGCGATGGACGCCAAAGTGATGGATATCCGCACTGTGGAGTACCAGGCCAGCCAGCAGGTGCAGACGGTACTGGATGAACAGCAGATGGCCGCAGACGCCATTATTCTGGATATCCGCGCGCCGGAAGAGGCGGACGAGCAGCCGCTGCACGCCAGCCACCAGGTGCAGGAACTGCCATTTTTCCGCCTGGCCAGTCAGTTTTCTGCATTGGATCAGAACAAGCAGTACTTCCTGTATTGCCAGCGTGGGGTGATGAGCCGCTTGCAGGCACTGCTGCTGGCCGAGCAAGGCTATGCCAATGTTGGGGTTTACCGAGGCAACGACAAGCTTTGATCGCCAGCCCGCAGCGCCTGATACAGCGCCTGATGAGCAGGTAAAGTCAGGCCTGCTTCATCGGCGCGTTGCAGCAGGTAGCCGGTAATGGCATCCAGCTCCAGCGGCCGGCCATGGGTTTTATCCTGCTGCATCGATGAATAATTTCCGGCGGTAGTGCCAATCACTGAATACACCAGACTGCTGATATCTGCCTGATCAAAGGCCTGACCATAGTGCTGAGCAACCGCAATAAATTCGCTGAGCAGCTGCGTGATCAGGGCCTGATACTGCGGCTGCGCCAGTTCGCCATTGCGGATTTGATGCACTGCAGTCAGCGGATTGATCACGCAGTTAATCGCCAGTTTACGCCATAACAGTGGGGTGATGTCGTCCACCAGGGTCAGAGGTGCAAAAGCCAGTGCCATGGCGCTGGTTACCCACTGGGCACTGAGGGGGTCGGTTGCTTTCAGGCTCGCCAGGTATGAGGGGCCCGAGCCCGTATGGCGGATCTGTGATTCTGAGGGTTTAAAGGCAGCCTGACTGGTGCTGACAAACCAGAGGCCCTGCGCCGGGCTTAGCAGCGGCAGTACCTGCTCGATAGTGCCCATACCATTGTGGCAAAGCACCACTTGGGCATCGGCCGACAATAACGGCAGCAACTGTCTGATTGCAGGCAGCACGGCATAAGCTTTGACCGGAATCAAAACCAGCCGGATTGGGGCTGTGGCAGCGGGTAGTTCAATCTGCTGCAGCCCTTGTTGCTGTTGTTCAAACTGATAACGGAAGGGACCTGGCTGGCGTCGGAACAGCTGAACTTGTTGCTGGCTCAGATGCAAACGGCTGGCCGCCAACAAACCTATAGCGCCCTGGCCGACCACAGTCCATACCGGCTTCACAGATGGTGGCCGTGGCGGCGGATACGCCAGATACGCCAGATATAAAACAGCAGGTAAAATGCGGCCACGCCGCACAAATCGGCCACCCAATCCCACAGTTCAGCTTTGCGGCCGCGGGTAAAGCTTTGCTGCAAAAACTCAATGGCAACGCCGTAACTGGCAAGCAACAACACGGCTTGCCAGAGTCTTGGCTTATAGCTCCATTGCAATAAGGCGGACAAAGCAAAAAAAATCGTGAAGTGAAGATGTTTGTCGTATTGGTTCAGATTCAGACCGCTGTTTTTTATCTCTGCCAGAAACCCGTAAGTGACAGCCGCAAAGCCAACCAGGCAGATCAGATGATAAAGATGACGTTTCACACAGAGCTCGTTGCAAAAAGACCTGCTCGGATTGTATCAGTTTTAGCGTTATAATCACCAGCCAAAACAAGGAGAAGCCTTATGCCGTCTTTTGATATCGTGTCCAAAGTGGAACAACAGGAAATTTTAAATGCGGTGGAAAACTCCAACCGCGAATTGGCCACCCGTTTTGACTTTCGTGGCATTCAGGCCAGCTTTGAGCTGAAAGACAAACAAGTCAGTATGACAGCGGAATCGGAGTATCAGCTCCAGCAGATGTTCGAAATCTTTCTCGCCAAAGCGGTGAAACGCAATCTGGATGTGCGTTCATTTAGTGAAGAGAAAGTGGTGCATTCAGGGAAAACCTACAGCCAGTTGATCAGTGTCAAACAGGGTATTGAAACTGAAATGGCGAAAAAAATTGTGAAACTGCTCAAAGACAGCAAAATTAAAGTGCAGGCGGCGATTCAGGGCGATGAAGTGCGGGTCAGTGGTAAAAAGCGGGATGATCTGCAGGAAGCCATTGCCCATATTCGTGCCAGCGATTTAGGCCAGCCCTTCCAGTACCAGAATTTCCGCGACTAACAGAAAATTCCAATACGAAGTTTCAGACGTCTGGATTTCCAATTGACTTTTAAACTGCGGCCGCTACACTGTGGCCGCGTTTTTTTCAGGTGCGCTGCCACAAGTCTGTGGTGGCGTGAAACGGGAATCTGGTGCAAACCCAGAGCTGCCCCCGCAACGGTACACCCCAGAACCGGTTCGCACCGGTTGATTGCAAAGTCCACTGTTAGCGTTATGCCAATGGGAAGGACCTGTGATTGCTGCAATGCCTGAGGTCAGCCCGGAGACCGGCCTGAAAGACCTATCAACCTAACTCAGGCGCGGTGGGCGTCCTGCAGGAGTTTTTTCATGGTGCGTTATTCTGCGTTGGCCACGGCTGTGGCTTTGTCGTCTTTTGCTGTGGTGGCGGATCCAGGCCCACAGCCTGTTGAACATCTGACTGTGTATGCCAACCGTATGGCCAGCCCTGTGTCTGCACAGCTTTCTTCTGTCGTGGTGCTGGACCGCCAGGCCATCGAACAGGCGCAGGTGGCCGATTTGCCGGCTTTACTGGCGCAAATAGCCGGGGTGCAAATCAGCCGGAATGGCACAAAAGGCCACGCCAGCTCTGTCTATATCCGCGGTGGGGCTGCCGGTCATACCCTGGTGTTGATTGACGGTGTCCGTATCGGAGCGGCCACTTTGGGTTATGCGTCGCTGGCAGAACTGCCGTTGCAACAGATTGAACAGATTGAAGTGATTAAAGGGCCAAAAGCGGCTTTGTACGGGTCTGATGCAGTCTCAGGCGTCATTGCCATTACTACCCGCAAAGCGGAACAAAGCCAACTGAGGGTCAAAACCGGTCGCTATGGCGACAGAGAAGCGGACTTCGCCACTTCTGTTCGCAGTGGCGATCTGACTTTAAGTGCAAACCTGGGGGTGGCCCGAGCCGATGGCTTTGATGTGCGTCCGGGGACACAGCCAGATGAAGATGGCTATCTGCAGCGTTTTGGTAAAGTCGCAGCCGCCTACCAAAGCAGCTTAGGTGACTGGAGTCTGGACCATCAGCGCTTGCAACAAGAGGTGCACTACGATGCCGACCCGACCTGGGGAGGCACCGATCAGGCCGACACTCAGACCGACCTGACCACCTTGGGCTGGCAGTATGGCTCTGAACTTAGCCAGCAGAAGTTGAAGCTGGCCCGACAGAAAAATGCCGACCTGAACTTTGGCAATAACAGCCCGGACAGTCTGTTTCAAACCCGTCGTGATGAACTGGATTATCAAAGCAGCCACAAGCTGAATACTGCGTTGACTGCACTGGCTGGGGTGAACTGGTATCAGGAAGAGGTGTATGGCACCGACTATGAGGTTGACTCCCGCATTAATAAAGCCCTGTTTGCTGGTGTAAGTTATCAGCAGCATGGCTGGTTGCTTGACAGCACTGTGCGGCATGATAAACAAAGCCAGTATGGCCATCAGAATACCTACCAGCTGTCTGCCGGTTATCAGCTCACCGCGGACTGGCAATGGCGAATCAACCGCGCCACTGCCTTTAAAGCGCCGTCTTTTAATGACCTGTATTACCCCTACAGCGGCAATGCCTTGTTGCAGCCTGAGCGGGCTTTATCCCATGAAATGGGGCTGCGCTACAGTGGCAAAAGCTGGCAGCTGGACAGCAGCTTGTATCAGCAGGACGTCGATAATCTGGTGCAATGGGCGCCGGATGACAGCGGCAACTGGCTGCCCGCTAATGTGGGGAAAGCCAAAATCCAGGGCGCGGAGTTGAGCCTGGCGCAGCAATGGCAGGCGTTCAGTCAGCAGCTGAATTACAGCTACACCGATGCCAAAGACAAAATCAATGATGAGCGGCTGATCAAAAAATCCCGCCACAGCATGTTTTGGCAAGCCAGCTATCAGTGGCAGCAGTGGCGCGCCTTTATCAACAGCCAGTACCAAAGCGATTTTGTCACCGGAGATTATTCAACTCCTGTACAAGGCGGCTTTACCTTGTGGGGGGCAGGACTGCGCTGGGCACCTGGCCAACACTGGGAGATGGCACTGAAACTGGATAACCTGACCAACAGGGATTACCAGTACGTGCCAGGCTACGCAGCTCCAGGCTCGGAGTGGTCGTTACAGGTGAGCAGCAGTTTCTGACCTGGTTTTGGGGGCAGGCCTGATAGATTCCGGTACCTGACCCCATGGCGTCCTTTTTGTTCGCCTTCGCCTGAATCTGTCCCCTGAAGGTCAGAGCTGGGTGGCAGCTTTCATGCAGCGCACGAAATGTTGCAGTTCAACCAGCAGTTGCTCTGGCTGGGCCCGCAGTTTTTCGATGCGCTGCACTATGGCGGAGCCGGAGATTGCGCCCGCTGCACCTGCGGCAATAGCGGCCTTGACATGCTCTGGTGTGGAGATGCCAAAACCCAATAAGGCCGGTGCGGCGTGGTAGCTTTTCAGGGTGTCGACCAGGGTGGTGGCTGGCATGGTGGCCTGAGTTTCTGTGCCCGTCACGCCAGCACGGGACAGCAGGTAAGTGTAACCCCGGCCATAAGAGGCCAGTTCACGCAGGCCCTCATCGTCGATGTTTGGTGGTGCGATAAAAATAGGCGCTACCTCGTGTTTCATCGCGGCCTGACGAAAGGGTTTGCTTTCCAGCATAGGCACATCGGCAATCAACACTGAATCCACCCCTGCAGCTTTGGCATGGGCGTAAAAGGTGTCTATGCCTTTGGCCATCACCAGGTTGCTGTACAGCAGCAGGCCAATCGGCAACTGCGGGTAGTCGGCGCGGATACGGCTGATCAGCGCAAAGCATTGGTCCGGCGTCACGCCAGCTTCTAAAGCGCGAATATTGGCACCCTGAATAGTGGGGCCGTCGGCAATGGGGTCTGAGAAGGGAATGCCCAGCTCCAAAGCGTCGGCGCCGCCTTCTATCATGGCGCGGATGATCTGTTCCGACAGCTCAAGGTTTGGGTCACCAATGGTGACGAAAGGCACAAAAGCGCCTTGTTGGTTGGCAGCTAAGCGGCTGAATAACTCTGTATATCGTTGCATCACAAATTCCTTAGTTCGAGGCGCTGTTAGCCTGCCATGCCCAAAATTGAATACACATGGTTTAAATCTTTGTCGCCACGGCCAGACAGGTTCACCAGCAGCACCAGAGGTTCTGTGGCGGCGGCGGCCATTTTCAGCGCGTGCGCTAAGGCGTGCGAGCTTTCCAGCGCCGGAATAATGCCTTCGGATTTGGCCAGCTGCTGGAAGGCGGCTAAGGCTTCGTCGTCATTAATAGCTACATACTCAGCACGGCCAATCGACTGCAAATAAGTGTGCTGTGGGCCGACTGCCGGGTAATCCAGGCCTGCCGACACCGAATAAGATTCTTCAATCTGGCCATCGGCGGTTTGCATAATGGCGGTGTAAGCGCCGTGCAAAATGCCGTAACTGCCGGTCGACAGCGCCGCGCCGTGTTCGTGGGTGTCGATGCCTTTACCGCCAGGTTCCACCCCAATCAGCCGCACCCCGTCTTCTTTGATGAAGTCAGCAAACATACCTATGGCGTTGGACCCACCGCCCACACAGGCTAATACCGCGTCTGGCAGCTTGCCTTCGGCCGCCAGAATTTGTTGTTTGGCTTCTTCACCAATCATTTTCTGGAATTCGCGCACTATGGTTGGGAAGGGATGCGGGCCCGCCGCTGTGCCGAGTAAATAGTGGCTGGTGGCGTAGCTGGCCGACCAGTCGCGCATCGCTTCGTTCACCGCATCTTTTAAGGTGCCGGAACCGCTGGTGACCGGGATCACTGTGGCGCCCATCAGTTTCATGCGGAATACGTTCGGCTGCTGACGTTCGATGTCTTTGGCGCCCATATAGATTTTGCAGTTCAGGCCAAGCAGGGCACAGGCCAAGGCGGTGGCCACACCGTGCTGACCAGCGCCGGTTTCGGCGATGATGTCTTTTTTGCCCATGCGTTTGGCAAGCAGTGCCTGACCCAGCACCTGGTTGGTTTTGTGCGCGCCGCCGTGCAATAAGTCTTCGCGTTTTAAGTAAATTTTCGCCAGCGGGTTGGGCGATAAATTGCGGCATAAAGTCAGCGGCGTCGGCCGGCCTGCATAGTCCGTTAACAGCGATTGAAACTCGGCTAAAAAGGCCGGGTCCTGTTGCGCTTCAACAAATGCATGCTCCAGCTGAGTTAAGGCCGGCACCAGCAGCTCAGGCACGAACATGCCACCGTAATCACCAAAATAAGGGTTTAACTTTAATTTACTCATGGCTGAATTCTCTGATCTGTAAAAATGCCTGTTGAACTTTGTTTGGGTCTTTTTGGCCTGGAGCCGTTTCTACACCTGAATTCAGGTCCAGTGCCAGTATTTGATGCTTTAACGCGCTTGCGACGTTGTCCGGGTTCAGGCCACCAGCCAGCTGGACTTTTTTATCCAGCAGGCGTTGGTCCAGTAAATCCCAGTCAAATTGCTGGCCTGTGCCGCCATGGGCTTTGTCGCTGAAGGCGTCCAGCAGGTAGCGGTCGGCGTGGCGGCTTAGTTCCGGCAACTGGTCTTTTACCCGGTAGGCCTTCCAGATGGCGCAGTCGGCCGGCAGTAAGGGTTTTAATTTTTGCAGGTACAGGTCGCTTTCTTCGCCATGCAGCTGCACAGCAGCAAGCTTTAACTCTTGGGCAATGGCGGCCACCTGTTCCACCTGTTCGTTGACGAAGACCCCGACATAATGCAGCAGTGGTGCGCCTTGTTGCACGGCTTTGGCTTGCTCAAGGCTGACTGCGCGCGCCGATTTCGGGTAAAAAATTAAGCCGCCGTAATAAGCACCAGCGCCATACACAGCTGCGGCGTCTTCGGCTTTGGTCAGGCCACAGACTTTATGCTCACCAATGATCAGCGCCCGGCAGGCGTCGGCCAAATCGTCCTGCGCCATCAGCGAGCTGCCGACTAAAAAGGCGTCGGCCACTTTGCTCAGCTGGCGCACCTGCTGATTGGTATAAATGCCGGATTCTGACACTATGCAAATGCCTGCCGGGATCAGCTTGGCTAAGCGGAAACTGGTGTCGAGGTTGGTGCTTAAGTCACGTAAATCGCGGTTATTAATGCCAATCAGTTCGGCCCCTAAGGCGACTGCCCGTTGGGTTTCCTGCTCATTGCTCACTTCGGTCAGAATGCCCATCTTCAGGCTTTTGGCCACGTTCGCCAGCTCCAGATACTCCAGATCGTTTAATACCGACAGCATCAGCAGCACGGCGTCGGCACCCTGCAGGCGACCAAGGTAAATCTGGTAGGGGTCGATAATAAAGTCTTTATGCAGCAGCGGCTGCTGCACTTTGCCACGCACTTTGGCCAGGTAATCGTAACTGCCCTGAAAGAATTTTTCGTCGGTCAGCACTGAAATGCAGTCGGCGTATTGTGCATAAGCGGCGGTAATTTCGTCCAGGTTAAAAGGGCTGCGGATCAGGCCTTTGGACGGCGACGCCTTTTTGCATTCCAGAATAAAACGCGGGCCTTTTTGCTGCAGTGCTTTGAGAAAGCTGCGGGTGGTGGGCTGCACCTGGTCAATAAACTGCGCCAGCGGTAGTTGCACTTTGCGCTCGGCCAGTTCGTTACGTTTATGGGTGATGATGGTGTCTAACACATTAGCCATGACTGATCTCTTTTAACTGCGCTAAGGTCGATAGGGCGTTACCGCAGGCCAGGTGCTCCAGCACCTGTGCGGTCAGCTGCTTCAGGTTGTCGGGTTGGCCACTGATTTTCAGCATGGCGGCCACATTCACCGCCACAGCTTCGTTGTGTGCACTTTGACCTTTGCCTTGCAAAATAGCCAGTGTTGCTTTGGCGTTTTGCTCTGGTTCACCACCGGCTAACTCACTGAGTGCGCGGTTGTTCAGGCCAAAGTCGGCCGGGGTCAGCTCAAAGTCATCGATGCCACTGGCCGACAAGGCGCTGACTTTGGTCGGGCCGTGCAGCGCTATTTCGTCGCAGCCACTGCCATGCACCACCCAGGCGGCTTGGGTGCCCAGTTGTTGCAGTGCTTCTGCCATGACCCTGGTCAGCGCCGGATCATAGACGCCAAGCAGCTGGAAATCCGGTTTGGCCGGGTTGACCAGCGGCCCCAGCAGGTTAAACAGAGTGCGGCTTTTCAGTGCGTTGCGCACCGGCATGGCATGACGGATGCCTGCATGGTACAGCGGCGCGAATAAGAAGCTGGCGTTACTTTGTGCCAGTGCTTTGGCGGCAGTGGCCGGGCTCATTTGAATATTGACGCCGAGCTGCTCAAGTAAATCGGCTGAGCCGGAACGCGACGACACGCTGCGGTTGCCGTGTTTGACCACAGGCAGGCCCATACTGGCCGCCACCAAAGCGGCGGTGCTGGAAATATTAATGGTGTTGGAGCCGTCGCCGCCTGTACCGCAGCAGTCAATGCTGTTCGGTACGCTGCGTTCAAAGGGCGTGGCAGCGCTACGCAAGGCGCGGGCGGCACCGGCAATTTCGGCGGCGGTTTCACCGCGCATTTTCAGCGCCACTAATAAAGCGGTGAGCAGCACAGGCTCCACATTTCCTTGCACTACGGCGGCAAAAAACTGTTCCGCTTGTGCGCTTGAGAGGGCTTCGCCGCGCAGGCTTTGTTGCACTAGCGGTAGTAACTCAGACATGGGCAGCTCCTTGTTCTTGGCCATGTTGCGCTGCGCCAGTCAGCAGGTAGTTCAGGCTTTGCTGCAGCAGCGGTTTGCCCAAGGTGGTCAGAATGGACTCAGGGTGGAACTGATACCCCAAAACTTTGTCGGCATCGTTGGCAATGGCCATCGGAATATGCTGGTAATTGGCGATGACCGTCAGGGCTGGTGGCACCTGGGTCGCCATCAGCGAATGGTAACGCGCCACGGAAAATTGTTTAGGCAGCGCGCCAAATACCGGGTGGTCTGACAGCGTAATCACAGAGGTTTTGCCATGCACAGTTTCGCCGGCACGACCGACTTCACCGCCGTAATGCTCCACCAGCGCCTGATGCCCCAGACAAATGCCCAGCATTGGGAAACGGCCAGCGGCCAGTTGAATCAGCTCAGGCATCGAGCCTGCATCGGCCGGCGCGCCTGGGCCAGGGGACAGTAACAGCACCACAGGGTCGGTTTCGGCCAGCATTTTGTCGAAGATATAAGCGGCTGGCACTGTGTTGCGGTACAGCTTCAGGCTAAAACCCAGCTGAGCCACTTCGTCCACCAGGTTGTAGCTGAAGGAATCCAGGTTATCGAGCAAGTACACAATACTCATACGGCACCTCCTGCGGCGCGAATGGCGTTGATCACGGCCTGAGCCTTGCTGCGGGTTTCGTCGGCTTCGGCTTGCGCCACGCTGTCGTACACCACACCGGCACCGGCCTGAATGTAGGCCATGCCGTTTTGCACATAGGCTGAGCGGATCACGATGCAGCTGTCGAAATCACCATTGGTTGACAGGTAACCGACGGCACCGCCGTAGCTGCCGCGCCGCTGTTGTTCGACCTGGCGGATCAATTCGGCGGCTCTGACTTTTGGCGCACCCACTAAAGTGCCCATATTCATACAGGCCTGATAGGCATGTAGCGCGTCCAGTTCGGGTTTTAAGGTGCCGACTACGCGGGACACCAAATGCATGACGTAAGAATAACGGTCGACTTTCAGCAGCTCTTTGACATAACGGCTGCCCGGTACGCTGATGCGCGCCACGTCGTTGCGGGCTAAGTCGACCAGCATCAGGTGTTCGGCTTTTTCCTTTTCGTCCTGGCGCAGTTCCAGTTCAATGCGGCTGTCTAAATCGCGGTCGAGCTCACCGGCGGCATTAAAACCACGGCGACGGGTGCCGGCTATAGGATAAATCTCGACCTGGCGGTTGTCGGCGCTGTACTTCAGCGCTGACTCAGGCGAGGCACCAAACAGGCTGAAGTTTTTGTCCTGCAGGTAGAACATATAAGGGCTGGGGTTTTGCTGCTTCAGTTTGGCGTAGGCGTTCAGCGGCGCCGGGCAGGGCAGGCTGAAACAACGGGACGGCACCACCTGGAACACATCGCCAGCGACGATGTTTTCTTTGAGCTGCTCAACCTGACGGACAAAGTCGGCGTCGCTGATATCGACCTGCACTTCGGCGATGCTGACTGGTGTGCAGGCAGGCTGCGCTTGCGGCTGTGCCAATTGCTGGGCCAGCTGCTGCAGGCGGTTACCAATGACAAAATACTGCTGCTGCGCCTGTTCACCGCAGAACACGTTGCCAATCAGGGTGCTGTGTGGGTTCTGGTGATCGATCACCAATAGCGTTTCAGCCAGGTAAAACAGGTAGTCGGGGCATTGGTTGGCGGTGGTAGGCACCTCTGGCAGGGCTTCGGTCATCGCCACCAGATCATAACCAATCACGCCCCCCAAGAAGACGGCGAAGGGCTCGTTGCTGTTGCTGGTCAGTTGCTGCTGCAGCACGCGCAGCACCGTCAGGCTGTTTGGCACTTGCAGTTTGCTGTGTTCGTCCAGCAATGGGTCTGGCTGGGCAAACTGTACCTGCAGTGTGCTGTTGTTAAGTTCTGCATTGGCGGCTGCCGGTTGCAGTTTGTGCTGTAAATACGGCAGCAGGGTGGTGCCATTGCTGGTTAATGCCTGAATAGTCACCTGCAGGCCATGGCATTCAATGCGCAGCGCGGCGTCAATCAGCATCAGACTTTTTAAGTTGTCTTTGCTGTCAATTTCGGCCGATTCCAGCAACAGGCTGCCCTGGCTCTGAGCGCACAGCTGGCTGAAGCTTTGCAGTGGATCGGGCAAATAGGGCAGTGGCTGGCGAAAGCTGGCCACCTGGCCCTGAATTTGGGTGATGTGTTGTAAGTTCATCCTGTTCCTTAAGTTTTCTACCCGTCGTCCTTGAAGCCGCAGCCTGAAGTGACTTGGGGGTTACACCCTGCGATAAGCCAGAAACAACAAACCCGCTTATCGCGGGCTTGTGGTGCTAATTTCAGACAATAACAGTCCGGCCCGCTGAGTCAGGAAATGCGCCACCAGTGCCAACTTACTGCTTTGATCGGTTTCATTCTTTTACCTTTATCTTTAGTCATGGGGCAGATTCTTTCAGTCCTTTAAAGCAAAAAACCCGCTTCTTACGAAACGGGCCTGGATGGATAGCTACAACAACGCCAACACACGCCCGTTAAGGAGTATGCCACCACCACACAGTGATTGAATTGCGTTGAATTTTCATTGAGCTGTTTTCCATCTGATCCACTGCGCTCTATAAAACCCTGAATTAGCAAAAGCGTCAAGCTGGTTTTTTGTTATAAGGCCAAATAAAACCGTATAAATGGATAGATGGCTAAGTTCCTGCGGTGGTTTTTCATTGAAGCCCAGCTGAAACGGGCGTTTACGGGACCAGATTAAAAAGGTAAGATGATAATTGTTATCATTTGTGTTTTGAGGTGTGTGGTGCGTGCTGTGTTTCGGTTAAGTGTAATAAGTGCGTTGTTGTCATTGTCTGCGCAAGCGCAGCAAGCGGTTGATAAGCAAGACGATGAGTTGGAAGTGATTGAAGTAAAAGGCCGGGCCCAAACCTTATATCGTGCCTCGAACTCCAGTGTGGCCACCCGGACCGATCAGGATATTGCGCTGGTGCCACAGAATATTCAGGTGTTGCCTGAAGCCCTTATTCAGGACCAGGCCGCCCGGCAGATTACTGATTTATACCGCAGCATGAGCGGTGTCAGTGCCTTCAGTTACTCAGGCGTGACCTTCCGAGGTTTCCGTCAGGACGAAATTCTGTATGACGGTGTACGTGGCGACCCTTTTAACGGCTTTGCCGTACCGCAACTTTTTAACATTCAGGAAGTTCAGCTGCTAAAAGGCACCAGTGGTGCTTTATACGGCAGCAGTGCACCTGGTGGCTTGATTAACTATGTGACCAAAAAACCGACCGCTGTGCAGAATAACCGGCTGGAACTGGGGCTTGGTAACTACAACTACTGGCAGGGGTCGCTGGAGCTTAGCGGTCCGCTGACCGACGAGCACCTCTACCGTGTCGGGTATTACCGCGACAGCGAGCAGCCGTTCCGGCAAAATACCGAAGTGGAAAACGACATTTTGGATCTGGGCTATCAGTGGTTGCTCAGCGACAAAACCAGCTTGCTGGTGCAGTATCAGCAACTGGAGCAGGACTATCAGGGCGCGCGTTTGCGTGGGGTGCCGACCGATGTGGAAGGCAATTTTCTGGCCAGCCGCGACTGGAACCACAATGAAGCCTCTGACTTTCAGACACTGGAAGCCGATGTCTGGCAGGCCCGGTTGGATCATGAATTTAGCAGCGACTGGTCCTTTGATCTGACCTGGCGCCGTTATGACAACACCGAGCTGCAAAATTACCACGAGCCTTACTGCAGTTATGACACCGATAACGATGGCGTCATTGACTACTGTCGCCGTCAGTTCCGCGATCAGCAGCGTGACAACACCGCCAACAGCGTTACTCTGAACAACGTCATTTCAATCAACACCGCCGGTTTTATGCATCAGGTGCTGGTGGGCGCGGATTATTTCAGTCAGGACTCATTTTTTCTTGGCCGTAACATTGCGCCTCAAGAGCAGCGTGGCCAGGTGCCAGGCCTGAGCCTGAAAGACCCGGTCTATGGCCTGGCTGGTCGTGAACTTTATGATATGAGCCTGGCGACTGTCAGTTCAACCAACACCAGGGCCGTACGTAAAGGTGTGTATCTGCAGGATATGGTGGACCTGACCGAACACTGGAACCTGCTGGCGGGCCTGCGTTGGGACAGCTTCAGTGACCGCAATCTGGTGGATGGTTCGGAAGTGGCCGGACAGGATAGATCCTGGCGCATCGGCACTACCTATCAGCTGAGCAACAGCGCCCGGGTCTATGCGCTGCGTGGCACCGGCTTTAGCCCGCAGTCGGCCAGCTCTCAGGTGGAAGCCGTCGGTGGTCCTTTTGATGCGGAGCAGTCGTCCATTGACGAGCTGGGCGTGCGCTTTTCGTTGCTGGACGATGCGGTACGGCTGAACCTCGCTGTGTATGACATGGTGCGGAACAACATTCTGCAGTCTGACCCTCGTGGTGATGTGGCCGGTGATGGTCGCGATGATTTAATTGCGCTGGGTGAAGTGCGGGCCAAAGGCTTTGAAGCGGATTTACTGGGTGACTTGTCGGCCAATTGGGTGCTGAACCTGAACTACGCCTACAACGACACCCGGGTGGAACAAAGCACCAGTGCCATCACCAACGCGGTTGGCACCAAGTTTGCCAATGCGCCGTTGCATCAGTTGGGGTTATGGACCCGTTATGATTTGCCTGAGCTCAATTCTGCGGTGTCTGCCGGCTTGGATTATGTCGCCGAGCAATTAAGTATCGACGGGCAAAAGGTGAAGCCTTACACCGTGTTTGACTTAAGCTGGCAGACCCATTGGCAGCAATGGACAGTGCAGGCCAACGTGAAAAACCTGTTCGATAAAACCTATGCCACCTCTGGCTTTATTGCCCGGACCGGGCATTTCCCCGGTGAGCCACGCCGCCTGATGCTGCAACTGGGGTACGAGTTTTGAGTCGGGGCTCTGCATGCTTTAAGGCTGTCCTGTCGGGCAGCCTTTGTGTTGACAGGAAAAAGGATTGATGAGCCCGAAAAAGTGGTATGCGGTGCATAGTTTTGCCGGTTTTTATTTTGGCTGGCTGATGCTGTTGGTCTGCCTGAGCGGCACGCTGGCGGTGGTCAGCCATGAAATTGAGTACCTGAGCGATGCCAAGTTTCGCGCCAGTGGTGAGGCGGGGCCTGTGCCCTGGGCGCAGCTGCAGGCACAGTTGGACCGTGACTATGCGGGCTATCAGATCCTGGCGCTTGAAGTGCCGGATCAGCCCTATCTGGCGGGCGAGATCAGCCTGGTGCGGCAGGACGAGTTTTTGTTTGTGTATTTTGATCGGGCCAGCGGACAGCTGACCGGTGATGGCCAGTGGGGGCGGTTGTCACGTTACCTGCGCAACCTGCATATGTACCTGTCGATGGACGATGTTGGCAAAGTGCTGGTCACGGCGCTGAGTTTTTTGCTGGCGGCGCTGCTGATCAGCAGTTTTTACGTGTACAAGCAGTGGTGGAAGGGCGTGCTGAAGTGGCCGGGCCGGTTGACGCTGCAAAAGCGCACTCATTGGTCTGACTGGCATAAATGGCTGGGTGCCTGCAGCTGGCCTTTTGTGCTGCTGATCACCTTAACCGGGCTTTGGTACTTCAGTGAATTCTGGTTGCTGCGGCTTAAAGTGGAGCATTACCCAACCGTACCTAAACTCAGCCAGTCGGCAGATCCTGCTGCTGTGTTGTCGTTGTCTGAGCTGATGCAAAAGGCGCAGCGGGCTGCCCCCTGGCTGGATATTCGCGCCATTAATTTCCCGACTCAGGCCAGCGCTGCTGTAATGATCTCAGGGCAGGACGGCAATCCCTTGTATCGCAACAGAGCCAACCGCCTGTACTTGCATCCAAACAGTGGCGAGCTTCTGCAAACACAACGGCAGAGTGATTTAGCCGTGGTGGCGACTATGGTGGATATTGCCGATCCGCTGCATTTTGGCAGTTTTGCTGGCTTGGGCGTCAAATTGTTATATCTGCTGTTTGGCCTGGCGCTGAGTTTTCTGGTGGCAAGTGGACTCTGGCTGCACCGGCTGCGTACCAAACGTCAGCAACCCGAGCTGTATAAATGGTATGGGCTGCACGGTGCTTTATGCATGGCATTGGTGCTGCTGGCTTTGGGGCTGACGACAGTCAACTTCAGCCAGCGGGAGATTGAACGGCTGCCGTACTCGCCGGTATTAGGTTGAGGAGTTGCCGGGCATGGGGTTTTGTTGCTCGCGGTATTGGCTGGGGGTGACGCCTTCGAGCCGTTTAAAGAAAGTGTTAAACACCGACTTGCTGTTAAAACCCACCGCAAAATAAATATCGGTAATGCTTTTGGCATCTGGTCCATGTTCGGCAAGCAATGTCTTCGCTTGGGCAATACGGTAGCTGTTGATGTACTCGTAAAAGTTCTGCTGATGGCATTGTTTGATGGTCAGTGACACTTTTTTCGCCGGGTAGCCAGCGGCGGCTGCCAGTTTGTCCAGGGTGATGTCCGGGTTGGCATAAAACTTCTGTTCACGCATCAGCTGTTCCAGCCGCTGGGCGATCTGCTGATCAAAGACGGCGGTGTTTTCTTCTTTGGCTTCAAACAGCGGTTGTTCGCTGACCGGCTCCACCGTCACAAAGGAAGTAAAACGCAGAAAAATAAGAATATTCAGTGCCACAAAGTTCAGGTAGTAACTGCTTAAACCCACCACATTCAGCAAGTCCATATCAAAATCGTCAGCCAGAAAGCCATAGAGTTTCAGGCAGACCAGCACTGTGTCCAGTGCGAAGATCAGCAAAAATGACAGCAGCATGATTTTCAGCCAGGCCACGTCCGAGGTTTTTAAATCAGCCTGTTCATGCCGCAGTTGTTGTCGGTAGTTCCACACCAGCATAAAACACCAGAGCAGATACCCCATGCGGACAAAGCGGCCCAGGGTTTCCACATAAAGGTGAGGGGATGAATAGGCAATATGCTGAGTTTCAATCAACTGATGCTGCACGCCGTCTGGCTGCAGGTAGAAACTGACCAGCATATGCAGCAAATACAGCGCTAAGGGCAGTAAATGCCAGCTGTGTTTGGGTTTGAGCTGGATATCTTTATACAGCAACGCCCGCACAAAAAAGTACAACAAAGGTCCGTCCAGGTAATAGGCAAAGCTGAAGATAAAAAACAGATCGGGCGAAATATCGAGCAACCAGATGCGAAATTGTTTACCCCAGAACATCAGTTCGTGCAGTGGGATCAGAAAATGGCAAAGCAGAAAGGCGATCAAGAGCGTATTGCTCAGCGACGGTGTGCGGGCAGAGGCTGCCAGTAGTGCCGCAAGCAGTAAGCATTCAAAGGCAGTGACCACCATGAGCAAGTCATGGAAGTTAAACAGAATGGTATCCATATCCCCAAATAACCTGTTGTCGGACGGGCTTGAGTGCCGGTCTCTTTAGCAAACCATCACATTCTGACGATGCAATTGCTCTTCACTATGCCTCTGCCTCTGGCCCAGAGCAAGCGCTTTGTCGGTCGCTGCCTTTTGGCCTTGTTCAGCACACTGAATGCTCAGGCAGGTTGTGGTTAACATGAAAACGGAGAGCAGCGCATGCCGGACTCTGTGCAGGTTATGCATAAAAATAATGCGTCTATATGATTGCCAACGGCAAGAGGCTTTACTGTTTTAAATCAATAATTTGTGCAGGTTCGACTTTATTCGAACCTGCCAATAATGCAAAAATTTTCAGGTATGACCTAGTTCAAACGACAAAAGAGAGGCTCAGCGCTAGTGTCAGGATAACGTCAGAGCATGCACAGAACATGCGGGCGCTCATCAACGGGAGAAGGACGATAACAAGATGAATAAAAGCAAATTGGGTGTGGCAATTTCACAGGTTTTAGGGGTGGCAGTCGGGGTAAGCCTGTTGCCGTCGGCGGTGATGGCACAACAACCCACACCGAAGGCCGAAGAGCAGGTTGAAGTGATTTTGGTACAGGGCATTCGCCGCAGTATGGAAACCACCATCGATATTAAAAAGAATGAAATTGGTGTGGTGGAAGCTGTGTCTGCCGAAGACATTGGCAAATTGCCGGACCAAAGTATTGCCGAATCGTTAACCCGTTTACCAGGCCTCGCCGGTCAGCGGGTCAATGGCCGGGTGCAGGTGATCTCGATTCGGGGTCTGGCACCAGATTTCTCCACTACCACCTTAAATGGCCGTCAGCAGGCCAGCGCCGGTGACAACAGGGCGGTGGAATACGATCAGTACCCATCCGAGCTGATTAACGGCGCCGTGGTGTACAAAACCTCAGACGTGGCCATTGCTGGCATGGGCTTATCCGGCACCGTCGATTTACGTACCATCCGCCCTTTGGCCTATGGCGAACAAGCCCTGGTGTTTAACCTGCGTGGCGAGAAAAGCTCGTTTGACCAAATGCATCCGGAAGTGTCGGCCGATGGCTGGCGCGGCAGCGCGTCTTATATTGACCAGTTTGCCGACGACACTGTTGGCCTGGCCATTGGCTTTGCCCATATGGATACACCCACTCAGGTAAAACATTACAAAGCCTGGGAGTGGAATACGGTGGACCAGGCGCTGGCTGGCACCGACAACGACGACGCGCTGGGCCTGGTCGGTCAGGAGGTCACCGCTGTGGCGCGCAGTCAGGTGCGGGATGGCCTGATGGCGGTGCTGGAGTACAAGCCAAGCGATCAGGTGCACAGCATTATCGACGCCTACTATTCCAAGTTTGAGCAAGACGAAGTGATGCGTGGCGCTATGTGGTTTACCAACCAATGGACAGGCGATGGCATGGAGTTTTTAAACCCGACCTTTGCTAATTTTGGTGGTACTAAAGTGGTGCAAAGTGGCACCGCGACCAATTTGCGCCCTGTGCTGCGTAACGACAACAACACCAGAGACGACGAATTAAAAGCGCTGGGTTGGAATACTCAGTTCAAGCTGGACCGCTGGACACTGGAAGCGGACTTGTCGTATTCGGGCTCCGAGCGCGATGAGCAGGTGCTGGAAACCTATGCCGGCCTGGCACCAAGTGGCAGTTTTGACTCCATTCAGTTTAACCTGCAGCCCTATGGCTTCCCGACCTATACACCGGCCACCGATTACACTGACGTGAACAAAGTGCAGCTGAGCGATCCGGCGCCTTGGGGCGGCTGGGGCCACGACGGTTCTATCCGTTACCCTCATGTGAAAGAGACCGTCAAAGCCGTGGAGCTGAGCGGCCGCTACGATTTAACCGACGGCATGCTGGGCAAACACTTCAGCTCATTTGATATAGGTGCGAATTACACCGAACGCAGCAAAAACAAGCTGGTGGATGACAACGATTTATTCCTGAAAAACGGCCGTACGCCGGTTAGTATCGATCCGACCTTGCTGGTCAGCCCCACCTCCTTGGCCTTTGCCGGTATTCCCGGGGTGATTTCTTACGACATTCTGAAAACGGTCGACCGCTATTACGACATCGAACCCATTCTGGACACCAACAGATGGAACAAAGCCTGGAGTGTGGACGAAGAGGTGCTGACCAGTTTTGTCCGGTTGAACCTGGATACGGAGCTGTTTGGCCGGCCATTAAAGGGCAATATCGGCACTCAGTTTGTGCAGACGGATCAGCTGTCGAGTGGCTTCCTGGCCAGTGATTACAACCCGGATGATCCGGCGACCCTGACCCAGGTGGAAAGTGGCGCCTCCTATAACGACCTGTTACCGGCGCTGAACCTGGGGCTGGAAGTGCTGGATGATCAGTTTATCCGGTTGGGCCTGGGCAAAACCATGGCGCGGCCGCGAATGGACGAAATGCGCGCCAATATTACCGCCGGGGTATCGGTCGACAGCCGGCGCTGGAGTGGCAGCAGCGGCAACCCGCAGCTGGAGCCATGGCGTGCCAAAGCAGTGGATTTAACCTACGAGGTGTATCTGGAAGGCACCAGCTATGTTGCGCTTGGTGCCTTTTATAAGAAACTCGACAGTTACATTTACACCCAGAACTTTGATTTTGACTTTAGCAACGCACCGAACAATTCCAACATTGAGCCGGTCAGCCCTATTGGCAATATGAGCCGTCCAGCCAATGGACAGGGCGGCAATATTCGTGGCCTGGAGCTGAGTATGTCACTGGATTTAGGCCAGTTTTACCAGCCACTGGATGGTTTTGGCTTTATTGGCAGCCAGTCCTGGGCGGACTCGGACATCCGGCCGGACGGCCCGTCCAGCGGGAATAAACTGCCCGGCTTGTCCGACCGGGTGCGTGATTTAACCTTCTACTACGAAAAAGACGGCTTCTCTGCCCGCCTGAACTCGCGCTACCGCTCGGAGTTCCGTGGCGAAGTGGTGCAGCTGTTTGCCACCCGGGGTTACACCGAAGTGCTGGCGGATAAACAAGTGGATGCTCAGCTGAGCTACAGCTTCCAGGAAGGCGATTTGTATGGCCTGACGGTGCTGTTCCAGGTGAATAACCTGACCAATTCACCGTACACCACCAGGTTAAGTACGCTGCAGGAAAATGGCGGCCACTTCCCGGAAGTGTACGAAGAGTATGGTCGCCAGTTCCTTTTTGGTGTCAGCTACAAACTCTGAGAGAGACGTCACAATGTCTGAAGCCATTAAGCACATTGTGATCGTCGGCGGCGGCTCATCCGGCTGGATGAGCGCGGCCTTGCTATCCAAGTTACTGCAAGGTCGGGTCGCGATCACGCTGGTGGAGTCTGAACAGATTGGTACGGTCGGGGTAGGGGAAGCCACTATCCCGGCGATCAAACTGTTTAATCATCTGGCCGGTATCGATGAGGCCAGTTTTATTAAAGCCACAGGGGCCACCTTTAAGCTGGGTATTGAATTTGTTGGCTGGAAAACACCAGACCACAGCTATTTTCATGCCTTTGGTGCTTTGGGCCGGCAGTGGGAATGGCTGAGTTTTTATCAGTACTGGCTAAAGCTGCAGCGGTTGGGGCAGGCGCGGCCATTTGAGCACTACTGCATTGCCAGTTGTATGGCGCAGCAGCATAAATTTATGCCTGCTGATGCGAACCGGCCACAATCACCGGTCAGTGAAATTGCTTATGCCTACCATTTTGACGCCGGGCTTTATGCCCGTTACCTGCGTCAGTTGTCTGAGCAGCGTGGCGTGATCAGAGTCGAAGGGCTGATTTCGCATGTGGCGCGAGATGAAGTGACAGGCCATATCCGCCATTTATTGCTTGATGATGGTCGTCAGGTGCAAGGCGATTTATTTATCGACTGCTCTGGCAGCCGCGCTTTGTTGTTGGGGCAAAGCTTAGGGGTGGGCTACGACGACTGGAGCCACTGGTTACCAAATGACAGCGCCTGGGCGGTGCCCACCCAAGCCCTGGCCGAGCTGCCGCCTTACACCCGTTCGACCGCGCATAGTGCTGGCTGGCAATGGCGTATACCGCTGCAGCACCGCACCGGCAATGGCCTGGTGTTCAGTTCTGAGTTTTGCTCGGACGATGAGGCCAGAAACCAATTGCTGGCGGGCTTAACTACGCCACCACTGGATGAACCACGCTTATTGCGCTTTACCACAGGTAAACGCAAACAAATGTGGTGGGGCAATTGTGTAGCCATCGGCTTGTCGAGCGGTTTTCTGGAGCCGCTGGAATCGACCAGTCTGCATTTGGTGCAAACCGCCATTACCCGGCTGGTGAATTTGTTTCCGGACAAAAGCTTTGCCCAGGCCAATATCGACCATTACAACCTGCTGGCGGCCACCGAAATAGAGCAAATCCGTGACTTTATTGTGGCGCATTACAAGGTGACTGATCGCAGTGACAGCGAATACTGGCGCTATTGCCGCCGCATGCAGGTGCCGCAGTCGCTGGCGCAAAAACTGGCGATCTTCAGCGCTTATGGCCGGGTGCACCGGGTTGCTGATGAGCTGTTTCGCGAAGACAGCTGGGTACAGGTGCTGCTGGGCCAGGGCTTATCGCCCGCCCGTTATGACCCGCTGGTGGATTTAAAACCTGAAGCACAATTGCGGGACTTTGCCGCGTCGACCGCAGCGGTGATCCAAAGCTGTGTGGAGCAAATGCCCAAACACCAAGACTTTATTGCCCGATTTATGGCATCAACCTAGAGGTTTGTTTATGACCCTTTTGTCCCGTTCCCTTGGCCTGTTGGCTCTGGGTTACGCTATGTTATTGCCCGCGCTGGCGGCTCCTGCCACTTCGTACCTGACCAGCGCCGATCAACAGTACCTGCTCAGTTCCGACTGGTCGTGGCAGCAGCCAGTTCAGGCTGGTCAGGCGGAGCTTCGTCTGAACACCGTTGAACGTTTTCAGTCAATGGAGGGTTTTGGTTATACCCTGACCGGCGGCAGCGCTATACACCTGATGCAACTTAGTGCTGAACGCCGGGCAGCCTTACTGCAGGAGTTATTTGGTGCCGAAGGCCTGGCGGTCAGTTATTTACGGCTCAGCCTGGGTGCTTCTGATTTAGACCCGAAACCTTTTAGCTACAACGATTTGCCGGCTGGCCAGACGGACCCAGAGCTGAAGCAGTTTTCAATTCGTGCGGATGAGCAGTACCTGCTGCCGCTGTTAAAACAAATTCTGGCGATTAACCCGACGATTAAATTGTTGGCCAGTCCCTGGTCGCCACCGGTCTGGATGAAGAGTAATCAGTCGACTGTGGGCGGCGAGCTGCTGGAGCAGTACTTTCCGGTGTACGCCAACTATTTTGTCAAGTATGTGCAGGCGATGGCGGCGCATGGGGTACGAATTGACGCGGTAACGGTGCAAAACGAACCACTGCATGATGGCAACAACCCAAGCTTGCTAATGCACGCCTGGGATCAGGCCAAGTTTGTCGGCCGCCATTTGGGTCCGGCATTTAAAGCGGCCGGACTGGACACCAAAATTATTATTTATGACCACAACACTGACCACGTGGAGTACGCCATTACGGTGCTGAACGACCCGGTGGCCAAGCCCTTTATTGATGGCTCAGCCTTTCATCTGTACGGCGGTGAGATTAGCAATCTGGCCGAGCTAAAAGCAGCGCATCCGGATAAACATATTTATTTTACCGAGCAGTGGGTTGGCGGAAAGTCGGAGTTTGCCGACAACCTGCTGTGGCACACTGAGCATCTGATCATCGGCGCTCCGGCCAATTGGGCCCGCAACGTGCTGGAATGGAACCTGGCGGCCGACAGCGAGTTTAAACCCTATACAGCAGGTGGCTGCAGTTTGTGTAAAGGCGCGCTGACCATTGACGGCGATAAGGTTAGCCGCAATGTGGCCTATTACATTATCGGCCAGGCCAGCAAAGTGGTGCCGCCGGGCTCGGTGCGGATAGGCTCCAGCCTGGCGCTGGCGGATATGCATCAGATTGCTTACCTGCGGCCTGATGGTCAGGTGGCGCTGCTGTTGCTTAACCGCAATGCAGACGCTCAGGCGCTGAACCTGACTCTGGACCAGCAACCTTTGCCATATGCAGTCCGTGTACCTGCGCACTCTGTACTGAGTTTGATTCTGCCGTCAGTTAAAACGCCGGCCGCGCACTGAACTTCCCCCGGCACTGGGTCTGCCACTTTGTCATGAAACGCAAAAGACAAGACCTGAGGCCCCTGGCATGGCACAATGGCGGCTGTTTTCTGATGAGTAGCCGCAATGCGATTTGATTTACATAGCCATACCACCTGTTCTGACGGTGTGCTAAGCCCGGCACAGCTGGTGGCCCGCGCCGCCGAAAAGGGCGTGGATGTGCTGGCTATTACTGACCACGACACTGTGGCCGGTCTGGCGGATGCGAACGCGGCTATTGCGTCGCAGCAACTGGCGTTGCAACTGGTGAATGGCGTGGAGATTTCCACCGCCTGGCAGGAGTTTGAAATTCATATTGTCGGGCTGAATATCAACCCGGACTGCCCGCAGTTTTTACAACGGCTGGCGTCACAACAGCAGCGCCGACTGGAACGCGCCGAAGAAATGGCGCGCCGGCTGGAGAAAAACAAAATTCCTGACGTATTGCCCAACGTGCTGCGTATTGCCGATGGTGCCGCGCTGACCCGCACGCATTTCGCCCGTTACCTGGTGGAGATAGGCAAAGCCCCCTCGATGAACGGTGTATTTAAAAAGTACCTGGGCCGTGGCAAAACAGGTTATGTGCCGAATAACTGGGTGGCGCTGGCCGAGGCTGTGCAGTGGATTTTAGACGCAGGTGGGGTGCCAGTACTGGCGCATCCGCTGAAATACAACCTGAATGGCCGCTACCTCACCCGGTTGACCGAAGCTTTTGCTGCCGCTGGGGGCCAGGCCATTGAAGTGGCGTCCGCGCAAATCACCCCGGTGCAAAAACGTCAGGTCTGGGATTTGGCGAAGAAGTTTGGTTTAACGGCGTCAGCTGGCTCTGATTTTCACCAGCCCACGCCCTGGAACGAGTTGGGGAAGCAGCTGTATTTTACCGATGATATTATCCCGGTGTGGCACAACTGGTCGCAGTTCCGGGCCGCGCAGGCTTGAGTTTCACCGCAAGCCTTGCTATTTCTATACAAAGTTTTGAGTAAAAAGAAGCACTTATGAGCCAGTTTTTCTATGTTCACCCAGAAAACCCGCAGCAGCGTCTGTTAAAGCAGGCGGTGCAGATTATTCAGCAGGGCGGCGTTATTGTGTACCCGACCGATTCGGGTTATGCACTGGGCTGCCATATTGGCGACAAAGATGCGCTGGAGCGTATTCTGCAAATCCGTCAGATGAACACCGAACACCATTTCACCCTGATGTGCCGCGATTTGTCGGAGCTGTCGGTGTACGCCAAAGTGGAAAACACCGCCTTCCGGCTGATTAAAAACCATACGCCAGGTCCTTTTACTTTTATTCTCAAAGGCACCAAAGAAGTGCCGCGGCGCCTGTTGAACGAAAAGAAAAAAACCGTGGGCCTGCGTATTCCGGACAATAAAATTGCGCTGGCGCTGCTGGCCGAATTGGGTGAGCCGCTAATGTCGAGCTCGCTGGTGTTGCCAGGCCAGGATTTTGCCGAAGCAGACCCGGACGATATGCGCCACCAACTGGAGCGTCAGGTCGATTTAATTATCCACGGCGGTGTCATAGCCGAAGCGCCCACCACAGTCATTGACCTGTCCGAGGATTTCCCTGTACTGGTGCGTCAGGGCCAGGGCGATGCTTCAGCTTTTGTCTGAACCTGAACAGCACTGATGAGCGAGCTGCAGGCCGAATTTGAATCCTTGACGGTACAGCATCAGCTGCCGCTGGCTTTTGTCCGCGGTGAGGCCGTGCTGGAAAAACCGGAGGACTTGTATATTCCGCCTCAGGCACTTGAAGTGCTGCTCGACAGTTTTGAAGGCCCGCTGGATTTTCTGCTTTATATCATTCGCAAACACAAGTTTGATATTGTCGACTTGCCGGTCAACGAAATCACCCTGCAGTACATGGAATACATCAACCTGATGCAGGAAATGAATTTTGAGTTGGCGGCCGAGTATTTACTGATGGCGGCGATGCTGGCCGAAATTAAATCCCGCTTGCTGTTGCCGCAGCATTCACTGGGCAGCGACGAAGAGGCAGACCCCAGAGCGGATTTAATCCGCCGCCTGCAGGAATACGAAGTGATCCGTCAGGCGGCGTCGGACATTGACCTGCTGCCACGGCTGGAGCGCGACCATTTTAGCGGGCAGGCGGAGCTTGCCGACAATTTTAGCCCTTTTGTGATCCTGCCCGAAGTGTCGATGCAGGAGTTGTTGTCTGCACTGACTGACATTGCCAAACGCGCCAAAGACTTCCAGCACCATCAGATTAAAAAAGAAGCGCTGTCGACCCGCGAGCGGATGAGCCGCATTCTGGAGTTGTTGCGTGGCCGCAGTGGTTACCTGAATTTTGAAGACTGTTTTGACCTTTCCGAAGGCCGCGCCGGGGTGGTGGTGACCTTTCTGGCGGTGCTGGAGCTGGTGAAAGAAAAACTGGTGCAGGTGATCCAGGTGGAAGTTTATGGTCAGATCCACGTCAAATTGGCATAATAGCCGCCTTTTTAGCTCAGGCAGGGAACAAGATGGCCAGACGCATTAATGAACAGCAGCTGCTGCAGTTACTGGAAGCCGCTATTTTTGCGTCGGAAAAACCCTTGTCGATTGCCGAATTGCAGGACTCGGTACTACAGGTTTTTGACCTGAGTAAAAAGCGGATTCAGACCGCGCTGGCAGCTTTGCAACAGGATTACGCCGGCCGGGGTATTCAGCTGACCGAAACGGCCAGTGGTTACCGTTTTCAGACCCGCGCCGATTTAAGCGATTATCTGGCGCTGCTGTGGCCTGAGCGCAGCCCAAGGTACTCCAGGGCTGTACTGGAAACTCTGGCGCTGATTGCCTACCGCCAGCCCATTACCCGTGGTGAAATTGAAGAAGTGCGTGGTGTGACAGTGTCGACCCAAATTATGCGGACTTTGCTCGATCGCAACTGGGTCAAAGTGGTGGGACACAAAGAAGTGCCGGGCCGGCCAGGTTTATATGCCACCACAGCGCAGTTTTTAGACTATTTTGGTTTAAAGGATTTAAGCCAGTTACCGGCCTTGACGGAGTTTTCCGACAAGCCCGATTTTTTTAACCCAGTCGTGATGACTGAAGAGAACACAACCAATGAGTGAAAAACTACAGAAAGTGCTGGCGCGTTCCGGTGTCGGATCCCGCCGTGAGATGGAAGAGTACATCAGTGCTGGACGTGTCACAGTAGATGGCAAAGTGGCCCATCTCGGCGACCGGGTCACGGCAACCCAACAGGTGCGGTTGGACGGCCATCCGGTAAAAATTGCCGCTGAGACCGAACAAATCTGCCGGGTCATTGCTTACCACAAGCCGGAAGGCGAAATTTGTTCCCGTACCGATCCTGAAGGGCGGCCGACGGTGTTTGAACGGTTGCCAAAAATTCAGGGCGCCCGCTGGATTGCGATAGGACGTCTGGATATCAATACCAGTGGTTTATTGCTGTTTACCACAGACGGTGAGCTGGCCAACCGCTTAATGCACCCGAAGTTTGAAGTGGAGCGTGAGTACGCGGTGCGGATTTTTGGTGACGTGACGGATGCGATGATCCAAAAACTGCGGATGGGCGTGGAGCTGGAAGACGGCAAAGCCAACTTCAAAAAAATCAAAGCCATGGGCGGTGAAGGTATTAACCGCTGGTACCATGTGGTGCTGACTGAAGGCCGTAACCGTGAAGTACGGCGGATGTGGGAGTCGCAGGGCGTGGTGGTCAGCCGCCTGATGCGTGTGCGTTATGGCGACCTGGTGCTGCCAAAGCATTTACCGGCCGGTGGTTACAGTGAATACCCGTTGGCAGAAGTGAATTACCTGCGCAAGTTGGTTCATCTGACTGCTGAAACCGAAAGTCTGGCCAAACCGGAAGACCGCGACGAGCGCCGTCGCCGTATGGCGTCCATTAAACGCGCGGTGCGTAAGCACCAGATCGCGGTGAAAAGCGGTGAAAAGCCAGCGAAGGAAGAAAAAGCGCCAAAAGCTAAACCGGCCGAGCAGCGCAGCCCTAAGCCAAAATCGAAGGGACCAGCGCCGAAAAAACGCACCCGGATCTAACGGACTGCCGCATAGAAAAAGCCAGAGCACTGCTCTGGCTTTTTTCATGCTTCAACAGTCTGTAGTTACATCAGCGGCATTTTTCTCGGCTCTTCATGCAGCCATTCGCGCCAGATGGCCACCAACAGTGCCATCAGCACAGGGCCAACAAAGAGGCCAACCATGCCCATGGTTTTCACGCCACCCACCAGACCAAAGAAGGTGGGCAGAAAGGGCAGTTTCACAGGGCCGCCGACCAGGGTGGGCCGGATGGTTTTATCGACAATAAACAGCTCAATGCTGCCCCAAAGAAATAAGCCGACCCCTGCGGTTATGTCACCGCTGCCCACCAGGTACAGCGAAATCAGAGTGAAAGACAGCGGAGCCCCACCTGGGATCAGTGCCATAAAGCCAGTCAGTACCCCAAAAGCGACAGGGGAAGGTACTCCGGCGATCCAATACGCGACCCCCAGCACCACGCCTTCGCCTATGGCAATCAGCGTCATGCCAATGACGGTGGCACTGACAGTGGCGGGCACCACACGGGAAAAACGGTTCCAGCGGTCTGGCAATATACGCTCACCAACAGTGTCCAGCTGTACGGCCAGTTTTTCGCCGTCTTTGTACAGAAAAAACAAGGTGATTAGCATAAAGAGTAAGGTCAGTAATAACCCGGCGGAATTTAAGCCAAAACTCAGCACCAGTTTGGATAAACCACCCAGTTGCTCACCACTGAATAAACTGACCACCTGACCGAGCTGGTGCGGTTCTGATAAATAATGCCGCCACTCTTCTGCCAACGAGGCTCCAACCATAGGTAAATCCTGCACCCACTGTGGCACAGGGGCTCCATGTTGGTTGGCATCGACCAGCCATTGCACCCAACCGCGAATTTCGTCAGCCGCATAAGAGAACACCAGGGACAAAGGCGCAATCAACCCCAGCAATATGGCACAAATGGCCAGACTGGCGGCCAGCGCTGTATTGTGGCGACAGAACCCAAGTAAACGGCGGTACAAAGGCCAACTGGCAAAGCAGATAATCAGCGCGGCCAGAACAGGCACCAGAAAACCGATAAAAAAGAACACGCCGGCGGCGAGAATAAGAACCAGCAGCACCTGGCTAATGGCGGTATTACTGATGATCTGCGGCATAAAACCCCTTGTTAGCTTGGCGACACCAGAGTAAAGCTTTCTAGGTTATTCTAAAAGCTTGAATTGCAATAAAAAACCAGAACTTTCGTCTAATAGGTGGATCTGGCGTTGTTTCTGTCTGTATTCAAGGGCTGCTGTTCAGTCCGATCATGCTGGAAATTAAATTCAGTTTCTGTTCATAGACTTAAAGTGCAACCCCACTGGTCGGAGCTCATAAGAGCGGTAAAAGCAGTCTAACTTTTTGTCTGTGACTGAGTCGGAGGTTGTGTGATGAATGTACTTGAGCTGAAGCTGGGCATGATTTGCCAGACCAAAAAAGGGGTCGGAGTGGTGAGTTGGATTGACGCACAGGACAGAGCTGTGTATTTATCCGATCTGGACGACAAGGAACGTCACATGGCCGTCTCTTTTGATGAATTGCTGGACGAACCTCAGCTGCATCAAAAGGGAGATATCTACTACTGAACGGATCATTCTCCAAGTTTCATGAACTTTTAGCCGCATGATGCGGCTTTTTTTTGGCTGTCTCTTGGTACACTGAGGATCAGACCTGACAAAAGAAGAGAGACTGTGATGAAATTGCATGCCTGTATCGGTGTAGAACTGTCGGACGACGACGCGGATCTGGACGAAGTAGCGCGGGACTGCGGCCATACCCTGAGCCATGTCCAGCTGAGCGACTGGCATTTGCTGCGGGCGCTGCACTGGCATGGTGAGCCTTGCCTGGAGTTTTTATTGGAAGTCAGTGAAGGAACTGACAGTTTCAGTCTGCTGACGGAGTTAAACCTGAGTATTTCCCATCCTGCTGTTGCTGCAGCCCGGGTACTGCAGGTGCAGCCGTCAGCTTTTTAAATCAATCCGCTGATGAATATTGTGCCACTCATCCGGAAATTTGCCCTGCAGCACATAAGAAAAGGCGATGAGCTCGGCAATAATGACAAACAACTCTTTGGGAATGGAATCACCAAGTTCAATGCGCTGCAGTACTTTCACCAGTTCTTCATCTTCATGCACCAAAACCCCATGTTCTTTGGCGGCCTGCAGTATGTCGGCGGCCAGCTCGCCATGGCCTTTGGCCACGATTTGCGGCGCATGTTCGCCGTCATAAGCCAGCGCAACGGCTGACTGGGCTTTGTCATTTTTTTCTGTCATCTCAGACCCGTATCGCAAGTAAGCTGGTGGTTTTGGGCATCAGGCTGTCCGGAATTTTACCCAACTGACAGCGGGTTTCGCCCAGCTGCAGGCCCTGAGCTTTCAGCCGGTCCCGTAGCAGAGGCAAAAACTTTTCCGCCAGCAACAAGGCGGTATTGTTGTCGGTGTAGAGCTGCAAACTCAGGTTGGGGCCCGCTAACTGACTGATCACCAGCAGATTGCCAAGAATTTTTAAGTCAAACTTCATGGTCAGCTGCCAGCCGGAGCCGCCGGCCTGACGTTGTTCAGGGTCAGGCTCCCGCTCGGTAATCACAATCTGGCACAGATCACTTTGATGCTGACCATTAAGCGGCAGGGCGAAATAGAGTTGCTGCAGCGGCTCTTTCGCTTGTTGCTCCACTGTGGCCAGTTGAGCCTGTTGCACCGACGCACTGTGCGAGGACAGTTTCTTCAGTAAGTCCAGGCTTTGTTGGCTGTCCAGTTGCTGTACCAGCTCTTTCAGTTTGCCTTCTTTGACCGGTGTTTTTTCCTGGGAGCCTGAATTGACCCGTCCGAGTAATAATTGCAGCGCCAGGGCCAGGCCAGACGCCGCGTTAGTGGGCGCAGTGCCGGGCAATACCATGGCAGGACTGAACTGCAGTAAGGCCTGTAATTGTTCGGGTAGTTCTTTGGCAAGCTGTGGTTTTAGTGGGTCAGGTTGCCATTGACGGACTTGTTGCAGCAACTCTCGGACCACAGGCGGTAAATCCGGGCTGTCGGGCAGTTCTTGCCATTGTTCTGGCAGCAGTGGCAGCAACTGACGCCATGCCTGGTTCACCGTTGAGGCTTCAAGCTTCAGCGGCACGGGCGCTGCCTGGACTGCACCGTGCTGATTGATGGCTGGCAGCTGCGATGGCACTGCCTGTGATTGAGGCCTTTCTGGCTGCAGTACTTTGCCTGGAACTAAGGCTTCTGCGTGCTGGGGTTGATTTTTGGTTGTACCTGCAAAGGGCTCTGCTGCTGTGATTGCCTGTGCCGCTAGTGGAGCAGCACGGGCGTTGGATGGATGCTGAGCCATTGTCTGTTCGGTAGGCGCAGGTTGCAGTTGCACAGATTTTCCGGGCGATTCGATGATGACCGTCTGCTGTTGCAGTGGTGCCTTTAATTGCAACTGACCTGTTGAACTTAGCTGCAGCTGATAAGCCGGTGCGGCCAGTTGTTGTTTTAGCGCAATGGGTAATGCCAGCTGCTGCAGTTGTAACAAAGGGACTGCTGTGTGGCCCAGTTGCTGGTTGAGCTTGTGGCTGAGTGCCGGTAACAACTGGGCCTGTACAGCCGGCGATGGAGTGAGTCGCACTGCTTTAGTGGCCAGTTGACTGAGGCTGGTCTGTATTTCTTCCGTTTGACTGGCGAGCCATTTTGCCTCTGGCTGCACCTGCAATTTCAGCTCCCCCTGGCTGAACTCCAATCTGGCATTGAGCCACTGAGAGGCAGCTTGCTGCGCAAACAGGGCCTGCAAAGGTTGCAATACCGCAGGCAGCGGCAGACGCACAGGCGTGTGTTGTGCTGGCAATTTGAGCAGCAGCGCCATGTCGTGTGACCTGAACTGAACCTGCAGGCTGACCGCTGTTTGCGGCAATTGCTGACTGAGGCTGCTGACCAGTTGGTACCACTGCGCCTGATTCAGCTGAATGGCTTGTGGGCTGGCAAACTGCTGGCTGAGCTGCAGTTGCAGCTGACCGGCCGGGGTCGGGTTGAACTGCACTGTGACCTGACCCTGCAGTTGTGGCAGCTTTAATGCGCTTGAGCTGAGTGTTAAGGGGCCGCTTGGGCTCTGTACTGTCAGACTGCCCTGGGATTTTCCGACACTCAATAGCGCCTGATAACTTTGTTCCTGCACCAGTGTCACCAGCGTTTGCGCTGATCTGGCCTGGGGCTGGAAAAGGCTATCAAGGTTGATTTGATTCATAGTTTTGTCCTGTGTCGGCGCTGTTCAGGCGCGCAGCGCATTCGTATTCTATTACCAATATGCTAAGATGCCGCCACTTTTTTCCGGAGCCTGCGTTTTGTCGATTCTGTTAAGCGCCGAACAACTAAGCTGTGTCCGTCAGGACAGAGTGTTATTTGACCAGCTGAGCTTTGACCTGCCAGAAGGACAGGTGTTGCATATTCAGGGCAAAAACGGCGCTGGCAAAAGCTCTTTGTTACGCATTATCGCCGGGTTGGCTGATGCGGAAGCCGGTCAGGTCCGCTTTCGAGGTCAGGTGATCACCGCATCGGCGGCCGAATTTTCCGCGCATCTGCTTTTTATCGGCCATCAGGCTGGCATCCACAGTCAACTCAATGCGCTGCAAAACCTGGAATTCTGGGCCGCCCTGTTAGGCTGCCGCCACTACGATCCTTATCAGTTGTTGGGCCAACTGGGGCTGGCTGGTCTGGAAGACATTCCCTGTTATATGCTCAGTGCCGGCCAGCAGCGCCGGGTCTCGTTGGCACGCTTATGGCTGACAGAGCGGCCGCTGTGGATTTTGGATGAACCTTTTACTTCGTTGGATAAACAGCTGATCGCCCGGCTGGAGCAACAGATCCAGCGGCATTGTGCCCGTGGCGGCGCCGTGGTGCTGACCAGTCATCAAGCGTTATCATCCGATTATCAGGCACTTGCCCAACTGGAGTTGCAGTACAGATGGTAAGCCAGGTGTTAGTGCGCCGGGAGCTGGCGCTGTTGGTGCGGCAAAAAGCGGATTGGCTGAATCCGCTGGTATTTTTTCTGCTGGTACTGAGTTTATTTCCGCTTGGCATTGGACCAGAGCCTAATATGCTGCGCCAAATCGCTCCCGGCGTGGTTTGGATAGCGGCTTTGTTGTCGGTGTTGCTGTCGGCCGAACGTTTATTTAAAGAGGATCACCGCTTTGGGGTGATTGAGCAACTGGTGGCTATTCAGACCGGCCTTGGCCGTTATGTGCTGGCCAAAATCGCCTGCCACTGGCTGTCGACCGGCGTGCCGCTGCTGCTGGTATCACCTTTGATTGCGCTGTTATTGGGGTTGGATACCGCCAGTTATCAGGCCTTGGTGCTGACCCTGTTGCTGGGCACGCCGGTACTGAGTTTATTGAGTGTGCTGGGGGCCGCACTGACCACAGCGGCCGATAAAGGCGGTTTGCTGCAGGCGCTGATTATTTTACCTTTGTATATACCACTGCTGATTTTTGCCAGCAGTGCGATGGATGCTGCTGCAACAGGCCTGGATTACAGTGGTCAGTTGGCTGTGTTGCTGGCGTTTTTATTGTTGAGTCTGGCGCTGGTGCCTCTGGCCGTGCGACAGGCATTAAAAATGAATGTGGGGTGATATGTTCCGCTGGCTGGATCCTTATGCAAAACCTGAAACCTTGTATCACTTCTGTGGCCGTTTGTTGCCCTGGCTGATGGTGAGTGCTGTGTTTACCCTGTTACTGGGAAGCGTCTGGGGCCTGGCCTTTACGCCGGCCGATTATCAGCAAGGTGATTCCTACCGCATTATCCATATTCATGTACCGGCCGCTATCTGGTCTATGGGCGCTTACAGCAGCATGGCGGTTGCCGCTTTTGTCGGTTTGGTCTGGCAAATTCGGGTAGCGCAGTGGTCTGTGCTGGCCATTGCACCTATAGGCGCTGTCTACACCGCCATTGCGCTTGTCACAGGTGCCGCCTGGGGCAAACCTATGTGGGGCACCTGGTGGGTCTGGGATGCACGTTTAACGTCAGAGCTGGTGCTGTTGTTTTTGTATTTAGGGGTGCTGGCACTGGCCGGTGCGTTTTCGGATCAGCAGCGTGGCATTAAAGTGGCGTCCTTGCTGGCCATTGTCGGGGTAGTGAATTTACCCATCATTCATTATTCAGTGGAGTGGTGGAATACCCTGCATCAGGGCGCCACTATTACCAAATTTGCCAAGCCTTCCATTGATGCTTCTATGCTCTGGCCACTGCTTATTAGCTTGCTGGGCTTTGCTTTATTACTGGGGGCTTTAACCTGCCTGCGTCTGCGCAGCCAGATCTTAAAATTCGAACAACACAGACCCTGGGTCCGACAGCTGGTGGAGAGCAACTGATGGCATTTTCTTCCTGGGCAGACTTCTGGGCTATGGGCGGTTATGGCGTTTTTGTCTGGCTGTCCTTTGGTGTCACTTACGCTTTATTGCTCGGTCTTGGCTGGTTCAGCCAACGTGAGCATAACCAATTAAAACGACAAATCCGCGCCAAAGCAGCGCGGGAGCAACGGGTGCGGCAACATCAGGAGACTCATAACGAATGAATCCACGTCGTAAACAACGCTTATTGGCGGTCACTGCCGTGATTGTGCTGGTGGGGGGCGCTGTAGGCGCCATGCTCTATGCGCTGCAACAAAACATTGATTTGTTTTATACCCCAAGCCAGCTGGTGGAGGGGATAGGCAAAAACAAAACCAAACCGGAACTAGGCCAACGACTGCGGATTGGCGGTATGGTGGTGAAAGGATCTGTCAAACGTGATCCGAATTCATTGAAAGTGCGGTTTGATTTAGTCGATACAGGTCCACTGGTGACTGTGGAGTACGAGGGCATTCTGCCGGACCTGTTCCGCGAAGGGCAGGGCATAGTGGCGACCGGTGTTTTACTGGATGCCCGTACTATCAAAGCCTCGGAAGTGCTCGCCAAACACGACGAGGAGTACATGCCGCCTGAAGTGGCCGAAGCGATGAAAGGCATAAAACATGTGCCGCCATCCCAACAGGACAAGGGCCAGACCCCATGATTGCAGAGTATGGTCAGCTGGCGCTGACAGTGGCGCTGGTGTTGTCACTGGCTTTGGCTGTGGTGCCACTGTATGGCAGTCTGAAACAACAAAGCGGAGCCTTGCAGCTGGGGCATCCGCTGGCCTATGCGCTGTTTTTATTGACGGCTTTTTCCTTCTGGGCTTTGTCTTATTCCTTTTACCAGGATGACTTTACCATTGCGTATGTGGCGGCCAATTCCAACAGCCTGCTGCCCTGGTACTACAAGCTGACTGCGGTTTGGGGCGGCCACGAAGGTTCGATGCTGTTGTGGGTGCTGATCCTGTCTGGCTGGATAGCGGCGGTGGCGTTGTTTTCACGCAGTTTACCGCTAGTGCTGCAGGGCCGAATTCTGGGTGTGATGGGCTGGATAGCGCTGGGGTTTTATGCCTTTGTGTTATTGATGTCCAACCCCTTTGCCAGCACCTTGCCCTATTACCCTGCCGATGGCCGCGACCTGAACCCGCTGCTGCAGGATTTTGGCATGATCATTCACCCGCCTATGCTGTATATGGGCTATGTGGGTTTTGCGGTGTCTTTTGCTTTTGCGATATCGGCGCTGATTGGCGGCCGTTTTGACAGCACCTGGGCGCGTTGGGCCCGGCCCTGGACTCTGGCGGCCTGGATGTTTCTGACCCTTGGCATTATGCTCGGCAGCTGGTGGGCATACAACGAACTGGGCTGGGGCGGCTGGTGGTTCTGGGACCCGGTAGAAAATGCCTCCTTTATGCCATGGCTGGTCGGTACTGCGCTTATTCACTCACTGGCGGTGACTGAAAAACGTGGCACCTTTAAATCCTGGACTGTGCTGCTGGCGATTGCTGCGTTCTCCTTAAGCTTATTAGGCGCTTTTTTAGTGCGCTCCGGTGTGCTGGTGTCGGTGCATTCCTTTGCGTCTGATCCAAGCCGGGGTTTGTACCTGCTGGCGTTTTTATTGGTGATTGTCGGTGGCTCCTTATTGCTGTATGGCTTGCGGATGCAGTCGGTGCGCAGCCAGGCCCGCTACGAGCTGTTTTCCCGCGAAGTGATGCTGTGGGGCAACAACGTATTTTTGCTGACCGCTATGGTGGTGGTGTTTCTCGGCACCCTGTTCCCACTGGTGCACAAAGAGCTGGGGCTGGGTTCCATCTCCATTGGCGAGCCGTTTTTTAATCAGCTGTTTTATTACCTGGTGATCCCCTTTGCCTTGCTGCTGGGGTTGGGCCCCTGGGTGCGCTGGAAACAGCAGCAGGCCGCAACCTTAATCAAGCCTTTAAGCCTGGTGCTGATTGCCGCGCTGGTGCTGGCCTTGGGCACTATGGCGGCCTTGCAGTCGGTTCAGGCCAATCTGGCCTTAATGGGCCTGTTGTTGGGTGCCTGGGTGGGGGCGTCCGCGCTGTTTGAACTGCTTAAACGCCTGCAACAGTTTGGCTCTGTCGGCGTTGGTCTTGGCAAATTAAGCGCCAGCCACTATGGCATGACGCTGGCTCATATTGGTTTTGCGGTGCTGGTGGTTGGGGTGGCGATGACCAAAACCTACAGCGAAGATATTCAGGTGCGGATGCAGCCGGGTCAAACCGCAGAACTGGCCGGTTATCAGTTCCGGCTGGTTGAAGTGTACAAGCTTAACGGGCCGAATTACGGTGGCGAAGCGGCTGAAATTGATGTGTCTTATCAGGGCAATTACGTCACGCATCTGCATGCGGAAAAACGTTTTTATCCGGTGCAGCGCACTGTAATGACAGAAGCAGCGGTGGATGCCCGTTTAAGCCGCGACCTCTATGTGGCTCTGGGTGAATCACTGGGCGATAACGCCTGGGCGCTTAGCCTCTATGTGAAGCCCTTTGTGCGCTGGATTTGGCTGGGTGGTTTATTAATGGCGCTGGGTGGATTGATTGCCTTACTGGACCGCCGTTACCGCCGTCCAGTGAAAGAGAAGGAGCTTGCTGATGCGTAAACTGGCGTTTTTCCTGCCGTTGGCCTTGTTTCTCGGCCTGGCAGTGTTTTTATTCAGCGGGCTGTTCTCCAACCCGATGGAGCGCGAGTCGTCGGTACTGAATAAACCCTTACCTGCGTTCAGCCTGCCAGATTTAAACGACCCGGACAAACGCTGGACCGTCGACGATTTACGTGGCAAGCCGTTGCTGCTGAATGTCTGGGGTGTCTGGTGCCCAACCTGCAATGCCGAACTGGCGTATCTGACCGAACTGCGCCGGCAGGGCGTCACTATTGTCGGGCTCTATTACGAGCAGCCGGCCGACGCCGCTTTTGGTGAGGTATTTGACCTGGCCCGCCTGCAGCAGGAGGTAGCGATAAAGTTGAGCCAGAATGGCGACCCTTACCAGTGGAATATTCTGGATAAAGACCGCTCGCTGATTTTTGATTTGGGGGTGACAGGCGCGCCGGAAACCTTTTTGATCGATAAAAACGGCGTGGTGCGTTACCACCATATCGGCGATATCAACCCGCAACTCTGGCAGCAAAAGCTGGCGTCAGAGTGGCAGGCACTACAGGAGTAACGCATGAACAAGTGGATGACTGCCCTGATGTTGCTGCCTGCACTGCTGCAGGCGCCGTCGTTGCTGGCTGCCAACCCGGCAGATACGCCTCAGGCGTTAACCGAATTTGATTCCGCCGCGCAGCAGGCTCTGTTTAAAGAGCTGACGCATGAGCTGCGTTGCCCAAAATGCCAGAACCAGAATATTGCTGACTCCCATGCCGTGGTGGCGGTGGATATGCGCAATAAAACGCTGGAGCTGCTCAAACAAGGCAAAAGCAAAGAAGACGTGCTGACCTATATGAAAAGCCGCTACGGTGATTTTGTGCATTACCAGCCGCCGGTGAATCGCAGCACCTTGGTGTTGTGGGCGGTGCCGGTGGTGGTGTTGCTGGTGTTGTTGTTGTCGGTGTTCTGGCGACGTCGCGGCCGGACTAACGACAGTGCAGCGCAAACGCCGGATGCGGCGGAACAGCAGCTGGATCAGCTGATTGCGCAGTACAGGAGAAAACCATGATTTGGAGTTCGATGTTACTGGCATTTGCCGGTATGGTCCTGCTGATCCTGGCATTTTTACTGCTGGCCCGCCGCAGGCAGGACAGAGTGCAAAACCCATTGCTGGTATTTGAACAGAAACTGCAGTTGCTGGCGCAGGCGCGCAGTCAGGGCGAGCTGGCTGAACCTGATTTCGAGCAGGCTGCCGCCGATTTAAAAGCGGAATACCTGGAGCGTGAGCAGTTGCAGGCGGTGCAGCACAAAACCAATCAGGGGTGGTTATGGGGCACACTGCTGCTGGTGATTGTCGGTTCAGCAGGGTTGTACAGCCTGACCGGCCATTACAGCCAACTGCAGCAATGGCAGCAGGCCAAAGACAATTTGCCGTCTTATGGTGAACGTGCGCTGCTAAATAAAGGCGAGCCGCTGACCGAGCAGGAAGTGCAGCTGTTTTCGTTAGCACTGCGCAGCAAAATAGCGGCTGAAGGCGACGATGCGGTGGCCTGGTTTGTGATTGGCCGTATTGCCTTGTCTAAAGGCATGGCCGCCGATGCTGTGGATGCGTTTGAAAAAGCGTTGCAACTGACCCCCAACCGGGTCAACCTGCTGGTCAGCTACAGTCAGGCCCTGCTGGTGCAAGGTGATGAAGACAGTCTGGGGAAAGCGGGCCGGGCTTTAGCCAGGGTGCTGCAACAGGAACCCGGCAATACAGATGCGCTGTCCATGTTAGGCATGGTGGCTGAGGAGCGGGGCGATATGCAGCAGGCGCAGCAGGCCTGGGCACTGTTGTTACCGAAGCTGGAAAAAG
Source organism: Rheinheimera sp. (assembly GCF_037442525.1). Classification (GTDB taxonomy): domain Bacteria; phylum Pseudomonadota; class Gammaproteobacteria; order Enterobacterales; family Alteromonadaceae; genus Pararheinheimera. The sequence goes on along the minus strand of NZ_JBBIQD010000001.1, from coordinate 299,056 downwards.
AGGACCCGCGTTACGCCTTGATCGAACAAAAGCTGGGGCAACATCAGGCTGGCCTGACGGGCCCTGTGATTGAACTGCAATTGCATATTCCAGAGTTGTTGTATCAGGCTTACCAGAATGCAACTTTGTTTGTGTTTGCCAAAGCGGTGGAAGGGCCGCCTTTGCCACTGGCGGTCAAACGTTTACCCGCCTTTAAAGGCGCCCAGAACATTCGTCTGACCGATGCCGATGCCATGCAGCAGGGCTGGGCGTTAAGCAATGCCAAAACGGTGCAGATCACGGCGCGTCTGTCCTTGTCCGGCCAGGTACTGAACGATGAAAAAGGCCCTGAAGTGCGGAGTGACGTGTTGGACTTGGCCAATTCGCCGCTGCAGCTGAGCCTGACTCTGCAGCCCTGATGGATGTGGGGGTTGGTTGATTTTTAAGCAAACAACCCCTGTTATCCCAAAGCCAGCCCCCTGTGGCTGGTTTTTACTTTTCATTTGCAGCCCAATCGGCTATAACACGGCAGTTTGCCTGCTGTTCAGGCAGGCTTGAAGCGCTCTGGTTGTGACCCGCAACATAACTAAAACAACAGAACTCTAGGAACACGTTATGAATCAACCTCCAGCTTCGGGCACCCTGTTCGGGCACCCGAAAGGACTATTTTTATTGTTCTCCACTGAGATGTGGGAACGTTTCTCTTACTACGGTATGCGCGCGCTGTTGATCCTGACTTTGGTTGCCGCCACTGAATCGACCAACCCAGGTTTTGGTATGACCAATGGCGATGCCTTGCTGACCTATGGTTATTACACCGGCCTGGTGTACGCCACCACCTTATTTGGCGGTCTGATTGCCGACAACTGGTTAGGTCAACGCCGTTCCATCATTATTGGCGGCATTCTGATGGCCACTGGCCAGTTCACCTTGTTTGCTGCTACACCGCACAGCCTGGATCTGTTTTATGTGGGTCTGGGCTTTATTATCTGTGGTAACGGTCTGTTCAAGCCGAATATCTCAGCGATAGTCGGTGATTTGTATCAGCCAGGTGATGCCCGCCGTGACGGTGGTTTTAGCATTTTCTATATGGGTATTAACATTGGTGGTTTTCTGGCGCCGCTGGTGACTTCGTCTCTGGGCGAGAGTGATGCCTTTGGCTGGCGTTATGGGTATTTAGCCGCTGGTATAGGTATGACGCTGTCGGTATTAATTCAGCTGTTGTTTGCGCAAAAATACCTGGGCGATTTAGGGAAAGTACCAGGCCGTATTTTGTCTCACACTGAAGCTGGGACTGCGGCGCCACTGACCAAAGTGGAATTTGACCGTCTGCGTGTGGTGTTATTCCTGTTTATTTTTGTGACTATGTTCTGGCTGGCCTTTGAGCAGGCAGGTGGTTTGATGAGCCTGTTTGCCTTGTCGCATACTGACCGTTTTATCGGTACTTTTGAAGTGCCTGCCGGTTGGTTTCAGTCACTGAACTCGTTGTTTATTATCATCTTTGCGCCTTTCTTTGCCTGGTTATGGGTGACGTTAAGCTCAAGGAATATTCAGGCGGATGCGCCTATTAAGATCCTGTTCGGTATGCTGCTGACCGCTATTGGTTTTGGCTTCCTGATCATGGGTGTGTTTGAGATGCAGACCAGCCCAGGTTCCAAAGCCAGCATGCTGTGGCTGACCCTGGCTTTCCTGTTCCATACCTTTGGTGAGCTCTGTATTTCGCCGGTCGGCTTGTCGCTGATGACCAAGCTGGCACCAGTGAAACTGGCTTCCCTGGTGATGGGGATTTGGTTCCTGATGCCTGCCGTGGCACAGTACCTCGCCGGTTTCGTTGGCGCTTATTCCGACTCAGCCGGTGACAACCCGGCCGTGGTGGAGTTTGCCGCTTCGTTGGGCGTGCGTCAGGCTGATGCCGGTTTATTGGTGGTCTTTGGTGGTATTGCTGTGGCCCTGGTGGTGTTTGCTGCACTGCTGTGGCTGTTGTCTGGCACTCTGGTCCGCTGGATGCATGGTGCTGAGCGCGCGAAAACTGAATAACGCAGTGTCGGCTTGAAATTGACCAAGGGTATAAGGCAACTTATACCCTTGGTTGTTTCTGGAGGGAGTGAAATCATGAAAGGATGTGGGGTTGTGCTGTTGCTTGGCTGCAGCATGCTGGCGCAGGCAGAATTGCCATGGCAACGAGTGGCGGATTTGCCTGTTGCAGTGCAGGAAATTTACCCTGTGGTGTATCAGGGTAAAATTGTGGTGGCCGGCGGTATTGCCAGCCAGTTGCCACTGGAGCAAGGTCAGATGACAGCAGCTGTGCAGCTGTATGACGCCAAAAGCAACCAATGGAGTATGGGTCCTGCCTTGCCGGAAGGACGGCACCATGCCTGTCTGGCGACAGTTGCAGAGCGGTTGTTTTTATTTGGTGGTTTTGTGCTGGCGGATAAAGGCAACTGGACAGCCAGCAGTGACATACTGGAACTGACCGCCGGACGCTGGCAAAAAGTAGCACAGCTGCCCCAACCTCTGACTGAAACTGTCAGCTTTGTGCTTGACGGTAAAGTGCACCTGTTGTCTGGTCGCAGCCCCAAAGGTGAGGCCAATGCCAGTTGGGGTGACCAGCAAGACCAGTCCGTGCATTGGGTGTTTAATCCGGCCGATTTCAGTATCAGTATGCAGCCGGTCTTGCCTTTGCGGTTCAACAGTGCAGCTTCGGTAACTCATGAAGGGGCCGGCTATCTGTTGGGAGGCCGTCAGATGGGCGCGGCCAATCTGGCTGGCTTTTGGCGTTATCAGGCCAGTACAGCCCACTGGCAGTCCTTACCCGACTTACCCCAGGCTCAGGCGGGTCATGCCGCTGTGGCCTGGCAAAACGGCATTTGGTCGATAGGCGGTGAGTACTTTGATGCCAAAGGCGGTGGTGTGTATGCCGGAGTCTGGCGTTTTGACCTGCAAAAACAAGAATGGCAACAAGCTGGAGTACAGGCCACAGCCCGGCATGGGTTAGGGGCTGTGGTGCTGAATAATGAGTTGTATCTGATTGGTGGCGCCACCCAGGCGGGCTTAAATGCCACCAGCGCTGTGGTGGAAAAACTAAGCGCAGATTAGAAAAAACACAGAGGGCATATCAGCCCTCTGTTTACCATGGTCAGTTATCCAGGTAGTCATCCAGATAAGCTTCATCTTCTTCGGCGGCTGGCGGGTTGCCGTCATGAACTTCGTAAGCGCGGCGCTGGAAGTACGCTTCTTTGACAAAGCTGTACGGGTCGACTGATTCTTTCAGCAACTGTTCGCTGGACATCAGTTGCTCACGGGCACCAAGAATATTCAAGCCAGCTTTGGTCAGTGCCAGTGGTGTGTTGAGCCAGTTGGCCGGGAAATACAGATTGTCCACCAGACGCCCTGTGACGTCTCTCGCCGTGCCTGGTCCCATGGCGGGTAACATCACATAAGGGCCATGAGGAACACCCCAGACGGCCAGTGACTGGCCAAAGTCTTCGTCATGTTCTTTTAAATCCAATGCGGTAGCGACATCAAACAAACCAAACAAGCCCAAAGTGCTGTTAATTACAAAACGCCCTGTGCCAATAACTGCACTTCTGGGTTTGAACTGCAATAAAGCATTCACCACATTCACGGGCTCATCCAGGTTATTCACTACATTGGCAATGCCCTGGCGGGCTGGTTTGGGCACCACAGTCATATAACCTACAGTGGCCGGACGCAAAATATAGGCATCCAGCACGTCGTAGTTTAAATCCCAGACGCCACGGTTAAAGGGCTCTATCGGATCCCTTGGGTCGGAGTAGGCGCTGTTGGCCTGTGGTTCTGTGCTGGTGGTGCTGGCACAACCACTGGCCAGAGCAACGGCCAGCAACGGAACAATCAAACGCATCATGCTTAGCTTCATCAACGAAAATCCTTAAGTGAACGATGACAGGATGGCGGCATTATACGGACAAATGACGGCCGGAAACATCCGCTTTTACCACAGCAACAGTTCGAATTTGTAACAGGCTCAGAGCTGAAATGGCAGTGGAAGTTCAGCCATTTCAACAGAAAAGACTTCCTGAGCGACCCGTTGCCAGCTGTGCTGGTAGTCAAAATCGGCACTGAGTGGCCGCCACTGCATGCCATCCAGTAAGGTATTGAGATTAAATAAAAATGGGTTCATACCATCCAGCCGGCTGATGCTGTGGGTGGCGCGGGCATTGAGCAGCAGTGCTATACCACCAAAGGCCATGGCCCAGTTGGCAAAGGCCATCAGTTCTAATGATGATTCTGTTGGACTGTCCAGCTCCTGTTGTGCGACCGCCTGGGCCAGCAGGCTGTCGATCAGCAGGGTAATTTCTTTTTCCAGATCCTGCTGCATCAGGGTGCGTGCCTGCGAGGCTTTTTCCTGTACAACAGGGCTTTTGGCGGTCAGTACACAATTAAACAGCACAGGGTTGCGCTCGGACGCCAGCAAATAAGCAAAATGCATGGCCAGCGCTTTTTCCCGGCTGCAGCCCCGAAACTCTCTGGCCTTGCGGTAGAGCACCAGTTCTTCCCGCATGGCGGCATTGCACAGCGCCACTATCACATCTTCTTTGCTGCAAAAATGATTATACAAAGTGCCTTTGGAGTAAGGGCTGAGTTTGGTCAGCCGCTCCATCGTCAGGTTGGCAAAACCTTCCTGGCGGACCAGTTCAAAGGCAATGCCGAGCAGTTCCTGTTCCCGCTCGGCAATGGCCTGCTGTTTACGGCTGACCCGGGTCTGTAACGGGCAAACCGGCTCTTTGCTGGCCAGATCACAGAGGAACTTCAGCATGGTCAGCCTTGGCCTTCCAGCTTCAGCTGGGCTCTGCTTTGGCGCAGGTAAGGCTGGCACAGCCAAAAGGTCAACGGACGGGTCAGCAGGGGGTAGGCCAGCAACAGCGCCGCTATCCACACGAGATCGGCCATATGCTGATAACGGGCGATCAACATAAACAATGGGATCAGAATGGCCAGTTTCAGCAGATTCAACAGCAGTTTTTTCGGCGTCGGCAGCTGATCGGTGGCTTTACGGATCACCTGCATGCGCTGCGCAAAATTCAGCCCCTGTAATTCGGCAATGGTATGACTGGAGAAATGCATCACAGCTCCGAAGCGGGCTCGAAGAGCCCGCAATATCCGGTTAGATCAGTGATGTCAGCACTGCCTGAACCTCGTTCAGGTTCAGCAGCTGCTTTTCACCGGTCAGGCGGTTTTTCAGTTCCACCTTCTGTTCATCCAGATTGCGCTCGCCAATGATGATATGGAAGGGCACACCGAGCAGCTCCATATCAGCAAACATCACGCCAGGACGCTCTTTGCGATCATCAAACAGCACTTCAATCCCAGCGGCGCTCAGTTCGTTGTACAGCCCTTCGGCTGCGTCCTGAATGCGCACCGATTTGTGCATATTCATCGGCACCAGGGCTACGGTAAATGGGGCAATGGCGACTGGCCATTTAATGCCAAATTCATCATGGTTCTGTTCAATGGCGGCGGCGACAATACGGCTGACACCCACCCCATAACAACCCATGGTCATGATCTGGTGTTTGCCTTCTTCGTTCAGCACGCCGGCTTTCATTGCAGACGAATACCGGTCGCCCAGCTGGAAAATATGACCTACTTCAATACCGCGGCGAATAACCAGTTTGCCTTTGCCACAAGGGCTTGGATCGCCTTCAACCACGTTGCGTAAATCGTAGCTCTGGTAGTTCTGAATATCGCGGTCAAAATTCACACCTGTCAAATGGACGCCATCTTTATTGGCGCCACAGACAAAATCGGCCAGATGGGCGGCACTGTGGTCGACAATCACCGGAATACTCAGACCCACAGGGCCGACAGACCCAGGTGCGGCGCCACAAATGTGTTGCACTTCTGCATCAGTGGCAAACTGCAGCGGGCTGGCCACCAGTGGGTGTTTTTCCGCTTTAATTTCATTCAGTTCATGATCACCGCGCAGGATGAGCGCCACGAAGCTGGCCGGTGCTTTGTCATCGTCCGTATGGGCGCGCACAATCAGGGTCTTGGCAATGCGTGCTGCTTCAATGTTCAACAGGGCTGACACTTCCTCAATGGTTCTGGCATTGGGGGTGGCCACTTCGGCTTTGGCTGCTGTCGCGGCCGGGCGCTCACCTGCAGGTTTCAGTGCTTCAGCTTTTTCGATATTGGCGGCGTAATCGCTGCCATCGGAGAACACTATGGCATCTTCGCCTGAGGCCGCCAGCACATGGAACTCATGCGACATGCTGCCACCAATGGCGCCAGTGTCGGCCAGTACAGGGCGGAAATCCAGGCCCAGGCGGGTGAAGATATTGCAGTAAGCCTGATACATCGCATCGTAGGTTTGTTGCAGGCTTTCCTGGCTTAAATGAAAGGAATAGGCGTCTTTCATTAAAAACTCACGGGCCCGCATCACGCCAAAACGTGGGCGGCGCTCGTCACGGAATTTCGTCTGAATTTGATACAGGTTGATTGGCAGCTGTTTGTAGCTGGTGATTTCTTTGCGCACCAGATCGGTGATTACTTCTTCGTGGGTCGGGCCCAATACAAAATCACGCTGGTGTCGGTCTTTAAACCGCAGCAGCTCGGCATCCATTTTGTCCCATCGGCCCGATTCCTGCCACAGCTCTGCGTGTTGCACCACTGGCATCAGCACTTCAATGGCACCGGCCTTATTCATTTCTTCACGGACAATCTGCTCCACCTTGCGTAACACCCGCAAGCCAGACGGCAGCCAGGTGTACAGGCCGGAAGCAAGGCGACGCACCATGCCAGCGCGCATCATCAGCTGATGGCTGATAATTTCAGCATCCGCCGGAGTTTCTTTTAAGGTGGAGATTAAATACTGACTTGTCCGCATACTGAATTCCGTGTTGTTCTTTTCATAAAAATTGGGTTGCATTCTACCAAGCGTTGGCTCAGGGCAGAAGTTTAATCTGATGCCGGGTCCACTGGTTTGTCACTTGCTGGCCGCTGAGCATGCCGCCAAGGCTGTATAACTCACCGTCCAGTGTCAGCAGTGTGCGCAAGTCCATCACACCTACAGCTGTTTGTGCCAGTAACCAGCTGTTGCTGGCCGGATTAAATAACCAGACGGCAGAGCTGGGTTCGGCCGGTTGGCCATTGTAACCAACACCATTAAAGTTATAGGCCGCTTCACTGCCGCCAACAAAGGCCAGGTAGGTACTGCCATTGATGGTCACTTCAGCGGCGGCCATCCGGTAACGGGCTGTGCCTGTTGGGTGGGGTAACGGCTGCCAGCTGATTTTTGCCGGGTCTTTGGCGTCAATGTCGCCTCGCCAGCACTGAGCCAGGCTCTGATACTGACGGGGTTGTTGCTGGTAATTGATCGCCACGCCATCACAGAGCACCAGCACTGAGCCTGTGATAGCTCCGGCTAAACCAAAGGTTGGAGTGCCAGGAAAAGGGGTGGCCTGGCTCCACTTCTGAGTGAAGTTGTCAAACCGCTGCATCAGGTTGACATTGCCGTCCTGCGACCAGCCGCTGGCCAGGTAAATGTACCGGTTCTGATAACTCAGCGCGACCGCATCATCCACCGCTACGGGCATGTCCGGCAGTTTATTGTAAGTACGGGTCACCGGGCTGTATCTGTAGCTTTCGGCGCTGGTGGTTTCTTCTCCGTTGGCCGCTACAGTGTAACCGCCAAATAAAAAGAAGTGGTTTTGCATGGCCACTCCGCTGGCTGCTAACCGGCCTGTCAGCCGGGCCCGGCTTGGTACCGGGCTGACCGCTTGCCAGACCGGGTCGCCAAGCGTCCATTGCCAGGCTCTGTTATGCACATCTTTAGCGCTTTTGCCGCCACCCAGGCCCATAAAGCTGCTGACATATGTTTTGCCGCCAACACTGGTGCTCAAAACAACCTGATTGCTGACAGGTTCTGGCAGTGGGGGCAGTTCAGCCGCCACAAGGCTCAGGCTGGGAGACAGCACCAGGCCCATCGTCAGCGCCCGGCATAGCAACAGGCCCTGTTGCCCTATTTTGCAGCTGATGTATTTCTGTAACATGGTTATGGCCTCCATTCACTGTCCATTTGATATTAAAGTGATACAGGGTCATGCCATAGCTTTGACTGTCACTTTTTTGTTTTTTGTACTGAGGTCTGGGGTCCTGTTTCAACACCTTTTCAATCAGCAGGCGTAAATCGGGGTAGTGGGTCTGGTGCTGACAAAAAGCGCTTGCCTGCTCCGAAAAGCTGACCGTCATATCGGTTTCAGGCGCGCTGTCGGCAAAGCCTCCCAACGCCTCTGGCAAGGCGTCGGCATAAGGCAGATAAGGTTTAATATCCAGAACTGGTGTGTTGTCGAGTAAATCCACGCCGGATAACTGCAGAACTAAACGGCCCTGGCGGCGCACCACGCCCTCGAGTTTTACCACCGACAAACCAACAGGATTGGGCCTGAAGGTGGCACGGGTGGCGAACACGCCTTTTTTCTCATTGCCGCCTAAACGGGGAGGGCGAACCAAAGGCGACCAGCCTTTGTCCGCCGTTTCATGAAACACAAACACCAGCCACAAATGGCTGAAAGCTTCGATGCCACGGACCATCGCATCATCGTCAAAACCTTTTTCCAGCACCAATTCAGCTTTGGCTTCAGCAATCAGGCCTGGCTGGCGGGGAATGGCAAACTTCTGTTTGTAAGGGGAGCGGACGTAACCCACGACCTGCAGTTGATAAGAGGGCATTCGATCCTCTGGGCATGTGGTGTCAGACACCAAAAACGAAAAACAACAGGGCGGTATTATGGCAGGTCCGTTCACCTCTGGACAAGTTTGTCGGTGCAAGGGGCAATGCGACAGAAAAAGTGCTTTACAATCCAGCGGATATGCAGGATACATAGCCTGTAAGCAAGCCAAAGAGCCTGCAGCCAATCAACCCCTGTTGCCTTTCACGTAAATTCCGCTCTGAATGCTGTGTCTATAGTTTTTGACGAGAATAATGAACCATGGAAAAAAAAGTACTGTTAGTGGAATGCCCGGATTCCAAAGGGCTGATCGCGCAAATCACCAATATTTGTTACAAGCACCAGCTGAACATTATCCGCAATACCGAATTTGTTGACCCGGATTCAGGTGTGTTTTTTATGCGTACTCAGCTGGAAGGCATTTTTAATGACCAGACGCTGCTGTGGGACTTAGACCACGCTTTGCCCAAAGGCAGCCAGCGCCAGCTGATAGCCCAAGGCAAAAAGCGGGTGGTGATTCTGGTGACCAAAGAAGCCCATTGCCTGGGCGATATTCTGATGAAGGTGTATGACGGTTCCTTATCGCTGGATATAGCGGCTGTGGTCGGAAACCATCCGGAGTTGCAAAGCCTGAGCGAAAAGTTTGAGCTGCCGTACCACTGGGTCAGCCATTTGCATAAAAGCCGCGAGCAGCATGAGGCTGAACTTCGCCAGGTGATCGACAGTTACAATCCGGATTATCTGGTGCTGGCTAAATTTATGCGGGTACTGAGCCCGGCTTTTGTTGCAGCGTATCCGGGCCGGATTATTAATATTCACCACAGTTTTTTGCCGGCCTTTATCGGCGCCAACCCATACCATCAAGCGCATAAACGTGGGGTAAAGATCATCGGTGCGACCGCCCACTTTGTCACGGATGATCTGGATGAAGGGCCTATTATCAAACAGTTGGTGACACCTGTTGATCATACTTACAGTGCGGCTGATATGGTGAAAGCAGGCCGGGATGTGGAAAAAAACGTGCTGAGCAAAGCGCTGCAACTGGTGCTGGAAGACAGGGTTTTTGTCTGTGGCAATAAAACAGTGATTCTCTAACCTGTCCGGGCAGCTATGCTGTCTGGAACAAAGGAGACGCTATGGCATTGCAACGACAGGTTGAATTTCGTTTTCTGGCTGAACCGACCCATGTTAATTTTGGTGGCAAAGTGCATGGCGGTATGGTGATGAAGTGGATTGATCAGGTGGCCTATGCCTGTGCCGCCGGTTGGAGCGGACTTTATTGTGTCACTGTATCCGTCGGCACCATCCGCTTTCGTCACCCTATTCTGGTCGGGCATCAGGTCGAGCTGGTCGCCCGTGTCGTACAGACCGGCACCACCAGTATGCAGGTGCTGGTGCAGGTCAGCTCTTTTGACAGCAAAGGTGGCACCAAACAGGAGACCAATCATTGCATTATCAGCTTTGTGGCGTTGGATGCACAGGGGCAGCCTGCAAGGGTGCCGGCCTGGGAACCACAAACGGACGAAGACAGGTTTCTGGAGGCCTATGCCCGCAAAACCAAAGCCTTTTCGCAGGAAGTAGAGCAGGATATGCTGGATTTTTATTCGGGGAGAGACTGATGAAATACCTTATCGCATTTGTACTGAGTTGTGTCTGGAGTGTGCAGGCCGCTGAAGCTGTGTTGCACCCGAAACTGGAAGTGTTCCGGCCTTTTCTGGGCAGTTTCTGGCAAGGCGATCTGACGGAGCCGGGTAAAACCGAAAGAATGCTGGATAAATCCCACTGGCAGCGGGTGTTAAACGGGCAGGCCATCAAAACGGTTCATTCGGTGAATGATGGCGCTTACGGTGGCGAAAGCATGATCTTCTGGGATGAAAAACGGCAAAGCCTGGTGTTTTATTATTTCACCACGGCAGGTTTTTATACGCATGGCACTATGTCGGTGGATGCGGCGACAGGGGCCATAGTGGCACTGGAACAGGTGGAAAATAATCAGCAGGGCATTACCCAGGTGCGTTCCCGTTCTGTGCTTCAAGGTGACAAGCTGACCGTGGAGTCGGAGTATCAGAAAAATGGCGAGTGGATGAAAGGGCACAGCGCACAGTATCAGCGCACTGAACCCTCCGAGATTATTTTTCGCTGAGCGATTCTTCCATCGGTTCCAACTGGTAAATGTTGTCGATCTGGGACGGCGCGGAGTAACTGACCTTTAAATCTTTTACCCGTCCGTTACGCAGGCTGTAGACCCAGCCATGCACAGTCAGTTCCTGACCCCGCTCCCAGGCATCCTGCACAAAACTGGTGTGACAGACGTTCCGGGCCTGTTCGACCACATTTAACTCACAAAGACGATTCAGTCGGGTGGCTTCATTGTCGATGCCATCCAGTTCTTCGCGGTGCAGCGCATAAACATCTTTGATATTACGCAGCCAGTTGTCGACAAAACCTATCCGTTGTTTATTCATGGCTGCGGCAATACCCCCACAGCCGTAGTGCCCGACGACCATAATGTGTTTGACTTTCAGTACATCAATGGCGAACTGCAACACGGACAGGCAGTTAATATCGGAATGCACCACCAGGTTGGCCACATTGCGGTGAACAAACAACTCACCCGGCAACAGACCCACTATTTCATTGGCTGGAACCCTGCTGTCTGAACAACCAATCCATAAATATTCCGGAGCCTGTTGTTCCGACAGCTGTTTAAAAAAGCCCGGAACTTCTTGCTCAATTCGATCCGCCCATTCTTTATTGTTGGCGAATAATTGTTTGATATCTGACATAGGCTCACCTTACAAAAAAAACTGCGCTACGATACCTGATCCCTCCAAGGGAAGAACCCCGACCAGCTTTGGATTCAGGCAGGATACAGAAAGCTGGTCGCATTATAGCCCCTGCATGTATCATAGGAAGAGAAAACTCTTGTACTTGGTTGTAAGCAAGGATTGTTGCGATGATGAAATTAAAAAAAGCGGTGATTCCTGTCGCAGGATTGGGCACCCGAATGTTACCTGCGACCAAAGCCATTCCAAAAGAAATGTTACCTGTGGTCGACAAACCATTAATTCAATATGTGGTGGAAGAAGCGGCAGCTGCCGGTATTACAGAAATTGTACTGGTGACTCATTCCAGTAAAAATTCGATAGAAAACCATTTTGATACCAGCTTTGAACTGGAAACTCAGTTGGAAAAACGGGTCAAACGTTCTTTGTTGGACGAAGTCCGTTCTATTAACCCCAAACATGTGACTGTCATCTCAGTGCGCCAGCCTGTGGCTTTGGGGTTGGGGCATGCAGTGCTGTGTGCTGCGCCTGTGGTTGGCAATGAACCTTTTGCGGTCATACTGCCGGATGTACTGATTGATAAATATCAGGCAGATCCACGCAAGCACAATTTAAAAGCCATGATAGAACGCTTTGAGCAAACGGGCGCCAGTCAGATTATGGTTGAACCTGTGCCGCAGACTGAAACCAATAAATATGGCATTGTTGATTTAAATGGTTGCGAGCTCGACGCCGGACAGTCGATTCAAATTAAAGATATGGTGGAAAAACCGGATCTGGATGAAGCACCTTCCAATCTGGCTATTACCGGCCGTTATGTGTTGTCCGCGAATATATGGGATTTATTACGCCGGACCGCTCCCGGGGCAGGTGGCGAAATTCAGCTGACCGATGCTTTGCATTCATTGTTAGCCCTGGAAGCGATTGAGGCTTACCATATTCAGGGAAAATCCCATGATTGTGGTAGTAAAATTGGGTACTTGAAAGCCATTGTTGAATATGCCTTGCAAGACCCCATTTTAAAAGACGAGTTTGCCACTTTTCTGAAACAAAACCCGTGGTAGATTCTGGCCCTGAACACTGGACAACATATAAAAGTCATCTAGCTTTTTAATCAGTATCAGAAAATTGATCGCCATTTTTCTGAATATCTTTGTCTGAAAAGCAAAATATATTAGCTGCAGAAATATTTTTCGTAGTATTCTGCAGCAAGTTATTTAGTCGGAGGTTTAAATGTCTTTGTTATTGGATAAAAAAGAGCTTAAAAAAGCTGCTAAAGAAATCACGACCATCAAATTACAGGAAGTAATTGATACCTTAAATTCAGTTTTGGCTGAACGGCAAAAAGAAACGGAAGTGCTCGATCAGATCCGCGCTTTGGCAAAAGCTCAGGGGTTCACCCTGGAGCAACTGGGCTACAAGCTGGATGCTGAGGCCGCTGTATCAGCAGCAGTTCCGTCGGAGCCAGTAGGGAAACGCCCGGTCAAGCCAAAATTCAAAACCATCAATAAGGAAAGCCAGTTCTTTTATGTTGATGCAGGCAAATTGAATCTGTTAAAAACCCATACGATGAAACAGGGTTTATTAGACCGCGGTATCAAAGTGGTGCCGTTTCATAAAGTCGAAACCAAGTATGAAAAAGATGTGGAAGCACTGTTAGCAGACGCAGTGGTTCAGGCTGTTGAGAATTACAACGCCAAAGTGGATGTATGGAACCAATGGGCTCAGGCCAATGGTGACGAGCTGTTGCAAAAGAAATGATCACAGCCTTCATATCTGGAAATAACAAGGCCCCTGTTCAGGGGCCTTGTTATTTTTGAACGGAACCGCGTTATTGCTGTTGTGCATCCAATGATTGACCATTCACGCTTTGGCTGTCATCACTCATCAGATAAAGATAAACCGGCATAATGCTTTCTGCGGTCGGTAAACTCAATTGATCTTCGCCAGGGTATGCTCTGTTACGCATTTTGGTGCGGGTTGCGCCCGGATTGATTGCATTGACCCGGATGTTTGAGCCTTCATATTCATCGGCCATCAGCTGCATTAAGCCTTCTGTAGCGAACTTGGAGACTGCATAAGGTCCCCAATAGGCCCGGCCTTTGCGGCCAACACCAGAGGAGGTAAAGACAACAGAGGCATGAGGGGATTTTTTCAGAACCGGCATCAGCGCCTGGCTGAGTAACATGGCGGAGGTCAGATTCACCTGCAGAATGTCATTCCAGCTGGCTAAATCAATGTGTTCAAACGGACTTAACACACCCAGAATGCCTGCGTTATGTAACAGGCCGTCCAGCTTGCCAAATTCAGCCTCAATGGTGGCCGCCATATCTTTGTAGTGCTTGACTGTGGCACCTTTTAAATCGAGCGGCACAATAGCAGGCTCCGGGTGGCCAGCGGCGACGATTTCATCGTAGGTGGCTTCGAGTTTCTTTGTCGTTTTACCAAGCAGAATCACAGTAGCGCCAAAGGCGGCATAGGTTTTGGCGGCGGCTTTGCCTATCCCATCACCAGCTCCTGTGACCAGAATCACTTTACCTGTCAGGGCATTTGCTGCGGCTTGATACACAAACATAATTCTCTCTCAGACCTTAAAAAATGGCGGCAGCATACCTGCTCCGACAGATTTTTGCACCTTTCTTTGACCTCACCTATTTTGCGCTAGCGAATTTTTTTGGTTTGGGTTAAGTTTAACTGGTCGTAGCTGTTAAGGCTCGGATCACAAAAACAAAAAACGCACCAGAGCGGTGCGAAAACAAAAGATATACAGGACACGGGGAGATGATATGAAAAAGCTGTTGCTTAGCTTTGCCGTTGCCAGTGCTTTAGGCCTGACTGGTTGTGGTGGCGGTGAATCACTGGATGATATTAAAGAAGACACACAAACCGGCGGGGAGGTACTGAAACCTTTATCCCGCGTCGTATTTGACCCTTCAGCCGGAACTTTGTCTGTACCCAATGATTTGTTGTTGCAGGGCACCAATGACGGCACCTTATATATGCCGGGTGAAAAAAGCCCGGTAACAGGCGCAGCGCTGGCAGCGCCGAATTATGCAGATCCTTCAACGGCTTTAGGGGCTCTGGACGGCTGGTCAACCCAAAACCCATTTTCCATCAGTTTAAGTTTTGCCAGTGGGGTTTCACTGGATGCTGCCACAGCCGGAATGCCGGGTTCGGTGATGCTGGTTGAAGCCGTGATGGGCGACCCGATGTCAAGCGACGCGGACTGCCGTGCTGTACCCCGAGGTGTGGCCTGCAAGGCGGTGAAAAGCCTGACCTTTGGGGTGGATTACATCAGCAAAGCCAGCGGTAACAGTGTGGCTGTGATCCCGTTAAAACCACTGAAGTCCAATACCACCTATCTGCTGGTCCTGACTGACCAGCTGAAAGATTCTGAAGGCCGTGCTGTCGCAGGCTCGACTACATACGAGCTGGTGCGCCAGGATATCGCAACCAAGCCACTGGGTTCAGCCGCACAGCTGGCACTGCAAGGCGTGATCAATAGCTTCGAAAATGTGGTTTCGACGCAAAGCATCAATAAAGACAGCATTATTTACACCGCCGCTATCACGACCCAATCGGTGCAACCTGTGTTTAATACCATCAAAGGTTTGATGGGACAGACAGTTGGCACTGCGGCTTCGCCGGTTTTGAATCTGACAAACACTGGCCTGACAGTCGCCCAGGCATCACCTCAGCTTGCCGCAGCCAGCCCATTATTCCAGATGGCCAGATTGTATACCGGTACAGTGAATTTGCCTTATTACCTGGGCACACCTACTGACGCCAACCCAACAGCGCCGCTGAATACACGCTGGGTAGCACGTTGTGATTCAGGTGCCATTATCGGGATGATGTCCGATGCACAGAAGGCCGATGCTGCAGCAAAAATCACGGATCCAGCACAAGCAGCCAATGATGCATTCTGTAACGCGGCATCCAATGGGGCTTTACGTGATTTTGGTCTGGATACATTCCGTCATCTGAGCAAGTTTAACGTCATTCCTAAAGTAAATTCAGTGCAAAACGTGCCAGTACAGGTGACGGTGCCGGATGAAACCCTGGTGGCAGGCCTTGGTGTGACCAAACCTGCGGCAGGTTGGCCTGTGGTGATTTTGCAGCACGGTATTACCTCACGTAAAGAAGATATGCTGGCCATTACCGGTGCATTGTCTGCCCGCGGTTTTGCGACTATTGCGATCGACCATCCGCTGCACGGCGCCCGTGGTTTTGGTCAGATGAACGCCACCACTGTGGACGCGACAGTCTATATGAACCTGTCGAATCTGCTGGTGACCCGCGATAACCTGCGTCAGAGCATCGCCGATATCTTAGGTTTACGTCTTGGCATGAACTTTAATAACCAGCCTGGTCTGCTGAATACCCAGGATGTGCAATTCCTGGGTATTTCATTGGGTTCTATCAGCGGTGTTTCTGCAGTGGCTATGGCCAATAGCAGCACTGGCAATGCTCAGCTGGATGCGTTGTATAAGATGCGTTCAGCCGCTTTATCAGTACCTGGCGGTGCTGTAGCCAATTTCCTGCTGGAATCGGCCGCTTTTGGTCCCACCATTAAAGCCAGCGTGCTGTTAGGTGCCGGTGGTTCAACGGCTCAGGGCTTTACGGACTTCGCTACCGCTCAGGGCGGTTGTGGCGCCGCGTTAAAGGCCCCCTTCGCGGCCTGTTTTAATCCTTTCGTGCAGTATCTGACCAGCACTGGCAATACGGCGGCTGTGGCGGCGATGAATGCTGCCTTTACCCAGTTTGCGTTTGCGGCGCAAACCGTGACGGACTCCGGCGATCCAAACAACTTCGCCTCAACCTTCGTCGCGTCTGCCACACCTGCTTATATCAACGAAGTAGTGGGCAATGGTGCTGACAGTCTGCCGGATCAGGTGATCCCAAATCAGGCGGCTGGCATGCCTCTGGCAGGGACTGAACCTCTGGCGCGTCTGTTGGGGGCCTCAGCCGTCAACAATGTGGCCGGAACTTACCCTGTGGTTGGAACCTCGCTGAGCCGCTTTATTGCCGGCGAGCACGGTTCATTGCTGCGTCCTACAGTGCCTGCAGTCACGACAGAGATGCAAACTCAGACTGTGAGTTTCTTCTTAAGCCGCGGTGCAGGCCTGAGCGTGGCCAATGGTGCTGTGATGGCTCCTGCCAACTAACACAAGTTCGTGCAGTCAAGGCCCGGCTTTCGCCGGGCCTTTTGTTTTGCCGAATGGATCAGCCGCAGGCTAGAATGCCCTTTTTTGCCTTGAGGAAAACCCGTGGAATTTTTGTATCACTATGGCCTGTTTCTGGCCAAAGCCGTCACTCTGGTGCTCTGTATCGCCTTTATTCTTATCCTGCTGATCAGCAGCCGGCAAAAAGGTCAGAAAGCGGGCCTGGAATTCACCGACTTGTCGGCTGAATACAAAGAGCAGCAGCTTGAAATCCAGCAGCAGTTGCTGGATAAAAAGGCCTTTAAGCAATGGAAAAAGAACCAGCCTGCTGACAAAGAGGGCGCCACGGCAAAACCGCGGCTTTTTGTGATTAATTTCAATGGCAGTATGGATGCGCACGAAGTGGAAGCGCTGCGCGAAGAAGTGACGGCTGTATTGGCGGTTGCCACGCCTGCAGATGAAGTGCTGGTTCGGCTGGAAAGCCCAGGCGGCGTGGTGCACGGTTATGGTTTAGCCGCGTCCCAGCTGGAGCGGCTGCGCCAGCGTGAGATCCCACTGACGGTCGCAGTCGATAAAGTGGCGGCCAGCGGTGGCTATATGATGGCCTGTATTGCCAATAGTATTATTGCGGCCCCTTTTGCCATAGTCGGTTCTATTGGTGTTGTGGCTCAGCTGCCAAACTTCCATAAGTTATTGAAAAAGAACCATATTGATGTTGAACAGTTCACTGCGGGTGAATTTAAACGTACAGTGACTGTGTTTGCCGAAAATACCGACAAAGGCCGGCAGAAGTTTCAGCAGGAGCTGGAGCAAACCCATCTGTTGTTTAAAGACTTTGTTGCCAGACACCGGCCTGTGCTGGATATAGATAAAGTGGCGACAGGTGAGCACTGGTTTGGTTATCAGGCTAAAGAGTTGCAGTTAGTTGACAAACTACAGACCAGTGATGATTACCTGCTGGACAGTTACCAACACAAACTGGTGGTGCAGGTCAGCTATCAGCTGAAAGCCAAACTGGCGGAGCGTTTAGGTCTGGCGGCAGCATCTGCACTCCATAAAGCCTGGCTGAAGCTGGCACAGCAGACGGGCTGGCACTGATGCAGGCCGAATTCTGGCATCAATGCTGGCAACAGCAACGCATCGGCTTTCATCAGACTGAGCTGCATCCGCTGTTACCGGTTCTGACGCCGCAATTGCGTTTAGTCGCACCAGTGCAGACCTTTGTACCTTTGTGTGGCAAAAGTCTGGATATGTTGTGGTGGCGCCGGTTTGGTCCTGTGGTTGGGGCTGAATTGTCTGAGCTGGCCTGTCAGCAGTTTTTTCAGGAACAAGGCTGGCTGGCGCAGATAGATGCAGATGGCACACATCAAGTGTTCAGCGCTGAACAGTTCCGGCTCTGGCAGGGCGATTTTTTTGCATTGCAGGCAGAGCAGTTGGACCAGATCGAACTGATTTATGACAGAGCAGCGCTGATTGCATTGCCTCCATCCATGCGGTTGGCCTACGTACAGCAACTGAGGTTGTTGTGCCCGACAGCTTCGTTACTGTTGCTGACGCTGGAGTATCCGCACACCGACATGCAAGGACCGCCTTTTTCGGTGACTGATGCAGAAGTCAGGGGCTTATTTGGCTTTGCATCTGAGATAGCGCTGCTGGCGGTGAGGGATCTGACTGGACGGCCTTTTGCTCAGCGGCAATTCAATGTCAGCCAGTTGAAGGAGCGGGCTTATCTGATCCGTTGGTAAAAAAAGCCGGAGCACACTCCGGCTTTTTATCAGACAGTGACCCGTCCTAAATAGTGTTGACACTTTTTAGGACTAGTCACAGGACAACTTCAGGCTGACTTGCCCGCATCCGGGTTGTCGTAAACCTGCTGATCAAACTGATGTTCACTTTTGCCTATCAGGCAGGACACCATGGCATCGCCGCTGATATTGACTGCAGTGCGTGTCATATCCAGCAGACGGTCAACCCCGATAATCAGCGCAATGCCTTCCACAGGCAAACCGACCTGTTGCAGCACCATTGCCAGCATAATCAAACCAACACCAGGCACACCGGCTGTACCAATAGAGGCCAGGGTTGCCGTCAGGATCACCATTAAATAGTCCGTAAAGGTCAACTCCACCTGAAAGACCTGCGCAATAAAGACGGTGGCCACCCCCTGCATAATGGCGGTGCCATCCATATTGATGGTGGCCCCCAGTGGGATAGTGAAAGAAGCGATGTTATTGCTGACCCCCAGTTTTTTGGTGGTCGTTTCCAGATTGACCGGAATAGTGGCGTTGCTGCTGGACATACTGAAAGCAAATAAGGCCACGTCTTTCATTTTGCGGAAAAACATCAGCGGATTTAAACGGCCTGCCAGCTGCAGAAATGCACCATACACCACAAAACCGTGGAACAGCAGCACAAAGAGAACAGTGCCAAAGTACCAGGCCAGACTGCTTAAATCGGACAAATCCAGCGTGGTAAACAACTTGGCCATCAGGAAAAATACCCCATAAGGGGCCAGCTCCATCATAAAACCAACCAGCTTCATCACGACGTCATTCAGGTCATTAAAAAAGTCCCGAACCCGGGCGCCAGCCTCGCCACTTAACGCAATGGCCAGGCCCATCAGTACTGCAAACACAATGATTTGCAGCATTTCGCCTTTGGCCATGGCTTCGACCGGGTTGCTCGGAAATATATTCAGGATCACTTCGACCAGAGAAGGTGCCTGCGCAACGCTGAAGCTGGCATCGGATGTCATTTCTACGCCCGCCCCAGGGGACACCAGCACGGCAAAAAATATCGCCAGTCCAATAGCTATGGCGGTGGTCAGAGTGTACAAACCCAGTGCTTTGCCGCCCAGTCGGCCTAAAGTGCCCCCGTCGCTCAACGAGCTGGTGCCGCAAACCAGAGAAACAAACACCAGCGGCACGACCAGCATTTTCAGGCTGGCCATAAAAATCTGTCCACCAATGTGGAAAATACCATCGACGAAAAATGCTTTCAGGGCAATATCCAGCCCCAGCAGAGAAAACACTTTTTCCTCTGCGCCAGCCAACAGGCCTTTAAATGCTGCGCCAACCAGAACGCCCAAAGCCATCGCAATCAGAATACGGGCCGTCAGACTGAGTTTTTTTGTGTGATTCATCAAGTGTAGAGTCCAGTACAGTCCAAAAAATGCCGCCTAGCCTAGCAGTTTGGCCAGTAAAAGAAAAACAGCAAATGCCGGAATAAAGCTAACCTGGGTTGAAATTCAGGGCTAAGCTTGAAGCAATACAATAAGTTAGTCGTTCAGGGAGATGGGATGATGAAGATTGCTCGTGACTACCTGCTGCTGTTATTGCTGAGTCTTCAGGGCTGTGGTGGCGGTGGTGGTACCATCGGCAGTGACTCCCCGGGACAGCAGGAAGTGATCAGTATCAGCCTGAGTCTGAACACGGCGACCGGGCAAAGCAGTTCAGCCCTGAGCCTGGCACAACCATTGACTCTGCAGGCTCAACTCAGTTCTTCCACCGGCCGCTCTATGGCCGGTCAGGTCCTGACCTTTACGCTGTCGGACCCTCTGCTGGCAAAATTCGGCAATGATGCGGGCACAGCTCAGACCAACAGCACAGGAACAGCAAGCATAGGTGTCCTGGCTGGCAGTAAAAGCGGGGCAGGGACCATTACCGCCCGTTTGTCGGACAGTGTCAGCGCACAAATCAGTTTTGAGTCAGCCGGTGATGCGGATGACGAGGCCCCGATCTCTCCGGTTGGTTCGGTGCGGTTGGTGGCGCAGAATCTGCAGCTGGGTTCAGGCGCCAGTGAAAAAATTGACTTATCCGCTTTGGTGCTGGACAGCAAAAATGTGCTGCAACCCGGTATCACAGTGCAATTCAGTGCAAGCTCAGGGGAACTGGAAATTGTCTCAGCCCTGACCGAAGCCGATGGCGTCGCGAAAGCCAGGCTCAGCAGCAGTTCCGATAAGAGTTTGCGCACTATTGATGTCACAGCCGCTGTCGGCACCAAAACATCGGTAGTGAAGGTTGAGGTGGTCGGCACCCGCATTCTGTTGTCGGCCCCCCGCTCCGTGGTGCTGGGAGATACGGTCACCATGACCGCCGATTTAACGGACTCGGTGGGCAATGGCATTCAGGGGGAAATCCTCACGGTCAGTTCGTCCTTAGGGAACCCGATCAGTGCGGCGACTTTTGTCACGTCCGGTAACAGTGGCCGTATCAGTTTCAGTTACAAAGCTCAAAGCGGAGGGCAGGATTCACTGCGTATTACAGGTTTGGGCGCTGTCGCTGTGCAGGAGGTCGCTATTCAGACCGACAGTTTCAGTTTTGTGCCAACCGAGCCCACAGTGGCCGAAGTGCCGCTGGGTACTGAACATGCGCTGACACTGAACTGGTTAATCAATGGGGCAGCCAATGCGGGCAAAGCGGTGAATTTCAGCACCACCCGGGGACGTCTTGGCCTGGCCAGCGGAGCCCTGAATAGCGTCTCTGTCGACAGCCAGACCAATGCTCAGGGGCAGGCTCAGGTGTTGGTGCGTTCAGATTTCGCTGGTATTGCCAATATCGCCGCAACCGAGATCCGTTCCGGTGCCACCGACTTGCTGTCGACCCGGGCCAGTGTCGAGTTTGTTGCAACCCATCCAGGCTGGGTTGAACTGCAGGCCGTGCCCACTCAGGTTGGGTCTGGTGAACAGTCGGTGATTCGGGCTGTGGTGCGTGATGCCAATAACAACCCGGTCAAAAACCGCACTGTGGCCTTTAACCTCAATGGCGCGCCAGGGGGCCAGCTGGACCCGGCGACAGCGGTCACCGACTCGCAAGGTCTGGCGACCACAGTGTTTACTGCCGACAGTCTGACCGGTGCGGCCACAGGCCATAACCTGAATGTATCCGGTGTGGTGCTGGATACCAGTCCGGCGGTCAGTTCAACTGTGGCACTGGCCGTAGGCGGGCGTACCCTGTTTTTCCGCTTTGGTACAGGCAACAGCATTCAGGTGCCCAGTGAATCTGCTTTTCGTCAGCAGTTTTCGATTTTTGTGACCGACTCCTCAGGCAATCCAGTGGCCGGGCAAGCGCTGAATGTGGCTGTCCTGTCCATGTCTTATGACAAAGGCTATTGGGTGGAATCGCCTGATGAAACTAACTTTAAAGTGTGGGCGCCTGTAATCACTGCATCGGCATGTCCGTCAGAAGATGTAAATTTCAATGGTATTCTGGACGCCGGGGAAGACCGCAACAATGACGGCCAGTTAACACCTGGAAATGTCGCCTCTGTGCCTCGCACAGTTCAGGCCGATGCCAATGGAGTGGCTACTTTTGAGTTGTCTTACCCTGTGGATCATGCCCCCTGGACTGTGGTGGAGTTGCGGGTGTCTGGCACTGCCGCAGGCACTGAAAATATCAGCAGACGTAGTTTCAGGCTGAATGTGTCTGGTGACTATGTTGCGGAGCAGACAGCAGAACCCGCCAGCAATCCGTATGGCCAGGGCCTCAGCTGTGCCGATACCCTATAGCTGAAATAACAAGGCCTGGTGAACCCAGGCCTTGATGCTTAACGCTGGAACTGATACACCGAACCCAGCTGCAGAATTTGCGTCAGCTCATCCAGCGCCTGACGGCTTTCAATCAGCAGTTGCGGGTCGACCAGGTCGGCTTCGGTCAGCTCGTCACGGTAATGGCGGTCCACCCACTGATTTAAGCGGGCAAACAGCGCATCGTTCATCAACACGGCCGGGTTCACTGCCGCTAATTCCTGCTCGCTTAACGCGACCCGCAAGCGAAGACATGCCGGGCCGCCACCATTTTGCATGCTTTGTTTCACGTCCATATAGTGCACCTGGCGCACCGGGGTGCCGCGGCCGGTTAACTGCTCCAGATAAGCGGAGACCGTCGCGCTGTCACGGCATTCGGTCGGCGCTATGATAGCCATATCCCCAGAGCTGAGCGTGACCAGCTGGGTGTTAAACAGGTAGGTTTTCACTGCTTCTTCAACACTGACTTCACTGGTTTTCACTTCGATAAAGTGCAGCGGATGCTCACCGAATTTTTGCTGAATTTCCGCCAGCTTTTGTTCGGTGTGCAAAAAGGCCTGCTGATGATAAAACAGCACATTCTGGTTACCTACCGCTATCACGTCGTTATGAAATACGCCTTGGTCAATTACATCCGGATTTTGTTGGATTAATACCAGGGTCTCATCGGCCAATCCATGCAGGCGACCAACAGCTTCGCAGGCTTCTTTGGTATGACGGGCCGGGTATTTTTTCGGCGCCGGTTGCTGGCGATCAAAAGCGCTGCGGCCATACACAAACAGCTCGACACCTTTGTCACCATAACTCCGGCATAAACGGGTATGGTTGGCAGCCCCTTCATCACCAAAATGATCGTTGTCCGGCAGATGGCTGTGATGGGAAAAATGCCGGTCATCACTGAACATCGCCTTTAAAATACGGCCAGTGGTTTGTGGCTCTAAGGAGCGGTGGAACTTATTGGTCAGGTTAGCCGGGGTAAAATGCACCTTACCGTCGGCGGTGTCGGCGCTTGGCGAGATAGTGGCGGCGTTAGCCGTCCACATGCTGGAGGCTGAACAGACTGCTCGCAGCACTTCGGGGGCTTGTTTCGCTGCCTGTTGAATCACCTGCGCATCGGTACCACTGAACCCCAAACGGCGCAGGGTGTACACATCAGGCCGCTCTTGGGGGGCCAGTACCCCTTGCACCAGACCCAGGGCCGACAAGGCCTGCATTTTCTGCAGCCCTTGTTTAGCGGCCTGTTTTGGGCTGGATAAGGATTTGGCATTATTCAGCGAGGCCACATTGCCGACGGACAAGCCGGCATAGTTATGCGTCGGGCCGACCAGCCCGTCAAAGTTAGCTTCAAAAAACTTCATTTTTGCTTTATTCCTTCGAAAAGATGATGTGGCTCTGTTGTTATTTTTTGCGCGGCCACTTTAAGTTTGCTTCATTGGAGGTCGCTGTTTTATTCAGCGAAAGGCCGTAAATTCACGGCCTTTGGGCATAATAATGAACTTATACTCTTGTCACAACTTGAGTTTACGGATATACGTTAAAAAAGAACTGTCTTCTAACACGCTCTCAGGGTCGGGATCTAAATCACAAAATGGCGAAATCTCTAGTCATAGTCGAATCACCTGCAAAAGCCAAAACGATTAACAAATACCTGGGTAACGACTACGTCGTGAAGTCCAGTGTTGGCCATATTCGCGACCTGCCCACCAGCAGCAGTAAAGAGAAAGGCAAAGACAAGGCGTCTAAGCTGAGTAAAGAGCAAAAAGAATACCAGGCTTTGGTGGACCGGATGGGGGTTGACCCGAAAAACTGGCAGGCCCGCTACGAAATTCTCCCTGGCAAAGAGAAAGTAGTGAAAGAGCTGAAAGCTCTGGCAGAAAAAGCAGACACTGTTTATCTGGCAACGGACTTGGACCGCGAAGGGGAAGCCATTGCCTGGCACTTGCAGGAAATTATTGGTGGTGAACCCGAAAAATTTAAGCGGGTGGTATTTAACGAAATTACCAAAAATGCCATTCAAAATGCGTTTAAAGAACCAGGGCAGGTCAATACCGACAGAGTGAATGCACAGCAGGCCCGGCGTTTCCTCGACCGTGTGGTGGGGTTTATGGTGTCGCCACTGTTGTGGAAAAAGGTGGCCCGTGGTCTGTCGGCAGGTCGGGTTCAGTCGGTGGCTGTGCGTCTGGTGGTGGAACGCGAACGTGAAATCAAAGCTTTTGTGCCGGAAGAATACTGGACTGTCGACGCCGACACCCAAACCGCATTAAAGCAAGCGTTACGACTGGAAGTGACGAAAGAGGCTGGCAAAGCGTTTCGGCCACTGAATCAGGCTCAGGCGGACCTCGCCGTAGCAGCGCTGAGTCAAGCCAGCTTTACCGTACTTGAACGTGAGGACAAAGCGTCCAGCAGCAAAGCCTCGGCGCCTTTTATCACTTCCACCTTGCAGCAGGCCGCCAGTACCCGTCTGGGCTATGGCGTGAAAAAAACCATGATGCTGGCGCAGCGCTTGTACGAAGCGGGCCACATCACTTATATGCGTACTGATTCCACCAATTTAAGTCAGGACGCCGTAGCCGCCTGCCGCGCTTATATCGAACAGAATTTTGGCAAAAAGTACCTGCCGGACCAACCGCTGTCGTATGGCAGCAAAGCCAATGCCCAGGAAGCGCACGAAGCCATTCGTCCTTCTGAAGTGAATGTGCTGGCCTCCAGCCTGGGCGATATGGAGGCGGACGCGCGCAAGTTGTATGAGCTGATTTGGCGTCAGTTTGTCGCTTGTCAGATGCCTGCGGCCTTGTATGACGTGACGACCATTACAGTGCAGGCGGGTGACTTTGAATTAAAAGCCAAGGGCCGGGTGCTGAAATTTGATGGCTGGACCCGGGTGCAGCCAGCACAAAAGCGCAAAGATGAAGAAGAGCTGGAGCTGCCGGATGTCAAACCTGGCCAGAGCCTGAGCTTGCTGCAACTTTACCCCGTTCAGCATTTTACCAAGCCACCGGCACGGTTTAGCGAAGCCAGTCTGGTGAAAGAGCTGGAAAAACGTGGTATTGGCCGTCCTTCGACTTATGCCGCCATTATTTCAACCATTCAGGAACGCGGTTACGTCAAAGTAGAAAACCGCCGTTTCTATGCCGAAAAAATGGGTGAAATTGTCACAGACCGTTTAGTGGAGAATTTCAGTGATCTGATGAATTACGACTTCACTGCCAATATGGAAGTCCGGCTGGATGATATTGCTGAAGGCGGGCTGAAATGGCGTGATGTGCTCGATCAGTTCTACGGTGATTTTTCCGGCAAGCTGAAACAGGCAGAAGCCGATCCTGAACAAGGCGGCATGCGGACCAATCAGTTTGTGTTGACCGATATCGACTGCCCCAGTTGTGGCCGTAAGATGGGGATCCGTACGGCAAGCACAGGGGTGTTTTTGGGCTGCTCTGGCTACAACCTGCCACCGAAAGAGCGTTGTACCACCACCATGAACCTGACGCCAGGCGATGAGGTGGTGCAGGTGGCCGATGACGACGAGCTGGAAACCGAAGTGTTGCGCCATAAAAAGCGTTGCAGCAAGTGCGGTACAGCGATGGATCACTACCTGATTGATGAGCAGCGCAAGCTGTATGTCTGCGGTAATAATCCGGGTTGTGATGGGTATCTGGTGGAAACCGGGGCTTTTAAACTGAAAGGGTATGATGGTCCGAGCATTGAATGCGAAAAATGCGGCAGTCAGATGCAGCTGAAATCGGGCCGGTTTGGCAAGTACTTTGGTTGTACCAACGATGCCTGTAAGAATACCCGTAAGCTGCTGAAAAATGGGGAAGCGGCGCCGCCAAAAGAAGATCCGGTGCATTTACCCGAACTGAAGTGTGAAAAGTCGGATACCTATTTCGTATTGCGGGATGGTGCGGCAGGTTTGTTCCTCGCGGCAGCGACTTTCCCTAAATCAAGAGAAACCCGGGCACCTCTGATTGCTGAACTGGTGCGTTTCAAAGACAGGCTGATGCCGAAGTTCCATTACCTGACCGATGCCCCGGCCCAGGACAGTGCCGGGAATCCGGCGATACTGCGCTGGTCGCGTAAGACGAAACAGCAGTATGTCATGACGGAAAAAGATGGCAAAGCCACTGGCTGGTCGGCCTGGTACCAGGACGGGCGCTGGGTGGTCAGTAAGGAAAAATAGCGGCTGACAGCGCGATAAAAAAAGGCGGTTTACCCGCCTTTTTTATGGTTAAAAACTACCATTTACGCTTGGGAGCAAACAATACATCCAAATCATTGCTCTCCTGTTCAGCACGTTTTTGCCTGTCACGCAAATTACCTTCTTTCAGTTCGGTCGCGATGTCTTCCAGAATCATCGTGACTTCGGATTTGCGGTTGGTGACATAATCGTCGGCATGGGCACAATTACTCAGGGTGGCCAGCGCTTTTTCGTAACATTGACGGGCTGAGCCTAACATAGCACTGGCACGTGCCTGATTACCGCGTTTGATCTGGCTTTCGACATTGATGCGCAGCTGCAGCATCTCCAGACGTCTGTCTTCCTGCACCACACTCTGAGTATCAATATTGCCACGGGCGTGTTCAGCCCTCAGTATGGTGCGCAGCTTTTTAATACCCTGGATCATGCTGATAATTTGTTTATCGTTATCCGGCATGGTCAGGCTTTCGCCACCCATGGTATCGTTGCCGTCGGTCAGACGTTTTTCGGTTTCGCTGATGCGTTGTTTCAGATCTTTCGAGGTAGGTTCCAGTTCCAGCATAGCCCTTAACGTCAACAGAATACGTTTGAGCAGCATGCTGACTATGCCTCGGGTTAACGGCACATTGGCCGCGTTCAGCAGAATATCTTCAGTGTCTTCCAGCGCATTACGCAGCTTGGAAAACTCAGCACGTTTGAGTGCAGCCAGGCGCTCTTTATGCTGCTGAATAGCACTGACGATCACCGCAATGACCACCAGCGTAATGACTAAAACAATAATAATGGCAAACAATATCCCAACTCCATTGTGTCCTGAATACTTCAGGGCTCAATTGTTATCTGCTCAATGTTAAACCCAAGCTATCCAAAATGCTATGACCCCGTCAGGGCAACGACAGACTGAACACAGCGCCACCAAACTGACCGCCATTTTTCAGGCGGATAGCGCCAGTGCGTCCATGATTCCGGTGTGCTTTGGCAATTAACCCTGCAAAAAACAGGCCTAATCCTGTGCGGCCAGAGCTCAGATTCAGTTCTTTCATCAATGTATCGGCTTGTTCGAGCATAAAATCGGGGTAACCCGGGCCATCATCGTGAATTTCTATCAGCAAACCTTTGGCGTCTCGTACGGCTTTGAGCAGTAATTTGCTTTTGGTGTAACGCAAGGCGTTGATAAAGATATCGTTGAGTAAATTGCCGACCAGATCCTGATCGTAATACCCCATCAGTTCAGGGTCGGCCTCCACCTCTACCTGGATTTGTAACTGCGCACTGTAAAGTTCATTGTTCAGCTGAATTTCTTCAAACAAATCCGCGACAGGGTGCTGGTCTATCTGCAGCGGCAACTGCTCTTTCTCCAGCCGGTACAAGGACAACAACTGCAGCAGGTTGATATTAAGCCGGTTCGCCTCATAATGAATACGTGACAATTCTTCGCGGGCCGCAGGCTTTAACTGGCTTTCTTCCTGGCGCAGTGTATCCAGCGATTGGATCAGCAGGCACAACGAGTTTTTCATATCGTGTGCGGCACTGGCCAGTACAGTCGCAAAATCTATATCAGGAGTACCGCCTGTCATACCCAATTCACCTTCGTCTAAAAGCAGATTTTAGTTACTATTCGTTATAGTCCAACATGAAAACGAAATAAGTTGGAATATCTAAACGATAGCGTATAGTGTTCATATCATATGCCAAGAATGGATAGCTGACACATGAAATTACAACAACTTCGTTATATTGTTGAGGTACTTAACCACAACCTGAACGTGTCTGCGACTGCCGAAAGTCTGTATACATCCCAGCCGGGGATCAGTAAGCAAGTTCGTATGCTGGAAGACGAATTGGGTATTCAGGTGTTTGGCCGCTCGGGCAAGCATTTAACCCATGTCACACCAGCAGGGCGGGACGTCATCGATATAGCCCAACAAATTCTGGCCAAGGTTGAAAGCATTAAGGCGGTTGCCAAAGAACATACCTTACCGGATCAGGGCAAGCTGAATATAGCCACTACCCATACGCAGGCCCGTTATGCTTTGCCTCCGGTGATCAGTGGGTTTATGAGGAAATTCCCGAAAGTTTCGTTGCATATGCATCAGGGTACCCCGTCACAAATTGCCGAAGCTGCCTCCCGCGGTGATGCGGATTTTGCCATCGCTACCGAAGCCATGCATTTGTTTAACGACCTGATTATGCTGCCTTGTTATCACTGGAACCGCTCCGTGATCGTGCGTCATGACCACCCTTTAGCGGCGATTAACCGCAAGCTGACGGTAGAAGATGTGGCGGAGCATCCTATAGTCACTTATGTGTTTGGGTTCACTGGCCGCTCTGAGCTTGACCGCGCTTTTGGCGAAAAAGGCCTGGATCCGAAAATTGTGTTTACCGCGACGGACGCCGATGTGATTAAAACCTATGTCCGGTTAGGGCTGGGGGTTGGGGTGATAGCCTCGATGGCGATGGATAAAGACCTGGATAAAGATCTGGTTGCTATTGATGCCAGTCATTTATTTGCCGCATCCACCACCAAAATAGGTTTCCGTAAAGGCTCATTCCTGCGTACTTATATGTACGATTTTATTGAGCGTTTTGCCCCGCATTTAACCCGTGAAGTGGTAGAGCGGGCCAATATGATGCGCAGTCAGGAAGAGATTGACCGGATGTTTTCCCGCTTTGAGTTGCCGGTGAAATAGTTTGGGTGAGCCCAGAAAAGGCGGCCGCCTTTTCTGGGAGGCCAACAAGATTCAGGCTTCGTAAACCAAGGGGTCTTGGACGTGGTTCAATGCGAAGGCTTCCAGTCGTTCCTGACAGGAACCACATTTGCCACAGGCTTTGGCCCGGCCGTTATAGCAGGTCCAGGTTTTGCTGTAATCCAGCCCCATGGCCAGACCATCCCGCAGAATATCGATTTTATTGCCGTTCAGATAGGGGCTGACAATATCCACTGGCTCGTAGTTGGCGATTTGGCAGACCTCATGCATTTTCAGCACAAATTCAGGCCGGCAATCCGGGTAGATAAAATGGTCACCTGAATGGGCGCCGTAATAGACAGCCCGGGCATTCAGCGACACTGCATACCCGACCGCCAGCGACAACAAGATCATATTGCGGTTCGGCACCACAGTGGATTTCATGTTGTCCGCCGCATAATGGCCTTCAGGTACATCGATGTTATCGGTCAGGCTGGACCCTGCCAGCAGCTGATTAATGGCGGAAATATCCACCACTTTATGGGACAGGCCCAGTTCCTGACACACCTGCCGTGCGCAATCCAGTTCCTTGACATGACGTTGTCCATAGTTAAATGACAAGGCATGGACTTCATGACCGTCCGCTATGGCTTTGTGCAACACGGTAAACGAATCCATACCGCCGGAATAGATCACAACAACTTTTTGCGGCATCAGAACAGGGCTCCAGCTATAATAATCAACTTTTTTCGGGCGCGCATTGTACTTGAATCTGCCGCCAAGCTAAAGGAAAACTCCCGCAGGTGTATAAAGTCAACGAAATCTTTCAGACAATTCAGGGTGAAGGCAGCTTTACCGGCACACCCTCTATTTTTGTCCGGTTACAGGGGTGTCCGGTGGGATGTGCCTGGTGTGACACCAAACATACCTGGGCTATTCCGGCTGATTTAGAGCAGAGTCCGGCGCAGATTGTGCAGAAAACCGACGAGTCCGAGCACTGGTGCAGTCTGAGCCCGGAGCAGTTGCTGCTGTTGTTTAGGGAGCAGGGGTATCAGGCCAAACATGTGGTGATCACCGGTGGCGAACCCTGTATCTATGATTTAAACCCCTTATGCGAGTTATTGCATCAACAGGGTTATCAGACGCAAATTGAAACCAGTGGGACTTTTGAGGTGCAGGTGCCGCCTGCCAGTTGGGTCACAGTGTCACCCAAGGTGAATATGAAAGGCGGCTATGAGGTGCTGCAAAGTGCCTTGGTGCGGGCCAATGAAATTAAACATCCGGTGGCGATGGAAAAGCATATTGAAGAGCTGGATGTTTTATTGCAGGGTTTGGACCTGTCTGGCAAGTTGGTGTATTTGCAGCCCATCAGTCAGGGCCGCCGGGCCACTGAACTGGCCATCGCGACCTGCACTGCACGCAACTGGCGCTTGAGTGTACAGGTGCATAAATACCTGGGCATCAGCTGACGGATGGGTCACACTAAGAAAAAAAGCCGCACTGCGGCTTTTTTTCTTCAGCGGGCAGGCCCGATAGGGTCGTCTTTCAGTTTGGGGATCTTTAGCCCCAATTCTTTGCCCCGGTACCGGGCGTAGTAGGTGCAGCCGACAAACATCAGGCAACACAGCAGCAACTCCATCATCGCCAGCCAGAACACCAGACCCGAACTAATCCATAGATGGGTCAGGCTGTGAATGAAGTACCACATTACAATAAAGTTGGCCCAGGCAAAGGTATAGGCCTTGCCTTGCATTATGCCCCAAAGTGGTAGAAACAGCGGGCCCCATAACAGCAGTAGCAGGGTTGCGCTGCTGCCCATTTCTGGCGGAACCAGATACAAGACCCACACTGGCATCAACAGAAAAAGGCCAAAAAAGCCGATACGGCCTAACCAAAGGTAACGGCGGGTGAGGGCAGACATCATAATGCTCATGGCAACTGGGTTCCGGCTTGTTTTAAAATCTGCGCCATTGTAGCCAGGCGTTTCCCCAATGCAACTGCCAATTGGTTGGCTTCTTTGCCAAGCGCCCTGTCACCGCTTAAACCCGTTACCTGGCTGGCACCGTAGGGGCTGCCACCTGCCTGCGTCTGGTGCAGAGCAGGTTCTGAATAGGGTAAGCCAACAGGGAACATGCCGTGGTGTAATAAGGGCAGCATCATACCCAGCAAGGTGGCTTCATTGCCGCCATGTAAACTGCCGGACGAGCTGAACACCGCGGCAGGTTTATTGATCAGGCTGCCTTTGATCCATTCACTGCCTGTGCTATCCCAAAACTGTTTTAACGGCGCGGCCATCAGGCCAAAACGGACCGGGCTGCCAAAGGCAAAACCATCGGCCTGCAGCAATTCATCGGGTTGGAATAATGGATGCACTGTGGACTGACTGCCGTCTGTTGCAGGCAAAGCGCGCAGTAAGGCTTCGGCGCCGGCCTGAGCCACACCTAAAGCTATCTGTTCGGCCAGTTGAGCAACAGAGCCGTGACGGGAGTAGTACAGAACCAGAATTTTGGTCATGGCAACAGCACAAGCAGATTTTCAACCGGTCGGCCAATGACGGCTTTGTCATCACACTGCAGTATCGGTCGTTCGATCAGTTTGGGTGTACTGACCATCACCTCAATCAGTTGTTGTTCGCTGAGATCCGGATTGTCCAGCCCAAGGGCTTTGTATTCGGCCTCTTTGCTGCGCAGCAACTGCCGGGCAGGCATAGCAAGAGCTTTAAGCAAGGCGACAAGCTCGCTGGCGGTTAAGGGATCGTCCAGATAATACCGAACCTGAAACTGCAGTTGCTTTTGCTCCAGTAGCGCCAGTGCCTCGCGGCTTTTCGAGCAGCGATTGTTGTGGTACAGCCTATACATAACTCTTCCTTACAGGCGTTTTAACCGGTTCAATTCGGTTTGCCATTGTTTCTTTTTCGCTTCCAGCCGGCGGTTTTCCAGCTGATTGTCCGGTGCCAGATGATTCAGTGCTTCGTTTAAATCATCGATGGCTTTGGGGTAAATGGCGAGCTGGTAATACATATCAGCGCGGGCTTCGTAATAACGGGCATAATCTTCCATGGCTTTGTAAGTATCGGCAATCATTTCATAGGCCGGGAAAATATCACTGCGGTAATACAGCAGATTCCGTAACAAATGCAGCGCCAGCCGGTAGGACTTGCCCTGAATGGCGGCGTTGGCGTAATTCAGAGTCACCACCTGATTATTGGGTTTGAGTTGGTATTGCTGTTCCAGCATCGTCATGGCCTCATCGTGTTGGCCTTTTGCCAGCAAAATGTCGGTGTACAGGTCGATGTAATACAGATTGTCGGGTTCCTGCTGGCGTAGTTTCAGAATGATCTGTTCGGCCTCTTTGACCTTTTTGCCATCAAAATACGCCAGTGCCAGTCCATACTGGTTGGCTTTGGTATTGCCACCCGGGCTGGATAAACGTTTTAAGAAATTGGTTTCCACATCTTTTGGGTCGTAGTAATAACGCGCCAGTACCCTGGCCTTGGTCAGCGCATAATCCGGGCTGTCCGCGACAAAACGTTTCTGGAATTGTTCGGCTCTCAGGCGGGAGTCGGCCACCCGGGCTTGTGACAGGGGGTGAGTGTACAAAAACGCCAGCTGTGCATTGGCAAAACGGGACCGCTCTGCCAGTTTGTTAAAGAACTCGGGGACAGCGTAAGGGTCATAGCCGCTATCGGCCATCAGTTGAATACCAATACGATCCGCTTCCTGTTCATTGGAACGGGTGAAATTAATGGCACTTTGTTGGGCGGCCCCCTGGGTCGCCATAATACCGGCCATACCGGCTTCCGGATTCACTGTGGCCAGAATAATGGAACCCAATAAACCAGCCAGCGTCAGCGGCGCATTTTGGGAACGGGCCTCGACCGAACGGGCAATATGACGTTGGGTGACGTGTGAAATTTCGTGCGCGATGACCGACGCAAACTCACTTTCGGTATCTGACACGGCCAGAGTACCGGTGTGGGAGACGATATTGCCTCCCAAAGTGGCAAAGGCGTTGATGTTTTTGTCATTCACCCAATAAAAGCGGAATGGGAATTTCACGTCCTGGGCTTTGGCGACCATCTGGTTACCCATGGCATTGAGGTATTCGTCGAGCAATGGGTCATACACCATAGGCAACTGGCTTTTGGTCTGACGCATCATCACGTCGCCCAGTTGTTTTTCGGTGTCCGGGGTCAGGGTGGAAAAAGCATTGCCGCCAATATCCGGCAGGGTGGTGCTGGCCTGCGCTGCCACTGAACTGAATACGCTAAATGCAAGACCGGCCCAAAACGCCGGCGTTTTCAACGAAGATACTGCCAATTGAATCATTTATTTCCTGAACTCTGTCATTCCTGCTTTGATGGCTGCCAATTTCAACTCGTCCGGATCCGCGCTGCCTAATTTACGCTGCTGGATTTCGTAGTACTGAGCAATGGAGGTGCCATCCACTTTCACTACATTCACTACAGTTTTTAAATGCTGGATCAGATCCATCACTGTCTTATGGGCATGGATAATTAAAGCCCGGTCTGCATCGTCACCATACTCAAAGTAATAATCAACAAACTTATGCATCTGATTGATCCGCAATACCATTTTCATGGTATGTGGGTCCCAGATATAAAAATCCAGCAGCTTGTTACCTTTCACATACTGATCGATTTGTGTGTCTTTGGCATAACAACAGGCCTGAAGTTCAAAACCCCGATCAGTAAATACCTGATGCAGGGCAATACGGGGTTTATTTTCACAGTGAATAATGTTGCTGTTGTCGATATAGCCGCCCAAGGCCTGCAGGTTCCAGTTGCGCTTATCGCTGATCCGTTTGATGGCGTTATCAAAACCGTGGGTCAGCACGCCTTCCGATTCGCCGAGCGATTGGGCCACCATATGGTAAAAAGGTGGCAGTTCGCCCCAGTTAATTTGTTTTTTGTACCAGTTAATCTCTTTTAATGTCGGATTGTCGGGTAGATGGGCTCTGGAATGTGATATCGACATAGTGGCGGCTCTAAGGTGCTGGTTTTATCGAATTATAACGAACAAATGGCGGGCGCAAAGCGTTGTTCGACGCGCCATGCAGAGTTTTTTTCATTTTTTTGCTGTGTTGTCACGGCTCAGAACTCCAGACGTAGCGTCGCACTGAACTGGCGTGGCAGTGCCGGTTCGAAAGCGCGGCCATTGGCCTGATTGACCACCACGGCACCAACATACTGATGATTGGTCAGGTTTTCCGCCGCCAGTTCATAACTCAGTTGCTGCCCGTTGACCTTGAGTTCCGATTGCCAGCGCAAATCCAGCCGGCCAAAACCCGGGGCGAAACTTTGGTTTTGGTCTGTGGTCGCCACCTTGCTGCGTAAGGTGGTGCTCAGTGTCAGCTTTTGCGTCGGGTGTTGCCCAGGCAGATAACTCAAGGCCCAATACAGCTGTTGCCGGGCGACCCCTGGAAGCTGCTTTCCATCCAGTTCCCCGCCAGCAAAACGGGCATTTAACAGCGTCAGGCTGAGCTGCTGTTGCCAGTGCCCAGAGGCTTGCCAGAACCAGAGCCATTCCAGGCCTTCACGTGCTGTGCGGCCCGCATTTTTGTAAGTCGTACGCCCGCCGCTGGACTGATCTGTCAGCAGTTCATCGTCTGTGTCGGTGCGAAACAGCACCAGACTGCTGCGCCAGTGTTGATACTGCCATTTATGTCCCAGCTCCAGCGACCTGGACTGGCTTGGTTTCAAGGCCAGATTCAGGCCTGATCCTTCGTTCTGATAGGCCATTTCGGTCAGGGTTGGCGTTTCAAACCCCAAACCAGTGCCGATAAACCAGCTGCGGGCCGCAGCGTAGTGATGGCTCAGACTGAAAGCCGCACTTTGTTCGTTGAACTGGGTACGACCGCTGTCATCAGGGTTTGAGTCTGTGATGTAAAAATCATGGACCCGGACCCGGCTTTGGCTGTGCCTGATACCGCCACTGAGTAACCAATCCGGCTGTAGCTGGTAACTGAACCGGCTGAACCAGTCGAGGCTGCTGAATTGGCCTTGTTCGTCACGTCGTAAATCCGTGGCTTGACCCTGCTGATTTACATAACCACGGCGCTCGTCTGTGCTGTGTTCGTAAGAGGTGCCAAGGCTCAGACTCAGGGCATTGAATTGCCATTGCTGCAGTGCATTCACACCCCAGAAAGGGCGGTTCAGGTCAACAACCCCGCCAGCAGAGGTCGGGCTGCTCCCATCAAACCCCAGATGCTGACTGACCTGACGATGGCCGGTCCAGAGCCCTAACTGCCAGTTTTGTTCCGCCTGTTGCTGGCTTAGGGTCAGGCTGAGCTGCCGCTGGCGGCTGCTTTTTTTGGTATCAAAGCGCTGCGCATTGGCACTGGTCTGGTTGGGGTCCGCCCGCCATTCCGCTTCCGTCAACCCCAAGGGATCCTGTAGCAGGGGGTCGCGAGACCAGTCATAACGCAGCATCAGGTCGGCAAACGCCAGCTGACTGAACCAGAGCCACTGGCCTTGTTGTTTTTCGGCCTCACTCTGTGGCCGCTGGCTGTGCAGCCGCGCTTGCTTCAGGCTGAGTCTGCTGCTGTGCTCTGCCGACTGATGTTCGACAGACAGCATCTGCTGACTGAGAAAACGGCCTTGAGCAAAGTGTACTGATGCATTCTGCCCGGCAGGTTTGCGGCTATACAAGGACACCACAGCGCCGGCAGCATTGCCGTACAGTGCTGCCATCGGGCCTGTGAGCACTTCGACTTGGTCTATCTGATCCAGCAGCACTGAACTTAACTGGCCCTGGCCGTCCGGCGCCGACAGCGGGATACCATCCTGCATCAGTCGTAAACCGCGGATACCAAAGGCACTGCGGCTGCCAAAGCCCCGGCTCGACAGGCGGGAGTCCTGCGCATAATTGGCTCGGCTGTCGGCCTGAAAGCCAGCAACCCCACTGAACAGACTGGCAGCGTCATACCAGGCCCGGGTCGGCTCGGGTTGCAGCTGCTGGGCATTGGATGGATCGGATAACCAGAGTAGCGGCTGGCTCTGGCTGGTGACGCGAATACGTTCAACCGCCAGATCCTGCGCTACTCCCTGAGGCGCAGACAAGGCCTGCAGGGCGCAGGCCAGGTAGAGTGTACGCATCAGTTGGCAGGGCTTAACTTCAGGATTTTGCCATTGTCTTCGTCGGTCAGCAGATACACGGCCCCGTCAGGGCCGACCTGCACATCGCGAACACGTGAACCAATACGGATACGTTCTTCATGGCTGACTTTGTCCGCAGTCAGTTCCAGCCGGACCAACTGGCCAAACTTCAGGGAGCCCACCAGCAGGTTATTCTGCCAGCCGGCAATCGCGCTTTGGCTGTAGAAACTCATGCCGCTTGGCGCAATAGACGGCACCCAATAATGCAATGGCTGTTCAAGGCCGCTTTTGCGTTTTTGACCAATGACACCACCGCCGTATTCTTCACCGTACGTAATCAGCGGCCAGCCATAATTTTTGCCCGCCTGCGCTATGTTAATTTCGTCACCGCCCTGAGGCCCGTGTTCATGAGTCCAGATGGCGCCCGTTTGCGGATGAACCGCTGCGCCCTGTAAATTGCGGTGACCGTAAGACCAGATCTCCGCTTTGGCATCGGCTCGGCCGACAAAAGGATTGTCTTTGGGCGCCGACCCGTCGGTGTTAACCCGAATCACTTTGCCAAAGTGGCCGTCCAGTTTTTGCGCGTCTTCGCGGCGGGAGCCACGATCACCTGTGGTAATAAAGAGTTCACCCTGGGGGCTGAACACCAGGCGGCCCCCGTAATGGTACTGGCTGTTGATGGCTTCAGCCTGGCGAAAGATCACCTGCACCTCGGTCAGCGACGTGCCACTTAACCTGGCTTTTGCCACTGAGGTGCGGCTGTTGTCCGCCTCCACCGGCTCGCTGAAGCTGAAATAAATCAGCTGGTTTTTGGCAAAATCCGGGTCCAGCGCCAGCCCCAATAAGCCGCCCTGGCCAGCCGCTTTGACGGCAGGCACTCCGGCCAGAGGCGCAGATTTTTCACCTGTGCCTGTGACGATACGTAAGGTGCCGGAGCGTTCTGAGACCAGCATGCGGCCATCCGGCAAAAAAGCCAAAGACCAGGGATGATCAAAACCCTGACTGAGTTCAGTCAGTTCCAGTGTGGCTTTTTCTGTCACCAATGGGGCTGCTTGTGCGGCGCCGCTCAAAACGAACAGACTCAATGCAATAGAATTTAAGGTGGATTTCATCGGACGCTTCCTTTAACGGATCATTTCACCAGCATAATAACGACAGCGGGCCCTGTAGTCCCTGATGCGATTAACAGCGGCCCGCCTGGGACAGTTAACGCTGTCGCAGATGGTCCAGTACCACCTGGTGATGATTGCTGGTTTTAAACTGCTCAAAGACATGGCTGATTCGGCCGTCCTGCTCAATTAAAAAACTGATGCGGTGCAGGCCATCATACACTTTGCCCATAAATTTCTTCGGGCCCCAGACACCAAAAGCTTGCGCTACCTGATGGTCTTCATCGCCCAGCAACAGGAAGTTCAACTGTTCTTTTTCGGCAAATTTAGCCAGCCGAGCCGGTGCGTCAATACTGACACCAACCACTTGCACCCCTAAAGCTGACAGCTCGGCCTGGCTGTCACGCAGTCCACAGGCTTGCACAGTGCAACCAGGTGTCATGGCCTTGGGGTAGAAATACAGCAACACCCGGCTCTGAGTCAGTAAAGTATGCAACGAACGAAGTTGTCCCTGCGCGTCCGGTAAGGAAAAATCCGGCGCCGCTTGGTTAACGGATAAAGGCATATCATTCTCCCTAAATAAGGGCCTCAAAACGGCCTGTCAGTTGTAACTGATCCAGCAAAGTCATTAATTGCTGGCGTAGTAATTCAGGTTCGGCGCCCTCCGGCAGCTCGACCGTCATTTCACACAGATGCAGGGCCTGGTCCGTTGAGGTGTCTGTCTGAGTACGCAGCGCGCCAATATACACCTGATGATGCGCCAACAGACTGGAGATAGCACCCAAAGTACCGACTTTGTCCGGCCCCTTGTATTCGAGCACATAGTGGGCGGACACGGGTTGCATTCTGTGACCTGAAGTACGTTTGGTCATGGTCAGCAGATCAAGTTCCAGACCCAGGCCGGGTAATAAATGTTCAATCCGGCTGATGGCGATTAAATCGCCGGACAGCAGCATAATAAAAGTGAATTCATTGCCCAGAATAGCCATGCGGCTGTCGACTATGTTGCAATTGCAGTCAGTGACCAGTCGGGCCAGTTTGCTGACAATTCCAGTGCGGTCCGCGCCTATGGCGGTCACGACCAAATGTTGAGGCATAAGGTATTCTTTCCAGGTCAAAAAATGGCGCAAGTGTAGCACAGTGCGGCTATTTTTCACTGCTTTCGGCTTGTGCTTGTGTGACGTCGTCATTACCATAGGCAGCCTGAAAATTTTGGAGCCTTTTTATGTTAAGCGGAAGTATTGTTGCCCTGATCACTCCCATGCACTCTGATGGTTCGGTCGATTTTGCCAGCCTCAAACGCCTGGTGGAGTTTCATCTGGCCAATCAAACTTCCGGTTTGGTCATTATGGGCACCACGGCGGAGTCGGTCACGCTGAGTTTTGAGGAGCAGTGGCAGGTTCTGACCGCTGTATTGGAGCAGGTGGCTGGCCGTATTCCGGTCATTGCCGGCAATGGCTCCAACTCAACGGCAGAGGCGGTGGCCAAAACCAAAAAACTGTCTGAACTGCCTGTTGCCGGTTTTCTGACGGTGACGCCTTATTACAACAAACCCACCCAAAAAGGCATGCTGGCGCACTTCAGGGCTGTGGCTGGCGCCACAGACAAAGCGGTGTGGCTGTACAATGTACCGGGCCGCACCGGTGTTGATTTGCAGCCAGAAACTGTGGCTGAATTAGCCCAGGTGCCCAACATTGTCGGTATTAAAGAAGCGACAGGCTCCTTTGAAAGGCTTGCACAACTGAAAGCCTTGTGCCCGGCAGATTTTGTGTTGTTGTCTGGCGACGACGCGACCTGCTGCGATTTTATGCTGCAAGGCGGCAAAGGGGTTATTTCGGTCACGTCTAACATTGCTCCAGCACTGATGGCACAAATGTGCGCGCAGGCGCTGGCTGGTGAGGCGGAAGCTGCGCATACGACCGATCAGAAACTGCAGGCGCTGCACCGCGATTTATTTATTGAATCCAACCCTATTCCGGCCAAATGGGCCTTATTGAAAATGGGCCTGATTGCCGACGATATGGCCAGATTACCCTTAACCCGGTTGGAACCAATTTACCACAGCGTAATCGAACAAGCGCTGAAACAAGCACAGATCACAATCCAGGAGTAATAAGAGTGCAGTATGGGATCCCGGCAAGTCTGCTTGCCTCATTGCTGTTGACAGGCTGTTCGCTGATGCCGGACTGGTCAGCACAAAACACAACAGCCTCTCAGGCTCAGGCCGTCAGCGATTTAAAAGTACCAGATGGCTTAAGTCCAGCGAAAAAGCCGTCGCAGTACGACATTCCGCCCGCGCCGAATGCACCAGTGTCTGAAGCTGAACTGAAATCACCTATGCAGGTGCTGGCGCTGGCCACCAACAGCCGGGTGGAAGAAGAAGAAAAAGAAGCCAGGGTCTGGTTTGAACGTTCCGAATTTACCGGTGAATTGTTGCCTTACCTGCAGCAGAGCATTCGCACTTTTGGTGCTGAAAAGAACATCGAAATCACACAAAAAGATGACCAGGGGCTGGTGTTTGAAACTGGCTGGGTCACCCGCACTGAAGAAGAAGGCTGGTGGTGGTGGAAGCAGATGGTGGACAAGGAGCAAAGCCGTTTCCTGTTAATCCTCGATCCGAAAAGCCATGGCCGCAGTATTGGAGTGCGCAGCCAGTTGCTGGAACACCGTTACCTGAATGACGAGTCCCGCCAGTTGACCCCCATTGCGCAAAAACGCGAAGAAGTCTATTTCCTGAACCGTTACATTGACCAGGTAGCCACCATTGAACTGGAACAGATCAAACGGAAAAAAGCCCAACTGGTCAAAGTGAATCTGACCACAGGCTTTGACGCTGAGGGGAACGCCGTAATGCTGACCTCGCAGAATTTGGATCAGACCTGGTTACAGCTGGAAGTGCTGTTTGAACAGAATGGCTTTACCGTTACAGACCTGAACCGTACCAGTTACACCTACTACCTGAGCTACAAACAGCCAGAAACAGGGTTCTGGGACAGCTTGTGGGGTGCAGAAGAGGCCACGCAACTGCCGCTGTCAGAAGGGGATTATCAACTGGTGCTGAAAAAGCATGAACTGGGTACATCGCTCAGCTGGCGTGACAGCGAAGGCAAGGTGCTGAGCGCCGAGTTGGTGAATAGCTTGCATCAGGCCTTATTGCCGATGATCCAAAAAGCCGGACTGGAGCTGTAAAAAGCCACAGGCCCTGCAGAAAAAGTGATTTGCGAACAGGCGAAAGGTTATTATACTTGCGCCTGTTTTTTTTAGCCCTGCCGCCGGAGTTTAAAATGGTCGAGAAGACAACTGAGTTGTACCGTGGTAAAGCCAAAACTGTGTATGCCACCAGCAACCCTGATTTATTGGTTCTGCATTTTCGCAACGATACATCAGCTTTCGATGGTCAGCGTATTGAGCAGTTAGACCGCAAAGGCATGGTCAATAACAAGTTCAACTTCTTTATCATGCAAAAACTGGAAGAAGCCGGCATTCCGACTCAGGCGGTTGAGCTGTTGTCGGACACTGAAGTACTGGTGAAACGCCTGACCATGATCCCGGTGGAATGCGTGGTCCGTAATGTGGCCAGTGGTTCGCTGGTACGCCGTTTAGGTGTACAGGATGGTCTGGAGCTGAACCCGCCGACTTTCGAAATGTTCCTGAAGAATGATGCACTGCATGACCCTATGGTCAATGAATACCATGTGCGTTCTTTTGGTTGGGCCACTGAAGAACAGCTGGCCCGGATGAAAGAGCTGACCTTTCAGGTCAATGCGGTACTGAGCAAATTGTTTGATGACGCCGGTATGATCCTGGTGGACTTCAAACTGGAATTTGGCGTCTTTAACGGTGAAATTGTACTGGGCGACGAATTCTCACCGGACGGCTGCCGTCTGTGGGATAAAGCGACCCGCAACAAGCTGGATAAGGACCGTTTCCGCCAAGGCCTCGGGGGGGTGGTGGAAGCTTACGAAGAAGTGGCGAATCGCCTCGGTGTGAAACTGGATTAAACTGGTTTAAGGCGACAAAACCACCTGCGGGTGGTTTTGTTTTTCCATGCAGCAAACGGATTGAGGACAAGCATGCGTTCGATTTTGACCATTCTGTTGACCGGTATTCTGACTTTTGCATTGCAGGCCAAAGAAGTCACCGGACTGTACGAAGCTCAGGTTCCTGCCACTGTCAGCCAGAACCAGTGGCAACAGTTGGCGCTGCAGCAAGTGCTGGTAAAAGTCAGCGCCAATCCGGCGGTGCTGGAGCAGGAGGCCGTCAAAGCCGAACTCAGCAATGCTGCCAATTACCTGAAAAAATTTGAACCTGTGGCTGGCCCTGAGCCTTTGTTAAAGGTGACTCTGGACGAACAAAAAGTTCAGCAGTTTTTAACCACACTGCAACTGCCGGTGTGGGGCAGTCGTCGGCCGGCCATTTTGTTCTGGTTGGTTGAACAGGGAGATGACAGCCGTCAGTTTATTCAGGGGGCTGAACATCCGGTGCTGCAATTATTACAGCAACAGGCGACAGAACGGGCTTTGCCCTGGTTGCTGCCTTCTGCCGCTGCTGAGTTTTCTGCGCCATTAAGTCAGGACGATGTTTGGGCAGGTAACTGGTTGCAGATAGAGCAGGCCAGTCTGAATTTTCAGGCTGACCAGACCATGATTTTATTGTTTGACCGCCCGGCGGAGCTGGCAGGGCAAGTACGGTTGACCTGGCAGGGTTTTGAACAGGGACAACAGGTCAGCCAGCAGATCCTTGCCGCCGATCCGGTGCAGGCAACCCGTCAGTTTATAGAACAGCTTGTCAGCAGTCTGGCAGCGCAGTATGCGGTGCGTTTAGGGGCAACGGCGACAGAAGTGGAACTGCAGGTGCAGGGAGTGACCAACTTTGTGCAGATGGTGCAGGTGCAAAA
This sequence comes from Rheinheimera sp., assembly GCF_037442525.1. Taxonomy (GTDB): domain Bacteria; phylum Pseudomonadota; class Gammaproteobacteria; order Enterobacterales; family Alteromonadaceae; genus Pararheinheimera. The sequence goes on along the minus strand of NZ_JBBIQD010000001.1, from coordinate 256,886 downwards.
ACTCTTGAGTGGCATGTTGTCGGTGCAGCGGGTGCAGGTGCAGGAACGTCAGGCAGATGTCTTGTCATTAAAGCTGCAGCTGGCGTCCGATGCGCAGACCTTTTTAAATGCGCTGTTACTGGATAAGCGCTTCCAGCCGCTGCAGGACGAAGGCTTGGATGCTGTGCCATCCACCCCGGCAGACTCGCAGGTCAGTGCAGACAGCGCCGACCAGTTGTTTGCTGAACTGGAGGCTGAAATGGCCGCAGAGCAACAGCAGTCTGCTGCCATCCCCGCCGTCATGGCCAGCGGACCCTTACGTTTCCGGTTTGTGCCGCAGTGATGATACCGGTGCAGTACACTCTGGCGGTCACTTTGCCAGAGGATGAAACTCTCGACAGCTTCTACGGGGCTGAACAAAGCCCCGCGGTGGCGGCTATCAAGGCCGTACTGGCAGGAAAAGCGCCACGTCATCCGCTTTACCTTTTTGGTGCCAGCGGCAGTGGTAAGTCACATTTGCTGTACGCTTCTTGTGTCAAAGCGCAGGAGCTGGGCCTGACCAGCCAGTTATTGTCATTGGATGACTACAAAGCCTGGAGCCCCCGAATTCTGGACGGTCTGGAAGAGTTAGATCTGGTCTGTCTGGACAATATTCAGGCCATTGATACCGATTTAACCTGGCAGGTGGCGGTGTTTGATTTGTATAACCGCATGCTGGAACAAGGCAAAGTGTTGATCATTGTGGCCGATGCGGCGCCGACTGAATTGGGGTTGAAGCTGCCTGATCTGGTCTCCAGGCTGCAGGCCTGCACCAGTTTTCAGCTGCGTTTGCTGATGGACGATGACAAACAAAAGTTGCTGCAGCAAAAAGCCCATTTGCGCGGCATGGAACTGCCGGATGAAGTCGCGCGTTATTTACTGAACCGCCAGCAACGGGATATCCGCGATCTGGTGCGTATCCTGGACTTGCTGGACAAAGCCTCCATTGTGCATCAGCGCCGCCTGACCATTCCTTTTGTCAAAGAAATTCTGACCGACCCCTTGCCCATAGCGGCAAATGCTTAAAAAATCACAGTTTTGGCTTAGAAGCGCCAGAAAATCTGGTGTATTATAAGCGCCTTTTTTACAGCAATGATTCACCTCAGATCCGAGGATTACCATGAACTTAAACGCCATCTTGGCAGAAGCCCTTCAGGCTGTCGCTGCCGCTCAGGATATCAACGCGCTGGACGACGTGCGTGTTGCATTTATGGGCAAAAAAGGCTCCATTACCGAGCTGCTGAAATCTTTAGGTGCGATGGATGCCGAGCAGCGTAAAGCTGCAGGTCAGCAGATCAATGAATTAAAACAGCAGGTGCAAGACGCGCTGAACCAAAAGCGTGACGCTATGCAGTCGGCCGAACTGGCGGAAAAACTGGCCAAAGAGCAAATTGATGTGACCCTGCCAGGGCGCAGCCTGGAAACCGGTGGTTTGCACCCGGTCACCCGCACCATCCGCCGTATTGAAAGCTTTTTTGGTGAGCTGGGCTTTGAAGTGAAAAAAGGTCCGGAAATCGAAGATGATTTCCATAACTTTGACGCGCTGAATATTCCGGAGCACCATCCGGCCCGTGCTGACCACGACACTTTCTATTTCAATCCGAAACTGATGCTGCGTACCCAGACCTCAGGCGTACAAATTCGCACCATGGAAACTGAACAGCCGCCGCTGCGCATTATTTCGCCAGGCCGGGTTTACCGTAACGATTACGACATGACGCACACGCCAATGTTCCACCAGGTCGAAGGTCTGATGGTGGACAAGCATGTCAGCTTTACCGAACTCAAAGGCATTTTGCACGACTTCCTGCATAACTTTTTTGAAGAAGATTTGCAGATCCGTTTCCGTCCGTCATTTTTCCCGTTCACTGAACCCTCAGCTGAAGTGGATGTAATGGGCAAAAACGGCAAATGGCTGGAGGTGCTGGGCTGCGGTATGGTGCACCCGAACGTGTTGCGCTCTGTTGGCATTGACCCGGAAGTATACAGCGGCTTCGCGTTTGGTATGGGCGTCGAGCGTCTGACCATGCTGCGTTATGGCGTGACCGATTTACGGTCTTTCTTTGAAAACGATTTGCGCTTCTTAAAGCAGTTCAGATAAGCAGGAGCAATACCAATGAAATTCAGCGAATCCTGGTTAAGAGAGTGGGTAAACCCAGCGTTATCCACCCATGAACTGGCGGAACAAATTTCCATGGCCGGTCTGGAAGTGGACGGCATTGACGCCGTTGCTGGCCAGTTCACTGGCGTCGTTGTCGGGCATGTGGTCGAATGTGGCCGTCACCCGGAAGCCGATAAATTACAAGTCACCAAAGTAGATGTGGGCACCGGCGAGCTGCTGGACATCGTCTGTGGCGCAGCCAATTGCCGTCAGGGCCTGAAAGTGGCGGTGGCCACTGTAGGCGCTGTACTGCCGGGTGATTTTAAAATCAAAGCCGCCAAATTACGTGGCCAGCCATCCAACGGCATGTTGTGCTCGCTGCAGGAACTGGGCATGGCCGACAGCTCGGACGGCATTATCGAGTTACCGGCCGACGCACCGCTGGGCAGCACTATCCGCGACTATCTGAAGCTGGATGATGTCAGCATCGAAGTCGACCTGACGCCCAACCGTGCCGACTGTTTAGGCCTGTTAGGCCTGGCCCGCGAAGTGGGGGTGTTGAATCAGCTGGACGTCACAGCGCCGGTGATTGAAGCCGTTGCCGCCACTATCAGCGAACAAAAAGCCATTGTGCTGTCGGCGCCTGAGCATTGCCCACGTTATTTAGGCCGGGTGATCCGCAATATCAACCCGGGTGCGGTCACTCCGCTGTGGATGGTGGAAAAGCTGCGTCGCAGTGGCATCCGCGCTATCGACCCAGTGGTCGACGTCACCAACTTTGTGTTACTGGAATTAGGCCACCCAATGCATGCCTTTGATTTGGATAAAATCGAAGGCGACATTGACGTGCGTCTGGCGAGAGTAGGTGAAACGCTGACCCTGCTGGATGGCAACGAGGTGGCGCTGAAGCCAGACACCCTGCTGATTGCGGACAGCCAAAAAGCGCTGGCGATGGCCGGTGTCTTTGGTGGCCTGCATAGCGGTGTCACTGTGGATACTCAGCACATTTTCCTGGAAAGTGCCTTTTTCAGCCCGGTGAAAATGGCCGGTAAAGCCCGTCAATACGGTTTGCACACTGATGCGTCACACCGTTATGAGCGGGGTGTGGACCCAGAGCTGCAGCGTACCGCGATGGAACGTGCCACCGCCTTGTTACTGCAAATTGTTGGTGGTGAAGCCGGTCCTGTGGTGGAAGCTGTGTCAGAAAGCCACTTGCCAAAAGCGGCGGAAATTACCCTGACGCGCGCCAAGCTGGACAAACTGATCGGTATTCATATTGCCGACGCCACTGTGCTGGATATTTTCCAGCGTCTGGGCCTGAAGGTGACACCAACTGCAGACGGCTGGCAGGCTGTTGCACCGGGTTACCGCTTCGATATGCAGATTGCTGAAGACTTAGTGGAAGAAGTGGCGCGGGTCTATGGTTACAACAACATTCCTAATGTGGCGCCTCAGGCGGCGCTGGCGATGAGCCAGCACCGTGAAGCCCGCATCGATGTGCACAGTCTGCGTGATGTATTGGTCGGCCGTGGTTATCAGGAAGCCATTACGTACAGCTTTGTGGATCCGAAAGTGCAGCAGGTGCTGTTCCCGGCCCAGCAGGCGCTGGTGTTGCCAAACCCAATTTCTGCCGATATGTCGGCAATGCGGTTGAATCTGTGGCCTGGTTTGCTGCAGGCGGCTCTGTATAACCAGAACCGTCAGCAGAACCGTATCCGTTTATTTGAATACGGCCTGAAGTTTATTCCAGACGCGGCCGCAGAGAATGGCGTGCGTCAGGTGGAAGTCATTGGCGGTCTGGTGGTTGGCAGCTATGGCAACGAACATTGGGCTATCACAGAACGGGCAGTGGATTTCTTTGATGCCAAAGGCGATGTCGAAGCCTTACTGAGCTTAACCTCAGCGCCAGGCGAATTCAGTTTCAGCAAAGGGGAACATAGTGCCTTGCATCCGGGCCAGACCGCTCTGGTCAGCCGTAACGGTCAGCCAGTTGGTTTTATCGGGGCTTTACACCCTGAAGCACAGAACAAATTGGGTGTGAAAGGCAAAGCCTACCTGTTTGAGTTGGAATTGACAGCTTTTGGTGATAAACATATTGTTTTAGCTGAAGAATTATCAAAATATCCGGCTAACCGCCGCGATTTGGCGATAGTTGTAAAATCCGATGTGCGTTTTTCAGATATCCTTGCTACTATTAGAAAAGTTAGCGGAAATCAATTAGTTGACCTAAGATTGTTTGACGTCTACACAGGGCAGGGCGTGGCGGAAGGCCACAAGTCACTGGCGGTGGCTTTGACGCTGCAGGACAAAACCCGCACCCTGGAAGATAAAGACATTCAACAGGTGATCACAGCTGTAGTTGACGTGTTAAAAACAGAGTTCAACGCAACGTTGAGGGATTAAGAATGGCGCTTACCAAAGCCGATTTAGCAGAGCGTTTATTTACCAAATTTGGCATCAGCAAGCGCGATTCCAAATTGATCGTCGAATCATTTTTTGAAGAGATCCGGCTCGCACTCGAGTCCGGCGACCAGGTAAAACTGTCCGGTTTTGGTAACTTCGACTTGCGGGTGAAAAACCAACGACCAGGCCGCAACCCGAAAACAGGCGAAGACATTCCTATCTCCGCCCGTTGTGTGGTGACCTTCAGACCAGGCCAGAAACTGAAAAGCCGGGTTGAAGTGGGGACCGCCAAAAAGGCGCACCAATCCAAATAAGAAAAGCAGGCGAAAGCCTGCTTTTTTTTACCCGCGATTTCATCCTGCTTTCAGTTTTCCTGCCGCCAGCGGTGATCCATTGCTTGGTTTTGACCGTAGTCGCTTAAAACAGTGCGAGGTCGTTTATGCGCATCCAGGTTGGGATCAGTGCCTGTGTATTGGGCCAAAAAGTCAGGTTTAATGGCGGCCATAAAGCGCTGCCTTTTGCTACGGATCAATTAAGTCGTTTTGTTGATTTTGTGCCTTATTGTCCTGAGGTTGCGATGGGGATGGGGACACCAAGGGAAACCATTCGTCTGCAACTGGATACTCATCAGCAAATCCGTCTGGTGAGCAGTACCAACGCCGCCATCGATCACACAGAAGCGATGCGCAGCAGCGCGGCCAAGGCGTTGCCTGCTATGGCAGCGCTGTCGGGTTATATTGTCTGCGCCAAATCACCAAGCTGTGGTATGGAGCGGGTGAAGGTGACAGACTCGCATGGCTTTCCCGTTGGTAAACTTGGTGTCGGGCTTTTCACGCAACAGCTGATGCAGCAGTACCCCTGGTTACCAGTGGAAGAAGATGGCCGGCTGCATGACGCCAATTTACGGGAAAACTTTGTGACCCGGGTCTGGGCCTGTCATCAGTACCAACAATTGCTGCAATCGGGATTCAGTGTCGGCAAGCTGGTGGCGTTTCATAGCCGTTATAAGTTTTTGGTAATGGCGCACAGCCCGGTCGCGTACCGCGAGCTTGGTCGCCTGGTGGCGCAGGCGAAGTTATTTTCGCCTGACGAGCTGGCGCTTCGCTATTTGACCGACCTGATGCAGGCACTGAAACAGACGGCCAGCCGCAAGCAGCAGGCCAACGTATTGCAGCACTTACTTGGCTTTTTTAAACACCGTCTGGCGGCTTCTGCCAAACAGGAGTTACTGCACCTGATTGAGCATTACCGCCTTGGGCACTTGCCATTGCTGGCTCCGTTGACCTTGCTCAAGCACCATTTGAACCAGCAGCCTCATGCGTATCTGCAAGCGCAGGTGTACTTTCAGCCTTTTCCTGACGAATTGGGGTTACGCGCCTGATGAATACTGCTGAATTTGTACTGGTCTGGTACCGCAACGATTTGCGCACTTATGACCATCCATCCTTAGTTGCGGCCTGCCAATCCGGTTTGCCGGTGCTGGCGCTCTTTATTGCGACACCGGGCAGCTGGCGGCAGCACCATATGGCGCCTGTCAAACAGGATTTAATCCGCAGACGGGTACGGGCGCTGGAACAGGAGTTGTCCGAACTAAATATTCCGTTGTTGGCGTTGGAGGCGGATGATTATCCGAGCTGCCTGCCTGTTTTTGAACGTTTACTGCGCTCTGGAGTTCAGGCACTTTTTGCCGATATGGATTATGAACTGCGTGAGCAGCAGCGCGACCGCAAAGTGGAAGCGTTGTTTCATCAGAACGGGAAAGCCGTTCACTGGAGTAACAGGCGGGCCTTTATGCCGCCGGGCTCTGTACTGAATAAAAGCGGTGAAATGTACCAGGTGTTTACCCCCTTTAAAAAAGCCTGGCTGCAGCAGCTGGCGGGGCTTGGCGTGCAGGTGGCTAAGCGGCCTGCGCCTCAGCTGGTAGCGCCGCAGGTGCGTATAGATATGCCGGGGATGCGACCGGGCGATGGCAGTTCTCTGGCGTACCCAGTGACTGAGCAGCAGGTGCTGGAGCGGATGCGCCGTTATTGCCAGGCGCAGGTGCAGGACTACCAGCAAAAGCGTGATTTTCCGGCGCTGGATGCCACTTCTGGCTTATCGGCTTATCTGGCCATTGGGGTGATCTCGGTGCATCAGGCGGTGGCCAGGCTGCAGCTGGAACATGGCCAGACACTGAGCCAAAGTGATTCCGGCCCGGCTGTCTGGTTGTCCGAGCTGATTTGGCGTGATTTTTATATACATATTCTGGTGGCGTTTCCGCAGCTGATTAAGCACAAAGCCTTTCAGGCTGAGACCGATCAGATTGTCTGGCCCAATGAGCCACAGCTGTTTCAGGCCTGGTGTGACGGCAAAACCGGCTACCCCATTGTCGATGCAGCGATGCGCCAGCTGAACCAGACGGGCTGGATGCACAACAGACTGCGCATGATAGTGGCCAGTTTCCTGGTAAAAGACCTGCATATCGACTGGCGGTGGGGCGAGCGGTATTTTATGTCCAAATTGATTGACGGTGACTTTGCCGCCAATAATGGCGGCTGGCAGTGGGCCGCGTCGACCGGCACCGATGCTGCACCTTACTTCCGCATTTTTAACCCTGTGACTCAAAGTGAGCGCTTTGACCCAAAAGGTGAATTTATCCGTCGTATGGTGCCAGAACTGGCCGATGTAGCCACAACGCAAATTCACTGGCCTCATCCACTGCCGATCTGGTCTGACTATGTCGCACCCGTGGTGGACCATAGCCAAGCCAGGCTGAGGACATTGGAGCTGTTTAAGGCGGTCAAGCAGCCTTGATTGACGCTTCGGATAAAGTTTTTACTTGCTGAAGACTGAGCTGCCACCTAAGATCGCGCTCCAGTTTGCCGGGAGCCGCCATGAAACTTGAGATGCACGCCTTAATGACAGAACGCCTGAGTCAGGTTTTAGTGCCTGTGCTGAGTCAGCAGCAGCCATTGGACAAAGCACTGGCTGCGCTCTTTGCCACAGAAAAATACTCAGTCAAAGAGCAGGCAAATCAAGTTCAGCTGGCGCAGCAACTGATGCGTGGCTTAAGTCTGTATGAAGCACTGGCTGACTGTCGTTTTGTTGAGCAGCCAGCCAAGGTCTGGGCTGCATTGGCCAGCTGGCACGGCTATTCAGTGTATGGCCAACTGTTGCCTGATCTGACGGAATTACAGGGGAGGGCTGCGGCCTTGCCAGCCCACATTCTGCAGGGCTGCCCGGACTGGCTGGAACAGCTGGGCCAACAGGAACTGGGGGATAGCTGGGCCCTTGAGCGTGAAGCCTTGTGGGCACGGGCGCCGCGTTATATCCGCGCCAACTGGCTGAAAATCAGCACCTCTGAGCTGCAACAGGCATTGCTGGCCGAAGGCATTGAAAGTCGCGTCGTGGCTGGGGTGCCAACAGCATTGGAAATTCTGTCCGACTGCGCCTTGTTTCAAAGCCGCGCTTTTAAGCAAGGCTGGTTTGAACAGCAAGACGCAGGTTCGCAGTGGGTGGCGGACGCTTTGCAGGTCAAACCGGGCAGTCGGGTCATCGATGCCTGTGCTGGTGCTGGCGGCAAAAGTCTGGCGCTGGCGGCTCGTATGGCAGGCAAAGGCCGCTTGCTGGCAATGGATGTCGAGGAGTGGAAACTGGCCACTCTGCAGCAACGGGCGCGGAGGGCTGGGGCGGGCACTATCGAAACCCGGCTGATCAGCTCCAGCAAAACCATTAAACGTTTAGCCGACAAAGCCGACTTTTTGTTGTTGGATGTGCCGTGCAGTGGCAGTGGCGTGTTGCGGCGTAATCCGGATGCCAAATGGCAGGCACCGATGCGTCTGGCTGAACTCAAGGCGTTGCAACGGGATATTTTAAGCCGCTACAGCAAAATGCTGGCCATAGGAGGTGAGTTGCTTTATGCCACCTGTTCCATTTTCCCGTCAGAGAATCAGCACCAGGTGCAGTGGTTTTTACAGCAAAGACCGGACTTTGTGCTGGAACAGGAACAGACTATCAGCCCGGCAGCCACAGGTTTTGACGGTTTCTACTGGGCCAGATTAAGGCGGCAGGCTGTCATCACAGTGTAAAATTTTTTGATTGCGTTCAGTTTTCGCCTCGTCTATAACAGAGCTGTCTGAGTAGTAGAAGAGTCCATGACGACCGTGGCCAGCCAGAAGCCTGAGATCCAAACCCCTGATCCGCTCACCGCCGAGTTGGTGCGGCTGCAGCAGGAAAACCACCATTTGCGGCTGATTAATCAGTTTGCGATTGAACTGCATGATTTATCCAATCCGGATGAAGTGCTGGATTATGCTGCCAAGCAAGTGGTGGCTGGTCTGGGTTTTGTCGACTGTGCTATTTTCATTTTTGATGCGAAAACACAGCTGTTAAAACGCAAAGCGGGCAGTGGCACCCGGGATTTGCCATTACATCTTGGCGTGGCAGAGCTCAGTCTGGACCAAGGCCTGGTCGGTTATGCCGCCCGGCAGAAACAATCCGTACTGGTGAATGACACCCGGCAGGATCCCTATTATGTGCCGGATTATTTCCCCAGTTTGTCTGAGCTGGTGGTGCCAATTCTGGACCAGGGCGAACTGCTTGGTGTGATCGATTGCGAACATTCGCAGCTGGGTTTTTTCCAGAGCGCACATCAGCTGGTGCTGGAAAAAGTGGCGTCCATTCTCGCCAGCAAATTACGCAAGGCACAAATGCTGCAGCGGCTGGAGCAGTCGGTCAGTCAGCTGGAATATGCTGAACGTCTGCAAAAAGCACTGTATCAGATTGCGGCATTTTCCAGTTTTGCCGACGAGTTTTCCGGTTTTTATCAGCGTCTGCACCAGATTGTCAACTCGTTGATCTATGCGCCGAACTTTTACATTGCCTTGTATGACGATGCGACTGAGTTGCTGCATTTCCCTTATTTTGCGGACACTGAAGACGACGAAATTGACCCCAACCAGGCCTTTGGTAAAGACGTGCTTGAGCACAGTCTGACCGGTTATGTGTTCAGAACCAACCAGGCGCTTTTGATCGATAAAGCACAAATGCTGGCGTTTGACCGCGCGCATCAGATCCGTATTTATGGCTCAGTACCAGAGTGCTGGCTGGGGGTGCCTTTTGTCGGCAGTGACACCATCCGTGGGGTGGTGGTGGTGCAAAGTTATATGCCACATATCCATTATTCAGAGCGGGATCTGGAGCTGCTGACTTTTGTCTCCCAACATATTTCCAATGCACTGGAACGGGTTTTCTCAGAAAAAAGGCTGCAGCATCAGGCGTTGCACGACGCCTTAACAGGCTTACCAAACCGCAGTTTATTGCTGGACAGGATTGAACAGGCCTTTAAGCGGATGCAGAGGTTCCCGGTCAATCAACTGGCGGTGATGTATCTGGATTTAGACAGATTTAAAGCTGTCAATGACAGTCTGGGCCACCCGGTGGGCGATGCCTTTTTAATCGAAGTGGGCCGGCTGCTGAAGAACTGTATGCGTCAGTCCGACACGCTGGCCAGGCTGGGAGGCGACGAATTTGCCGTAGTGCTGGAAGATGTCGGTTCGGTGCAGGATGTCACCGAAGTGGCTCAGCGTATCTGCGACAGTTTGCAGCAGCCTATCCTGGTGGCCGGGCATTTATTGCAAAGCTCCTGCAGTATTGGCATCGCGCTGACCAACGCCAGGGAAGGTTTAACCGGGGCAGGGGAACTGATCCGCCGTGCCGATATTGCGATGTACCAGGCGAAGCAGGATGGCCGGGGGGTATTCCGGCTGTATCAGGACCATATGGGGCGGCAGGACAGTGAAGAATTCCAGCTGGACCAGGACATTAAAACAGCCTTAGCGCAGCAGCAGTTTGAACTGCATTATCAGCCGATTTTTGCACTGGACAATCTGACATTGCAGGGATTTGAAGCTTTGATCCGTTGGCCGCACCCGCAAAAGGGGTGGGTAGCACCAGACCAGTTTATTCCTTTTGCCGAACAACAGGGGCTGATTAGCCGCATAGACCGCTATGTGCTGCAAAAGGCCGTGGCGCAGTTACGGGCCTGGCAGGTGGACTGGCCTGCCCATTGTTATATCAGTGTCAATGTGTCGGGCTCGGCCTTTTCTGAACCGAATTTTGCAGCAGAGCTGTTGGAGCTGATTGCCTGTGCCCAGGTGGATCCGTGCTGGCTGGCGATAGAAATTACCGAGCGGGCGCTGATTGAAAATATCGGTCAGGCCCGTACCTCACTCAAAGAGCTGCGTGCGGCTGGCGTGAAGGTGCTGCTGGATGACTTTGGCACCGGTTACTCCAGCCTGAGTTACCTGAACGAATTTAAGCTGGATGTGCTGAAAATTGACCGGTCTTTTATTGCCAGTATTAAACCAAAGATCCAGGACAATCCGGTAATTAATACCGTCATCGCTCTGGCCAAAACCCTGGATTTACAGGTGGTGGCCGAAGGCATTGAAAGCCAAAACCAGTGTGAACTGTTGAAACTGCTGGGTTGCGATGCAGGCCAGGGCTATTGGTTTTCGCGCCCTGTGCCTGCTGCCGAGGCGATACGCTGGTTAAGTTAAGGCGATCTGATCGGCTTCAATGCGGATGGCGCCTGCCTTGTACAAAGCGCCAATGGCCTGCTTAAACACTTTTTTACTGACCCCAAACTCGGCGGCAATTTGCTCCGGGCTGCTTTTATCGGACAGTGGCAATGTGCCACCGGCCTTCTGCAGCTTCGCCAGAATTACATCGGTCAGTTGCTGGGTTTTTTCATAACCCGGCTTATCCAGTAACAAATCAATTTTGCCGTCGTCACGCAATTTCTGTACATAAGCTGTGCCTTTGTACCCTATACGCAGCGGTTTAAACACCTGGTTGTTGTACAGAAGACCCCAGTGCTGATGATCGATCACCACTTTGTACCCCAGGTCGGTGCGGGCGGCCACGATAAAACTGACGGCTTGGCCTGCCTGGTACCGGGCAGGTTCTTTACCGATAAATTTATCCAGTTTGGTGGAGGCGACAATACGATTACTGCGGTCAACATAGCAGTACACCAGGGCCCATTTATCGGTTTGCAGTGGCAGGTTTTGTTCACTGAACGGCACCAATAAATCTTTTTTCAGGCCCCAGTTTAAAAAGGCCCCGACTTTGGTGCTGGCGACCACTTTCAGCTGCGCCACCTGTCCGACCCTTATCAAGGGCGTTTCTGTGGTGGCAATCAGCTGGTCTTCCGAATCCAGGTATAAAAATACTTCCAGCTCATCACCCACAGCGGCGCCTGTTGGCACATAGCGCTTGGGCAATAAAATATCGCCCCAGCTCAGGCCATCCAGATAGAGACCAAAATCGACCAGCTTTTTTACCGTTAAGCGGTTTAAAGTACCCAGGGCTAACATTCGGCCTCCCAAATAAAAAGTTCGTTACGGGCGGCTTTCACCCGGCTGAGGGCCAGTTGTTCGGTGCGAACGCTGGTACCGAACCAGATCTGGCCTTCGTTAATAGTGCATTGCAGCTGCATGGTGCGGTCACAAAAACTCTGCAGCAGCGCCAGATGTTCCGGGCTGATGGCAAAAATGCTCAGGTTGTCCAAAGCCTGCAGCGCTTTCTGTTCGCTTTGGTACCATTTACTGACCGCAGTGCCGCCATACGCCAGCAATAATACCTGATTGGCTTTGTGGCTGGCTTTACGCAAACGCCGCTCTTCCGGCAGCCCCAGTTCAATCCACAGCTGGCACTGGCCGTCCAGGCCTGTTATCGCCAGCGCTGCTTCATCGTCGTCTGAGATGCCTTTGCCAAACTGCAGCTGTTCGTCGGCACAGAGGGCAAACGCCAGCAGGCGCAACATCAGCCGCTCTTCGGTTTCGGACGGATGACGGGCCAGAGTCAGCTGGTAATCCTGATAATGGTGCCGGCTTAAATCCGACACCTGTAATTGTGCTTTGTGTACTGTCGCCTTGAGCGCCATAAATGATTGCTTGCCGGAAAAAATGGCCGTTAGTGTACCTGCTTTACCGGCACAATTCAGCTGTTGTGGTGAAAGCTGTGCTTTAATGGCATAAATTCCGGATGGTAACCGCACGTCAGAACAGGTGAAAGCGATGGGATTGGATTGCCGCGATTGGCTGGATGTTAAAGAATACGAGTTTCTGCTGAACTATTTTATCCGGCGCCAGCGTGAGTCTGGCCTGGCGTCACTGGATGAACCGCTGAGTTATGACGGCTATTCGGCCTACGATCAACTGGCCGGGCGTTTAATGCACGAGGCCCGGCTGGCGTTTGTTGAGACCTTTGGCAAAGCGGCACCGGCGCTGGCTTACACCAATTTATTCCATTTAGCCGAACTGGAACTTCAGGGCCGGCGCAGCCCCTTGCTGCAGGCACCCCGCAGTATCAACTAAAAAAATGCCCTGTTGATCAGGGCGCTTTAATCCGCTTCAGGGCGTCGGTCAGCATAGGTAAATCCATTTTTTCATTCAGTGGCACCAGGGTACCGGCAGACCAGACGCCATAACTGCCATCATCCCGTACTACAGTCATTTTGTCTTTTTTAAAGCTGATCAACTGATGCTTGGTCAGGTTCAGTTTTGGCAAGCTTGACGGTTCCTGCAGCGCATCACCTGGCCAGTTACTGCGACAGCCCACACTCAATAACAGGCTTGGCAACAAATCCAGATGTTGAGTCACGGCCTGTTGTTTTTTGTCAGGCCAACCCGGCCAGCGTACCAGTAATGGCGCAGGGGCAAGCACCAGTTGCTGATGGCTGGCGGTCAGTGCCAGCACCAGCGCCGCTTCGTCGCTGTGCAGTAACTGTTGCAATTGCTCTGGCTGTTCGACAAACAGCAGTTCTGACTGTTCTGCCGCTGAGGAGCCTGTTAACCAGCCCAATTCGGCTGGCCAGTGGCCGGTTTTTCCTATCTGGATTTCCTGTTGTTGTGTCAGCCAGGCAGGGGCCTGCTGCAGCAGGCTCAGATTGTCGGCCAGTTCCAGTTGGCCATACACCAGGTTTAACAGTGCAAGCTGTGGGTCTACCGGCGCAAAATGCTGGTCGCTGCTCGCAAAGCCCTGGTGTTGTAAAGCCAGTTGCAGCTCCTTGTCGAGCGTGGGCACCACATAAATCCGGAAAGCCGCAGGGGCACTGAGTTGGCAGCTTAACGGCTGCAGGGATTGCCAGCTGCTTTGCGTCTGCAGCTGATCGGCTTTATCCTGTTTCAGTTGCTGCAGGTCCAGCAAATCATAACGGGCTAAAAAGGTATTGGCGGTGGCCGGGTAAGTCAGCGGCAGCACATTGTCCTGTTTGGTCACATCAAATTTCAGCTGGGCGTCGGCCCAGATATGCAGGCTGTGGCTGAAGACAAAACTGCCTAAAAACAGGGCGAGCAAAGGGCGGCCAAAACCCGAGTGCTGCAGGCGTTGTACTTTTTTCCAGCAAAAATTGGACAGCGTCAGTTCAATTGCCAGCAGCAGTGCTGCCACGGCGGCGGTGATCAGCACAAAGTTACGGGAATTGGTCACGACTTGTTGGCGCAGCAGCTCAATGGTTTGTTCACTGGAGGCACTGCCAACATGGTATCCCAGGCTTTGATACACATAGGCATCAAAAATCAGCAGCACCAGGCCCGCTGTGGCCAGCACGGCGGCGATACCACGCACATGGCGCTGGTACGGAAACACCAGGCTGATAGGAAAGATGCTCAGGATAAAAAATAAAAAACACAAAAAAGCAGTGTGTCCCAACCAGTTGCTGACCAGATACAGCCAGCCCGCTGCAGTGAGCGGCAGCGGTTCCGCCAGCCAGAAGGCACTGGTGACCCCAAGCGCCAGCAGGGTATTAAAGAAGGTGAACCAATGGCCCCAGTTCAGTAAGCGGTTGACTTTACTGACCAGCGACAGGTTTTGTTCCAGCACCATATTAAGACGACTTCGGGCCTGACACAGCGTCGAGCAGCGCCTGACCAAACTGACGGGCGACGTCAGAGCGTTGCGCGGCAGGAACATGGGTATTGATGATATGGCTGATGCTGTTACCCAGACACATCAGACTCAGCTCTGTGGTGGCCTGCTGCTGGCGTAATTCATCCAATAAGGCGTTGACGATTTTTTCAATCTGGTCTGTGGAATACTTTGATACAATCGGCATGTTTATCTCTTGCTTAAAACACCGGTTAACAGCCGGGAATACTAGCAGAATTACCGCTGAACAGGAAAACTTATGTCCGTCGATGTCCTTCATTTGGCTATCAATTTTATTCAGAGTCAGGAAAATGACCAGCTTAAGGCGCATTTTCGTCAGGCGCTGGTGCCGGTTTCGGCCGAAGTAGCGCATTTAATCGAGCAGTTGCATCTGGCCTACAATGGTAAGCCAGCCAAAGGCTATGCAAGCTTCCACCCTGAGCAGCAAAGCCGTCTGGCGGAGCCGCTGGAACGCTGGCAGCAGCAGGAGTTGTCTTATCTGCAACTGGCCGAACATGCCACGCAGGAGCTGGTACTGCAGCTGGTACAGCATCAGATCCCAGAGTCGGGTTATTTTGTATTCTGCCATTACCGCTACCTGGCCAGTGAATACCTGCTGGTCACCTTGCTGGGCAGCAAGGACCATTTCAGTGTCACCGCCGATTTGCAGCTGTCGACCGACCGCCACCTGGATATTGCCCGTATGCAGCTGGCGGCACGGCTGGACCTGACTGAATACCAAAGCAGCCCGGAGCAGCAGAAATACATTTCCTTTATCCGCGGCCGGGCCGGACGCAAAGTGGCCGATTTCTTCCTCGACTTTTTAGGCTGTGAAGAAGGCATAGTCGCCAAAGATCAAAGCAAAATGGTACTGGCGTCGGTGGAAGAGTACCTGGCCGCCAGCGATTACGATGCCAGCGAAAAAACCGATGTGCGCAAGCAGGTGTACCAGTACTGCGAAGAGCAGGCCAAAGCAGGTCTGGATGTGCATCTGGATGAGCTGTCCAGCACCATCGACAGCAATGATGCCCGTGCATTCAGCCATTATTGCGCTGAACAGAATATTGCCGTGCCTGAACAGTTCCCTGTGGATGTAAAAGAGCTGAAAACCCTGGTGAAGTTCGCAGGCAGCGGTGGAGGTGTCAGCATCAGTTTTGAGCAAAAACATCTGGGGGAGCGGGTGAAATACGATATGGACCGTGACCTGCTGATTATTCAGGGGGTGCCACCCAACCTGAAAGATCAGCTGCAGCGTTTTTTAAAAGGTTTTTCCAGCTTTGATCGTCAAACCGATGAAACCTGAAAGCTGCTGACTGGCAAGGCACTTCAATCCGGCAGTATGAGCTGCCAGATTGAAGTCAATCAGCCAGCTGATGTTCCGCTTTTTCAAATTCAAACTGCTGCAACAGTGCGGCTCTTGACTTCCACTTGATTTGCTCCGTCTTTGCCAGGGCCTGCACTTGAAACTGACGGCTCTGTTTCAGTACTGTCTTTCTGTTGGTTTGCCTGGGGTCGTCCTCTGTGAGGCCACATCAGGAGCTTTAATTCTTGCTGCTGCGCGCTCATAGTGCCGGTTTTCCCTGATTGGGGTTGGTTTCCCGACGTAAATTTACGATCTTTTTACTGCAGGGGCTGTGGGTTTGACAGTCTTTTTGCAGGCAACTTTTTTATCATTTCAGCCGTGTTCATAACGGATAAGACATGATGTTCAGACGAATCAAACCCATTGCTGTGTGTCAGCACCACAGTGCTCAAGGGCCAGCGTATTTGCAGCAGTATCTGGAATGGTGTGATTGCCCTTATCAGTTGTTCAGGGTTGACCAAGGGGAGATGCCGCCACAAAGCTGCAAGGATTTCAGTGCCTTGGTGGTATTGGGCTCCGATCGCAGTGTCAATGATAACCAGCCCTGGATCCGAAAAGAGCTGCAGCTGGTAAAAGACGCTCTGGAGCGCCAAAAGCCGGTGCTTGGGCATTGTTTCGGCGGGCAGTTACTGGCGAAGGCGCTGGGCGCGTCAGTACGGCCCAATGCGGTGCCTCAAATAGGGTGGGATAAAGTTAGAGTGACTGCCTATGCTCAGGCAAAATGCCTGCTCAGGGCTGAACAGGACGTGCTGATGTTTCATTGGCACTTTGAAACCTTTCAAATTCCCGCAGGGGCCAGACGGCTGTTATTTGGTCAGTATTGCCTGAACAAAGGCTTTGTCTGCGGCCCGCATCTGGGGTTGCAGTCCCATCTGGAAGTGACAGCGGACAGTATCCGGCAGTGGTGCCTTCAGGATGAAGCGGTTTTGCAGCGGTATCAGCATTTACCGTCGGTGCAGTCTGTCAGTCAAATCCAGCACCAGTTGGAACAAAAAGTTGCTCAGTTGCATCACAGTGCCAACCAGATTTATCACAGCTGGTTACGGCATCTGCCTGGCATGGCTGGTTTGCCTCTGCCGCTGGTGGGGTAATGCAAAGCTGCGGTTAATCGGTGCCCGAGCCGCCCTGATCGGAGCCCGCTGAGTCTGTCTCGGTTGGGCTCGCGTCCGTTTTTTTCTGGCTGGCGACAGGCGTGACTGCGCTGGTTAGCGCTGTACCTGTGGTGGCGCCGTCCTGGTTTTTGTCCCGTTGCGCCTGGTGCTGCCGCCACTTTTCATCCTGAGCTTTGTTGGTTCGTAATAGCCAAAGGTTGCCTATGACTATTCCCAGCACCAGCACCAATACCCACCAGAAGGTTAGGGTCATCACGACTCCTGACAAATGCGTTTGACATAACGCTGCATCAGTTCGGGCAATAATGCAAGCAGCAGTGGCTGATCCGCCAATTCGCTTTGTTCTATCGCTTGCTGCAGCATCCAGAGTTCAAAAGCATTCAGCAAAGGAACAGCTTCAGGCGCATAACTCAGATGCCAGAGTTCCTGCGCCACGCCTCCGGTGTCGTGCCGGTAAGGGCGGAAAAAACCAAAGTCAGCCGCATGCTGTTCCAGCCATAGATGCAGTGGGTAAAAAGGGCCGCCACTGTTGTATTCCGCATCCAGCAGCTGCACCTGATAATCGGCCGGTACAGCGGCTTTATCATACAGATCAAAGTCGGTGCCCCAATGATGGCGGCTGGCGCCAGGCAGGGCAGAATACAACAGAATGGCGCGGATTTTCGCTTCAGCATCCAGCCTGGCCACATCGAGCTGTTGCTGCTGTTTGTCAAACACAGGGCGGTGGCCCTGGTATTTTGCCTGCCAAATCCGTTGCTGCTGAGCAAAAGAGCGGTACGAGGACAGCAGCGCCAGTTCAATGCCGTCCGCCGCTGCGGCCTGCCGCATTTCCAGAAAAGCCTGAGCTGTGGCTGCTGTTAACCTGTGCCGTTCGTCCAGGCTCTGCAGGTGGCGTTCATCGCGACCGGTCAGCTGCAGCGCCAGCACTGTCTGGGTATCCCACTGAAAACTGCCGGAAGTCTGGTTCATCAGGCTGCCACCAGTTGTTCCAGGATCAGCTCGTACATCTGCGCCAGTAACTCCAGGTCGTCCACCCGCACGCACTCATCAATTTTATGAATGGTGCCGTTGCAGGGGCCCAGCTCCAGCACCTGAGCGCCGGTTGGTGCAATAAAGCGGCCATCCGAAGTGCCCCCCGTGGTTTCCAGTGAGGTGGCTATGCCCTGTACGTGCTCCACGGCCTTGACGGCGGCGGCAACCAGCGCACCACTGTCGGTTAAAAAGGGCAGACCGTTCAGCACCCAGTTCAGCTCGTACTTCAGCTGGTGTTTGTCCAGAATAGCCAGTACCCGTTGCTGCAGCTGCTCTGCAGTCACTTCGGTGCTGTAACGGAAATTAAAAGTCAGGCTGACTTCGCCTGGCACCACATTGGTCGCACCGGTGCCAGCGTGCATATTGGAAATTTGGAAACTGGTGGCCGGAAAAAACGCATTGCCCTGATCCCATTCTGTTATGGCCAGTTCGGACAAAGCCGGTGCGGCTTTGTGGATAGGGTTGTCCACCAGATGCGGATAGGCCACATGGCCCTGAATTCCTTTGACGGTCAGGTACCCGGTCAGAGAGCCACGGCGGCCGTTTTTAATCACATCGCCCAGAGTGTGACTGCTGGAGGGTTCACCCACCAGGCACCAGGTTATTTTTTCCTGACGCGCTTCCAGCACTTCAACCACCCGCTTGGTGCCGTTGATAAAAGGGCCTTCTTCGTCGCTGGTGATCAAAAAGGCGATATCGGCTTTCAGCTCCTGATGTTTACTTAAAAAACGCTCAGTGGCCACCACCATAGCGGCCAGACTGCCTTTCATATCGGCGGCACCTCGGCCATAGAGGTAACCATCGCGGATTTGCGGTGCAAAAGGCGGGCTGCTCCATTGCTCCAGAGGCCCTGTGGGCACCACATCGGTGTGACCGGCAAAACAGAACAGTGGTTTGCCGGTGCCTCGCCGGGCCCAGAGGTTCAGCGTGTCTTCAAAGAACATCGATTCAATGGAAAAACCTACGGCTTTTAACCGGTCGGCCATCAGTTGCTGGCAGCCTGCATCTTCAGGTGTGACGGAAGGGCGGCGGATCAGTTCTTCAGTTAAGGCTAAAACTTCATTGTGCATACAGCCTCCTAGTTCGCCGCAACAGCAGTGAAAAAGTCCTGATACGAGGCTTCAGAGAAGCCGAGTAAATAACGGCCCTGATGCAGCAGCACAGGTCGTTTAATCAGCGCAGGCTGAGCCAGCATCAGTTGTTTGGCTTTCTGCTCTGTCATATCGGCTTTGTCGCTGTCGGGCAGTGCTCTGTAGGTGGTGCCCCTGGTATTTAGCAGTGCCTGCCAGCCCAGCTGCTGACAAAAGCTGTCGAGCAACTCTGCGGTCAGGCCTTGCGCACGGTAATCCCAAAACTGATAAGGCCGCTGGTTTTTTTCCAGGCTGGCGCGGGCTTTTTTGATGGTGTCACAGTTTTTGATGCCATACAGCAGAATCATGCAGTTGTATCCTTTTAAGAACTCAGCTCCAGCGCCAGCAAATCATCAGAAAAAGCCCGATGATAGCCGGCGCGGCAATAAATCCGGTTGATTTTAGGGTGAGGATGCAACTTCAGCATCACCCCCAGAGGTGTGTTGCCTTGCGCCAGAAAACCAAGGTCAAATTGAGCAATCAGCTGGCCTGCGCTGACCGATGTCTGCTCCGGCACCGCCCAGACGAATCCCTGGCCCAGCTGCTGTGCGGTGTGATGAGGAAAATCAAGTTGCATCACCAGGCCGCTGCTATGACGCCAGCATAACTGTTGGCCTGTTGCGTTGCAGCGGCTGAACCGGGCAGAAAAAGGCGCCAGGATCTGGTTATCCCTGAGTTCCAGCCATAAACCATCACCGGCCAGCCCGCTGGCAAAGAGCGATGGTGTTTCTGCGGTGCATGGTCCGGCATGCCCATGCACCGGGCTTTTCAGACGCAGAGATAAAGAGCTGTCTAACGCTGAAACCCATTGGATCCGACTGAACAAAGGCTGGTCTTACCCACACGACTAAACATGGTTTCAGATAGTAGCGAAAAATAACACCGGGTGAAATACACCTGCGGCAAAAGAGTCACTTGATGAAGATTGATTAAAATCTAGGGTTCGTTGGTTATTTGGAATAAAGAAGGTGAAAATAGATGTTAATTTTAGTGGGAAATTCAGCGGAGCTAAGGGATTACTGTATTTGGGTTGTCCACAGAATCTGTGGATAACTTTGTGTGTTATTCTGTTTATCTTTGTTAACTTAATGAATTTTAAATAATTTAATCGATGGCACAAATTTTGTTTAATGACATTTGTAAGTAAATTAAATGAAAGGTCGAAGAAAAGCATCTTTTTTGCCCAGAACTGAAATGAAATCGCTTCCAGAGGGCGCTAATGAATGTTTCATTTATGTTAGAAACCGGCTTGCGGCAGGGAAAAGTAAAAAAATCAGCGCAAAAGCATTGAGTTTTGGTGAGTTTTCACCGATATAGATAAGGTATACATCCTGAACGGTGCCGGTCTGAGCTGCTCAGCCGTCTTCATTCCCAGCCTTAAGCGGAGAACTTGCCATGTCGTTCTGGTTAATGACCTGCAAAAATGGTTACCTGTACAGCAAAGAATGGCCACTGAGCGCTGAGCTCAATGCAATTTTTGTTGAAAATAAGGTGATTAAACTGACCTTATTTGCTCAAAAAGTCTGCCCGGTCGTGGCAGTCTGCGGGGCCTGGGTGCAATACAGCCAGTTGGGCGCTGCCCAGCTGCCGATGATCCTGACCCTGATGCTGGCCATTCTTTCTATGCCTCTGCAAGGCTTCTATTGGCTTGGCAAACGTGCACAAACCCGGCTTCCGCCATCGTTATCTCATTGGTATCATCAGGTCCGGCAAAAAATGCAGGAATCCGGGCTTGAACCCAAAACCCAGCAGGGACAGCCCAGCTACTTTGACCTGGCGCGTTTATTGAAACAGGCCTTTGCTCAGCTGGACAGTACCTTTATCCGGCAGTGGTTATAACCTTACTTCGGGTCCAGGTACTGGCGCTGCGAGAAGGTTTTCACCCATTCTGGTTTGTAAATCACAAAGAGTGTCATCGCCATGCCATTGAGCAACGCCTCAGGTAAGGCCGCCAGAGGAATAAACAGAAGGTAACTTTCAGTCAGTTGCGCTGAGCTGTACTGCTGCCAGAATGGCAAGGCTTTAAGCAGTAAAAATACGGAAAGCGCCAGAGCGCTGTTTAAAAAGGCGGCCACAAATAAATAGACAAATAAATGCCTGGGCAGGGACTGATAGACCCACCAGACCAGCAAGGCGTTTAGCCACAAGGTCCAAAAGGCGCAGCACAGCACCCAGAGGCTGTGCTCCGGGCTCCACCCCAACTGCAGGTACCCCAAACCACAGACCAGAGTCGCCAGCAGGCTGGCGAGTCTCAGGCCAAACAGCAGTAAGGCTGTTGTCAGGCCAAGAAAATGCACCGACAGTGGCTGCAACACTGCTGCGTCCGTCTGCCATAACAACGCCAGAACACAGCAACAGGCGCCATAAAGTGGCCAGGGCGGATGAGTTTGTCTGAGCTCTCGCCAGAATGCCTTGTCCAGCCAGAGTAAGACTCCGGCCAGCAAAGTCAGGGCGGTGAACAGTAGCATTAATCCAGCTTAAAGCTGGACCAGACGGGCGCGTGGTCGGAAGGCCGGTCTGAACCACGAATTTCATAATCGATATCCGATTCGACACACAAGGCCGCCAAAGGCGGTGTGGCCATCACCACATCAATGCGCAGGCCTCTGTTGTCATCAAAACCTTTGGATCGGTAATCAAACCAGCTGTAACGTGCGGTAGCGTCCGGATGCAAAGCCCGGAAGGTATCCACCAGACCCCAGGCTTTCAGTTTGCCCAGCATTTCGCGCTCTTCCGGCAAAAAGGAGCATTTGCCCTCTTTTAACCAGCGTTTGGCGTTGCTCTCACCAATACCAATGTCCAGATCCAGCGGGGAGATGTTGATATCCCCAATCACCGCTATCCACTCGTCGGGGCTATGATGATTTTCCAGGTACTGCATCAGGTCGGCGTAAAATTTTTGTTTGGCCGGAAACTTGGTTTCATGGCTGCGGTTTTCGCCCTGTGGAAAATAGCCGTTTAGTAAGGTCAGGGTTTTGCCATTAGCCAGCTTAAATTTGCCAATCAGCATCCGGCGCTGCGCATCCGGGGCGTCAGTTGGGAAGCCATACAACATGGATTCGGCAGGCAGCTTGCTCAGCACTGCCACGCCGTAATGGCCCTTTTGACCAAAATAATACAGCTGGTAGCCAAATTTCAGCATCTCCTCCAGCGGAAATTCATCGTCGTGCACTTTGATTTCCTGCAAACCAACAAAATCAGGCTGATGTTTGGCCAGCAGGGCTTCGAGCTGATGGGGGCGGGCGCGCAGGCCGTTAATGTTAAACGAGATTATTTTCATAGACAGATCAACCCAATAAGGACTAAGGGACGCGTCAGGCCATACTAGCATTTTGTCGGCGGCCGCGAAAACTGCAGTTGCACTCACGCCGCTGAGCTTTTAAGCTCTGCCGGTCGAATTTAAGGGTGAAAGTTAGGTGGCCGTACCCGCTTACCAGTTACGTTATTCTGCCAGACGTCGCACTTTGCAATTGCAGATTAAAGCAGGCCAGCTGTGGGTGGCTGCACCTGTTGGCCTGTCTGTGCGTCAGATCGAAGCTTTTATTCAGCAAAAGTCAGCCTGGGTGGAGCAGCATTTATCAGCGCCTTTGCCGCAAGTTCCTGATTGGCTTGGTCTGGGGGAATTGCCTTATCTGGGGCGCCGGTTGCAGCTTAAAGTGGTGATAGACGTCCTGAATGCCTGGACCCTGGAAGGGGATACCCTGTGGCTGCAGCTGAGTAGCCGCAATAAAGCCGTTAACCAGCGACGCTGGATGCAACAACTGGTGCAGCAGTTTTATGCATCTGAAACTGAGCTCTGGTTTAATACCCAGGCGCCTGGACTGGCGGCGGCGATGGGGTTGCGTTATCAGGCCATACAAAGCGGCGACTTTAAACGCAAATGGGGCAGTTGCAACAGCAAAGGCGAGCTGCAGTTTAACTGGCGGCTGATGATGGCCCCACCATGGATTTGCACTTACTTGCTGGTGCACGAACTGGCCCACCTGCAGCATATGAACCACAGCCCGGATTTCTGGCAACTGGTGGCAGCCCATAACGCGGATGCCAAAAAAGCCAGGTTGTGGCTCAGGCAGAACCAGCATTGGATGCAGCTGATATAAAGCCCGAAAAAAAAGAGAGCCGGCATTATGCCGGCTAAAAATACTGCTTAGGGAGAAATGAAATCCAGATACTGGCTCTGACTCTGCTGTATCGAAAAAATTCCGCCGCTGCCAACAAATAGTTGCATTTGATCAGGCTACCCCTTGTGATCATCTTTTCGGCACCGGGCTTTTCTGCTTTAATCCGGCGTTTTGAATACAAACCAGAGGCGCGCAGCGCCCTTTATCAACAGTGGACCAAGGTATGACACATCCATTACGTCTGCAGCAGCTGGCCAAGCTGGTGGACTTAACCCGTTTAAATGAGCAAGACAATGAAACTGCGGTGATGCAATGGTTAGAGGCGCAGTTGGCGGCACAAGGGGCAGTGCAGCCCGCCGCGGTTTGTGTGTACCCTGCTTATATTGGCGTGGTGCGTCAGTTGTTACAGCAATACGGTGCCGGTTGTGCTGTCGCCACAGTGGTCAATTTTCCATCAGGCGACCAGCCGGTTGAACAGGTGCGACAAGAGATCCGAGCCGCCATTGCCGCAGGTGCGGATGAAATCGATTGTGTGTTGCCGTACCGGCAATTGCTGAAAGGTCAGTTGGAGGATGTGCGTGGATTTTTGCAGCAGGTCCGTGCAGAGTGTGGTGATGTGCTGCTGAAAATTATTATTGAAAGTGGTGAGCTGGCGACGGCACAGCAGGTGTGCAAAGCCACTGAACTGGTGATCGACAGTGGCGCTGATTTTGTGAAATCTTCCACTGGTAAAGTACCAGTCGGTGTGACCGAAGATGCCGCCCGTATTATGTTAACAGCCATAGCGGCGGCTGACCGTGTCGTGGGTTTTAAAGCGTCCGGCGGTGTGCGCACCATTGAATTTGCTGAGCGGCTGCTGGGCCTGTACGAAGAGCTGACCGGTCAGCTGGCGACTGCAGCCACTATGCGCATAGGAGCCAGCGCTTTGCTGCAGGATATTCAGCAGGCGCTGGACTATTGAGGGAACCAAGGCAGCTTCTTCAACGGAAGCTGCGTTTTTCTTCTTTGAGCTTATTAAACTGATTCAGTAACTCGGTGTAGCGTTCTTTATGATGTTCCGGCAGCGGCATGTTGTCGACTATCCTGAAAGTTTTCCGGCATTTCTCTACTAAATCAATGGGTTTCTTCAGCTTTGGATCGGCCATCATCTGAATGCCGGTCTGGATCAGATTCAAGGCACTGCCCGTGTTCATCGGGGCCACATCCAGTGCCTGTTCAAACAGCTGCAGTGCCAGACTGTAGTTGCCTTCCTTGTAACTTTGAATACCTCGTTTGTTCAGTTCCTGGAACTGAACGCGGCGTTGCTCCACCCGTTGTTGCTGTTCATCAAAGAGTTTCTGCAGCACAGGGTCGACCACGCCACTGAAACTTTGCAGGCGTTCAGTCAGAGCCAGTGCCTGTTCGTATTCACCTATCTGGTTTAACAACAAAATGGCGTCAGCCGTGCTGTGTGGTGGCGGGGGCAACTCGTCTGGTTGCTCAGGGTCGGCTTCAGCTGTTAACTGAGCTTCAACCCGGTCTGCAACTTCTGCGTAGGTTTTTTTGGCCAGGTACTGCTGACCACTTAACGACTCCAGCCGCGCCTGGCACAAGCTCTCAAACAGCTCAAAATCAAAATCCCGGATCACGGTGTCTTCGCGTTTTGCTCTGTGCAGGGCCAATAAAGCTTCTTGCTGGTACTTATTCCGTTGGGTCGTTTCTTCACTGCGGGTGGCAGCGTCTATGACGGTGCGGATATAGTTCAGCAGGTGGATCACTTCCTGCCGGGCGGCCCGCCGGGTGATTTCGTAAATCTGCTTGCTCGCCATCACCAGGCTGGGCAGATCGCTGAGTTCACGGGCGACATCCATCAACAGGTTCTGCCGGCTGACGGAAAAAGGGGAAATAGTGACGGCATGAGTCACGATGGCCATGGCTTCTTCCAACTGGCCCTGAGCAATCAGGTTACGGGCTTTTAAATCCATGGCTTCGGCGAAAAACCGGTTGGTGTCTATGGCTTCGTTACAGAACTCCAGGCTTTCTTCATAGCGTTTCTGTTCAAAACAGAGGCGGGCTTGTAATAACAAGGCCCAGTTCAGCCGGTTAAAGGTCAGCACTTCGGATAACAGGGCTTCCGCGTCAGCGTATTGCTGCAGTTTCAGATGCGTTTCCGCCTGAATGCGGGTGCACAGGCTCTGATAACGGCTGCCAGCTGCCCGTTCCTGTTTACAGGCTTCAATGACCAGTTCGGGTTGTTCGTCATGCATAGCCTGATAAATAGGGGCCAGCTGAGCTTTACGGTTCTGGATTTTCTGCAAACGGGTGCGCAACACGCTTTGAGAAAAGGGTTTAATGATGTAATCATCAGGTTCAATTTCAACAGCACCTATCACCATAGGCACATGATTTTCGCCTGTGACAATCATGTAAATGGCGGCAGGGTGCAGTAACTTTTTTTCCCGCAAATCTTCCAGTAACTGCCGGCCGTTTTTTCCGGAGCCCAGATTGTAATCGACAAAAAGCACATCAAAAGGAATATGGCTGCATTTGCTCAACGCCTGTTCGCCGGTCTGAACAAAGGCAATATTGGTAGCCCCCATCGAATACAAAATACCTTTGAGCAACAGCTGGAAAGGGCGTTGGTCATCAACAATCAGAACCCGAAGATTTTCCAGAGTTTTATACGGCATTCAGCAAAACCCAGACAAATAACTATGGCAAGTGTTGATAATATGTAAGCTTTTGGCAAGCAATAATTCAGAAACACTGCGTAAAGAGTCAGTTTTTAAACAAGAGGATACAACAAAAAAAAACACAGAAGGAAGATGGTGGAGGGGGAAGGATTCGAACCTTCGAAGGCAGTGCCGGCAGATTTACAGTCTGATCCCTTTGGCCACTCGGGAACCCCTCCACGAGTGCGACGCATCTTACCAAAACGAGCTTTGATGTAAAGAATTTTACTTCACTTTTTTTACTGACTGCCGATAAAGCAAACAACAGAGCAACAAAGACACGATTCTCCATGATCATTAATGAGTGGCAAACAGGACAAAGCCTGAACAAAGCTGTGCTGCATCAGCGTTTGTCTGATTTTGCGCTGGTACTGGCTATGCACTCACCGGATGTTCGCGACTTTGGCCAGTTCTACATTCCGGAATCAGGTGACGCGCCTGTACAGGCTGATTTGTATCAGCAGTTTGGTTTACAGCAAAGCCGGGACTATGGCTGGCTTGACGGCGATGAGCAGCGTCTTGACCTTACGGCCGATGCATTGCATCAGGGGGGGCAGGTCAGTTGTCAGTTACAGCAATTGTTGCAACCCCTGCCATGGGTGCTGCAGCATGATGCAAAAAAACTGGCCGACGAGGTGAAACACAACCTGCCATTTCATTGCCTGCACCATTTGCAGCAACACGCAGGGAGGGCTAAACCTGAAGCGGATGCTACAGGGCTCTATGACATACTGCAGCAGTTGCATGCTCAGGAGCTGGCAGCCTGATGCTCACATTTCTTAAACTTTAAGCCACTGCCACAGGGACAGGTATCATTACGGCCAATTTTTCGGGCCGGGTGGGAGGTTAACTGACCATCTCTGTAGTACCAGCGTCCTTCAATCTGCTCAAATGACGATCGCTCTTCCAGCTGCTCCAGTCTGTCCTGCTGAATATAACGGGCAATAAAATGCACCTGGGTCGCGGAACTGGCTTTGATCTCAAGACCAATAAAACAAACCGCATCACCAAACTCAGCCAAAGCCTGAACCGGATGGCTGGCTTGCAAATCTGGCACGTAGCTTTGCTGTATATAAAGGTAGTGTTTTGTGCAATAGGCGCTGTAGCGCGAGCGCATCAGTTGTTCTGCACTGGATGCCGTTGTCTGGTTCAGGATCAGCGGTTCGCAACATGACGCATATAGCTGACCTGAACCACAGGGGCAGGGCACAGGCCCTTCTGTTTGAACTGATGGGAGGCTTGTCATAGGCTGGCTCCAAAAAAACGCAGAGTGTAAAACAACAACTGCATTCCCACCAGCGGCCTGTCTCAGAGCCGCCGATTAATGTGTCCTTGACTGCAGCTCGGTCGCATCATCCAGGCTGCTTAACTGGTAAAAACAGGTTTGGTGCAACTCTGCCAGGTCCTGATAGCGATGCAGCGATTGTTCGCTGAACTGATCCTGCCATACGACTACAGCGGCACAAGTGCTGCTGGCTAAGGCATGTGTCAGCACTGTGTCGGTATTGCTGATTTGCTTTTGCTGGATCAATAACAAGCGGGACAAGTCGACACCACAGGCTGCTAACCGGCTTTTATCAGGCAATTGGTTGGGGGCCACCAACAATACCCACCCACTCTGGTGCTGATGCTGGCGCAGAATAAATACCAGCTCAGCCAACGCAGACTGGTCAGCATCCAGCTGTAACTTGCGATAATACAACGGGCTTTTGCTACGACGGACAAAAGCTGGGGTGAAGGAATGAGCGGAACCTGAATTCAACATAGTAGCAACCCTAAAGCTGTTCATTTATACAGTGTATGTATATACAGTAGTTTTGCATTGTTTAAAAAGCAAGCTCTTTTTTCAGTTATTTTGTTTGCTGCTCCAGCCGTTCAGCCGCCAGATATTGCGCCTGTTGCCATTGCAGTGGGTTCAGCCTGGCCTGCAGCGCTGCCAAAGCTCGCTGCGCATCCGGATGCCGCTGCAACGCTGCCAGCTGAAACCAGCAGGTGGCATGGCAAAGCGACAGAGGCCGTTCCTGGCCTTTTAAGTAGGACAAAGCTAACTGGTACTGCGCTGCTGCATCGCCTTGTTTTGCCTTTAGCACCAAAGGGTCGGCCCTATGCGACTGCTCCACATCGCCTTGCCTGGCGGCCATGACCAGCTCAGGTTGTGTTGAAAGCTGTTGCAAAAATTGTTGCATCTGCTCCAACTTTTGTTGCAGTTCATGCAATGTCAGCTCATCCAAAGACTGAAACCGGGCTGAATGAGGAAGGTGACTGTGTGGCATGACAAGCTCCGCTGAAAAATCCGGCGCTATTAGACCCAAGCTGAGTCACAAGATCAACCACTGGCTGGACCAATTCAGCGGCGAGACTGGAGTACACTGCAGCCGTTATGATCAGTGAGAAGAGCCCGATGTTTTTACAGCAGTTTATCAACCGTCAGGGCGAAACGGTGCAGTTCAGCCGAGAACAGGCCTGCCGTTTTGCCAAAGAAGTGGCAACAGATTTTAATCCCATTCATGATGCCGACAGCAAAAGATTCTGTGTTCCGGGCGATTTACTCTTTGCCCATATGGTGGCTCAGCATGGCTTGGCGGCTCAGCTGGAATGCAGCTTTGCCGGTATGGTCAGCGCCGATGTTGCGTTGCGTTCAGTGGCTCAGGACGACCAGTGGTTACTGAAAGACAACGCCGATAAAAATTATCTGATCCTGCGCCAGCAAGGCGCGTTGTTTCATGAGGCTGCTTATATCGAAGCCCTGGTGCAAGACTATGTGCGTTTTTCCGGCCAGAACTTTCCACATATTCTGCAGCCTTTAATGCAACAACATCAGGTGATGATTAATCCGCAGCGCCCTTTGGTGATCTATGAAAGAATGTCGTTGCAGTTTGACCATTTTGGTTCTGAAGCGCCGACACTGCAGCTGGCCGATTGCCAGTTGCAGGTGGAAGGTAAACGTGGACTGGCCATTCTCGGCTTTGAGTTGAACACGGCAGGCGAGCGTGTGGGCCGTGGCGAAAAACGGATGATTTTAAGCAACCTGCAACCTTATGATCACCAGGTGATGCAGCAGATGGTGGACTTTTATAATGGCCGCAAACAGCAGTTTTCGGCTAGACTGCGCCCTTCAGTCAAAGGAGAGCAGCTATGTGGTATATGATTTGTTCGGAGGATGTGCCGGACAGCCTGGAGAAGCGAAAAGCCGTGCGTGAACAGCATTTGGCAAGGTTGCGTGAATTAAGTGCTCACGGCTTGTTATTGCTGGCCGGGCCTTTGCCTGCCGTCGATAGTGAAGAGCCCGGTGAGGCTGGCTTTACTGGCTCTCTGGTCGTGGCTCAGTTTGACAGTCTGCAGCAGGCTCAGGCCTGGGCTGCGTCGGATCCTTACCTGGCGGCTGGTGTTTATCAGCGCTCAACCGTCAAACCCTTTAAAAAAGTGCTGCCCTGACTTTGGGGCCCTGTCGGCTATGGCCTCGATGGAGGCCAAAAGTTTTTTAATTTTTTCAGATATTTGCTATAACAGATCCATTCCATTCTGATAGAAGTGGCCGGTGTATGCGGTTTTGGTCGGTACTCTGCTGTGCAGTCAGTTACGTTGTTGCAGGGCCTGTTTTTGCCACTCCGCAGGCATTTGACGAACTGGCCGGGCAAATCCGTTCTGGCAAACGTTACGCTCTGCACTTGTCGGAGCAACGCGCCTTATTCGCTGAACTGCATGCCTTGTTGCCAGCCAATGACCCGGTCCGGCAAGAGGAGTATCAACGGCTCAGCTGTGCCAGCCGTTGGCAGGACGACGCGGCACAAGGTCTGACCGTGGTGCAGGCCTGGGTTGCAGCCAGCGAACAGCCCGATCAGCAAAGTCAGTATCTGCAGTGCCAGACCGAACTCTACCACCTGCTTGGGGAAGCCGGTAAAGCAGATGAATCCGCGCTGGCGGCGCTGAAGGTGGCACGGAAGGGCAAGGATCCTTATGTGTTGGCGCAGGCGTTGTTGATGACGGCAGATTTGCATTCCTTTCGTGGGGAATATGCTCTGTCACTGCAGCAGTTGTTTGAAGCCAGTGCGCTGTTTTCTGCCTTGGGGTATCGCTACTGGCAAGGCTATTGCATTGAATACATCGCGACGACCTATCGCCGGATGGGAGACTACCAGCAGGCTATTGCGTATCTGGAGCAGGCCGAACGTGACTATGTTCCCAGCGCTGACCAATTCCGTATTGCCTTTCTGATGCATGAAAAAGCCTATTCGCTGGCCGAGCTGAAACGTTTTGCGCAAGCCAGGGCGCTGTTCGAAGCGTCCAGGGTGATCTATCAGCAACTGAAAGAACCACTCTGGGTGCAGTACACCAACGTGAATCTGACCTGGATGCTGTATGAAACAGGGCACTACCAGCAGGCGTTGGCCTTAGGGCTGCAAACCGACAAACAGCTGCAGGCCGCGTCTGAAGGCAGTGCCGTCAATACCACTATTTACCGCGCGTTGCTGAAACTGTATCTGGGGCAGACCCAGCATGCACTGGGGCAGCCGGAGACGGCGCTAAAAAGTTTTGCCGACTCCGAAGCACTGATGAAACTGGACCACAGTGCCCGGCATCTGGTGCTGTTGCATCAGGCCAGAGCGGCCGTCTACCAGCAACTGGGTCTGTACCAGCAGGCGCTGGAAGATGTGCAGCAGGTGTTGCATCTGCGGACAGGGTTGACCCAGGCAGCTCAGCAGCAGCAAGCCGATTTGCTGCGGTATCAGTTTGATTCTGAGCGCCAGCAGGTTCAGAGCGAGCAATTAAAACGCGAGCGTAACCTCAGCCAGCAGCAGGTGGAAGCGTTGCAACAGGCTCAGCGTTGGCAATATGCGGCGCTTGGCACCCTGGTGTTGTGCTTTGGCCTGCTGGTCTGGTTGCTGATCAATCAGTCTAAACGCAACCGACGTTTGCATCATCTGGCAATGACGGATGAGCTGACTCAGGTGGCCAACCGTCGGCGGATCCTGCAGCGTGCTGAAAGCCTGAGGTTGCAGGCTGAACACAATCACACTGCTCTGGCGGTTTGCCTGCTGGATATTGATCACTTTAAGCAGGTCAATGACCGCTACGGTCACGACAGCGGCGACTGGGTTCTGCAGCAGGTGGCACAAAGTTGTCAGCAGTTGCTGCGCAAGGACGATGGGTTGGGTCGTACTGGCGGTGAAGAGTTTTTACTGTTGTTTCCTGAGACTGAATTGGCTGATGCGGTCGCTGCCGCTGACCGGCTGCGGCTGGCGGTTCAGGCGCTGCAGTTTGGCATGATAGACGCTGAGTTGCAGGTACGGGTCAGCCTGGGTCTGGCAATGTTGCTGCCCGGCGAGAACCTGACCAGCCTGATCAGCAGAGCCGATAAAGCGCTTTATCAGGCCAAAGCCAATGGCCGCAATCAGGTCTGTGTGGCAGAATAACCGTATTACAAGGACAGTTGGTTGTACTGATGACAATGTCGCGCCCTTCTATTGAGCCTGGTTTTCTGGTGGTGCATTCCAATCAGCTGGAGCAGCTGCGCGCTCTGGTGGTGCAGTTTTGCAAAGCGTACCCGCTGCAGCCGCTTGAACTGGAACACGTGCTGGTGCAAAGCAATGGCATCGCCCAGTGGCTGAAACTGGCGCTGGCGGCTGACCCTGATTCCGATGCGCTGGGCGGCGGCCTCGGTATTGCTGCCGCTGTCCAGATGCAACTGCCAGGTCGATTTGTCTGGCACATGTACCAGCAGGCGTTGCCTGAATTGGCGCTGAGTCAACAATCGGTGTTTGACAAAGGCGCTTTGCGCTGGCGCCTGTACCAGCTGCTCCCCCTGTTACTGGCAGAGCAGCCGCTGGGAGAGCTGAATCAGCTTAACTGGCAGGACCCTGAAGTGCTGGCTGGCTTAAGTCATACGCTGGCCGACTTATTTGACCAGTACCAGGTGTACAGAGCGGACTGGCTGAACGACTGGGCAGCGGGCCATGCAGTGCTGCGCCAGAGTGATGGCACGGTCAACCCCATGCCAGACAACCAGCTGTGGCAGGCCAGGCTGTGGCAGGCACTGATGCACAGCTTGCCGGCCCAAGAGCAGCAGCACAGCCGTGCTGTGCTGCATCAGCAGTTTCTGCAACGGGCCCGGCAATGGACCCAAAGGCCGGCTTTTTTGCCGCGTCGGGTGATCGTCTTTGGTATTTCCTCTTTACCACAACAAAGCCTGGAACTGCTGTCGGCTATTGCACCTTTTTGCCAGGTGCTGCTGGCTGTACTCAACCCTTGTCAGTTGTATTGGGCCGACGCCATCGCCGAAAAAGATCGGGTGCGGGTGACGCGGCATCGTCAGCAGCAGAAACTGGACTTCGCTGCTTTACCGGCTGAACTGGCGGCCATGCAAACCCAGCCTTTGCTGGCCAGCTGGGGCAAGCAGGGCCGGGATTATATCCGGCTGCTGGACCAGTTTGACGAGACCGCCGCACACCAGCATTTATTTAACCAGCAGCGGGTGGATCTGTTTGTTGAACCTGATGTCAGTCATTTACTTGGTCAGTTGCAAAGTGACATTCTGAATTTACGCTCGCCGCAGGAAACCAAGACGCAATGGCCCGCCTTAACACTGGCTCAGGCCAGGACCATCGAGTTCCATTCGGCGCACAGTGCGCTTCGGGAAGTGGAGATCCTGCATGACCAGTTATTGCAGCGTTTTGCCGAACATCCAACACTGAAACCCCGTGATGTAATGGTGATGGTGCCGGATATTCAGGTGTACGCCCCTTTTATTCAGGCCGTTTTTGGCCGGGTGCCAGCGTCGGATAATCGCTACATCCCCTTCAGTATTTCGGATCAGGCAGGTGCAGCCCAACAACCACTGCGTCAGGCGTTGCAGCTGTTACTCTATCCGGAGCAGCAGCGGCTCAGCGCCAGTTCTGTTTTTGATCTGCTGGATTTATCCACGGTGCAGCAACGCTTTGGTCTGGCAGCCACCAGCCTGCCGACCTTAAAGGTCTGGTTGGAGCAGGCCGGTGTGCGCTGGGGCCTGAATGAAGCCCACAGAGCAGAGCTGGGGTTGACCCCGGCCTTTACGGAACACAGCTGGTGGTATGGCCTGAAGCGGATGTTGCTTGGATACGTCAGTAACGGCGACAGCTGGCAGGGCATTATGCCCTTTACTGACAGTGCGGGTCTGGAGGCTGCAGAGCTTGGGCCTCTGTGTGAACTCTTTGACGCACTTGAACTGTGCTGGCAGCAATTGCGGCAGCAACGCACTGTGGCTCAATGGGTGCAGTTGTTTAGCTCGTTATTGCAGCAGTTCTTCAGTCCGACCGACCTCGACACAGAGCAGGAACTGCAGCAATTGCAACAGGCGCTGATGCAGTGGCAACACAACGCGGAGCTGGCACAATGTGAGGTGGCGCTGCCGCTGCAGGTCGCCCGGCAGGCCTGGCTGGACGAACTGCAGGGGCCGGGGTTGCAGCAACGTTTTATTACCGGGCGGGTCAATTTTGCCACCTTGTTGCCCATGCGGGCTATTCCGTTTGAAATCATTGCTCTGTTGGGCATGAACGATGGCGATTATCCAAGGCGGCAGCCGCGTGCGGACTTTGATTTATTGGCGCGGGATTACCGGGCAGGCGACCGCTCCAGACGGGATGATGATCGCTATTTACTGCTCGAAGCCCTGTTGTCGGCCCGCAGCCAGCTGTATATCAGCTGGGTTGGCCAGAATGTGCTGGATAATGCCAGCAAACCGCCTTCGGTCCTGGTGATGCAGCTGCGCGACCATCTGCAAAACGGCTGGCAGCTGGCCGGCGTGGAAGATCCGGCTGAACAGCCTCTGCTGCAGCACATCACCTTTGAGCATCCGCTGCATAGTTACAGCAGCCGCTATTTGGCGGAGGAAGGCGGGCTGTTCAGTTACCGTCATGAATGGCAGAGTTTGCATCAGGCCGCCCCTCTGCAGTCGCTACCCGCAGCCCCTTTGCCCTTGTCAGAAGCTGCCCAATGGGGACTACCGCAGCTGAGCGATTTTTTACGTGCTCCGGTGAAGTTCTTTTTCCGTCAGCGCCTGAAGCTGGATTTGGACAGTGAGCATCTGGCCAGCCTGGATGATGAAGACTTTGTGTTGCAGCCGTTGCAGCGTTACCAGCTCCAGCAACAACTGTTGACGGAACTGCGCATCAGTATCGAACAACAGCAGGACTGGCAGCAAGCTTGCCGTCAATGTCTGGACAAGTTCAGCCGTCAGGGCCTGCTGGGGGTTGGTGCAGCTGCCTCGTTGGCGCAGCAGGATTTAAGCCAGGGCCTGCCGGAGCTGGCCATTCGTCTGATGGAGCTTTGCCGCCTGTACCCGGAGCTGCAAGACCTGAGCGAACTGGAGTTTCAAAGCCCGGATGGCAGTGTCCGGCATCTGTTGTCTGGCCTGCGCCGTGGCGCGACAGGGCTGGCCCTGGTGCAACTGGTGCCTGTTGGGCTCTATGCCAAAGCTGAGCTGAATGTGCGGGCGGCTATTCCGGGCTATCTGTTGCAGCTGCTTTGTTCCGCCTGTGGCGTGCAGTGCAGTCTGTATTTGTTATCGCGGCAGGGCGAGTTATGCCTGCCTCCCTATCCGCCGCAACGGGCTGAGCAGCAATTGAGAGCGGTGCTGCATTGGTTGCGGCAAGGCCTGAGCACGCCTTTGGCACTGGAACTGAAAACGGCACTGGAAGCACTGAAACAGCTGGATAAAG
This sequence comes from Rheinheimera sp., assembly GCF_037442525.1. GTDB lineage: Bacteria > Pseudomonadota > Gammaproteobacteria > Enterobacterales > Alteromonadaceae > Pararheinheimera. The sequence continues at coordinate 222,290 of NZ_JBBIQD010000001.1, read as the reverse complement.
CAGCGCCTCTGACGGAGGCTGCGCTGCAAAAGCTAAGCAATCTGTACCATGGTGATGGCTTTAATGCCGGGGTGTTGCAGTATGACCGCTATTTACAGCGGGCCTGGCCCGACTTTAATGAGCTCTGGCAGCAGGGCCAGTTGGTAACACTGGCCGAATCTTTGTATCGTCCTTTGCTGTGTTTGGGTCAAGGAGACGCTGCCTGATGCTGCCGCTGAACATTGCTGAATTCCCACTGCGTGGCAGCCAACTGATTGAAGCCAGCGCCGGCACTGGCAAAACCTTTACCATTGCCGCCTTGTACCTGCGTCTGGTGCTGGGGCATGGCCGTGACGAACCATTGTTACCACCAGATATTCTGGTGGTGACTTTTACCGATGCAGCCACCCGTGAGCTGACCGAGCGCATAGCACAGCGTCTGGCGGACGCCGCGCGCTACTTCCGGCAACTGAGTCCGCAGGCCGACCCGGTCCTGGCCGGGCTGCGTGCCAGCTACCCGGAAGCGCAATGGCCGCTTTGTGCGTACCGTCTGGAGCTTGCCGTGCAGTATCTGGATGAAGCGGCCATTTCCACCATTCATGGCTGGTGTAACCGGGTACTGGCAGAGTTTGCTCTGCCAACAGGCCAGGTGCAGCAGTTGCAGCTGGTCACCGACACGGCCCCCCTGCAGCAGCAGGTGATGCGGGATTACTGGCGCTGCTGGTATTACCCCTTGCCGGAGTCGCAATTAGCGCAGGTACTGCAACTGTGGCAACAGCCTGAACAGCTGCTGTCGGCCGTCAGGCCAGTCTGGCCACATCTGACGCATTTTGAACAACCGCCGCCGCCAGCCGAATCGTTACGGGTGGTGCAGCAGCAGAAGCAGCAACTGTTAACGGCGCTGAAAGCACCCTGGCTGACTTGGGCGGATGAGATTGAACAGCTGCTGATGCAGGCCATTGCCGCCAAAGCGGTGGATGGGCGAAAACTCCGGGAAAACTACCTGCGTGGCTGGCTGGATAAATTACGCGCCTGGGCGCAGGAACCAGCGGCGGAGCAACTGGAGTTGCAAACCGGTTTTACCCGCCTGACGCCCGAAGGACTTGCGGAGGTGTTTAAGGGGCCGGTCCCTGTGCATCCGGCGTTTGAAGCCATGCGGCAGTTACCGGCGCAGCTGGCGGCCTTGCCACAGCCACGCCGGGCATTATTGCTGCATGCGGCCTGGTGGTTCGCTTCGCGATTCTCGGCGCAGCTGCAGCAACGCTCTGAACTGGGTTTTGATGCCCTGCTGACCCGCTTGCATCAGGCCTTGAATGATGGAAACAAAAGCGGCACTGAAACCTCGCTGGCACAGCGGCTGCGCCAGCGTTACCCAGTGGCGCTGATTGACGAATTCCAGGACACAGATCCGGTTCAGTACCAGCTGTTCGATGCCATTTACCGGTTGGAGGACAACCGGCAGGACTGTGCTGTGGTGTTAATTGGTGACCCCAAACAAGCCATTTATGCCTTTCGTGGCGCCGATATTTACAGTTACTTGCAGGCCAAGCAGGCCACCCGCGGGCGTCATTACCAGTTGATGGTGAATTACCGCTCGACAGCTGCGCTCATTGACGCACTGAATTTTGTGTTTACCAGTGCAGAGCAACGACCGCTGGGTACCTTTGTGCTGGCTGAAAAAGAGTTGTTGAATTACCAGAAGGTGTCGGCGGCAGGGCGCAAAGAACAGTTTTATCTGAATGGTGAGCCCGCTGCAGCGCTGGCGCTTTGCCTGCATCCAGCCGCGCAGGACAAACCCCTGACCAAAGCAGACTATCTGGCGCAGATGGCGCAGGCCTGTGCTGAGCAAATTGCGCTTTGCCTGAACCAGGCGCAGCAGCAAGGTTGTGGTTTCTGGCAGCCGGATCCTGCGGGCGTCGCGCAGTTTACCGCGCTGCAAACTAATGACATTGCGGTGCTGGTCAATAATCAACAGGAAGCCCGGCAGATCAAGCAGGCACTGCGCCAGCGCGGCTTGCCGGCTGTGTACCTGTCAGACAAGGGCACAGTGTTTGACAGCCCGCTGGCACAGGATGTGCTGCTCTGGCTGCGCGCCTGCGCTGAGCCAGAGCGCGAGTCGTTGCTCAGAAGTGCAGTGGGCAGCTGGAGTCTGCAACGTTCTTACACTGAACAGGCGGCGCTGCTGGACGATGAACTGGGCTGGGAGCAACTGCGGCTCCAGTTTGAGCTGTACCATCAGCGCTGGGCAGAGCAGGGCGTATTAGTCATGTTATGGCAGTTGATCCAGGACTTTTTGGTGGCTGAGTTTTTGCAGCAATTGCCGGACGGTGAGCGGTTGCTGACCGATCTGCTGCACCTGGCTGAACTGCTGCAGCAGAAATCGGCTGAGCAGGAAGGCATGGCCGGTCTGGTGCGTTATCTGGCCGAACATCTGGCGGGCACAGGTCAAAGTGGCGCTGAGGAGCAAAAGCTGCGGCTGGAAAGCGATGAGCAGCTTATTCGTATTGTCACTATCCACAAATCCAAAGGCCTGGAATACCCGCTGGTATTTCTGCCTTTTATTGCCGCCAGTCGTACGCTGGATACCAGCAAAGGCCCGATCAGTTACCACCCCAGTGCGGCTGAACTGGTGGTGCGGCTGGATGCGTCCGAAGAGGAGCTGGCGCTGGCGGAACGGGAGCGGTTGGCGGAAGAAATGCGCAAGCTTTATGTGGCGCTGACCCGGGCCCGGCATTATTGCTGGCTTGGCCTGGCGGCGCAGAAAGACGCAAGTGCCATCGGCTATCTGCTGTCGGATGATGCGCGCTTAAGCCCACAATCGCTGCAGGCACAGTTCAGTCCCTGGTTGCAGCACCCGGCCATAGTGCAGGCCGAATTTGCCGCCGGGCAACTCAGTCAGGTGCAGTGGCAAAAACCTCAGTCTGAAAGCCGCTGTTATCGTCAGAAGCAGCGGCCGGTTCGCGAGCTATGGTGGATGGCAAGCTACAGTGCGTTGCTGACGAAGCATGACGAGCAAAGCAAAGCCGCAGAGCTCTATGCTGAACTGGTGGTCGAACAGCAACCGGCAGACCTGCCAGAGCCGGCTTCCGACCCGCTGCCAGCCAGTTTTTCCCAGCGGTTTAATAAAGGCAGTCAAGCAGGCAGTTTTTTACATGACGCACTGGAATGGGCGGCGCAGCAAGGTTTCGCCCAGGCGCTGGCGTGCCCGGACCTGTGGCTGGAGCCCTTGCTGCAACTGGCCCAGCGTTACCAGTTGGCGCAGCAGCTGCCGGATGGGCTGTGGCAGGCCGACTGGCAGAAGGAACCCACGGACCTGCAGTCACTGCTTTCCCCTGTGCTGGACTGGTTGTTGGATTTGCTGCGCGTACCTGCACTGCAAGGACAGGCTTTGACTGCGCTTTTGCCTGGGCAGTACCAGGCTGAGCTGGAATTTTATCTGCCGGTGCAGCCGGTGGCGGTCAAAGCACTGGATCAGTTGATCAGCGCGGCTATTTTTCCGCAGCAGCCAAGGCCTGCGCTCAGCGAGCTGCAACTGGGCGGCATGCTGAAAGGCTTTATTGACCTGACTTTTGTGCAGAATGACCGCTATCAGGTGCTGGACTATAAATCGAATTTTGATGCCAGTGGTCAGTACGACACCAACCAGTTAGCCCAGCAATTTTTGCAGCACAGATACGATGTGCAGGCCTGTCTGTATCAGCTGGCTTTGCACCGTTTACTAAAAAGCCGCTTGCCGGGCTATCAGCCGGCGGTTCAGCTGGGGCCTGCGCTCTATTGGTTTATCCGCGGTGCACAGCAAGCCGGTGCCGGGCTTTTGGCGGTGGATATTCCACTGGATTTACTGTTTGAGCTGGATGCGTTGCTGTCTGGCGGACGCAGTGGGGGGCACTGATGGAGTCTCAATTGGACCGGATTATGGACCCAAACAGGAATCAGACTATGGAGCAGGCCTATGCAACGCAGCTGATTCGGGAGCTGGCGGGCAATCACTGGCGTGCCATAGACAAAGCGCTGGTGCGGTTTTTTCAGCAGCACTGCCCAGAGTTGTCAGCGCTGTGGCTTCTCGTCGCTGGTGAAACCAGCAAAGCCAGTTCACAAGGGCACTTATGTCTGGATCTGCAGGAGGCTGAAGCCTATTTGCAGAGTGCCGGACTTCCGATCCCCGACTGGGCGTCCCGCATCCAGGAGGCGAACCTGTTCATTTCAGTGGCCATGCTGGACGAGCGGCCCCTGGTCTATGCCAATGACGCCTGGTATTTTCGCCGTTTTTATGCCTGTCAGCAGCAGATCCAGGCCTATCTGCAACGCACCTCTGGCCAGAGCCAGAGGTTGCGCAGTCAGATGGAGTTGCCGGTGTTACGGACCTTATTGGATGGGCTGTTTGCCGCCAAAGCCGAACCGGACTGGCAGCGTCTGGCCTGTGCTTTAAGTGCCAGCAGCCAGTTCAGTGTGATCACGGGCGGGCCTGGCACTGGTAAAACCACCACTGTGGTGAAATTGCTGGCGTTGCTGCAGCAATGGCAGCATCAGCACCAATTGCCGCCACTGCGGCTGGTACTGGCCGCGCCAACAGGCAAAGCGGCAGTCAGGTTGCGCAGTTCCATTCAAAAAGCGCTGCTGTCTCTTGCCCTTGAACCGGCCATTCAGGCCGCAGTGCCCACCGAAGTCTCGACTGTGCATAAACTGCTTGGTGCCCGCCCACACAGCAAAAATTTTTATCACAATGAGCAACAGCCATTGGCGCTGGATTTGCTGGTACTGGATGAGGCCTCCATGTTGGATGTAGAGCTGTTCAGCGCCTTATTGCGCGCTTTACCGCTGAACGCCAGGCTGGTGCTGTTGGGTGATAAAGATCAGCTGGCTTCGGTGGAAGCCGGGGCTTTGTTGGGATCTTTGTGTGAGTTCGCCGCTGAAGGGCGTTACAGCAGCGCCACCCTGCAGTGGCTGACGGCATTAAGTGATGCCCCATTAGCTGCTGAGCTGGAAACAGCGTCGCCGCATGCGCTGGACCAACAAATCGCTATGCTGCGTAAAAGCTACCGTTTCTCTGCCGACAGTGGCATTTCGGCGCTGGCACAGGCGGTGAATCAGGGCGACCTGGCTCAGGTGCAGGCGCTGTGCCAACAACAAAAAGCCGATTTACAGGTGCTGTTTAAACCGTCGCAGCTCCATCTGCGCCAGCTGGTGCTCAGCGGGCAGGCCGACGGGCAGGGCCAGTCTGGCTTTAGTGACTATTTGCGGCTGGTGCAGCAAGGTGCAGAAGGGCCGCTGCATGGGGCCAATCAGGACCAATGGGCACAGGCCGTCTTGTCCGCCTTTGGCCGTTTTCAGCTGCTCTGTGCCGTGCGTCAGGGGGAGTTTGGGGTGCAACAGATCAACCAGCAGGTCGAGCTCTGGTTACAAGCCAACGGGCTGGTCGATGCCCGCACCCAGTGGTACTCAGGCCGGCCTGTGCTGATTAGTCAGAACGATTATGGACTGGGCCTGATGAACGGGGATGTCGGGATTTGCCTGCGCCGGGACTGGCAGGGCAAGTCGGTTTTGGCGGTGGCCTTTGCCTCGACGGAACCGGGTGAAGCCATCCGCTGGGTGTTACCGGGTCGGTTACCAGCCCATGAAACGGCCTATGCCATCACAGTGCATAAATCGCAGGGCTCGGAGTTTGACCATGCGGTGTTGTTGTTGCCCGCTGAACCTTCGGCCCTGTTGACCCGTGAGCTGGTGTACACCGCTATTACCCGTGCAGCAAAACAGTTTAGCCTGGTGTGTCCTGAGCCTCAGCTGTTGCTGCAGGCGGTCAGTGCAAAAACCAGCAGGGCAGGCTCGCTGAGGCTGGAACTTTAATGCCACAGCACAGCCTTTGTGCTTGCAAAAGCCCCCGGCCACCGGATAATAGCTGGCTGGGGCGTATAAACCATAAATAAAAAGGGTTATTGAATGGATATCTGGTTGTTAATTAAGGCCTTTATTTTGGGCCTTGTCGAAGGACTGACGGAGTTTCTGCCGGTGTCCAGCACCGGGCATTTAATTGTCGTTGGTGATTTAATTGGTTTTCATAACGATGGACGGGTCTTTGAAATCGCCATCCAGTTAGGCGCTATTCTGGCCGTGGTGTTTGAATACCGGCAGCGTTTTACCTCTGTGCTGACCGGTCTGACCCATGACCGTAAAGCGCAAAATTTTGTGTTAAACCTCTTTGTCGCCTTTTTGCCGGCCGCTGTGATTGGTTTGTTATTTATCAGCAAAATCAAAGAGTACCTGTTTAACCCCATTACGGTCGCCACCATGTTGGTGCTCGGTGGTCTGGTGATTTTGTATGCCGAGCGTCGTCAGCATCAGGTGCGCATTCATGATGTGGACGACATCAGCTGGAAAGATGCGTTAAAAGTCGGTTGTGCTCAGGTGATCTCAATGATCCCCGGCACCTCCCGCTCCGGCGCCACTATTATCGGTGGGCTGTTTTTTGGTTTTGACCGCAAGGTGGCTGCGGAGTTTTCATTTTTCCTGGCCGTGCCCACTATGTTTGCCGCTACCTTTTATGACATTTTCAAACACCGCGATTTATTGTCAGCCGCCGATCTGCCGATCTTTGCCGTTGGTTTTGTCACTGCCTTTTTAGCGGCGCTGGTGGCGGTGCGGACCTTTGTCCGTTTTGTCTCCAACCATAGCTATGAAGTGTTCGCCTGGTACCGTATTGCCTTTGGTGGGGTGATTTTAGCCACCTGGTACTTTGGCTGGGTCAGCTGGTAAGAACAAAAGCAATAAAAAAACCGGCGCTGCCGGTTTTTTTATTGCTGAAACAGCGATTTACCGACCCAGGTATCTATCCAGGGTTTTATACAGGCCTTGCCACATGGTCTGGTTTTTTTGCTTCAGCGTGGCCGCGTTGCTGGCCAGCAGCGGGCTTAACTGGTCGCGCTCGCCCATCAGTTGGCTGATTTTTTGGGTCAGGCTGACGGCCGACAGGGTTTCCAGGCAATAACCGGCCATGCCAAAATCGGCCATCATGGCGTGATACTTATGGCTCCAGCTGGTGGCGATACAAGGCACGCCCTGACTCAGCGCGTTAATAGCGCCGTGAAAACGTGAACTGACCACCAGGCTGGCGCTGCCGATAAAGGCTTTTACCGCCAGCGGATCTTCAATCCGGATAATCTCGCAGGGGGCCAGCCGGGCTATTTCTTCACATAACCGCTGATCCTCTTCCCCTTCGTGATTGACCAACAACACCGCATAACCCAGTTCCACCAGCTGATTGGCGGCAGCGGCAAAAGCTTCGACATAGTTGGTGCGCTGTGCTTCAGCATTGGCATGGTTAAATTTTGACACCACTTTGCTGTTGGGAATAAGCGCAGCAAAAGGGCCGTCAATCAGCGGAAAAGCGCTGCTGCTGTGGCCTTTGAGGCCAATGGTAAAGTCGGGGGTGAGCCGCACAGTATCAGGCAGGCTGTCGACACAACCTTTGACATGCTCTAACGACACCGGGTCGCGCACATAAACCAGAGCCGCATGCTCAACAATGTCGCGCATTGCCGCTTTGCTTTCACTGCTGCTAAAAGGACCAAAGGCCTGGGGCATAAAAATAAAGGGCTTACCGGCCTGGTGAAAGCGTTTGACTTCACGTGCTGTATTCTGCAGGAACTGCAGTGGCCACTGGTCGCCATAGGCAAAACCGCTGGCTTCCAGAATCACATCCACATCCCGCTCTGTCACTATGCCATAACGGCGCAGGACGCGGCGCAGCGCGCCCGGCAGTTTGCCCAAAGTACCGGTTAAATCCAGGCCCTTCCTGCGAAACGACAGCTTTTGCCAGGCGCCTAATAAGGCCCGTTCTTTGTAGGGCAGGTTTGGGCCGGGCGAGAGCACCAGTTCGGTGTTGTTCAGGGTTTTCAGGCCCTGCAAACAGGCCAGCAGCATCAGGTAAGCGCCTTTATTGCGAAATTGCACCCCTTTGATTTCCACCAGCAGAGGGCGCTGCGCTGGGGCGGCGTGGGTTGGCTCTAATTCAGACATAGGACAAAAGCTCCGTGGCAGTTTTCTTTTCAGAGTGGGGGATCAACGCTGCCGGGTCCGGATAGCCGACGGCAATCAGCATCACCACCCGTTCAAACGGCTGTAATTTCAGCAGCCGGGCGATTTTCTTTTCATAGTTTTCAATATCCGGCCAGTTAATAGAGCAGGAGGCCAGACCCTGGGTTTCCAGGGCCAGCATCAGCTGCATATTGGCCAGGCTGGCGTCGATATAAATCACATGGCGGTCACGCTCAAAAGGGTAAGCACTTAAATCACCGACCACGGCAAGCAGCGCCGGAATGCCATTGGCATAACCTACTGTGCCCATGGGTAGATTGGCCAGTTTCGTCAACATCTCGCCTTCGGTCGCTGCGATATACCGAAAGGGCTGGCGGTTACAGGCACTGGGGGCCTGGGCGGCGGCACTGACGGCTTTTTCCAGTTCAGCACGGGGCACTGGCTGACTTAAAAAGGTGCGCACCGAGCAGCGCTGCTGGCACAAGGTGTAAAAATCGTCGTAGCTGATAGGGGCTCGGGGCCGCTGTGCATACGGAGCTGGGGCGGCCAGCCGGCCTTGCTGCAGGCGAGGCGCTATCTGCGCCTGTAAGGCGGCAAACAGGCCAGGCTGAGTCGCATGGGCCGGCCATTGGGTAACACTGAAGTAGCTGTCCAGCACGTCATGGCAGTATTTCAGCAGCACCAAATCCAGCGCCTGGTGATCATGCAGCAGGTTTTGCAAAGCCGTCAGGGTTTCATCTATATAATCGAGCGCAAACAACGGCTTGCGCGGCACCATGCTCAGGCCTTTTTCCAGCCGGTGAATATTGCGGCGCAGGATCACACTGGCAATGGTGCTGCTTTCTTCATGCTGATGGTAATGCTGGCGGCCTGCGGCTGTGGCGTGCTGCTCACGGCGAAAATGCGGGTTAAAAAACGCATAATAGAGATTGGCGGCCAGCCGGCTTTTGGCCGCCAAAGGCAACAGCGTCCTGTCCAGTTTTTGTCGCAGTTGTTGTAAATGTTTTTTCATACAGGTTCACTCTTGATATCGGGCTGGCCCAGCCGGGCTTTGCACAGCTGCCAGAAGTGTGAGCGGCAGCGACGCGAAAAAAACAGAAAAAAGAACGACGCATAAGCATAAGAAATTAACGTGGCCCAGGCCGCCCCTTGCAGACCATACAAGGGGATCAGCCAGAAATTCAGCAGCACATTCAGGACAGCGCCCACACCATGGCTGGCCAGCGATAAAGGCTCCTGACCCGTGATCACCAAATGCTGACTGATCAGGTAACGCACAAAAATAAACATACCGGCCCAGATATGAATTTGCAGCACTGGCACACCAGCGGCAAAGGCGTCGCCAAACACCAGCGGTACCAAAGGCGGGGCCAGCACAAACATCAGAATTGCAATCACCAGCGCCATGGCCAGAAAATAACCACAGTATTTACGTAACAGCAGTAAATAACAGCTCCAGCTGTGTTGATGCTGTTTCAGCAAATCCGGGTAATACCGTACTGCTAAAGTGGCAGGGATCAGGTACCAGAGCTCAGACAAGCGGCTGACCGCGGAATACACCCCGGTTTGTTCTATGCCCAGCAGGCGTTCAATCATCACCACGTCAATACGCAGGTACACCACCGATAAAATGCCGGACATCCAGAGCCAGGACGAACGGCGCACCAGCTCTTTGGCCCAGGTCAGCCGGGCCTTCACCTGGCGGAAACGGCCAAAATGCGGGTTATGGCGGCAAAACAGCAGGTACTGGTAAAAGCCGGTGGCGGCAAACTCGACGCCCATCACCCAAAATAGCGCGTCAATGCCATAGCCAGCGTACAGCACCCAGAGTTTGGCCAGCAGGCAGAGCATGGCAATGCCAAGACGACCATAAGCCAGAGTACGGAAATGGCCCTGGTAATTTTCATGGTATTCAAACAGGATAAAGGCGATAAAGATCTGACCGACAAACAAAGCCGCTGCGCTTGGCAGGTAGGCATCGAATTCGGCGGGCAAATACCAGGCAAAGCCCAGCCACATCAAGGTACCAAACAACACGCCAGCAGCCAGCCGCAGCCAGACCGCAGTAAACAGAATGGAGGAACCGTCAGCCGGTGTTGGTGCCGACTGCACCTGCTTTTGCACCAGATTGTTCATCCCCAGGTTGGCCAGTGGGGCCAGAAAAGCACTCCAGGTCATCACAATGGCGTAATAGCCGGTGGCGGCAGGCCCCAGCATCTGAGCGACAATCACCGTAATCACAGCGGCGGCGCCCAGGCGGATTAACCGCTCGCCAACCAGTGCAACGGCTCTGGCCTGTGCCAGCTTTTTCAGTAAGTTCACCACGTTTTAGTCAACCACGGCCTTTGGCTTGGTAACGTCTGAGCAGACGGATAATGCGCCAAATATGTTGCAGACCGTATGAATAAGCACTGAACACCAGCAGGAACAAGAGCAGCATAATCAAGTCCGGCACCATCAGGTATTCACCAATCACACCGGCGGTGGCCAGCATGCAGGAGAAGCTGGTGATCACCACCAGGGCCTGGCGCGAACTTAAACCCAGACGCAAAAAGATATGGTGCAGGTGTTCCCGGTCAGCTTTAAAAGGCGACTGCCCTTTGCGGATGCGGCGCAGCATAATAGCCACCATATCCATCAGCGGTACCGCAATGACCCATAGCGCTGTGACAGGGCGGAAACTGGCGCTGTCACTTTGGGTGCCGATAATCAGCAGCCAAATGACAGTCAGGCCTATCAGCATGGAGCCGGCGTCGCCCATAAAGATTTTACCTTTGCCTTTGCCGACCACATCCAGGTTAAACAGCAGGTAAGGGATCAGCGCAAACACCAGGATCATCGGCAGCACGGCGTGGTCCAGCTGGCCGCCGACCGACATCATCAGGGTGACAGAAACAAAACTGACTCCGGCCATCATACCGGCCAGACCATCGATGCCGTCGATCATATTAAAGGCGTTAATCGCAGCGATCACGGCGATCAGGGTAAAAGGAATGCCGATATAACTCAGGTTGACATCCCCCAGCGCAAACAAATTGCCAAGGTTGCTGACATAAAGCTCGAGGCCATACACCATAGTGGCGCCCACTAACAATTGCACCACCAGACGCAGTTTGACACTCAGGTCATAAAAGTCGTCAAACACGCCCAATACCACAATAATGCCACCGCACAGCAGGTAGTAATAATGCACATTATCCGGCAGGCCAAACCAGCTTAAGGTCAGGGCGACGCCGGTGAAGACACAAATGCCGCCAATTAAAGGCACGGCCCCGACATGTTGCTTGCGGCCGGCCGGCTTATCAACCAGGCCTATTTTGTTGGCAAGGGGGATCATTAAAAAAATGGCCAGCAGGGTGATCACAAAAGTGGTGATAAATAACTGTAAATGCTCGGTCATACAAAGTCCGGAGGGCAGCTGATTCAGCCGAAACTGGCCTGATTATAGGGGAGTTTTCCCGGGCTGACTATTGGCGTCAGCGGAGAAAGTTATGCGGTATAACGACTTTGCTTTAAAAAAATGCTCTAATGCGGTTTTTCGCAGGGACTGGCTGCTCAATGCCTGGTTTTGGCTGAATTTTATACTATTGATCAACCCCTTAGCGGCTAAAGCCTATAGCAAAGTACAGAAGGAGTGTTCGTTCAGGTGAACCCACGTATTTTGATCCTGACCAATATGGGACCCAAGGCGTCCGCTCCGTTTCAGGGGCAGTTTGTTCGCACCCAAATGCAGGCGCTGTCAGAGCTGATGCCGGTGCTGTATTTTTACATGAGCTGGCACAGTGATTCCCGCCTCAATCGGCTGTTGAAATACCCCGTGTTGTTTTTGCAGTTTGTCTGGCGTTATGTGCTGAGCCGCCACAAACTGGACCTGCTGCATGTGCATTTTTTCTATCCCACAATTTTCCTCGCGATTTTCTATAAACTGGTGCGCAACCCCAGGGTGAAAATTATGGTGACCTGCCACGGCAGTGATATTTATTATTACGAACCTTTTTCGACCTTGTACCGCTGGAGCTGTGGCTGGGTTGACCAATGGCTGTACAGCAGTGAGAAGTTAAAGCAGCGCGCCTGGCAGGCACCAGATGACGCACCGGTGATTTCGGCCGGGATTGACGCCACTTTTGCGCAGACGGAGTTTTTAAGCCGCGAACAAAAAGACATCGATCTGCTGTATGTCGGTGCGCTGGACCAGAATAAAGGCATGGACAGATTGATCCGTCTGTTGCCCGCTCTGGCTGATTACAAAGTGGCATTGGTCGGTAAAGGGCCTTATCAGACCCGGATCGAGCAGGCGATACAACTTTACCCCAATGTGCAGTTGCTGGGGCCTAAATCCAGCAATGAATTAAAAGTCCTGTACCAGCGGGCGCGTTGTTTTTTAAGTTTGTCACGCAATGAATCTTTTGGCCTGGTGATGACCGAAGCCATGGCCTGCTATACCCCGGTGATTGCAACAGAGACCGACGGTTCAATGCAGCAGCTGGCGGACCGGCCAGAATGGCTTATTCCACAGCAGACCGAAGCTGAGCTGGACGCGTTGTTCCCGGAAAAAATTCAGCAGCTATTAAGTTTACCGGACTCAGACTACCAGGCATTGCAACAGGTCGGACGAGAGCAGGCGCAAGCCTGTATTGTGTCTGAAGTGGCGCTGCAGGTGCAGCGCATTTACCAGCAGGTGCTGGGGAAAAACGAATAACCCGTAAATACGGCCATGTGCCGGAGGATTTATATGGTGCAGCAACCCGAAGTCGTACAGGTGGGTGGTATTGGTGTGATGGCATTTCGTGATATGCCAGAGTTGGTGAATTACATAGTACATGATGATGGCACAGTGTTTGCCGGTTCCGCCATTGCGATGAACCCGGAAAAAGTGATAGCCGCCGGGAAAAACCCTCAGCTGATGCAATTGCTGAATCAGGCGGACATCCGCTACGCCGACGGCATGGGTGTGGTGAAAGTGATGCGGCGTAAACTGAAACGCAAAGTGCAGCGTATACCGGGTTGTGAGTTGTGGCAGGCGCTGATGGCCAAAGCGGCCGTCACCAAAACGCCGGTGTTTTTAGTTGGCGCTAAACCTGAAGTCCTGCAGGAGACGGTGGCGAAACTGCAGGCGATGGGCGTTCAGGTAGTGGATGCTCAGGACGGTTATTTTAAAGACGAAGAGGCGCTTATTCAGCGTATTGCCCAAAGTGGCGCCAAAATGGTCACTGTGGCGATGGGCTCACCGCGTCAGGAGCTGTTTATCGGCAACTGCCAACAGCAGTTGCCGGATGCCTATTACATGGGCGTGGGTGGTACTTATGATGTCTTCACCGGCCATGTGAAACGGGCGCCAGCGCTTTGGTGCAAACTGCATCTGGAATGGGCCTACCGCTTGTTATCGCAGCCGTCCCGTATTGGCCGACAGATGAATCTGGTGACTTTTGTCTGGCGTTACCTGACTCACAAGGTCTGAAGCACACAGGCAAATCACTTGACGTTGCCGTCAGCAAAGCGGCAGCGTCAAGTGCGAAGGGGATAAAACTACAACAGGGTGATGCAGTGAATACAACAGAGCTGCCTTTAATCAGTGTTTATATGCCCACCTACAACAGGGCACAAATGTCACAGCGGGCTATTGAGTCGGTGCTGGCGCAGGATTATCCGAATCTCGAGTTACTGGTGGTGGATGATGCGTCCAAAGACGACACCTGGGCGGTGCTGAACCAGCGTTATGCTGACAATCCACGGGTCCGGCTATTCCGGCAGCCAACGGGCCAGGGCGCCTGTGCTGCCCGGAATCTCGCCATTGCCGAAGCCAAAGGGGAGTTTGTCACCGGCATTGACGATGACGATGAGTTTTTGCCCAACAGGTTAAGTTCCTTGTATCAGGCCTATGACGACCAGTTTGCTTTTGTCTGTTCCAGTTATTTCTGGGATTACGGCAGCCATCGCAAACAACTGTATCCGGAGCAGGCACAAATCGGCCTGGCTGAACTGCTGGATGTGCATGTGTTGTCCAATCAGGTGCTGGTAAAACGGGCCCGCATGCTGGCGCAGGGCGGCTTTGATGTGCAACTGGCCGCTTTTCAGGACTACGATATGTGGATCCGGCTGGTGGCTGCCTATGGCAAAGCACTGCGTTTGAGTGAAGCCACTTATGTGGTGCATGTCGGCCATGAACTGGGCCGTATTACCACCTCGCCAAAACGGCTGGCGGCACAAAGTTACTTTATGGAAAAGCATCTGCCTTTGATGAATGAACGCAATAAGCAGAATCAGCTGTTTTACCGGCTGGTGATGGAGCAACAGAAGCTGAGTTTCCCTCGGTTAGTGTTTTTCTGCCGCTACGGGCTTTGGGGCACCAAGATCCGCTATTACCTGAAACAAAAGCTACACTGGCTGATCAAGCTGCGTCAGCAGTTATTGACCAAAGGCATCAAAGGGTTATTTTCCGGCAAATGAACAACTCCAGCGATTTTATCAGCCAGAGCCTGCGGCTGCTGCGTGAACGTGCGTTGCTATTATTCGTTGCCGCATTGCTTTGTGCTGTGGCTGCCACAGCCTTTGCGTTGTGGCAGCCACCACTGTACCGCAGCACAGCCGTACTGACGCTGACCGACTGGCAGGCCGAGCGCCTGAGCAGACGCGACCCTGCGTTGGATAAGAACCCAGCCAATGTGGGCGGCGCTGCTGCCGATGAAATGAGCCGGGCTCTGGTGATGCTTAAAGCCCCGGCGTTTTGGACAGAACTCAATGCGCAGCCATCGCAGCTGAGCCTGGAGCATAAACGTCGCGGCAATCTGGTGGCGCTGCGCTGGACCAGTCAGCAGCCGGGCCAGGCCAGCCAGCAATTGACCGATTTGGTTCAACGCTGGGATCAGCGCCTGCAGCAGCGTTTTATCACAGAACGTCAACACCTGATGCAGCAGGCACCGGATCCACTGCTTGCTGCTGAACTGCAACAGGCTGAAGCCTTGCATCCTTTTGCGCTGCAGTGGCTGCAGCCGCCTTCAGGCGGTGACAAAGCCTTGTCCCGTCCCTGGTTTTGGTGGGCCGTTTTTGCCGCCGTGACTGGCTTTTTACTGATGTTTCAGTTGCTGTTATTCAGACGGTTGCAAAAATGCTCTCAGTAACCCGCTGGTATTATGCGGATCGCCTGTTGTTGTGGCTGTTTTCAGCCTATTTGCTGGTGGATGCCCTCAATGGTTTTTTACTCAATGAGTGGGGCCGCTCTTTTGGTCTTTCTGCGCTTTATAAACTCAGTTTATTACTGCTGACTGCCTGGCGCCTGAGCCTGCTGGCGCCCCATCTGCTGTGTGCATTGATGCTGGCCGGTACTGTGCTGATGCTGGGCCCTTTGTACAGCCAGTTGCGTTATGGCCTGAGCCCGGCCGACGACATCAGCCTGGTTCTGAAGCTGCTCTCCCCAGTGCTCTGTTTTGCCTATTTCGCCGCCTTGTGCCGCGCGGAACCGGGGCTATTCAGACAGGGAGCGGCCTGGATGCTGGGGCTGAACCTGGCCACTGTGCTGCTGAATTTTGCATTGGGCGCTGTCGGTTTTGGCTACAGTTCTTATTTACCTCAACCGCATTTGCCCCAGTTGGATTTAGGCTCAAAGGGCTTTTTTAATGCCGCCAATGAGGTGTCTGTGGTGCTGTTGGCGCTGGCGGCCTTAAGCCTGCCGTTGTGCTGGCAACGGCACAAAGCCGGTTTTTTGCTGCTGGCTGCGGCATGGATTGGCTGTGCCAGTCTGCTGCTGACCAAAACCGGCCTGGCCGGTGTGGTTTTGCTGATACTGGCGGTGCCGCTCTGGGGTTGCTGGGCCAGCCTGAGTTCAAAGTGGAAAGGGCTGTTGGTTGCTTTAATACTGCTCTGTGTGGTGCTGGCGGGTCTGAAGCTGCCAGACCTGTTGCAGCAGTTGGGGCTGTGGCAAAAACTGCAGTATGTGTACCAGAACCAGGGCCTGGCGGGCGTGCTGTTGTCCTCACGTGATCAGTATGCACTGGCGATCTGGCAAATCAGCACCGACTATTACAGCGAATGGCACCGCCTCTTTGGCATTGGCATGGCCGGAGTCAGCAGCCACAGCTGGAAGTTTTGGGCCGAATCGGATCTGTTTGATTTATTTATTTTTTATGGGGTGCCGGGGTTGCTCTGGACCTGCTGGGTCTTTTGCGGTTTTTGGCTGCACAGTCTGAGTTGCCATCTGAACAGGCCATCGGTGCTGAGTGCCTCAGTGCTGTTGCTGAACAGCCTGTTGTTGGGCATTGCTGTGGTGGCCGGTCATGTGTTGAGCTCTGGCATGCTCTGGCCTGTATGGGCTTTAGCCAACGCCTGGTTGTTGCTACCTGCTGATGAGGCTGCCGATGCTGCGTCATGACTTTATCCGCAAACTCTTTAATAACAGCCTGGCCCATGGCCTGAACTTTGGTTCACGCTGGCTGCTAAACCTGTTGTTGGCGCGGTATATGCTGGACGCCGATTTTGGTTTGTTCAGTTATGTCTATATGCTGGCCAATCTGTTTTTCCCGGCCATCGCTTTTGGGGTTAGTTTTTACCTGATCCACCACAGTGCCCAGCGGCAGGAGCCCGCCTTATTGTTTAACTCACTGTTATTGTCGGCCGGTGTTTTCTTGCTGTTGCTGGGCGGCGCTGCCTTGTGGGTGGCCAGTGGTCAGAGTGAAGTGGCGTTTGAGCTCTATGCCTTGAGTCTGGGGATAGGCCTGCTGTGGGCCTTGGCTCAGGCGTTGTTTTCTTACCTCAAAGGTCGTCAGCAGTTTTTTGTTGAGGTGAAAACCAACTTTATCAGTGCGCTTTGCCTTGGTGTGGTCTTGCTGCTGCTGATGCTGGATGTGCTGAACTCGGTGGAGGAGGTGCTGTGGGCTATTTTGATCTGTGGCCTGGTGCCTGTGTGGATGGGGTTGGCTGTCGTCTGGCCTGAGCTGTGTCAGCACTGGCAAGCTTATCGACAGGCATTTGGCCGTCAGTTGGGCTGGCATTCCTTTGTCGAGCGGTTGCCTTTTGCCTGGGCTGATTTGTTCGCCATTGTGATGACCAATATCCCCTTTATTTTTTTGGCACTGTTCAGCAGCCTGCTGGAGCTTGGGCAGTTCCGTAAGTTATTTATTTTGTTTATGCCTGTCACTTTGCTGCCGGTGATTTTTTCTCAGGTGTTTTTATCCCGTTTAAGCCGGCTAACGGAGCTCGGCGCCAAACTGCAGTTTTTCCGCAAAATGCTGTTGCTGAGCCTGCCGGTGCTCTCTGTGCCTTATGTTGTGATGTGGCCATTGGCCGAGTGGTTGTATGAGCTGTGTTTTCACGAAGTCCTGTCGGCGGATGCGGTGCTGATGCTGCATTTGGTGCTGACGACTTTGTGGCTGACTCTGGTAAAAACCTATTTTGAAGTCTTGCTGACGTCGCTGGGGGCCAATAAACGCAAAGCATCCCTGGTGACTCTGGCCGTTGTGCTGACATCATCAGGCTATTTGTGGTTTAACAGCGCGCTTACAGTGGCAATCACGTCCTGGTTATTCTTAGCGGGGAATATGACAGTAACGCTGATGCTGGCGCTTGCCTGCTGGTTTGAAATACGCCGAAAAAAAACGGGCGGTGTTTAACCCGCCCGTCTGGCAATTCGCTTTGGTACATCAATGCGCGCTGCGCAGCGGACCCACCACGTTAATCAGCGTATTTTTACTGAAATCCAGATCACCAAAGCCTTTGTGATTCACCAGGATCACAATGATATCGGCTTTTAAGCCCTGTTCGACCGACACCAGCTCCACATTGGCGGCCAATTTGTTGCTGTGCTCCACATTGGGCTCCACCGCATAAATCTTGCCTTGGTATTGGGTCGCCAGATCGTTGACGATATGCAAAGCCGGGCTTTCACGTAAATCGTCGATATCCGGTTTAAAGGCCAGACCAAAGCAGGCGATTGACGGCTTGTGCAGGCTGTGGTTGGCCACAGTTGACAGAATCTTTTGCAGCACCCACTCTGGTTTAAAGTCGTTCACTTCACGCGCAGTACGGATGAGTTTGGCCTGCTCTGGCGCTGAGTGCACGATAAACCAGGGATCGACCGCAATGCAGTGGCCGCCCACACCAGCGCCTGGGGTCAGAATGTTGACCCGTGGATGGCGGTTGGCCATTTTGATCAGTTCCCAGACGTTGATCTCCAGCTTGTCACAAATCAACGACAGCTCATTGGCAAAGGCAATATTCACGTCGCGGAAGGCGTTTTCGGTCAGCTTGGACATCTCGGCGGTACGGGCGTCGCTGACCAGGCACTCACCGGTGACAAAGGTCTGGTACAGGGCTTTGGCTTTTTCTGAACAAGCCGGCGTTAAACCACCGACAATACGGTCATTGGCGATCAGCTCATAGACCACCCGGCCTGGCAACACCCGCTCCGGGCAATAGGCCACATGAATATCGGGCTGTGCCGAATCTGTCGGTACTGTTAAATCAGGCCGGGCTTCACGGATCCACTGGCAGATTTTCTCCGTAGTACCCACAGGGCTGGTTGACTCCAATACCACTAAATTGCCTTTTTGCAGCACCGGAGCTATGGATTTCACCGCCGCTTCAACGTAGGTTAAATCCGGTGACAGATCATCAAAAAATGGGGTAGGGACGGCAATCATAAAAGCGTCGGCTGGCACAGGGGTGGTCTGCGCTGACAAATAGCCGCCGGTGACGGCCGCGTGCACCAGCATATCCAGTTCAGGTTCCACAATATGGATTTTGCCCTGATTGATGGTATCGACAGCGTGTTGGTTCACATCAATACCTATAACGCGCAATTTGCGTGAGGCCAGCATAGCGGCTGTAGGTAAGCCGATATAACCCAAACCAATCACTGATACCGTTTGAAACATAGCGTTCTCCGTTGACTTGCTATATAACCGAAAAGTTAGCGTCATCTTAGCACAGCGCTGCCGGGGCCGAATCGGGCCGGGCAGGCCGCACGATAAAAATTTTTCAGCAAAATAACAAACTTAGCTGAATGGCGCCTGAGCAGGTATGATGGCGGCTGCACAATTCGGGAGATCTGTCGTGAAGGACATACTGGAACCTTTTTTGTATCCGCATAACCTGTTTTTAGGGGGCTTACTGCTGGCTTGTGTCTGTTACCGGCGTAAAGGCCTCTGGCTGCTGTTTTTCTGGTTTTATCTGTCAGGGAATACGCTGGTGGCCAACCAGCTGCGCGACTGGTATCAAAGCCAGATCCAAAGCAGTCTGCCCGCAGGATTCAGCGGCGATTACGTACTGCTGGGCTGTGGTGGCAATGAACACAGCCTGCCAGACTGCGCCCGCAACCGCATTTTGCAGCTGGCCCAGATGCTGAACACTCAACAGCGCCCGGCCAATGTCTATATGACGACTTTGCACTGTGGCCCTTACCTGAAATTACTGCAGCAGCAGAGTACTTATGCCAGGGCCAGCTGTTTTGACGCCGGGCCTACCACTTACAACGAAATGGCCACCTTGGCGCAGCGGCTGGATTCGGCGCAGCATTACCTGATGATTAGCAGCGACTACCATGCGTTGCGGGTGGCGGCGCTGGCGAAAGAGCAGGGGTTGAAGGCGCAGGTGTTTGCCGCTTCCAGCAGTACCTTCCGGCCAGTGAACTGCGGGCTGAATTGCCTGCTGACTGTGAATTTATCCAACTTTGATCTTTGGTCCAAACTGACCGCTGAAGGCGTCAGCATGCTGGTGTATCAGTTGACTAAAGACTGGACCGACTGGTATCAGGCGGTGCCGGTGAACTTGGGGTCAGAGTCAGACTCTGACCCCAGCGTGACACAGAATTAACCGCGGGCGCTTCGGATAATTTCCTGGGCAATTAAGTCAGCCACTTCGTTGGTTGGCTTTTGTTCGCGCTCAGCGCGTTCAAACAGATTCAGCAGCGTATGGTAAATCTGGTTAACCTTGGCGGTGGACTCGTCAGCGTTGTAGCCTTCAGGGCGGATTTCCAGTGACACGTTGATAATGCCACCGGCGTTAATCACGTAATCTGGCGCATACAGAATGCCCATCTGACGTAGGATGTCACCATGACGGCTTTCTTTCAGCTGGTTATTGGCGCAACCTGCAATAATTTTGCACTTCAGCTGAGGAATAGTCTGGTCGTTGATGGTGGCACCTAAGGCGCAAGGGGCATAAATATCGGCCTGCTGGCTGTAGATTTCATCCAGACCCACAGCGGTGGCGCCAAACTGGGCGACAGCACGGGCGACGGAGTCCGGGTTGATGTCAGTGACAATCAGTTTGGCACCTTCAGTGTGCAGGTATTCACATAAATAGAAACCCACACTGCCCAGACCCTGAACCGCGACTGTCAGACCTTCAACAGAGTCCAGGCCCAGCTTGTGTTTGACGGCCGCTTTAATGCCTTTGTAAGTGCCCAGCGCAGTAAAAGGTGACGGGTTACCGCTGGCGCCTTCTTTACCGGCTACATAAGGGGTTTCTTTGCTGATCATCATAATGTCAGCCGTGGTGATGTTCACATCTTCAGCGCTGATATAGCGGCCACTGACCGAGTGCACAAACTGGCCGAATTTACGGAACAGCGCTTCGGATTTGATCTTTTTCGCATCACCGATAATGACTGACTTGCCGCCACCCAGGGCTAAACCGGCCATTGCGTTTTTGTAGGTCATGCCGCGGGATAAACGCAATACATCGACCAGCGCTTCTTCGTCAGCCGCATAGTCCCACATACGGCAGCCACCTGTTGCCGGGCCTAAGGCTGTGTTGTGAATGGCGATGATGGCCTTTAAGCCAGTGCTTTCATCACTACAGAACACCACTTGTTCATGGTTATCGAATTCAGGATGGTTAAATACTGCCACGTGGGGATCTCCGTTGGTTGTCTGGCGCCGCTTTTCTGTCGTTACAGCGTCCGGTTTTGCGCGGCGGAATGTACCATTTCAGCCGCGGCAACGCCATGTTTTCGCGAAAACAAAATCTGGTAAGACCAGGTGATTGTCGACAATCTGTCACAGGGCTTGATTGCTGGATTCGGCTCGCATAGAGTAACGGCACTTGAGTATAGGAAGTAAATCATGTCAAATCAGTCTGACGCTCAGCGTGATGAGCAAAACAGCGCCTGGGTGCGCCAACAATTTCAAAAAGCCAATCAGCACCTTGCCGAAAAAGGCATTTTGCCCGACACAGTGGCTGTCTCTGAATCCCGTTACTTGCCACCATTAATGGCGGTCTGGAAAATGACCGCGCAGGACCGCAAGCAATACTGGGTGATCAGCGGTGATTTGCCAACCGACCATATGGCCTTGTCGGCCGCCAAAGACGCGCGTGAAGCAGTGCGGGCTTTTTCCCTGCACTGGCAGTTGAAAGCGCAACAAATCATGGATGCTGGTGGTCTGGATAAAACCAAAGTCGATTTTGCCAACTTGCTGGTGCACAGGGCGGAAGCCCTGTACGAGCTGTTTGAGCGTGAAGACCTGTGGAACAAGGTTGCCGGGTAAAGCTAAATTTACACTGAAAAAAGAGGCCAAAGGCCTCTTTTTTTGTGTGTTGAAAGCTATTCAGTAAAGTACCAATAACCTTTGTTAATCAGACTGGTCAGCAACGCCAACCGGCCTTCGTCCTTCGCAAAAAACTTGCCATCCTCAACAGACAGGCTGATTTGTTCGGTCAGCTTCAGCACTGTGGCTTTTTCTGCGGCGGGCAGCAGGTAACGCTCCCCATTAATAAACAGCTGAATATCACTGTCACTGCGGCTCTGGTAATACAAGGTCCGTAAACCGCCCAGTTTGGCCAGTACTGAACCTTCATCCAGGTATTCTGCAATTTCATCAAGCTGATAATGCGGGTCGGGTTCGGTGCTATCCAGCTCGTGTTTGGCATGACTGATATAAGTACCAAACCACTGGCTGGTGAAGTCTTTATCATCAATCATCGCACGCAGCATCTGTTGAACCTGAGCCAAATCCTGCTCGCTGATAGCACCGATGGAGTCCGGCAGCGTGCGGCCAGCATCGGTAAAACGTTCACCGGTTAGCTCATGGTCAATCAAGTGATCGGCAAGACCCGTAATAAGATCTTTTTGCGCCGGCGCACGAAAACCGACCGAGTAGTTCAGTGAAGGCTCCAGTGAAATACCGTCATGTGGGCAGCCTGGTGGAATATACAGAATGTCACCAGGTTCGGTGATCACATCAATGCAGTCTTTAAAGGGGGTCACCTGCAGCAAGCGGGGGTGAGGGCAGTGCTGTTGCAAAGACGCGTCTGGCATACCCACCCGCCAGTGACGGCGACCTAAGCCCTGAATAATAAACACATCGTATTGATCCAAATGTGGGCCTACACCGCCATCTTCGGTGGAGAAGCTGACCATCAAATCGTCAATGCGCCAGTTGGGAATAAAACGAAAAGGTTCGATCAATGCGGCACAATCCGGGTGCCAGTGGTCCACCGCCTGCACCAGCAAGGTCCAGCCGCGATCGCCAAACTGGTCAAACTCTTCAAAAGGACCGGTTTCCAAATCCCATACGCCATTCTGCTGGCTGACAATACGGGATTCAATTTCCTCTTCACCAGCCAGACCGGCCAGTTCATCCGGACTGATCGGATCCTGAAAATTTTTAAAGCCACCTTTAATCAGTAACGGCTTTTTTTGCCAGTACTCGGCCAGAAACCGGGCTGGCGTAATGTCATTGAGGTTCAGTTCAAACATAGGTTCTGTCCAAAGTAACACAGGGCGAATCAATCGCCCTGTGGTGGTTGCTGCTGTGCCTGTCAGTTCAGGCTGTCGACCAGTGCGATGGCGGCACCGATGTAGTTGTCTGGCCGCAGTTGTTTCAGCTCAGCTTTGACCGTATCGGGCATCTCCAGTTTGTCGATAAAGACGGCCAGATCGGCAGGAGACACCCGCTTACCGCGTGTCAGCTCTTTCAGTTTCTCGTACGGTTTTTCAATGCCGTATTTACGCATCACGGTCTGGATAGGTTCGGCCAGTAATTCCCAGTTGCCATCCAGTTCCGACAGCAGGTTGGCTTCGTTGACTTCCAGTTTGCTGATGCCTTTTAAGCTGGCATGGTAAGCAATCACAGTGTAGGCAAAACCGACACCCAGGTTGCGCAGCACTGTGGAGTCGGTCAGGTCACGTTGCCAGCGGGAGACCGGCAGTTTGGCGGCCAGATGCTGGAAAATTGCGTTGGCCAGGCCCAGGTTGCCTTCTGAGTTTTCAAAGTCAATGGGGTTGACTTTGTGAGGCATGGTCGACGAGCCGATTTCGCCGGCAATGGTGCGCTGCTTAAAGTGGCCCAGCGCAATATAACCCCAAACGTCACGGTCGAAGTCCAGCAAAATGGTGTTAAAACGGGCAATGGCGTCAAACAGTTCGGCAATGTAATCGTGTGGTTCAATCTGAGTGGTGAACGGGTTCCAGCTTAAGCCCAGGCTGGTCACAAACTGTTCAGACAGCTGATGCCAGTTCAGGTCAGGGTAGGCGGATAAATGAGCGTTGTAGTTACCTACAGCGCCATTGATTTTACCCAGCACTTCAACGCCAGCAATCTGGTCGCGCTGACGCTTCAGGCGCATATAGACGTTGGCCATCTCTTTGCCCAGAGTGGTGGGCGACGCTGGCTGGCCGTGGGTACGGGCCATCATAGGAATGGCTTTATACTTCAAGGCTAATTGTTTGATTTCGTTCAGTAACTGATCGCAAAGTGGCAGTAAGACTTTGTCGCGTGCTTCGGTCAGCATCAGGCCGTGTGACAGGTTGTTGATGTCTTCTGAGGTACAGGCGAAGTGGATAAACTCGCTGACTGCTGCCAGTTCCGGATGATCCGCCACTTTTTCTTTCAGCAGGTATTCCACAGCCTTCACATCGTGGTTGGTGGTACGCTCGATGTCTTTCACACGTTGAGCATCCGCCAGCGAAAAATTGTCGACAATCTGGTTCAGCACTGCATTGGCGTTTTCTGACAAGGCCGGCACTTCGGCAATAGCTGCTGTGGCCGCCAGCTTTTGCAGCCAACGCACTTCTACCAGCACGCGGAATTTAATCAGGCCGAATTCAGAGAAATACTCGCGTAATTCAGCAGCTTTGGCGCCGTAGCGGCCATCAACCGGGGAGATGGCGGTCAGTGCAGTTAATTCCATGGGGGCTCCTATCAGTGCATCGTCGAGAGTTGTTGTAAGACTGCTTTGGCTTCGGCCAAAATGGCTTTGCGTTTAAAAATAAAATGTAACCGGCTGCCGCCTGCCTGACGCCATAACACCGCAGAGCGGATAGCTGCCAGCAATAAAGCGCGCACTTTGTGCTGCACCAGATTCTGTTTTAACAGCTCAGGCTGGCCTGCGACCTGAATGCGGGTGCCCAGCGAGCTGATGCATTCCACGTAAGTGTCCGCCAGCGAACCAATCACCGACTCATCGGTAATAGAGAAATGCTGCAGCTGCTGCTCCAGCCGGCTGAGCTTTTTACCCAGTTGTTCCAGATTGGCCGGTGTTTTGTTTAACTTGCGTTCCAATGCGATCACTGACACCACATAACGGGTCAGCTCCACATCTTTTTTGCTGTTGTCGCCAAGCTGTGAGACCAGCGCCTGATAACCCTCTTTCAGATGCGCCGTGCTGCCGCCATAGACATCCAACGCATCCTGCGGGTTCAGGTTGGCCACTGTATTGAGGCAGTGATGTAAATCGCTGCTGGAAAGCTCCGCGGTGCGGGTGACTTTTTGCAGTAAGCGCAGGGCCTGACAAATACCTGCCAGCGCCAATGTTTGATTTTGAATAGTCTGCTGCATAGTTTATTGAATAGCTGAATGAATAATACCGCCGCCAAGACAAATCTCATCGGCATAAAATACGGCGGACTGACCTGGTGTGACGGCCTTTTGCGGTTCGTCAAACACCACCACCACAGTGCCGTCCGGCATAGGGGTCAGGCTGCAGGAAATGTCGGTCTGGCGGTAGCGGGTTTTGACGGTACAGCGCAGAGGCGCCGCCGGACCAGTCCGGTCCACCCAGTGCAGCTGATTGGCGACTAAGCCTTTGGACTGCAGTGCAGGGTGGTCATGGCCCTGCGCGACAATCAGCCTGTTATTGATCAAATCTTTCGCCACCACGTACCAGGGCTCGTCGCTGCCATCTTTCTGACCACCGATCAGCAAGCCTTTGCGCTGGCCCAAGGTGTGGTACATCAGGCCTTCATGGCGGCCAATCTTCTGACCATCGACGGTGTAAATATCGCCCGGCTGGGCCGGCAGATAGCGCTGCAGAAAATCCTTGAATTTACGCTCACCGATAAAACAAATGCCGGTGCTGTCTTTTTTGTCGTGGGTGATCAGGCCCTGCTGTTCGGCAATAGCACGCACCTCAGGCTTTTCCAGGTGACCGACCGGGAACAACGTCTGCGCCACATGCTCTTCGCCAATGGTGTACAGGAAATAACTCTGGTCTTTGTTGCTGTCCAGACCTCGCAATAACTGCCAGTGACCGTCCAGCTCCCGGCGTTGTACATAGTGCCCTGTGGCTATATAGTCGGCCCCCAAAGCTTCGGCGGCAAACTCCAGAAATGCCTTAAACTTGATTTCCTTGTTGCACATAATGTCCGGGTTTGGTGTGCGGCCGGCTTTGTATTCCGCCAGGAAATACTCAAACACATTGTCCCAGTATTCAGCGGCAAAATTCACTTTATGCAGCTTGATACCCAGTTTGTCACAGACGGCCTGGGCGTCTTTTAAGTCTTCGGCCGCAGCGCAGTACTCAGAGTCGTCATCTTCTTCCCAGTTTTTCATAAACAGGCCTTCGACCTGATAGCCTTGTTGTAACAACAAATAAGCCGAGACGGACGAATCCACGCCTCCTGACATACCGACAATGACTTTTTTACTGCTGTTTTCCGACATGGCTCTCTTTTCTGCACCGGGATAAAACGGGCGCGGATTATAACATCAAATCTGGCTAACCACAGCCCTATAATACCGCCACCGGCAGCTGAATTACCGACAGCGGCAACCAGCTTTGTTGTTGAAATTGTTCGGCGGCATGCAGCACCAGGGGGCTGCGAAGCGGCAGTGCAGAGGCCTTCAGTTGCTCCAGGCAAAGCCAGTGCAGCGCCAGAATGTCGTTGTCCAGCGGCTGGTAGTGGGCTGGCAGTGCAGTGGGCATAAACACAAAGTTGATACGAACATAATGGTGTCCGTTGGCCGCGTCTAGCTGAGAAAGACCCAGCCAGGCACAGGGGGCCAGCTGAAGTCCCGTCTCTTCATAGAGCTCGCGTGTAACCGCTGTAATGACGTCTTCGCCAGGTTCTACATGGCCCGCAGGTTGGTTCAACACCCGCTGACCTGTGCGCTTGTCGCGTTCTTCCACCAGCAAAAAACGGCCTTGGTAATACAGCACAGCGGCCACTGTTAAATGCAATGCGGATCTGTCCATGGGCTCTCCAAAGTGAAAAAATAACGGTCAGCACTTGGTTTTTTTCTGTGCTGGACTTACCTAACAGCATCAGGAGCTTCGACTTCAGTCGAAGCTGGGCTGGCACGACTAGGCGCACTGGGGTTGCGCTGTTATACTCGGTCACCGCACGTCTTTAACGCGTTTAAAACAGCACAGATCTCAGGGTTCTTGCTACAAAAATATCGCTGTAACACCAGGAAGCACTATGACCACTTCAAAAATCATTTATACCATTACGGACGAAGCACCGGCGCTTGCGACTTATTCCCTGTTGCCAATAGTTCAGGCTTTTGCCAAAGCGGCTGACATTGCCATTGAAACTCAGGATATTTCGCTGGCTGGTCGTATTCTGGCACAGTTCCCTGAGCGTTTAACCGATGCGCAGCGTCAGAATGACGCATTAACTGAATTAGGTATTCTGGCAACCCAGCCAGAGGCCAATATTATCAAGCTGCCCAATATCAGTGCGTCCATTCCGCAATTAAAAGCGGCGATTAAAGAATTACAAGCCAAGGGCTTCGACTTACCGGATTACCCGGAAGAAGCCAAAACTGACGCAGAAAAAGACGCCCGTGCCCGTTATGACCGGGTGAAAGGCAGTGCGGTGAACCCGGTGCTGCGTGAAGGCAACTCTGACCGCCGAGCGCCCGCTTCAGTCAAAGCCTATGCCCGTAAAAACCCTCATTCGATGGGCGCCTGGAGCAAAGACTCCAAATCTCATGTGTCCCATATGAGCCATGGCGATTTTTATGGCAGCGAAAAGTCTGTCACAGTGGCAGAAGCCGGTGCAGCACGCATCGAGCTGACCACAGCGTCTGGCGAGGTGACTGTGCTGAAAGAAAAAGTCAGCCTGCAAGCCGGTGAAATTATTGATGCGGCAACGATGAGCAAAAACGCATTACGGACTTTTTTAGCCGAACAAGTGGCTGATGCCAAAGTCAAAGGCGTGTTGTTCTCTGTGCACTTAAAAGCCACCATGATGAAAGTGTCGGACCCTATTTTGTTCGGTCATGTGGTGACCACTTTTTTTGCTGATGTGTTCGCCAAACATGCCTCAACCTTTGCAGAGCTGGGCATTGACGCCAACAACGGTCTGGGGGATGTCTACAGCAAAATTGCGGCCTTACCTGCCGATAAAAAAGCTGAAATTGAAGCCGACATTCAGGCGGTGTATGCCACAGCGCCCGCTTTGGCCATGGTCAACAGCGACAAAGGCATTACCAACCTGCACGTACCAAGCGATGTGATCATCGACGCCTCGATGCCAGCGGCTATCCGTACTTCAGGCCAGATGTGGAATACGGCTGGTAAGTTGCAGGACACCAAGTTTGTGATCCCGGACCGCTGCTACGCCGGTGTCTACCAGGAAACCATCAACTTCTGTAAAGAGCACGGTGCTTTCGACCCACGCACCATGGGCTCAGTGCCAAACGTGGGCCTGATGGCGCAAAAAGCGGAAGAATACGGCTCACACGACAAAACCTTCCTGATCCCTGCAGACGGCACCGTCCGTGTGATTGATCAAAAAGGCGCGGTACTGCTGGAACATGCAGTGGAACAGGGCGATATCTGGCGTATGTGTCAGGTGAAAGATGCCCCAATCCAGGATTGGGTGAAATTAGCGGTGAACCGCTCACGTCTGAGTGGCACTCCTGCGGTGTTCTGGTTGGATAAAAACCGTGCCCATGATGCCCAGCTGATTGCCAAAGTGGAGCAGTACTTAAAACAACACGACACCAATGGTCTGGATATTCAGATCCTGTCACCGGAAGACGCCACCCGTCACAGCCTGGTGCGGATGAAAGCAGGTCTGGACACTATTTCAGTCACTGGCAACGTGTTGCGTGATTACCTGACCGACTTGTTCCCAATCCTGGAGCTGGGTACCAGCGCCAAGATGTTGTCCATTGTGCCTCTGATGAACGGCGGCGGTTTGTTTGAAACTGGCGCTGGCGGCTCTGCACCTAAACACGTCGAGCAGTTTGTGGAAGAAAACCACCTGCGTTGGGATTCTTTGGGCGAATTCCTGGCGCTGGCGGCTTCACTGGAACATTTAAGCCAGGTGACTGGAAATGCCAAAGCTCAGGTGCTGGCCGATACGCTGGATCAGGCCACCGCCAAATTCCTCGACAATGACAAGTCACCAACCCGTAAACTGGGTCAACTGGATAACCGCGGCAGCCATTTCTTCCTGGCACAGTATTGGGCTCAGGCGTTGGCAGCACAAAACAAGGACAGCGCTTTGGCCGCCAAATTTGCGCCGCTGGCCGCAGCGTTGACTGACAATGAAGCCACTATCGTCACTGAACTGAATTCAGTGCAGGGTAAAGCGGTGGATATTGGCGGGTATTACAAACCGGATGACACCAAAGCATCCGCTGCGATGCGTCCAAGCCAGACCTTTAACCAAGCGCTGGCTGCGCTCTAAGCGGTAGTCACAGACAGTAAAAAGCCGGGGAAACCCGGCTTTTTAGTTTGGCTGCATGGCCTCAGGCTGGTGCATCAGGATTTTTGTTCGGGCAGTACAATATTGACTGCATGCAGACCTTTAGGTCCTTCCGACAGATCAAAAACGACATCCTGACCAGCTTTCAGCGTACGGTAGCCATCCATGTTTATGGTCGAATAATGAGCAAAGATGTCCTCATCACGGCCATCTTCACGAATAAACCCAAATCCTTTGGCATTATTAAACCACTTCACTTTACCGGTAGCCATACTACTTCCTTCTCTAAGTTAGCTCAATTCTGTATTCTTGGCGGTGCGTGCGAAGGAGCCGCGCTGGACTCCATCAAATACTGTAGATAATTTGTTCATCTAGTCAAGTTTTTTGCCAAAAGCCAAAGAAAGGCTTGCGTCGCTTTTGACGGTGTTTATGCTTGAGAAAGCAGGCATTTGTCGCCATTAACAACCATGCAGTATTTCTGCATCTTCCCTTGGAAGCTTGATACAGGCATAGCTATAGTTTTATGAGTGGTTCTAAAGAAAACAACGTTACAGACTACGGAGTGGTGGAAAAAACGCGGCAGCAGCTGCAACCACCCTCGATGTACAAAGTCATACTGCATAATGATGACTACACGCCGATGGACTTTGTCATCGACGTACTGACACGTTTTTTTAATATGCAGTATGAAAAAGCCAGTGAAATTATGCTGAAAGTGCATTACGAAGGGCTGGCGGTATGTGGTGTTTTTACTGCGGAGGTTGCAGAAACCAAAGTGCAGCAAGTGTCAGATTATGCAAAAGAGCATGAGCATCCATTGTTATGCACAATGGAGCGGGCCTGACGCCTTAAAGCGGTCGTAACTCAGGTGGATTTGGGGGTGATGTATGTTAAATAAAGATCTTGAGTTAACTTTAAATCTGGCGTTTCGGTTTGCCCGCGAGCGTCGTCATGAATTTATGACGGTAGAGCACTTGCTGTTGGCTCTGCTGGATAATCCTGCGGCCGGTGAAGCGTTGCGCTCCTGTGGTGCCAATATCGACAGGCTGCGCCAGGATTTGGCGCATTTTATTGATTCCACGACTCCTGTGTTACCTGAAGGTGATTTGGACAGGGACACTCAACCCACTCTTGGCTTTCAGCGCGTGTTGCAACGCGCGGTTTTCCATGTGCAATCCTCTGGCAAGTCGGAAGTGAATGGTGCCAATGTGCTGGTGGCCATTTTCAGTGAGCAGGAATCACAGGCGGTTTACCTGCTGAAGAAAACGGACATTAGCCGGCTGGATATAGTCAATTACATCTCGCACGGTGTGATTAAAGCCGAAAAAATTGAACAGCAGGATGAGCAGCAGGAAGACAGCAGTGATGCCGGGATGGATGAACGCAGTTACCTGGAAAACTTCACAGCCAACTTAAATATTCAGGCGAAAAATGGTCAGATTGACCCGCTGGTGGGGCGTGATATGGAACTGGAACGGGCCATTCAGGTGTTGTGCCGTCGCAAAAAGAATAACCCCTTACTGGTGGGCGAAGCCGGAGTTGGTAAAACGGCTATTGCCGAAGGCCTGGCATACCGTATTGTGAATCAACAGGTGCCAGAGGTGATTGCCAATGCCACCATTTATTCGCTGGATATGGGGGCTTTACTGGCTGGCACCAAATACCGCGGTGACTTTGAAAAACGCCTGAAATCCTTGCTCAAAGAAATTGAGCGGGAAAAAGATGCAGTGCTGTTTATTGATGAAATTCATACAGTAATTGGTGCCGGAGCTGCTTCCGGCGGCGTGATGGATGCGTCGAACCTGATTAAACCTTTGCTTTCCAGCGGCCGTTTACGTTGCATTGGCTCAACCACTTACCAGGAATTTAAGAACATTTTTGAGAAAGACACTGCTTTGGTGCGGCGTTTTCAGAAAATTGATGTGGCGGAACCCAGCGTCGAAGACACCACCAAAATTTTACTGGGCTTAAAAGAGCGTTACGAAGCCCACCATAACGTGCGTTACACCCAAAAAGCACTGCGGGCGGCGGCTGAGTTGTCGGCTAAATACATCAATGAACGGCATTTACCCGATAAAGCCATTGATGTGATTGATGAAGCTGGCGCCAGTCAACGTTTGTTACCAGAGTCCAAACGCAAAAAAGTGATTAATGTGCCTGAAATTGAGCACATTATTGCCAAAATGGCGCGTATTCCTGAAAAGTCGGTGTCAGCCTCTGACCGGGATGTATTGGCGAACCTGGACCGTAACCTGAAACTGGTGGTGTTTGGACAGGATGCCCCCATCGATGTGCTGACGGCGGCGATTCGTCTGTCCCGCTCAGGCCTTGGTAGCGAGGAGAAACCTATAGGCAACTTCCTGTTCGCCGGGCCTACCGGTGTTGGCAAAACGGAAGTGACCAAACAACTGGCGAAAATCATGGGGGTGGAACTACTGCGGTTTGATATGTCCGAGTATATGGAGCGCCACGCAGTCAGTCGCCTGATTGGCGCGCCGCCTGGCTATGTAGGTTTTGACCAGGGCGGTTTGCTGACCGATGCGGTATCCAAACACCCATACTCCGTGGTGTTGCTGGATGAAATTGAAAAAGCTCACAGCGATATTTACAACATTTTGTTGCAGGTGATGGACCATGGCACCTTAACCAATAACAGCGGCCGTAAAGTGGATTTCCGCAATGTGGTGCTGGTGATGACCACCAATGCCGGTGTACAGGAAACTGTGCGCAAAACCATAGGTTTTAAACAGCAGGATCACAGCCATGATGCTTTAGCTGAAATTAACCGTACCTTTAGCCCGGAGTTCCGTAACCGCTTGGACGGCATTATCTGGTTCCAGCATTTATCCAAAGACATTATTCTGCAAATTGTCGATAAATTTATCTGCGAGTTGCAGGTGCAACTGGATAAAAAACAGGTGTCGCTGGAGCTTAGCGGGGCCGCCCGCCAATGGTTGGCTGACAAAGGCTATGATCAGGCGATGGGGGCAAGGCCAATGGCCCGGGTGATTCAGGAGCAACTGAAAAAGCCGCTGGCCAATGAAATTTTGTTTGGCCGTTTGTCGCAGGGGGGCGATGTCCGGGTTGACCTGAAAGGTGACAACCTGGAGTTTGACTACCTGGTCGAGAGTCATTTGCTGGAGGCAAAAGCCTGACAGCCAGGAAATGGCACGAAAAAAACCGGCTTAAAAGCCGGTTTTTTTCGTTATACGCTGTTAGCGCTGACGGAAAACGATACGGCCTTTGGTCAGATCGTACGGGGTCAGTTCCACAGTGACTTTGTCACCGGTCAGAATACGAATATAGTTCTTGCGCATTTTGCCGGAAATATGGGCGATCACCACGTGACCGTTTTCCAGCTCTACTTTGAACATAGTGTTTGGCAGGGTATCCAGAATGGTCCCTTGCATTTCAATTACGTCTTCTTTCGCCATCTAAGCGCGCCAGCCTCTTATTTAAAATTCGTCAGGTCAAAAAACTGCCGCAGATTTTGCCGAAAACCACCGCATAAGTAAAGCAACAGAGACAGATTTAGCCAAAGTGGTGCCATTTTCCGGCAATAAAACGTTGTTGCGGGCGAAACTTGTCTTTGTAATTCATTTTTGCACAGTCGGCGACGTAATAGCCCAAATAGAGATAACGGATGCCATGCGACAGGCTGTGATCGGCCAGCGCCAGAATGGCCAGTTGACCCAGGCTGAGTTTATGTGGCCAACAGTAAAAGCTATAGACCGCAGAACACTGCTCACTCAACATATCCACCACTGTCACTCCCACCAGGGTTTGGTGCTGGTATTGCTCCAGAAACATGACCTGCTGCCACTGGCTTTGCCACAGGTAGCGCATTTGCTCCGGGCTGGGCGGATACATGCTGCCGTCACGGTGTTTCGATTCAATATACCGCTGATACAACGGGTAATAGCGCTCTTCATCGGCGACTGCACTTAAGCGGTAACTCCAGCCTGCTGCTTTGGCACGTTGCCATAAGCGGCGCTGCGAGCGGCTGGGACTGAACTCCTGCAGATCCAGCCGCACGGACTGACAGGCCCGGCAGTTGTCGCAATAGGTGGTGTACAGCTGATCGCCGCTACGGCGGAAGTTGTAGCCGATCAGTTGCTGATACAGTGCCATGCTGATCGGCTGGTCGGGCAGGGTAAACAGCAAACGCTCTTCTTGCCCTTCAAGGTAGTGGCAGCGCTGCGGATAGCTGACCCCCAGCTTTAAATCACTCATGCCACCACAGCTCCGGCAATTCTGTGCTTGCCCAGCAGCCCGGTTGCAATTGCAGCTGACCGAGTTCAGACAAACGCTGCAAATACGCAGTCCTGCTGATCGAAGTGGCGCCCAGCTGCTGTAAAAACGGATTCATTAACTGGCAGTCTATCCAGCCGCCACCATAACGTTGCAGTTGGTACTGCAGCGCGCAGACAGCAATTTTGGCGGCATTGGCTTCACGGTTAAACATGGATTCACCACAAAACAGCAACCCTGTCTGTACACCATAGCAGCCCCCCACCAGCTCGTCATCACGCCAGACTTCGACACAATGTGCCAGACCGGCCTGGTGCATAGCCAGATAGGCCTGTTGCATTTCAGGTAAAATCCAGGTGCCCTGCTGGGTTGGTCTGGGGTCGCTGCAGCCTTGGATCACTTTGGTAAAATGTTGGTTGAGCAGGATACGGTAACGATGTTTACCCAACTGCTTGCGTAAGGTCCGGTTGGGGCTCAGGCTGCCGGGTTCAAAGGTGGCACGGCACGAAGGGCTCCACCATAACAAGGGGTCGCCTTCACTGAACCAGGGAAATATACCTTGTCGATAAGCCTGTTGTAAGCGGGTAACAGATAAATCGCCACCCATGGCAAGCAGGCCGTCCGGTTCAGTCATGGCCTGCTCAGGCGATGGAAATTGACTGGGGTCGGCGGACAATTCAGGAAGATAAATCACCACGTCCGCCGCATCCTTATTTGCTTAATGCGTCCAGGTAACGTTCTGCATCCAGTGCCGCCATACAACCACTGCCAGCCGACGTAATAGCCTGCCGGTAAATATGGTCAGCGACATCACCTGCAGCAAACACACCTGCGATGCTGGTTTGGGTGGCATTGCCTTCAGTGCCGCTTTGCACTGTCAGGTAACCATTGTTCATCTCCAACTGGCCAGCAAAAATGTCGGTATTGGGCTTGTGACCAATGGCAATAAATACGCCTGCGACAGCCACCTCGTCAGTTGGCTGACCATTGGTGGATTTTAACCGCATACCGGTCACGCCCATCTCATCACCTAACACTTCTTCCAGTTCACGGTGCAGGTGCAACTTGATAGTGCCGGATTCCACTTTGGCCATCAGACGGTCAATCAGAATTTTCTCTGCTTTAAAGCTGTCACGGCGGTGCACCAGATGCACTTCGGCGGCAATATTGGACAGATACAAGGCTTCCTCGACGGCGGTATTACCACCACCAATGACGGCCACTTTTTGATTCCGGTAGAAAAAACCATCGCAGGTGGCACAGGCAGACACCCCGCGACCACTATAGGCCTGCTCAGAAGGCAGCCCCAGGTATTTGGCTGAAGCGCCTGTGGCGATGATCAGCGCATCACAGCTGTACTGACCATTGTCACCGGTCAACAGGAAAGGGCGTTGCAGCAGATTGACCGTATGAATGTGGTCGAAAACAATTTCGGTGTTAAAGGTTTCTGCGTGAGCTTTCATCCGCTCCATCAGGGCAGGACCCGTTAAACCATGTGGGTCGCCAGGCCAGTTCTCCACTTCGGTGGTGGTGGTCAGTTGTCCACCCGCCTGCATACCGGTCAGCAGCACAGGTTGCAGATTGGCGCGGGCGGCGTACACGGCCGCTGTGTAGCCCGCAGGGCCAGAACCCAAAATTAATAAACGGCTGTGTTTAATCTCTGACATGCTTTACTCCGCAATTCATTTGTCTGCCTGTTCTATGGGGCCGATTCTAGGGGATTGCAACAGGCAGATAAAGCCACAGTTTGCAATTTATCCCCCAAGACTGGGAAATCTGTGCTGCTATGGTATTGTTTCTTTACGAGTTCCACTTGTCACTTATAGGAACTGAGGTGCGGATGATAGCCTCTTTAAGCAGTAGGGTACTGCGGGTTCTATGTTGGGTCACGGCACTGATGCTGGGCCCGGCGTTAAACGTCAGTGCAATGACTCGTCTGCGAGTGGATGACGGTTTGCCCAATGCCAGCATTTACCAAATTTTGCAGGATGATGCAGGGTACATTTGGCTGGGTTCGACCAATACAGGTCTGTTACGTTATGACGGCTACAGTTTTGAAACTTTTGAGTTGCATGCGACACAAGAGGGGAAAACCAGCACTGTGCCTGATATTGACGCTATGTTGCTTGCTGATGGTCAGCTTTGGCTTGGCACCTGGGGCATGGGGCTCAGTCGGCTGGATGTTTCCACTGGCGTGTTGTCGCATTATTCTACGGCGGCAGACTCCGCGTTGGCGCTTCACAGTAATTTTATTCAATCCCTGTTTCTGGATGCATCCAAACGTCTGTGGATTGGCTGCAGAGACGGTTTGCAGCGGCTGGATCCAGATGGCAGCCTGCATTCGATAGGCCGCCCGGACCAGCCGCAAAGTCTGGTATCGCAGCGGGTATGGGCTGTCCGTCAGAGCCTGGATGGCCGTATCTGGATTGCCACCAGTCAGGGCTTGCATTGGTACAGTGACACGGCGGGGCTGAGTGCTGCTGTGATGGTGCCACAGCTCAATCAGGTTGAAGTGCGGGCTCTGCATCTGCAGGATGGCATTCTGTGGGTGGTGGCCAGAAACCGCCTGGTGGCACTGAACACCCTGTCGATGCAGGCTGCTGACATGCCGCTGCCAGATCAATTCCCATTGATCAATGCAGTGTTAGCTGAGCCGGACGGTCAATTGCTGCTGGCCACCTTTGATGGCATTTACCGTTTCGATCCAAAACGCGCCCGTCTGATCGGCTTTGACCAGTCGGACCTGTTGTTGCCCGGCGTCAATGTCCGCAGTCTGATGATTGATAAGACGGGGCTGTTATGGGCGGGCAGCCGGGAAAAAGGGCTGTTTTACGGCCGTTACAGCGGTTCTGCTTTTCGCAGTTTGGACAGTTGGGGTCCACAACTGTCCAAGGTCGCTCAACTGACGCCAACCTCTGTGTTGGCGGAGGACAAGGTGGTGTGGCTGGGGACTTCGGATGCTGTGTATCGTATCAGCCGGCAACCGACGCTGGTGCAGGCTTTTTCGGTGCAAAGCCGGGTGAATGCCATCCGGCGCGATCAGGCCGGGCAGCTGTGGGTGGGGACGGACGTTGGACTCTGGCGTTATAACGAATCCACCGCTCAACTACTCCCCTGGCAAGGCAGCACAGCTTTGCAGGCTTCAGGCTTGCTGAATGTCCGGGATGTACTGAGTTCGCAGGACGGCAGTCTGTGGCTGGGGTTGTGGCAGCGGGGGGTGTTACAACTAAAGCCTGACGGGCAGTGGCAGTATTATCTGGAAAACGAGCTGCAACAACGACTGGGGGATGCGGTGCAGAGTATGGCACTGATAGAGCAACAGCTCTGGATTGGCACCCGCTACTCAGGCACCTTTGTGCTGGACCTGAAAACCGGGCAGCTGCATAACCTGGCAACTCTGTTGCAGAGTACTGAGCAGCAAAGAGCCGATATCCAGTGTATCGCCAGGGGCCCTGATCAGACCGTCCTGCTCTGTAGTTCAGAGCGGCTGCTGCAGGTGGACCTCAAACAGCGGCAGATCACTGAACTGACCATACAGAGAGACGGGCCCAGGCTGCCTTTATTGGGGGCTTATACCGACGCGCAGCAAAATATCTGGCTGATGACGGCCAAAGGCCTGAAATTCAAACCTTATCAGCAACCCCTTTGGGTGGGATTCGGTCAGTCGGACGGCCTGCTTAATGATGAGATGTTGTTTAACGTCTGGTCAGCCTCTGCCGAGGGGGAGTTGTATCTGGGCACGGCTGGCGGCCTGGTTCTGGTAAGGCCGGCAGCACTCTGGCTGAATCGACAGCCGCCTCAGGTACGGGTCAGTGCGGTGCGTATTGGTTCTACCCCGTTAAAACCAGCTATTCTGCAGCACGACTGGCCTGAACTTCAGCTGGAGCCAGGTCAGGACGTGGAACTGAGCCTGGCCAGCCTCGATTTTCATGAGCCACAACGCAATCAATTCAGGTATCTGCTGGAAGGTATTGATTCGGAATGGCAATACAGCCAGGGGCGAACCCGGGTGCTCTATCACCAGTTGCCCGCCGGTCACTACCGGTTTGTTTTCAATGGGTCGAATCAGCACGGCTTCTTCCATCCGGAGCCCAGGCAACTGAGGATCCGGGTATTGCCACATTGGTGGCAACGCACTGAAGTGATGGCCATGGCGGCGTTGCTGTTGCTGTTGCTGGTGGTCGCAGCACATGGCTACCGGCTGCGACATATCCGTCAAATCAACAAATTATTACAGCAGTCTGTGCAGGATCGCGCTCATACGCAGATGGCACTGGAAACTATGGTGACGCAGCGCACCAAAGAGTTAGAGGATAGTTCCGTGACTTTATCATTGCGGTCACGTCAACTGGAGCAGAGCCTGGCCAGACTGGCGGAAAATAACCATGAACTGACCCGACTGAACCGACTCAAGGATGAGTTTATCTCGACCGTCAGCCATGAACTGCGCACTCCACTGACCTCCATTCGGGGGGCTGTAGGTCTGGTGGCCTCTGGCGCTGTTGCACCCACGTCAGAGCATTATCAGCAACTGCTGCAGACAGCCCTCGGGAATGCGGAGCGGTTGTCTACCCTGATCAATGATTTGCTTGATGTCCAGAAGTTTGAATCAGGCCACTTTCAGTTGCACCCGATCCAGCTGGATTTGGCACAGCTGGTGACAGAGGCTGTGCATGCCTTCAATCCTTATGCACAAGAGTATCAGGTGGCAGTGCATATGAAGCTGCAACCCTGCGTGGTGCTTGCGGATGCAGGCCGGTTACGCCAGGTGCTGGATAACCTGTTGTCCAATGCCATTAAGTTTTCAGAATCAGGCCAGTCCGTTCAGTTGACGCTTTTTACCAAAGATCAAAAAGCCCGTTTGGAGGTGCAGGATCAGGGCTGTGGCATCAGCGATGAATTTCGCAGCCGGGTCTTTGAAAAGTTCTCGCAGGCGGACAGTTCCAGCAGCCGAAAAACGGAGGGGACAGGGCTTGGCCTGACCATTTGCAAAAGTATTATTGAAGCGCACCAGGGGCAAATTGGCTTTTACAGCCAGACCGGCCAGGGCAGTACCTTTTGGTTTGAGTTGCGGTTGGCGGACTCAACGGACTGATCGGGTTAAATGACATAGAGGTAAATGGCCAAAAAGTGACAGGCGCTGCCTGCCAGCACAAACAAATGCCAGATCAGATGGTGCATAAACATCGATTTGCGGACATAAAAAGCCACGCCCAGCGAATAACACAACCCCCCCGCCAGCAGCCACCATAAACCGTCACTGCTGACCTGGGCCAGCATGGTGTCCAGCTTGACCAGGATCAGCCAGCCCATCAGTAGATACATAGCCACAGACAACTTTTGCAGTTTGCCTGTGGTAAACAGCTTCAGGACCACACCAAGCAGCGCTAAAGTCCAGACCACCCCAAACAGCCACCAGCCACCGTATTCGCGCAGGCTGATCAGGGTAAAAGGGGTATAGGTACCAGCAATCAGAATAAAAATGGCGCAGTGGTCCAGCTTGCGCAGCCGGCGTTTCCATGCAGCCGCCTGACAGGCGTGGTAACAGGTCGAGCTGGCATACAGCAGGCACAAACTCAAACCAAAGACCAGGGCGCTGGCCAGACGCCAGCCGTCGCTGCCGCTTGCCTGCAGTAACAGGACCAAACCCGCCACACTGGCGGCAAAGCCCAGGCCATGACTGACACTGTGGCTGATTTCTTCCACTTTGCTGTAACTGGAGACTTGCATCGGACGTCCTTAAAAAAAGCGTACCGGATCCTAACACCGGACTGGTCATGCCAGCCAGAGCTTTTCATCGCAGACGGCTGTCGTGCTTTTGGCCAGGACAAGGTAAACTGTCGGCTTTTTTACAGTGGTGACAGATGGATACTCTTCTGGTGTTGGGTTATGTCTGGCCTGAGCCAAATTCATCGGCGGCTGGATGGCGTATGCTGGCGTTGCTGAAGCTGTTCCGGCAAAAAGGCTGGCGGGTCATTTTTGCCAGCCCGGCAGAGCAGGGGCTGCATCGGGTCAACTTGCCTGAACTGGGGATTGAAGAGCAACAGGTCCAGCTCAATGACAGCAGTTTTGATCACCAACTGCAGTGCTGGCAGCCCCAGGTGGTAATGTTTGACCGTTTTATGCTGGAAGAACAGTTTGGTTGGCGGGTGGCCAACGTCTGCCCGGACGCACTGCGGCTGCTTGATACCGAAGACCTGCATTTTTTACGGCAGGCCAGGCAGCAGGCCTATAAAGCGCAGCGGCCTGTTACTCAAGCGGATTTGTCCGGTGAAACCGCCCAGCGTGAAGTGGCGGCTATCTACCGTTCGGATCTGAGCCTGATTATTTCAGAGGTTGAACTGCAGCTGCTACAGCAGCAGTTTGCGGTGCCACAGAGCCTGCTGCACTATTGCCCATTTTGGTTTGATCAGCCGCCAGCCGCTGCGCCGGCTTTTGACGAGCGGCGCAATCTGGTGTTTATCGGTAATTTCCGTCATGAACCCAATTGGCAGGCTGTGTTGTGGCTGAAAAAACTCTGGCCTGCGCTGCGTCAGCGTTTACCCGGAGTAGAGCTGCATATTTATGGGGCTTACCCACCACCCAAAGCCACGCAGTTGCATGCACCAAAACAAGGCTTTTTTATCAAAGGCTGGGCACAGGATGCGCAGCTGGTGTTGCAACAAGCCCGGCTGTTGCTGGCACCATTGCCCTTTGGGGCCGGGCTCAAAGGCAAATTGGTGGAAGCCATGCGCACTGGAACCCCCAGTGTCACCACCAGGGTGGGCGCTGAAGGTATTGCTGACAGCGCTGACTGGCCTGGTGCTGTGGCTGAAGACGAGGACAGCCTGATCAGCGCTGTGGTGGCTTTGTACCAGCAGAAGGAGTTGTGGCAGCACAAACAGCTACAAGGGTATGCGCTGGTGCAACACCGTTTTGGGGCAGGGCAGGCGGAGCTGTTCTGGCAACGTCTGACACAGTTGCTGCAGCACTTACCGGCACACAGGCTGAACAACTTTACCGGGGCTATGCTGAATTTGCATCATCAGCGCAGCACCCAATACATGGCGCAGTGGATTGAAGCCAAAACCGCTCTGGCTGCGCTTAAACAGGAGATTTCATCATGAGTCTTATTGAGCGCTCAGCACTGCTGGCCCTGATAGAACAGCAACTGCAAAGCAGTCAAATCCGTGACTATTGCCCCAATGGGTTGCAGGTCGAAGGCAAAGCGGAGATCCGCTGCATTGTCGCAGGGGTGACTGCGTCTCAGGCCTTGCTGGATAAAGCGGTCGAACTGGGTGCCGATGCTGTGCTGGTGCACCATGGCTACTTCTGGAAAAACGAAGAGCCACAAATTACCGGTATTAAAAAGCGCCGTCTGCAAACGCTGCTGCGTCATGACATCAACCTGCTGGCATACCATTTGCCACTGGATGTGCATCCTGTTTTGGGCAATAACGCGCAACTGGCACAAAAGCTCGGGCTACGTCAGTTTTCGGCGGTGCCCGGCGTCAGCCCTGTGGGGGTGTTGATGCAGGGGCAGTTGGAGCAAGCCGTGCCGGCCGAGGTCATTGCCCGTCGTCTGGAACAGGAGTTAGGCCGCGCCGTGTTGCATAATTCGGTGCTGAACAAGCCAGTACGGACGCTGGCCTGGTGCACTGGCGGAGGTCAGTCCTATATTGATGCGGCTTATCAGGCGGGGGCTGAGCTCTTTGTCAGCGGCGAAGTGTCAGAGCAGACGATTCACAGCTCCCGTGAGCTTGGCATTGATTTTATGGCGGCCGGCCATCATGCCACTGAACGTTATGGTATTGCCGCTTTGGCCGCATTTATCGAAGCTCAGACCGGGGTTCGTTGTCATTTTGTCGATATTGATAATCCGGCCTGAGGTGTCTGTGGCGAAAAAAATGCAGGATCAGAGTTTTGATGGTATTGCTGGCAAATTTGCCAAAAATATCTACGACACCAGCAAAGGTAAATTACGTCAGGCGGTGTTGTTGCGGGATTTGTTGGAACGGCCTGAGTTATCCCGGCCCTGCCGCATTCTGGATGTGGGAGCCGGGCAGGGCCAGCTTGCGCTGGAGCTGGCCAGCCGTGGTCATCAGCTGACCCTGACGGATTTGTCTGCTGAGATGTTGCAACTGGCACAGCAACGCGCCGATGCACAGCAACTGCAGATCGAATGCCACCAGTTACCGCTGCAGCAGCTGACGGCTCAGGGCTGGCCGGCTTTTCCTGTGGTGTTGTGCCATGCAGTGCTGGAATGGCTGGAGCAACCGGCCGAAGCCATAGCGCAATTGCGTCAGTTGGTGGCTCCGGGCGGTTTGGTTTCTTTGATGTTCTATAACAAGGATGCCAAACGGCTGAGCAATATCATTTACGGCAATTTTAACTATGTGCTGCGGGACCTGACCTTTAAAAAGAAAGTCAGGCTCAGTCCGCAAAACCCGCTGCAGCCGGAGTTGGTCGCTTTGTGGTGTCAGCAGGCGGGTTTTATCATTGAACAGAAAACAGGCGTGCGTTGTTTTC
This sequence comes from Rheinheimera sp., assembly GCF_037442525.1. Classification (GTDB taxonomy): domain Bacteria; phylum Pseudomonadota; class Gammaproteobacteria; order Enterobacterales; family Alteromonadaceae; genus Pararheinheimera. The sequence continues at coordinate 180,649 of NZ_JBBIQD010000001.1, read as the reverse complement.
ACGACTATTTGCGTGATCGCTCCGAACAAGAGACCGAATATGAGCAGTTATTGCAAGTGGAGCTCATGTTTAACCGTCAGGAACCTTATGCTTCCTTGGGGCGTTATCAGCATTTATTACTCAAAGCGGTCTGAAGACGCTGCTGCAGGGATACGAAGCTTGTGGTTAAAAAATAAATGAGAAAAATTCTCATTTGTGTGTTGCGCCAGTGCAAAAAACTGATATGATGATTCTCGTAATGCGAACGGTTATCATTTGATGGGTTGGTGGGAGGTCTGCACTACTTCTCCAAACGGATTTGACCCATCCGGTTGGCTAACTCAACAGCTGATGCAGTCCGTCAGCGTATTACATGTTGTGACCCTGGGCAGCTGCAAGGTTCTGGTGCTGCTGCCAACAAAGTCTTTGCCCATCCAAAGACCACGTTCCTCGCCCGGCTGAACAGCCGGGCATTTTTTTATCTATTGATCCAGAGTTTCGGTGCTGCGATACAGCTCCTGGTAGTACTGGCGATGGTTCTGAAACAGGTATTGCCTTAAGCGTTCCCTGTTGGTTTTGTTGGCATGGATCCGGGTGGCCAGCAGGTGGTGTTCCTGTCGCACAAACTCAATGTTGAGATGGATGTCTTGCCCGTCAGGTAAACTCAGATGCAATTGTTTTTGCTGCATCAGCAGACTGGCGGTACTTTGCCTGTCGCACTCTAATGCCAGTCCTGTACTTGAAACGGACTGAATGCGGACCTTACCGGCCAGACTGCCATTATTAAGTTGTAAATCTTTCGGGTGCATCAACCGCCAGCTGCGCTGTTGTCCTGAATGATCTTCCACTTCCGGAATACCGAGAACAGGCAAGGGTTCGCCAGCCTCATTCAGGCTGATATCCAGCGGAAACCAGAGCTTGTAGGGGCCCACTTCTGCCAGCAAGGTAAAGCTGGCTTTGCCCAGCAGGGTGCTGATCAGTTGCGGCACTTCCGACGTGACAGACAGCATGTGACTGATATCACGTGGCCCCGACACTTCTATTTTTTCGTCGTGACTGAAAATTTCGGCGAAATAATCGGACTCGTCACTGCTGAGGCCTCTTTCTTTGCTCATGCCCTTACCAGCTTTTGTTTAAAAGTCAACCAGATTTCAATGTAACATGGGGTTAAAATTTAAACAATTGCTGGTGTTGCCAGAAGCTCAGCCCTTAATCAAATTCAAATTTATAAAGCAGGTCGACGGCATTGTCCAAACCTCGCACCGCTTCGAGGTACAGGCTTTTCATCAGCTCGTAGCGCAAAGTAAATTCGCCCAGGGAGTTAAAAATGCCGACCCCGTACTTTAGTTGCAGCTTGGGCGACAAATAACCGCTGACCGTAACCTGGGAATTGTCTCCTGCGCCTTTGGTATCGAGCGTCACTTGCTCAAAACCCAGGGCTTCACCGACTGAACTGACCAGGCCGTCGCTGTTGGCAATGCCTATGCCAATCAGACTGGTGGTTAAGGGGTTGCCACCGGCCGAGTCAGTATTTAAATCGCGGCCGGTCAGCAGATAAGCCAACGCATTGGCCTGAGGTTTACCTGGCTGTGAAAAGATAGTGGCACTGGCGGCATCCGCCGGGCCCGTGACCCGAATGCCGGCTATCACGTTGTCTTCGGTATTGTCCGGATTGCGGATGGCTTCAATGGTCAGGTAAGGTTGATCAACGGGGCCATTAAACATCAGTTTGCCTTTGCGGATCTGCAAATCCTGGCCATAAGAGCGGAAAGTGCCGTCCAGCAGATTCACTTCTCCTTTCAGTGCCTGGTTGGCGCCACGTTGAGAAAACAGCAACTGACCTTTGAGCCTGCTCTTTAAACCAAAAGCCTGCAACTTGACATGCTCCCCTAATACCAGCCGGATCTCGCTGCTCAGTGTCAGGCTGGACTGTTCAGCCGCACGGCGGATTTCCAGATCCTTATTCAGGATCAGCTCATCGTCTGAGACCTGCACTGCAGAGGCAGGTAAATCGTCAATCGCCAGGTGGGCTTGCGGTACCTGCACTGTACCTTGCAGCGCCAGGCTGCTGTTTTGTGCCAGCACTGTCAACTCCGGACTGACCGTGACCTGGCCTTGTGGCAGGTTGAGCGGTAACTGCTGGCCTGTCAGTGCCAGCCGGGCCTGGTAGTTGGTGAAATCAAACCAATCAGCGTAACCGGACAGTTGTGCCTGGCCCGACCCACTCTGCAACTGGCCGGACAACTGAGCGTTATGTTGACGCAGGTCTAACTGCAGCTGTGCCTGATCGATATCCATTGGGGCATGCACCCCATGCATGCGGATATCCGTCAGGCGGATCTGGCCGGCGAGTCTGGGGTGGCTGGCCACACCAGAAAGCTGGACTTCACCATTGAGCAAAGCCGCAAACTCAGTCTGATCCGGCAGCAGGCTTTTGAGCGTGCTTAAATCCACTTGATGCAGGCTGAACCCGGCATCCAGCCTTTTGTCCTGTTCTGTGATATCGGGCAGTTGCAGCCGGGCTGTTACATAAGCCTGGTCGGTAAAACGAATGTCTGCGGTGCCGCTAAGCTTGTTGTGTCGGAGGCTGGCCTGAAGCTTCCAGCCTTGCCAGGCTAAGGTGATGGGGCTGACCTGACGTTGTTGCCAGCGCCCGTCACTGCCTGTCAGCTCAAGGCTGGCCTGCAATGGCTGGCCTGGTTTCCACTCTGCACCTGCAGTCAAGGCCGAGGTCCCGCTGAGTTGTTGTTCGTCGGTTAACCAGCTCTGTAACTGCGCCAGTTCAAACTTCTGCAGCTGCAGTTGCAGGGCTCCCTGGGCTCTGGATAACCAGGGACTTGGCTGCAGGCAGAGTTCGGCCGGGCTGGACTGCCAGCATTGGCCGGAGAACCGCAGTTGTTCAGCCGACAGGTCCAGCTCCGCTGTGGCTGAGTCGACCAGAGTCCAGGGGCCAACCGGGGTGATCAGTTGTGCCTGATTCAGTTGCACTTGCCACATATCAGGTTTTTGGGCTTTGGCCTGCAACTGCAGCTGGGCCTGCACCGCGTCAGTGTCCAGTTGCAGTATCGCCCCACTTTGTTTTTGGTTGCCTTGCAGCAGGAGCTGGGCAGAATTGAGTTTCTCCCCGAATAGACGCCCTGAGCCTGACTGAAGTTCGAGCTGGTGTTGCCAGTCCTGACTGTCCAGTGAACCGGTCAGCCGCAGCTGGTCCAGCCGGTAATCTCGCTGGTAACGTAATTGTTCGCCAGTCAGGTCGAGTTGCAAAGCCGGGTGCTGCTGTGGTCCTGTCACTGTGACTGAACCCGTCAGCTGGCCTTTGCTGCCAGCCAGGCTTTGGGCCAAATCCGGCGCGTTCAGGTGCAGCAGAACCTGCCATTGGTCGGTCAGCTGGCCGGATGCCGTCAATGTATTGCCACCATGGCGCAGTTCCAGGCCCGGGGTGTTGAACTTGTCAATGGAGTCTGTTGTACCAGCCAGGCTCAGAGCGCCCTGTAACTGCAAAGGCTGTTGGCGGATCCGACCGGATGCCTCCAACTGAGTCAGTTCCAATTGCCAGCCTTTGGCCTGATAGGACCCTTGCAACTGCAGTCTGGTATTCAGGCTGCCCGGGTAATCGGGCCACCAGGGCTCCAGCCGGATGTCTTGCGCAGCAAGTGACGTGCTCAGACTCTGCTCCTGCAGATTGAGCTGCCCCTCGCTTTGCACCGCCCCTTGCTCGGAGCTGAATTGCAACGAAGACCAGCTCAACAGGGGGGCCTGGAAAGCGGCCTGCAATGATAACTTGCTTTGACCTGTTTGAAGGCTGTGGCCCTGGCTGTGCAGCTCCAGTGCGAATTTGGCCAAAGTGCCTTCGGCACTGAGGCGGGAGTCGCGCAGCTGCCAGTCGGCTTGGCCCCGTAATGGCCATTGCAAGGCCCTGGCCTGCAACTGGACTGACAGTGGCAGTTCACTCTGCAACAACCCAAGCCTGGCGGTCAGCTCGGCCTGTTGCACGCCGCTGGCGCTGGCCTGGAGTTCCAGTTGTTGCAACGAGCCTGTCACCTGGCCTTGAAGCTGTTGTTCAGGGCTTTGCAGACTGAACTGACCCTGCAATGCAAAAGGGGCGCTGTTTTGCAGCTGCATCTCGCCTTGCAGTTGCCACTGCTGGTACTGAAAAGACAACTGATGCAGCCTGAGTGCTGCTGATCCTGCATCCAGTTGCAGCTTCAACGCCTTCAGTTCAAGTTCGGTGTCGCCGCTCAGCTGCAGCCGATCCAGATCGAGCAGACCAAGCTCAAGCTGAAGTGGCAGTGGCAGGGGGCTCAGCTGGAGTGGCTGATATTGCCACCAGGGAGCTGTGCTGGTGTGGGATTGGGGGGCGCTTTTGGGCAGTTTTATCTGCAACTGCTGCAGTTGAGTCGGCTGCACCCGAATCTTAGCACCGCGCAATGTGACAGCACTTTGCAACTGGTGCAGCCGGATTTCCATCTCACCCTGGCGCAGCACAAATCCATTCAGGCTCAGCGCATCCAGTCGCACGGCAGGCAGCTGCAGAGGGGGCGGGGAGTCCGCCTGTTCTGCGGTGCTGCTGCGCTCAGGCAGGATCACGGACAGCCCGTCAATGCGCAATTCGGACACACAAAGCTCAAAATGCCCCAAACAACGCCAGTCGATCCTGCTGTTCAGGTGGTCAATCAGGACCTGGGCTTCAGGCCGTTGTACCTGCACCCTCTGAAGTTGGATCCCTTCAGCCAGAGACCCCTGCAGTTCACCAATTTGAATACTCTGATCGTCAGGCAGCACGACAGAGACCATAAAGCGCAACAGCACAGTGCTGTAGGACAGGCTCAGCAAGCAAAGCAGCAGTACTAACACCAGCAGTAATAAGGCTTTTTTCAAAGAGAGACGGCTCATAACTCTGGCCCTAGCGCAAAATGCAGTTGAAATTCACGGCCCGTTGGCAAATCCAGTCCCCAGGCAAAATCCAGCCGGACCGGGCCAACCGGCGAGGCCCAACGCACACCAAAACCGGCGCCACGGTAAAGGTCACGCTTGTCGTTCCAGGCGCTGCCAGCATCAAAGAAACTGGCAAGCCACCAGTTGCCGGACAGCCGGTGCTGATACTCCAACGCGGCTGTTGCCAGGTAACGGGCGCCTGTTAAGGTGCCGTCCTCGGCAACCGGAGAAATACTTTCAAAGGAGTAACCCCGGATGCTGTTATCACCACCGGCAAAAAAACGCAGCGAGGGGGGCAACGCCAACACCGACTTCATCAGTACGGCACCAGCATCCAATTTGATCAGCCAGCGCTGGTCGACCGAAAAAGAGCCAATCCAGCCAGTGCGGGCCCGCAGCCGGACAAAACGTTCGTCCGACCCCCAGGCTGGATCCGACACTTCGGCGTTAACCAGATAACGGTACGCCTGTTCCGGCATGCTACCGCCGCTGTCGCCTGCGCGGTTAAAGCCAAGACCTGGCATGATCAGGTTGGCGCTGCCCGAGTCCGTGCCCTGGGTATAGTCTTCATACAGCCAGCGCACCGACGCCACCCTGTACCAGCCATTGCCCAATAACCAATGACGTTCCAGCGCCATATTGTATTCAGCACTGTTGGTGTCTTCCAGATTGGTTGTTTTGATACCTGCATTGACCAGATAAAAATCGTCGCTGACATTTTGCTGAGGTAATTTATAGCCAGCTTCCAGGCTTTGTTCAGGGCCTGATAATGACATTTTGCTGCTCAGGCTGTGGCCTTTGTCATTCAGCCAGGGTTTGTTCCAGTTCAGTTTAAGCCGGGGGCCCAGGTCGGTGGAGTAGCCGACACCAGTCTCCACTGTGTTACGGATCTGCGGGCTTAAGGTGACCCGGACCTGCAGCGGCTGGTCTGGATCCTGGGGGTCATCCACTTCTACTTCAATGCTGGCAAACCAGCCACTTTCTGCGAGTTTCTGCTGCAGTTCACCTAAATGGCTGGCCAGATAGGGATCGCCAGCCTGAAAAGGCATTAATGATTGCAGACGTTCATGGCGGATCTGGCTGCCACTAAAGGTTACTTCACCAAAACTGAAGCGCCGGCCTGAATTGAAGGTCAGCCGCAAAAAGCCCTGGCCCAGCGCGGGGGCCACGGCCAGCTCCTGTTGTGTCAGTTTCGCCTGAAAATAGCCTTTGCGGATGGCCAGCGAGGTTAACTGCTTTTTCAGGTTTTCGTAACGGCCATGATGCACCCTGTGATTCACTTTAGGGGCATGTTGCTTAATTAAGGCGGCAAAATCGGCATCGTTTTTGGCTTCGCCAAGCAGTGTGACCTGCACTTCCTTAAAGCGGGCTGCATCGCCGGGTTCCACCTTAATCAGTAAACGTGGCTTTTTGCCGCTCTCGTTCAGTTCAGTGCTGACATCGACCCGGTAATACCCCATGGCCCGGGCTGCTGTTTTCACATCCCGGATCAATTGGTTCTGAAAGCGACGGGAGCCCAGATTGCTGGCGTCGGGCAAGCGGTCCAGGTACAACTGGATATTTTCCGCCAAGGGGCCTGACACGCCTTGAAGCTGGAGTTGGGGATGAGCCGGCAGCAGAGTGCTGTAGCCGATAAGTAAGACAAAGACGAACTTGGACCACAAAATACAACTTTCCTTTGTTGGGCCGGATCAGAGGCATCCGGTGTTCCTCTGAGTATAACAAGTTGGCATGGTTCAGTAGTACTGCTGACCGCAGCATTATATTGTCAAAAGGTTGTCATGTGTTGGCAGTAATCTTGCTGAGGAAAGGAGGTGTTTATGCGACTCGTGATTCTGCCGGGGCTCGATGGTTCAGGTTTGCTGTACCGCAAGTTTTGTGCAGCCTTGCCGTCTCATTGGCAAGTGCACTGTTTCAGTTACCCGACTGACTTACTGAGTTATTCACAGCTGGCGGATGTTCTGGAACCGCAATTGCCTGCATCACCTTTTTTACTGCTTGGCGAATCTTTTGGTGGCCCTTTGGCCGTTGAACTGGCCCGGCGCCGTGCCGGACAGGTGTTGGGGCTGGTGCTGTGTTGCACCTTTATTGAAAACCCAATGCCGTGGGCACCCATGCTGTGGCAGTGGTTACGCAGGCTGGAATTCAGTGCGGCCAGACGCAATATCTTGCTGCGTTATCTACTCTGGGGTCATGACAGCCCTGGGCTTAGATCGGAACTGGAGCAGGCCCTGAGTCAGCTGCCTCAGGCCAGTTTTGTTCACAGGGTGGAGCAGGTGCTGGCACTGCAGCGGCCAGAATCAGCCCTTGCTCTGGCGATGCCGGTACTTTACCTGCAGGCACAACAGGATAAACTGGTGTTCCCGCATTGTGCTGTGTCGTTACAGGCGTTGTTACCGCAATTGCAGCTGTGCCGTTTTCACTGCAGTCACTTCTTATTGCAGCAACACCCTGAAGACGCAGCGCAGTTGTTGCTGCACTGGTGTGTAAACCATGAGATCAGGGACGCCGCTCCGCCTGGGCCGTCAGCAAAAACAGCATCTTATCCAGGTTCAGTTTTTGATAAGGCATCATCCGTTCAGGTTTCCCCTGCCGGTTGATGGTCAGATGGTCTGTTGCAAAGGTCAGTTCAGCGTTTTGAAGCAGCACTTTATTGCCCTGAAGTCGGTAGCTGCAGTGGGCTAAATCTAAAAACGATAAAATACGGTTACGCACACTGGTCATTGTCATCACGAGCTCCTGATTAGCGCATTATTCTGTCCCTGCTGTACATCGTCACTCAGTCCGGGAGGAGTTCTCATTCGTTTGCTAAGAGTCTCTGGTTCAGCTTTGGTTCAGTAAAAAACAAAAAAATTCCACTGCAAAATCAGACCCTATTGTGGGCTGGGCTCTGCCGGCAGAACAGGGTATGCTAAGTGCAGACTGTTGCAAACAGAGGCAATTTATCAATGCGTTACTGGTTATTTGTTGTGTTGTTCCTGGTTGCCGGTTGCAGCTCCGGGCCAGAGTTACCCCGCAGCGCCGGTGTGTTTGAAAGTTGTGTCTGGCCTGACGGCAGCAAGCAGTTCAGCTACCGCAAAGGCCGGGTGAAAAACCTGACGCAACGCGAAATAGCCATTCGACTGGACAATGATCGCCGTGCCGCCATGATGGTGGAAAAGCAAATCATGACGCAGGGGGAGCGCAAAGCAGGAACCGGGCCTTTGTATGATGAACTGGCGTTGGTGCTGGAGAAAAACCAGTTCTGCAGTGACGGCTACTTTGAACTGGACAGCCAGTTTGAGGCTGGCTTTGCCCGTATTGTCGCCGAATGCAATGACAGCGCCACAGAAGCGCAGCGCAAGCGGTTGCAGCCTTGTGGTGCCGAACATTCACTTTAAGCCAGAACACCAGAGACTGGGCCGCCCCGGCGGTGCAGGGCTCTGGAACCTACTATTTCCAAGGATCAGACTATGCGTGTTCATCCCCTTTATCTTGGCCTGGTTGGCGCTGGCCTTTTGGGGTTAGCGGCCTGTAAACCCGCTCCTCAGACCGACAGCTCCATTCAGGCGCCGACTGACACCAGTGTGGCGCAGGCAAAGCCCGAGCTCAACCCGGGTTTTGAATCCAGACTGGGTATTTACCAGCCCGTGCGACTGACCTCGGATTTGAGCACGCTGTCAGCGGCACATAAACAGATGCTGGCGCTGCTGATAGACGCGGCGGCAGTGATGGACGATTTATACTGGCGTCAGGCGCTGGGTGAACCAAAGGCCGGCTTTTTGGCCGCCATTCAGGATCCGCAGGTACGGCGCTTTGCCGAAATTAACTACGGTCCCTGGGACAGATTGCAGGGGGATGAAGCCTTCTTAACTGGTTATGCGGCTAAACCCCTGGGGGCGGAGTTTTACCCTGCAGATATGAGTAAAGCTGAGTTTGAAGCTGCTGATTTTGCCGATAAAACCGGTTTGTATTCGCTGGTCCGGCGCGATAAAGACGGCAAACTGACGGCCGTGCCTTATTCTGTGGCCTACAAAGCAGAGCTGGAAAAAGCCGCCGATTTATTAGTGAAAGCCGCTGCTTTGTCAGAAGATGCCGGTTTTGCGGTTTATCTGAAGCTGCGTGCAGAAGCTCTGCTGTCCGATCAGTACCAGAAATCTGATTTGGCCTGGATGGAGATGAAGACGAACCCTGTCGATCTGGTGATAGGCCCCATTGAAACTTATGAAGATCAACTCTTTGGTTATCGCGCCGCCTTTGAAGCTTATGTGCTGGTGAAAGATTTGGCCTGGAGTGAGCGTTTAAGCAAATACGCAGCGACTCTGCCTGCATTGCAACAGGGCTTGCCTGTGCCGGATCCGTATAAACAGGAAACACCGGGCTCCGACGCAGACCTCAATGCCTATGACGTGATTTATTACGCTGGCCATTCAAATTCCGGTGGCAAAACCATTGCCATCAACCTGCCCAACGACGAACAGGTGCAGCTGGCAAAAGGCACCCGGCGTCTGCAGCTGAAAAATGCAATGAAAGCCAAGTTTGACCATATTATGGCGCCTGTGGCGGATTTGCTGATCACGCCGTCACAGCGCAACCTGGTGACTTTTGATGCATTTTTTAACAATGTGATGTTCCATGAAGTGGCGCATGGCCTTGGCATAAAAAATACCATCAATGGCAAAGGCACAGTGCGGCAGAGCCTGAAGGAACATGCTTCGGCTTTGGAGGAAGGCAAAGCTGATATTCTCGGGTTGTATATGATCACCCAACTGGTGGAGCAGGGCTTGCTGACCGATGCCCGGCTCGAAGAGTTCTACACCACTTTTATGGCCGGCATTTTCCGCTCCGTGCGTTTTGGCGCGTCCAGTGCCCATGGCAAAGCCAATATGATCTGCTTTAACTACTTCGCCGAGCAGGGCGCTTTTATCCGCAATGCCGATGGCACTTATCAGGTGGATTTTGCCAGCATGCGCCAGGCGATGACGTCGTTATCGACCTTGATCCTGACGCTGCAGGGCGACGGCAATTATGAAGGGGTCAGCGCCTTACTGAATGATAAAGGGGTGATCCGGCCTGAACTGGCGGCCGATTTACAACGCCTCAGTGGCGCCAATATTCCGGTGGATCTGGTGTTTGAGCAAGGCAAACAAGTGCTGGGTTTGTGAGGTTATTGTTGTAAAAATGGCGGTCAGGGACCGCCATTTTTTTATGCTGCTGCCCGGTTACACAGGCTCAGGAACTTCTGCGACACCGGAGTCTGCAGCTACTGTGGTCGTGGCTATCTTTTCACATAAAATCCAGTCTTTTTCATCCACCCAGTTTTGCGCACCACCGGCCACAGTGCGGATAGGCACTATGTAGCGGCAGGAAGTTTGCGGTTTCACCGATGCAAAAATAGGCACAAAACCAAAGTTCAGCGCCGTTTCAATCAGCGCCTGCTGGTTGTGTGGGTCGATGTCGGCCGCTTCGTCGATATAAATTGGAATGCGGTATTTGCCACGTTCCCGTTCGGCCAGCAACTGGCGGATAAACAACATACCACACAGCAATTTGATGGTGATGCGGGTGCCGTTCGAGCCGGCCGAGTCGATTTTGTCGAAAAATTCCACGTCGCCAGCGCGGTTAATCACTTTAAAGCGGATATCAAACAGGTCTGACAGCGTCAGGCCACCTTTTTCGCTGGCGGCCTGGATCAGGTAATCCTTGGCCGACTGAATATCGCGCTCGGAGCTCGTTGCACCCGGTGCCAATAAATCCAGCGTATCGCCTTGCTGATAGGTCTCCGAGGTGGTCAGAATGGTATCGATATGGCCAACCAGCACACTGCGGTCAACAATTTCAATTTTGAAATCCTGCAGGTTGGAGATCTGATGGCGCCAGATGCCGCGGTTAAAGCTGTTCATCTCGCGGTGCAACCGGTTTAAGTCATCCCGCAGGCCTTTTAAGGTGGCCGCGACTTCGGTCAGGGCGACCCGGGCACGGCGTTCAATGGCTTCACGCTCTTTATCCAGATGGTGATACGCACTGATCAACCGCTGGTATTTCAGTTCTTCATCGCTCTCGACTTCAAACTTGGTGATACCGGCGTTAAAGATAAAGAGGTAAGTGTTTTTAATATTGACGTCAATCAGCTTCAGCTCGTGGCACTGGCGGTTAAAGTCGCGCAGCACATCGGCCAGATTGTCAAAATCCAGCACCACTTCAATAGGGTAAGGCGTGATTTTTCCGGAGTAAAAATCCAGCTGGAAATCAATCCGCTCTTTTTTCTCCTGTTCAATGCGTTCCAGCTGACGCTTCAACTGTTCTTGTTTGTTCGAAACCAGGTTGCGGCGGTCGGACAGGGTCGAGGCTTTGTGCTGCACTTCAGCCAATTGGGTTTGCAGCAGCTCTTCTTCCTGCTCCAGCTGGTCCAGCATGGCCTGCTGCTCGTCGGCAATTTGCTGCATTTGCTGATAGCGGGCGAATTTTTTGATGTCTTCTTCGGCTTGCAACATGTCCTGGTACAGCCGGTCTTTTTCGCGGGTTTTGCCGGCTAAATCGCCGGCCACAGCCAGTTGCTGTTCCAGCGTCTGCAGGGTCTGCTGCAGCGCTTCAATCTGTTCTTTGAGCTGGATTTTATTTTCCAGGCTGTTCTGCTCCACCGGCTGCAGGTGCGACAGGTCAATCACAGCACCGGCCAGATGCAGTTTGCCTTGTTTAAAGCAATCGGCCAGCGCCTCAAGTTGCGACGAAAAGGCATCTTCGTCGGTGATTTCAATATCCCCACCTGCTGCGGTCGACAGCGACAACAGATCCGGATTCAGCACCCGGCTCAGCTGTTGCACCTCGGGCAGGCTCAAATCTTCACGCAGCCTGGAATACAGGTTGTATTCCAGGTTTTTCAGTTGCAGTTTCAGGCTTTGCAGCTGCTTTTGGCTCTGGCTCTTCTGATGCGCAAGCGTGGTGGCATTGACCTGTGACGCACCTTGCAGGCTGTGGCTCAGCTGCTCGTAACTTTGGCGAATGTTTTTCAGGTTGCTGTCGAGCGTAGCCTGATTGGTTAAGCCAAAGCGCTGATGTAACTGATCGTAATCCTGATACCACTGGCTCAGTTGTAAACGGCGGCCAGACAAGTCTTTGATTTGGCCGACATAAAGCCGCTGGCGTTCTTCCAGCTGCGTCTTTTCGCCATGCAGCAATTGCAGCTGTTCATTCAGTTGCAGCTGTTGGTCTTCGGCATAACCGTGAAATTCGGTCAGCGCGACATCCAGTTTTGGCGCATAAGTCGCAAGGCGGCCTTTGAGCACAGAGCGGTTATCCAGCAAACTTTCCAGTGCTGTGACAGCTTCTTGTTGGTTTTCCAGCGCCTTCAGTTCACGCCTGTCTTTGTTCACCTTTTCAAAAGCGTTGTGCCAGACCTGATAGAAATCCACTTTAGGGTCGCCCAAATGGCGGGCAAAGACCGGCAACAGCAAACGTTTCACGTCCTGCGCTGTTAAACGGTGCAGGTTCAGAATACGGCGGAAAATATCCTTGTAGACCGGCGCGTCACTGACGTTGGCCAGTGGGATCATGCGCAGGTTAATCCGGCTGTCGTACGGCGTGGCGCCACCGGTCAGCATGGCGTTTAGCTCAGACTGCTTCAGTTCAATAGGATCAAAACCCAAAGCGCGTAAATGGTGGTCCAGCTTGCTGTAGCGCACATAACTTTTGCCGTCGAGGTAATGCGCCAGGTCCAGCTTGCCTTTGTAGCAAAAGTACTGAAAGGCGTAACCGGCAATTTTGCCGCGGCCCGCCACACCAATGACCACAGGGCCGTCGGGCAGGTTGGCTTCCAGCAGAATGTAACTCTGGTCCGTGCCAAAATAGAATTTGCGGGTTTCGTCCAGATCATGGCCGTCCCACTCGGTTAACCGCAGGTCGTTGATTAACGGGAACTGCAGTGCGTTTATCACCGAACTTTTACCCGTATTGTTCGGCGCGCAGATAGAGGACGAATCGTCCAGCGGGATCACACATTTGGCGTAGCCTGCAGTGTTCAGCAGCGCCAGTTTGGTTAAACCATACAGCTCTGATTTGATGTCAGACATCAGCGTGCTCCTCAGTGGCCACAGCGCTGTGTTCCACATCCATTAAGGCATCTAAATAACGGTAAACAGGGGGCAACAGCCTGATGTTGTCGCCACTGGCGCGCGCCAGCCCATAACGCAGCATCCGGTTGGCAATTTCACGTTTGATATCAGTCACCGAAAAAATTTCCAGCTGCTCGAATAAATGGTAATGCTGTTGCAGCAACTGACCCCAGACTTCGGAGCTGACTTCCTGTTCGAACAGGGCGCGCAGCGGGTCCTGGCCTTTGTCGGCGTAAAACTCCACCAGCGCATACAAAGCCAGTGCAAAAAGCCGGGAAATTTTGCCCATACTGGCCGTGGCATCGTCCACTTCAAAGTAGAAAAAGCCGCGACCATCCCGTTTCAGGCTGTGGCCCAAAGCTGCAAATAATGCTGTGTAGGCGTCTTCCTGCTGATCCAGCTCCTGCCACAGTGCAAAATCCTGCTCGCTGATATGGTAGCCGGAGCCTAATTTTTTATGCACCTCAGCCAGCTGGCTGAGCAATTCTAAATCCAGTTGCATCGTTAATGTCCTTCAGGGCTGCTGCGAAAGGGGTGCAGGGTCAGTCGGTAACCCTGCACCTCCAGTTGGCTGGCATCCTGCTGATGTTCCAGCTTCAGGCTGTCGGCGCGGGACAGTTCCTGATACAAAAAGAGTAATTCGTCGACCGGTAATTCAGGGTAACTGTCGGCCAGCCAACGGCTTAAATCCGGTAGTTGCTTAATAGTGCGGGCTTTGCGCAGCACCTCTTTCACTTCCGGCACCTGCATCAGGCCAGCAGGGGCCGAGTCAATGGCGTCTGGCACTTCATAGGCGTCATGCTGGTACTGACAGAGCTCGGCCATATAACTGGTGATTTGGTTGGCAGACCCCAAAGAGAATTTTTGTGCGTCTGAACGTAAACCCGGTACCAGCGGGTCCAGTGTGTGCTCAATGCCTTTTTTGCGCATCTGGCCCAATAAAAAGCTGGCGTTGCGTGAGAGCAGGGTATTGCGGCGCAGTTCATCCCGCAGCGGCATCAGCAGGTCCGCACAGCGGCTCAAACTTTCCCGGCCCACCTGATTCATTTCCAGCAAACGGGTACGCAGCTGCAACAGGCTTTCTTTGTCCTGCTGCATCACCCCGGTGATTTCAATCTGTTGGATTTGTTCGGTCAGTTGCAGCTCAATGGCACTGATACTCTGCTGGAAAGGGCCGTTAATATCGACCAGCACCAACACAGGCTCAATGTAATCATCAAAAGCGTCCATCACCGCGGCATAACGGCGCGCCAGGCTGAGTTTGCTCTCGTCCGCTTTGGCCCGCTCGACCAGGGACAAAATGGCCTGCTCATTCTGGGAAAACTGCTTCAGTACTTCCCGCACCCTGTCGTCCATAGCCCGAATAAAACGGCGTAATTCGCGGCTGTCGCGCTGACTGGCCGCTTGCGCCATCCGTGCCGATAAGCGGTTCAGTTCCAGTACCCGGCTTTCAATGTCGGTGGCCAGGCCCAATTGCTCTTCATGCAATAAATGCTGGGCAAACTCCAGTATGGTGCTGCTCAGCTCAAGCTGGCTGGATTTCGCCAGCGGGATCAGAATTTCCAGTTGCAGCAGCCGTTGGGTTTCTTTAAATACTTGTTCGCTGCTGAAGTTGGGGTTGGCTCTTTGGATCAGATGCTGCACATCCTGCACACTGAAACTGCTGTGCTGGCTGCGTTCGACCAGCCATTCAATCAGGGTCCAGTGCTCATCCAGACAGCGGATCAGTTTACGCGGCGCTATCATGGGTCCTTTCTTTCATAAAAAGTTCGTTTTGCGACTTAAGTGGTAGTGACTTTGTAAGCGGGCTGTTAGAAAATGCGCGCGCAAATTCCTTCCCTTCAGAAACAAAGCTGGTACTTATCATGTTAAGCGCTGTAATTTTAGGTTTGGTGGCCATCGCCTTTATCCTGATCGTTATAGAGGATATTATCCACGTAAACAAGGCAAAAACGACACTTTTTTTCGGTACTCTCTGTTGGATCCTCGCCTTTATTTTTCCCATGCACGACAGCACAAGTGCCGAAATATCTGAGCAGCTGAACCATAACTTATTAGAAATAGCCACCTTGTGGCTTTTTTTGATGTCAACTATGACTTTTGTCGCTTATCTGAACAGCAAGGGTTTTATTTCCCAGCTGGTTCAGCGCATTTTACCGGCCGAACTGTCCGAACGCCGGCTGATGTTTCTGATTGCCATTTTTGCCTTCGTATTTTCTTCGTTTGCCGACAACGTCACGGCGACCCTGGTGTCTATTGCGGTCATCAGTTCCATCAAACTGGAAATGAAAAAGCGTATTCAATACGCCACCCTGATTATTTTTGCCGTGAACAGTGGCGGCGTGTCGCTGATCACCGGTGACGTGACCACCCTGATGATTTTTCTGGCCGGTAAAGTCACGATCCCGCATTTATTGCTGCTGGTGTTGCCGTCACTTTTTGCAGTCGCCGTGCTGGCGATCCTGCTCTCGCGCAAGATGAAAGGCCGCATCGTGCTGGAGAAGTCCCCGAAGAAGCTGGAAAAACCGGACATTGTGATTGCCTGCATTTTTGCCGCCACTATCGCATTTACGCTGGTGTTTAACATTCTGTTCCAGATCCCGCCTGTGCTGACCTTTCTGTTTGGCCTGGGCATTATGTTCCTGGCCGCGCAGTACCTGCTGCGCAAAAAACCAGGCGTCAGTATTCTGAATTACATCCGTGAAGTGGAGTTTGACACCTTGCTGTTTTTCTTAGGGGTACTGTTATTAGTCGGCATCCTGAAAGAAATTGGTGTGCTCAACGCCATTCCGCAGTTGTACCAGTACCTGGACCCAACCCAGGCCAATTACCTGATGGGCATGACGTCTGCCTTGATTGACAACGTCCCGCTAACGGCGGCGTTGCTGAAATCCGGTGTCGAAATGTCACCAGCCCAGTGGCTGATGTTAACCTACGCCACAGGTGTAGGTGGCTCCATTCTGATTATCGGTTCGGCCGCAGGTATTATTGCAATGAGTAAGGTGAAAGAGCTGACTTTTATCACCTATTTCCGCATGGCCGGCTATTTATTGGCCTGTTACAGCCTGGGTTATATGGGGGTCTACCTGGTCGGCACCACAGTGCTTGGTTAAAAAAGACGGCTATACGGCTGTTGCTTTTTCCCAGTCAGTTGGGTTAAAGTCTCGGCCGTCCATCGAATCTGATAGACCAGAAGAGGAGCGTTAACCAGGTAGGTGATCTCAGGCTGCTACAAGCCGCAGGGTCACTGAGGGGGATTAACGCCGAGGGGGCACCGGGGTAGCACCAGTGTTTCCGGTTGTTAAGGCTGAATCCTTACGACTGTCACCTGTAGTTAGGGTGGAGAGCTTCTGGCCTTTGTTGGTGTATTCCGGCCGCCACAGCTTTCTGCCTGTTGCTGCGCGTTGTTCTCCATGCAAATGCCATTGCTCTGCCTTATGAATTTGAATAAGGAGAGACTCAATGTCCAATTCACTGATTGTTGCCAAATTTGGCGGAACTTCTGTGGCTGATTTTCCTGCCATGTCGCGTTGTGCCGATATTGTGCTGGCGAACCCGGCTATTCGTTTGGTTGTGGTCAGCGCCAGCTCAGGTGTGACCAACCTGCTGGTGGATATTACCCGCCAGACCGAGGTGGTGGCCCGTTTTGACGCTTATGCAGGCATCGAAAAAATTACCCTGGCTGTGCTGGAGAAATTGCAGCAGCCGCATGCCGTTGCCGCTGAAATTGAAACCCTGCTGGCCGATCTACGTAACCTGATTGAAACTGGTGGTGCTGTGTACAGCGGCGCGCATAAAGATCTGATCCAGTCCTTTGGTGAGCGTTTAAGTTCGGTGTTATTCGCTCAGGTGCTGCGTGAACGCGGCGCCAAAGCCTCTGCTTTTGATGTGCGCCGGGTACTGCGTACCGACAGCCGGTTTGGCAAAGGCGAACCACAAATCAAAGAAATTGCCGCGTTGGCAGAGGTGCATTTAAAACCGCTGCTGGCCGACCAGCTGATTGTGACCCAAGGCTTTATCGGTGCTGATGTCACAGGTCAGACGACCACCCTGGGACGCGGAGGCTCGGATTACAGCGCGGCTTTGCTTGGCGAAGCGCTGCAGGCCGATATTGTGCAAATCTGGACCGATGTGGTGGGGATATTCACGACCGATCCACGCCTGACCAGCGAAGCCCGTTGTATTCCGGAAATCAGCTTTGATGAAGCCGCAGAAATGGCGACCTTTGGTGCCAAGGTGTTGCATCCGGCGACCTTAATTCCGGCCATGCGCCGCAATATCCGGGTTTTTGTTGGCTCCAGCCGGGAACCTGAAGCCGGTGGCACCTGGATTGCCAGGCAGGTCGAACACAAACCGGCGTACCGCGCCATTGCGCTGCGCAAGTCCCAGACGCTGATCACGGTAAAAAGCCCCGAAATGCTGCATGCGGCAGGTTTCCTGGCCCGGGTCTTTGATATTTTAAGCCGTCATCAGATCTCGGTGGATTTAGTGACCACCTCCGAAATTTCGGTGGCACTGACACTGGATGAAACGCCAGGCAGCGCCTTTAATCAGAATATGGAGCCGGCACTGACTGAACTGCGTAGTTTCTGTGAAGTCACGGTCGAGCAGGGTCTGAGTCTGGTGGCGGTAATTGGCAATCAACTGCACAGCAGCAAAGGCGTGACAGGCGATTTATTCAGCGCGCTGGAAAAAATTAACATGCGGCTGATTTGCCATGGTGCGTCTCGTCATAACCTGTGTTTCTTAGTGCAGGAAGAGCAGGCCGCCAAAGTAGTGAAAGACCTGCACCAACGGCTGTTTAACTGACAGTAAAAAGGCGCCGCAAGGCGCCTTTTTCATGGGCAGTCAGCTTCAGACAAACAGCTGCTTCATATCATGGTAAGAGGCGACAAACTCAGGAGAGCGGTGGAAGTCGACACCTGTGATCAGGCCACGTTCAACATAAGGTTTTAATGCAATCCGCGGCTCGGTTTTGTCTTTGCAGTAGCCTTTCTGAATGGTAGCGATACGAATAAAGTCGATGTAACAGACTTTGTCACTGGGCTGTTGGTTATTCCATTTTTCAGCAACGGCCACCAGCTCTTCCGGAAATTCCCATTTGCGCAAAATACTGCCGCCAATATTGCTGGCCAGATCCTCAATGCAGTGCTCAATAAAGGCTTTGTCACCAAACTGGTCCAGGTGTTTTTCGGCTTCGGTCAGAATAGGCAAAGCGCCAATATTGTGAATTAAACCCGCCAGTGTCATGGTATCGAAATTCACCGGGCTGCTTTTCAGGTTGCTGTTGTACAACTGCATGGCGGCCAGGGCGGTGGCTGCCACTTCCAGGGTGTCATGCCAGACTTTGCCCATCAGTCCCTTGATCAGACTGGAATGGGACACAAACAGCTGTTCAACCGCCATGGCAGTGACAATGTTTTTGATATACCGCAGGCCAATACGGGTCACAGCCTGGTGCAAGGAATTTACATGCACAGAGCGGCCTAAAAAGGCACTGTTGGCGATTTTCATCATACGGGCTGACATGGCCGGGTCATGCGAAATAATATCGGCCATCTGGTTCAGATTCACCTGAGGATCTTCGGCCATTTTGCGAATACGTAAAGCAATTTCCGGCAGGCTGGGCAAAACCAGCGTGTCATTTTGTATTTTTTCAATGAGTAAACTGAGTAAGGCGTTTTCGTTTGACATAACCTGCAACCCTATAAGCAAAAACTGGTGTGATTTGAATATCTTGCAATAGCTTTATTTTTTAGTGTACTGGCTGATTATGGGCGAAATCCGGGGGCTTTGCCCAGAGGGCAGGTTAAATTTTTTTCAGTTTCTATCAATTTCAGGTGCTGGTTGGCTCAGTTGGAATAGTTTGTCGCGAATACGCCAGAAACGGCCTTCTTTGCGCGCAATCAGGGCCGCAGGCGGCGCCAGCCGGTGTTGCTCTTTCAGTACTGCGGTCACTGTGCTGGCGTTAAAGGGCCTGTGTCTGTCGGTCAGATGAGCGGGGACGAACTGTTGCAGAAATTTGTGTTTTTGTGTTTTTGTCTGCAAGGGCCAGAATTCAGCCAGTTCAGTGCCATCAGCGGACAAGTAGCTGACTTTCAGGCTGGTTTTGTTATCTTTTTGGTGACTGCTGAGCTGCATCCGATCCACATAGAGGACCAGAGCGTCTTTTAGCGCCAGGGCCTCTTTGAGTTTTTTGTCCGGGTCCACCAACACCAGGCCACAGTCAGCGCACTGGCGGGCGGCAATATCATTTTCGCCGCCACAGTCGGGGCAGAATTTGCATTTAAAACGATACCCACAGACTTCAGGTTCACCCTGTTCTCCGGGCTGATAGCCCTGACAGCGACGGCCATAATGTTCCAGTACGATGCCGCGTTCATCGGTTTTGCCCCAGAAGCTGTTAAAAAAGCCACAAAGCGGGCAGGGCACTGTCACCAGCTCTGCGGCAGGATCGGGTCTGAGTTCGCCTATAT
This sequence comes from Rheinheimera sp., assembly GCF_037442525.1. Lineage (GTDB taxonomy): Bacteria > Pseudomonadota > Gammaproteobacteria > Enterobacterales > Alteromonadaceae > Pararheinheimera. The sequence goes on along the minus strand of NZ_JBBIQD010000001.1, from coordinate 161,169 downwards.
CCGGTTGCTCAAGATCAAAGCGGTTGCCAGCGTAATCCAGCACCAGACAGTCTTGTTTCCCCGGGCTTAACCTCAGACCCCTGCCCACGATTTGCTGATACAAGGTGACGGATTCGGTCGGGCGCAAAATCGCGATCAGTTCAACATGAGGGGCATCAAAACCTGTGGTCAGCACCGCCACATTGACCAGATACTTCAGTTGTTGTTGTTTAAATTGCTGCAGCAGCAGATCGCGCTCAGCCTGTGGGGTAGACCCCAGAATGAGTGCACTTTGCCCGGCAGGCAAATAGGACTGAATTTCCTGGGCATGACGGGTGGTTGCCGCAAACACCATCACACCGCGACGTTTTTGTGCCTGTTGCATAACCTGCGCGATAATTTGTGGTGTCGCACGCTGTTGTTGCGAAATACGCAAATCCAGCTCCTGTTCTTTAAAATAACCTGAGCTGCCTGGGGTCAGTCCCTGAAAGTCGTAACAAAGCACCGGAGCATCCAGCAGCACCGCCGGCGTCAGATAACCTTCTGTCAGTAAATGGCGAATGGGTAAATCAAAAATACAATACTTAAAAAAACGTGGGTCCGTGGTGCGCACCATGCCTCTGGTGTGGTACTGATAAATCCAGCCACTGCCAAGCCGGTAGGGGGTTGCAGTTAAACCCAGCACCCGCAGTTGTGGGTTGTGTTGCTGCAGTGCCCTTATAACTTTGAGGTAGCTGCTGTTGTCATCGTCACTGACGCGGTGGCACTCATCGATGACCAGCAGACTGTATTGCTCTGTGAAGTCCTGCAAATTGCGGCTGACCGACTGAATGGATGCAAACACCACTTTGCTGGCTGTTTCTTTGCGGTTCAGGCTGGCGGAGTACACCGCGGCCTCCAGCCCATAATGACAGAATTTGGCATGGTTTTGCTCGACCAATTCTTTGACATGGGCCAACACCAGCACACGACCCTTCGCAAGCCGGGCCAGCTCGGCAATCACCAGACTTTTACCGGCCCCGGTGGGCAAAACCAACAGGGCCGGCTCTGCGTTACGGCGAAAATGCACCAAAACAGCCTGCACAGCCTGTTGCTGGTAATCTCTCAGTAGTGGGGGACTCATGAACTACACACAGTGGCTCTGGCGGGACTGGCCCGCCAGCACTCTGTTATTGGATACCTTCGTTCGCGAAGATGGTGGCGCGGTCAGCAATAAAGGCGATTTTGATGTTTTTCTTCTCGTCACCCCAACGGCAGTTTTTGGTGCCAATGGCTTCTTCACAATGGTCAGCTTTACCCAGAATGGCCGACACTTCGTCGTAACTCATACCGGCTTTGACTTTGTTGTAATTGTCCTGAGTTAACTTACTGCAGGCTGTGGCTGCCAACATAACAGCCAGCGCCAGAAGTAGATTTTTCATAACAGATTCCTTGTGTTATTGCGTCAGTTTGTTGCCACTGCAGTGGCTGGATCATAACGTTTCACCTGAATAATTACCCCCAAACGTGGGTGATCCAGGTAATTCAGCTGACCTAAGGTTAACCGCGCCTGTTGTTTAATTTCGACCTGAGCCGGCAGTGCGTCACTAGCTTGGCGCAAGTAAAAGCTGCCGTCAAACAGAATAAAACGGCCAGCCCTGAAACTGATCAGACTGTCCAGCTGCCAGGGGCTATGCCATTGCTGCATGGCGCTTTGGCCCTGCTCCAGCGCCTGTAACTGCTGTTGCACCTGCTGCATCAGTTGTGGCGCTTCAGTGGTGCTGGTTTCTGCAGAGGCCGGGGCGTAAAACTGACCGGCATACCAGTGACTGCGTTGACGGCTGCTGCTCAGAGGCTGGCGCCAGGCGGTATGCAGCAGCAGTTGTTTGCTGGCGTCCTGTTTCAGCTGCCAGGCAATATTCTTTAAGCTGAATTGCTCCTGGCTCAGCAGATAAGGGCTGTCCTGATGGCTGCCGCTGCCGGCAATTTCCGCCGGGATTTGCGCCGGGGCTGGCAATTGCAAGCCAAGCTCGCTGCTGTTCAGTGGCCGGCTTAGCAACTGACCTTCATCTGTCCATTGCTCCATCTGGCAATTTTGTGGGTTAAACTGCTCAGCCGACACAACGGTTTCTGCCGACGGCATCTGCGGCGCCAGGCTATCCACTGCGGGTTCTGGTACCGCAGGCTGGGCTGGCGCTGGTGATAACAGCTGTTGCAGTGCCTGCAGCTGTTCTGCAGAAATGGGCGGCAGGCTGGCCTGAGCCACCTGGGTGCTGGCGGCATTGCTGGATGTTGCCGCGACACAGGCCGGGATAGCCTGGATCAGATCCGCCACTCTGGGCTGGTACAAAGGGGCTATTAAGTCCAACGCTTTGCCCGGCACCAAAGGCCGCTCTGGCGCTTTAAACTGTTCCTTCAGGCCTGCGTCCGGCTGGCGGCTGAACACCAGCATCTCAATTTCATACCAGTTGGCCAGGGCTGAGGGGGCACTGACCAGGCTGGCCAGAACCAGCAATAACCGACCTTTCATGACACTCCTGTTTGATGCGCATGCAGCTCGGACAGCAGTTGACTGACAAAAGCAAATCTGCTGTCGGCATTAGTTAATTCTTTGATAAATTTCAGCTTGTTGCCGCCTTCCAGCTTAAAGACTCTGGATTGAGTCTGAATAAGCTGAATAATAAAAGACGGGTTTACGCTGGTGCGTTCGCCGAATTCTAGCACACCCCCTTTGGGGTTGGCTTCCAGTCGTTTGATGCCTATAGCTGCGGCCTGCAGTTTTAACTCGGTGATTTTCACCAAATTTTTCGCTGCGTCCGGCAATAAGCCAAAGCGGTCAATTAGTTCCACCTGCACGTCGTCCAGTTCCAGGTTGTCTTTGCAGCTGGCCAGACGTTTGTAAAAGGACAAACGCAGGTTCACATCTGGAATATAGTCATCCGGCAACAGCGCCGGTAACTTCAGATCCAGTTCGGTCTGCTGCTGCAACAGCGCGTCCAGGCTGGGCTCTTTGCCTTGTTTTAACGCTTCGACCGCCTGTTCCAGCATCTCCATATAGAGGCTGAACCCAACAGATTCAATCTGACCACTTTGTTCATCCCCCAACAATTCACCGGCACCACGAATTTCCAGGTCGTGGGTGGCCAAGGCAAAACCTGCCCCTAAGTCTTCCAGTGCTGATATGGCGTCCAGCCGTTTTTCCGCATCTTTGCTCAGACGTTTTGGGGGCGGCGTCAGCAAATAGGCATAAGCCTGGTGGTGCGAACGACCCACCCGGCCACGCAACTGGTGCAGCTGCGCCAGGCCAAAATTGTCGGCCCTGTTGATAATAATGGTGTTAGCGGTGGGCACGTCGATCCCGGTTTCGATAATGGTGGAGCAGAGCAGCAGGTTAAAACGCTGATGGTAAAATTCGGCCATCACCTGTTCCAGTTCCCGTTCGCGCATTTGCCCGTGCGCAATACCAATCAGCGCCTCAGGCAAGAGTTGGGTTAAATCGGCCGCCATTTTTTCAATGCTGGCCACGTCATTATGCAGGAAATACACCTGACCACCCCGGCTGATTTCCCGCAGCACGGCTTCGCGCACCAGGCCGGTTTCAAACTCGCGGACAAAGGTTTTCACCGCCAGCCGTTTGGCTGGTGGGGTGGCGATAATGGACAAATCGCGCATGCCGGACAGCGACATATTCAGCGTGCGCGGAATAGGGGTGGCCGTCAGTGTCAGAATGTCAATATTGGCGCGCAGCGCTTTGATTTTGTCCTTTTGCCGCACCCCAAAGCGGTGTTCTTCGTCGACAATCAGCAGACCCAAATCGCTGAAACGGATATCGTCCTGCAACAATTTATGGGTGCCAATCAGAATATCCACTTTGCCAGCTGCCAGATCGGCCAGAATGGCATTTTGCTCTTTGGTACTGACAAAACGTGACAGCACTTCCACCCGCACCGGCCAGTTGGCAAAACGGTCGCGGAAATTTTCATAATGCTGTTGCGCCAGCAGGGTGGTAGGCACTAAAACTGCCACTTGTTTATTGTCGTTGACGGCGACAAAAGCGGCGCGCATCGCCACTTCGGTTTTCCCAAAACCCACATCGCCGCAGACCAGCCGGTCCATGGCGCGTGCGGCTTGCATATCGGCCAGCACCTGGCTGATGGCGTCCAGCTGATCGACAGTTTCTTCATAAGGGAAACCGTCGGCAAACACCTCGTATTGGCTGGCATCCAACCGGAAACCATAACCTGTCTGGGCTGCACGTTTGGCGTACACATCCAGCAATTCGGCCGCCACGTCCCGTACTTTTTCGGCCGCTTTTCGGCGGGCTTTTTCCCACTGATCGGTGCCCAGTTTATTCAGTGGCGCCTGCTCCTGATCGGCGCCTGTGTAGCGGCTGATCAGGTGCAAAGACGACACCGGCACATAGAGTTTGCTGCCACCGGCGTAGTCGATGGTGACAAATTCGGCACTGATACCGCCAGCGTCCAGCACCTGCAGGCCCTGATAACGGCCCACCCCATGTTGCAGATGCACCACGGGCTGACCCACAGACAGTTCGGCCAGGTTCCGGATAATGGTGTCGCTGGAGATCTGCTGGCTGCGTTTGCGGCGGCGTTTTTGCGCCACTTTCTGGCCAAAGAGTTCGTTTTCACTGATCAGCGCCAAAGGGGCTTTACCACTGAACAGGCAGCCTTGCTCCAAAGCGCCGACCACAATGGCGAGATCGCTGTCTCCGGTTAAAAAGTCGGTCAGACTCTGGCATGGCTGTAAACGGATTTGTTGTTTGCCGAACAGCTGCAACAGGCTTTCGCGACGGCCGTCAGACTCCACCAAAAACAGGGCGCGGCCTTGTTGCTGTTTCAGCTTCAGTACAAACTGTTGCAGTTTTTCCAGCGGGTTTTTCAGCTGATGGTCCACCGCCAGATCCGGCAGCGTCAGCACGGCCGCATTGGCCTGGCCGGGACGCTGAGGCAGTTCGGCGCGTGACAGCCGCAGCCGCGGATAAGTTTTCATCCGGCCAAAAAATTCATCTTTGGCCAGGTACAGCTCCAGCGGTTTGAGCAGAGGTTTCAGCAAATCGATGGCTTTGTCCTCGTAACGGCGCTGCAAATCCTGACTGAAACGTTCGGTGGCGGCGTCCAGATCGCCGACCTGCACCAGCTCAGCATGGGCCGGCAGGTAGTCGAACAGACTGCTGCACTGCTCGGCAAAGAGCGGCAGGTAATACTCAATACCGGCCGGCATCAGGCCCTGGCTGACCTGCATATAAAGCGATTCTTTTTCGCTGCGGGCCGGAAAACGTTCGCGGTACCGGATGCGAAACCGCTCAATGGCGGCTTTATCCTGCGGGAATTCGTGGGCTGGCAACAAGGCCACTTTGTCCACTTGCTGCACTGTGCGCTGATTGTCCGGGTCGAATAAGCGGATGCCGTCGATTTCATCGTCAAAAAAGTCGATGCGGTAAGGCTGCGAACTGCCCATCGGAAATAAATCCAGCAAAGAGCCACGCACCGAGAATTCACCATGCTCCATCACCTGATCGACAGCACGGTAGCCGACGGCGGCCAGTTGGGCGCGCAACGAAGTTAAATCCAGCCGCTGGCCTTTTTCCAGCCACAGGCTGTGCTGCTGCAGCCAGTCCGGCTGGTTCAGCCGCAACATGGCGGTACTGACCGGCACCAGCACCAGACCGGTTTTCAGTTGTGGCAAACGGTACAGGGTTTGAATACGCTGCGAAATAATGTCCTGATGCGGCGAAAACACATCGTAAGGCAAGGTTTCCCAATCCGGAAATACCTGCAGCAAGGCCGGGTTTTGCTGCAGTTCGTCCTGCAAAAACACCTGCAGTTCCTGTTCCAGCCGCAGTGCAGTCGGCGTATCGGGCACCAGCACCAGGTACAGCCCAGGCTGGCGTTGCACTAGATCGGCCAGCGCAAAAGGCAAAGCGGCACCTTGCAGCTGGCCCCATTGTTTCAGATCCTTGGCGCCGGCAGGCAAAGGCAGAGAGTGAAAATAAGTCATGGTCATTCAGGTTCGTTAACAACACAAAAAAGGTGGATTAGCTGTCTGGCTGAGACTGCTGTGCCTGACGCGCTTCGGCTTTACGCTTGAGCTGCCGGCTTTGTTCGTGCAGGCTGGCCCGCACCACCAGGTCGCGGTCATCCTCTCGGATACGGCGGAATAACAGACGTGCTAAATACCCATGCTCAGCGACTTCGCAGTCAATCAGTTCGGCCAGGGCAAACACGGCCCCCTCGTTATGATCGAGAAAAAGTTTCAGTTCATACAACTGACCGACCTCTGCGGGTTGGTCCAGGTGTAACCGCACGCCAGAACCGCCAAAACTGAAGGTGCGAAAACGCAGACTGGCGTCGTCCTGATTGCGCAGCACATAGTGCATCAGTGCGTCAATTTTGCGGGTTTGTAGTTGCAGGTAACTGAGCAGTTCGGGTTGCAGGTCTTTGATCGCCGTTAAGGCTCTGCTGCTGGAACTGTTCAGCGCCGACAATTCACTGGTCATTTTAAAGGCATCTGGCAGCAACTGATAAAAGCCGTCCTCATCCGGCAAGTCGGCATGAAAAGGCTGTAAATTGACCGAAACGGTCTGCTCGACCTGGAAATAATCGTTAAATTCTTCAAGACGTTGAGTAGAACTTGGCTGCAGCATAGGGATCCTCAAGTTGCAAGCTTGTAACCTTAACGGATTCTCACTATTATCGCAGCAATTTCTTGCCCGGCCCACCGCAGCTTCTGTCAGAACCTGGGGCTCAGTGAAAAAGTGGGGTGCTGTGAAAAACCTGTCGTTACCGCTGTTTGCCCGCATCGGCCTGCGTTACAGCCAAAGCCGGCGTGGCCGGGGCTTCTTATCTTTTATCACCTTATTTTCTGTGACCGGTATTTTTCTGGGCGTATTGGCGCTGACTGTGGTCAGTTCGGTGATGAATGGCTTTGAAGCCGACCTGAAAAAACGTATTCTCGGCGTGATCCCGCATTTGTTGGTCAGCACTGAGCAGCCGGATCTGGCCGCCAGACTGCCTGAACAATTTCACCAGATTACGCAAGTAACCCCACATTTGCAGCTGGAAGCCTTAGCGCAGAGCCCGGGTGAGCTGACGCCGCTGCTGCTGCAAGGCATTGAACCTGCCGCCATTCCGGAATTTTTAGCCGGCTCTTTGCTCACCGGTGACTGGCAACAGCTGGCGGACCGGCCTTATTCGGTGATGCTGGGAGTAGGGCTGGCCGACCAGCTTAAAGTGGGGCCTGGCCAGCAAATTCGGCTGATCCTGGCGCAGGGCGGCAGTTTTACCCCTATGGGCTGGATGCCACGCCAGCGTTTGTTTACTGTGGTAGGCCTGCTCAGTACAGGCTCAGAGCTGGATAACAGTCTGGCCCTGGTGCATTTGCCTGATTTAAAGAAGCTCAGTGCAGGACAGATACAAAGCAGCCAGTGGCGGCTCAGTTTGCAGGAGCCTTTTGACGCTCCGGCGCTGGAGCCCAGGATAGCGGCATTGCCGGGCGTCAGTGCCGTGACCGACTGGCGCGACAGCCACGGTAAACTCTTTGCCGCAGTGGCGATGGAAAAATCCATGATGTGGCTGATGTTGCTGCTGATCGTTGCCGTGGCGGCTTTTAATATTGTGTCGGCGCTGGTGATGATGGTGACCGAAAAACAACGCGAAGTGGCGATCCTCAAAACTCAGGGCATGACAGACCGGCAGTTGTTTTTAGTCTTTGCTGTGCAGGGCCTGAACAATGGTGTGCTTGGTACCTTGACCGGGGCTGTGGCCGGTGTGCTGTTGACCTGGCAACTGAACCCGATATTGTCAGTGCTCGGAGTGCAGGTGATAGCCGGCGTGGTGTTACCTACAGATATTCAGCCACTGCAAATTTTGACCATAGTACTGGCGGCTTTAGGCTTAACAGCGCTGGCGGTGATTTACCCGGCCTGGCGTGCGGTACGGGTGCAACCTGCGGAAGTATTACGAGATGAATAAAGTGTTAGTGGCCCGTGGCCTCAGTAAAAGTTACCGGGACGGCCAGCAGGAAACCCAAGTGCTGCATGGCATTGATTTGACGGTGTCTGCCGGTGAAATGCTGGCGATAGTCGGCAGCTCCGGGTCGGGCAAAAGTACCTTGTTGCATATTCTGGGCACGCTGGATTTGCCGGATCAGGGCGAACTGAGTTTGCTTGGCAAGCCTGTCGCCAGACTGAGCGCAGACGCCAAAGCCCGGCTGCGTAACCAGCATCTGGGTTTTATTTACCAGTTCCACCACCTGCTGATGGACTTTACCGCTCTGGAAAACGTGATGATGCCGTTGCTGATTGGCAAAGTGGCTGCCTCTGAGGCCCGCCGACGCGCCATGCGTTTGCTGGAGAAAGTGGGGTTGGCGCACCGGGTGGAGCACAGGCCGGCTGAACTCAGTGGCGGTGAACGGCAGCGGGTGGCTATTGCCCGGGCCTTAGTTGGTGAGCCGGCCCTGGTGCTGGCCGATGAACCGACCGGCAACCTGGATCATCAGACTGCGGAGCAGATTTATCAGCTGCTGCGCCAGCTGAACCAGGAACTGTCCACCAGTTTTATTGTGGTGACCCATGACCGCAGCCTGGCCGCACGGCTGGATAAACAGTACTGGATGCAGGATGGCCGTTTAGGGGCAAGCCATGGCTAGTTTGTCCTGGCAACTGGCGCAGCGTTACCGCAAAAGCCGTAACAGCAATGCGTTTATCCGTTTTATTGCCGCCTCGTCCACCTTAGGTATTGGCCTGGGGGTAGCGATTCTGATCCTGGCCTTGTCGGTGATGAATGGCTTTGAGCAGGCGCTGCGTACTCAACTGCTGGCGGTGATCCCTCATATCGAACTGCATGCGGTGGATCAACCAATTCAGCGCTGGCAGGACAAATTACCGCTGTTGGCAGCACAACCCGGTGTAGAAGCGGGGGCTCCTTATATTAAAACCAATACCTTGTTGCGCAGCGGTGCCAAGGTCAAAGCGGCCAGTCTGCGGGGCATTGAACTGGAGCAGGAACAAAGGGTCAGCGAACTGAAACGCTTTGTCAAAGCCGGCTCGTTGCAGACTTTGGATGCGCAGCACATCGTGCTGGGGCAAGGCGTAGCAGCAGAGCTGGGTGTGGTGGTCGGGGATGAAGTGCAGCTGATGTTGCCGCAGTTAAGTCGTGATGGGCAGCTTGCCAGCCATAAACATGTCAGCCTGACGGTGTCGGCCATTATCGGCATGGGGGGGCAGATGGACTACCAGCAAAGTTGGGTACAGCTGGACGCGCTGGCCGGCTGGCTGAGCTACCCTCAGGGTACAGTGCAGGGCCTGGCCTTTAAAGTGCAGGACGTGTTTGCTGCGCCCCGGCTGGCCCGGCAGCTTGGCAGTCAGCTGAAAGATTACGTCTATATCCGCGATTGGGTGATCAGCCAGGGGCATTTGTACAACGACATCCAGATGGTGCGCAGTATTTTGTACCTGGTGCTGGTGCTGGTGCTGGCGGTGGCCTGCTTTAATATTGTCGCCACCCTGGTGATGGCGGTGCGGGAAAAACAAAGTGATATTGCTATCCTGCTGACCATGGGCATGCCACGCCGGGCCGTGGTCAAAGCCTTTATGTGGTTGGGCTGGCTGAATGGCCTGGTCGGTACTCTGGTGGGGGCCGCCGCAGGTTTGTTGCTGGCCTGGCAAATTGAGGCTTTGTTCCGTGCTGTCACTGCACTGACGGGGTTTCAGTTGCTCGACCCCAGCATTTATTTTGTTGATTATGTGCCCTCACAAATTGAACCGGCGCAGGTGCTGCTGACGGTGGGCGTGGCTTTAGTGCTGAGCCTGCTGGCCACTTTGTATCCGGCTTTTCAGGCCAGCAAAGTGCAGCCTGCCGTGGTGCTTGGCCGCAGTTAACCATTCTGTGTTGTTGTCGCTGAGCGGCTTGAAGCCGGTTGCAAAACCGGCTTCAAACGCCATACTCTGGATCTGTCTGTTTACCTTTTATTCACATGAATGCCTTTTGCTGCGGCCTGATCGCAGGCTGCCTCAGCCTGTTGTTCTGGCCGCAGATCCCGCCGTTCAACGGGTTCTGGTTATTGCTGTGCCTGCCATTGTTGTGTTGCCTGCGTTACTGGTTTTTCGCCGGATTGTTGCTGAGTACAGTCTGTGCCCTCGGTGCTGTGCAACAGCATCAATACCTCAGCCGGCACCTGCTGCAGGCAGCGCCTCTGTGGCTGAGCGGTCATATCAGCAGTATGGTGCAACCGGGCCGGGACTACAGCCGGCTGCAGTTTCAGCTGGAAACACCGCCTTATCAGGGCTATTCAGTACGCCTTGGCTGGAGCCAGGCGCCAGAACTGTTGGGGCAGGGGCAACGCTGGCAGCTGCAGCTGCGTTGCAAAAGGGTACGGCCGCCGGCCAATCCCGGTTCGGCTCCGGTAGAAGCCAATGCCTATGTGCTGGGCATTCTGGCCAGTTGTCAGGTCAGGCAGGCACTGTTGCTCGAATCCGGCATGGCTCAGCGCCAGTTGCTGTACGACAGCTGGCAACAGCGTTTTGGTGACTGGCCGGGTTTTGCGCTGATCACGGCGCTGACGCTGGGCGAACGGCCCTTCAGCTCTGAACTCTGGCTGGGGCTGCAGGCCAGTGCACTGGGCCATCTGATTTCCATCTCTGGTTTTCATATCGGCCTGTTATTTGGCTGGCTGGTGTTGCTGAGTCACTGGCTTGCACTGGTTCCGGGGTTGCAGGGCCTGCGCCGCTTTGGCCCCTGGCTGGCGTTGGCTGCGGCCTGCTATTACAGCTTGCTGGCGGGCCTGGCGATCCCCACCTTAAGGGCGGTGCTCGCTCTGGCGCTGGGGGTGTTGCTGTGGGCCCTGCGCTGGCGGCTCAGCCCCAGCCAGGCCTGGCTGCGACTTTGTGCCTTGTTACTGTTGCTGCAGCCGCTGTGGGTGCTGAGTCTGAGTTTTTGGCTGACCCTGATCGCAGTCGCGTTATTACTGCTGCTGGTCTGGCGTTATCCGCTGCCCTGCGGCAACTTAGCGGACAAACTCTGGTGGGCGGTGCGTTTTCAATGCTGGATGACGTTGTTGATGGCGGTGCCCACCCTGCTGTTTTTTCATGGGGTGGCTCCTTTGGCGTTACTGTCGAATCTGCTGTTTGTGCCCTGGTGCTCGTTGCTGCTGATCCCCTGGTTATTTCTGGCGGTGCTGATTGACCTGCTGGGGCCAGTGCACTGGTTATGGCACTGGCAGCTTGCCGACCTGCTGACGCAGCCGTTATTGCACTGGTTACTTTTTACCGCCAGTACCGAACATTGGTGGTTGTTACCGGCTCAGACCGTTAGTTCTGTGTTGGCACTGCTGATCCTGATGGTGCTGCTGTGTTTCGGCTGGCAGCGTCGCCGGGCTCTGGCGTTTGCTCTGGTGCTGCTGGTGCCCGCTTGGTCGGCCGGGCGATTTGCCCAGCCTCAGACCGCCCTGCACCTGCTGGATGTGGGGCAAGGCACGGCATTGTTAGTGCAACAGGGACGGCGTGGCCTGCTGTATGACGTCGGCCCCCGTTATGGGGACTTCAGTGCCACCGAAGCTTATGTACTGCCTTACCTGCATTACCAGGGCATTGCGCAGCTGGACTATCTGGTGCTGAGCCATGCGGATGCCGACCATACAGGGAATTATCAGCAAGTGCTGAAGGCGTACCCACAAGCCGCATTGATGGCCGATTTTCCGGCCGGTCCAGTGCAAGACTCCTGCCTTCAGCTGCCTGTCCGCTGGGGCGAAGCCAGGCTGAACAGTTTCAGGGCAGAGCGTGACCCGGCCAGCAATGACGGGTCCTGCTGGTTGCGGCTGGACTGGCATGGCTGGAGTTTCCTGGCTACAGGCGACAGCGGCCAGGCCGTGGAGCTGCAGTACCTGGCGCAGCAGCCAGGCAGAGTCCATGTGCTGCTGCTCGGGCACCATGGCAGTAACAGTTCGTCTGGCCTTGAGTTTTTAACACAGCTGTCGCCGCTGCTGGCGCTGAACAGTGCCGGTGCTTTGAATCATTACGGCCATCCTCACCCGGCGGTTCGCGCGCGGCTGGCGTTGCTGCAAATTCCTTTGGTGGATACCGGACAGCTGGGGGCTATTGAGCTCAGATACAGTGCAGGCAAGATCGACATCTGGCCATACCGGCAGCGCCTTTGGCCGCTGTGGTTGCGCAATTCTCCAGCAACCAAAGCCTCAATGGGGATAACTGCTGAAACTGCTGAATGAACCATGTAGAATGGCCGCAGAACTCTGTGCAAGGAACGTATTTTGTCAGAAAATCAGATTGATGTGCGTGCGACCGCCCGACGTTTATTCAGTTACCTGAAGCCTTACCGTCCGGCTTTTGCGGTGGCTATTGTGGGCATGGCCGGTTATGCCGGTGTGGATATTTTGTTTATGTCGCAGTTTGGTGATTTTATTGACCGCGGCATTACCCAGAAAGACGTCAATTATCTGGCCTGGGCACCGGTATTTGTGGTGTTGATGTTTTTGCTGCGGGGCCTGTTTAACTTTGTTTCCAGCTATTGCCTGACCTGGGCCGGTACTCACATAGTCAAAGACTTGCGCCAGCAGTTGTTTGGCAAAATGATGACCTTACCGGTTAGCTACCATGACAAACACAGCACAGGCGAGCTGATCTCCAAAATTACCTACGATGCTGAGCAAATCAAACAAACCTCCAGCAAAGCGCTGGTGGTGCTGATCCACGAAGGGGTTTTTGTACTGGGCTGTCTGGGGCTGATGTTCTGGAACAGCTGGCAGTTGTCGCTGATTTTTCTGATCATCGCCCCGCTGATCGCCGTGGTGGTGTCGCAGGTGTCTAAGCGATTCCGGCTGATCAGCTCCCGTATTCAGAACTCAATGGGCGATGTCACCAGTGCGTCAGAGCAAATGCTCAACGGCCATAAAGTGATTCGCTCCTTTGGTGCTGTCGCGCTGGAGAACCAGAAGTTTGCTCAAGTGAATAACCGCAACCGCCAGCTGGACGTGAAAATGGAAGCGGCGCGTTCGATCAGTGTGTCGCTGATCCAACTGATTGCTTCCTTTGCTCTGGCATTTGTGATTTATCTCGCCAGTTTTCCGCAGATGCTGGACAGCCTGACGCCTGGTATTTTTGCCGAAATTCTGGCGGCCATGATGTTATTGCTCAAACCGCTGAAGCAACTGACCACGGTTAACAGCGAGTTTCAGCGTGGTATGGCGGCAGCGGCCAATGTGTTTTTGGTGCTGGACCAGCCCTCTGAGCAGGACAATGGCAAGGTCGAGCTGCAGCAGGCCAGAGGCTTATTGCAGGTCAGTCATGTCAGCTTCAGCTACCCGGGCCACAGCCGTCAGGTACTGAGTGACATCAGTTTTACCGCAGAGCCGGGCCAGACTATTGCTTTGGTTGGCCGCTCTGGCAGTGGCAAAACCACCATTTCCAGTTTGTTGCCGCGCTTCTATGAAATTGAACAGGGCGAAATTCTGCTCGACGGTGTCAATATTCAACACTGCACACTGAATTCGTTACGCTCGCAGATGGCGTCTGTATCGCAACAGGTGGTGCTGTTTAACGACAGTATTGCCAATAATATTGCTTACGCCTACCAGGGGGATCTCAGCCGGGAAAAGCTGGAGCAGGTGGCGGAAAAAGCCCATGTCCTGGAATTTGCCAGCCAGTTGCCGGATGGCCTGGACACCATCATTGGCGAAAATGGCGTGACCTTATCTGGCGGCCAGCGTCAGCGTATTGCGATAGCGCGCGCGCTGCTGCGCGAAGCACCGTTGCTGATTTTGGATGAAGCGACCTCTGCACTGGACACGGAGTCGGAGCGCAAAATTCAGGCGGCGCTGGATGAGCTGCTCAAAGGGCGCACCAGCCTGGTGATTGCCCACCGTTTATCCACCATCGAACAGGCTGATTTAATTCTGGTGATGGACCAGGGCAAAATTGTCGAACGTGGCAGTCATCAGCAATTGCTGGCACAAAATGGCTATTACGCCCAGCTGTACAAAATGCAGTTCAGTGAGGCCGGATGAACTGGTTTGAGCGCGGCTGGTATGGTGAACATCAGGGCACTCTGTGGTTGTGGCCACTCAGCCTGTTATACCGCCTGATCAGCTGTCTGCGCCGTGTCGCCTATCAGCAGGGCTGGCTGAAAAGCCATCAGGTGGCCGTGCCTGTACTGGTGGTGGGCAATATCAGTGTGGGTGGCACAGGTAAAACGCCGATGACTTTGTATTTATGCCAACAGTTGCAACAGGCCGGCCTGAAGGTCGGCATTGTCAGCCGCGGTTATGGTGCAAAAATCAGCTCGCCTGTGCGGGTTCTGCCAGAGCATTCGCCTGCTGATGTGGGCGATGAACCTTATCTGCTGGCAAGGCGCAGCGGCTGCCCTGTGGTGGTCTGCCCGGACCGGGTGGCTGCCGCTGAATTTTTATTGGCGCAACAGCCGCTTGACCTGATTATTTCCGATGATGGCCTGCAGCATTACCGGCTGCAGCGCGACATCGAGCTGGTGCTGGTGGATGGCCAGCGCGGCGTGGGCAATGGCCTGCTGTTGCCAGCCGGGCCTTTGCGTGAAGCTGTAGCACGGCTGAAAACTGTTGATGCCGTGGTGATCAATAGCGCCACCGGGCCATCTCAGCTCAGCCTGCCAGCTGACTTGCCTTGTTATGCGATGCGCCTGCAGCCGACAGCCCCTGTGCCTTTGACCGCGTCAGGCGTCTGGACGGAACAGGCGGTGACTTTAGTGGCCGCTATCGGCAACCCGGAACGCTTTGCCATGACAGTGCAGGCCATGGGCATTGCGGTGAAAGCCAAAACTTTTTTCCCCGATCATTTTGCCTTTACCCCCGACAGTCTGGCTGCTGTCAGCGGCCCTGTGCTGATGACCGAAAAAGACGCGGTAAAATGCCGCACTTTTGCCAAAGCCGACTGGTTTTACCTGCCGGTGCAGGCGGAACTTGAACCTCAGAGCGGCAGCCCGGCGTTCATGCCCTGGTTGCTGCAACACCTTCAACCAAGGAGCTGATATGGCGTTAAATGTAGCGCTGCTCGACATCATTGCCTGCCCGTTGTGCAAAGGCAAACTGAAGCTGGATAAAGACAAACAGGAGCTGATCTGTGTCGCAGACCGGCTGGCATACCCCATTCGCCAGCATATTCCGGTCTTGCTGGTCAACGAAGCCCGGCCATTGACGCTGGATGAGGCGGATGCATGGCGTTCGTAGTGGTGATCCCGGCGCGTTTTGCCTCCAGCCGGCTGCCGGGTAAACCTCTGGCCGATATTGCAGGGCGCAGCATGATTGAGCGGGTCTGGCGTCAGGCCATACAAAGCGGGGCCGCTCAGGTGGTGATAGCGACAGACCATGAGCAAGTGGCCAGCCATTGCCGGGCTTTTGGTGCTCAGGTCTGTATGACCAAAGCGGAGCACAATTCGGGGACTGAACGCCTGGCCGAAGTAGTGCAACAGCTGGGCCTGGCGGATGCCACTGTAGTGGTCAATGTGCAGGGCGATGAACCCTTTATTCCACCCGCTATTATTCGTCAGGTGGCGGACAATCTGGCGGGTCAGCAAAAAGCACGGATGGCCACACTGGCGGTGGCGCTGGCAGACGCCGACGAAATTGCCAATCCCAATGTGGTGAAAGTGCAGACCGATAAAGACGGTTATGCACTGTATTTCAGTCGCTCTGTGATCCCTTTTGATCGTGATCAGGCCTTTGAATCGCAACTGGCCGCGATTTATCGCCGCCATATTGGCATTTATGCTTACCGCGCCGGTTTTATTCAGCAGTATGTCAACTGGCCAGCGTCGCAGCTGGAGCAGATCGAATGCCTGGAACAGTTACGGGTGTTATGGCAGGGCGAAGCCATTCATGTGGCGACCGCAGTGGAACCACCGGCCATGGGGGTCGATACCCCAGCCGATTTGGAAAAGGCTCGTGCTTTTGCTGTGGAATTTGACCTCGTATGAGCCTTCAGCCAGTGCTGCAACACAAGGATTTTTGGGTACTGAATAAACCGGCCGGCTTGAGTTTTCACAGCGAATTCGAACCTGGCCTGGTGGCGCTGGCCGAAGCGCAGCTTGGCGAGAAACTCTATGCGGTGCACCGGCTGGACAAAGGCACCAGTGGCTTGATTTTGCTGGCCCGCAGCAGCGAAGCGGCGGCGCAGTTGTCAGCTCTGTTTGCCAATGGGGCTATCGATAAATGGTACCTGGCGCTCTCGGGCGGTAAACCAAAGAAAAAACAAGGTTGGGTCAAAGGCGATATGGTGCAGGCGCGTCGCTCCGCCTGGATGCTGACCACAGCGCAGTCCAATCCGGCCATCAGTTATTTTATTTCAGCCGGTTTAGCAGACGCTGGCCGCCGGGCTTATCTGGTCAAACCTTACACGGGCAAAACCCATCAGGTGCGGGTGGCGCTAAAAAGTGTTGGTGCCGCTTTGCTTGGGGATGAGCTGTACAAAGGCGGGCAGGCCGATCGTTTGTATTTACATGCCTATGCGCTGGGTTTTGACTGGCAGGGTCAACGCATGGAGCTGCTCCTCAAGCCTGACCAAGGCGATTTTTTTACCAGCCCCGCCCTGCAGCAACTGCTGGACCAGGCCTGGGCAAAGCCCTGGGACCTGGGGTTTCCGTTTTTTCATCGACAGGCTGCTGCTGATGCAGCACAGACGGACTGACTATGTCTGATTATGTATTACGTTTTGCCGGCATAGGCCGGTTATACGGCGTGAAAGCGCTGGAAAAGTTTCAGCACAGCCATGTCTGTGTGGTAGGTATTGGTGGGGTCGGTAGCTGGGCTGCTGAGGCGTTGGCACGTTCTGGCATTGGTCAGATCACCCTGATTGATCTCGACGATATCTGCATCAGCAATACCAACCGCCAGTTGCATGCGCTGAGCGGCACTATAGGCCAGGACAAAGTAGCGGTAATGGCCGAGCGTATCCGGGCTATTAACCCGGAGTGTCAGGTGCATTGTGTCGAAGATTTTGTCGCCACCGACAATATCGCCAGCCTGATGGCCGCTGGTTTTGACTATGTGGTGGACTGCATTGATTCCATCAAAGCCAAAGTGGCGCTGATAGCCTACTGCAAACGCAATAAAATCCCGCTGGTGACAGTGGGAGGCGCAGGCGGGCAGACCGACCCGACGCAAATTCAGCTGGCTGATTTAAGCCAGACCACGTACGACCCGCTGCTGGCTAAAGTACGCAATACGCTGCGGCGCGACTACAACTACAGCCGCAACCCAAAACGCCGTTTTGGTATTGATGCGGTGTATTCCACCGAGCAATTGGTGTATCCGGCCGGGGATGGCACAGTCTGTCAGACCAAACCTGAACTGGACGGCGCTCAGTCAGGTAGTATGCGGCTGGACTGCTCTGGTGGTTTTGGTGCTGTCACTGTGGTGACCGGCAGTTTTGCTTTTGTGGCTGTGTCCCGGGTGCTGCGTAAACTGGCGGACAAAGCGCAGTGACAGGGGAGGAGTGAACTCCTCCTCCCCACGCGGATCAATCGCGGCGGATCACAAAGTCTTCCGTCGCGCGGCGTACTTTTTTCAAATTCACCAGCCAGTCGCCTTCGGCTTCGCGGTAGCCGAGCGGCAGCAACAACACGGATTTAAGACCTAATTCTGCCAGGTTCAGAATCTCATCCACTTTCTCAGGTTCAAAACCTTCCATTGGTGTGGCATCCACTTGCTGCTCGGCAGCGGCAATTAAGGCAGAGCCCAGGCCTATATAAGCCTGACGGGCCGCATGTTCAAAGTTCTGCTGTGCCGGGCGCTGCGGGTAGAAGTTCAGCAGTTTTTGCCGGTACGCTTCCCAGCCTTCGTTTTTAAAGCCGCGTTGTTCATTCACCAAATCGAACATCATATGGATACGTTCAGCGGTGTAATTGTCCCAGGCAGCAAATACCAGCAGGTGGGAGCTGTCGGTGACCTGCGATTGATCCCAGGCGACAGCGCGGATTTTTGCTTTTAATTCAGGATTCGTCACCACCAGCACCTGATAAGGTTGTAAACCGCTGGAGCTGGCGCTCAGGCGGATGGCTTCAAGAATATAATCCAGACGTTCGGCAGGTACGGCGTTGCTGGCCTGCATCTTTTTGGTGGCATAACGCCAGTTCAATAAATCAAGGGTCGACATTGCGGATACTCCTTTGCAAGACTCCCCCCGATATAAGGCTCACGCCCTGTATTTCAAGGGCTTTTCGAATGAGGGGGCGACGACAGGTCTGTTTGTTGCGTTGTGTCGCTATCGCGCCTGTCGTCTGCTGGTTGGGTACTTAACTGTTCTGTGCAGGCTGTGCTCAGGACTGACACCTCCTCAGCGGATTGACTGGACAGCTCCTGATCGGCATTTGGCAAAGGCGCATCCACAGGTGCGGGGTTCAACATTTGTTGTTGTACCGTTTCTTCGTCGACCCTGGGGTCCAGCGCTGCCGCCAGTGGCGAAGACACCAAATCACCTGAGGCCATGACATAATCCTGGGTTTTTTGTTTATCCTGCTGCTTTTGCTGGTAGTTCACCTGGGATAAGCGCAAAAACAGCAGCAAAGTGCAAAGGGCAATAAAACCATAGAGCATGCGGTAGCCCAGCAACTGCACCAGACCAGAGGCCAGCAGAGGCCCGATACTGGCACCTAAACCGAAGGTCAGCAAAATAGTGGCCGACAACGCAACCCGCTGGTCCTGCTCCACATTCTGATTGGCCAGTGCGGTGCCGAGCGGGTACAAGGTGAAGGCGAAAATGCCATAGGCAAAAGTAAATACCAGCTGCAACCAGCCGGATAAAGGCAGCAGCGCAATACAAAGTGCAATGGAGCCGAGGATCACTGTGTTGGTGCGGATCAGGCGGCTGCGGCGCACCCGGTCAGACAGTTTTCCCATAGGCCACTGCGCCAGCAAACCCGCCACTATGGTGCAGCTCATATAAAGCGCAACCTGATGGGTGTCGCCGCCCTGACTGGCCACATAAGCCGGCGCCAGACCATAAAAACTGCCGGCAATCACCCCGGCCATGGCGACAGTGGTCAGGCTTTGTGGCACCTGTTGCCAGAACACCCGGATTTTCAGCGGCGCCGGTTGCAGTGGCGCCGGGTGAATACGGCGGGTCAGTGCCAGTGGCACCAGACAAAGTGCGAAGCACATGCCGACAATCAGCAGCGGTTTTAAATCCAGTTCCGGGCTGATACTGATGGCTGCCTGACCGAGCATTAAACCCAGGTAAGACACAATCATATAGCTGGCAAATACTGTACCGCGGTTCTTGCTGTCCGCCTGTTCATTCAGCCAGCTTTCCAGCACCATATACATACACATCATGCCGGTGCCGACCACTAAACGCAGCACCAGCCAGACGGTTAAATCATCAATCAGTGCATGGCCTAAGGCCGAGGCGCTGGTCACCCCGGCGCTGGCCACAAAGGTGCGGATATGGCCCACCTGAGCAATTAAGCGGTGACCCACTTTGGAACCGCCGACCAGGCCCAGGTAATAGGCTGACATCATGCCACCTATCCAGATTTGAGCCACCTGATCGGCCGCCAGCCGCAGACCGAGATAGGTCGTTAGCACACCGCTGGCCAGTAAGGCCAGTAACGTAGCGGAATAAAGCGATGAAAATGACCGTAACGATGTCGACATAACAAGTCCTGTTGCAACGACCTGAAAAAAGGGGCGGTAAACCGCCCATTTCTTTAATTTGCGTTATTTTACCCGCATGCCTGGTGTCGCGCCTGAATCCGGTGTCAGCAGGAAAATCTCTGAACCACCAGGGCCTGCGGCCATCACCATGCCTTCGGACAGGCCAAACCGCATTTTACGAGGCGCCAGATTGGCCACCATCACTGTCAGGCGACCGACCAGTTGCTCTGGCTGGTAGGCCGATTTAATACCGGCAAATACCTGGCGTTGTTCATTGCCTAAATCCAGTTGCAGTTTCACCAGTTTATCGGCACCTTCGACATGTTCGGCGCTGACAATAAGGGCCACCCGCAGGTCGAGCTTGGCAAAGTCTTCAATGCCGATGGTGTCGCCAATAGGCTCAATCTCGCCACTGGCGGCTGGCGCAGCAGCTGCTTTTTCCACTTTGGCGGCTGGCGCCGGAGTAGGGGCTGCAGGCTGCAGGTTTTCTTTGCTGGCGTCGACCATGGCTTCCACTTTGCTCATGTCCACCCGCTGCATCAGCGCTTTAAATGGATTCACTGCATGGGCCCTCAGTGGCTGCTGGTAACTGTCCCAGCAGAGCGGGCTGTTTAAGAAGGCTTCCACTTCTGCGGCCATAGCCGGCAACACAGGTTTTAAGTAATGCATCAGCACGCGGAACAGGTTAATACCCATAGAGCACACCAGGTGCGCTTCTTCCAGCGTGGCGTCGTTTTTCGCCAGCACCCAGGGCGCTTTGGCATCAATGTACTGGTTGGCTTTGTCGGCCAGCGCCATAATGTCGCGGATGGCTCGGGCAAACTCACGCTTTTCAAAGCTTTCCGCAATGCTGTCACCGGCAGCGGCAAACTCTGCATACAATGCTGGCTCAGCGACAACGGCACTTAACTGACCATCAAACTTCTTGCTGATAAAGCTGGCGCAGCGGCTGGCGATATTCACCACTTTACCGACTAAGTCTGAGTTTACCTTCTGGGCGAAATCTTCCAGATTCAGGTCCAGGTCGGTAATGCCGCTGGTCAGTTTGGACGCGAAGTAATAACGCAGGTATTCCGGGTTTAAATGCTCCAGGTAGGTGCGGGCCTTAATAAAAGTGCCGCGTGACTTGGACATTTTGGCGCCATTGACGGTGACAAAACCATGGGCAAATACGCTGCTTGGTTTGCGGTAACCGGCACCGTGCAGCATGGCGGGCCAGAACAGGCTGTGGAAATAGATAATGTCTTTGCCGATAAAGTGGTACACCTCAGCCTCAGAGTCTTGGGCCCAGAACTGGCTGAAGTCGACACCGGTTTTGTCGCAGTAATTCTTAAAGCTGGCCAGATAGCCAATAGGGGCGTCCAGCCAGACATAAAAAAACTTGCCCGGTGCGCCCGGAATTTCAAAACCAAAATAAGGCGCATCACGGCTGATGTCCCACTGCTGCAGGCCTTCTTTAAACCACTCCTGCAGTTTGTTGGCCATTTCATCCTGCAAGGAACCACTGCGAGTCCAGTCCTGCAACATCTGCTCAAAAGCCGGCAGGTCGAAGAAGTAATGCTCTGAATCTTTCAGCACCGGCGTGGCGCCTGACACCACAGAGTGGGCGTTTTTCAGCTCGGTCGGACTGTAGGTCGCACCACACACATCACAGCTGTCGCCGTTTTGGTCCAAAGCGCCACACTTCGGGCAATCGCCTTTGACAAAACGGTCCGGCAGGAACATCTGTTTTTCCGGGTCGAACAGCTGGCTGATGGTATGGCGTTTGATATAACCGCCAGCGTCCAGTTTCTGATAAATTTCGTTGGCAAAAGCGCGGTTTTCGTCGCTGTGGGTGCTGTGGTAGTTATCAAAACCAATTAAAAACTCGGCAAAATCCGCTTTGTGCTCAATAGCGGTCTGCGCAATCATTTGCTCTGGCGTCATGCCCAGTTGCTGAGCTTTCAGCATAATAGGGGTGCCGTGGGCATCGTCGGCACAGACGTAATAACATTGGTGACCACGGGCTTTCTGAAAACGGGACCAGATGTCGGTCTGAATGTATTCCAGCATATGGCCTAAGTGAATGGGGCCGTTGGCATAAGGAAGAGCGCTGGTGATCAGAATTTTGCGTGCTGTCATCGATAACCCATAGAGAGAACAGAAAAAAATAGTGCGCTAATGATACAATAGCCAGCATGAAAGCGCATCCGTTTCCCCCTGCATCAAGGACAGTCTATGTGGTTTGACTGGTTATCCCGCAGCAAGAACCAAGTTCCCGCTGCCATTGCACAATGCATCGCCGATTTTCAGCCCGCTGAAATGCCGTTGCCACTGACCCAGGTGGTGCAGCAGCTCGACTGGCAGGACAAAGAGCAACGGCTGACTCTGACCTTGCCTTTTGCCTGGCAAAGCCTCAGCACCGAGTTGTTACCAAGGCTGTTGCAGTTAGACCCGAAGCTTCAGCTGGAACTGCGCTACCAAAACTCGTTGCCACCGCTATTTAAAGGCATTAAACAGGTAATTCTGGTGGCCTCCGGCAAAGGTGGTGTGGGCAAATCCACTACAGCTGTGAATGTCGCTGTGGCCATGGCGCAGGAGGGGGCCAAAGTTGGTTTGCTCGATGCGGATATTTACGGCCCCTCCATTCCGTTGATGTTGGGATTGCAAGGGCAAAAAGCCGAATCAGCCGACGAAAAACAGCTGTTGCCGAAACAGGCCGCCGGAATCACAGTGCAGTCCATCGGCTTTTTGGTGGACCCGGATTCCGCCACTGTGTGGCGCGGCCCTATGGCCAGTCAGGCACTGTTGCAGCTCCTGAATGAAACTGACTGGGGCGAGCTGGATTACCTGGTGGTCGATATGCCGCCGGGTACGGGGGATATTCAGCTGACGCTGTCACAAAAAATACCACTGTCGGGGGCTGTGATTGTCACCACGCCGCAGGATGTGGCGCTGGCCGATGCACAAAAAGCGGTGGCGATGTTTAATTCGGTGCGGGTGCCCGTGCTGGGGCTGGTGGAAAATATGAGTTACTACCAGTGCAAAAGCTGTGGTGCTGTCGATGATATATTTGGCAGTCAGGGCGGGCTTGAGCTGGCGCAGCGGTATCAGTTGCCTGTGCTTGGCCAACTGCCGCTCGATACGCAAATCCGCCAGTCCGGTGATGCCGGTGTCCCGCTGGTGCATCAGGCAGGTTCCGGCACTGAACAGTACAAGCAGATAGCGAGACAACTGATTTTTGCTTTATATTGGCGCTCGCTGCAACAAGGTGCTGCGCCCGAAATTATTTTTACGGATGATTAACTGATGAGACTTTGTGACCGCGATATTGAAGCCTATTTAAACGAAGGCAAAATTCAGATTACGCCAAAACCGACACCCGACATGATTAGCGGCGTCAGTGTGGATATTCGCCTTGGCCATTCGTTCAGGACGTTCCGGCCTTACGCAGCTCCTTTTATTGATTTAAGTGGCCCTCGGGAAGAAGTGGAGCAGGCACTGAATTCGGTAATGAGTGACGAAATTCTGCTGTCGGACGATGAGGCTTTTTTTCTGCATCCAGGAGAGCTGGCGCTGGCGGTGACGCTGGAATCTGTGACTTTGCCTGCCAATATAGTCGGCTGGCTGGATGGCCGTTCTTCACTGGCGCGGTTGGGGCTCATGGTGCACGTGACGGCGCATCGTATTGATCCGGGCTGGTCCGGCAATATAGTGCTGGAGTTTTATAACAGCGGCCGTTTGCCGCTGGCGCTGCGGCCTAACATGAAAATTGGCGCGCTGAATTTTGAGCTGATGACAGGCGAAGCCGCACGGCCCTATAACAAACGTGTGGACGCCAAATACCAGCAACAGACCAATGCCGTCGCGAGCCGCATAGGCCAGGACGAAAAAGGCTGAGTGTATTCCGCGCTTAAAATGAAAAAGCCCGAACCAAAGTGGTCCGGGCTGAAGCAATAAAGCAAAAATGAAGCGGGGTAATTATGCAACAGGGCTGCATAGAACATCAAGTCGGCTTCTGTAAATTTTTCAGTTTTCTTGCATAGTTATTTAAAGGTAACCAAAGCAGAACCAGGTCTGTGCACTGGTTTTGGCAAAGCGCAGGAACTTTATGCAACTCAGTAGTTTGCTTCGTTTATTCAGTCTGGCCGCCATTTGGGGCTCTTCTTTTTTATTTATGCGTATCGCAGTGGAGTCGCTGGGGCCCGCGGCTTTAATGACGGGACGGGTGCTGTTTGCCGCACTCTTTCTGGCACTGATGGGGGTACTGCTGAAACAGGCACTGCATTGGCGGGAGCACTGGAAACATTATTTTGTGTTGGGGTTCTTTAATTCCGCCTTACCGTTTTTGCTCTTTGCAATCGCCGCGCAAACCCTGACGGCCTCGGTGTTGTCGGTGCTCAATGCCACAGCGCCGATTTGGGGCGCTTTGATTGGCATCCTCTGGTTCCGGCAAAAAGTCAGCTGGACTGTATTGCTGGGGTTGGTGCTTGGGATCAGTGGGGTGGCCATTCTGGTCGGTTTTGACCCTGTATTGTTGAAACCTGGTGCACTGCTGGCGGTTGTGGCAGCTGCAGCGGCGGCTTTTTGTTACGGTATTGCTACCCATTACACCAAAAATGCGAAAAAAGTACCGGCTTTTGCCAATGCCCATGGATCCATGTGGGCATCCAGTCTGATGCTGGCCCCGGTGATTTGGGCCTATCCCGTTCAGGGCGAATTGAGTCTGGGGGTCGCCGCTGCCGTATTGGCGCTTGGGGTGCTGTGCAGCGGTGTGGCCTATCTGCTGTTTTTCCGGCTGGTCGAAGATGAAGGCGCGACATCCGCGCTGACAGTGACTTTTTTAATACCTGTCTTTGGGGTGTTTTGGGGGCATCTGTTTCTGGCGGAACAGGTGGGCTGGCACACCATTTTGGGTGTACTGACGGTGATTTTCGGCACCGCCTTAGTGACAGGTTTTAAACCTTCAGTGTTTCAACGAGTCAAAATGCTCAACTAAAGGTGTATGCAGACTTTTGTTCAGAAACCGTTCACACGGGATTTGCTATACCTGAATCAGACTGGTCATTGATGTAGAAACTGAACAGTGTGGCCCGGCAGACCACTGTATTTGCCGATTGATGCTGCAGTCGCAGCAGGAGTACAAACGCCATGAAACCCCTGATCCCTTACCTTTCTGTTGGTGTGCTGTTATGTAGTCCGGTGGTACTGATCAGCCCGGCGCTGGCCCAGCAGACGGCAAGTGCCGGCAGCATAGTACAGCAATTTAATCAGGGACAACTGGATGCGATGCTGGCGCCCATTGCGTTGTACCCCGACACAGTTCTGTCTCATGTGTTAATTGCCTCTACCTATCCGCTGGAAGTGATCAAAGCGCATCGCTGGGCGCAAGAGCATCCCAATCTGACCGGCGAAGATGCCGTGAATGCCGTGGAGGCGCAAGACTGGGATCCCAGCGTGAAGGCGCTGGTCGCTTTTCCCGAATTGCTGGCTCGGATGAGTGATGACATTGACTGGACACAGCGCCTCGGTGACGCTTTTCTGACCCAGGAAGCGCAGGTCATGGCAAGCATTCAGACGTTGCGCAGCAAAGCCTATGAGTCAGGCCACCTGGCCAGACAAGAGCAGGTCAAAGTGATCCGCGAAGAGAAGACCATTATTATTGAGCCGGCGTCTCCCAAAGTGGTGTATGTGCCTTATTACGACCCACTGGTGGTTTATGGCCCCTGGTGGTGGCGTAGCTACGATCCCTTCTGTTTTGAACGGCCACGGGGTTACGTCGTCAGCAGCGGTTTTTATTGGGGAGTGGGCATCCGCCTGGCACCACGTTTTTATTTCAGCACCTTTCACTGGCCGCGCCGGCAGATAGTGGTGATCGATCACCATTACCATTGGAACAGCCCGCGCTATTACGCCAGCCACCAGATAGTGCATCACAAAAAATCTCAGCATTGGCGCCACGACCCGCACCATCGCAGGGGCGTCAGTTACCAGGCAGGCTACCAGCCGACCCGTGAGTTCAGCGCCAATCGCAGTTACCGTGATCAGCAGCAACAACGGGACTGGGCAAACCGCACCCGGGAAGAGCGGGGCATAGAACAGAAACATCACTCTGTGCAGCAGAAAGAGCAGCGTTTTGCGGAGAAAGAACGTCAGTTTGAACGGAACAAAACCGGGGATGCGCTGGTGCAGCGCAGCAAAACTGAACCTGATCGGCAGCGGGTTGAACCTATGGGACGACGAATTGATAACGAAGCCCAGCGGCGTGAAGCCTTGAGGCGGGACAGGCCACAACTGGACAGCAATCCTTTGCAGAACCCTGAGTACGCGCCGCAGAGAATGGCTCCGGATCAGACGCGGGTGCGGGAACAACTGCAGCAGGATGGCAACAGGGAGCGGAACTGGTCACAGCCTCAGCGAACCCTGGAGCAGCCACGTGCGTTGACTGAGCGGCAGGACAGAGTGTATCAGCCGCAGCCTTCGGTTCAGCGGGAGCAGTCTGTGCCCCGTTATCAGCCAGAACTGCGCAGCAGGCCCGAACCCCAACAAAACCGCAGTTTTGAACGTCAGGCTACACCACGTTTCGAGGCCCCTAAAATGCAGAACATGCAACGTGAGCGTCCGCATACTGCGCGGGAACAAGGGCGGGATCAGCAGCCACGGGACCTGAACTAGACCGCAATGCTCAGTCCGTCAATCCCGGTGAACACACCGGGATTTTTTTGTAACAAGGAGTGCAGATGTCAGTGCTGAACAGAGTATGTAAGCCGTTTTGGGGAACTGTTGTCTGGTTGTTGGTGATCTGGCCGGCTGCGGCAGACACCTTACAACAACGGATTGAGCAACTGACGCGATCGCACAAAGCGACAGTGGGCGTCTCTGTGGTGGACCCCTGGGGTTATCCGGTGGTGGAGCTTAACGGCTCTACCCAGTTTCCACTGCAAAGTGTGTTTAAGTTTTATCAGGCACTGTATGTGCTGCATCTGGTGCAGCAAAACCAACTTTCCTTGCAACAGCCGATCCGGATTGAACGCAAGAGCCTGCTGCAAAACAGCTGGAGTCCGATGCTGAAACAGCATAAAGAGGACAACTTCAGCCTGACACTGGCCGAGTTGCTGCGTTATGCCGTGCGTGACAGCGATAACAATGCCTGTGATTTATTGTTTGATTTAACTGGCGGGCCAGCGCAACTGGAACTTTATTTGCGCCAGTTGGGGATTCAGGAATTACAGATTCGTGCCACAGAGCGGCAAATGCACAGTGGCTGGTCGGTGCAATTTGAAAACTGGAGCAGTGTCGGGGCCGCCAGCCGCATATTGCAGCGTTTTCTGTCTGGCCAGCTGTTGAATGCCCAATTGCAGCCTCAGCTCTGGCTGTGGATGAGCCATAGCAGCACCGGGCAAAACAGGCTGCGCGGCCAGTTGCCAAAAACTGCTGTTGTGGCGCATAAAACCGGCACCTCTGGCATTCAGGCGCAAATCCGTGCCGCCGTCAATGATACGGGGGTCATACTGCTGCCGGATGGCCGGGCTGTGCTGGTTACGGTGTTTATTACGGCGTCGCGTGAAAGCCTGGATAAAGACGAGGCGCTGATGGCTGCCATAGGTCGCGCGGTTTGGGATTTTTACCTGCAGCCGCCCCGCTATCAGGGGTTGACCGACTTGGTGGATGCTGACGTACCCAACTAAGCCGGAGCTTCAGAATTCAGCCTCTGTGAGACTCGCTTCTTGCCGTTGCTTGGGTATACACTGCGGTCACATCAGCTGTAATTCAGGAGTTTGGTATGCAGTTATTTGGTTCTGTCGCATCCCCTTATGTACGACGTTTGCGTTTATTGCTGGCCGGTCGGCCTTATGAATTTGTCGCCCTGAATATTTTTGAAGCGACAGGACGGGCAACTCTGGTGGCGCATAACCCGGCGCGTAAAGTGCCGGTGCTGGTGGATGGCGGGCAACATGTGTTCGACTCCAATGTGATTTATCGTTATCTGGCGCAAAAGCTGACATTGCCAGCCTTAAGCTGGACGGAAGAAAATACCCTGACCCTGATTAATGCCGTTAATGATTCATTGGTGGAGCTGTTGTTGTGTCAGCGCTCCGGCCTGGATACCAGCGAAGACAAACTGTTTTTTAACCTGCAGCATGAGCGGATTGAAGCTTGTCTGGATGCATTAAATGAGCAGGTGAAGCAGGGCGGTTTTGCCCGCTGGGATTATCTGGCGATGAGTTTGTTTGCACTGGTGGACTGGCTGGAGTTTCGTAAACTGGCAGACCTGAAACCTTATGCTGCCCTGCGTCAGTTTGTACAACAGAATCAGCAACAACCCGCTGTAGCAGAAACGGATCCGCGTTTAAGTTGAATCTGACTCAGAATTGTAAAAAAGGCCGGGTCACCGGCCTTTTTTCTGTACTCAGTTCGGCACTTTAATCGACACCGATAAAACCACCGGTCTGGTGAGCCCAGAGCTGAGCATAAATGCCGCCGGCTGCGATCAGTTGCTGGTGAGTGCCCTGTTCGACAATCTTGCCTTTGTCCAGCACCACCAGCCTGTCCATTGCCGCAATGGTGGACAGGCGGTGAGCGATAGCAATCACAGTTTTGCCAACCATCAGCTGATTCAGACTGTGCTGAATGGCGGCTTCCACTTCGGAATCCAGCGCTGAGGTGGCTTCGTCCAGGATCAGGATAGGTGCGTTTTTCAGCAACACCCGCGCTATGGCAATACGCTGGCGCTGGCCTCCGGATAACTTGACTCCACGTTCACCCACTTGCGCATCAAAACCTGTATTACCCTTGGGATCGGTCAGCTCGTTGATAAACAGATCCGCCTCCGCCAGCCGGGCCGCGTCCAGCATTTCCTGTTCGGTGGCGTCCGGACGGCCATACAGAATATTCTCCCGCACACTGCGGTGTAACAAGGAGGTGTCCTGAGTCACCATGGCGATGTGCGCGCGCAGGCTCTCCTGTTGCACCTCACGGATGTTCTGGCCGTCAATACGGATTTCCCCGCTGTCAGCGTCGTAAAAGCGCAGCAGCAGATTGACCAGGGTGGATTTACCGGCACCGGAGCGACCCACCAGTCCGACTTTTTCACCTGGCTTGATCGATAAGTTCAGCTGATTAATCACCGGGCCCTGTTCGTTGACTGCTTTACCGTAATTAAAGCTCAGACCTGAAAATTCAATCTGTCCCTGGGGGACCGACAGTGCCGGGGCGTCCGCTTTATCAACAATTTGTTGTGGTTTGGCCAGGCTGCTGATGCCGTCGGCCACAGTGCCGATGTTTTCAAACAAAGCGCTGACTTCCCACATGATCCACTGCGACATGCCGCTTAACCGTAATGACAGGCTGACCGCGATAGCAATAGCGCCAACACTGATCGCATTCGCGGACCATAACCAGATGGCCAGCGCGGCAATGGCAAACACCAGCAGGTAGTTGATGCTTTGCACCCAGACATTCAGCCAGGTGGCAAGGCGCATCTGGCGATACACCGGCTTTAAAAATAACTCCATACTCTGCCGGGCATAAGCGGATTCCCGGTCGGTATGGGAGAACAGTTTGATGGTGCTGATATTGGTGTAGCTGTCGACAATACGGCCCGTCATTTCTGAGCGGGCGTCAGCCTGTTGGGTGGAAACCTGTTTAAGACGCGGCACAAAATAACATTGCAGTGCAATATACAGCACCAGCCAGACCAGCATAGGCAGCACCAGACGCCAGTCCGCCTCAGCAATCAGGTACAGCATGGACCCGAAATAGACCAGCACGTACACCATCACGTCCAACAGTTTCACGGCGGTTTCCCGCACGGCCAGAGCGGTTTGCATCACTTTGGTGGCGATACGGCCAGCAAATTCATCCTGATAAAATCCGAAACTCTGCTTCAGCAGGTAACGGTGCGCCAGCCAGCGGATTGACATTGGGTAGTTGCCCAGAATGGTCTGGTGGATCATAGCTGAATGCAAAAACACCAGCACAGGCAAAACCACCACCAACATCAGTCCCATGCTGATCAGTGTGCTTTGCTCTTCCTGCCAGAAGGTGTCCGGATTTTTTGTCACCAGCCAGTCCACCAACTGGCCCATATAACCAAATAAAGACACCTCCAGTGCCGCCAGCAGGGCAGTGAGCACCGACATGACCAGCAACGGAATGACCATGCCTTTGCTGTAGTGACGGCAGAATGCATAGAGACCTTTGGGTGGTTGAGTCGGTTCTTTGGCAGGAAAAGCCTGAGTCAGGCGTTCAAAAAAATTCAGCATACAGATCCTCAAAGTGCTGAGCGGCAAGCGCGCCATTTTACGATATTCGGCCGCTTCCGGGGCCGCTAATTTGACAACACTGAGTTTTTCTGCGGTAAAACGAAAAAAACAACCCAGCATCCTTTCTTGCGTGACTCGATTCTTTGAAAGAAATGAAACCCAAGTTTCGGCTAAATCTCAGTTGTTTAGCGGTTTTCTCTGAATGTATAGGCTCAAAAGTGAAAAATTTACCCTTAAAACAGACGCTTGGCTTGCTTGCGCTTAAGCCCACGCTTTCTAAACTTGCAGGAGGTCGACACAAAACAGATCTGTAGCAGCAGAGGTGGCCCGTGATGGATGACAGAGAAATTGAATGGCAATTGACTGAAGCGCAAATTCAGGCCAATGCCGTGCTGATGTGCTATCGGCTTGTAAAGGAACAGGTGGGGCAATGTGAGGACTATGCCGAAGACGTCAGCGACCAGCACAGATTGTGTGATGGCCTCTATCAGTCGATCCACAGCTTGCTGTGGCATCATCATCAGTTGTCCCGCGTGTTCTGGCCTGCCAAATGTTGTGGTGAAACTGGCCTGGAGTTATGTCATAAAGCCATGGTCCTGAGAGCTGAGCTCGATTTACCTGACGTGCAGCACCCACTGCGCAATGAAACCTTGTGGCGGCATGGTGCTGAACTGTATCGGGTGGTGCATGAGCAAACGGATCCCAGATATCAGATGCATCATGTTGCCAGTGAAAACAAAGTGATCACCTGGATGGATAATGATGCCATGTTTTGCCTTTATGAGCCGGCTACTGAACGTTTTATGCTGCATGGCGATGAGTTTTTTCTGGTCAGCCTCTGTGAGCTTGCCAGTGAGCTGCACCTGATGATCCAGCAGCGACTGGATCACCTGCGCCGGTTCTCTGTGCATTCTTCGCATCCGCATTCTTCCGCTGCGCCGGGCTGGGGTCACAGGGCCTGACGTTGTCAGGCGTTCGCCCGGCAGAGGCCTCAGCTGGGCAAAAAAGACGCAGTCAGCATTTTGCCCGTTGCATTTACCTCTTAATTCATTATGATGTGTGCCACGTCGGTACGTAGCGCAGCTTGGTAGCGCACTGTCATGGGGTGTCAGGGGTCGTGGGTTCAAATCCCGCCGTACCGACCATTTAATAACCTGTTTTTTTGACAGGTTTTTTTCTTTGTATATCTGCTTATCTTTTGGCTGCCAAATGGCGCTGGTCCTATTAGAATGATGGCCTGTCACTAAGTTTAGGACTTTGTCAGCAATCATCCTTACTTAAGAAAAATCTCCACAATACTATCAAAATTTAAAGTTAACTAATGGTAAGCTCCCACTTTTGCAGGTGGATTTCCTTACTTATCGCTGATTTTGGTCCACTTTGAAATATCCTAAAATTGCAATTTCAGGATGAAAAGGTTTTTTCATCAACCTAGATCAGCTTTGAAGGCTGTTTTTGCTATGTTTGAGCCTCTACTTGATGTGTCAAAGTGCACTTTGGTATTGTTTTTATCAGGACTTCTGGATTATATTTGGGTAAATACATACCCAAACTAAGGATTTAATAATGGGTAAAAAGGAAGCAAAGCTATCCGTTGGTGCAATTAATATTACTCTACACCCGCATTCCCCAGAAACTTACGTCAAGTTGTTCAGACGTGCCAATAAACAAAAAGTGATTGCAAATATTGGGCATCGACAGTCAGCTTTGATAACGGCTGTAAGCAAAGCTAACATGGGCGACAGGCACGACGATTCACCAATAGTGGGAGATTTAGTTCGCTTTTCTGAGATTGATTTAGATGGCGCGTGGTTCAATTTAACTGAAAGCAAGATTGCAGATGACTACGAGGTCGATGCAATCAGCATACCCGAACATTTGAAGCCCAACACTACAAGGTTCTCATTTGTGTTTATCCCCAGTAGTCATCTTTTGTTCTACGAAGCTTATTCTTATGGAGACAAACTGTCTGCTGGCGCAGCAGTAAAAGCTTTCGATAGAATTTTGAATGACGAGTCATTGACTGAAATGTTTGGCGAGGTTGAAGTCACTCACATCCCTGAGGTTGATGCGCTTGAGACTGCTCTAAGGTTACCCGTGATCAGCAACTTGAAGTTGATTGTAAATCGGCCAAATGCAGATCACTTTGATGAGGCTGAGAAAAAGTTCTTGGAAAAAATGAATGCTCGTAATTTGCGGGAGATATCTGAAGAGCAGAAAGCCGTTAAAGGTCAAACAATCATTGTAGATGAAGACACGAAAGAAAAAGCAAAAATAGCTCAGCACAATGGGCGAGTCGACGTGAAAGGTAAGGATATCCATAACAGAGCGGTAGATTTTTCAACGATCTCACATCCGCTTGTTGAGGATTATTTTTATGAACCTGAGGTTGAGACAGCTGCAGATTTCTTGTTTAGAATGGCTGTCAAATTGGTGGAAAAAATTAAGGGACGTAGACCTTAAATGCCAGATAAGGACAAGCAACTAAAGCAGCTTGGTATATTTGCCAGGTATTGGCTTGCCTATGGAGGGTTTAAAGCGCTTTACACCAGTAGATATGTGTGGGCTGCTTTGGTGCTATCTGGATTCTTGTATCCTTTATGGAGTTCACCAAATTGGTGGGATACAGTTCTGTCGGTCATACCAAACATGTTGGGCTTTTCACTCGGCGGATTTGCTCTGTGGCTTGCAATTGGTGATGATGATTTTCGGAGAATTCTTGCATCAACTGAACGACAACAAACTTCAGGATACTCAGAAATAAATTCAACTTTTGTACATTTCATCCTTGTTCAGATTATAGCGCTCATAGCGGCGCTTTTTGCAAAGGCTTATAACTTTTCATTACCTGAAGATTGCTGGCTAATAAAAAATTATGGAGAACTGTTCTATAAAATCTGTCTTGTTGGAAGTTATATTGGATTCTCTTTATTCATTTATGCACTATTTAGTGCTCTTGCTGCTACCATGGGGTTATTTCAAGTTACTAAAATGTATGAAGCTTACCTCAATAAATTAGAGAGAAAATCGGAGCAACCACCTGCAGCTAAGAAGTAATTGACACCTTTATTATAATAGAAGGCTATGCTGCTATATAAGTTCCCTATTCCGCGTCATGGGGTGTCTTCACAGATGCTAAATATCATTTCCCAGCGTTATACTCGTTGGCGTGAAGATTGAGAATATCTTCCGTTTCATTTCCTACTTGTATGAACAGCAGTCGTAAATATGCCAAGAACAATGATAATGGAAAACTGTGACATCACTTAATCTGGGATGTAATAAAAGATGCAGACCCAAAGCAGCTGAAAGTCCTGCTGCTTTGGGTGCTGTGCTTTGTTATATTTTATAGCGGCACACTTCGGCATTGAGTTGCACCGATAAATGCATCAGCTCTTTGCTGATGGCGGCAGAGGCAGAGGTGTCGCTTGATGTTTCCTGAGCAATCACCACAATCTGATGCACATTTTTATTGATCATCTCCGAGACAGTGGTTTGTTCTTCCGCGGCGCTGGCGATCTGGTTATTCATATCGTTGATGGTCGACACCGACAGCTGAATTTCCTGCAAGGCAGCATCGACCAGTTCAGCCTGCTGCACTGTGTTCTGGCTGTGTTGTTTGATTTCATTAATGGCTTGCACGGCCTGGTCTGAACCCTGTTGCAACGACACAATCATCTGGTTGATTTCATCGGTGCTTTTGGCGGTGCGCGCGGCCAGAGTCCGCACTTCATCGGCCACCACGGCAAAACCGCGGCCATGCTCACCGGCGCGGGCGGCTTCAATAGCGGCGTTCAGCGCCAGCAGGTTGGTCTGATCGGCAATGGAGCGGATCACATCCAGTACGGCCCCTATATTTCTGGAGTCTTCGCCGACTTTGTCGATCACCGAAACGCCCAGTTGTACCTGCTGCTCCAGACCACCGATCACACTGATGGCTCTGTGCAGTTTGGCGTTGGCTTCGTGCACCTGGCTTTCGGCATGATTCGCCGCCTGAGCGGCCTGGCTGGCACTCTTGGCAACGTCTTCTGCGGTGGCTGACATCTCGTTAATGGCCGTGGCCACCTGATCGCTTTCGCTGTGCTGCTGTGCCACACCCGCTTCAGTTTTTTGCATCAGTGCGGCCAGGTTCTCAGCGGACTGGCCCAGGCTGCGCATTGAGCTTTGTACCTGACCAACCAGGGCGGCCACTTTGCCGGAGAACTGGTTAAAGGCATTGGCCAGAGCGCCTAACTCATGACCGACGGATGCATCCAGTCGTTTGGTCAGATCGGCCTCGCCTGAGCCGATGTCTTGCATTGCCTGAACCACTCTCAACAGCGGGTTTAAGATGGCTTTGGCAAACAGGGTGCCGATAAAAATAACCAGCGCGACCAAGACCAGGGTGATCAGGGCATTTTGCACTAAACCGGAGTAAATCTGTTGTTCCATCACTGCACGTTGTTGCTCGATCATCTGTTCCAGATCGTCAATATAAAAACCTGTGGCCAGTACCCAATCGTCCAGCAACACGGCTTTCGCCAGCTTAGCTGCAGCCACTGTGCTGCCCGGTTTGGGCCAGTTGTAATTGATGTAATCCCCGCCTTTTTTCGCGGCGGCTATGTACTCCTGCACTAAATAGCGGCCTTCTGGCGACTTACTGTCGAAAAAGTTATTGCCTTCCCGCTCAGGTTTGTCGGCACTGACGATCTGCAGGCCCTGTTGGTCGTAGACAAAGAAGTAGTTGTTGCCATTTTCATACCTCAGGCTGCGCAGAATGGCCTTTTTAGCCGTTTCATCTGAAACTGAGCTGACGGCAGTGCTGGCCAGTTCCAGCAGGGTATCGAGCTGCTGCTTACGTTCGTCATACAAAGAGGCGCGCAGGTGAGTGACCCGGTCTTCGGCTTCCTGCTGCGCCGTGACATAGGCTTTGCCTATCAGCACCAATGCCAGGATAAAAACAGGAAAAAAAGCCAATAAAATCAGCTTGGTTTTTAATGAAACAGCATTCATAACAGCCTCGTTTTAAAAGTGCCACTTCAGCAGCAGGTTCAGATTGTATTCGTCGCTTCGCACTGTGGGTTGATCCCGGACACCGAATTTATTCAGCCACAGCACATATTCAAAACCAAGATAGATTTTGTCCTTAATATTCAGTGGTTTGCTTAAAAGCCATTTAAACTGTGACGTCATATTCAGGTTGGCTCTGTAATGGTCTTTTCCGCTTGCCCAGTCGATAAAACCATCGTACAAAAATTCCTGCTCCCCCAAGGTAAAAGGTAAACCCCAGGTGATGGTGGTTTGCCAGTTGTCACTGCGCCCGTCATTGTGGCGGCGGTACAGATTGACCTGCAGGTATCGGAATAACGGCACATCCAGATTCAGCCCAAGGCCATACAGCAGGTGAGTGGCGCTGTTGGACATTTCCACTGTGGTCGCCACACCAACATCACTGATCAGGCCCCACTTGGTGTCTGCCAGCCCCAATTTGGAAAAGCTCCAGCGCGGAGCCCATTCGGCATAATTGCTTAAATCACCCTGATCCGGCCGGATATGGTCAAGAAAGAAAAAGCTGTCGCCCCAACTGGTTGCGGCAGCATGCTCAAAGGTATAGATATCCCGGTTATTGTCACCCAACCGGTAATGATCGCCACTGAGGTAACTGACTCTGTAATCCTGCCAAATTACAGCAGCCTGAGCGTAGGAACAGCACAACAACACAGCAAGCAAAAGCGTCTTTTTCATAAGCAGGGGAGTGAGTAGAAGTAGGTGAACTAATACTGGCAGTAATTCAAGAAAGGTCAATATAAGTGACGGATTTTATTAAAAAAATATCATTGTGTTTTGTTGGGTTTGCGTTGTTGTTGCTGCGTTGATTTGAAAAATTTAATAAAAGGTTACTTTGGTTTTAGCGGGAAGCAGCTGGTTGGTTGCTTGGGCATGACACCGCAACAGGCGTTCCCATCAGCATAAAACATGCTGGGGCACCGGATGGCCCCAACAGACAGCTGTTGCTGCGCCCTACAGAAACAGTTCCGCAGCGATCCGGTAACTGTGCTGGCGTGCGTCTGGGTCGTGCATCAGGCAGGTCAGCATCAGCTCGTCAGGTTGATGCCGGCTGACAAAATCCTCTATACCTTGTTTGACTGTGGCTGCATCCCCCACCACATTGCAGGCCAGTGCCTGGTTGACATAGGCTTTTTCATGCGGCAACCAGATGTCGTCCATACTGGCGACCGGGGGCGGTAGCTGACTGGCCTGACCCCGCGCCAGGTTGACAAACTGCTGCTGGGCAGAGGTAAATAATAGCTGCGCCTCAGCCGTGCTGTCTGCTGCGTACAGATTCAGTGCCAGCATCAGGTAGGGTTTGTCCACCTGGGCCGACGGCCTGAATTCCTGGCGGTATAACGCAGAGGCCTGTGTCATCAGCGCAGGGGAAAAATGAGAGGCGAACGCATAAGGCAAGCCCAGCTGTGCCGCAAGCCTGGCGCCAAACAGGCTGGAGCCAAGGATCCACAAAGGCACATGCAAACCCTGTCCCGGTACCGCCAGCACTTCCTGCCCGGCGGAGGCATTGGCAAAATACCGCTGCAGTTCCTGCACATCGGCCGGAAACTGCAGATCAGCGTTTGGACTGTGCCGTCGCAGAGCCTGGGCTGTGGTATGGTCACTGCCTGGCGCCCGGCCCAGACCCAAATCAATCCGGCCTGGATACAGAGTGGCCAGGGTTCCGAATTGTTCAGCTATCACCAGTGGCGAATGATTCGGCAGCATAATGCCACCGGCGCCCAGCCTCAGGGTGGAGGTGGCAGCAGCCAGATGGCTGATCAGCAGCGACGTCGCTGCGCTGGCGATACCGGGCATATTGTGGTGTTCGGCCAGCCAGTACCTGTGGTAACCCAGTTGCTCAGCCTGTTGGGCCAGGGCTTTGCTGGCGGCGAAACTGTCAGCAATGCTGTAGCCGCTGGAAACGGGGGCCAAATCGAGAATGGATAAAGGAATCATCAGAGCTCCAAAAAGCGGCCTGTGAATTTTTGACCGCTTGGTATAAAACTACTGATGCAATGGGGGTCGGCTGCCATCCTTTCAAGAATTCTGCGTTTAATGGCCGCTGACAGCAGAGCAGGGCTATAGCTGTGTACTGAAAGCCTCCACCCAGCCCTGATAAACATGTACCCCTATCAGCACATTGACCGGGAAGGTAATGCCCAGGGAGGCCAGCATGGCCAAGCCAATATTGGCGTCCGGAACACTGGCCCGCACTGCTGCCGGGGCTGCAATGTAAGAGGCGCTTGCAGCCAGAGTGGTTAACACCAGCAGTGAACCTGAGGGCAGCTGCAGAAGCAATCCCAGGCCTAAACCCACAGCGGCCAGTGCAAAAGGTGCAACAGCGGCAAACAGCATCAGGCGCCAATGTGCCCAGGGGAGCGGATGACAGACTTTGGCGGTGCAAAGCCCCATTTCCAGTAAGAACAGTGCCAGCATGGTTTTAAAGCCACCAATCAGCGCCGGCTCAATTGGCGCCAGGCCTTCAGGCCCATACACATAGCCAATCAGCACCCCACCACCCAATAACAAAACGCCGCGGCTGGTCAGGGCTTCCCGCCAGATTTGGCTTTGTTTGCCCTGATGGGTCAATGCACCATAAAGCCCCAGCATAATAACGATGGCCGGCAGTTCCAGCATCACCAGGTAGAGTGTGGTTTCAGGCAGCAGCACCAAACCGGATTTCTCCGCCAGAGCCAAAACCACAGCAAAAGTACCGGCACTGACGGAGCCATAATGGGCGGCAATACTGACCGCATCGGCATTGTTCAGCCGGACCAGGTAACGCAGTAGGGGGTAACACAACAAGGGAATAGCAATCCCCATGGCAGCCACACTCAGCAGATCCGGCAGCATGGCCAGGCTGGCCTGCCCATGCAGGGCTAAACCACCTTTTAAACCAAGCACCAGCATCAGCAGAATGGATAAGGTTTCATAAATGGACTGAGGGACTTTCAAATCTGACTTTAACAGACCGGCCAGCAGACCAAAGGCAAAAAACGCAATCACAATATCAGGCATATCACACCCCTTATCAAAACTGGCTGGGCATTTTGCCTGCCTTTGGGTATATTTGATAATTAATTGTTTTGAGGTATCGCATAGATAATTATCAATATGAATATCCGGCATTTAACCTTCAGATTGTTACAGGTGTACCAGCAGGTCGTGCGCACGGGCTCTGTTTCTGCTGCCGCCAGAGTCTTGCATCTGACCCAGCCGACCGTCTCTTTGCAGCTAAAAAAGCTCACTGAGGAAATTGGCGAAACCTTATTGGAACATAAGGAAGGCAAACTGGTACCTACCTTTGCCGGTCAGGCCCTGTTTCAGGCGGCCAGCGATCTGTTCAGCCGTTTTGATGACTTGGCCAATGAACTGGCTGACGCCAGAGGCGGGCAGGCGGGCAGGCTCAGTATTGGCATTGTCACCACGGCCAAATACGTGATGCCAGCTATTCTCGGCGCCTTTGATCGGGCTTATCCCAAGCTGCAGGTGACACTGAATGTGGGGAACAGAGCGCATATTCTGCAGCGTTTTGCCGCACAGGAAGACGACCTCTACCTGTTCAGCCAGCCGCCCAGTGGTGAATTGGTGCAGGCCGGCCGTATTATGAAAAACCCCTTGCAACTGATTGCCCCCCTGGACCATTGGGCAGCAGCGCAGCCACAGCCTTTGCAGTTTTCCCAGTTAAAAAATGAGCGGTTTTTAATACGTGAACCTGGTTCTGCGACCCGAATGCAGTTTGAAGCCTGGCTCAGTGGCCAGGGCATTGAGCTGACCCGCACTATGCAGATTGAAAGCAATGAAGCGATCCGGCTTGGGGTGGCGTCGGGGCTGGGGCTGGCCGTGTTGTCGGATTACACCTTAAAACACGCTATGCAAGGTTTGACGCTTATTGACGCTGTGGGCTTTCCGTTGCACAGCCACTGGTATCTGGTGGCGCGTAAAGACAAACGCCTTGGGGCGCCGGCCCAGCGGTTTATTCAGTTTCTCGCCAGTCAGCTGCAGTCTTGTGTCGACCCTAACCAGGTCGTCAGTGATATACAGCAGCTGCCTGAGCATTTTGTTTTAACCTGAAAATGTAAAAATAAAGTTTATAAGGTAAGTAAATTGTCATCTTTGTTGTCTAGTATAAAGCCGCAGCCAGGGAGGCAGAACAAAATCACCAGGGAGGTACAGGCATAACAACAAAAAATGGGAATAGTGATGAAAAAATTTGCTTTACTGGGTCTGGCGCTCTTCAGTGCAGCCAGCTCAGCCAACCTGCTGATCAGCGAAGTGCTGTACGACGCACCCACCAACGACAACACCGAAGAATTTGTCGAGCTGTACAACACCAGCTGTAGCAGCATCAATTTGCAGGGGTTCAGTCTGCAGGACAATGGCGGCAGCTTTGCGTTATCCGGTACAGTTCCAGCACGCAGTTACTTTTTGGTTGCCAAAAACACCAGTGCATTTCAGTCCCTGTTTGGCGTCAGTCCACAGCAATCCGGCATGACGTTGGCCTTTGGCAACAGTGGCGATTATGTACGGCTTAAAAATGGCAGCACTGAAGTGGATGCAGTGGGTTGGGAAGGCGGTTTGTCCGGCTGGAACCTGAATGCCGTCGATAAATCCATCAGCCGAACCAGCAGCACCGACAGCAATTCGCCAGCCGATTGGTCCGTGTCGGCAAGCACAGGCAACCCGGGCTCTGGTGTGTTCAGCACAGACTGCGGTGGTGGCGGAGAACCCGGTGGTGACCCTGTCAATGAAGCCGAGTATTATGCTGCCGCAGCTGGCAAAAGCGGCAGCCAGCTGAAATCGGCGTTAAACGGCATTTTACGGGGGCACCTGCGGCTGAGTTATGCGGACGTCTGGACGGCACTGGAATACACAGACGAAGATCCGAGCAACAGCAACAATGTGATTCTGCTGTACACAGGCCGCTCTCAGGCCAAGAGCTTCCGTGCGGGGGCCAGCACGTCTCAGGACGCCTGGAACCGTGAACACGTCTGGGCGAAAAGCCATGGTTTTCCCAATGAAAGCCAATACGCGTACACCGATATTCACCATTTAAGGCCAGCCGACGTATCGGTGAATTCAACCCGCGGCAATAAAGACTTCGACCTCGGCGGCACCGAAATAGGCGAAGCGCCAGGCAATAAAACTGACAGTGACAGTTTTGAACCGCGCAATGCTGTTAAAGGGGATGTGGCCCGCATGATGTTCTATATGGATGTGCGTTATGAAGGCGGCGACGACAGCGGGGTGGCTGATCTGGTGCTGCGCAACTATGCGCCAACAGGCAGCAGTGCGCCAGAGATGGGCAAACTCTGTGTCTTGTTGCAGTGGCACCTGCAAGATCCGGTGGATGCCACCGAAATCCGCCGCAACAACCGCATTTACGAACGCCAGCAAAACCGCAACCCCTTTATCGATAACCCGCAATGGGCTCAATCGATTTATGGTGCCGCCTGCGGTCTGTAACCAGAGTGAAAAGCCGAGGACCCCAAAAAGCCCACTGAGTGGGCTTTTTTCTGCTTTGATTCTGTTGCTACTTGTGACGGGGTCTTTCTGCTGGCATTATGGTTTTTTGTGCATCTGGACTTCTATATGTCTTTATGGATCCCTTTTACCTTGTTGGCGGCGCTGATGCAGGCTATCCGCAATGCGCTGCAAAAGACCTTATCGACACAAACCTCGGTACTGGGCGCCACGCTGGCGCGATTTCTGTTTGCCAGCCCGCTGGCGCTGCTCTACCTGCTGGGATTGTATCAATGGCAACCTTATGACTGGCCAGAAATCTCGGTTGCCACTGTCGCTTATGTGCTGGGCGCGGCCGTGATGCAAATTCTGGCGACTGCACTGATGGTCAAACTCTTCACCTGGAAAAACTATGCCATTGGGGTGGGGCTGGCCAAAAGTGAAGCTGTGTTGGCCGCACTGCTTGGTGTGGCCTGTTGGCAACTTGAACTGAGTGCCCTTGGCTGGTGCGGCGTGGTACTTGGCAGTGTAGCGGTATTTTTGCTGGCAGGGGCCAGCAAAACCAAAGCGTTCAGCTGGCCTGTGCTTGGTTTAGGTTTAGGCTCTGGCCTTGCGTTTGCACTGGCCGGGCTTTGGGTGCGAGACGCGGCGCTGTCGACGGGCCTGGTGTTTTTGCCTGCTGCGGCCTGGGTATTGCTGGCGGTGATCCTGACCCAAAGCCTGTTGCTGGGCAGCTGGGTGCTGTTGAAAGAGCCCGCCACCCTCATCACCTTATGGCGTTGTCGGCGCCTGACTTTTTTCAGCAGCCTCACCAGTGCACTGGGCTCATTGGGCTGGTTTACCGCAATGAGCCTGCAAAGCGTGGCTTATGTCAAAACGCTGGGGCAGGTGGAAGTGCTGTTCAGCCTGGTGATTTCCACTCTGGTGCTCAAAGA
Source organism: Rheinheimera sp. (assembly GCF_037442525.1). Classification (GTDB taxonomy): domain Bacteria; phylum Pseudomonadota; class Gammaproteobacteria; order Enterobacterales; family Alteromonadaceae; genus Pararheinheimera. The sequence continues at coordinate 119,891 of NZ_JBBIQD010000001.1, read as the reverse complement.
GCGGCTAAAAACTGGCGATCTGGCCGGTTTGTTGTTGGTGGTGGCAGCAGCTGTGCTGGTGATGTGAGCCTGATCCAGGTCCATACGCTCAGCCCTTTTGCTGTCAGCGCAGTTGCGATCAGCGTATTTGCCGTTACACTAGGGCCGATTTAAGCGCCTGCATTGCACAACCCAGCAGATTACAAAAAGGCGCAGCCAGAATGGAGCCTCAGTACCATGTCGTTAATTTCTGCCGGACAAGCATCAACCCAACTTCAGGCGACCGCCGATTTTCTTACCCTGACCCGTGAGCAGCCAGACCAGTTGCCCGCTTTCGAATTTCAGCTGCCCAATGGCACCCACATTGCCGTCTGGCATACAGGAGTGTTAGTGGCAGAGCCTGCAGAACCTGGGGCGCAAGACATCGTATTGTCCTCTGGTATCCACGGCAATGAGACGGCCCCGATCGAACTGTGCAATGCGATACTGCGTGATGTGTTGCAACAAAAACTGCATCTGACCGAGCGGGTGTTGTTTTTATTCGGCAACCCCTGGGCCATCAACGCCGGAGTTCGGGAAATTAAAGATAATTTAAACCGGCTGTTTTCCGGCCACCACAGTCAAGACGGCATCTCCAGCAGCGAAGGCGGCCAGAGTAAAGAGCGTGAACGGGCGAAACTGCTGGAAGAGAGTGTGCTGAAGTTTTACCAGCAGGCTCCCGCTGGCGAGCGGGTTCGCAAGCTGTATGACTTACACACCGCCATTCGTGGCTCGCGTTTTGAAAAGTTTGCGGTCTATCCGTTTTTGCATGGCAAAAACTGGAGCAAAACTGAACTGCAATTTCTCAAAAGCTGTGGCATTGACACCTTCTTGCTGATGCAAAGCCCGGCCAGCACCTTCAGTTATTTTGCGGCGCAAAGCTGTCAGGCCCATGGCTTTACGCTGGAACTTGGCAAAGTGCGGCCTTTTGGGCAGAACGATTTAAGCCGCTTCAGTGCCGCCGATAGCGCGCTGCGGGCTCTTATCAGTGGTCAGCCGCTGCAGTTTCCTGAGTTTACCGAAGCCGACTTTAACTTTTACGAAGTACGCCGCGCCATCAACAAACAAACCGACGCTTTCAGGTTGTGTTTTGCAGACAGCATCGAAAATTTTACCAGTTTCCCGGTTGGCACTGTGCTGGCTGAAGATGAAGGCGTGCAATACCAGGTTGAAGTCGAAGGCGAAGCGGTGATTTTCCCTAACCCGAAAGTCGCTGTGGGGCAGCGGGCCATGTTGCTGGTGAAGCCGGTATCTGTGGCCGGCAAAGTTGGCTGACGGCGAAAAAAAACGCAATCAGTACAAAATGCCATACAGCAAGCAGCCTTCAGGGCTGCTTTTCTGTGCACTCTTGGTTGCAATGCAGTTTACGTAAAGGTAAAGTTGCGGCCGTTTACTCGAAATAGAAAGAACTAAAGAAGGTCGGTTCAGGCCTCAAATTGTCAGGGCTCCGGGGGCAATCAAAGCGTTCGCGTTTTGTGTTGTACTCTGGGTGACCATCGTCTGACGGAAACAACCAAAAGAGACACCTATGACGAACCCGAATAATGCCACCATATCCACGGTGCACAGTGCTGGCTTTACCAGCGGCTATGCGTTAGAAATTCCCACCCTGCGAGTGCTCAAAGATGATGGCACTGTCTATGAAGGCGCAACCCTGCCTGAACTAAGCAAAGAGCAGGCGCTGAAAATGTACGACACCATGCAGTTTATCCGTGTGCTGGACGAACGTATGCTGGCGGCACAACGTCAGGGCCGTATCAGCTTTTATATGCAGTGTCTGGGCGAAGAAGCGGCCACCATCGGCAGCGCAGCCGCTTTGCATGACCAGGACATGATCATGGCACAGTACCGTGAGCAGGGGGCATTGCGTTACCGGGGTTTTAGTCTGGAACAGTTTATGAACCAGCTGTTCTCCAATGAAAAAGACCTGGGCAAAGGGCGCCAGATGCCGGTGCATTATGGCAGTAAAGACATTTATTACATGACCATTTCGTCGCCGCTGGGCACCCAAATCCCGCAGGCGGCCGGTTATGCCTACGCACAGAAGCTGCGTGGTTTGCCCAACATCACCTTGTGTTATTTTGGCGAAGGGGCCGCCTCAGAAGGCGATTTCCACGCCGGTCTGAATATGGCCGCAGTACACAATGCTCCGGTGATTTTCTTCTGCCGTAACAATGGTTACGCCATTTCAACCCCAGCCAATGAGCAATTTAAAGGCGATGGTATTGCCTGCCGTGCTGTGGGCTATGGCATGAAATCCATTCGGGTTGATGGCGCCGACATTATGGCGGTGTACCAGGCGACCAAAATGGCCCGTGATTATGCGCTGGCACACAACGAACCTGTGTTGATTGAATCTATGGCGTACCGGCTGGGCGCACACTCCTCATCAGACGATCCAAGCGGTTATCGTTCGAAAGAAGAAGAAGAACTGTGGCGTAAAAACGATCCGGTCTCGCGTTTCCGTCTGTGGCTGGTGAAACAGGGCTGGCTGGATGAAGAAGCCGACAAAGCCAAACTGGACTTATTGCGCCAGGAAATCCTCGACGCACTGAAAGTGGCGGAAAAAGTCGCCAAACCAGGTATTGAACACCTGATGTCAGACGTTTATGCCGAGCCTATTCCACTGCTGAACGAACAACTCGAAGAACTCAAAGCTCATATCAGAAAATACCCGGATGCCTATCCGGTGACGGCGGGGAGATTAGACTAATGGCCAAAATGAATATGCTGCAGGCGATTAACAACGCGCTGGATTTAGCGATGGCCAAAGACGACGCCGTGGTCTGTTTTGGTGAAGACGTGGGTTACTTTGGTGGGGTGTTCCGAGCCACCAGCAAACTGCAGGAAAAATACGGCAAAGCCCGCTGCTTTAACACGCCTTTGACTGAACAGGGCATTGCCGGTTTTGCCAATGGCATGGCGGCGCAGGGCATGAAACCGGTCGCTGAAATTCAGTTTGCCGATTACATTTTCCCGGCTTTTGACCAGCTGGTGAACGAAACCGCCAAGTTCCGTTACCGCTCAGGCAATGAGTTTAACGTGGGTGGTCTGGTCATTCGTAGCCCCTACGGCGGTGGTATTGCCGGTGGTCATTACCACAGCCAGTCACCAGAAGCTTATTTTGCCCACACGCCAGGCCTGAAAATTGTGGTGCCGCGTGATCCGGCTCAGGCCAAAGGTTTATTGCTGGCGGCTATTAACTGCCCGGATCCGGTGATTTTCTTTGAACCTAAGAAACTCTACCGCGCTTCTGTCGGTGAAGTACCGGAAGAGTACTACGAGCTGCCAATTGGCCAGGCCGAAGTGGTGAAGGAAGGCAAAGACGTCACTGTGCTCGCCTGGGGGGCGCAGATGGAAATTATCCAAAAAGCGGTAGAGATGGCTGAAGCCGATGGCATCAGCTGTGAAGTGATTGACCTTCGCAGCATTCAGCCCTGGGACGCCGACACCGTCGCTGCTTCAGTGCTGAAAACCGGCCGTCTGGTCATTAACCATGAAGCGCCGCTGACTGGTGGTTTTGCCGCAGAAATTGCCTCGACCATTCAGAAGCGCTGCTTCCTGCACCTGGAAAGCCCGATTGAACGGGTGTGCGGTCTGGATACGCCTTATCCGCTGGCGCTGGAAAAAGAATACGTGGCCGACCACCTGAAAACCTACGAAGCCATTAAACGCTCGTACCATTTCTGAGGGCAGAACTGATGAAAAAAGATTTTATTCTGCCGGATATTGGTGAAGGCATTGTTGAATGCGAAGTGGTGGAATGGCTGATTAAAGAAGGCGATACCATCAAAGAAGACCAGCCGGTCTGTGATGTGATGACCGACAAAGCGCTGGTGCAAATCCCGGCTGTGTATGACGGTGTGGTTACTAAGCTGTATTACCAGAAAGGTGATATCGCCAAGGTGCATGCACCGCTGTTTGAAATGCAGCTGGCCGGCACTGCGCCTGCCGTTGCCGCTGTGGCGGCGCCGCACGCTCAGGCGGCGGTTTCTGGCACAGTGCTGGAAGACTTTATCCTGCCGGATATCGGCGAGGGCATAGTGGAATGTGAAATCGTTGACTGGCTGGTGAAAGAAGGCGATGTTTTGGCGGAAGATCAGCCGGTCTGTGATGTGATGACGGACAAAGCCCTGGTGCAGATCCCGGCCAAACATGCTGGCAAAGTGGTGAAACTGTATTACGCCAAAGGCGAAATTGCCAAAGTACATAGCCCTTTGTTTCAGCAGCAAATTGCCGGAACTGGCGCCTCTGCTACAGCGCAAGTAGCTGCGCAGACCGCAGCTTGTCCTTTAGCTGCTAAACAGCAGTCTTCAGCGCCTGTTGCCTTCGTTTCCTCAGGCAAAGCCGTGGCAAGCCCGGCCGTGCGGCGTTTAGCCCGGGAACTGGGTGTCGATTTAACCCAGGTGCCAGGCTCGGGCGACAAAGGCCGGGTCTATAAGCAGGATGTACAGGCCTTTGCCTCAGGCGCCGCAGCTCCTGCCCAGGCAGCCGCGCCGGTGGCAGTTGCCACACCGGCCTCCAGTGCAACCGCAGGTGGCAGCCGCAAAGAGCCAATCAAAGGCGTGAAAGCGGCGATGGCACGGCAGATGATGGAATCGGTGTCGACCATTCCGCATTTTACGTACTGCGAAGAAATCGACCTGACCGACCTGATTGCGCTGCGCCTGCAGCTGAAAGATCAGTACGCCAAACAAGGCGTGAAACTGACCATGATGCCGTTTTTTATGAAGGCCATGTCGCTCGCGCTGCAGCAGTTCCCGATTTTAAACAGTCAGGTGAACGCCGACTGTACCGAGCTGACCTATTTTGACGACCACAATATTGGTATTGCGGTGGATTCCAAAGTCGGTCTGCTGGTGCCGAATATCAAAGGCTGTCAGGACAAGTCCATTCTGCAGATTGCCACTGAACTGACCAAACTGACCGAGGCGGCGCGCGAAGGCCGTGTCAGTCCGGCCGATTTAAAAGGCGGCACCATCACCATTTCCAATATTGGTGCCATTGGCGGTACTGTGGCGACCCCCATTATCAATAAACCGGAAGTGGCCATTGTGGCGCTGGGCAAAACCCAGCAACTGCCGCGTTTTAATGCCAAAGGCGAAGTGGAAGCCCGTTCCCTGATGCAAATCAGCTGGTCCGGCGATCACCGCGTTATTGATGGGGGCACCATTGCCCGTTTCACCAATTTGTGGAAGAGCTACCTGGAGCAACCGGCTTCGATGTTACTGAGTCTGCGTTAAGCGCTGGCTTCCACCCGGTATTTTTGTTAAAACCCTGCCATTGCAGGGTTTTTTATTGCGCCAGAGCAAAGCATTCGATGGAAAAACATCAGTTACGGAATTTTTATATACCGGAAGAACAGTCGGTTTATCTGCTCAACGCCAATGACGCGAAAAAGTTAAAGGACTGGGTGGCGCTTTGTATGTCGGAGCTGGAAAAACTGGGGTATCGCCAGATCGAACTGGTTGGCAAAGGGGCGTATGGCTTTGTCTTTGCTGGCCTTGACAGCAAAGACAACCAGGTGGTGTTTAAATTCAGCCGGGTTAATTTACCACCTCATATTCAGGAGCGGCTGGCCGATGAAGCCTATATGCTGTCGCAGCTGCAGCACCCGAATGTACCGCCTTACCTGACCTATCAGTTGGTGAAAAAGCAGGGCATTCTGATGATGGGCCGTGCCAAAGGCATGGACCTGGAACACTACAGCCTGCGTCATGGCCGCCTGCCGGTGCGTTTATTGCTCAATATTGCGGCTCAGCTTGCCAGCCTGTTGCAGGTGCTGCGGTCGCATCAAAAAGATGGCGAGCCTGCGCCTTTGGTGCATGGCGATGTGAAACCGTCCAATATTGTCTATGACGAAAGCTCAGGTCAAATCAGCCTGGTCGACTGGGGCTCGTCGGTGTTTGCCCAGCTGGATGCGCAGGGACAGTACATCTGCAACAATGTGATGCAGCTGATGTCCTCCGATTTACAAACGACCAATGCGCGTTTGGGCGATGTGTATTTTATTGGACCAGAGCAGCGCAGCGGCGCCTTATCCAGCCCACGTTTTGACGAACAGGGGGTGGCCAGCACTTTGTATGCGCTGGCGTCCGGCCAGTCCTGTCGTTTTGGCCGTAAGGCTATTCCGGCGCGTAGCCTGGGTTTACCGGTGGAGTTTGCCACCTTGCTTGACAGCCTGCTGGCCGACGACCCGCAATTAAGGGCGCAGGCTGGCGATTATTTTCTGCAGCGCATGCCACAGCTCAAGCAGCTGGTGACGCCTGACTTGCCTTTATTGCCGACCGCGGCTCAGTTGCCGGTACGGGTGGAGGTAAAAAGGGCGGAGTTGGATACAGTGGTGTACTCCTCCCGCAAGTCCTTCCTGCGTGAACACAGTGACGAAGAAGGCATTCAGTATGTCGACGATGTGCAGCTGGAGCGTTACTACAAAAATTACCTTGAAGGCATGGGCGAAACGGAAAAAGCCTTTGTGGCGGCTGTCAGTCGTTTGGGCCGTTACCCGGTCACAGGAGGCCTTGCTATTCACTGGCGGGCGGACGGGGTCTTTATTGATTCAAGCCTGAACCTGTTTGACGACAGCCTGCAGCAGGCTTTTGTGGTGGCGGTGAACAATATGGTGCAGCTGGCCAGGGCCATTGCCAAAGTAGGGGTGTTTAAGGCCTGTTTATTTGATGCGCGCCAGACCATCCACCTGGCCAGGGACCAAATGGATCAGGCCTTTGTGGTGCCAGCCGGTACCAGAATTCAGTATCAGGTAGGACAGAGCCTGCCAGATGAACCCAGTGCACAGCACAGTTATTTTGAAGACGGCAAAGATCCGGATGAACAACTGGTGTTGCCAGATGCCATTATGGCGGACCTGGCGGCATTGAACCTGATCCGTCACACCGGCTGTATTATTTTTGAAGTGACGGCCTTTTATATGAAAATACACAATTATTTTCGTTTGCTCGACCCGGGCAAAGAGCAGGAGTTTGCGTCGTTGCTGGCCGATATTCTGGCCAAAGTGCCGCTGATCCAGGGCGAAGGGGTGGGCGGTTTTATGAAACTGCCACACAAAGAAACCCGCCGTTTCAGTCATCAGGCCCAGCAACAGGTCTGTTATTATCCGGCCAACCCGCTGGCCTATGTACAACCCGGAGTTGAGTGATGCGTTTGCTTGTTGTTGTCTTGATATTTTTAACTGCTGCAGTGAAAGCCGACCCCCATAGTTTCAGTAATTCAGATTTGGTCTCCCATCCACACCTGCATCTGGATCTGACCGCCGACTTTGCCAAAAAACAACTGTCTGGTTTTGTCGAGCTGGAGCTGGAATGGCATCATCCGGATACACGTGAACTGGTACTGGACAGCCGTGATTTAACCATTGGGCGCGTTATGGGGCAAACAAGCGAGGGAAGCTGGCAGTTGTTGCCGTATCAGCTGGGCGCCAAACAGGCCGACCACGGTCAGGCGTTGATTATTGCCTGCCAGCAGCAATACAACAAAGTGCGGGTCTATTACCAGACCAGCCCCAATGCGTCGGGCCTGCAGTGGCTCAGCGCTGAACAGACCACAGAAAAGCAGCAGCCCTTCCTGTTCAGCCAGTCGCAGTCCATTCATGCGCGCAGCTGGATCCCCTTGCAGGACACACCGGAACGTCGGCTGACCTTCAATGCCCGTATCCATACACCCAAATCATTGCTCGCTGTGATGGGTGCTGACAACAGTGCCAATACTGAACGGGACGGGGATTACCAGTTTAAGATGCCTCAGCCAATCCCGGCTTATCTGATTGCGCTGGCGGTCGGCGACTTGCAGTTTAAAGCCATGTCGGATCGCACCGGGGTCTATGCGGAAGCCGCCTGGCTGGACAAAGCTGTCGCCGAGTTTGCCGACACCGAACAGATGATGCAGGTGGCAGGGCAGCTTTACGGTGATTATGCCTGGGGCCGTTACGACATTCTGGTGTTACCGGCCAGCTTTCCGTTTGGGGGCATGGAAAATCCGCGGTTGTCTTTTATTACGCCGACCGTCATTGCTGGCGATAAAAGCCTGGTCAGCCTGATTGCCCATGAGCTGGCGCATTCCTGGTCGGGCAATCTGGTGACCAATGCCAGCTGGCACGAGCTCTGGCTCAATGAAGGGTTCACCAATTATGTAGAAAACCGCATTATGGCCGCCGTCTTTGGTGAAGACCGGGCTTTGCTCGAGCGCCAGCTGGCGGTGCAGGAACTGCAGGCTGAATTAGCGGCACTGGACCCGGCAGACACCCGACTGGTGACCGATTACACAGGGCGGGATCCGGATGAAGCCTTTACTCAGGTGCCTTATGTCAAAGGCATGTTGCTGCTGCAGTTTCTTGAGCAGCGTTTTGGCCGTGAAAAATTCGATGCCTTTCTGAAGCACTACTTCGCCAATTTCGCCTTTCAAAGCATGAACACCGAGCGCTTTTTACGTTACTTGCGCCAGACCTTATTGCAGCAGCCGGACACTGTCAGTTTTGGTGAAGTATTGGAGTGGCTGAATCAGCCAGGTCTTGCCAGTACTTTTGTGGCGCCAGAGTCCGATGCCTTTGCCCAGGTTGACCAGCAGGCCAGCCAGTGGCAACAAAGTAGTGACCTGAGCAAATTGCAGACACAAGACTGGTCGATTCACCAATGGTTACATTTTATTCATCAGCTGTCTGCTAGTGTCCGCCCTGAGCAACTGGCGGCGCTGGATCAGAAATTTGGTCTGAGTCAGAGCCAGAATGCCGAGATTGCCTCCGCCTGGTTTAAGCAGGCCATCAGCCGCAATTACCAGCAGGCATTGCCGCATATCAAAACTTTTTTACTGAAGGTTGGGCGGCGCAAGTTTGTGGTGCCTTTGTATCAACAACTGGCCGCTATGCCGGGTGGTAAAGCCATGGCGCTTGAGATCTACCAGCAAGCCAGGGGCGGCTATCACCCACTCACTCAGGTGGCCGTCGAGCGGGTACTGAAGCTCTGATTTCAGGTCAGGTTCAGTCAGCGCCTGCCAGACTGCCCCTGACGAACTGAAGGAGAATATCAATGAAAACCTACCCTCTGGTGCTGAGTGCACTGTTGTTTGTATGCCCTTTGTGGGCGGTTGAACCCCAAACGCCGCTGGTGTCGGTGTCTGGGTCTGCGGTGCTGCAGGCTAAACCCGATGCGGTGAAGCTGACGATGCTGATCCAGCAAAAATCGGAGCAGGTCAGTACCGCCAAAACTCAGGTCGACGAGCAAACGGACCAACTGAGTAAAGCCTTGCTTAAGTTGGGGATTAAACCGGAGTTTTTCAGTAATGCACCGCTGCGTATCCAGCCGGATTATCAGCACGACCCTGAACAAAAGCTGCCGCAGCGTTATCTGGTGGCGCGGGAAGTGAACGTCACCTTGCAGGACTTGAGTCTGTACAGCACTGTGTTGCAAAAAGCCGCCGATCTGGGGGTGACACAGCTGAATCAGACCGAGTTTCTGGTCAGTGATGCACCGAAGCTGTATCAACAGGCCTTGTTGGATGCCTATGCCAATGCCCGTAGCAAAGCAGAGTTACTGGCCAAAGCCAACCAGATGACACTCGGCAGCGCGCAGCGCATTCAGGAGCAGGGCTATGCTCCAGCTCCTGTCATGCGCATGACCAAAGCGATGGCCGACAGTGCGGAAGTGGCCTTTGGTCAGACCGATATCCGTGCTGAAGTGTCGGTTGAGTTTGAAATGACCAAACCTTGATGCCACGGGACCAGGGAGCATAAACTTTTCTGCCCAGAGGTTTAAATTTGCCGTTAAACCAAGTAATGTAAGGGCCTTTGAAGTCTGGGTAGTAAAAGAGTTCATGAGCGAAAGCAAAGCTGAATTTTATGCGTTGTTGGTCCAGCAGGCCAAAGCACTGATAGAAGATGAACCTGATCTGGTCGCCAATATGGCCAACCTGAGTTCATTGTTATTTAATGAAATGCCTGATCTGAATTGGTCAGGCTTTTATATTTTAAGAGGCGACACCCTGGTGCTGGGGCCTTTTATGGGCAAGCCTGCCTGTGTGCGTATCCCCGTGGGTAAAGGCGTTTGTGGCACTGCAGTGTCGAGCGGTCAGGTGCAATTGGTGAAAGATGTGCACGAATTTCCTGGCCATATTGCCTGCGACGCTGCCAGCAATTCAGAAATTGTGCTGCCTGTGCGCCTGCGCGGCGACATTATTGCGGTGCTGGATATCGACAGCCCCAGCCTGGCACGTTTTGATGCAGAGGACCAACAGGGGCTGGAGCAACTGGTGGCTGTGTTTGAACTGCACCTGGCCGCTACTTTATGAAAGATTTAACCAGTGTGCATGACTACCTGCTCAGTCCCGGCGATGTCGGGGACTGGGAAGGGGAAGAAGAGCTGGTCGCAGATAAAATCAATGCCGTGTTCCATGCCGTCTGGCAACAGTTGCCAGAGGACAGTCCGCTGGCTGTGATTGACGAGTTGATGCACAGTGTCTGGAACGAACTGCGCGGTGGTTATGTGCTGCTGGAAGCAGATGAAGACGAACTGGTAGACTGGGCTCTGGCCTATGTAGACCAACGATTAGAAGAAGGTGTGGATCCAGACGATCCTGCCGAAGATGATGAAGAAGAGTAATTTTGCATGACAACTGCGATTGAACAAAACCCGGCTCAGAGCGCTGGCAAGGATGTAAAGCAAGTGCTGGCTCAGCTCAGCGAAAAATTTCCGCTGTGTTTTAATCTGACGGGTGAAGCTAAACCTCTGAAAATTGGTATTTTTCAGGATTTAACTGAGCGTCTGACCGAAGAAGATGGCATCAGTAAAACGCAGATCCGTCATGCGTTACGTATGTACACGTCCAGCTGGCGTTACCTGTCCGGTGTGAAACTGGGTGTCGCGCGGGTGGATCTGGATGGTCAGGCGGGTGAGCTGATTGACGAACAACAGGCTCAGCATGCCGCTCAGACGCTGGAACAAAGCAAAGCCAAAGCCGCCGAAAGCCGCAAGGCCCGTCAGGCCGAAGAGCGGGCCAAACAGCGCGAACAGCAAAAAGAACAACGTAAAACCCAAGGTGCTGACAAAGCTGGTTACAAAAAAGCTGCTGCCAAAACCAAGTCAAAAAGCGCACAATCACAAAGGTCTGAGCACAAGGCCAAAGCGGTTGAATCCAAACCAGAAATTGAACTTATGGCGGTGGATTTTGCCTCATTACAAGCTGGTGCTGCTGTGCAGCTGAAGGTTGGTCAGAAGCCGGTTCCTGCAACTGTTGTTGAAATCTCAAAAAATGACGTTGTGGTACAACTGAACTCAGGCATGGTGATTAAAACCACCGGCGATAAATTGTTCCGCCTGTAACCAAATACGAGAGACTCATGAATAGATTATCCGCTGTGGCAGCTCTGGTGATGCTGATGTCGGGGGCTGTGATTGCAGCACCTGTGATAGATCCAACCCCTGAACTGAAACAGGAACCCCAACACGCCACAGCTTCAAAGCGGGTCAGCAACTACTTTAGCCGTGAGCACTACCTTGGGGTTCGGATGGATGATCAGCTGTCGTCCAAAGTCTTTGACCGCTATCTGAAAAGCCTGGATTTTTTCAAAAATGTGTTATTGAAGTCGGATATTGACGGCTTTGAAAAATACCGGACTAAATTTGACGATGCGATGGCGTCTGGCGATTTTGCTATTGCTTACGAGATGTTTAATCTGGCACTGAAACGCCGGATGGAGCGTTTTGATTATGCCATGACGCTGCTGGACAGCCCCTTTGATTTTACCCAAAAAGACGCTTATGAATTTGAGCGCGAGGATTCGCCTTGGGCGACTGATTTGGCTCATCTGAATGAGTTGTGGCGGCAAAAGGTGAAGTACGATGCACTGAACCTGAAACTGGCCGGCAAAGATGATGCAGAAACGAAAAAGCTGCTGAAAAAGCGTTATGAAAATGCAAAAAAACGCCTGGTTCAGACCGAAAGTGAAGATGTCTTCCAAATCGTGATGAACGCTTATGCGCGCAGTATCGAAGCCCATACGTCCTATCTGTCACCCCGTAACGCTGAGCGCTTCCAGCAGGAAATGAACCTGTCGCTGGAAGGCATAGGTGCGGTGCTGCAGGCTGACGATGATTTCACTGTGATTATGAGTCTGGTGCCTGGTGGTCCGGCTGACTTGAGCAAAAAAGTGAAAGTCAAAGACCGTATTATTGGTGTGGCACAGGGCGATGAAGAATTTGTGGATGTAGTGGGCTGGCGCCTCGACGACGTCGTGGATCTGATCAAAGGCCCGAAAGGCTCGACAGTGCGGTTGCAGGTGCTGCCAGGTGGGGATGCGACCACAGGCACGCCAGCACAGGTGACTATTGTCCGCGACAAAATCCGGCTGGAAGACCGCGCCGCCAAAGCCGAAGTGCTGGACCCTAAACTGGCGCCGCTCGGTAAGAAAATTGGCGTGATCAACATTCCCAGTTTTTACAACAATCTGACTGAAGATGTTAAAAAAGAACTGGCCAAGCTGAAACAAGACAAAGTGGATGGCGTCATCATTGACTTGCGTGGCAATGGCGGTGGTTCTTTGCCTGAAGCTATTTCACTGAGCGGGCTTTTTATTGAACGTGGCCCTGTGGTGCAAATCCGTGAAGCCGGCAACCGTATTGGCATCAGCCAGGATCAGGACCCATCGGTGTATTATGATGGCCCGCTCACCGTGATGGTGGACAGGTACAGTGCATCGGCTTCTGAGATTTTTGCAGCCGCGATGCAGGATTATGGCCGGGCCCTGATTGTCGGTGAACATACTTTTGGTAAAGGTACTGTGCAGCAGCACAGAGGTTTGGGTCGTGTCTATGACATGTTCGAAGAGTCACTGGGGTCAGTGCAATTCACCATTGCCAAGTTTTACCGCATTAATGGCGGCAGTACGCAGCATAAAGGCGTGACTCCGGACATTGTGTTCCCGTCACCTATTGAGCCGGGCGAGTGGGGCGAAAGCAAAGAAGAGAATGCCTTGCCTTGGGACAGTATTCCTGCGGCTCAGTACAATGCCTCCAATGAGATCCGCAAAGCTGTGCCTGTGCTGCTGCGTAAACACGAAGAACGCTTCAGCAAAACTCCTGAATACGCCTATCTGATGGAAGATATTGCGCTCTATAACAAAGAGAAAGACGAAAAAACCATTTCGTTGAATGAAAAAGAGCGGCTGGCCCGCAAAGAAGAAAATTCGGCAAAAGATTTAAAAAGGGTAAATGAGCGTCTGGCCCGCCTGAAGTTACCAGCGGTAAAAACGCTGGACGATGTGCCTGAAGTTCTGGAAAAATTGGACCCATTGCTGGAAGAGACGGCGCAAATCACCATTGATTTGCTCAGTCTGGGTCAGATGGCCAAACGAGCCGAATCACGCTGAATAAAAAAAGGCGGTGTAAACACCGCCTTTTTTATCAATAGAATGAAACCAAAGAACTGGCCCAAGCCAGTCGGGACATACCATGGAACACAACACCTCAGTCAAAGAACCCAGTTTTCTCGATGCCAGCCTGCCCCTTGTGGTGTTGGTATTTTTATTGGGCCTGTCGGTCTTTTTGTACGGCAGTGATTCGTCATACGGTCCAAACCAGATCGCACTTTTTGTGGCCGCAGCCGTGGGGGTCATTATTGGCCTGAAAAATGGCTACAGCTGGACCGAAATAGAGCAGGCTATGGTCAAAGGCATTTCGTTGTCTTTGGGGGCTTTGTTGATTTTATTTTCGGTCGGCGCTTTGATCGGCACCTGGTTATTATCCGGCACCGTGCCTTCATTGATTTACTACGGCTTACAAATTCTGGACCCGTCCTGGTTTTATGCCGCCAGTTGTTTGTTGTGTGCTGTGGTCGCGTTGGCGATCGGCTCCAGTTGGACTACGGCGGCCACCATTGGTGTAGCCTTAATTGGGGTGGCATCGGGGCTTGGGATGTCACCTGCTGTAACAGCCGGTGCTATTGTGTCAGGTGCTTATTTTGGCGACAAAATGTCACCGGTCAGTGAAACCACCAATCTGGCACCGGCAGTGGCCGGCTCCAACTTATTTGATCATATCCGCCACATGACCTGGACGACCGTGCCCAGTATGGTGTTGGCACTGATCCTGTTCTCTGTTGTCGGCTTTAATTCAGAAGGCAACGCTGACGATTCAACTATTCGCGCTATCAGCGAAACCTTGCAGCAGCATTTTGAGATCAGCCCGCTGATGCTGGTACCACTGTTGGTGCTGATGGTGATGGCCGTCAAAAAAGTACCGGCTTTTCCAACTGTTTTTATCGGTGCGTTGCTGGGGGCCGTTTGGGCTGTGGTGTTTCAGCCTGAGCTGATGGCAAAAATGGCGGACAGCAGTCTGAACCCAATACTGGCACAACTAAAGGTGGTTTGGACCACCTTGCATGGTGGTTTTGTGATTGAAACCGGCAATGCCGAACTGGACAAATTGTTGAATGGTGGTGGCATGGTAAAAATGCTGAATACCTGCTGGCTGATCTTCTCGGCCATGATGTTTGGTGCTGTGCTGGAGCATATAGGTTTACTGCGTAAATTTATTCAGGGCATTCTGGTCTGGGCCAAGAGCACAGGGTCATTGATCACCAGCACCATCGCCACCTGTTTTGCCACCAATATTCTGACGGCCGATCAGTACATGTCCATTGTGATGCCGGGCCGGATGTTTAAGGAAGAGTATGAACGCCGTGGTCTGGCACCGGTGAATTTGTCCAGGACGCTGGAAGACGGGGGCACCATTACCAGCCCGCTGATCCCCTGGAATACCTGCGGTGCTTATATGCACGGTGTGCTGAATGTGAATCCGCTGGATTATGCCGCCTATGCGTTTTTTAACCTGATTAACCCGGTACTGGCGGTGATTTATGCCTACCTGGGCATTAAAGTGCTGAAACTGACTCCGCCGGACACCCCCTACACAGCCGCGGTGCAAAACAAATAACAGCAACAGCAGGCCAGTTTACTGGCCTTCTTTTTACTCCTAGCATTGGACAGACTTCATTCAGATTTAACCAGTGGATACGACAGCCATGACTCAGACCACCACACGCCAGGCCAAACGACTGGCTGATTACCAAGCCCCGCAGTTTACAATCACAGATGTCGAACTCTGGTTTGAGCTGGAGCCACAGTGCTCCCTGGTGACCGCCCGTTATCAGGTGAAAGCGCAAAAAAAAGGCGCCAATCAGTTGGTCCTGGATGGTCAGCACCTTGAGCTTGTTGCCATCACACTGGATGGTCAGCCTTTGGCTGCTCAGCAGTATGAGGTGACGGACGAGTCGTTAACAATTTTTGCGATGCCTGCCCAGGCGGAACTGGAGTTACAGGTTCGGATTAACCCAGCAGCAAATACAGCACTCGAAGGTCTGTACTTGTCGAATGGGGCATTTTGCACCCAATGTGAAGCCGAAGGCTTCCGCCGAATTTGTTATTACCTGGACAGGCCAGATGTGATGGCGCGGTTTACCACCCATATTAGTGCCAATCCACAGAGCTACCCGGCCTTATTGTCCAATGGCAATAAAGTCGCAGAGCGGGAGCTAACTGATGGCCGCGTCCAGGTAACCTGGGTCGATCCTTTCCCTAAACCCTGTTATTTGTTTGCACTGGTGGCCGGGGATTTCGACTGCCTGAAAGGGGAATACATCACACGATCGGGTCGCAGAGTTGCGCTGGAGTTTTATGTCGACAAAGGCAATGCGGCTCGCGCCGAGTTTGCGCTTGAAGCCTTAAAACGGGCCATGCGTTGGGATGAACAGACCTATGGTCTGGAATACGACCTGGATATCTACATGGTGGTGGCGGTCGACTTTTTTAATATGGGGGCGATGGAAAACAAAGGCCTGAATGTGTTTAACAGCAAGTATGTGCTGGCGGACCCTCAGTCAGCCACAGACACTGATTTATACAATATCGAATCTATTATCGGTCATGAGTATTTCCACAACTGGACCGGCAACAGGGTAACCTGCCGCGATTGGTTTCAGCTGAGCCTGAAAGAAGGTCTGACGGTGTTTCGTGACCAGCAATTCAGTGCGGATATGGCCTCGGCTACCTTGAGCCGCATCGACGCCGTCAAAACTATCCGTACTCATCAGTTTGCTGAAGATGCAGGCCCAATGGCACATCCGATCCGGCCACAGCAGGTGCTGGAGATGAATAACTTCTACACAGTGACTGTCTATGACAAAGGCGCAGAAGTGATCCGGATGTTACATACATTGCTTGGGCAAGACGGCTTCCGTCAGGGCATGGATCTGTATTTTGCCCGGCATGACGGGCAGGCGGTCACCTGTGATGATTTTGTCAGTGCCATGCAGGATGCCAATGGCCGTGATCTGAGCCTGTTCCGCCGCTGGTACAGTCAGTCTGGCACGCCGGTACTGCAGGTGAATTCAATCTTCCACCCTGAATTGCAGCAGCTCGAACTGCAATTTTGCCAGCACACTGCACCGACGGCTGACCAGCAGGAAAAACGCAATCTGCTACTGCCAGTGCGTATAGAGCTGTTATGGCCAGAGCACCAGGAGACACATCTGGTGGAAGTGACAGACTATCAGCAAAGTAGTGTATTTCACGCGGCTCAAGAGCCCGTGGTGGTGGTTCTGGCCGATTTTTCTGCACCTGTACGCCTGCAGTACAATCAAAGTCTGCACCAGCTGCTGACCGTGGTGAAAAGTGCAGAAGACGGTGTCGCCCGTTGGGATGCCATGCAGCAGATTTGGAGTGACTTAATTCGGCAGTCGGTGCAAAGGGCGCAAGTGCTGACCGTTCCTATCGAACTTTTGAATCTGTACCGTGAGTTATTGCGCCAGCCGCAGGGAGATTTGGCTTTTATCGCCGAACTTCTGACGCCCCCTTCCTTTGAATTGCTGGCTGAACAGTACCAACCTGTGCCTGTTGATGCCTTGTTGGATGCGCTGCACCAGATCCGCCGTCAGCTCTCAGACCAATTAGCTGCAGAATGGCTGCAGTGTTATCAGCAACTGACCAGCACAGCTTATGCCTACCAACAACATCAAGTGGCAGAGCGTGCGTTCAGGGCCTTATGTCTGGATTATCTGGCTATGCAGGCAGAGGGAGCCGCCCTGTTACCGCAGGCCTATCAAGGTGCTGATAACCTGACTGATCAGTTGGCGGTACTGAAAGCCTGCCGGAATGCGCAGCATCCCTTGTTTGACCCGCTGATGGCAGAATTTGAGCGGCGCTGGCGTCAGGATGTCCTGGTTCTGGACAAATGGTTTGCGCTCAAAGCCAGCCTGCCAGCTGCAAAGACCTTGGCTGAATTACAGCAACTGACTTCACATCCGCAGTTCAGCTGGCAGAATCCAAACCGGGTCAGAGCGGTATTTATGGCTTTTGCCCAGCAAAACCCGGCGATATTTCATGCCGCTGATGGCTCGGGGTATCAGGTTCTCAGCGACGTCATTCTGAAACTGGATCCCATCAACCCGCAGTTGGCAGCACGGCTGGTGACGCCTTTATTGTCCTGGCATCGCTTTGAGCCTGGCAGGGCCGGGCAGCTCAGGGCATTGCTGTCCGCAATGTCGGCTCGCCCGGGCTTAAGCAATGATTTGTATGAAAAACTGAGTAAAAGCCTGAGCCACTAAATGCCAC
Source organism: Rheinheimera sp. (assembly GCF_037442525.1). Lineage (GTDB taxonomy): Bacteria > Pseudomonadota > Gammaproteobacteria > Enterobacterales > Alteromonadaceae > Pararheinheimera. Next base: position 102,262 of record NZ_JBBIQD010000001.1, on the reverse strand, counting down.
AGTACCGTTTTCCATTGCTGTTGGATAAAGCCCAGTGTCTGGCCTTTTATCAGGGCAGGATCACCGATGTGGTGGTCTATGCCTCCAACGGGCAGACAGTGCAGTTACCGCTGCGTCATTTTCGTCCTTATATGCAACATGAGGGGCTGCAGGGGTACTTTGTATTAACACTGAGCGACGATGGCAAGTTTGAGCAGTTACAGAAAATTAATTAGAGCTATTACTTTAAACAAGGGATTAAAACAACCCCCTCGATTTTTCATACTTTAGCCTGTGTTTTCATTAAGTTAGCTCGGTTGTGGCAGTAAAAACCAGATGACTCAAACTGGTGCAACGACAGTCACCATGGGCAGTGATGAAAAACTGAATAGAAATCAAAGGATTTGCTCTGTGGCAAGCCTTGCACCCTGATCAAAATGATGCAATGATTTCCTTGAAATGGGCTGAGCTCCGAGCAGTTGGCTGGCCTGATAAATAAAAAAGAACAAAGACCTGCAGGGACAGGGGGGAGACTAACCAATGAAAAAACAGCAACTTGCCTTTGCTAAACACAGATTAGCAGCCGGCGTTGCTTCGGCGTTGTTTGCGTTAACCGCAGGCTCCGCTCAGGCCGCCACATTCAATTTTAATGATGTCGATGTTGTGTTTGACTCAACCTTTTCGTACGGAGCCAGCTGGCGTGCTGAAGACCGTAATTTCGACACCATCAGTAAGGTCAACCACCCGCGTTTTAACTGGTCTGGTTATACCGCCTTTGGTAACCCTGTCTACACCGCCGCGGAGATTTGGGCGCAGCCTGGTTCTTATTCCAGCAATGGTGACGCCGGTAACCTGAATTTTGATAAAGGCGATATGTTCTCTGAGGTGTTTCGTGGCACCCATGAGTTGTCCATTGCCAAAGATGATTTAGGTTTCTTCAGCCGCTTTACCTATTTCTACGATAAAGCGCTGATGGATAAAGATGGGGCTTACACCAATCCGCTGTCAGGCAACAAAGTAGACCCCTGTGCCGATAAAGACGCCCGCGAACTGGCGTGCCGTGACATCCGCTTACTGGATGCTTATGTGTATGGCAATTTTGCATTAAACGATGGTGCTAACCCGCTGTCTGTCCGTATCGGTCAACAAGTATTGAGCTGGGGTGAAAGCACCTTTATCCCCCATGGTATTAACATTACCCCCGTGGATGTAGGCACCTTACGTACGCCTGGCGCCGATTTGAAAGAAGCCTTTATTCCGGTGGGGATGGCCTGGGCATCTTTAGGTTTGACTGAGAATTTGTCTGCCGAAGTCTTTTATCAGTACGAATGGCAGAACAGCTATCTGCCTGTGCCTGGCAGCTATTTCTCCACCAATGACTTTGCCGGTAAAGGCGGTTATGCCCAGAACGTGCAGTTAGGTTTTGCCGGTAACCCGGATATTGATCTGGATTTCCTGGTGCAGGAAATGAATGCCTTGTCCACTCAGGCAGGTAGCATGCTGCAGGTGCTGGGCAATCCAAATGCCACTGCTGCACAAAAATCTGCGGTGGTCAGCGCCATGCTTGCCTATTCCACCAAAGTGACTTTGCGTCCACAAGGTTCAGCCGGTGAGATTGAACCGGAAGACGGTGGTCAGTATGGGGTGAAATTCGAATACTTTTCGCCTGAACTGAATGACACAGAGTTTGCGCTGTACTACATGAATTATCACAGCCGTACTCCGTTGATCTCCGGTATTGCCTCTGACTTTACCGTGGGCCCTGCTGATCGTGGCGTGGTCCAGTCCCTGGTCTATCTGCAACAGAATGCCGGTAACATTACCGCCGACAATATTGCTGGCATGGACGTATTCTCAAAAGCGCTGATCCAGTACCCGGAAGATATCAAATTATATGGTTTGAGCTTTAACACCACAGTGGGCACGACCTCTGTGGCGGGTGAGCTGGCACACCGTAAAGATGAACCACTGCAAATTGATGACGTGGAAATTCTGTATGCCGGTATGCCAGAGCAACTGGCGAACGCCGGTTTACGTCCGGAACTGGAAGGCATCAGTCAGGTGGGTCGTGCCGATGGCAATAAAGTCATGCCGGGGGAGTTTGCCCAAGGCTATATTCTGACGGACACCACCCAGGCACAGGTAACCATGACGCACTTGTTTGGTCCTCTGCTGTTTGCCGACAACTTCAGTATGCTGGCCGAAGTGGGTGGCATCAAAATTCACGATATGCCAGATCCTTCCGTGCTGCGTCTGAATGGTCCAAACACAGACCGCAGTGGCGGTCCATTGCTGGGGACCATCAACGGAGGGCCGCTGGTGAACAAAGATGGCTTGCATACAGCCCTTTCGAACGGCGCCGAGACCAATCCGTTTCCGACTGCTTCAGCCTGGGGCTATCGTTTACTGGCCAAAGCCGACTTTAACAACGTCTTTGCCGGTGTGAATATGAACCACAAACTGGTGTTTTCGCATGACGTGAACGGTATTACACCGGATCCGCTGTTTATGTTCTCCAAAGACAAAAAATCTGTCGGTTACACCATTGGTTTTGATTACCTGAATCAGTGGTCAGCGGAGTTTTCTTACAACGCGTTCTGGGGTGGGGTAGGCACGACCAACAACACTGCAGACCGCGATTTTGTATCGTTTAACATCAAGTATTCTATTTAAGGGACGGGGATATAGACCTATGAAAAAAATTACCCTGGTCGCGTCGACCATAGCTTTTGTGTTGAGCTGTGGCGCTATGGCAAAACTTCCAGCGGATCAGGTCGCGCGTTTAGGTGCTGACCTGACGCCGCTGGGGGCGGAAAAAGCAGGCAATGCGGATGGCAGCATCCCGGCCTGGGACGGTGGTATCAAAGCTGCTCCGGCTGGCTACAAAGTGGGGGACCACCATCCGGATCCGTTTTCAGGTGACAAAGTGCTGTTTACTATTGATAAGTCCAATGTCAATCAATACAAAGCCTTGTTAAGCCCTGGTCAAATCCGTCTGTTCGAAAGTTACCCGGACAGCTATAAAATGCATGTGTATCAGACCCGGCGTACTGCATCATTCCCTCAGTATGTCTATGATGCCACTAAAAAAATTGCATCGACAGCTGAGCTGGTTGAAGGTGGTAACGGTATTGTGAATGCCGCTATAGGTATTCCGTTCCCGGTGCCGCAAAACGGCCTGGAAGCCATTTGGAACCATTTATTGCGTTACCGTGGTGTGGCTGCCAGCCGCAACGGTGGTCAGGTGGCACCAACCGCTTCAGGTGATTTTGTCACCATAGGTTTTGATGAGCAGATCATGTTCAAGTATTCAGCGCCGGATGCCACAGTCGACGCGCTGCAAAAAGAGAACATTCTGTTCCGCTTTAAGCAGGCAGTGACTACGCCAGCCCGTCTGGCCGGTACAGCCTTGCTGGTTCATGAAACCATGGACCAGATCAAAACACCTCGTCAGGCCTGGACTTATAACACTGGCCAACGTCGGGTCCGCCGCGCGCCTAACGTGGCCTATGATGCGCCAGGCACCGCGTCCGACGGCCTGCGTACCACAGACGACTTCGATATGTTTAACGGTTCACCCAACCGTTATGACTGGAAGCTGGTGGGCAAGCAGGAATTGTTGATCCCATACAACAGCTACAAAATGCACAGCAAAGATGTGAAGTACGCTGACCTGATCAAACCTGGTCATATCAACCCAGAGTATGTACGGTGGGAAAAACACCGGGTTTGGGTGGTGGAAGCCTCGCTGAAGCAGGGCACCAGCCATGTGTATGGCAAGCGGGTGTTCTTTATTGATGAAGACAGCTGGCAAATCCATGTGGCAGACCTGTATGACAACCGCGGTGAGTTGTACCGTGTGGCTGTGGCGCATGGCCTGAACTACTACGAAGTGCCAACACACTGGAGTACACTGGAAGTCTACCATGACCTGAACACTCGCCGTTATCTGGCAATTGGTCTGGACAACGAAGACAAGATGTATGACTTTGGTGTCAAGCTGACGGACAACGACTTTACGCCGGCCGCGCTGCGCCGTGAAGGCACCCGCTGATTCGCAGCCCTAAGAGAAACGGTTGGCTTGCGCCAACCGTTTTTGTTTCAGAACAGATACTGAGTGAAAACTCTAATGAAGTTAACAACATTCTCCTTTGCCGTTGTGCTGAGTCTGTCCGCTCAGGCGGCAGAAAGCGGTCCGACTCAGGCGCAGCCAGCGTACCAGCTGCCATTGGCCCAACATTCCTTATTGACCGACCTGGTGAAGGTTTCTGACCGGCTGTATGTAGCCGTGGGCGACAGAGGCCATGTGCTGACGAGCGCCAATGGCGCTGACTGGGCTCAGGCGGCCACACCGCTGCAGAGCTTATTAACCTCGGTGTATTTTGCCGATCCGCAGCATGGCTGGGCCGTGGGGCATGATGCCAGCATTATTGCCACCAAAGATGCTGGCAAGAGCTGGCTGTTGCAGCAGTACAAACCCGAAACTGATAAACCTTTGTTTGATATTTTGTTTGAAAACTCAAGCCATGGCATAGCTCTGGGCGCTTATGGCATGTTTTTCCGCACCACGGATGGCGGCAACAGCTGGCTGGCTGAGTTCCACGAAGAACTGGTTGGTGATGAAGATCGTGAATTTCTGCAGGAATTAAAAGAAACGGACCCTGAAGGCTATGAAGCGGAGAAAGCCTCGATTCTGCCGCACTTTAACCGGGTCTATTTACATCAGGGCACTTTGTATCTGGTGGGTGAGGCTGGCTTTTTTGCCACCAGCCAGGATTTTGGTAAAAGCTGGGTGCGTCAGAGCGAGTTTTACAACGGATCCCTGTTTGGTATTACCAAAACCGCCAAGGGCAGTCTGATTGCTGTGGGTTTACGTGGTCATGCCTTTCGCAGTACTGACGAAGGCCAGAGCTGGCAGGCCATCAGTCTGCCATCGCAGGCGACCCTGAACAGCGCATTTTCGGATGATGCCGGTCATCTGTACCTGACCGGCAATGCCGGTACTTTACTGAAAAGCTCGGACGACGGAGTGACCTTTGTCAAAACAGCCACCCAGGACAGCAAAGCCATACTGAATGCGCTGGTGATAGGCCAGCAACTGGTTCAGGTGACGGAAGCTGGTTTGCGTTTTACCCCTGTTAAAGAAGACTAAGCCTTATGAGTCTGAATAGTATCGTCAATCGTTGTGAACAGGCCCTGTTCCGCCACAGAATACCGGTGATCCTGCTGTTTGTGCTGGCCACCCTGGTGTTATTGTTTAAAGCCAGCCAGATTAAACTGGATGCGGCCTTTACCAAAAACATTCCGCTGCAGCACAGTTATATGCAGACCTATATGAAGCACGCCAAAGATTTTGGTGGTGCCAACAATATTCTGGTTTCGGTCTGCGACAGCCATGGCTCTATTTTTAACGAAAATTTTTTTACCACCTTTAAAAAAGTGCATGACCAGGTCTATTACCTGCCTGGTGTTGACCGCAGTCTGGTTAAATCACTGTTCAGCCCCTCAACCCGCTTTGTAGAAGTGGTGGAAGACGGTTTTGCCGGGGGCCCTGTGATACCGGCAGAGTTTACGCCTAGCGAAGCCGGCCTGGCCGAAGTGAAAGCCAATATCGAAAAAGCCGGTATTGTTGGCCGTATGGTGGCCGATGATTTCAGCTGCGCCATGATTACGGCGCAGTTGCTGGAAGTCGACCCGGACACCCAACAAAAGCTGGATACCATTGCCTTTGCCAGCCAGCTGGAGCAGCAGGTGCGGGCTCAGTATCAGGACGACAACACCAGCATTCATATCATTGGTTTTGCCAAAATGGTGGGCGACGTGGCGGACGGTGCCAAAGGCGTGTTGCTGTTTTTTGCAGTGGCCATTGCCATTACCAGTGTCATGGTGTACCTGTTCAGCAGTTCGGTCATGTTGACGCTGTTGCCTATTGCCTGTTCACTGATAGCGGTGATCTGGCAAATGGGTCTGCTCAGTACCGCTGGTTTTGGTATAGACCCAATGTCTATTCTGGTGCCATTCCTGGTGTTCGCCATCGGCGTCAGCCATGGTGTGCAAATGATCAATGCCACAGGCAAATTTGTTGCGTCCGGGCTGGACGCCAAATCTGCGGCCCAGGCCAGCTTTCGCAAACTGCTGATCCCTGGTGGTGTCGCCTTGCTGTCTGACACTGTAGGTTTTCTGACTCTGCTGATTATCGATATCGGTGTGATCCGTGAACTGGCCATAGCCGCCAGTCTCGGGGTTGGGGTCATTATCCTGACCAACCTGTTTTTGCTGCCGGTGCTGATGTCCTACATCCGGTTCAGCGACAAGTACCAGCAGAAAATCCGTCAGCCTCACCCGGGCATTGACAGGTTCTGGCATGCCATGTCGGCTTGTGCCACACCCAAATATGCCGCCTTGATCCTGGCCATTACTGCTGCCTTGTTTGCCTATGGCTGGCAACAAAGCAGCCAGCTGAAGATTGGTGATTTGCATGCCGGAGCGCCTGCATTGCATGAAGACTCGGTGTATAACCAGGATACCTTCCTGATCACCGACCGCTACGCCATCTCAGTGGACTATATCAATGTGATGGTCGAAGCACCTGCCAATGGCTGCACTTTCCATGACGTGATGGAGCGCATTGATCAGTTCCAATGGCAAATGGAAAATGTACCTGGTGTACAGTCCGCGGTGTCCTTGTCTTCGGTGTCCAAAACCATTAATGCGGCATACAACGAAGGCAATATGAAATGGCGGGTATTGCCACGCACCACCGAAAGTCTGGTGCAGGCCTCCAGCCGGGTTGAGACCAGCACAGGGCTGTTAAACACCGATTGTTCCGTGATGCCGGTCATCCTGTTTCTGCAGGACCATAAAGCGGAGACCATCGAAAACGTAGTGGCTGAAGCCAAAAGGGTTGGCGCAGAGCTTGAAACCGACAACCTTAAATTTAAACTGGCTTCTGGCCCTGTCGGGGTGATGGCAGCGACCAATGAAGCGGTGTCAGCGGCTCAGACCCCGATGATGTGGTGGGTGTACGGCGCTGTGGTGTTATTGTGTCTGCTCAGCTTCCGCTCTGTCCGGGCCACTGTGGCTGTCATTGTTCCGCTTTACGTGGTGTCGATGCTGGCAACCGCATTGATGACCCATCTGGAAATAGGCCTGACAGTGTCGACCTTGCCGGTGATCGCGCTGGGCGTTGGTATTGGTGTGGATTACGGCATTTATATTCTGTCAAACATGACGCAGCTGTTACGAAATGGCACCTCGTTACGTCAGGCCTACTTTACAGCCCTGCAGGAAACCGGCAGTGCCGTGCTGTTTACCGGTCTGACCTTGGCGATTGGTGTCAGCACCTGGGTCTTCTCCGCACTGAAGTTCCAGGTGGATATGGGCATACTGCTGACCTTTATGTTCCTGGTGAATATGCTGGGGGCTGTACTGGTGTTACCGGCCCTGGCTGCCTTGTTCTGGCGGAAAAACAAAACTGTCGGTTAAAATCTGCACATTCAATTTTTGCATGATTAAACACGAAAATGGCCTTAGGGCCATTTTCTATTTAACGCAGATGAATACTTTGTCAAATCAGCCATTTCTTTGCTGGACCAACCAGAACAAAAGCTATAAATAAAGCTCGAAAAGGCGGATAATAGTCAATAAACTTCGCACCTGACACGCTCTGCAAGTAAAGAAAACCCGGTGTCTGGCACTGAGGTTTCAAACAAGGATTACAAAATGGCACTCATAGACGGTCAACCCTCTGTATTACTCCAAAACGTAAGTAAGCTGATCCGCTCCAAAGTGAAAGACCAGGTTGACCTGGTCGAGAAGTTTGCTTTTACCCTGTACGGCGACATGTCGCATGAAGATTTATTCGGACGCAATGACAGCGATTTATATGGCGCCGCGCTGAGTCTGTGGCAAAGCCTGAATGGCCACACGGACGATAAAGCGCTGATCCGGGTGTTTAACCCGGAAATTGCCAAACATGGCTGGGAATCCCGGCACACTATCGTCGAAATCGTGGTGAAAGACAGCCCGTTTTTAGTGGACTCTGTGCGGATGGCACTGAACCGGCAGACCATTACGTCACACCTGTTATTGCATTATCCGCTGCAAACCGTTCGGGGTGACAATGGCGATATCACTCAGTTCCATAAATTGGGCACTATCGGCAACGCCAGCACTGAACAAACGGTGTTTCATATTGAAATTGACCGGATGACCGACAAAACGGCTATCGATGCGTTAAAGGCTGAATTGCAGTCGGTGATGGAAGATCTGTCTCTGGCGGTACAGGACTGGCGTCCGGTGCGTGAAAAGCTGAAGCAGGTGATTGCCGATTTACCACAACAGGCCAGTCACAGTGAGCCGGAAGAACTGAATCAAACGCTGGAATTTTTAAACTGGATGGTGAAAGACAACTTCACTTTTCTTGGCTACCGCGAATACCGTATTAAAGCGGTGGAGGGGGACCATAAAATTGAAGGCGTCAATGAAGGCGCTATGGGCCTGATGCGCCGCTCAGTATCCCGTGATCTGATGTTGTCCGAATTGCCGGCTCAGGCCCGTAAACAGGCATTGAATTCGTCGTTGCTGATCCTGACCAAAACCAACAATAAATCCCGTGTGCACAGACCGGCTTATATCGACTATGTCGGTGTGAAGAAGTTTGACGACAAAGGTCAGGTGATAGGTGAAGACCGTTTTATCGGTCTGTATTCTTCCTCTTTGTACAACAACAGCGCCGCCGATATTCCATTGCTGAAAAGTAAGCTGGCCAAAGTGATGGCCAAGTCTGGTTTTGCTGTGGGCACCCATGCCTACAAAGCGCTGCTGAATATTCTGGAAACCTACCCGCGCGATGAGCTGATCCAGGCCACAGTGGACGATTTACTGGATGTGTCAACCGGTGTGCTGCAAATGCAGGAGCGGGATATGACCCGTCTCTTTGTGCGTAAAGATGCCTTTGGGCGCTTTGTTTCTGCCATGGTCTATGTACCGCGTGAGCGTTACAACACGCAGTTGCGTAAAGAAACCCAGGCTATTCTGGCGCAATCCTTAGGCAGCACAGAACCTGTTGAATTCACCACCTACTTCTCTGAATCCGTTTTGGCCCGGACTCATTATTTTGTCCGGATCAACGACAACAGTATCGAGTTTAATGTGAAAGAAATTGAACGTAATTTAGTGGAAGCGGCCCGCACCTGGGAAGACAAGCTGGAAACCGCATTGTTGGCCCATTATGGCGAAGCCCGGGGCCGTGAGTTGTCACGTAAGTATCTGAACGCCTTCCCGCGGGCTTACAAAGACGAAATGCTGCCAAACGACGCGCTGGTGGATATCCAGAAGCTGGAAGCGCTGAACGACGAACACAAGCTGGATATGCTGTTTTATAAACCGCAGGAAGAGCGGGATGACAGCAAAGCAGTGCGGTTGAATCTGTTCCACAAAGATCATCCCATTCATTTATCGGACGTTCTGCCAATTCTGGAAAACTTTGGCCTGCGGGTCATTGGCGAAACGCCATACGCCGTGCGTTGCCCGGACGGCAGTGTCAGCTGGATTTTGAACTTCTCGATGGAAGTGAACGGTGAAATGCCGGCCGATTTTGAAACGGCGCAACTGTCGTTCCAGGAATCATTCGCCAAAGTCTGGAACAGTGATCTGGAAGATGACGGCTTTAACCGTCTCATCCTGGGCGCCGGTCTGACAGGCCGTGAAGCCTCATTGCTGCGAGCCTTTGCCAAATACAAACGTCAGATTGGTGGCACCTTCAGCCAGGCTTATGTCGAGTCTGCCTTTGCCCGTTACCCGCAGCTGGCGCGTTTACTGGTGACCTTGTTTAACAGTAAGTTTGACCCGGAAGCTGCTGCCTCTGCTGAGCAGATTGCGGGCATTGAAACTGAGATCCTGGCGCAGCTGGAGCAAGTAGCCAACCTGGACGATGACCGTATTTTCCGTCGTTTCCTGTCCATTATTCAGGCCATTGTGCGCACCAACTACTTCCAGAATGCGGAAGATGGTTCGCAGAAGCCATACATTTCATTCAAAGTCCGTCCGGCGCAAATCCCGGATATGCCATTGCCCTTGCCATTCTTTGAGATCTTTGTCTACTCCCCCAAAGTGGAAGGGGTGCACCTGCGCTTCGGCAAAGTAGCCCGTGGAGGCCTGCGTTGGTCAGACCGCCGTGAGGATTTCCGTACCGAAGTGCTGGGTTTGGTCAAAGCCCAACAGGTGAAAAACACCGTGATAGTCCCGGTTGGTGCCAAAGGTGGTTTTGTCTGTAAGAAATTACCCACCACAGGTGGCCGTGATGCCTGGCTGGCAGAAGGTAAAAACTGTTACCGCACCTTTATCCGTGGCTTGCTGGATGTGACCGACAATATCGTTTCAGGACAAATTGTGCCGCCCAAGTCGGTGGTGCGTCTGGACGAAGATGACCCCTACCTGGTGGTCGCGGCCGACAAAGGCACCGCCACCTTCTCCGATATCGCCAACGGCATTTCGCTGGAATACAACCACTGGTTAGGCGATGCCTTTGCTTCTGGCGGCTCCAACGGCTACGACCACAAGGGCATGGGCATTACCGCCCGTGGTGGCTGGGAGTCGGTGAAACGTCACTTCCGCGAAATTGGCATTGACTGCCAGACCACAGATTTTACCGTGGTGGGTATTGGTGATATGGCCGGTGATGTGTTTGGTAACGGCATGCTGTTATCCGAACATATCCGCCTGCAGGTCGCCTTTAACCATATGCATATTTTTGTCGACCCGAATCCAGTGTCGGCCACATCTTTTGTCGAGCGTCAGCGCCTGTTTAACCTGCCAACCTCCACTTGGGATGATTACGATAAGTCGCTGATTTCCGAAGGCGGCGGCGTTTTCTCCCGCAGTGCCAAAGCCATTAAGCTGACGCCACAAATGCAGCAGATGCTGGGCACTACAGCCAGCAGCCTGACGCCAAACGAGTTTATCCGCGCCGCTCTGATGATGCAGGTGGATCTGATATGGAACGGTGGTATCGGCACTTATGTCAAAGCGACAGACGAAAGCCATGCCGAAGTGGGTGACCGGGCATCAGAACCATTGCGCGTCAATGGCAAAGACGTCAAAGCCAAAATGATCGGGGAGGGCGGTAATCTGGGGACCACCCAACGTGGCCGTATTGAATACGCCATGCATGGAGGCCGGATTAACACCGACTTTATCGACAACGTCGGTGGTGTGGACTGTTCAGACAATGAAGTGAATATCAAAATTCTGCTGAATGCGCTGGTCGCCAGCGGCGATATGACGCTGAAGCAGCGCAATGAGCTGCTGTACAGCATGACCAATGACGTGGCTGACATTGTGATCAACGACTGTTACCGTCAGACCCAGAGTATTTCTGTCTCTATGGTGCTGGGCGCTGAGCAGATGAAGGAATACACCCGTTTTATCCATGCGCTGGAAAAAGACGGCAAACTGAACCGGGAGCTGGAGTTCCTGCCCTCTGATGATGCGCTGGCAGAACGCACCGCCAAAGGTCAGGGCCTGACCCGTCCTGAAATGGCCATTCTGACCGCCTACGGCAAAATGGTACTGAAAGAGTGGCTGGTTCTGCCTGAGATCTATGAGAACAGTTACTTCAAACGTCACCTGTTCAAAGCCTTCCCGCAGGTATTGCAGGACCAGTTTGCCGCAGAGATGGAAACTCACCCGCTGAAAGCCGAAATTATTGCCACTAAGCTGGCTAATATGCTGGTCAACGACATGGGGGCGAACTTTGCCCACCGTATGATGGAAGAAACAGGTTCGTCCATTGGTGAAGTCGCGTTGTGTTACACCATTGCCCGTGACCTGTTTGATGCGGAAGCTGTAGCGGCGCAGATTGAAGAGCTGGACAACAAGATTGCCGCTGATGTGCAAATCCGCCTGTTACACCAGTTACGCCGCACCATGCGTCGTACCACACGCTGGTTCCTGCGTCATCGCAACAAAGCGCTGGATATTCAGCAAACGGTGGAGTTTTTCAAACCTGCCTATCAGGCGGTGTCCGAACACCTGCACCGTCTGATGGCGCCAGTGGAAGCCGAACAAATTGCCGCCAATGCGGACAAACTGGTCGAGCAAAGCATTCCTGCACCACTGGCCCGTTATATGGCCCAGCTGAGCAGCCTGTTCTCCATTATGGATATTGCCCAGGTGGCAGCAGCGGAAAACAACGATTTGCTGTTGACCGCCGAGATTTACTTCAAGCTGGGCGACCGTCTGGACTTGCACTGGTTCCTGGAACAAATCACTCAACAGCCGGTCACCAACCACTGGCAGGCGCTGGCCCGCGCTTCCTACCGTGAAGAGCTGGACTGGCAGCAACGCGCCTTATCCGCTGTGGTTGTACGCAGTTGTGGTGGGGCTTGTGACGCCGATGCCGTGATCAGCCAATGGATCAGTGCTCACGAAGGGGTATTGGCCCGTTGGCGCCTGATGCTGGCTGAGTTCAAAACCACCAAGAGCCATGAGTTCGCCAAGTTCTCTGTGGCACTGCGCGAGCTGATGTTGTTGAGCCATCACTGTGATCCTGTGAAATAATCACAGAAGTGGCTAAAATACCCCGGTTTTCACCGGGGTATTTTTTTGCCTGAACTTGTATCACTGCGCCAAGCCGCAGCAACCATGAGAAGCCAGCCCATTATGTTTTATTCTTTAGCCCGCTCTTTGATGTTTTGTACCGACGCCGAGTTCTCTCACCATCTGGCTCTGGGCAGTCTGAAGCATCTGAAAAATACGCCAGCCTCTTTGTTATGGCGCCAAACTTTACCGAAGAAACCTGTGACAGTGGCCGGGCTGCATTTTGATAATCCGGTGGGGCTGGCGGCTGGTTTGGATAAAAATGCCGACTGCATTGATGCCTTTGGTCAGATGGGGTTTGGTTTTATTGAAGTTGGCACTGTGACGCCACGGCCTCAGGCTGGCAATGACAAACCCCGCTTATTCCGTTTGCCTGAAGCCCATGCCATTATTAACCGGATGGGCTTTAACAACAAAGGTGTTGATTATCTGGTCGAGAACGTGAAAAAGGCCAGTTACAAAGGTGTGCTTGGTATTAATATCGGCAAAAACAAAGATACGCCCAACGAAAAAGGCAAAGACGATTACATTGAATGTATGCGCAAAGTCTATGCCCATGCCAGTTACATCACGGTCAATATTTCGTCGCCCAATACACCGGGTCTGCGCGATCTGCAATTTGGTGATGCCTTGCTGGACTTGCTGCAAGCGGTCAAAAATGAACAGTTGGATTTGCAGGCACAGCAAGACAAATACGTCCCTGTCTTTGTCAAAATTGCACCGGATATGGATCCTGTGGCTGTGCAGCAAGTGGCCGAAACTTTGCTGGCCAGCAAAATGGATGGTGTGATCGCCACCAACACAACGCTGGACAAAACAGCGGTTGCCCATTTAAAACATGGCCAGGAAATGGGGGGATTAAGCGGTTTACCTGTGCAGCAAAAAAGCACAGAAATCATCCGGCAGCTGCGTGTGGCGCTGGGTCCGAAGCTGCCTATCATCGGCGTCGGAGGTATTGATTCGGCGGCTGCGGCTCAGGAAAAACTGGCAGCAGGAGCGAACTTGTTGCAGGTTTACAGCAACTTTATTTACCGAGGTCCGCAGTTGATTAAAGAGATCGTGGAAAGCTTATAAGGATCAGTTTTTGATCCTGCAAACTTAGCACCAAATATTCTTTGGCAAGCCACAAAGGCTGGGGTAGAACAAACAGCAATCACTGAATAAGGATGCTCTGAATGCTGTTTATCAACCCCAACTGGCGCTGGCAATTTTGTCCGCAACAAGGCACCTTGCAACTCTGTCTGGATGAGTCCACTGTGCTTTGCTCTGGCCTGTGCCAAAAGCAACTGCGCCATAGTCCGGTGACTCAAGGAAGCGTTGCGGCCTTGACGCTTGAACATGCCGGCTTGTTGATGGAACAACTGGAACAGCTGGAAAGCCTGGTGCCTGACGCCCTTGCGATGCAATGCGCATTGCGTTTGATGGTTATACGGCATTTTGCTGCAGCGGCAGTGCAAAAAAGCCATTATTTTCATTTCGGCACCGCATCCCGCGTTCTGGCGGATTACAGTCTGGTTATGCTGGCAGGGCAAAGTCAGGCGAAGGCGTTGCTGTTTGCCACTGAAGGCCAGACTGCAGACTGCCTGTTGCTGGAATCTGTACAAACCCTGACCGGCAAAGAACTTTCTCCGCTCAGTCATGTCAGAGTGCTGGCGAACCGGTTAAGCCCATTCAGTTCAGGATCGGCCTATCTGTTGTCCGCTTAGTTTCGGGGTATTTTGCCTGATCGGACTAGCCAGCACGGCTGCTGTAGGTAGAATACAGCTTCTTTTTTTGTGCTGGATGAATCATTAGTGTCTACTCAATCGGATCCTTTTCTGGAAATCCGTCCTTATCATGATGACGAAGTGCAGGGGGCCATCAGCCGCCTGTTGGATGATCAGGACTTCTTACACGCTATTCTGAATTACCGTCTGGCCAGCTGGCCAAAAACAGTACGTTATTTATTTACACCCTTTCTGCGGTGGTTATTAAAACGTAAAGCCAGTGGTTTAAAAACAGTGGCGGATGTTCAGCATCTGGTTGCCGACTTTCTGGAGCAAAGCCTGAGGCAAAGCTCCAGTGGCATGACAGTGTCCGGCCTTGAGCACCTGGATCCGAAACAATCTTATTTATTTGTATCAAACCACCGTGATATTGCAATGGACCCGGCGCTGGTCAACTGGTGTCTGCACCAAAAAGGCATGGACACGGTGCGGATTGCCATTGGCGACAACTTACTGAAAATGCCTTGTGCCACAGAGCTGATGAAGCTGAATAAAAGTTTTATTGTCAAACGCTCGGTCAAGGCGCCGCGCGAAATGCTCAAAGCTCTGAGCCAATTGTCGGCCTATATCAAACATTCCCTGGAAACCGGGCATTCCATCTGGATAGCGCAAAAAGAAGGTCGGGCCAAAGATGGCCTGGACCAAACGGATGACGCTATTCTGAAAATGTTTTTTATCGAAGGGAAAAAACGTGGTGAAGAATTTGCTGCGTATATTCAGGGATTAAAGCTGGTCCCGGTTTGTTTGTCCTATGAATTTGACCCACTGGATGAAGCCAAAGCCAATGAGTTGTATCAACTGGGGAGTACAGGTCAGTACCAAAAGGCAGAATTTGAGGATATTCAAAGCATAGTGCGTGGTATTACCGGACAGAAAGGCCGCATACATGTGCATTTTGGCACACCGCTTCAGGGGGATTTTGCCACACCTGAACAAGTGGCAGACGAAATCGACCGGCAGATCTGGGCAGGTTATAAACTTTTCCCGGTGAATTATCTGGCGGCTGGCCTGGCGGATCGTTCAATTGCTGCGGCGGACCAACAACAGTACCAGCAAAAACTGGCTGCGTTGCCTGCGGGTTTACGTCCTTATGTTGAACAAATGTATGCCGCACCTGCAATTAAACAACGGGAAACTTATGGCCAGAACCTTGCAGTATAAGTACAAAGGGGTGCTGAAACAGCAGCCCTTCAGTTATGACAAGTACCATGACGCTTTTGAAGCCGCAGCGGCTGCCGAAGGGGTGGATCTGACGGCCTTTCGCAAGATGGAGCAACAGGTGGCGATGACCGCCAAAGGCAAAGGGGCATTGAAAGATTACCGCCGCAATGCCTTTGCCGCTTTAGGGTTTACCGATGTGGTCTTACTGAAAGAGGAGGCTCAATCCTGAGCCTGACCACAGGCAGTTTCACCACAACGTTGAATACGGTCACCGGCCTGAATCCCGTGTGCTTTAAACCAGCCCTGCGGCATTTCCAGCGCTCCCAGCACAGGTCCGGCGGAAGGGCGGCTGGTTTTATCAAAAGGCTCCAGTGCAATCACCTGTTCAATGGTCCAGTCGGCTTTGATGTAAGCCAAATCAAGAGCGGACGGTGTGTTATGCATCCAGAATGCCATAGGCCGCACTCTGTCACCGATAAACAACATGCCTGTCTGCACATTGGGCCTGTCCATCAGGCCTTGTGCCCGTTGCTCTGGGCTGATGGCCAGTTCCACTTCAATCTGCTGTGAACCGACCTGCAACCACTCTTTGTCAAACCGCAGCGGAGCTGACGGGCTCTGTTGCGCCTGACAAGCCGAACTGCACAGCAGAGTCAGCAGAAGTAATGCACGTGACATGGGAAATCCTCCAATAAAAAAGCCGGACCAAAAAGTCCGGCTTTTCCTGAATAAAACTGAACGCTTAGACTGCGGCCAGTGCCTGACGTGGGTCAGTGTATGGCAGAGACAGCGCGTCAGCAACGTGCTGATTAACCACCTGACCATTGATCGCGTTCAGACCATTGAGTAAGTGTGCATCGTCCAGTAAGGCTTGTTTGTAGCCTTTATTCGCCAGACGGATAATAAATGGCAGGGTGGCATTGTTCAGCGCAAAAGTAGAGGTCAGAGGGACCGCACCTGGCATGTTGGCCACACAGTAGTGCACCACGTCATCCACAATGTAGGTTGGCTCAGCGTGGGTGGTCGCACGGGACGTCTCCACACAGCCGCCCTGATCGATGGCCACATCCACAATGGCGGAACCCGGTTTCATCCGCTTGATATGATCCGCAGTCACCAGTTTTGGCGCTGCAGCACCAGGGATCAACACACCGCCAATCACTAAATCAGCCGCCAGTACATGTTTCTCCAGCGCATCAGCGGTGGAATACACAGCTTTCACTGTGCCACCAAACTGAGCGTCAATACGGCGTAACACGTCAACGCTGCGGTCCAGCACTGTGACGTCCGCTCCCATCCCCACGGCCATTTGTGCGGCGTTGGTGCCGACCATACCACCACCGATGATCACCACTTTGGCTGGTTCTACCCCTGGCACGCCGCCCAACAGCATGCCACGACCGGCACAGGATTTTTCCAGTGCGCGGGCACCGGCCTGAATGGACATACGTCCGGCCACTTCAGACATTGGCGCCAGCAATGGCAAGCCACCGCGGTTGTCAGTGACGGTTTCGTAAGCGATACAAATGGCTTTGGATTTGATTAAGTCTTCAGTTTGCGGCAGGTCCGGTGCCAGGTGCAGGTAAGTAAACAGGATCTGGCCTTCGCGCAGCATGGCACGTTCTACAGCCTGAGGCTCTTTTACTTTGACAATCATTTCGGCCTTGGCAAAAACTTCTGCGGCGGTAGCCAGCACTTCTGCGCCAGCGGCCTGGTAAGCATCGTCACCAAAACCAATACCGGAGCCGGCGTTATGTTCGACAAACACCTGATGGCCGTGTGCAACCAGTTCACGCACGCTGGACGGGGTCATACCGACACGGTACTCGTGGTTTTTGATCTCTTTTGGTACACCAATAATCATAATTATCCGCCTCTGTAGGGGTTGGTAAAATTTTTGGCTAGTATAGAGTGAGATATGCAGAATTACCTGTTGTTTTTAGGCTTCATCTAAGTTATTAATCCTGCATTCATCTCCATAAACATATTTTTATCTGCTATGTATGAGACCAGTAAAAGTGTCAAGAAGCTTGACCGGATCGACCGAAAAATTCTGACAGAACTGCAACACGATGGTCGCTTAGCCAATGTGGAGCTGGCGAAGAGGGTAGGGCTCAGCGCCACTCCTTGCCTGGAGCGGGTGCGTAAGCTGGAGGCGGAGGGCTACATTCTGGGCTACACCGCCTTGGTGGACCCGAATAAGGTGGGGGCTCAGTTGTTGGTGTTTGTTGAAATCACCCTGAGCAAAACCTCACCGGAAGATTTTGATGAGTTCAGCAAAGCGGTGCAAAAGCTCCACGAGATCCAGGAGTGTCACTTAGTGTCTGGCAGTTTTGATTTTTTACTGAAGACCAGGGTTGCCAATATGGCGGCTTATCGTGAACTCCTGGGCGAAACCTTACTCAGACTGCCCAGTGTGCGGGAAAGCCGCACTTATGTGGTGATGGAAGAAGTAAAGCAGACCAGCTTTGTTGCAGTGACGTAATGGGTGCAAGCCAAAGCTGTCTCTGGTATCTTTAAACTGTAGAATTCTAAGAAGTAAATGGAATAAATTTGTGTTGAATGAGGCCATCAGGGTGCGCGCCCAGGTACTGTTTTCGTTAAATGCCATGCAACGACTGTCTGAAGTGGGCTTGATCCTGTGCTTCGGTTTTGCGGCTTTTGTGTTGTTGGCGCTGCTATCGTTTGACCCGGCAGACCCCAGTTGGTCCCAAGCCGGTTATCAGGCCGAGATCCGCAATTACGCGGGTCCTAAAGGCGCCTGGTTTGCCGACATCCTGTTATTTTGTTTTGGCTGGATAGCTTTTCTGGTGCCTCCACTGGTGGCATTAGGCGGCTTTCTGGTACTGCGCCGGGCTCAAAGTCTGCTGCAGATGGATTTTATGATCCTGGGGCTGCGCCTGCTGGGGCTGGTGCTGACTGTCTTGGCAGCCAGTGCAATAAGCAGTATCAACTTTAATGACATTTATTACTTTTCATCCGGTGGTGTGGTCGGTGATGTGGTGGCCGACATGCTATTGCCAAACTTCAACTTTATTGGCACTACCTTGTTACTGCTGTGCGGCTTGAGTACAGGCCTGACCATGGCCACCGGCATCTCCTGGGTGACTGTGGCGGATGAACTGGGCGCTTTGGTCTGGGCCGCACTGAGTGGGCTCGTGCGGTTGCCAGCCAAACTCAATCAGTGGTTAAGCCGTAAGTATCAGTCAGACACCTTCGCTGGCCCGGGTCCTGAAATTAGCCAGGCCGGTGCTGCGTTATTATCAGCAGACGCAGTGGCTAACACTGCCGCTGAACCTGCCACCGTGCGCTGTGTTTCGGCCGGGCAACCGGACAGCATAACGTCTGAGCATGAGCTGGGTGGGGACATGCCCAATGTCAGTGCCAGAATGGAACCCTCCTTGGGGGAGGTCAGCCTGTCAGCGACGGCCATTCAGGACGCTGTTGTGTTGACACCTGTTGCTGTGCAAGAAGCCCCCCAGGTGCGCCTGACCGGCGCTGACGACGATGATTTTGACCTGCCCTGGACTGAGCCTGTGACGGCTCCCAAACGCGGCTATTTTGCAGCGCAGGACGACGTGGCGCCTTTGCCTTTCAGTCCGCTGGATGAGCAAACGCAATCCAGTGCTTTTGTCGCTGTGGATACGCTGGCGGATGATGATCTGACCTTCAGCGCGGCCGATGAACAGCTGGATGCGCAGCGCTTGTCGCAGCTTGAGCAGCGTTTTGCCGCTTTGCAGCAGCAAAACTATGACGAGGTGCAGTCAGAAGAGGATGACGAAGACGACAGTCCGCTGCCCCGCAAAGCCGGCTTCAGTGCCGAGGATTTACCCTCTCTTGCGTTGCTGGACAGACCGGATAAAGCCACCAATCCGATTGAACCGGCGGATTTGGAACGGGTTTCGCGGCTGGTGGAAGTGAAACTGCTGGACTTTGGTGTTGAGGCCAAAGTGGTTGGGGTTTACCCAGGTCCTGTGGTCACCCGGTTTGAGCTGGATTTAGCGCCAGGGGTCAAAGTCAGTAAAATCACCGGTCTGTCAAAAGATTTAGCCCGTTCCTTGTCCGCCATCAGTGTGCGGGTGGTGGAAGTCATTCCTGGCAAGTCTTACATAGGTTTGGAATTGCCAAACCAGCACCGCGAAATTGTCCGGTTGTCAGAAGTGATAGGTGATGAGGTGTTTACCCAGTCCAAATCGCCTTTGACCATGGTGCTGGGCAAAGACATTGCCGGTAAGTCCGTGGTGGCCGATTTAGCCCGCATGCCACACTTACTGGTGGCAGGTACCACGGGGTCGGGGAAATCGGTGGGTGTGAACGTGATGATTTGTAGTCTGCTGTACAAATCAACGCCGGAAGATGTGCGTTTCCTTATGATTGACCCGAAAATGCTTGAGTTGTCGGTGTATGAAGGCATTCCGCATTTGTTGACCGAAGTGGTTACCGATATGAAAGAAGCGGCCAATGGCCTGCGCTGGTGTGTCGGTGAAATGGAACGCCGTTACAAGCTGATGTCCGCTTTGGGGGTACGCAACTTAAAAGGCTACAACCAAAAAATTCAGGATGCACAAGACGCCAGCACGCCGATTAAAGACCCGTTGTGGAAGCCATCGGACGATATGCGTTCTGAGCCGCCTGTACTGGATAAATTACCTGCTATCGTCGTCGTTATTGACGAATTCGCTGACATGATGATGATTGTCGGTAAAAAGGTGGAAGAGCTGATCGCCCGTATTGCGCAAAAAGCGCGGGCGGCCGGTATTCACCTGGTGCTGGCGACACAGCGGCCATCGGTGGACGTGATCACCGGTCTGATCAAGGCCAATATCCCCACCCGTATTGCCTTTCAGGTGTCGTCAAAAATTGACTCGCGTACCATTTTGGACCAACAAGGTGCTGAAAGCCTGCTCGGTCAGGGCGACATGCTGTATCTGCCACCAGGCTCAGGTGTCCCCACCCGAGTACACGGCGCCTTTGTTGATGACCATGAAGTGCACAATGTGGTGTCGGACTGGAAAAAACGCGGCACCCCGAACTACATTGCCGAAATTCTGAATGGCGAACCCACCGAAGACAGCCTGTTGCCGGGTGAAACCTTGGAAGGCGATGACGCTGAATCCGACCCGTTATTTGACCAGGCGGTGGCTTTTGTCACTGAAGCACGCAAAGTGTCGGTGTCCAGTGTTCAACGCCGCTTCCGGATTGGCTATAATCGCGCGGCCCGTCTGGTTGAACAGATGGAAATGAGTGGCATCGTCAGTGGTGCCGGTCATAACGGCAACCGCGAAGTGTTAGCACCACCGCCACCAAGAATGTAATAAAGAGCCAGAGGGCTCATTGAGGAAAAAATGAAGTATTTGCTGTTAAGTGTGGCTTTGTGTGGTGTCAGTTCGTTTCAACTGCTGGCTGACCAGGCGGCGGCGCTGCAAAACAAGCTGGCGCGCCTGACCAGTTTTCAGTCCAGCTTTAACCAGACTGTGGTGGATGCCAATAAAAAGCTGATCCAGCAGGGTGAAGGCATGCTGTCACTGAAACAACCGTCACTGTTTCGTTTTGAAACCCAGACGCCTGAACCCAACCTCTTTATTGGTGATGGCACCACCTTGTGGTTTTATGCGGAGGTGCTGGACCAGGTCAGTATTTATGATGCGAAAGAGCAGGTGCAAAAAACGCCTTTTGTGTTGTTAACCTCACACGACCCGAAGTTATGGGCGCAGTACCAGGTGACAGGGCAAAACGAGCAGTTTGATATAGTGCCGAAAGACCCGAACAACGCGGTGAAAAAACTCAGCCTGAAGTTTTCCGGCCTGGCCTTGTCACAAATGACAGTGCTGGACAGCAACGGCCAGCAAAGTGATTTTGAATTCACTCTGGTGCAATACAACACGCCGCTGGCACAGGAGCTGTTTCAGTTCAGCATTCCGAAAACGGCCGAAGTGGATGATCAACGTAAAAAGTGACCAGTCTCGGATTTAATTTTCACGACGAAATCCGGCCTTTAGCGGCATTGCTGAGGCCACAAAGCCTGGCCGACTATGTCGGCCAGTCGCATTTACTCGGGCCCGGTACCCCACTGCGTAAGGCCATTGAAGCTGGCCGTATTTCATCCTTGATCCTGTGGGGGCCGCCAGGCACAGGCAAAACCACGCTGGCGGAGCTGATTGCGCTTTATGCCAAAGCCAGTATTGCCCGCTTGTCGGCGGTGACAGCAGGCGTGAAAGAAATCCGCGAAGAAATCCAGGCGGCCAGGCAGCGGCTGGCACAAAACCAGCGCACCTTGTTGTTTGTTGACGAAGTGCATCGCTTTAACAAAGCGCAGCAGGATGCGTTTTTGCCGCACATTGAAGATGGCACCATTATTTTTATTGGTGCCACCACCGAAAACCCGGCTTTTGCGCTGAATAACGCCATGTTGTCGCGGGCGCGGGTCTGCATTCTGAAAAAGCTGACAGAAGAGGATTTGCTGCGGGTGACAGAACGGGCCCTGGCACATTTTGCCGCGCAGCATCAACAGGTGGCACTGACTGAGGATGCCAGCCGCTTATTGCTGCGACTCGCTGATGGTGACGCCAGACGTTTGTTGAATTTGCTGGAGCAGTCGGTAGAGTCGGCACCCCAGACGGATGGCATGCGCACAGTGGACGCCGCCTTATTGCAGCAACTGGTGCCACGGCAGTTGCCTGGCTTTGATCAGCAGGGCGATTTGTATTACGACCTGATTTCTGCTTTCCATAAATCGGTGCGTGGCTCGAACCCGGACGGCGCTTTGTATTGGTATTGCCGTATTCTGGAAGGGGGCGGTGACCCTTTGTATGTGGCGCGGCGTTTGTTGGCCATTGCCAGTGAAGACATAGGCAATGCCGACCCGCGGGCTCTGACACTGGCGCTGGACGCCTGGGACACTTTCACCCGGGTGGGGCCGGCCGAAGGCGAGCGGGCCATAGCCCAGGCTGCTATTTATCTGGCGCTGGCGCCCAAAAGTAATGCGGTGTACACCGCTTTTAATCAGATGCGTCAGTTTGTGCAGCAGCAGCCGTCCTTTGAGGTGCCCAATCATTTGCGTAATGCGCCAACCAAGCTGGCAAAACAACAAGGCCATGGTCAGGATTACCGCTATGCCCATCATGAGCCCGGTGCTTATGCGGCAGGCGAACGCTATTTACCTGATGAAATGGCCGGGCTTTGTTTTTATCAGCCCAGCGACCGTGGTCTGGAAAAACAATTGCAGGACAAGCTGGCGTATTTACGCCAGTTAGATGCTGAATCAAGGAGGGATGCCGATGAATAGTTACCTCGCTGTCGCCATTGGTGGTGCTTTGGGGGCTTGCTGCCGTTACGGCCTGGGTGAATTTATCCTGCATCTTTTGGGCAAAGCATTTCCTTTTGCGACTTTGCTGGTTAATATTCTGGGGTCTTTTGTGCTGGGGGTTCTGTACGGCCTGTTTCTGACCGAACATCTGGCGGTAAGTCCTTGGAAGGCTCTGATTGGTATTGGGTTTCTTGGTGCTTTTACCACCTTTTCCACTTTTTCGCTGGACACCATTCTGTTAGTTCAACAAGGCGAACTGCCGAAGGCGGTGCTGAATGTTGTACTGAATCTGGTGTTATGTTTAACCTTAGCCTGGCTGGGTGTAAAGCTGGGTACTATGAAGTAAATCATTATGTTAGATGCAAAATTTTTACGCTCTGAACTGGCCCAGACTGCCGCCCGTCTGGCCGACCGTGGCTTCGCGCTGGATGTTGCGGCCATTGAACAGCTGGAACAACAGCGCCGTGATCTGCAGGTGAAAACCCAGGATCTACAAAACCTGCGTAACACCAAATCCAAGTCCATAGGTCAGGCCAAAGCCAGGGGAGAGGATATAGCTCCGCTGTTGGCCGAAGTGGACGGCTTAGGCGCTGAACTGGATCTTGCCAAACAACAGTTGGACACTGTGATGGCGCAGCTGGACGCTATTGTGCAGGCCATTCCAAACCTGCCGCATGAATCGGTGCCAACTGGCAAGGACGAAACAGGCAACCAACTGGTCCGCAGTTGGGGCGAAGTCCGCAGTTTTGATTTTGATGTAAAAGACCATGTCGCACTTGGCGAAGCGCTGGACCAAGGCCTGGATTTTGAGAATGCGGTAAAAATTGCCGGTTCCCGTTTTGTCGTGATGCGTGGTCAAATCGCCCGCCTGCACCGGGCTTTAGCGCAATTTATGCTGGACCTGCATACAGAGCAGCATGGTTACACCGAAATGTATGTGCCTTATCTGGTGAACTCCGATTCGCTGTTTGGCACAGGCCAGTTACCGAAATTTGGTGCCGATCTGTTTCACACAAAACCTGCGACTGAAGAAGGTCAGGGCATGTCACTGATCCCAACCTCTGAAGTGCCATTAACCAACCTGGCGCGGGATGTGATTTTTGATCTGGCTGAATTGCCCATAAAAATGACGGCGCATACACCCTGTTTTCGTAGTGAAGCGGGCTCCTATGGCCGCGACACCCGCGGCCTTATTCGCCAGCACCAGTTTGATAAAGTCGAAATGGTGCAACTGGTGCATCCGGAAAAATCTTTTGAAGCGCTGGAGCAAATGACAGGCCACGCTGAAAAAGTACTGCAACTGCTGGGGTTACCCTACCGCGTGATGTTGCTGTGCACCGGCGATATGGGCTTTGGTGCCTGCAAGACCTACGATTTGGAAGTCTGGTTACCGGCACAGAATACCTACCGCGAAATTTCGTCGTGCAGCAATATGTGGGATTTCCAGGCGCGCCGTATGCAAGCCCGTTTCCGCCCGGAAGAAGGCAAAAAGCCGGAGCTGCTGCACACGCTGAACGGTTCGGGTTTAGCTGTGGGCCGCACCCTGGTCGCCGTGCTGGAAAACTACCAGCAAGCCGATGGCTCCGTGCTGATCCCTGAAGTGCTGCGGCCTTATATGGGGGGTAAAACCCATATCAGCCTGGGTTCCTTGGGGTGATGGCGATTGTTCTGCACCTGGTGCTGTGGCTGGCCTCGGGTCAGAGGCCACTGCCTCAGCATAAAGTGGTGCGTAAAGTCAGGCCCAGCACAACCAAAATACTGTTGCGCTGGTTGTATTGGATTATTTTGATTTCGATGGCGGTATTGGTGCTGGTGATCAGCCTGGATGCCGCCATGACAATGTATAAAAAGCTGCGTTAGCAGCTTTATGTACAGGATGTACGGTATGCCGAAATGGCAGGAGCACTGTCCGGCGATGTACAGGATGTACGGTATGCCGAAATAGCAGGAGCATTTTTCGGCGATGTGTTTACAGGCACTTGGCCGGTTTGGGTAAACCTGCAATACGGGTGGCTTGTTTGGCTGGTCCTTCCGGAAACAATAAAAACAGATACTTGCTGTTGCCTTTGTCCGGCCCCAGTTTTTCCCCCATGCTTTTCACCAGTAACCGAATGGCTGGTGAGGTCTGGTATTGCTGGTAAAAGTTGCGAACAAAATGCACCACTTCCCAGTGCGCATCAGTCATCTCTATCTGCTCCAGTGCAGCAAAGGCCAACGCCAACTGCTCGTTCCACAGGCTCAAATCGGCCAGGTAACCGTGTTTATCCAGCGGGTAACTAACCCCTTCAATACTCAGCTCAGACATAAACTTAATGGGTTCTCCAGCACCAATTGGTGAATTTGCGGATCTTCGCAGCTTTGCACAGAGTCAGAGGGCTGCATACCCCTGACGGCAAGATCCGTATTGCTGACCAACACAGACGCTGCACAATGGCTCAGCTGCGACTGCAAATAGACCGCCTCATGACGTAACAGCACCTGGTCTTCTGCGGTCAGCCAGCTCAGGCAGGCTGGTATTCTGTTTTGCTGCAGGATCACCAGCATCTCAGGCTCCTATCAGATGCTGCTGTGATGCCAGCAATTGGTTCAGCTGCGGGCCTTCCAGCAGTTGCACCGGGCCTTGCAGCTGCTCGGCAGTCAGCTGACGCTGGCGCAATGATTCGGCACAAACATACAGCCTGTCGATGTCATAGAGTTCAAACAATTTCTGACGTGGCCGCAAATCTTTGATCTGTACCGCAGTGCTGTCCTGACCAGGCATTAACTGGTAGACAGCGTCATCGCAAAACACCAGGCTCAGCTCGTAATCGACGGCAGCCAGCGCCAGCACCAGGTCTTGAGTCTCCCGGGCATAAGCACCGTCAAAAGGCGCTTTGGTATGAACTATGGCAATTTTCATCAGAACTGCACCAGTTGTTTGACTTGCGATAACCGCATGGCGAATTCGGCAAGGCCAGCCGCGATACAAGGTTCGGCCACTGCAGTGACCCCCCGTTTTTCGGCGGCAGTCACGCAATACAACAAGGGGATTTGCTGCTGTGCACAGCATTGGCGCAACAGCGCAGCTAAATCCGGCTCGTCTGACGGTAAATCAATGGCTGCACTGGCAGCCCACACCGCGTCACGGTACAAAAATACGGAATCGACCTGTTTACCTTGAGCCACACAATGCTCTAAAAAGCGCAAAGCTGACGCAAAACCTTGCCCCTGCAATACAGCAGACTGCAGCAATACAGCAATCATGTTGCCTCCAAAAAAAGCAATGCCCCGGCTAAGCGGGGCATTGTACAAAAATCACAGCAGAGCCGAAAGTTTTAGTCGTCGTTGCCCATAATGCCCAATAACTGCAGTAAGGACGTAAACAGGTTAAATACGTTCAGATACAGGCTGACTGTGGCGCGGATGTAGTTGGTTTCGCCGCCATGCACAATACGGCTGGTGTCGAATAAAATCAGACCCGACATAATCAGCACTACAGCCGCATTGATGGCCAGATGCAGGGCTGGGATCTGGAAGAACAGATTGGCCAAACCGGCAACAATCACCACAATCAGGCCAACAAACAGGAAGTTGCCCATAAAGCTGAAGTTTCTTCGGCTGGACAGCGCAATGGCTGACAAGGCAAAAAACGCGACGGCGGTCAGGCCCATCGCCTGCATAATCAGTTCGGGACCATTGGCCATAGCGGCAAAGCGGTTCAGCAGAGGGCCAATAGAAGCACCCATCACGCCGGTAAAGGCGAAGGTCCAGAAGATGCCGCTGGCGCTGTCTGCTTTACGTTGTACCACAAACACCAGACCTAAACCGACCAGTGACAACACCAGTGCCACGCCAAAGCCGAAGTTCATCGCCATAGCGATGCCGGCAGTC
Organism: Rheinheimera sp.; assembly: GCF_037442525.1. Taxonomy (GTDB): domain Bacteria; phylum Pseudomonadota; class Gammaproteobacteria; order Enterobacterales; family Alteromonadaceae; genus Pararheinheimera. The sequence continues at coordinate 75,580 of NZ_JBBIQD010000001.1, read as the reverse complement.
AAGGCCGAAAAGGCCAGTGTCATTGCCAATAAAAAGTAGGTGTTACGCAGAACCTTGTTGGTTTCACCAACCTGACTGTAGGTGCTGCTGTGCATTGATGGTTGATAAGACATAGACTTTCCCCCTCTATGAGACTGTTAGTTGCTCTGACCTTATCTTACTTGGGAAGTTCAGAAAGAACCAGCCGGTACTTTGCAAATCAATTCATACAGTTATCTTATTTTCTTTAAAGTGAAAAAAAACTTTTACTTTCCACGCTGATCTGATTAATATACGCGGCGCCGGAGGGATGGCAGAGCGGTTTAATGCACCGGTCTTGAAAACCGGCGAAGGTTAATAGCCTTCCGAGAGTTCGAATCTCTCTCCCTCCGCCACTTATTCAAAAAAGCCGCTTAGCGAAAGTGAAGCGGCTTTTTGCTTTTCTGCAATCACTACAACAAACCCGCCGCAGCGGGTTTGTGTCTGAGTTGCGCTTTACTGCACAGCGTTGCAGCTAAAGCACACCGAATACATTCCTTTCGGGTCGTTAAACTCTTTCAGCGTGGCGAAATCTGCTTTGATCTGTGCGCTGAGCCGCTGCAGCAGTGGAGCAAAGGCCATGTTCGACTCTGTCTGAGGCAACAATGCAGTCATCGCGTCTGAGGCAAATAAATCCTTCATCAGCTGTTCGCTGGGGCTCAGCTCTTGCTCAATGACCGAAACATCGTAATGACTCAGGCCTGCTTTTTCCGCTGCTGCAGCAATGGCATCATCAAAACTGCCCAGTTTATCAACCAGCCCTAACTCCAGTGCTTTGGTGCCGGTCCAGACCCGGCCCTGAGCCACTTTGTCTACCGCCTCTTTGGTCATGCCGCGATGCTCTGCCACCATGCTGATAAAGTCGTCATAACCTTTGTTAATCAGCAACTGGAAGATATTGGCCATATCAGCGCTCAGGCCTTTAAACAGCGGTAAGCCAGCACTCAAACCGGCCAGCTCCGTAGTGCCGACTCCATCGGTGTTCAGGCCCAACACCGGCATGGCGTTTTCCAGGGTATGGAACAGACCAAAAATGCCGATAGAACCGGTGATGGTGGTGGGGGCGGCCCAGATCTCATTGGCAGGTGCCGCTATCCAGTAACCACCTGAGGCGGCGACCGCTCCCATGGAGGCAATCACAGGTTTGCCAGCGGCTTTGAGCAGTTTAATTTCCTGACCTATGACCTCAGAGGCAAAGGCACTGCCGCCGCCGCTGTCAATACGCAGCACCACGGCTTTGACTTTGTCATCCAGACGGGCACGACGCAGCAGGGCGGCGGTGCTGTCCCCCCCTATAGTGCCTGCTTTGGCGTTGCCATCGACTATAGTGCCACGTGCGACCACAACAGCGACTTTATCCATCATAGGGTTGTCAAAAGCCGGCATCAGCACTTGGTCTGCATAGTCATCGAAATTCACCTGGTTAAAGCTGTGCTTTGAGTTTTCACCAACCAGCGCAATCAGGTCCTGACGGAATTCTTCGCGGGTTTTTACTGTGTCAACCAGTCTGGCGTCCAGGGCATATTGGGTCATATCACCGGACACCGCCTGCAGCTTCTGATACAAACCCAACACAGTTTCGTCAAAGCTGCCATGGTCAAAACCACGGCGTTCTGCCACCTGGGCTTTGTAACCTGTCCAGAGCTCGGTCAACCAGGCCCGGTTGGCCTCTTTGGCTTCGTCTGACATATCATCACGGATAAAAGGCTCCACTGCGGATTTATAGGTACCAACGCGGAATACATGGGTCGTCACTTTCAGTTTTTCCAGTGCCGATTTGTAGTACATCGGATAGCTGCCAAAACCCTCTAATAACACCGTGCCCATTGGATTCAGGTTGATACTGTCAGCATAAGAGGCCAGGAAATACTGGTTCTGGCTGTAATAGTCGCCGGTGGCAAAAACTTTTTTGCCTGCCTGTTTAAAGGTCAACAGGGCAGTGCCAATGGCCGTCAGCTTGTCCATTGAACCTGAGCGCAACGCGGATAAATCCAGAACTATGGCTTTGATCCGCTGATCTTTGCCAGCGGCATCAATGGTTTTCACCACATCACTGACCAGAACCTCTGGGTTTTCGGGTTCACCTCCCATACCTTCACTGATGGCCGCATCCAGGGGATCGATGTAGGTTTTTTCTTCTACCAGGTCACCTTCCAGGTTCAGCACCAGCGCAGAACTGGGTGCAATTTCAACTTTATCGCCACCGGAAAAGATGGAAGTCAGGATGAACACCAGGATCAGCAGAAAAATCACGTTAAATGTGAAGTGACGAAGCGCACTGATGCCGCGCCAGATGGCGCCAAAGAACCTGCGGATAAAACCTTGTTTTTGTTCAGACATAGAACCATTCCTTCAATAAAAATCCTGTCTATCCTCCATGCTAACCAATGTCGGCATAAAGCTCAGATGGAATTTGTAACCAAATGTGTGTCATCTTGTGGCCAGCAACTTGTGCCGATCCTCGGCAGTGCTTGCGCAGCAATGGCAAAACAGCTACATTCACCCCATTCAACAGGTATGACCAGAGAGAAGGCCGTGGCGTATCCACATTTATTAGCACCCCTGGATTTAGGTTTCACACAACTGCGCAACCGCGTGATCATGGGCTCCATGCATACGGGTCTGGAAGAAGAAAAACAGGGTTTTCGTAAACTTGCAGCTTTTTACGCTGAACGGGCCAAAGGCGGCGTTGGCCTGATCATTACCGGCGGTATCAGCCCGAACTTTCGTGGCAATCTGGTGCCTTTTGGCAGTCAACTGACCTGGTGGTGGCAGGCCGCTAAACACAAGCAGGTAACGCAGGCCGTGCATCAGCATGGTGGCAAAATTTGTCTGCAGTTATTGCATGCCGGCCGTTATGGCTATCATCCATTCAGTGTGGCACCCAGTGCAATCCAGTCACCTATCACGCCTTTTAAGCCCAAGGCTATGTCTGATTCCGCCATTCGCAGTACCATCCGCGATTTTGCCCATTCAGCCAGGCTGGCGAAAAAAGCCGGTTATGACGGCGTGGAGATTATGGGTTCTGAAGGCTATTTGCTAAACCAGTTTATTTGTAGCAGAACCAATCACAGAACGGACCAATGGGGCGGTAGTTATGAAAACCGCTGCCGTGTGCCGCTGGAAGTGGTTAAGGCGGTGCGTGAAGCTTGTGGCCCGGATTTTATTATTATTTACCGCTTGTCGATGCTGGATTTGGTAGAGCAAGGCTCCAGCTATGACGAAGTGGTGCAGTTGGCCAAATGGGTTGAACAGGCGGGTGCGACGCTCATCAATACCGGCATTGGCTGGCACGAAGCCCGGGTGCCGACCATAGGCACCATGGTGCCCCGTGCCGCCTTTAGCTGGATCACCGAACAGGTCCGTTCACAAGTGGGTATTCCGGTGATCGCCACCAACCGCATCAACACACCTGAAGTGGCCGAAACCATCCTGGCCAGCGGTCAGGCGGACTTGGTCTGTATGGCACGGCCTTTCCTGGCAGACGCAGAGTTTGTCAACAAAGCCGCAGCCGGACAGTCGCACCTGATCAATACCTGCATTGCCTGTAATCAGGCCTGTCTGGACCATATCTTTAAAAATAAACGGGCAAGTTGCCTGGTCAATCCCCGAGCCTGTTACGAAACCGAGCTGAATTTCGGCAAAGCCAGCACAGTGAAAAAAATCGCTGTGGTTGGAGCCGGGCCCGCTGGCCTGGCATTCAGTGTTTATGCCGCCAGTAAAGGCCATCAGGTCACCTTATTTGACAAAGCGACAGAAATCGGTGGTCAGTTTAACTATGCCAAACAGGTACCGGGCAAAGAAGAATTTCATCAGACGCTGCGTTACTTTGCACAAATGCTGAAACTGCATCAGGTGAAGCTGGAATTAGGCAAGGAGCAGACTTCAGAGAGTTTGCAGCAAGCCGGGTTTGATGAAATAGTCATTGCGACAGGCATTAAAGCGCGGCAACTGCAGCTGGAAGGCAGTGACCACCCTAAAGTACTGAGTTACCTGAATGTCCTGCGTGATCATGCGCCGGTCGGACAGAATGTCGCCATTATCGGGGCCGGTGGTATCGGCTTTGATGTGGCGGAATACCTGACGGAACCTGAGTCATTGACTTTGCAGCCTGAGCATTGGCTGAAAGACTGGGGTATTGATAAAACCTATCAGCAGCGTGGGGCCCTGCTGGCTGAGCCGGTGGTTGAAGCTGCACCACGTAAAGTCTTTCTGCTGCAGCGTAAAAGCAGCAAAGTGGGGGCGGGTCTGGGTAAGACCACTGGCTGGATCCACCGCAGTTCACTGAAAAAGAAAAATGTGGAAATGTTCAGTGCAGTGCAGTACGACAAGGTGGACGATAACGGGCTTTGGATCACGCTGGACGGGCAGCAACGTTGCTTGGCGGTGGACAACGTGGTGGTGTGTGCCGGCCAGGAAAGTGAACGCACTTTGTTTGAACAGCTCAAAGACAGTGGCTTGTCTGTGCACCTGATTGGTGGGGCTGACGTGGCAGCGGAACTGGACGCCAAACGAGCGATCCGGCAAGGCGCTGAACTGGCTGCCCGTTTATAATGCAACAAAGACTGTAATCTGGCTTGAGCACATTATTTTTACAAAACAGGGGTTACCCCCTGTTTTTTTTTGCCTGATATCCCTTACTCTGTCTCATGCATACGAATGCAAAGAACAACAGGCGTTCAGTTGGTGCACTGTGCAGGGCTTGCACCAAATTGGTGCTGAAGTGATCGTTCAGGTCACAGACTTTGACGCTGTGAGCGTTATGAAACTGGCGGGGGCAGGGAATTTGTGCCGTATCCCCACAAGCTGGCCTCAGCCTTGCTTAGCAGAATAAGACTATCATACAGGGGAGTGTTCGATGTCAGGTGTACTTACCATGATACTGGCCGGGGGAGAAGGAACCCGGCTGGCACCGTTAACTGGGGTTAGAGCCAAACCTGCAGTGCCTTTTGGCGGAAATTACCGCATTATCGATTTTGTGCTGAATAACTTCGTGAATTCTGATCTGCTGCAAATTTTTGTCATCACTCAGTTTAAGTCACATTCACTGATGAAGCACTTAAGCCGGGCCTGGCGGGTGACTGGCCTGACCAACAGATTTATCGACCCTATTCCGGCTCAGATGCAAACAGGTAAACACTGGTATCTGGGCACCGCGGATGCAGTGTATCAGAATATTCACCTGATCCATGGTCTGGACCCTGAGCATGTCTGTGTGTTTGGGGGCGACCATATTTACAAAATGGATGTGCGGCAGATGTTGGATTTCCATCGTCAGTTGGGGGCCCGCCTGACGGTGGCAGCTATTCCTGTACCTGTATCACAGGCGCATGAATTTGGCATCATTGAAGTGGATGCCACGGGTAAAATGATTGGCTTTGAAGAAAAACCCAGGCAAAACCCTAAAACCATTCCTGGCCGGCCTGGTTATGTACTGGCGTCAATGGGGAATTATATTTTCGAAGCCAAAACTCTGGTGGATGTGCTCAATGAAGACGCCGTCAAAATAGATTCCAAGCACGATTTCGGCCACAACATTATTCCTGAGCTGTATCCGTCTGGTGATGTGTATGTGTATGACTTTTCAAGTAATTTAATTCGTGGTGAAAAAGACGAATCCAAAGGTTACTGGCGTGACGTCGGCACCATCGATTCCTACTACGAAGCCAATATGGACCTGATAGCGGTGGAGCCACCGCTGAATATGTACAACAAACACTGGCCGCTGCGCAGCTACACGCCGCCGATGCCACCCGCCAAGTTTGTGCATGATGAAGCGAACCGGACAGGGCAGGCCATCAGCTCGATGGTGGCTGCAGGTTGTATCGTCAGCGGGTCCATCGTGTACCACTCTATTCTTGGCTACAACACCCATATCCACAGCCATGCGTACGTGGAGAAATCCGTGCTGATGGGGAACAACGATATTGGCCGTGGCTGCCGTATTCGGCACGCCATTATCGACAAAGATGTCAAAATAGCGCCAGGTACAGTGATTGGTGAGGATGAAGTACTGGATAAACAGCGTTTTCATGTTTCATCCGAAGGGGTTATTGTAATACCTAAAGGGGCAGTCATAGGGTTTGATTAATGCGCGTGTTGTTTTTGTGCAGTGAATACGAAGGTCTGATCAAAACAGGGGGTCTGGCCGACGCAACCCGGGCTTTGGCGGTTGCCTTGCAAAAGTCCGGGGTGGATGTCCGGGTGATGCTGCCACGTTATGGTGCTTTGTACGATGTAGCGCTGACGCCTGACTGGCAGTCTGTGTATTTCAGTCTGGCTGGTGAGGCCATGGGCTGTGCCGTACGTCAGGTTGCGGCGCAGGAAGTGCCGCTCTATCTGCTGGAGCATCATGAACTCTTTGGTCGAGAGCGGCCTTATGATGACGGCCTGCATGGCTATCCGGATAATGCGCGCCGTTTCAGTTTCTTTTGCAAAGCTGCTTTGCAATGGTGCCTGGAACAGGACTGGAAACCGGATCTGATCCATGGTCATGACTGGCAAACCGGTGCCGCTGCCTGTTATCTGAAAACCCTTTATGCGGCGGCGTTGCCCAATTGCCGTTTTGTGTTCACAGTGCACAATGGGGCTTATCAGCAGCCGTTATCCATGGCTGAGCTTTATGCCAACGAATTAAGCTGGGGCTTGCCTCAGCTGAGGCCAAGCCTGCTTGCTTGTGGTTTGGTTTATGCCGACAAACTGGTCACCGTCAGCCAGGGCTATGCGGCTGAGCTGCTGGAAGAACCGGCTGCCAATGGTTTAAGCCAGTTGTATCAGCAACGACGGCAGGATTTCAGCGGTATTCTCAATGGGGTAGACGACCAAATCTGGGACCCGGCTATTGACCCCTACCTGACTCACCATTTCAGCCCTGTCGATCTGACTGGCAAATTGCACTGTAAGCAGCAGCTGTTGCGTCACTGCAAGCTGCCAGACACCGACTGGCCGCTGTTTGTCAGTGTCAGCCGCCTGACCGGGCAAAAAGGCTATGACTATCTGATCCCGGCGCTAGAGCAATGGTTAACCTCTGCTCAGGCTTATGTGGTGTTGATGGGCACAGGCGAACCGCTGTACGTGGATAGCTTGCAGCAGCTGGCACTGAAGTATCCGCATCAGCTGCGGTTTATTCATGGTTTTGATGAGGCCTTATCTCACTTACTGGAGGCGGCTGGTGATTTTTTCCTGATGCCATCTTTGTTTGAGCCCTGTGGTTTGAATCAGTTGTATAGCCTGAAATATGGCACTTTGCCGCTGGTGAGGGCAACAGGCGGCCTGAAGGATACGGTGCAGGGACTGGACCAGCCTCAACCTACGGGCATTCGTTTTAACGAGCCCAAACCTGAAGCTGTGCTTCAGGCATTGCAACAGGCGATGGCGCTTTATCAGCAAAAGGAAAAGTTTCTGCAAATCCGTAAAAGAGGGATGCAGCAGAATTTTGACTGGGGCAGTGCCGCCAGGGCCTATCTGGCGCTGTATCAGCAGCTGCTGAATTGAGTAGCAGATAAGCGGTCAGTCAAGGACCCAGAGAAAGCTGTTGTCGTCGGAAAACGAAGTCTGTTAGCCTTACGCTGCATTTAGATCGCTGAGCCGGAGTCGAATTATGGATGCTGTGACCCTATTAACCACTCGTTATTCTTCACCACGCCTGACCGAACCTGCACCGGCGGGGGAAGATTTGCAGCTGATTAAGCAGGCCGCCTTGCAGGTACCCGATCATGGTCATTTGAGACCTTGGCGTTTTGTGGTGTTTAATGGCCGGCAGGCACTGCAGAAACTGGGCGATATCTTTGCCGAAGCGGCGCTGGAGGACGACCCTTCGGTGTCGGATGAAGTGGTGGAGCGAGCGCGTCAGTTGCCACTGCGGGCGCCTATGGTGATTGCCTGTATCGCTAAATGCGTGGAACACCCGAAGGTGCCTTTTTCTGAACAGATCCAATCTGCTGCCTGTGCTGTGATGGCTATGCAGCAGGCGGCTTTTGCGCTGGGTTTTGGTGGGATCTGGCGCAGTGGTGCCTACACCCAGTATGAGTTTGTTAAACAGGCGCTGGAACTGGGTGAAGATGATGAAATTGTCGGTTATCTGTACCTGGGCACCTGCGCTTTGGATGTGCCGCCGCGTCAGCCATTAAGCCCGGAAGGTTTTTTTCAGGATTTTCAGGGCTGACCTCAAAAAGCAGGCTCCGACCGGAGCCTGACTGCCACTAAAAACCAGTTTCAAAGTGCGCTGTTGCCTGCACCTGCTCCCAGGTTCCGTCTGAATATAAAATGGTCGCTTTCCCCAAATGTTCCTGATAAGGCCGGATTTGTTTATTGCAGCTCAAGGCTGTGGCCGCACAGCCCGAAGTGGCATCCGACCAAATAACCTGAGAAACAGTTTTGGTGACGCCTGTGATGCGCCATAACGCCAGATTGGTATTGTTATCAAAGGTGAATTCCATGGCTGAACAATACCCCACCTGCCACTCATCATAAGCTGCAGTATCCACCATGCATTCCATCGTGGCCGCACTGGCGGCACCACTCAAAACCAGCAGAGGTAATAAGACTTTTTTCATTGAAGATCCCTTTAGATTGAAATTTGCCAAAATGGCAACAAAAGTAAAAAATATGTTTACTTGTTTGTCAATTGGGGAAATGAAAAAAACTTGGGTTGCCGCTGCAGTACAGTTAAAAAAAAGCCCCTGGAAACAGGGGCTTGGTTTGTCAGTTCCGCCTATCAAAACTCGGCGTTACCAGGAGTACGAGGGAATGCAATCACATCCCGCACGTTGCCAACGCCAGTGACATAAGACACCAGACGCTCAAAACCTAAACCAAAACCAGCATGAGGCACAGTGCCGTAACGGCGCAGATCGCGGTACCAGCTGTAGTCTTCTTTGTGCAAACCCATCTCATCCAGACGTTTGTCGAACTGGTCCAGACGTTCTTCACGCTGACTGCCACCGATAATTTCGCCAATGCCAGGCGCCAATACGTCCATAGCGGCAACAGTTTTGCCATCTTCATTCAGACGCATATAGAAGGCTTTGATGTCCTTAGGGTAGTTTTGCATGATGATAGGCGCGCCCACATGCACTTCGGCCAGGTAACGTTCATGCTCAGATTGCAGGTCCACACCCCATTCCACCGGGTATTCAAACTCTTTGCCGCAATTTTTCAGGATCTCAATGGCGTCGGTGTAATCCATTCGTACAAAGGAAGAATCAATCACTTTTTCCAGCCGGCTGATGGCGTCGCTGTCAATACGTTCGGCGAAAAACGCCATGTCATCGGCCCGCTCGGCCAGCACAGCTTTAAACACGTACTTCAGCAAATCTTCGGCCAGCTGCGCTATGTCCTTCAGTTCGGCAAACGCCACTTCAGGTTCAATCATCCAGAACTCAGCCAAATGGCGGCTGGTGTGTGAATTTTCTGCCCGGAAAGTGGGACCGAACGTATATATCTTTGACAGTGCGCAGGCGTAGGTTTCACCATTTAACTGGCCAGACACGGTCAGAAAGGTTTCTTTGCCAAAGAAATCTTTAGAGAAATCGATATCGCCTTTGTCCGTGCGTGGCAGGTTTTCCAAATCCAGCGTGCTGACACGGAACATTTCACCGGCACCTTCCGCATCAGCCCCGGTGATCAGCGGCGTGCTGACCCAATAAAAACCTTGCTCATGGAAAAAGCGGTGAATGGCCTGGGCCAGGCAATGACGGACACGGGCCACAGCGCCAATCACATTGGTGCGAGGGCGCAGGTGAGCCTGTTCACGCAGGTACTCCATGCTGTGGCGTTTCGGTGCCATAGGGTAAGTGTCCGGGTTTTCTACCCAGCCCACCACCTCGACCTGGCTGGCCTGAATTTCAAACGCCTGACCCTGGCCTTCAGAACGGGCAATCACACCTGTGACTATCACAGAACAGGCGGTCGTCAGCTTTTTGATTTCTGATTCGTAATTCGTCAGTTCAGCCGGAGCAACGGCCTGCACTGCATCAAAGCAGCTGCCGTCGTGCACGGCTAAAAAGGAAATACCAGCTTTGGAATCGCGTTTGGTGCGGATCCAGCCCTTGACTGTCACTGTACTGCCCAGTTCATACTGACCAGCAAGCACATCTTTAATTACTGCATGCGTCATGCAACTTGCTCCAACTTGCCTTTGTCAAAATGTTAAAAGGCAACATGATACGCAGGCAAGGCCTGAACACAAGTAAAAGTTGTACGGAGGATTCAAAATGACGGAAGACCAGACGAACACTGAACTCAGCAACAGAAGGCATGGGCCGGATCTGTGGTTGAGGCTGCTGTCCTGGCTGAATTTGTGCTGTTGGATCCTGTTGTCTGGTGCCCTGGCTTTGGCGCATCTGGCGGAACCGGATTTTAATTCGGGCCTGGTACGGTATTGGAAAATTCCGGTAGACCCATACTGGGATCAGGCATTGCTGGCGTACAGCACTCCACTTTTTATCGCCTGCCTGTTGCTAAGCCTGATCAGCTTAGTTCTGCACTGGCGCCGGAACCGGCGCCACACTGACAGTGTTCGGCTGAATCTCTACCTGCTGGTGCTGTTCAGTGCGGTGGCAATTTGGTTGTTATCTGGTTTAAGCACCAGGTAACACCACGGACTGGCTCCAGTCTGGTGCTTTGCTCAACTGGCAGACGGCGTCTGTCAGGATCGCCAGTTCGTCCGGCTGGATCACAAAAGGAGGCATCAGGTACAACAGATTGCCAAAAGGCCGTACCCAGACACCCAGCGCCACACAACGTTTTTGCACCAGAGCCACATCCAGCGGATGCAGCATTTCCACCACCCCAATTGCACCCAGTACCCGCACTTCCCGGACCCCTGGGTACGAAGTGCAGGGCGCCAGTCCGCTTTTCAGCTGGTTCTCGATAGCCTGCACCTGCGCCTGCCACTGACCCTGCTGAATAAGGCTGACGCTGGCACAGGCGACAGCACAAGCCAGGGCATTGGCCATATAAGTGGGGCCATGCATCAGCGCGGGTACCTCACCATGGCTGATGCCCTGGGCCACCTTGTCATTGCACAGGGTGGCGGCGAGGCTCAGGTAACCGCCGGACAGCGCCTTGCCCAAACATAAAATATCCGGACTGATGTTGGCGTGATGGCAGGCAAACAGCCGACCGGTGCGGCCAAAGCCTGTGGCTATTTCATCGGCTATCAGCAACACCTGGTACTGGTCACAGAGTTGACGGGCCAGCCGCAGGTAGTCGGGATGATAAAAACGCATACCACCGGCGCCCTGCAGCACAGGTTCCAGAATAAAGGCCGCCAGTTCTTGATGGTGTGCAGCAAACAATTGACGCAGCGCCGCAGCATCCTGTTCCAGAAAAGGGCCGTCAAAGCGGCTTTGTGGAGCGGGTGCAAAGAGTTGTTTGGCCAGTTGGCCCTGAAACAGGCTATGCATGCCATCCACAGGATCACACACTGACATGGCGGCGAAGGTATCGCCGTGGTAGGCCTTACGCAGTGCCAGGATACGCGTTTTTTCGGGTTGGCCTTGCCCCAGCCAGAACTGCAGCGCCATTTTCAGCGCCACTTCCACGGCAATGGAACCACTGTCAGCGTAAAAAATTTTCGTTAAACCCTGGGGGACCATCGACAGCAACAAACGGCCAAGCTGCACTGCACTTTGATGGGTAAAACCTCCAAACATCACGTGGCTGAACTGGCTGGCCTGCGCCGTTAACGCGGCATTCAGCGTCGGGTGATTGTAACCGTGCACAGCGGCCCACCAGGAGCTGGTGCCATCGATCAGACTTCGGCCATCCTCCAGCTGGATCCGGACGCCGGACGCTTTGGCGACCGGGTAGACAGGCAAGGGGCTGGCCAGCGAGGTGTAAGGGTGCCACAGGTGTTCGCGGTCGAATTCGATAGTGTTGCTCATAAAATAACCTGAAGTAAACTTTGTAAACTGGTTGGCGTTGACAGGGTAAGCGGGGTCTATAGACTAACGGAAAATTTCAGGCCCGACAAACAGGCCTTTTTTCAGTCAGGGAAACTTATGTCAGCTGTCGCTTCCGTACGTCACGATTGGTCTTTGGCCGAGGTGCAGGCTTTATTTGCATTGCCTTTTAATGATCTGTTGTTTCAGGCGCAGACGGTGCACCGTCAACACTTCAAACCTAATGAAGTCCAGGTCAGCACCTTGTTATCGATCAAAACCGGTGCCTGCGCCGAAGACTGTAAATACTGTCCGCAGAGCGGCCATTACAATACGGGTCTGGAACGCGAGCGGCTGCTGGAAGTGGAAAAGGTGCTGACTCAGGCCAGAGCCGCCAAAGACAAAGGGGCGACCCGTTTTTGTATGGGGGCCGCCTGGAGTAACCCAAAACAAAGGGACATGCCCTTTCTGATGGAAATGGTCAAAGGCGTCAAAGAGATGGGGCTGGAGACCTGCATGACGCTGGGTAAACTGGATGCCAGCCAGGCGGTGGAGTTAAAGCAGGCGGGTCTGGATTATTACAACCATAACCTCGACACCTCACCAGAGTTCTATGGCGAAATTATTACCACCCGTACTTACCAGGACCGGCTGGACACCTTGCAGCATGTGCGGGATGCCGGGATGAAAGTCTGCTGTGGTGGTATTGTCGGTATGGGCGAGAGTGCCACCGACAGAGCCGGTCTGTTACGGCAGCTGGCGAATTTGCCGGAACACCCCGAAAGTGTGCCCATCAATATGCTGGTCAAAGTGCAGGGCACTCCGCTGGATAATGTGGACGATCTGGACCCATTTGTCTTTATCCGCACCATAGCGGTAGCCCGAATTTTACTGCCGAAAAGCCATGTACGTTTATCGGCTGGCCGCTCTCGGATGAATGAACAAATGCAGGCTTTGTGTTTTATGGCTGGTGCCAACTCTATTTTTTACGGTGATAAGCTGCTGACCACAGAAAACCCGGAAGCGGATGCCGATAGGCTGTTATTCGCCAAGCTGGGACTGGTGCCGGAGCAGCGCCATGATGTGTCGGATGAGGCGCATGAAGCGGCGCTGGCTGACGCCATTAAAGAGCAGCAGACGCCGTCTTTGTTTCACGCAGCACTCTGATGCACGCCAGCCGCCGTTTTCGTCAGGCGATTGAACAGCGCAGACAACAGCAACTGTACCGCCAGCCAACCCTGATTGAACAGTATCAGGGGCGGCTGGTGCAGGTGGCTGGTCAGCAATACCTGAACTTTTCCGGCAATGATTACCTGGGGCTGGCACAATCTGACCAGCTAAAAGCGGCGCTGTCTGAAGGCGCGTTGCGGTTTGGCAGTGGCAGTTCAGGTTCACCTGTGCTGACCGGTTTTCATTATGCCCATCAGGCGCTGACGGATAAGCTGTGTGACTGGTTGCAGGTCGAGGATGTGCTGTTACTTTCCTCAGGTTTTGCTGCCAACCAGCTGTTACTGCATACCTTGCCAGACAAACAAGACCATCTGTTGCTGGACAAGCTCTGCCATGCCTCACTGATTGATGCGGCCCTGACAGCACCCTGCAGCTACAGCCGCTTTTCGCATCAGGACTGGTCCGCCCTTGACAGCAAACTTCGTCAGCACAGCAACAGTTGGGTGGTCACTGAAGGGGTGTTCAGCATGGATGGTGACAGTCCGGACTGGAGTCGGCTGACAGCGCTCTGTGCGTCGCATCAGGCGGAACTGATTCTGGATGACGCTCACGGTCTGGGTCAGTCAGGGCCCGAAGGTCGTGGCAGCTGGGCGGCTCAGGGCGGCAACGTGGCCGGGATCAGTGCGCTGATGGCAAATTTTGGCAAGGCGTTGGCTGGACAGGGGGCTTTTGTGGCGGGCTCAACACTGCTGATTGATTATCTGCGCCAGTTTGGCCGGCATTATATTTACAGTACATCCTTATCGCCGGCTTTGTGTTGGGCCCTGTGCACCGCCATTGATCTGTGCAGAAAAGAGCAGTGGCGCCGTGACAAGCTGCAACAGCATAGTGAGTTATTCCGCCGACTGGCCACTGAGGCTGAATTGCCGCTGCTGCCATCGGCTACCGCCATTCAGCCTGTGCTGGTTGGTGACACTGAAAAAGCTTTAATGCTCAGTGAGCAGCTAAAGCAGCGGGGGATTTGGTTATCAGCCATCCGGCCTCCGACGGTGCCACGGCACGGCGCCAGGTTACGTGTGACTTTATCTGCCTTGCATCAGACTGAGGATATTTATCATTTGATCAAGACGTTAAGGAGTTTGTGGTGACGGCAATGCCAAAACTTTCTGCGTTCAGTAAAGCCGAACTCGTCGCGGCGCAGTTTGGGAGCGCTGTGACCAGTTACACCCAACACGCCCGGCTGCAACGCCACGCCGCTCATCAGCTGCTGGCTTTGTTACCGGAGTATCAGTCGCTGTTGGTTGATTTAGGCACTGGCCCCTTGTGGTACAAAGCGCTGTTGCAGCAACGTTGCAGCCAATTGTTAGCGCTCGATTTAAGCTGGCCCATGCTGGCGCAGGCAAGAGCTCAGGGCGTGGATGCGGTGCAGGCCGATGCCAGCCAACTGCCTTTTCAACACGGCAGCCTGGACGGGCTTTATTCCAGCCTGATGCTGCAGTGGTGCCCCAAGCCTGAACTGGTGTTGCAGCAAGTGGCGCAGGCGTTAAAACCTGGTGCGGTCGCTGTGCTGAGCACTTTGCTGCAGGGCACCTTGGCTGAGTTGGAGCATGCCTGGGCGGGGCTTGATCCCTATCGCCATACCAATGAGTTTTTACCTTTGGCGTATTTTTCCGCCTTGCAGCCAGGTTTTCGTGATTCAGGCATAGAGCTGGAACTGGTTGCTGAGCTGGTGCAGTTGCCTTACCCGGATGTGCGGGCTTTGGCCCGGGAGCTGAAAGGTCTGGGCGCCAATACGGTACTGGGGCAGAAGCGGCAGGGCCTGACTGGCAAAGGCTTCTGGCAGCAACTGGAGTTGCAGTATCCGCGGCAACAGGGCCTGCTGCTGGCCAGTTATCAGTTGCTCTATCTCAGGATGCGGCGCTTATGAAAATTTTTGTCACAGGCACGGACACAGATGCCGGTAAGACCTATTGCACCACCGCTTTATTGGGCGGATTGCAGCAACGCCAGCTGAAAGCCTTGGGCTTAAAACCTTTTGCGGCCGGGGTAAATAGTCAGGGGCAGAATACCGACGCCCTGGCGCTGCAGCAGGCCAGCACTGTGCCACTGAGTTATCACGAGGTGAATCCGGTTTGTTTACCTGAGGCGATAGCGCCGCATCTGGCGGCTGCTCATCTGGGGCAGCAACTGAGCAAGAAACAGCTGACGGATGCAGTCGCCCGAGTGGATGCTTATCAGGCGGATCTGATGCTGATAGAAGGCGCGGGAGGCTGGATGTTGCCGGTGACTGCTGATGCCTGTCTGTCGGATTGGGTTGCAGCGCAGGGCTGGCCGGTGATCCTGGTGGTTGGCATGAAGCTGGGGTGTCTGAATCACGCGCTGCTGACGGTGAATGCGTTGCAACAAGCCGGCGTGCCACTGCTGGGCTGGATAGCCAACTGCATTGACCCGGATATGTTATGTCTGGACGAAAATATTGCGACATTACAGCAACGAATTCTGGCCCCTTGTCTGGCGGTGTTGCCTTATGCTGCCACTGGTGTCAGCCCGGATTTGCAACTACAACTGGCTGATGCAGTGCTGAACTATCGTCAGTCTTGTCGTTAAACTTGGTTTTTTCACCAGTTATCTTTTCTTACAAATGCCTGCCGCATCGCCATTGAATTCGCCTCTTTAACCCCTATAGTAGCAGTGACAGCCCGGGACCTGAATGCGGGTTTCGGCCCTGCCTGACTCAAAGTTGTAGCTGAGTAAACGAGGTGAGTATGAAACGGATTATGTTGTTTTTAGCCACGAACCTGGCGGTGATGCTGGTACTGAGTGTGGTACTGAGCATCGTCTTCGCCCTGTTGGGCATCGACAGCCGCAGTATCAGTGGTTTGTTGGTGTTTGCCGCTGTGTTTGGTTTTGGTGGATCCTTTATCTCACTTTTGATGTCGAAGTGGATGGCCAAACGCTCGACGGGAGCCATGGTGATAACACAGCCACGGAATGCGACTGAACAATGGCTGCTGCAAACGGTGCGCCGCCAGGCACAACAGGCCGGCATCGCTATGCCAGAAGTCGCTCTGTACGATTCCCCGGAAATGAATGCCTTTGCCACAGGCCCAAGCCGCAACAATGCGCTGGTGGCGGTCAGCACAGGGTTGTTACGCAATATGCGTGAAGACGAAGTTGAGGCTGTGCTGGCGCATGAAGTTTCTCATATTGCTAATGGTGATATGGTGACGCTGACCTTAATTCAGGGCGTGGTTAACACTTTTGTGATTTTCTTTGCCCGCTTGATAGCTGGCGCTATTTCTGGCAACAGAGGGGAAGGCCAAAGCAGCAACGGTGTGGTCTACATGCTGACGGTATTGGTACTGGAAATGGCCTTTGGGGTGCTGGCCAGCCTGATTGTGATGTGGTTTTCCCGCCAGCGGGAATACAGAGCTGACGCTGGTGCTGCCCGCCTGGCCGGCACAGGCAAAATGATTGCGGCACTGGAGCGTCTGCGGAACAACCACGAAAGCCGGTTGGAAGGGTCGATGATGGCCTTTGGTATTGCCAGTAAACCTGCGGCTTCTGAGCTGTTTTTAAGCCACCCACCACTGGAAAAGCGCATTGCAGCTTTACGTGGCCAGTACATCGCTTAATGCCTGGTCCGGATCAGAAGGCGGCTATTGAGCCTTCTGGTCTAGAGGGTGATCACTCGGTTTCGGCCTGCGGCTTTGGCCTGATAGAGTGCCTGATCCGCCGCCTGAATAAGGTTAAAAGCCGTAGTGCCATGTTCAGGGTAACAAGCCACGCCGGCAGAAATGGTCACTGTGAGCGGCTGCTCAGCGGCAAAAATCTGCGACTGTTCAATCTGGGCCCGCCAGCTTTCCGCCAGGTGACCTGCCTGAACTTCGGTGGTATTGGGCAACAAAATTAAAAATTCCTCACCACCATAACGGAACAGGATATCGCTGCGTCTGCTTTGACGCAGTAAATGCCGGGCAACCAACTCAATGATCTGGTCGCCTGTCTGGTGACCAAACTGGTCATTCAGTTGCTTAAAGTGATCCAAATCCAGCATCACCAAACTCAGCGGTTTTTGATTTCGCCGGGCCAAAGCCAGTTCGCGCTCCATAAATTCGTTGAGGAAACGGCGGTTAAACAGGTTTGTCAGCGGATCCCGTATGGCCTGCTCACGGATCCTGTTTTTCAGTCGTTCAATGTCCGAGAGCTTTTGCTGCAGTTGGCGGCACTGCTGCTGCCACTGGGTGATGTCGGTGAGCAAAGCAAAATACAGACGTTGCTGCTCAATGATACTGAGCTGTAACGACAGCACAAAGCAGCGTTCAAGCTCATGCTGGCGGATCTTCAATTGCAATGTGCAGCTGCAGCCTTCAGCCAGCTCTGAAAGTTGCTTTTTCAGATCGTCCGCCCAGTCGGATGGCAGACGGATATCAGCCAGCGAAGCAGGTAAACTGACAGGTTCGGGCAGCAGTTGCAGGAACGCCGGATTTGCTGACACCAATTGCAATTGATGTGCTGAATCGTCCAGCAAAATAAATGCCGGATTGGACAGGTGCTGAAAGAAACTGACCAGCCATTGTTGCTGGCTGAATTGAAAAGTACTGGCCACTGTTGCGAGCCTCCTTGCCCTGCAACTATAGAAGGTGGTTAAAAATACCGCAAAATGAAAATAAGTAAACCATATTGTGTTGTAACTGGTCGCAAGGGGACAGGCACTGGCACTTTCGTGCGGTCTGGGCTAACTTCAAACCAGAATAACAAGGAGACGACTATGGCTGTCAGCGCAGAACTGAATGACGAAATCCGCATTTTGAATTTGTTTAATCTCGACACCTCACTCGAAGGTATTAAAGCCCATAAAGATGCCACTGCCGAGTACAAGGCCGCTATAGGCCGTCTGTATCAGAAAGGCTTGTTGACTCAACCTGACGGCGGCTACCTGACTGATCTTGGGCGTCATTGCGCTGAGCATATCCAATCGGCTTTGCGTATTCTGGGTCCCTGAAACGACCACCAAACAGCTGGCCAGCTGCACAATGCCGCTGGCTTTGTTGTTTTTTTTCCATCCAAATGCCTTTCCGACCAATTTCTCATTGAATTTCTCCGGTAATAAATTTACTTTGTCTGCGGATCCATAACCCAAGCGAAGAATTTATTTAATCTGTAATAGGAAACTTAAAAAGTGACGACCTGGACGCCTCAAAGTTGGCGAGCTTTTCCAATCCAACAACAACCCACCTACGATGACAAATCCCTGCTGGCTTCGGTCGAGCAACAATTGCATAAATACCCGCCATTGGTGTTTGCGCAAGAGACCCGGGATTTGTTTAGTCAGCTCGGCCAGGTGGCCGAGGGCAAAGCATTTTTATTGCAGGGTGGCGATTGTGCTGAAAGCTTTAGTGACTTTAATGCGCCAAAAATTCGTGACACCTTTAAAGTGCTGTTACAGATGGCGGTGGTACTGACCTTTGCCGGTGGTTGCCCTGTGGTCAAAGTGGCCCGTATGGCGGGCCAGTATGCCAAACCCAGGTCCAGTGATCTGGAAACCATTAACGGTCTGTCATTGCCCAGCTACCGTGGCGACATTATCAACAGCTTTGAATTTACTGAAGAGTCGCGCCGGCCCGATCCGAACCGCTTATTAACGGCTTATCATCACTCAGCCGCAACCTTAAACCTGCTGCGTGCCTTTGCACAGGGAGGCCTCGCCGACTTGCATCAGGTCAGCCGCTGGAATATGGGCTTTGTCGAGTCCAATCCGCTGAAAGGGCGGTATCAGGACATTGCCCAACGTATTCAGGAAGCGTTGCGTTTTATGGAAATCTGCGGCATCACGTCTGAAAATGCACCTTCAATCCGTGAGACGTCGCTCTACACCTCGCATGAAGCGTTGCTGCTGAACTACGAAGAAGCGCTGACCCGCCGTGATTCATTGACCGGAGACTGGTACGACTGTTCAGCCCATATGGTGTGGATTGGTGAGCGGACAAGGCAGCTGGATCATGCCCATCTGGAGTTCTTTAAAGGAATTAAGAACCCTGTTGGGGTGAAAATTGGCCCTGGTATGGACGAAATGGATCTGATCCGTCTGATTGATGCACTGAACCCGGACAATACACCGGGTCGACTGACCCTGATCACCCGAATGGGGGCGGACAAGCTGGCAGAAAAACTGCCGGCTCTGGTGCGTCGGGTTCAGCGGGAAGGCCGCAAGGTGGTCTGGAGCTCTGACCCTATGCATGGCAATACGGTCAAGGCGAGTAATGACTACAAAACCCGTGACTTCGAAGCCATTCTGCGTGAAATCCGCTACTTCTTCGCAGTGCATCAGGCCGAAGGCAGTCATGCTGGCGGTATTCACCTGGAAATGACAGGTGAAAACGTCACTGAATGCACGGGTGGTGCTTATGGTTTGTCGGAACAGGATTTAAGCCGCTGCTACACCACTCAGTGTGATCCGCGGTTAAACTCCGATCAGGTGCTGGAACTGGCGTTCCTGATCGCTGACACTTTACGTGCAGTCCGCAAATAACCACAGTTCTGCCACCAAAGCCGCGGCTAGTGCTGCGGCTTTACCCCATTTAGTGGTGCTTGGCGCTGGCAGCATAGGTTGTTACCTCGGCGTCCTGGCCGCTCAGAGTGGGCTGTTTCAGGTCAGTTTTATTGGTCGCGAATCGCTGGCGCTTGATGCCGCCGTGTATGGCTTTACAGCGCAGAATCTCGAATTACGCTGTTATCCGCTGAACAGCCCCGCTGTCTTTACCTCATTGGAGGCGCTGCGGGGAGCGGATCTGGTGCTTTGTACTGTCAAAGCTGTTTCATTGCATTCCTTGCTACCCGAACTTGGCCGCTACCTGCGCTCTGATGCTGAAATCATTGCACTGCAAAATGGCGTGGCGATGCAAAGCTGGTATCAGCAGTTTCTGCCATTAAAGGTGGGGCGAGCGATAGTGCCCTTTAATGTTGTAAAAGCCGGGCCTGGTTTGTACGCCCGTACCAGTGGCGGTGCCATGGTGTGGTCAGCACCTGCGATGACTCTACAATCCAGATTGATGGACGCCTTGTCAGCCACGGGTTTGCAGTCAGAGTTACAGCCCAATATTCTGGCGGCTGAACTCGGTAAGTTATTGCTGAACCTGAATAATGCCATTAATGCTTTGTGTGGACTGCCATTGAGGCAGCAGTTACTGCAACGCCCGTATCGTCTGTTATTGGCTGGCGTGATGGAGGAGTTGCTGACCTTGTGTCGTTACAGAAAACTGTCACTGCATCGTTATACCCAAGTCCCTAACGCTGTACTGCCCACTGTACTGCGGTTGCCGGACGTGTTGTTTCGTCTGCTGGCCAGTTCCATGTTGGCTATCAATCCTGAGGCCCGTTCATCGATGTGGGACGATCTGCAGGCTGGACGGCAGACAGAAATTGATTACCTGAATGGTGCCGTGGTGGCTTTGGCTGAAGAAGCCGGACTGACGGCACCGCTGAATCAGGCGCTGGTCAGCCTGGTGCGGCAAAAGCAACAGGGCCAGCCTGTCAGCCTGACACCACAACAGGCGTTGCAGTTGCTGGCACTTTAGACTCAGTACTTCTGCCGTTTTAAGCCGGTTTGCGCCATGATTTTGGCTGAAATTTCTTCAATCGATAAGTGGGTGGAATTCAGATAAGCGATACGCTCTTTCTGATACAAAGCTTCCACTTCGTCCAGTTCCAGTTTGCATTGGCGCAATGACGCGTACTTGCTGCCAGGTCGGCGCTGTTCACGGATTTGACTGAGCCGTTCCGGCGTAATGGTTAAGCCAAAAAGTTTGTTTTTATGCAGACGCAACTCATTCGGCAGTTTCAGATGATCCAAATCTTCTGGCACAAAAGGGTAGTTAGCGGCTTTAATACCGTACTGCAAGGCCAGGTACAAACTGGTGGGGGTTTTACCGGAACGGCTGACACCGACCAGAATAATATCGGCCTTCGCATAGTCCTTTAAATTGGAACCATCATCATTGGCCAGAGCAAAGTTGACTGCGTCAATCCGGAAGTCATAGGTTTTTTCATGAATGCTGTGAGTTCGGTGGGTCTTGGGCATCGCCAGTATGCCCAGCTCTTTTTGCATGGGTTCAACAAAGGCATTTAAAAAGTCATAACAACTGCCTTCGCTGCTGTTAATGATCAACCGCAACTTGTCGTCTACAAAGGTCTGAAACACCAAAGGGCGCACTCCGGTTGTTTTATAACGATCGTTAATCCGTTGCTTGACCTGTAAGGCCAACTCTTCGGTTTCGACAAAAGGAATAGTGATATGGTCGAATTCTGCGGGAAAGAGCGATAGCAGTGCATGTCCAAACACTTCTGCGGTAATACCGGTCCCATCAGATATATAGAAGGCAGTTCGCACAGGATACCTCATTTTGTCGTTATAAAATTACATTAGAAATTAAGGTTTTAATTCATTCTAACCCCAGTGTAGAATGAGATGGCTATGTGGCTAGCCATGTAAGCTTACAGAACCTGCAACACAAATTGGAGAATTATCGTGCAAGAATTCGTTGTTTGGTACCAGGACTTAGGCATGCATGACGTTCCGCGCGTCGGCGGAAAAAATGCCTCTTTGGGGGAGATGATCAGTAACCTGGCTACTGCCGGTGTACAGGTTCCAGGCGGCTTCGCAACTACGGCGGATGCCTTTAACCAGTTTTTGGAACAGAGTGGGCTGAACGAACGAATTTATCAACTGCTGGATGGCCTGGATGTCGACGATGTGGCAGCACTGGCGAAAGCCGGTACGCAGATCCGCCAATGGGTGATTGATACGCCTTTTCAGGCGGAGTTTGAACAGGCGCTGCAGCAGGCCTATCAGCAGTTAGTCTCAGACAGTGTGGGTGATGTCTCTTTTGCTGTGCGCTCATCGGCTACCGCTGAAGATATGCCGGATGCCTCTTTTGCCGGCCAGCAGGAAACCTTTTTAAACGTCAAAGGCTATGCGCAGGTGCATGAAGCCGTTAAACATGTGTTTGCGTCCTTGTTTAATGACCGTGCTATTTCTTACCGGGTGCATCAGGGCTATGACCATCGGGGTGTCGCTTTATCTGCAGGCGTGCAGCGTATGGTGCGTTCTGATTTGTCTTCATCCGGCGTAATGTTCAGTATCGATACTGAATCAGGTTTTGAGGATGTGGTTTTTGTCACCTCGTCTTATGGTCTGGGTGAAATGGTGGTGCAGGGCGCAGTCAATCCGGACGAATTTTATGTTCACAAGCCGACTGTACTGGCAAACAGACCTGCAGTGGTGCGCCGCACTTTAGGCAGCAAGCTGGTGCAGATGGTGTATTCATCGGATCTGAGTCATGGCAAGCAGGTGCTGGTACAGGATGTTGCAGCAGACAAACGCCAGCAGTTTTCCCTGACCGACGCCGAAGTGCAGGAACTGGCCAAGCAGGCCATCATTATTGAACAACATTACGGCCGTCCTATGGATATTGAATGGGCCAAAGATGGCGTAGATGGCAAACTTTATATAGTGCAGGCCCGTCCTGAAACAGTACGCAGCCGTGAAGACAGCAATGAGATGGAGCGTTTCCAGCTCAAAGGCACAGCCTCTGTGTTGACTGAAGGCCGGGCTATCGGCCATAAAATTGGCAGCGGTAAAGCCAAGGTACTGGCCAGTATTGCTGACATGGACCAAATTCAGCCAGGGGATGTGCTGGTGACCGATATGACGGACCCGGATTGGGAGCCGATCATGAAACGTGCGTCAGCTATTGTCACCAATCGCGGTGGCCGCACCTGCCATGCGGCTATTATTGCCCGTGAACTGGGGATCCCGGCTGTGGTCGGTTGTGGTGACGCCACCAGCCGTATTCAGAATGGTCAGGATGTTACAGTGTCCTGCGCTGAAGGCGACACAGGTTATGTCTATCAGGGCATTCTGCCTTTTGAGGTGGTGACCTCCCGTGTTGACCAGATGCCGAAGTTACCGATGAAAATTATGATGAACGTCGGTAACCCGGAACGGGCTTTTTCCTTCGCCCGTTTGCCACATGCCGGTATTGGTCTGGCCCGGCTGGAATTTATTATCAATCGGATGATTGGGGTACATCCCAAAGCCCTGCTGAACTTTGAGCGTCAGAGCGCTGAACTGCAGGCCACTATCCGTCAGATGATGGCCGGTTACGCCTCGCCGGTGGAGTTTTACATTGCCAAACTGACCGAAGGTATCTCAACCCTGGCGGCGGCTTTTGCACCAGAGCGGGTGATAGTGCGGATGTCCGATTTTAAATCGAATGAATACGCCAATCTGGTCGGCGGCCAGCAGTTTGAGCCGCATGAAGAAAACCCGATGATCGGTTTCCGTGGCGCATCGCGGTATATCAGTGCTGATTTTAGGGACTGTTTTGCGCTGGAGTGTGAAGCACTCAAAAGGGTGCGTAACGAAATGGGGCTGACCAATGTGGAAGTGATGATCCCCTTCGTACGGACGCTGGAGGAGGCCAAAGCCGTGATTGAACTGCTGGAAGCCCATGGGTTGAAACGTGGCGAAAATGGCCTGAAGGTGATTATGATGTGCGAGTTGCCATCAAACTGCCTGCTGGCAGAACAGTTCCTGGAACATTTTGATGGTTTCTCCATCGGCTCCAACGACCTGACACAACTGACTCTGGGTCTGGACCGGGACAGTGGTCTGATTGCCCATCTGTTCGATGAGCGGAATCCCGCCATTAAGAAGTTGCTGGAAATGGCCATTTCCACCGCCAAAGCCAAAGGTAAATATGTCGGTATTTGTGGGCAAGGCCCGTCCGATCATGAAGACTTTGCCGCCTGGTTGATGGAGCAGGGCATTGATTCAGTCTCACTGAACCCGGATACGGTACTGGAAACCTGGTTGTACCTGGGCGAAAAATACGGCGAATAAGGGGGTTGACTGCCGGGTGATCACCCGGCAGTCAGCCTTTGCCATCAAATTCTGCTTTAGAAAATCCACTTCGTGGCCGATGTTTTAAACTGAAGCCTGACCGAAATTTTGATCTGGCAAAATACGCTGGGTCCATGTTTCATATTTATCATATAGTCAAATTAAATTCATCCGTATTGACTTTGAATCCTCTGAAAAGTCAGACTCCTGCAGATAAAAATACAGAAATGATAAAAATGCCGTTTTTTTCATATTTACACTTGCGCATTGATGTTTTTTTCATTAAATTAGTAAAAGTGATACATGAAATCTGAATTTTAAGTCGTTCCGACAACAGAACCATATCAGATTGCTTGTGCTTGTTTCAATTTTGCAATTTTAAGAACTGGCTGATGGCGCGGCCTTGTTAGGAGGTATCATGGAACACTATGATGATGTGTTGCAGTTCGTGACAAAAACTGGCGCGCAAAATTTTAACTACCGAAGCTTTGAATCTGCTGCTTTTATTCCGGGCAATTCCCGCTGGAAGTTAATCAATCAGGTGGCGTCATTTGACCGGGAAACGGCTGAATTTTCCAGAGCCCCGAATGCGGACGCCGCATCCTACCCTTATGGTGACAAAGTGGTCGGGCGCAGTGAGCCCGGCAGCCCTGTTCAACGGTTAAGTACGGTTGAATCAGTGAATGAACTGCATGGAACAGCCCGAGACGGTTCCATTCGCGACTTGTCCCATTTATTTCTTAAAACGCAGAATCCGGCACCAGCTGCAGAAAAAGAGCCAGCCAGTCCGTTATCATTATTATTAGAACGGATAGGTGCATGAATTTAATTTGTGTGGCATCTCCAAAAGGGGGCGTGGGTAAAACAACGCTGACGGCCAATCTTGCACACGCGTTACAGCGTTTAGGCTTGCGGGTACTGGTGATTGATTTTGACCCGCAAAATTCACTGAGGTTACATTTTGGTATGCCACTCAGCGATTCGTCCGGCCATGTCAAAGACTGGAATGCAGTCCAGGAATGGTCTCATCATGTGCGGGAATCTGAGTCTGGTGTGCGTTATGTGCCTTATGGCCGTGTCCAAAAATTTGAAAAAGATCACTACGAGCAGACGCTGGCAAAAGAACCCAAACTGCTGGCGACCTGGCTGGCCCCTTTTATCAGCCAGCCAGAGCTGGTGGTGATAGCGGATCTGGCGCCTGGTTATTCTGTGGCCATGCAGGCCTTGTGTCAGTTTGATCCTATTATTCTCAATGTGCTATTGGCCGACAGTGCCTCACTGAGCAGCCTGCCGGAAATTGAGTCCGGCAATCTGTATGGCGAGGATATGCGTGATCGTTGCTATTACATTGTGAACCAGGTGGATGTACGCAGTCAGTTGAATGCAGATGTCACTTCATTTCTGACCCAGCGTCTGGGGTCGGCTTTACTGGGAACAGTGCACCGTGATGAGGCTGTGGCCGAAGCCAATGCAAATCAGATGCTGGTATTCAAATATTCCCAGGCGTCTGCTGTTGCCGCCGATTTTGATGCAATAGCAAAAAATCTTCACAGGTTATTGCCCAAAGCAATCTTTAATCCGCATAAAAAATCAATTTAAAAAACGTTGCGTAAGGGATTAAATGACGAACAGAGACTCTAAAGCGCCCTCGACGACCTTGAGTGTGCTGGCATTTATCTTCTGGTTGGTGGTGGCTGTCGTGATCGTGACCACCCCTCTGGACTTGAGCAGTCAAACCTTATTTGGTCTGGCCTGTGGTGTGTTGTTGATTTTGGTGGCTCGCATCAAAAACCACTGGACTCATATGGTCATGCTGTTGATGTGTGTCATTGTCTCCACCCGTTACCTGTATTGGCGTACCACAGAAACCCTGGTGTTTGACAGCCTGCTGGAAGGTTTTCTTGGCATAGGCTTACTGCTGGCTGAGTTTTATGCCTGGATTATCCTGACGCTGGGCTTCTTTCAGACCATCTGGCCGCTGGAGCGCCGCATCGTGCCCATGCCGGATGATGTCTCTGCCTGGCCCACCGTAGATGTTTACATTCCAACCTACAACGAAAGCCTGGATGTGGTGAAAGACACAGTACTGGCGGCGCAAAATATTGATTACCCACGCGACAAACTGAAAATTTATATTCTGGATGACGGTCGGCGCGCTGAATTTGGTGCTTTTGCGGCAGCTGCTGGCGTCGGCTATATCAGCCGTGATGACAATAAACACGCCAAAGCGGGTAATCTGAACAATGCCATCCGGCTGACAGACGGTGAGCTGATCTGCATATTTGACTGTGATCACGTAGCAACCAGAGCTTTTTTGCAGGCGACAGTGGGGGCTTTTGTGACAGACCCAAAACTGGCATTAATGCAGACACCACATTTCTTCTACTCACCAGACCCCTTTGAACGGAACCTGACCACGGGCAATGAAATTCCGCGTGAAGGCGAATTGTTTTACGGCCCGGTGCAAAAAGGCAACGATTTCTGGAATGCCGCATTTTTCTGCGGCTCCTGTGCTGTGATACGACGCAGTGCAATTGAGGAAATTGGTGGCTTTGCGGTAGAAACAGTGACAGAAGACGCTCACACGGCGCTGAAACTGCAGCGACGGGGCTGGAATTCCGCCTTTTTGGGTTTGCCGCTGGCCGCCGGGCTGGCCACTGAACGTCTGGCATTGCATATTGGTCAGCGTGCGCGTTGGGCCCGGGGCATGATCCAGATCCTGCGGATGGACAACCCACTGTTGGGCAGAGGATTAACCTTGCCCCAGCGTTTGTGTTACCTCAACGCCATGATGCATTTTTTGTTTGCCTTGCCCCGTATCGTGTTTTTAACCGCCCCCCTGTGTTACCTGTTATTTGGTCAGAACATTATTGATGCCTCACCAGAAATGATTCTGGCTTATGCATTGCCGCACCTCTTATTTACCACCTACACCAACTCTCGATTGCAGGGGCGTTTCAGGCACACCTTCTGGGGCGAAATTTACGAGGCTGTGCTGTCGTTCCATCTGGTGCTGCCAACCATCGCCACCCTGTTAAATCCGCGCAAAGGCAAGTTCAATGTGACCGAAAAAGGCGGTTTACTGGAAAACGGCTATTTTGACTACGACATTGTCAAACCACATTTGTTTACCCTGGTGCTGCTGATCTGTGGTGTGTTGTCCGGCATCGTGCAGCTTATCTGGAATGAGTATTACAATATTGAACCTAAAGTGCTGGCACTGAACCTGTTCTGGGCCGGCTTCAGCTGCATTATGTTGTTTGCTTCCGTCGCTGTGGCCCGTGAAATGAAACAGGTGCGGCGGACAGTCCGTCTGGATATTTCATTGCCGGTAGTGTTGCATCTGGAATCTGGTCACACCCGTAAAACCAAGTCGATGAATTTATCGATGGGGGGCGCCCAGGTGGAGAATGTGACCCAGCAGGAAGACAACGAACAGATCCGTGATATTGAGATCTCGTTGAATAACACCGCGATGGTGTTCCCGGTCGATACCATCTACAGGGATGAAGAATGTATCCGCTTCAGCTTTGGTGACTTGCCTATTGCGCAGCGACGCGAACTGGTCAAAGTGGTGATGGGCCGCGCGGATGCCTGGTTACCCAGCTACACCGAGCACAAAGACAATAACATCTTATTATCTTGCTTTCGGGTGATGCGCTCCATTGCCGGTTTATTCCAGGAATCCATAGTGAAGAAAAAGGAAAGGGAGTATGAAGCCGAAGGTGCCGCCCGTCCGCTCAGCGGCTGGAAAGCCAGACTGGCATTGTTAGTGGTGATTGCAGTCAGTGCTGTCATTCTGTCAAACCAGGCGCTGAGTGCGCCTGTCACCCTGGCTGAAAAACCAGTCGTGATGGCCAAAGGCAATAAGGTGTGGGACAGCCGCACTGAAATCTACTCTTTTGAAGATCTCGGCGCGCTGGAAGACATTTACTTTTTTGGAAATAACACGGCATCGGGTCTGAATTTCACGCTACGTAATGATGAATTTGTCCGCAGTGCCCAGCTGAAGTTAAAACTGAATTATTCCGAGGCTTTGCTTGAAGATGAAAGTTTTCTTGATGTGGTGCTGAATGGACAGTTGCTGAAGACGGTGGAGTTGTCGCCTTTTAATGCCAAGTCCCTGGAAGTGGATATTGCCATTGAGCCGGCGCTGGTGCTGAGCACCAACAATCTTGGCTTCCGTCTGACCGGTCGTACTGTGCAGGAATGTCAGAACGAGTTGTCCAAAGAAATTTGGATCAAGGTTCAGCGCGATTCTTCCTTGAGTATGTCAGTGCAGCGCCTTCCGGTCAGTCCGGATTTGGCCAGGTTTCCTGAACCCTTTTTTAATCCAGGGGCGATGAACCGGGTGTCAGTGCCTGTGGTGCTGCCGGTCAATGCCAGTGTGGCGACGCTGACCAGTGGTGCCATAGTCGCATCGTACATTGGCCGGGTGGCGGAGTACCGCAATCTGAGTTTCCCAGTGATGCGAAACCTGATCCCGATGGAAAACGCCATTGTGTTTGTCACGCCGGATGAGCGTATTCAGGGCTTGACCTTGCCCAGGATCCAGGGGCCGGAACTGCGGTTAATTGACAACCCATTAAGCCCTGTTTACAAATTACTGCTGGTGATGGGCCGCACGCCGGAAGAGCTGAAAACTGCCGCTACTTATCTGGTCACCCGCAGTTCGGCACTCAAAGGTACAGTGGTCAAGGCCGAAAAAGTCAGCCGTGATCTGATGCAAGCCTATGAAGTGCCCCGCTGGACCACCACACACAGAGCCGTGCAGTTTTCTGAATTCTTGCAGGAATCTCAGCTGGCCAGCCATGGCTTGTTCCATTCGCCGGTGGAGTTGAATTTCCGGGCATCGCCGGATCTGTTTTTTTGGGATGGTGAATACATTCCAATGACCATCAAGTATAACTTTCCGGAAGGCGACTGGCTGGATGAACGCAATTCATCACTGGATGTGTCATTAAATGGCCGTTACCTCGCGTCTTTACCGGTGAACCAGACCGGTGTCTGGGCCACGTTGAACCGCTGGCTGGGCCGGGACATCCGACAGGAAAGTGCCAGGTTGCGTATTCCGCCTTATTTACTTTATGGTGAAAACAAACTGCGGCTGTACCATCATTTTGCGGTGAATTCGACCGGCTGTGATCTGAATGTACCTAAAGAAATCACCGGCCGTATTCACGGTGATTCCAGTATCGATTTGACTGCGGCGAAAAACTTTACGCAATTGCCAAACTTATCTTATTTCGTTGGTGTTGGTTTTCCGTTTACGCGCCGGGCTGATCTCTCTGAAACCGTGGTGTTATTGCCAGCCCAGCCTGGCAATGAAGAAATTGAAACCTTGTTTGAACTGGCTGCACGGATGGGGCGTGATACAGGCTACCCGGCACTGGAACTCAGTGTAAAAACCGGCCTGAGTTACACTGAAGATCTTCAAGGCCATGATTTACTTGTTATTTCAAACTTTAAAGAGCTAAAAAAATCGCACATACTGAATCAAAGTGCCTTTGAAGTGCAACGTGACCGGCTGCAGGTAAAATCCTACAGCACTCTGGAGCATGTGTTGTGGTTTTTAAAAGGTGACTGGACCAGAGAAACCAAAGCGGCGGCCCGAGTGCTGGACAGCACACAAAATGTGCAGGGGCTGTTTAGTTTTGTGTCACCTGTTGATCAGGAGCGTGTGGTGGTTGTAGTGGCGGCTGAAACCTCTGCTCAGTTACCTCAACTGATCGAATCACTGAACAAGCCGCTGGTCAGCAGTGAAGTATTGTGGGACATGTCGTTGGTGGATTCAGACGGCAAGGTACGCAGTGCCAGAGTCGGCGAACAAATTGCGGTTGGCCGCATGCCCTGGCATATGGAGCTGCGCTGGTTTTTTGGCCAGCACATTATTTTTATGGTGATAGGCCTTGCCTTAGCGGCCTTTGCGGGGGCCGCTATTTTGTATCCATTATTAAAACAACGGGCTGAGTACAGAATTAAGATGGGATCCGGGATAAATGAATAGATCAATGCTGGCTGTATTCACCTTTTGTTTGTTGGGACAGGCCGTTGCCGCCGACGACCAGACCAGTTTTGGTGGCTTGTTTGAGCAGGCAGACTTCTGGCAGGAACGCAACCGCAGCGATCTGGCCCGCGACGCGCTGCAAAAAATTCTGGCCGCAGACCCGAATAACCTGGAAGCGATTTACCGGATGGGGGTTTTGGCGGCGCGTGACAACAACGAAGCCGAGTTAAAAAAATGGTCAGGGTTGCTGGCCAGCCTGTCACCACTGGATCCCCGTTTAAAAGAGCTGACAGCTGTGCAGGTGGCCCGGCAAATTGACCCGGCCACTTTGAGTGAAGCGCGCCGTCTGGCCGCCTCAGGCCAATACGATTTGGCAATTTCGCGTTACAAAGAGGTCTTTGGCAGTGACACACCCACCCAGGATTTAGCGGCTGAGTATTACCTGACCTTAGCCGGTACACCGGCAGGTCTGGCGGTTGCCAAAAAAGAGCTGAAGCAGTTGCACGAACTGCGTCCGGCATCCGGCAGTATCCGGCTGGCCTATGCTCAGGTGCTGAGTTATGACGAAGGCAGTCGCAGGCAGGGGATCCGTATGCTGGCCGAGCTGGCGCCAGGTTCTGAAACAGCCCGAAGCAACTGGCGTCAGGCTCTGCTGTGGCTCGATGTCAAAGCTGCAGATAAAAACCTGTACGAACAGTACAACCAGCAGTTCCCGGACGATGTTGAAGTGATGGACTACTTCAGGGAAAAGGCCAAGTCTGGATCCACGGCGGCGGTGTTAAATAGCCGGACTCTCGGCTACCGGGCTCTGGATGCTAACCGGCTCAGCCAGGCTGAAAGTTATTTTCGCAAAGCGCTGACCGAAAACCAGAACGACGCTGATGCGCTGGCCGGTATTGGTTTAATTCGTCTGAAACAGCAGCAGTTCAGTCAGGCCAAAGACACCCTTGGTCGTGCCATGGCAATGGCGCCCGGCAAAAGTAACAACTGGCGTCAGGCTTATCTGTCGGCTGATTTTTACAGCCGGATGGCCAGGGTGCAACAACTGACCGATCAGGAAAACTACCAGCAGGCACAAACCGAAGTCGCGGCTTTAATCAAATTCCCGGCCCCCTTTGATCTGGAGGCGCAGGTGGTTTCTGGTCAGCTGCAACAAAAACAAGGACAGCTGGAACAGGCGAAATCCACCTTTGCGGCTGTGTTACAGAAAAAACCGTCCCATACAGCGGCCAAACTGGGGTTGGTGGGCGTACTGCAAAGTATGGGGCGCTGGGAAGAGGCCGAACGTTTAGCGGCTCAGTTGTCTGAAGCTGAACGTGGTCAGATTGCCGGCTTGTCTCAGCCTGAAGTGCAGCGGTTACGCGCGGATGCGGCCAACAGCAACGATTTACTGGCGGAAATTAGCCTGCGCCGGGCGTTAAAGCTGGCCCCGGACGATCCATGGGTCCGGCTGGATTTGGCCCGGCTGGTGCAGAAACAGGGGGAACCGGCGAGGGCCCGAGCGGTCATTGAGCCCTTGCTCAGTCAGCCGGACGCAGATTCCCGCTTTGCTGCAGCTATGTTTGCCAGTGAGCAGCAACGCTGGCGCGATGTGGAGCAAATTATGGCGTCGGTGCCAGCCGCTCAGCAGACGGCTGCCATGCGGGAGCTGGCAGTACAGGCGGCTGCGCGGGCTAAATTAAGCCGGGTGTTGCAACGCGCTGCGGCAGGGGATCAGGACCACGCACAACAACTGATCACAGAGATGATGCAGCAGGGCTCAATGAGTGCAGGTGCAGCCGGCGACTTGGCTGCTGAGCTGTTAAAAAGTGGTCAGTCGGGCCTGGCGTATCAGGTGGTTGAAATGGATTTGATGCGTGGCATGACCGATGCTCCGTCTCAGTACCTGAGCCATATCACAGTGCTGAATGAAACCGGTCATGCACGGCAGGCCAAACTCTTGTTGTCGGAGCTGATGCTCAGATCCGACCTCAGCCAGACCGACAAAGCTCAGTTTGATCAGTTGCAACGAGGACTGGCCGTCAGGGAAGCGGATGCGCTGAGAACGGATGGTCAACTGGCGCTGGCGTACGATTTGCTGGCGGCGCATCTGCGTGAGTTTCCGGAAGACGAAAGCCTGCTGCTGGCCATGGCTCGGCTTTACCAGGATGGCAAAAAGACCAACGAAGCTGAACAGATTTATGACTATGTACTCAGACTCAAACCCGACAGCAAAGAGGCGCTGTCAGGGGCTGTCGAACTGGCGCTGCAAAAAAATAACCCGGAGCGCGCCCGTCAGCTGTTAAACAAACTGGACTGGAATAGCAACCAGCAACCAGAATGGCTGATGCTGGCCGCCAGGGTTGCTCAGGCGGAAGGCGATCATGACAGGGCAACAGAGCTGCTGGTCAAAGCCCGCAAACTGGCGTATCAGAATACGGCGGTCTGGGGACAGACGGAAACAAGCCCTTCCTCTAACCCATTCCGTGAGACTGCTGAGACAGAAAACAATCCGTTCCGTGACCGGAAACAGAAACGGAGTTTTGCCCGCAACAGCAGGCCAGAATGGCTGCCTGGTCAGCCTGGGGTTGCCGATATTCAGAGTGCTGAAGTCCGTAATCCGTCGGCGTCCCTGTTTGAACAAATTGACAGCATGTTGGTGGCGATTGAGCAGGACACCAAAACCCGGATTGACACCGATGTCGTCCTTCGGGTGCGCGAAGGCGCGGATGGATCCTCAGGCCTGGCTGCTGTTGAAACGCCGATCACCCTGTCTACCGGCCTGTTAGGGGGCCGGGTCGAGGCCAGTGTCACTCCGGTGTCGCTGAACTCAGGCACAGTGGAAACAGAAAACGACATCAACCTGTTTGGCCGTGGTGCCGTGGTCAATGCTTCCAGCGGGTTAAGTGCGCGAATGGAAGTACTGGGGGATGTACTGGATGATATTGATGATTTGGGGGTGGCCTACGAAAGTGCGAAAAAGGTTTCTGACGCTGCCGAAACTGCACCGAATACAACAGAAGCTGAGATAGCACGTCTTCAGGCCGTGACAGCAGCAGCTAAAACCGTCTTTGACCGGGCTGCCGCTATTGATTTATTTCAGACCTTTGATTTGACAGCCCGCAACCTGACATCCAGTCAGCTTGAACTGATTGACGAGTTTCTAAACGAAAACTATGGTGCATCCACTATTACGCTGGATTCATCCTCCGTTGAAGCGTTCAGGGAAAGCCGGGCCAGGCTGGAAAGCCTGATCGCCGCAGCACAGAACCAACTGGATACCCTGGCCATCAGCACAGGCAACCCGCAGACTCAGCGCAATTCAGGGGTCGCTCTGGCGGTGGGTTATAAGAGTGATCTGCTCAGTGCTGATGTGGGAACCACTCCTTTGGGATTTGATAAAACCAATGTGGTCGGTGGCCTGAAAGTGCAGCCGGAAATTGCCAAAAACACCCGGGTCGTGCTGCAGGGCGAACGCCGTGCAGTCAAAGACAGCCTGCTGTCCTACGCTGGCACTGTGGACCATGTCAGCGGTGAGCGTTGGGGGGCCGTGACCAAAACGGGCGGCAGTCTGGGGCTGAACTTTGACAACGGGGCCGCCGGGGCTTATGGCTCGGTGTCCAAACATAAGTACGATGGCGACAATGTGGCGTCCAACAGATCCGAAGCGGCAGAGGTCGGTGCATATTACCGCCCGGTGCGTGATCCGGATGAGCAGCTGCAGTTAGGTATTCATGTCAGCTACAACAGCTTCGATCAAAACCTGAGCAAATTTACCTTTGGCCATGGTGGCTACTTCAGCCCGCAGGATTATGTCAGTGTGGCGTTTCCTGTCAGTTATGGTGCTACAGTGAACGACTGGAGTTATAACCTGTTGTTTGCACCTGGCTTTCAGAGCTACAGCGAAGATGGCAACAGTCTGTTCCCGACCGATGCAGCAGCACAGGCCGCACTGGATTTATTCTATGCACTTGGTGCCTTTGATCAGGCAGGTTATGCCGCCTCCAGCAAATCTGGTTTTGGCATGAGTTTTGGCTTAAATGGTGAATACAGACCCAGCCCGGATCTGAAGTTTGGTGGACAGCTGGCGTACGACAGTTTTGGTGAATACAACGAGTCGGTGATCCGGTTATATATGAAGTATCTGGTGGGAGGGACAAATGACTGATCAGGCGGATATAACTGTAGATTATTTTTTCCGCCAACAAACTCAGGCGGCCTGGATCCCCTTTGTGCGGGTTTTTATTGCTGAAATTGTACAGACCGCCGGGGAAGCTGGTGCCGATTCCTTTTTACGTCAGATGGGCAAGCGGCTGGCAAAAGACTATCCTTTGGCGCTGTACAACAGCATTGAAGAGCTTGAGCGTTCCATCAATGGGGTGCTGAAACAGTTTCAGTGGGGCTGGGTGCGTATTCAGGTGCTGGACAGCAGTCTGCTGTTGCGCCACGGTGCCTTTCCGCTGCCTTCGTATGGCGATGCCGGGCAGGAAAGGCTGGAAGCGCGGTTGTTCAGTGCGCTGCTGGAAGGTTTGTATCAGAGTTGGTTGGTGTCATTGGGTGGGAAACCCGATGTCCAGGTCAGAATGCGCAAAGCAGAAGCCGGAGGTCTATTTGAATTTGTTTATGGAAAAAGCCGGCAGGATCATCCGGGTCACCATGCCTGGCCTAATTAGTCTGCTGTCCGGTCTGCTGCTGATGTCCATGTCATGCCTGGCTGATACTTCGGCAGACTGGTCAGGTTACAAACAACGTTTTGTCACCCCTGAAGGCCGTGTTGTCGACACTTTTAACAAAATCAGCCATTCCGAAGGGCAGGGATGGGGCATGTTGTTTGCCCAGGCCAATGATGATCCGCAGACCTTTGAATCCATGTGGCGCTGGACCCGAAAAAATCTCGCCAGAAAAGACAACAGGTTATTTTCCTGGCGCTATGACAGTCAGTCTTTGCCTGCAGTCACAGATCCGAACAACGCCAGTGATGGTGACATTCTGATCGCCTGGGCCTTGCACAAAGCGGCACAGCGCTGGAAAAACCCGAATTACGCTGCAGCTTCTGCGGCAATCCGTCGCGATATCCATCAGTTACTGATACGTCAGTTTGCCGGTTATACGGTGTTGCTGCCTGGCTTGTCAGGTTTTGATTCTGACCACTATGTGGATATCAATTTGTCCTATTGGGTGATCCCTGCCTTTAATGATTTCGCCAAGCTGGAGCCAGAGCTGCAGTGGCAGGCTCTGGTGCGCGATGGCCAGAAGTTATTGGCTTTATGCCGCTTTGGCGAACTGAAATTACCAACAGACTGGATCCGCCTCGAGCAGGATGCCAAAGTCTCACCGACGCCGGAAAAACCAAGCCGTTTCAGTTACGATGCAGTACGGATCCCCATGTATTTCGTGTGGGGCAGGGCTTTAACTCCCGAGCTGAAGCAGCCATTTCTGGCGTTCTGGCCACAAGGCCAGGTGATTGC
This sequence comes from Rheinheimera sp., assembly GCF_037442525.1. Taxonomy (GTDB): domain Bacteria; phylum Pseudomonadota; class Gammaproteobacteria; order Enterobacterales; family Alteromonadaceae; genus Pararheinheimera. Next base: position 40,150 of record NZ_JBBIQD010000001.1, on the reverse strand, counting down.
AGACTGGGTGGATGTGAAATCCGGAGAAAAAGCCAATTACCCTGCATCCAGCGGAATTAAAGCTGTGCAGGCATTGCTGCATGGCGACAGCAGTTTTATTGCGGCCCAACTGAAAGCGGAAGACGACTACTACGCCGCCTCGCTGTTGATGCTAAGCAAACTGGCTGCGCAGTCTGTATTAACTGGCCCTGCACACGGGCAACTGACTGGTAAAACGACGGATCTGCGGCAATTGCCCCCGGGCGGGCCTTAACACCGACCAATAACGGGCTGCGCCTTTCGCCTGAGTTCCCCAGTCTGACGAGCTGATCTGGCCATCGGTTTGCACCCATTTCTGCATAATTCGTACAGCACAACTTAGATTAATAGCCGGATCATGCAGTTGCTCTGCCTTTGTGATGTTGCAACTGTAACGTGGCTGGTTGGCACTTTCCTGCGAGATTTGCAACAAACCGCGGCTGATCACCGGTTTGCCTTTGCCATCGCGGAATTTTTCCTGATAGCGGGTCAATGGCTGGAAATTACTTTCAGGTTTAGCCATCGCAGACAACAAGCCCACCCAAAACTTACTGCGCTGATGCAAGGTCAGTTTGGGGTAAGCCGGACAAAATTGCGTGATATCCGCAGGTTTGAGCTGAGGTAATTTCGATTGCTGAACAGAGCGTTCCAATTGTCTGGTCCAGCTGCCGTCTTTGTTGTGGCCTGCCCAGGCTGCGTAGTCATACGACATCATGGCCTGTAATGGAAAAATAAAACAGCAAAGGCTCAAGCAGTTGAATAAAGTGCGCATAAGAGAAGTGTGATCTGAAGTTCTTGTTCTGTATCGGAAGCGATTGGCAAAACTGTACCAGCCTCACGCATTTTTTTCAGCTGTGCAGTGATTTTTCTGTTGGCTTTGCTGCTGACAGCTGTTGGTTGACTGAGGTAACCTGACAGCCAGCCCGAATAAAGTACTGAAGACAACTGCAGGGAGATGCTATGCCCCATGATCACTCAGGTCATTCTCATTCTCACGGCCATTCCCACCATGGGCACCATCACGGCTCTGAAACGGGCAATATCGCCGTTGCCTTCTGGCTGAACTTCAGTTTCAGCCTCATTGAGCTGATCGGTGGCTTGTTAACCAACAGTGTGGCGATTCTGGCGGATGCAATGCACGATTTGGGAGACAGCCTGGCCATTGCGTTTGCCTGGGCTGCTGCCAAAGTGTCTGGCAAAGCACCCAATCAAAGGTATAGCTATGGCTACCGGCGCTGGTCCTTACTCAGTGCTCTGGTCAACAGCCTGATCCTGGTGTTAGGCAGCTGTTGGATTTTGTACGAAGCTGTGCCGCGGCTTTGGGACCCGGTGTTACCCCATGCGCCAGGTATGATGGCGCTGGCTGTGTTGGGGGTGTTGGTGAATGGCGCTGCTGTGCTGAAATTACGGCTGGGTAAAACTCAGAATGAACAGGTGCTGACCTGGCATTTGCTGGAAGACGTCTTTGGTTGGGTGGCAGTGTTAGTAGGCTCTTTACTGATTTACCTGACCGGTTGGGCTGTGATAGACCCGTTGCTCAGTATAGGTTTTACGTTGTTTATTTTACTGAATGTCTGGCGCAACCTGCGCCGCACCTTTGGCCTGTTTTTACAGGTATCGCCGGACCCGGCGCTGACACAGGAACTTGAAGAGAAGCTGCAGGCGCTGAATTTTGTCAGCGAGGTGCATCATTTGCATTTGTGGTCATTGGATGGTGAAAAGCATGTGTTAACGGCCCACCTGGTGCTCACTGTGGCCGAACATCCGGACTTGCCTGCATACAAACAGCAAATCCGCGAGCTGTTGGCGCCTTACCGGCTGCAACATACGACGATCGAATTTGAGTTTGCTGCAGAAGCCTGCCGCGATCATTAAGAGTGCAGAGCAGGCGCAGCGCGCTGCTGCTGTACCTGCTGTGGGCTGGCCGCTTATTGACTGATTTCGTCCAGTGATAACGAAAAACTGGGCACAAAAACCTGCAGGAAGTACTTTACTTCAGGTAAATCATAGGTGGCCAGCATGCCTTCCAGCCGCTTTTGGGCAAGCACAAATTCATGATTCCCCGCAGAAATTTCTTCCAGGGTTTTACCATAAGCACATAGAGTGTCGGCCGCCTTGACCAGTTGTTTTTCCGTCTGGCTGTAGCTGTCGCTGAGCAACAGACACTCGTAATGGGCCTGTAACTCAGGCGGCAGCATTGCCAACAACTTTTGCTCGGCTATCTGTTCAATCTTTTTGTACTCCTGCGCTATTTGCGCATTGAAATACTTGACCGGCGTAGGTAAATCACCAGTCAGTACTTCACTGGCATCGTGAAACAAAGCCAGAGTGGCCACGCGGTCCGGATTGATTTCTCCCTGAAATAATTCGCGGCGGATAGTGGCCAGCATATGGGCAACCACCGCCACCTGGTGGCTGTGTTCAGCCACATTTTCAGTGGTGACATTGCGCATCAGGGGCCAGCGGTTAATCAGCTTCATCCGGAACAAATGGGCAAAAAAATGGCTGTTGGCTGTCATTGGGAATAACCAGTAACAAACTGACCCAGGCGACCAATGGCCATTTCCAGCTGTTCTTTATGGGGTAAAAACACAATACGGAAATGATCCGGCTCCGGCCAGTTAAAGGCGGTGCCATGCACCAGCAACACTTTATGCTGGCGCAAAAAATCCAACACAAAGAGTTCGTCGTCTTTCACTTTTATTTTTTTGCGGTCTATTTTGGGGAATAAGTACATGGCGCCTTTGGGCCGCACACAACTTAAACCGTCAATGTCGCTGACCAGCCGGTGCGCCAGATCCATTTGGTCGTACAAACGACCACCAGGTACAATCAACTCATTAATGCTCTGATAGCCACCTAATGCAGTTTGAACCGCGTGCTGGCAGGGCACATTGGCGCATAACCGCATCGACGCCAGAATATTCAGGCCTTCAATATAGGACTTGGCCAGATGCTTGGCGCCGGACAGGAAAATCCAACCAACACGAAAACCGGCAATACGGTAGTTTTTCGATAAACCGCCGAAGGTCAGGATAAATAAGTCATCCGCCAGCGCTGCCGTGCTGGTGTGAGTCGTGCCGTCGTATAAAATTTTGTCATAAATTTCATCGCTCATTACCACCAGTTTGTGTTCACGGGCTATCGCCAGCAGTTCCAGCAGCATGGCGTCGCTGTAGACAGCCCCCGTCGGGTTATTCGGATTAATCAGCACCAGGGCTTTGGTCTTTTTGCTGATTTTACCGCGCAGGTCGGTCAGGTCTGGCATCCAGTCGGCTTGCTCATCACAGCGGTAATGCACGGCTTTACCGCCAGCCAGGTTCACTGCGGCAGTCCAAAGCGGGTAATCAGGAGAGGGGATCAGCACTTCATCGCCATTATCCAATAATCCCTGTAGCGCCATCAGAATCAGTTCAGACACCCCATTGCCAATATAGACATCGTCGGCGTCAGCGCCGCGTATGCCACGCTGCTGGTAATACTGAGCAACGGCAACCCGGGCCGGATAGATGCCCTGAGAGTCGCTGTAGCCTTGGGCATTGGGCAGGTTATGGATCACATGCTTGAGAATTTCATCCGGTGCTTCAAAACCAAAAGGGGCAGGGTTACCAATATTGAGCTTAAGAATACGTTGGCCTTCTTCTTCCATCCGTTTCGCTTCACGTGCCACAGGGCCTCGAATGTCGTAACAAACCCCGTCCAATTTACCCGAACGCTCAATCGTTTTCATACCACTACCCGTTTATCCCCTGAAAGTCATTGTTGTTTCGACGTTTTCACACATCCAGACGTCTTTTGCAATCACCATCAGGAAAAAAAGTCAGCGCCGAGGCAGTCGCCACTGCTGCCACTGTGGGGTAAAACGCCAATAGTGGCCTAAGGCTTGTTTTAAATCGTAAAAGCTGGTGACAGGCAAGCTTTGACCACTGACGCAGGCATAGGTAAAGCGGTGGCAGTTATTGCGCAACAAGTCATAGGACTGGTAACTGTACAGCTGAGAGAGCGCACGCTCTGCTGCCGCAGCTGAACCTATGATCTGGCCTGATGCTGTGGCGGCCAGATACAAATCTTCACCGGAGCGCTGGCCGACAAAACGCTCGAACGACAGCACCCGGATCAGGCCTGAACCTGCCAGCTCAATCACCTGACCATCGCCAATATAAATGCCGCTGTGTTCAAACAGGTGATAAATTTCACAACACACCACAGCCCCGATTGGGACTGCGGTGTGCAAGGCGGAACTGTGGCGCATCACTGCTGATGATTGACCTTAATATCACCGACACCGACATTGGCATTCAGACGCAAAGTGCCTGAGCCAGTCAGTTTGCTGTTGCTGGTGACCATAGCCCGTTCAGTCTGATAACGGCCAGCACCACCGCGGATCGCCGTATCACCAACGCCGGCATCCAGTTCAATCTGCTGATACAGACGGGTGTCCAGTGCAAAATCCACATCACCGACCCCCACATCCACTTTGCCATTCTGGCGTAAACCTTCCACTTCGACAGAGCCGACACCTAAATCCAGCGCCAGACTCAAGTGGGCTGGCAGGCGGACAGTCCAGTTCTGTTCCACATCATCATCATCGTCGAGTTCAATGCGGATTTTGACGGTATCCCCCTGTTGGCGGACGTCAATTTTGGCGGCGGATAAATCGGCTCCAAAACCCAACCAGTTGTTATCTGGTTCCAGTTCGACATCCAGAGAGATCTCTGTGCCTTCGACGACGCGGATGTCCACTTCACCTACGGCGACATCCAGTTCAAAATGCTGCAGGTTTTTACTGTCCAGTTGCTGTTGCAGCTGCACTGTATCGGCGGCCAGGACAGTACCTGACCAGAGAACAGCAGCGGCGATGAAGTTGAGTTTATGCATGGTGTTTATCCTTATTGTTGTGTGTTAAATGGATTTATGCATAGAGTCTGCCAATTTTAAAGTTGTTATTTTTCATGTGCTTATGTTGGCGTGGTAGTGGCCGATTTGGCTTTTTCACCGCAGAATAGTCGAAAAACGCAGTTGAAGTGGTTAAAATACGCACCCATTCAGTTTTGACAACAGGCTTCTTCCTTTGACGGAGAAGTTCAACAGGAGATGTGATGCCAGCTCAGGTGATCAGCAGGTTAGGGCAAGTCGCAGTTGCCGCTGTGGTGCTGTACTGCGCCGCTTATCCTTTTTTGAACCCCGCACCTGTTGAAGACATTGTGTCGTTAGAGGATTGGCAAATGCCGTCCAAACTGGCGGCACTGGATGCAGCTGATCAGCGGAAATTACTGAAGCGGCTCGCTTATCCGGTCAGCATGCCAGAACTCAGTGCGGTGCCAGATTTTTCTGCCATGAAAGACGTGGACGAAAAGAAGAAGAAGTTTTTTGGTTATCTGTTGCCTTTTGTTGAACGCGAAAATGCCCGTTTGCTGAACCTGCGCCATCAGATCATTGAACTGGAACAACAGTATCAGCAACGGGAGCTGACAGTTGAAGAGTATGCATTTTTATTCAGCCTGTATGATGAATTTAAGCTGGATTACCCGGACGTCGATGCCACAGGCTTTACTGAGTTGTTAAAGCGTGTGGATGTGATCCCGGCAGAACTGGTGTTGGTGCAGGCGGCGAAAGAATCAGGTTGGGGTAGCAGTCGCTTTGCACTGGAAGCCTATAATTTTTTTGGTCAGTGGTGTTTTAAAGCGGGGTGTGGCCTGGTGCCATCGCAGCGTGGTGCCGGCAAATACCACGAGGTGGCGGTGTTTCCGCATGTTGCTGCCGCTGTGACCAGCTATTTCTATAACCTCAATACCTTCTATCAATACGAAGAGTTACGGGCATTGCGGGCGAAACAACGCAGCAGTGGCGAAGTGAAAGGGCAACATCTGGTGGCCGGTTTACTGAAGTATTCTGAACGTGGTCAGGCGTACGTCAACGAAATTGAAAAAATGCTGAGAGTGAACGATCAGCATATTGAGAGCTGATATGAAAGCTTGGATCATCGCGGCAGTGCTTTGCTGCAGCCTGCCATTGCAGGCTGACACTATTTTCAATTACGACGGCTTTTATGCCCGGATGAAAAAAAGCGAAAAGGCACAGTTCAGTGCTATTACGCTGGCCTTTGAATTGCAGCGTGCAGGCAGCTCAGAGCCTTGTGTGGTAGATAAAGCGCTGATTACCACAGATATCAGCGAGGCGCCATTGACCCAGGCGGCCAATGGCGAGTTGATCCTGCCTTATGATCAGCAATTGAATGACAATAAAGCGCTGATCCGGTTGCAACAGCCTGCAGGTGAAGCCCCCTGTGACCTCAATTTTAAACTGCGCTCCCGTCTGCCAATTGAGCGTGAAACCCAATTGGCTGTGTTGCAAGGGATGCACAGTCAATTTGATGCGCTGCTCGACAGCCTGGCCGGAGTCGGCAAGTACTGGTTGCCAGAAGTGCAGGGGCTGACGCTGCATTTTGCCGCTGAAGTGGTGGCCAGTTCGCCGGACCCACAGGTTCAGGCAGCACTGCATTGTGAAGGGCACAGCTGCAAACTGATGTTGAACAAAGCATTGACTCAGACCGCTGTGATTCAGTTCAGCCAGACACCGCTGTACGCTACACCTTTACTTGCCAGACCCTGATGCCGCTGTATTTGCTGACGCACCAGCGTGAGCTGGAAAGGCCAAGCAATACAGGACGTTTGGTGCTTGATGAACTTGCCCAGTATGCCAACCTGCAGGTGATCCGTCTTCAGTGGCAGCGCAAAAACCCCGACCCGCATTTAGTGCAACTGGCAGAACAACAAAAGTTGTGGTTGTTGTATCCAGCCTCAGAGCCGACAGAAGCTGTGGTAAGGCCAGAGCCGCTGTGTTGGGCCAGTCAGCACTGGGTGCTGCTGGACGCCACCTGGCAGGAAAGTCAGAAGATGCTCCGGCAAAGCCCGTATTTGCAGCAGGCAAAACGGCTGAGTTTACCTGCTTCCCACTCTGCTTATCTGCTGCGGCGCAATCAGCAGGCAGGGGCTTTATGTACGGCTGAAGTGGTGGTGCAGTTGCTGGCGTTGTCTGGTTGGCCTGAGCAGGGCGCTGCATTGGCGCAGCGCTTTAGGGATTTTAATCACCGCTGAGCGTATTACAGTCCAGTTTTAGCTTAATTCCACCGTCTGGATCTGTACGGCATGCTGTTGCTCCTGGTAGTCCTCGTCGGCCAACAAGCCCACCGGAATTTTAGGCACATCGACTTTATCAAAGGCGGTGTCGCCTTCGGCCAGTGTTTCCCCACGGCGAATGGCGGCAAAATCAAACAGATTTTTGTCCAGCATATGCGACAAGGTAATATTTTGCATGGCCTGGAACATGGTTTCGATGCGGCCAGGGAAACGTTTGTCCCAGTCCTGCAGCATTTCCTTGACCACCTGACGTTGCAGGCCGTCCTGTGAACCACAGAGGTTGCACGGGATAATAGGGAAGCCTTTGGCTTCTGCGTATTTTTCAATGTCTTTTTCTTTGCAGTAGGCCAGCGGACGGATCACTATATGCTCGCCGTTGTCACTGATTAGTTTCGGTGGCATCGACTTCATTTTTCCGCCGTAGAACATATTCAGAAACATAGTTTCAATCATGTCGTCCCGGTGGTGGCCTAAGGCAATTTTGGTGGCGCCGAGTTCTTTGGCGGTGCGGTATAAAATGCCACGACGCAGCCGTGAGCACAGAGAGCAGGTGGTTTTACCTTCCGGAATTTTTTCTTTGACAATGGAGTAAGTGTCTTCAGTGACAATTTTGTAGTCCACACCCAGTTGCGTCAGGTAGGCCGGCAACACATCCGCCGGGAAGCCTGGCTGTTTCTGGTCCAGATTCACCGCCACAATAGAGAATTCAATAGGTGCAGATTGTTGCAGATTCAGCAGTATATCCAGCAGGCTGTAGCTGTCTTTACCGCCGGACAAACACACCATCACTTTATCGCCGGCTTCAATCATGTCGAAATCCGCAATGGCCTGACCGACGTGGCGGCGCAGACGTTTATGCAGTTTGTTCAGATTGTATTGTGCTTTGGCTTGAACTGAATGTGACATGGACTAAAACCCCGACGAAAAAAGGCGCATAGTATACTGTGCGCCTTGGCTTGCGTCATCTGTGGTACTCAGTTTTTACTGAGCGGACAGACAAAATTGGCTGGTTTCACTGCCAGCACGTCGCAGTCGAGCCGGTCAATCACGTGTTCGGCTGTATTGCCTATAATGGCTGCCGACAAGCCGGTACGACCTATGGTCCCGATAACGACCATTTCAGCGTCCAGTTCAGTGGCCAGCCGGGGCAACACATCCTCTGGCATGCCTTCGGCGACATGGGTTTGCGCTTGGGGAATACCAAACTCAGCGGCCAGTTTTTGCACCGCCTGCTCGTGGTGTTGTTTCATATTCTGGTTGTAATCCTGCGGGTTAAATTCAGGAATTTCGATGGCGATGTTCACCGGCGTACCTGGATAGGCATTTACCAGCTGCACTTTGCTGTTGAGCAACGTAGCCAGCGCATTGGCCTGCTGCAAAATGCGTTGGTTTAACGAGCTGTGATGCACTTGTTCACTGCCGGCGTTGACAGCCGCAATGATATTGCCTTGCTCCGGCCAGCCATGGTCTTTGACCAGCAGCACGGGGCAAGGGCACTTGCGCAGAACGTGCCAGTCGGTAGGGGTAAAAATCATCGATTTTAAAACGTCGTGATCATGGGTCCCTTTGATCACCAAATCGAACTGTTGTTCCAGCACTGCCTGAACTATGGCTTCAAAGGGCCTGTTGTGCCAGACCACCTGAATATCAATACGCAGGCCTGCGGCCTGGTATTCAGCCACCAGATCACGGATCCACAGCTCGCGGTCCGCTATGACAGCCTGCCGCATGGACTCACGCTCTTCACCGGACAACATAGTGGTCATTTCGTAGGAAAAGTCGTAAATGGATAAAAACGCAGTGAGCTGGCAGTCCTGTAATCTGGCCAGTTCTATCGCTCTGTCCAGCGCCTTTTGCTCCACCACGGAAGGGTCGAGCACCACCAGAATGTTGGCATATGATGTCATGGTCGATCTCCTGCTTGGCGTTCGCTTTACACTAAGTGTAGCCAAGATAAGCTGATCGTCCGGTCTGGACCTTGTTTTAAATCAAGAGTCTGTGCGACTGACGGTGTATTTAACGGGCAATCACCGACTGTCCGGCTAACTGTTGCAAGGCTTCTGTGTCGATAATGGTAATGAGTTTACCATCGACCCGGATCAGCTCATCCTTATGGAATCGACCCAATAACCGGCTAATAGTTTCAACAGTCAGGCCTAAATAGTTGCCTATTTCACCTCTGGTCATACTTAAACGGAATTCTTTACGGGAAAATCCGCGGTTGCCAAAGCGGTTGGCCAGATTGGCCAAAAAGGCTGCCAGTTTTTCTTCGGCGTTTTTACGGTTCAGCAATAACAGCATTTGCTGGTCGCCACTGATGTCCTGGCTCATCAGCCGCATCAGTTGCTGCCGAAGTTTAGGCAATTGGTCCATCAACTGGTCAATTTGTGAGAATGGAATTTCACAGACCATGGCCGTTTCCAGAGCCTGGGCGTAACTGGGGTGCTGGTGCTCGCCGATGGCATCAAAGCCAATCACATCACCAGGTAAATGAAAACCGGTGATTTGCTCTTCACCTGCTTCGGTCAGGGTAAAAGTTTTAAAAGAGCCGCTGCGTACCGCATACAGGGCCGTCAGTTTTTTGCCGGATTCAAACAGGTAGTCGCTTTTATGGTATGGTTTTTTTCGGTCAATAATTTCATCCAGGCTATCCAGTTCGGCCTCGCTCAGGCTGAAAGGCAAACAGAGTTGACTGAAACCACAATGTTGACAGTTAAGATTGGCGTGCGACATAAAACTCACCCTGAGTAAAGACTGGGTTCAGCTTAAAAAAACCGCGGGGCAAGAGCAAGCCAAATCAGGTAAATTGCGTAAATGCCTAATAACAAAGCGGCACAAACCCGTACCTGCGTATGATTTTTAAAGCGGCTGAGCAGTGTTGCTGCTCCGCCGGATAACAAAATGGAGGGCAAAGTGCCAGCCCCAAAGGCGAACATCAAACTGGCGCCTGACAGCAGTTCACCACTCGCCAGTGCCCAGCCAAGCGCGCTGTACACCAGACCACAAGGCAAGAACCCCCAGCAGAGCCCGTAGGCCAAAGCTTTACGGCGACTGTTCAGCGGCATCAGGCGTTTAGCCACTGGCTGAATAGAACGCCAGAGCAGAGCGCCAGCCCGTTCCAGCTGATTTAAACCAAACCAGAGCCTGGCCAGATAAAGCGCCATGGCCAACAGCAACAAACCACTGAGCAGTTTCAACCAGAACAGAGCCAGCCCCAGGCTGGCCAATAACAAGGCGCCAAAACCGGCCACCAGAGCGCCGAGCAGGCTGTAGGTCGTTAAGCGCCCCAAACTAAGCAACAACTGCAGTTCTGTGCGTCGGGTCGCAGATGAACCAGTCATGCTCAGTTGCAGCGCACTGGCCATACCGCCACACATCACCAGGCAATGCCCGCTGCCTAAGAAACCAATACTGAATAAACTCAGCAGTTGCAGTGCAAACTCAGTCATCTTTTTTGGCTGTGTGCTTCGAAGAATCATCGTCGAACAAAATGCTGTAGCCTTCTTTGTTGAGATCCTCGAACTGTTTGCTGCGAACTGCCCAGAAAAAAATAGCCAGGCCCAAACAGACAAACAGAATGGCGATGGGGATCAGCACATAGATAATGCTCATGCTTTGAGTAACCTCAGTGAATTCGACACCACCAGCACAGAGCTGAATGACATGCCAATAACAGCGACCAGCGGTGAGACAAAACCACAGACAGCTAACGGAATAATCAACAGATTGTAGCCCATGGCCCACCAGAGGTTTTGTTTAATCACCCGCTGTGCCAACAGGGCGCCTTGCAGCAGCTGTGACAACTGACGCAGGTCGCTGTGCAATAACACCACATCGGCCTGGTTTTTTGACAGGTCGGTACCGCTGTCCAGTGCCACTGAGACATGAGCGGCGTGGAAGGACGGACTGTCGTTAATGCCATCACCCAACATCAGCACATGCTCGCCTTGGCGCACGGCCTGCTGAACGTGCGCCACTTTTTGCTCCGGGCTGCAGCCTTTTTCGACCCGATCAAAAGCCAGGCCGGATGCCACTTTGTCTACTTGCGCTGAACTGTCACCGGTCAGCAGCACCAGTGTTAATTGCTGCTGCTTCAGTGCTGTCAGTGTCTGGCCGGTTTCTGGCCTTAATTGATCGTCCAGTTCAACGGCCAGTTGCAATTGACCATCGATACAACAATACACCTGCGCTTCTGCGATGGTGTCACAACCACAGAAGTCAGCGCTGCCAACCTGAAGCTGGTGTTGCTGGCCGTCCGGAGTTGTCCACAGTGCAGACAGGCCTTCACCTATATGCAGCTGTACATCGGTTAACCTGTCTGTTGTATGCAGATAAGACCGAAATGCACTGGCAATAGGGTGTTCTGAATAGGTTTCCAGCCGGGCAATCAGTGCCATCAGCTGTTCCTCAGACCATGTGCTGCCGACACGATGGGTGCGGGCCACACTAAAACGGCCTTGGGTCAGGGTACCGGTTTTATCCAGAAACAGGGTGCTCAGCTTGGGCAACACTTCCAGTACCTGTTGATTTTTAATCAGTATGCCTTGCCGGTTCAGTCGTGCCAAAGCGCAGGTAATAGCGGTTGGGGTCGCCAGAGTTAACGCGCAGGGGCAGGTAGCGACCAGCACAGATAAAGTGACCCAAAAGGCCCGTTCCTGATCAATCCAGATAGACCAGACGATAAAGGTGGCGGTGGCAATCAGCAGCAGGCGCTGAATAAAAAACTGTGCCAGACGGGTGGTTTTTTCGATGATCTGTGGTTTTTGGTTTAAGGTTTGCTGCTGCAGCGCAATGATCTGCCCCAGGCGTGAACTGACCAGTGCCTGTGAGACTTGTACCTGCAGAATGCCATCGTGGTTCACAGTGCCGGCCAACACCGTATCGCCAGGGCCTTTGGCCACAGCTTTGTATTCGCCGGTCAGCATGGACTCATCGGCTGAGCTGTGTCCTGTCAGTACCAGGCCATCTGCGGCAATGGTTTCACCTGCCTGCACCAGAATGCAATCGCCGGGCTGCAAACGTTTTGCCGGAATAATTTGTGGCTCGTTGCCACCAAGCAACCGGGCTGACACAGGCATGACTTTCAAAAGATTTCCTGTGGCGGCCCGGGCACGGGCCCTGGCGCGGAATTCAAAAAATTTTCCCAGCTGCAGCAGAAAAATAAACATGGTGACGGACTCAAAATACACCTCACCGGTTTCAAACACTGTGGCATAGGCGGACGCGAAAAAAGTGTAATACACCGCCAATGTGACAGGCACATCCATATTCAGCTGACGGGTTTTCACAGCGCGCCAGGCACTTTGCGTAAAAGGTTTACCGGCATAAAACACCACAGGGGTGGCCAGCAAAAAGCAAATCCAGCGCAGGTAGCCTTCAAATTCAGGTTCAATACCGGTGTAATCACCAAAATAGAGGCCAATGGCCAGCATCATCACCTGCATACTCATAATGCCAGCGACGGCCAGACGTTTCAGAAACTGACGCAGTTCCGCTTGCTCTTGCTGCTCTTCGTTGTCGGCAATAAATGGACTGGCCTGATACCCCAGCGCCTGAATTTTCTGAAGTACGGTGCTGAGTTTTAACTGCTCAGGGTCCCAGTTCAGCTGCAGGCGGGCGGTGGACGAGTTCACCGATGCCCGGTGGATAGCGGGTTCGGCATTCAGCTGCTTTTCGATCAGCCAGGCACAGGCGGCGCAGCTCATTCCGGATAACGACAGCTCGATCTCTGTGCCTGCGGCACTGCGATGAGTCAGTTCGGCCAAAACGTCAGCACTGTCATAACTTTGCAGTTTGAGTTCGTCCGGCACCAGGCCAGCTTTGCTGGCGGGAGCGGTGCGGAACCTGTAATAATCGGTGAGCCCCTGTTCGACAATGGTCTGGGCCACTGCCAGACAACCCGGGCAACAAAAGGACTGGGGTTGCCCCTCAATAGTCAGTTGAAACTGACTGCCAGTGGGGACAGGTTCATGGCAATGAAAACACAACACAACAACAGCTCCTGATGGCTTTTAATAGCCAAGCGGAATTTCTTTTTCCGCCGGCAACATGGCCGTGGCTCTTAATTTCCAGTCTTTGTGTTCATCAGACACCACCAGGTTCCATTTACCGGTTAAGGTGGAGGGCAGAGTGGCCACATAGAGATTTTCTCCGCTGCGCTCTGCGGTTACCGCAAAATCTTTGGCGGCGATGGTGTTGTGGAAAAACTCCAGGTTCAGATGCTGACCCAGCGTTTTATTTTCCTGAAAGCGCACTATCACCTGATTGCCCGCAATCAGTGTACTGGCCTGCAGATTACGCAAGGCTGACTCTCGGTACAACGCCAGATTCATATTGATAGCCCGGCCTTCTTTGTAATAGTCATCGACCACCAGATCTGGATTGGCACCCTGCATGACGTAAATGGTGTGGCCGGCTTTAATAAAAGACACCAGCGGGAAAGCCAGCAGGATCCAGGGCCAGACTTGTTTATACCAGGGTTTATCGTGGCTCAGCATCATCGGTTCTCACTTTAGAGCGTTAGATAGCACTAAGCCCCACAGGTGGGGCTTAGCTGATTCAAACCACCGGATTTATTTGGTGGATTCTTCCGGGCGGGACAAGCGGTACACATAAGCAGCGATAATATGGATTTTATCGTGACCTAAGGTGTCTTTGAACGCTGGCATCTGACCGTTACGGCCTTTCATCAACGTTTCTTCCACAGTACCGGCAGAACCGCCGTATAACCAGATATTATCTGTCAGGTTAGGAGCACCAAAGGGCAGGTTATGCGCCAGGCTGCCTTTACCATCGGCACCGTGACAGGCCGCACACATACCAAACTTGGCTTTACCCGCTTCAGCGTCTTTGTCATTGACTTTACGGCCTGACAGACCCAGCACATAAGCCGTCATTTCCTTCACGCCTTGCTCACCCAGAGCGTCGCCCCAGGCTGGCATTGCCGCCTTACGGCCATGCGTAATGGTTTCGACGATCTTATCCGGGGTGCCACCGTACAGCCAGTCATCGTCGGTCAGGTTTGGAAAACCACGCTGACCACGGGCATCTGAACCGTGACACTGGGCACAGTTTTGCAAAAACAGACGCTGGCCTATTTTCAGTGCTGCCGGGTCATACGCCAGATCCATAATGTCGCGGCTGGTGAACTTGGCAAACTCTTTACCATAAGTTTCGTTGGCCACTTCATACTCGCGATCCAGTTGAACATTGCGGCCTTCGGCCTTGGCGGCTTCAATGGCGGCTTTCGACTCCGCCAGGTTTTTAATGCCCTGATTCGAACTGGTCCAATTCAGTAAACCTTTCCACTGACCCAGGCCAGGGTAGGCGGCGAAATAATACACTGACCAGGCGATACATGCGTAAAACATGTAGGTCCACCATTTCGGCAGTGGATTGTTAATTTCTTCAATGCCGTCAAACTCATGGCCTGTCGATTCGCCTTCTTTCACCCCAACGTAGTTTTTGAGGTTCCAGGTCAGCAGCACGAAGCACAATACAATAACGGCAAGCGTTAAAACGATGATCCAAATGCTCCAAAAGCTACTCATGATCCGATTCCTGTTTCTGTTGTTGTTGTGGTTTGTCATCGGCAAAAGGCAGATTTGCCTGTTCATCGAAGTCTGGTCTGCGCTTTAACAAGAACAACCAGACTACGAGGCTGATAAAACCCACAAACACGACCACTGTAAAAATGCTGTGTAGAGTTGCGAAATCCATAGGGATTACTTCAACGCTGTGCCCAGTGACTGCAGATAAGCAATCAGGGCCTGCATTTCTGTTTTGCCCTTGACGGCTTCTTCTGCTCCGGCAATGTCGTCAGCGGAATACATCACGCCATCTTCATCGTTCGGGTGCATTTTGCCTTTGGTTAACAGGTTGAAGGTTTCCATCTTCTTCGCTGTTAATTTGCCGTCCAGAACATTCCGGTCCAACCAGGGGTAACCTGGCATGTTGGACTGAGGTACAACAGAACGTGGATCCATCAGGTGAGCGTGGTGCCAGTCATCGCTGTAACGACCACCGACACGGGCCAGATCAGGACCTGTACGTTTGGAACCCCACAGGAAAGGGTGTTCCCAGACACTTTCACCGGCAACAGAATAGTGGCCATAACGCTCTACTTCATGGCGGAACGGACGAATCATCTGACTGTGGCAGTTAGTACAGCCTTCGCGGATGAAAATGTCACGGCCTTCCAGCTGCAGTGCACTGTATGGCATTAAACCGTCCACAGGTTCAGTGGTTTCTTTCAAAAAGATCAGTGGGGTAATTTCCACTAAAGTGCCGAAACTGATAGCAACAACAGTACCAATAGCTAACCAGCCAGCGCTTTTTTCAAATTTTTCGTGATGGTTCTTAGACACGATGGGGCTCCTTAGGCAGCTTCAGCAACGGGTTCCAGAGCACCTTCTTTGGCTCTGATTGTTTTGACCACGTTGTAGGCCATCACCAGCATGCCGGTCACGACGAAACAACCACCGATAAAACGCATCAGGTAGAAGGGGTATGAGGCTTCCAGCGACTGCACAAAGCTGTAGGTCAGGGTGCCGTCTGTATTGACTGCGCGCCACATCATGCCCTGCATAATGCCGCTGATCCACATTGCGACCACGTACAGAACCACACCCACAGTGTGTAACCAGAAGTGGGTATTGATCAGTCTGATGCTGTACATCCGGCCCTGATTAAACACGTTCGGGATCAAATGGTAAATAGCACCGATAGACACCATGGCGACCCAGCCCAAGGCACCAGAATGAACATGGCCTACGGTCCAGTCAGTGTAGTGAGACAAGGCGTTTACTGATTTGATGGCCATCATCGGACCTTCGAAAGTGGACATGCCGTAGAAAGACAGAGACACGATCAGGAAACGTAAGATAGGGTCAGTTTTCAGCTTATGCCAGGCACCAGACAGCGTCATAATACCGTTGATCATGCCACCCCAGCTTGGCACAAACAGAATCACTGACATCACCATACCAACGGACTGAGTCCAGTCTGGCAGTGCAGTGTAGTGCAAGTGGTGAGAACCGGCCCAGATGTACAGCGCGATCAGCGCCCAGAAGTGCACCACAGATAAGCGGTAAGAGTACACAGGACGGCCTGCTTGTTTAGGCACGAAGTAATACATCATACCCAGGAAGCCCGCTGTTAATAAGAAACCTACCGCGTTGTGACCATACCACCACTGCACCATCGCATCGACTGCACCGGCGTAAATGGAGTATGACTTGGTTAAGGTCAGAGGGACCACCATGCTGTTAACTATATGCAAAGCAGCGACCGTGATAATAAAACCACCATAGAACCAGTTGGCTACATAAATATGGCTGGTTTTACGTTTAATTAAGGTGCCAAAAAACACCACCGCATACGAAACCCAGACGACGGCGATCAGCACGTCGATCGGCCACTCCAGTTCGGCGTATTCTTTGCTTTGGCTGATACCAAAAGGCAGAGTGCAAATTGCAGCGATAATCACAGCTTGCCAGCCGATAAAGGTGAACATCGCAAGCTTTTCGGCAAAAAGCCTGACCTGGCAGGTGCGCTGGACCACATAATAGGAGGTCGCAAACAGGGCACTGGTGCCGAACGCGAAGATCACCGCGTTAGTATGAAGAGGACGAAGACGACTGTAAGTTAACCACTCCGTGTCAAAGTTTAAAGCAGGCCAGAATAACTGGGCTGCAATAAAAACACCCAACCCCATACCGACAATACCCCACAACACTGTGGTGACGGCGAAGAGGCGGACAACGGTGTAGTTGTAGTCAACATTTAACGATTTGGTCTGGCTCATGTTGAGTTCCGCTGCAGTTTATTGCGTTTGGTTAAAAATTCACCCGAGGGTGACCCTTCTTATTGTTGACTTTGGTTTGACAGGGTTTGGACTGGCCAGCACCCTGAAAAAGCCTAGGTCATTTTGGGGCTGAATAATAAAAGTTTTGACCTGAAAAAGATAGGCAAAAGCGCTGGTTTTATGATGTAGAACAAAGGTGCTGGTTGCAAAATGACCAATCACAACAAGCTTTTGCATCAGTGATGGCTTTTTTTATACACTAAAAACCCACTTTTTCCGGAGCCTGGTGATGAACGCCATTTGTAGGCTGATGTCAGTTTTGTTACTGCTGGGCTGTTCTGATGCTGCTGAGCAGGGTAGTCGTATGGCCACTTTGTATCAGCAGGACGGCGTCGTGGTGACACTTGGGCCTGAACCTGTGTTGGTGGAGCAGGTGTTACAGCTGCAGGTGCAGCTGCCTGCCGGATTTGAACTGCAACAGGCGCAAATTGTCGGGCTGTCGATGGCGATGGGGCAGATCCCGCTGCGTCTGCAGCACCATGCCGGTGGCTATAACGCCGAGTTTGTGCTGGGGGCCTGTTCTGACCCGGCGATGCAATGGCAATTGCAGTTGCAGCTGGTCACCCCACAAGGACAATTGCGTCGCCTTGACCTGCCTTTTTATTCCCGCTGGGGGCAATAACGGATTTCCTGTATCAGGCATAAAGGGCTTTGGTCCTTTAGATCCAGCCGCGCAGTTTCGACACAGACAAAGTCCAGATAGCCCAGGTCCGGTAAATCTGCCATACGTTTTGCCTTGTCTTGCCAGGGGTTCCATAACACACTGCCATCATGGCCTTGCTGACGAAGCTGAAGCTGATACTGGCCTGTGATCAAGCTGAGCTCGGCTGCAGTGTCCAGATACACTCTGTCTGTCTCCGCCTCAAACTGCACTATATCACTGTGTTGCTCTGCCCTGGAGCCGGTGACCTTGTCCAGGTAATGACCCTTTAATGGGCTGACCTGCACTTTGTCCAGTTGCTGCACCGAAAAATAGCTGTGCAATGCTGCCTGTTGCAGCGGTTGACTTGGTGAATGCAGTTCAATCCGCAGCGAATCCAGAGTTAAAACGACGGTCAGACAGACCGACAAGCCCTGATGAAAACAAAGTTGGGCGGGCAGCGCCAGTTGCAGGCTAAGTGTCACCTGATCCGCATCAACCTGTTGCTGCGTGACTGTCCACAACTGAGTTCTGACCAGGCCATGACTTGGCAGAGACGGATTGTTTTGTGAAAAGCCTGGGGCGGCAGGACCAAACCAGGGCCAGCAAACCGGAACCCCTCCGCGGATCGGCGTCTGGTTGCGCCACTCGGCAGTTGGAGACAGATAGAGCAATTCAGTCTGACCATCAGGCCGGTAAGACAGCAGTTGGGCGCCGTACAGACTGATGACTGCCGTGGCGTCGCCAAGCGCCAGACGCAGGCAAGGCAACTCGGCTAAATGGGCAAAACCATTCAGAGGTTCAATTTGGGCAAGCACTTTTTGATGCTCCGTCATAAAAACTGCGGTGTTCAGCGATTAAAAAAGGCGGCTGATGCCGCCTTTCGGATAGATAAACAGCTTAACGGCCGAATTTCATCAGTTCAACTGTGTTGTCCAGCATGCGGTTGCTGAAACCCCATTCATTGTCATACCAGGCCATAACTTTGACCAGCCGGCCCAACACCCGGGTTTCAGTGGCATCAAAAATGGATGACATCGGGTTGTGGTTAAAATCGACAGACACCAGAGGTAAGTCATTGACAGCCAGCACCTGGCTCATTGGGGCAGATGCAGCCGCTTGACGGATAATGTCGTTCACTTCGTCCACCGTGGTTTCACGGCCTGCGATGAAGGTCAGATCCACCAGTGATACGTTCAGAGTCGGAACCCGCACGGCCAGACCATCGAATTTGCCTTTTAATGCCGGAACCACCAAGCCAACGGCGGCAGCGGCTCCGGTTTTGGTCGGGATCATCGACATGGCCGCCGCACGGGCACGGCGCACATCCGTGTGGTACACGTCGCTCAGTCGCTGGTCGTTGGTGTAGGCGTGAATGGTGGTCATCAAACCAGATTCAATACCCAGAGCTTCATACAATGGCTTGGCGACCGGCGATAAACAGTTGGTGGTGCAGGATGCGTTCGAGATGATGGTCATATCTGCCGTGATGACGTCATGGTTCACTCCATAGACCACAGTGGCATCGACATCTTTGGCCGGTGCCGAAATGATGACCTTTTTGGCGCCAGCTTCCAAGTGGGCACCTGCGGTTTTACGGTCTGTGAATAAACCAGTACATTCCAATACCACGTCTATCTGCAGCTCTTTCCACGGCAAATTGGCCGGGTTGCGTTCGCTCAGGGTCTGTATTTCGTCTTTGTTGACATAAATAGCTTTGTCATCATGGCTGACGTCGGCGGAAAAAATACCGTGAGCCGTGTCGTACTTCAGTAAATGGGCGTTAATAGCGGCGTCGCCCAAATCGTTAATGGCCACGACTTTAATATCGTAGTTTTTGTTTGATTCATACAAAGCACGTAAAACGTTGCGTCCGATACGGCCAAAACCGTTGATTGCCACACGAATAGTCATCACTCACCCCGGAATGTAATTTAATTCTGTAATAAAATTACATTTTTCTTGGTGTTTTTCAAGCCAAATAAATCTATGCATTCGTATTTTCTGCTTCAGGCTCTTGCATCTGCAGTAGACTGTGGTAGTTAGTGGTGCCCTCATCCTTTACCAGACTGAATAGAGTCATATTGCTGGAGCCTTTATGGATAAAACTTTGCTGGCTGATTTGATCGCGTTTTGCGGAATTGAAACCCGGTTTACCGACGCCTGGGGAAATGAAGCCGAAGTGCAGGAACACAACCTGCTGACCTTATTGGCCGCCCAGGGCTTTGCCACAGACAACGATGAACTGGCCAGAGAACAGTTGCTGGATCGGCAGCTCGACATCTGGCAACAGGTGATTGATCCGGTGTCAGTACAAAAATCCGGGCAGGACATTCAGGTGCAGATCAAACTGTCGATTGCCCAGGCCAATCAGCCGCTGACGCTGCAGCTCACCACAGAGGCAGGCCAGAAACATCAGTTTAGTCTGGTGGCGACTGACGATGCAGAGCTGAATCATGTCACGGTGCTGGATGACGAGGAGTTTCAGCAGTACCAATGGACCTTGCCGGTGCAACTGGAGCTGGGTTATCACCAGTTGCAGTTAACGCTGGAGCAGCAAAGCTACAGCCAAAGCCTGATTATTGTGCCGTCGGCCTGTTATCAGCCTGCTCAGTTTAAAACGCAAAAGCAGTGGGGCGTGTCCGTTCAGTTGTACTGTGTCCGCTCTGAGCAAAACTGGGGTATTGGCGACTTTGCGGATTTAAAACAGCTGGTGAATTATCTGGCGGCACAGGGCGCAGACTTTATCGGCCTGAATCCTATTCACGCGCTTTATCCGGCGATGCCAGAGTCGGCCAGCCCTTACAGCCCGTCGTCACGACGCTGGCTGAACATCATTTACCTGTCGGTGACCTCATTACCCGGTTTTGACCAGTGCCAGCAGGTAAAACAATTGATCTCCGCGCCCGGTTTTATGCAACAGCTGAATGCTGTGCGTGCAACCGACTGGGTCGATTATAAAAATGTGACGGCACTGAAGCTGCCGGTTTTAAAAGCGCTGTATCACTGGTTTATGGAGCATCAGGCCGACTGTGCAGAACTGGCGCAATCATTTTCTGTATTTAAACAACAGGGTGGTGAAAGTTTATTACAGTTGGCGCTGTATGATGCGATTCATGCCCATCTGATCCAACAGGACCCACATGCCTGGGGCTGGCCTGTCTGGCCTGAAGCTTACCAGCGTCCGGACAGCGAAGAAGTACAGGCTTTTGCCAAAGCCCATGCGGACGAGCTTGATTTTTACTGCTATCTGCAATTTATGGCCCGTGAACAACTGGCTGAAGTACAAAGGCTGGCCAAAGACAAGGGAATGCTGGTGGGGTTGTACCGTGATCTGGCTGTTGGTGTCAGCCAGGCTTCGACCGAGATCTGGGGCAATCCGGATCTGTATTGCCGCGACGCCAGTGTAGGAGCTCCTCCGGACATTCTGGGCCCTAAAGGTCAGAATTGGGGGTTACCGCCAATGCTGCCTTATCAGATGTTCCGTCAGGCCTACCGCCCCATGATTGAACTGTTCCGTGCCAATATGCAAAACAGTGGAGCACTGCGCATTGATCATGTGATGGCGCTGCTGCGGCTCTGGTGGGTACCCAAAGGGGCAGAAAGTGCCGGGGAAGGCGCTTACATCTATTACCCAATCCAGGATTTATTGGGCATTCTGGCGTTGGAATCTCAGCGCCATCAGGTGGTGGTTATTGGTGAAGATCTGGGCACAGTGCCCGACGGTATTCGTGAAATACTGGCTGAATATGGCATGTATTCGTACCGGGTGTTCTTCTTTGAACAAGCGGAAGACGGCGGTTATATTTCGCCGGCACATTACCCGGTGCAGGCGATGGCGACCTTAACCACGCATGATATGCCCACCCTGATTGGCTACTGGCACTGTGGCGATCTGGAGCTGGGTAAAAAAGTCGGGTTGTATCGCGATGACCAATTACCTGCCTTATTTGCATCCCGCCACAAGGATAAGCAACGTATTCTGGATTCTTTGCATGGCCATGCGATGTTGCGGCCTGATTTCGCCAGTCAGGTGGATCAGGTTGGCATGACCACTGAACTCAGCCATGCAATTCAGCGGCATGTTGCCAAAGGGGCCAGTCAGTTATTGTGTCTGCAACTGGAAGACTGGATGGAAATGACTCAGCCGGTCAATATTCCTGGGACCAGCGACGAATACCCAAACTGGCGGCGCAAATTAACCATGACACTGGAACAGCTGGCTGGTCGGGAAGACATCACAACGCTGCTACAACAGCTGACCTCGTTACGCCACGCCTGATAAAAATAGCCAAACAACTGCCATCTGTAGATGGCAGTTTTATTTTGATTTGGTATCTTAAACAAGACTCTTGTGTTTTGAACTCAAAAGAAGCTTGTCTTTTTAGCTGATTTACAAGGAATTTTTATGTCTGTTGCCCGACTCGCTGCGGTTCAGTGTGCTGATCCTTTTTCGTTGTTGTCCTGGCAAAGCGGCGAAAGCAAGGGGCTGTTATTACGCTGCTACCTGCCAGATGCGGTTCAGGTGGAAGCCCTGGAGCTCGGTACGGCGAAGTCTTTGGGGCATTTTAGCCAGTGTGCTGAATTGCACGGGCTGTTTGAACTGGAATTGCCACGCAAGCGTAAAACCTGCCTGTATCAGTTGAAGGTGACCCTTGGCTCTGGCCATAGTTATGTGCTGACCGACCCTTATCAGTTTCGTGAGCAGGCGTTCTACGCTGTGCATTATGTCAATTCGCTGCCAGAGAACCTGTACCTTCAGTTGGGGGCCCAGCTGGTTGAGTTTGAACAGGACAAACACCTGATTAAAGGCACCCGGTTTGCTGTCTATGCGCCGAATGCGTCCAGTGTCAGCCTGATTGGCGATATGAACCACTGGGATGGCCGTCGCCATCCGATGCAGCGCACCGAATGCGGGCATTGGGTGCTGTTTATGCCAGAAATCGCCGCTGGCGTGCGCTATAAATACGAAATTAAAGACAGTACCGGTAATTTACTGCCGCATAAATCTGACCCCTTGGCGTTTGCTGCGGAGCAGTATCCGTCTCATGCGTCTCTGGTCTACGATCATGGCAAATACCAGTGGCAGGATCAGCGCTGGCAGCAGCGTAAAGCAGACAGCTATCACCAGCCGATGAGTATTTATGAGGTGCATCTGGGCTCGTGGAAATACAACAACAAAAATGAACCTCTGACTTACCTGCAGCTGATTGATCAACTAATCCCTTATGTGCTGGATATGGGCTATACCCACATTGAGTTGTTGCCTGTGATGGAACATCCTTACACAGGGTCCTGGGGCTACCAGCCATTGGGTTTGTTTGCTGCTACATCACGTTATGGCACACCAGACCAGTTTAAGGCCTTTGTGGACGCCTGCCATCAGGCCGGTATTGGCGTCATACTGGATTGGGTGCCTGCCCACTTTCCGGAGGACGGCCACGGGCTGGCCCGTTTTGATGGCAGTTGCCTTTATGAATATGAAGACCCGCGTAAAGGTTGGCATCCAGACTGGAACTCCTGCATCTACGACTATGGCAAAGACTATGTCCGGCAGTTTCTGGTGGCCAGTGCCTTGTATTGGTTTGATTATTTCCATGTGGATGGCCTGAGGGTCGATGCGGTTGCCTCGATGTTGTATCTGGATTATTCACGCCGTGCAGGGGAGTGGATCCCGAATATTGACGGTGGTAATCATAACTATGAAGCCATCAGCTTATTGAAATGGCTGAACACTGAAGTGTACAGCCGCTTTCCGAACGCTATGATGGTCGCAGAAGAATCCACCTCATTTAACGGCGTCAGCCGACCGACAGATGCGGGCGGATTAGGCTTTGGTTACAAATGGAATATGGGCTGGATGAATGACAGCCTGCGTTACATCAGCAAAGACCCGGCGTACCGCAAGTACCACCATAACGATCTGACCTTTGCAATGGTGTACGCCTATAACGAAAACTTTATTCTGCCGTTATCCCATGATGAAGTGGTGCATGGTAAAGGCAGTATTCTGGGCAAAATGCCAGGGGATGAATGGCAGCAGGCAGCTAACCTGCGGGCCTATTACGCTTTTATGTACGCTCATCCGGGCAAAAAGCTGAATTTTATGGGTAATGAATTTGGTCAGGGTACCGAATGGAATCATAACCAGCAACTGCCTTGGTTTTTACTGGAATTTGACAAACACAAAGGTATTCAGCAACTGGTGCGCGACCTGAACCTGACGTACCGCAAGGTGACAGCGCTGCATCAGCTGGACCATGAAGCTGCCGGATTTCGCTGGCTGAATTATCAGGACAGTGAACACAGCACGCTAAGCTTTATCCGACAGGATGCTGAACAGCAGTCTTTGTATGTTGTGGCCAATTTCACTCCTGTGCCACGTGATGGTCATGCTTTGCCTGTGTCTGAGCCGGGTGAATACGAAGTGATCCTGAACACTGACAGCGCTTATTACTGGGGCAGTAATTACCCGGTGATCCTGCGGCTGGATGATTTACAGGGAACTGGGGCTTCGTCCCCATACCAGTTGCGGCTCGATCTGCCGCCGCTATCGACCTTGTATATCAGACGAAAGCCGGAGTAAGTGATGCAGTTGTACTCGGACTACGGGCAGGCTTATCCACTCGGTGCCAGCGCTCTGGATGAGCACAACTGGAATTTTGCTGTCTATGCCCCGGAAGCCAGCGGGTTGTGGTTGTGCCTGTTTTGCCCGGATACGGAAGAGCTGCTGCACCAACTGCCTTTTGCCGGCCGTACAGGCGATATCTGGCATCTGGAAGTTCAGGGCATCCAGCCAGGCACTCTGTATGGTTTAAAAGCAGACGGCGCGCAGCGCCCTGACGAAGGCTTCTTGTTTGCGCCGGAGCGTCTGCTGATTGACCCTTATGCCCGACAGCTGAACCGCGCTTTGGTCTGGAACGAGCGTTTGTACCAGAGTGCCAGCCATTACATGGTGCCTAAAGCTGTGTTGCAGCAACAGGCATTTGATTGGCAGGGCACGAAAAAACCAGCGATAGCCCGGGAAAAAACCATTATTTACGAGGCTCATGTCAAGGGGCTGACCAAATTACACCCGGATATTCCGGCTGAGCAGCAAGGGCGTTATCTGGGGGTGTGTCACCCCGTAATGCTGGAACATTACAAAAAACTGGGGATCACCAGTATTCAGTTGTTACCAGTGACCAGTTTCATGTCGGAGCCCCGGCTGGAAAAACTCAAGCTGGTCAACTATTGGGGTTACAACCCGGTCAATTTTTTTGCGCCTGATGCGCGTTATGCCCAGGCTGAGCCGGTCACTGAATTTAAAACTATGGTGCGGACTCTGCATCAGCATGGTATCGAAGTGATCCTTGACCTGGTGTTTAACCACAGCGCGGAAGGAGATGATTACCTGCTGAGCTTCCGTGGTCTGGCCAATCGCCAGTATTACCTGTACGAAAGTCATGCCAATATCACCGACTACCGCCACAACAGCAATTTCAGTGGCTGCGGCAATACCCTGAATGTGGCACATCCAATGATGCAGCGTATGGTGCTGGATGCGCTGCGTTACTGGGCAACCGAAATGCAGGTGGACGGTTTCCGCTTTGACCTGGCTGTGACACTGGCCCGGGAAAATAAACGCTTTGAACCCCACGCTGCGTTTTTACAGATAGTGGCACAAGACCCTGTATTAAGCCGGGTGAAACTGATTGCAGAGCCCTGGGATGTTGGGCCATACGGCTATCAATTGGGGCAGTTTCCGGCACATTGGAGCGAAATTAATGACAAAAGTCGCGACAGTTTCCGGGCCTACTGGTTGCCACAGCCAGGAGGGCGGGCGGAGTTTGCTACCCGGCTGATGGGCTCGAGGGATATTTTCCAGAAGCACCGTAAACCTGCAGTCTGCAGCCTGAACTGTCTCACCTACCATGACGGGTTTACATTGCATGATCTGGTGTGCTACCAGGACAAGCACAACTGGCTGAATGCAGAACAGAACCGGGATGGCCATAACCATAATCTGAGCCTGAATTATGGGGTTGAAGGCCCAAGCAATGAGGCCAAAGTGTTGCAGGCGCGCTACCAACACAAACGTAATCTGGTCGCCACCTTGCTGCTCAGTCAGGGTCTGATCCATTGGCTGGCCGGTGATGAGTTAAGCCGTAGCCAACAAGGTAACAATAACGCCTATTGTCAGGACAATGACATCAGCTGGTTGCACTGGACTTTGGATTACCATGCCACGCAGTTTTATCAATTTGTCTGCCGCATGATCGCACTGCGTCATCAATTCAGCTGCCTGCAGCAATTGTCGTTGACCGACGACCATTACCGGCTGCACGGCGCTAAACACAATGTCAGCTGGTATCGTGCGGATGCAGTGCTCATGCAGGATCAGGACTGGTCAGAGGTGAACGGCCAGTATTTGGTACTGGTGATCGAGCAACTGCCAAGCCACAAAGAATTACTGGTGGTGATGAACCCGATGGAGCAGGAGCTTGCGCTGGAGCTACCTGAACATCCCTGGACTTTGATGCTGGATACCAGTTCAGCCACAGGCGAACCCGTCGCAGCGGTGACCAGCCAGAATTACCGGCAGGCTGGCCGTTCTTTGTCCATCTGGAGCCTGAAGAGCGAATAGAGCTTTTTCTTTATCCTGTGTTTTCCAGTATAATGCCGGCCACTTTTGCAGTGCCTGATTTTAAAAGGAAAATCAAATGTCTGACCGCTCCATGTTATGCGATATCGGTTTTGTAGGTGCCGGTGTCATGGGGAAAAACCTGATCCTGAACCTGGCTGACCATGGCTACAAGGTCGCGGCGTTTGATTTGGACCATAAAAAACTGGAAGGCGTGCTGGCACAGGATGAAGCTGAACGGGGTGACAAAGCCGCCCGGGTATTGTCCTGCAGTTCTTATACCGAATTACTCAGTAAACTCAAAGCACCGCATTTAATTATTTTGTCAGTACCAGCGGGCAAACCTGTGGACGATGTTTGTCTGAAACTGATTGATGCCGGTATTGCGGCCGACGATATCATTGTCGACACCGGAAACAGTCTGTGGACCGACACAGTTCGTCGCGAAAAACATTTTGAAGGCAAGTTTATTTTCTTCAGCACGGCCGTATCCGGTGGCGAAGTGGGAGCCCGCTTTGGCCCCTCACTGATGCCCAGTGGTGATCCTTACGCCTGGACCAGGATTGAACCCGTCTGGCGCGCTATTGCTGCCAAAGTGGATCCGGAAACAGGACGCGCCATCGAGCGCTATGAGCCAGGCAACCCCGTGACTGAAGGGGAACCTTGCGCCACCTATATTGGCCCTGGTGGTTCTGGCCATTATGTGAAAATGGTGCATAACGGTATTGAATACGCCGACATGCAGCTGATTTGCGAGGTCTATCAGGTGATGCGCGACGCCCTTGGCATGAGTGCAGAACAAATCAGTGCGGTGTTTAAAGACTGGAGTAAAGGGCCGCTTGGCAGTTATCTGATGGAAATCAGTGCGGAAGTGCTGGCGACCAAAGATTCAGAAACAGGCTTACCGCTGGTGGACGTGATCCTGGATAAAGCAGGTCAGAAAGGTACAGGGTTGTGGACAGCCGTCAGCAGTCTGGAGTTGGGGTGTCCGGCACCCACCATCGCCGAAGCCGTGTATGCCCGTTCCATTTCCACTTTAAAAGAGCAGCGTGTGCTGGCCTCAACTTTATTGGCCGGCCCGGTGCGGGAACACTGCACCAGTCAGACGGCTGAGCAACTGATTAAGCAACTGCATGATGCCTTGTATTGCGCCAAAATCTGTGTGTATGCTCAGGGCTTCGACCTGATGAAAACGGCGGCAGCAGAACATGGCTGGCAACTGAATTTCGCTGAAATTGCGAAGATCTGGCGGGCGGGTTGCATTATTCGTGCAGTGTTTCTGCAGTCCATTACCCAGGCTTATGAACGTGATGATCAACTGGCAAACCTTCTGCTGGATCCATTCTTTGCCAAACAAATTTCACTGAATCAGTCGAACTGGCGTCGTGCTGTGGCCGAAGCGACTATCACTGGTATTCCGGTAGCGGCTTTAAGTTCAGCCTTAAGTTATTACGATTCGTACCGCACTGCGGTCTTACCGGCCAACCTGCTGCAGGGCCAACGTGATTACTTTGGTGCCCATACCTTTGAACGTACCGACAAAGCCAAAGGCAAAACTTTCCATGTTGACTGGAGTCATAGTGACAGGCCGATGCAAAAAGTAAAATAACCGGAAAAAGGCCCTGTTGGGCCTTTTTTGATCGTGGTTTTTATCGGGCTCAGGTATACCTGACTCATCATTACACAGGGGGGCTACATGAAAAAAACCGACGCTGAATGGCAACAGCAATTGAGTGCTGAGCAGTACAGGGTGACCCGCCAAAAAGGCACTGAATACCCCTTTACTGGCGCCTTGCTGCACAACAAAAGTACCGGCAGTTACCACTGCGTCTGTTGTCATGCCGAGTTATTCAGTTCCGATAGCAAATTTGACTCAGGTTGCGGCTGGCCATCGTTTAGCGCGGCTATCGCAGGGCGGGTGAGGTATGAGGCCGATTTCAGCCATGGCATGGACAGAACTGAAATTCTTTGTGCCAACTGTGACGCTCATTTGGGTCACGTATTTGACGATGGCCCGGCGCCGACGGGCCAACGTTATTGCGTAAATTCTGTATCGCTGAACTTTGAGCCTAAGCCTTGATCTCTTTTTCCTTGTACTGGCCCTGCTGCAGCTGTTGCAGGGTTTGCTCCGCCTGCAGCTGGATCTGTTCGTGGTTCAGTTTGGCTTGCTCCAGCTGAATTTTAAGTTCCTGCAACTCCACGTTGAAGGCTCCGCTCTGTTGCGCCAGGTAAGCCCAATGGTAGGACGCGGGATAGTTTTTCTTTTTGTAATAAATGGTTGCGAGTGAGGCAAAAATTTCCGGATCCACAGAGGCATTGGCCGGATACAGTTCCAGAGCATGGTGCAGTAGCCGAATGCTTTTATTGATATCTCTTTTGCTGTAGTAACTGACCAGGGCCAGCTGCAGCTCCGGGGTTTCAGTCAGCCCTTGCTGTTCTGCCAACAAAAACTTTTCCAGATGACTTTCACTTTTATTGCGCGACCAGTGGTAGTGCAGTAACCGCGGATCCTCGGATGAGACTGTTTCATCACTTAAACGCTTGATTTCATTCAGGCTGGTAAGGTAACCCTGCATTCTCGAGGTGGTTTTTTCTTTCAGTTTGATATGTTCAATACCGGCTGCCAGTTCAATACATTTGGAATACTTTTCAAAGGCATTCAGCAATAAATACTTGTTATTGTCGGACGGCAGGCGTTTTTCTTCAAAGCGTTTGAGGATCACATCACGGCGTTGATTATTACAGTGGGAATCTTCATTTAAATCAGTGCAGAGCCCTGAATCTTTTTCACAGACAGTGCGTACATTCAACTCGGTCTCTGAGCAGGCACTCAGTGCAAGTACGAGAGAAAGGGGAACTAAAATTTTCATAGGGCATCCGGCAAAAATAAGCTGAACCAAGCATAACGAAGTTTCAACAAAAAATCTTTTTGTAATTGTTGTTGTAGGGTTACGGTTTAAATTACAATGCGCCGGCCATCAAGTGGCGCACGACCACTGGCTTACCTCTGACCCTAGACGACGTAAAAGGCGAAAACATGACCTTATCCCACGAAGAACAGTACCAACGCAGCTGGCAAGAACGCCAGGAATACGCCGAAAATATGCAGCCAATCATCGGCCGTTTGTACCGGAACAAAGGTATTGAAGTGGTGGTATACGGCCGCCCGCTGGTGAACGCAACAACAATAGATATCATCAAAGCCCATAAAACGGTCGAGCGTTTTGAACACACCAAACTGCGGTTGCGGGAAAGTTTCCCTGTGCTCGAAGCCATCAGTCAGATGGACCTGGCTCCAGCGCGGGTCGACATTGGTAAGCTGGCTTTCGCCTACCTGTATAAAGGTGCAGGTGAAGGCATGGAGTTGTCACAGTACCTGGCCGGTGAACTGAAGGATATTCTGAATCAAGCCGATGGCATCAAGCCGGTGGATGTGGTGCTGTATGGGTTTGGCCGTATTGGTCGTCTGCTGGCCCGTTTGATGCTGGAACGTTCTGGCCCCAGCAGCAAACTACGCTTACGGGCAGTGGTGGTGCGGGGGGGCCGTAAAGGCGATCTGGAGAAACGCGCCAGCCTGCTGCGTCGTGATTCAATTCATGGCCCTTTTAACGGCAGCATCACTGTGGATGAAGAAAATGGTGGTATTAAAGCCAATGGCACTTTTATTAAAGTGATTTACGCCGATTCACCGGATCAGGTGGATTACACCCACTATGGTATCCACGACGCGCTGGTGGTGGACAACACAGGTATCTGGAAAGATGACAAAGAATTAGCCATTCATTTCAAAGCCAAAGGTGCCGCCAAAGTATTGTTGACCGCACCGGCCAAAGGTGACGTGAAAAACGTGGTCTATGGTGTGAACCATAAAATGATCACTGCACAAGACCACATTGTGTCGGCGGCCAGCTGCACCACCAATGCGATCACGCCGGTGCTCAAAGCGCTGCAGGACGAATACGGCATTCGCAATGGTCATGTAGAAACAGTGCACTCGTACACCAACGACCAGAACCTGATTGACAACTACCACAAAGCTGAGCGTCGTGGCCGTGCAGCGCCACTGAATATGGTGATCACCTCCACAGGTGCTGCCAGTGCGGTCGCCAAAGCTTTGCCTGAGCTAAAAGGCAAGCTGACAGGTAATGCTATTCGGGTGCCGACGCCCAATGTGTCGATGGCGATTTTGTCACTGAACCTGAATAAAGAAACCAGCCGGGACGAACTGAACGCCTTCCTGCAGAAGACCTCATTGTTTTCCGAGTTGCAGGATCAGATCGATTTCACCAGTTCGACAGAAATTGTGTCCAGCGATTTAGTGGGCTCCCGTTATGCCGGTGTAGTTGATTCGCAGGCCACTATTGTGGATGGCGACCGCTGTGTGTTGTACGTCTGGTACGATAACGAGTTCGGCTACAGCACTCAGGTGATCCGGGTGATGAATGAAATGGCCGGGATTAATTACCCGACCTTACCTGTCAACAGGTAACAATACCAAGGGCGCAGTGAACTGCGCCTTTTTGTTATCCGTATTGCTGCAATAAACCGGTACTACAAAGCACCGTTCAAAAAGAGTATGATTCAGGCACTTTCAGGCCCGCTGTGGCCTATTCAAACAATCAGGTGGACAGTTCAATGAAAATTACCTGCAATTTTGACAGTGGCAATATCGATGTCATTAAAGCAGATTCGCCAGCGGATATTCAGCTGGCTATTCGTAAAGACAACAACTCAGACTTTTACCAGTGGTTCCATTTCCGGCTGAACTCCAGCAGTCTTGAACCGCACACGCTGCGAATTGTGAATGTGAAAGATTCAGCCTACCCAGGGGGCTGGAAAGACTATCAGGCTGTGGCGTCTTATGACCGTGAACACTGGTTCCGGGTTGAAACCCAGTACCTCAATGATGAGCTGGTGATCACCCATTACCCTGAAGCCGAGTCGGTGTATTTTGCTTATTTTGCGCCTTACAGCTACGAACGTCATATGGACTTGCTGCATCAGACGCAGGCCAGCGGTATGGCCCAGCTGGTCGAGCTTGGCGAGACGCTGGATGGTCGCGATATGTCCTTGCTGGTGGTCGGCGAGCCTGCAGCAGAAAAGAAAAAAATCTGGATCACCGCGCGTCAGCACCCAGGTGAGAGTATGGCGGAATGGTTTGTCGAAGGCTTGCTGGACCGCCTGCTGGATGAAGATGACGCAGTGTCACGCCGTTTGCTGGAAAAAGCGGTGTTTTACATTGTACCTAACATGAACCCGGATGGCTCGGTGCGGGGGCATCTGCGTAC
This sequence comes from Rheinheimera sp., assembly GCF_037442525.1. GTDB lineage: Bacteria > Pseudomonadota > Gammaproteobacteria > Enterobacterales > Alteromonadaceae > Pararheinheimera. The sequence goes on along the minus strand of NZ_JBBIQD010000001.1, from coordinate 8,577 downwards.
CAATGCAGCCGGTGTGAACCTGAACCGGGAATGGCAGACTCCGTCAATGGACAAGAGCCCGGAAGTTTATCTGGTCCGTCAGAAGATGCTGGAAACTGGCGTCGATATGTTCCTGGATATCCATGGCGACGAAAACCTGCCTTACAACTTTGTCGCTGGTGCCGAAGGGGTTCCATCCTACGATTCACGGATGCAACAGCTGGAGCAGTCGTTTAAGCAGGCACTGCTGGCCGTCACACCAGAGTTTCAGACCCAGTATGGCTATGAGCTGGATGCACCAGGGCAGGCCAATCTGACCATTGCGTCCACCTGGGTCGCTGAACAGTTTAAGTGCCTGTCTTATACGGTGGAAATGCCATTTAAAGACAATGCGAACTTGCCAGACCCGGCGTATGGCTGGTCTGATGTGCGTTCGATAAAGTTGGGTGCCGACACCTTAGTGGCCGTGCTTGCTGTGGTGGACCAGCTGCGTTAAACCATACAATCAGGCAGACGGGGTGCTGTTGTCAGCCGCCCCCTTTGCTTGCAAAGTCCGCTGCTTACTTTATAGTGCTGCCAATTCAACTTCGGAACCTTCGTTATGGCCATTATTGCCTGTCCACAATGTGGTAAAAAAATCTCTGACAAAAGCCAATCCTGTCCGCACTGTCAATTGTCGATGACCGGCATGACCGCGGATCGGATTGACGAGCTGAACAGCCGTAAGCGTATCGACCGGATGCAAAGTTATATCAACCAGTCGATGCTGGCTCTGGTTATTTTTCTGGCTGGTTTTTGTGTGTTGTATTTCTGGCAGTCTGAGCCGGACAGCTGGCAGTTACAGGCCAGCCAGGCGGCCATTGCTGTTGGTTTTCTCTGGTACATTGCCGCCAGAGCCATGATTATTTATTTAAAACGTAAGAATTAACTATGGATTTCAGAGCATTAGTCAGTTCGCTTTCGCCTGACGCCTATCAGTCCCTGCTGGATGCCATTGCCACAGGCCGTTGGGCCGACGGGGTGGCTTTGAGCGACGCCCAAAAGGATCAGACCCATCAACTGGTGATGGCCTATCAGGCCTATGTACTGAAATCAGATGAGCCGTACACTATAGGCCCGGATGGCCAGATGGTGGTGAAATCCAAAGCCCAGATGAAAAAAGAATTGTCTCCAGACTCCATTGCCAGGTTTAACCATGATGATCTTTAAACGTTGGTTCGCACCGAAGTGGCAGCATAAGGATGCTGCGGTGCGGCAACAGGCTATCGCCGAGCTTTCTGCCACACAAGAGCATAAACAGATTTTGCATGAGCTGGCCTTTAACGATGGTCATGAAGCAGTGCGCCGTGCCGCACTGGATAAACTCAATGAGTTCTCTTTATGGTGGCAGGCCAGTAAGCAGGACAATGCCGAGCGACTGAAACAGTATGCGGAGCAGCAATTGATCCAGATGGTGCTGGAGAACCGCATTTCTGGCCATTTAAAACACCAGTTTGTCGAGCAGTGTCAGCGTAGCTCCGTGCTGGAGAAACTGGCGTTGTCAGAGCCAGACGCCGAGCTGCGTTTTTCCATTCTGCAACGACTGAATAAAGCCGAACTGATCGCCCAAAACCTGCAGCAAGAGTTGTTGACTTTGGCACAGAAGCGACAGTTGTTGCAGCAGATTGATGATACGAAGCTGCTGGAAAAATTAAGTCGTCAGCTGAACGAACCTTTGGCATCTGAGCTGAAGCAGCAGTTGCAACAGGCCGCTGAAGCACGGGAGAAACCTGTATTGCTGCGTAAGCAGGTGGCGCTGGTGCTGGCCAAGCTGAACAGTGTGAGGGAAAAAGGCTCGCTGGAACAAATGCAAAAAAAGTGGCAGCAGTTTGAGCAGGAATGGCAAGGCCTTGCTGCGGAGTTGTCGCTGTTGCCGGATGCAGGCGAGTTTGAACAAAAGTATCAAAAAATAAAACAGCAGACGGAGCAGGCCTGGAAACCACTGCTGGCACAACAGGCTGAGCAGCGAGCTGCTGCCGCTATGCACCTGGAGGCGCAACAACTGCAACAGCAACTGGACGCCGAGTTGCAGCGCATTCGCCTGCAGTTGCAGCAGTGGTTGCAGCAGGGGGAGTTGACCGCAGCGATGGATCTGCAACAGCAACTGCAGGACTTTTCAACCCAGCTGGCACTGCAACAGTTGCCTGTGACTGTTCAGTCTGAACTGAAACGGCAGGTGAAGCAGTTATTGGTACAGCTGAATCAACTGCCACAGCAAGCGGAGCAACTTGCATTATTGACCCGGCTTGTGGCCGACTGGTCAAGCACAGCAATTCCCGCGGATTTGGCGCAGTACCTTCAGCTGAGTTCCAGCTACCAGCAATGGCAAAAACAGTGGAAGCAAAGCACGGCAAACCTGGGCGCTCTGGTGCCTGAACACCTGCAGCTGGCGCTGCAGCAATTGCAACAGAACTGGCAGCAACCTATGCAACATTTTGCCGCCAGCGTTGAACGGGAGCTGAAACAGCTCAAAGCCAAACTGGCAGAGTTCAGGCGTTTGCACCAGGCGGGTCGTTTTAATGTGCTGTTTGGCTTACTCAAAGGCATAGAACAGAATTACCAGCAATGGCCAGTTGCCTTGCAGCAGCAACTGGACAAAGAGATGGCACAGGCGAGGGCGGTGATAGCTGAACTGACCGACCTGCAAAGTTATATCGCCACGCCGCGCAAACAGGAACTGGTGGCGCAGATGCAACAGGCGGCGTCTGAAGCCGTGACCGACGTCGGTCAGCGGGCGGCTTTGGTCAAACAGGCCAGAGCCGCCTGGCTCAGTTTGGGTAAAGCGCAGCCAGAGCTGGAGGACGAGCTGAATCAGGCGTTTAATCTGGCCTGTGAGCAGGCCTTTGCGCCTTGTCGCGAGCATTTTGCCAGACTGGATGCTGAACGTGCTGCAAACGCAGCCGCTAAACGACAGCTGCTTGTTGAGCTAAAAACACTGCTTGAATTGCCAGCCGGCAAAGAGCTGGATACCAGGTTAAACCGTCATCTGCAGCAATGGCGCGTTCTGGGCCCTGTCGATGCAGCTGAGCATAAACAGCTGTCGGCAGAGCAAAAACAACTGACCTCTGTGCTCAGACAACGACAGGCAGCATGGCAACACGACAATGCTGAAGCGAAAAAGTCGCTGATTGTTCAGGCCAAAGCGGCATCTGAGCTGGAGTCTGGCCCAGCTGTTGCTTTGGTCAAAACTCTGCAACAGCAATGGAAGTCACATGGATTTGCCGGCAAGCTGGACCAGACTTTGTGGCAGGAATTCAGAGCAGAGTGCGACAAGGTGTTTGCCACCCTGACTGCAAAACGCGAACAGAAAGAACAGCTGGCTCAGCAGGAGCTGTCTTTGGCTTCGCAGCAAATTTCTGAAATGGAAAGCCAGTGGCAGCAAGATCAGAGTGCAGCACAGCTGGAACAGTTGTTGCTGCAGCTATCCGCTGTTGTTGTGCCTGCGAAATCTGAGCTGGCCACTAAAAAGCAGCAATTGCGTCAAGCTATCACACAACGGCTGGATGACCTTATGGCGCGTCAGGCCAATGCCGGGCTGGAGCAGCTACTGACTGCTCTGGAACAGCAGGATCCAGAGCTGGTGCCTGCTTTGTACCGGGAGCAGCTGACACAGCCAACAGAGCAGCTGTTTAGCCGTGCCCAACTGACCTGGGCCATTGCCCTGGTGCAAGGAAAAACGGCCTTATGCTCCGAAGCAGAACGTGCTCAGGTGCAGCTGTTGTTGTTGTCGGAAAAGCATAATCAGGGGCAGCAGTTATCTGCGAAAGCTTTGCTGCAGCGCTGGCTCAGCCTGGGAATGCCAGGTGCAGATGAGCTCGACCTGGTCAAACAGCTGCGGCAGGCGCTGCTTTGATAGCATACAAAAAAACCGGTGATGACCGGTTTTTTTGTGGTTCAGCCCAGGCTAAAGTGTCAGCTCTCCCCGAAGGCTTTGTTGCATAAAGAGTCGCACCTGCTCAGTGCTGATCGGTTGGCTAAGCAAGTAATGCAGCTTGGTCAAGGTGGCTTCGAGGGTCATATCGTACCCACTGATCACACCACAGGAGCGCAGTGCATTGCCGGTGGCGTACCCCCCCATATTCACCTTGCCTTTAAAGCACTGAGTGCAATTGACAATGATAGTGCCACGGCCTGATGCTTCTTTCAGTGCATCCAACAAGGCCGGCTGTTGGGGGGCGTTGCCCACCCCATAAGACTTGATAATCAATGCTTTGACCGGTGCTGCCGCCATATTGCGGATCACATCTGTGCTGATCCCGGGATACAAGGTGACGACACTGATAGGTTGTGGTGTGATTTCGGCCACCTTCAGCGCCTTGGGGACGGCAGTCGAGGTCAGATGGCCTGAAATCAGATTGATATGAATGCCGGCTTCAATCAGCGGCGGAAAGTTCGGAGAGGCAAAGGCATCAAAGCCATCGGCATCGGCTTTGGTGGCGCGATTGCCACGAAACAACTTATTGTTAAAAAACAAGGCCACTTCAGCAATAGGGTAATAGGCGGCCAGATACAGGGCATTCAGTAAGTTCACCTGACCATCAGAGCGCAGCTGCGCCAATGGAATTTGTGAGCCTGTGACTATGACCGGCTTGGCTAAATCTTCCAGCATAAAAGATAAGGCCGATGCGGTGTAGGCCATGGTGTCTGTACCGTGCAGGACGACAAAACCGTCGTAGTCGGCATAGTTGGCTTTAATGTCTGCAGCTATTTCAGACCAATGCGCCGGAGTCATGTCGGATGAATCAATCACCGGGTTGTATTCATGAATATCAAATTCCGGCATTTCACCACGATAAAACTCGGGCATAGCCCGCACTGTGTCGGACAAAAAGCCGGGCACAGGCACAAAGCCATTGCTGGATTGCTGCATACCGATGGTTCCGCCTGTGTAGGCGACATAAATGCGCTTCTTATTCATCAAATTAATCCGGATTTTTTCTTTATTGTACCGCTGTAAAGGCTGGACTGTCAGAGCAATCAGGCAATTTTTCAGCAGGTTGCACAAATGCTGAGCAAACAGTGCAGGCGATGCAGAAAAGCGCTTTACAACCAAAAGCGAGGTCTCTAAGATGCAGTCCTGTCGCGGAGGGATGGCAGAGCGGTTTAATGCACCGGTCTTGAAAACCGGCGAAGGTTAATAGCCTTCCGAGAGTTCGAATCTCTCTCCCTCCGCCACTTTAAAACCAGCTGAATGCTGGTTTTTTTGTTTATGCATCTTTTTGTTTTCAATAGATTTTTCCAACCCGTTCTTAGCCACAAATTCAACGACTGCCCTTGAGCTTTGAGTGGCTATTGCTTATGCTCAGTGAGGCTTTGCTGCCCCTTCAAACACGGAGAAATTCTGGTGATAAAAGTATTGTTAGTGGATGATCATGAGCTGGTTCGCACCGGCATCAGTCGTATACTAATGGACGAGCGGGGCATCAAGGTGATAGGCGAAGCCAGTTCAGGGGAAACTGCACTGCAGTTCTGCCGGCAAAACACGCCGGATGTGGTGTTAATGGACATGAATATGCCAGGCATGGGCGGCATGACCGCCACCAAACGCATTTTACATTATTGCCCGGATATTAAAGTGCTCGCGTTGTCGGTGTCCTGTGAAGAGCCGGTACCGACCAAGGTGATGCAGCTCGGTGCGGCTGGTTTTTTATCAAAAAATGCCGCGCCACCCGAAGTGGTGCTGGCCATTCGCCGGGTGCACCTGGGGGAGCGTTATATCAGTGCCGAAGTGGCGCAGAAAATGGCGATGAGCAAGGTAACCAGCAACAGCAACAATCCTTTTGATGAACTGTCTGATCGGGAAATGCAGATCATGCTGATGATCACCCGCGGTGAAAAAGTCAATGATATTGCCGAGCAACTCAATGTCAGTGCCAAAACCGTCAACTCTTACCGTTACCGCATGTTTGAGAAGCTGGATATCAGTGGGGATGTGGAACTGACCCACCTGGCCTTGCGCCACGGCATGATTGATATTGCGAAGTTTTAACTGCTGATGTTTGACGCCAAAGCTTTTTTGAAAACAGTACCGGACTTACCCGGCGTGTATCGTATGCTGGACCATAAAGATACGGTCATTTATGTAGGTAAAGCCAAACAGCTGAAAAAACGCTTATCCAGTTATTTCCGCCAGAATCTGGCCGGGGTTAAAACCCGGGCTTTGGTCAGCCATATCCGTCAGGTTGAATTTACTGTGACTCAAAGTGAAACTGAGGCACTGATCCTGGAAAATAACCTGATCAAGCAATACCTGCCAAAATACAATGTGTTGCTGCGCGATGATAAGTCTTATCCCTTTATTCTGATTTCTAACCATAAACACCCGCGTATCAGTGGTCATCGTGGCCCGCGTAAGATCGAAGGCCAGTACTTTGGGCCTTATCCCAGTGCAGGTGCTGTTTGGGACAGCCTGAAACTGCTGCAAAAAGTGTTTCCTGTCCGCCAGTGCGAAGATGGCTTTTACCGGGCTCGCACCCGGCCTTGTCTGCAATATCAGCTAAAGCTGTGTTCTGCCCCTTGTGTCGGCAAAATCAGCGATGCGGACTATGCGGAGCTGGTGCGTAACACCAGTTTGTTTTTATCAGGTAAAAGCCATCAGTTGATTGAACAGCTGGTCAATACTATGGAGCAGGCGAGTCAGGACTTAGCTTTCGAAAAAGCGGCCGGTATTCGCGATCAGATCATTGCACTGCGTAAAGTGCAGGAGCAGCAATACGTCAGCGGCGATCAGGAAGAAATGGATGTGGTAGCGCTGGAGTGGTCGCACGGAATCGCCTGCGTGCATGTACTGTTTATTCGCGATCACAAAGTATTAGGTAGCAAAAACTTCTTTCCTAAAGTGCCTGCCGATGCTGACCCGACTGAAATTATGCCGTCTTTTCTGGCCCAGTTTTATTTAAGTGGGGCAGGCGGTCAGATGGTCCCCAAAGAAATAGTGCTGAATCAGCAGGTAGAGGATGACACTGAGCTGGCACAAGCGATTTCTGATATGGCGCAACGCAAAGTCAGCCTGGTGGTCGCCCGGCGTGGCGAAAAAGCCCGATACCTGGCTTTGGCTCAAAAGAACGCGGCACTGGCAGCAGCCACCCGCTTGTCGGTGAAGGACCAGGTGGCAGTGCGTTATCGCGAACTGCGCGAGCTGTTGGGCTTGGTGCAGTTGGAGCGCATGGAATGTTTTGATATCAGTCATACCATGGGACAACAGACCATTGCGTCCTGTGTGGTGTTTGACGGGCAGGGCCCAAACAAAGCGGAGTACCGCCGCTTTAATGTGGAAGGGGTGACCCCGGGCGATGACTACGCTGCCATGGCCTTTGCGCTGGAGAAGCGTTACGGCAAATTGCAGGATGAAAGCAAAATACCCGACCTTATCCTGATTGATGGTGGACTGGGCCAACTGAACCAGGCTGTGGAGTTTTTTTCCGGTTGGACTTTTGTCCACAAACCCTTATTGGTGGGGGTCGCTAAAGGGACCAGCCGCAAGCCAGGCCTGGAGACTTTAATTTTGCCAGACAACCCTGCAGGTTTTGCTTTACCTGCCGAATCACCGGCTTTGCATCTGATACAGCAGATCCGTGATGAAGCACACCGTTTTGCTATTACCGGGCATCGCAATAAACGCGGTAAGAATCTGCTGAAAAGTCCATTGGAAAATATCGACGGAGTGGGTGAGAAACGCCGGCAAGCTTTGTTACAATACCTGGGTGGTTTGCAGGGTGTGCTGAGAGCTTCAGTCGACGAACTGGCCACAGTACCGGGAATTTCGCGGCAACAAGCCGAAAAGATTTACCAGGCCTGTCATCAAAATTAGAACGAGAAGTAACGCAGCATGTGGAATATTCCCAATTTATTGACGGTGTTTCGTTTGTGCCTGATCCCCATTTGTTTAGCCTGCTTTTATGCGGACATTCCTTACGCCCGATTTTTTGCAGCCTTCTGTTTTTGGCTGGCAGCCATTACCGACATGCTGGACGGTTATCTGGCGCGTAAGATGCAGCTGATGACCCCTTTTGGCGCTTTCCTTGATCCAGTGGCCGACAAGCTGATGGTGGCTGCGGCTTTGGTATTAATTGCTGTCGATATGCAAACCCTGTGGGTGACTATTCCTGCCTTTATTATGATTAGCCGCGAGATCCTGATTTCAGCATTGCGTGAATGGATGGCCGAAGTCGGGCAGCGTGGTCAGGTTGCTGTGTCTGAAGTGGGTAAATACAAGACGGCAGCACAGATGCTGGCGTTGATTGGCCTGATTTGGCAGCCGGTCGGCTGGATCACTGATTTGGGCCTGGTACTGCTTTATGCAGCGACACTGCTGACCATCTGGTCTATGTTGACTTACCTGCGTGCCGCCTGGCCCGCGTTGACAAAATAAGCTGAAAAAGCCCTGATTTTCAGCGCATTTGCTACTTTTTGAGCAAACAGTTTTGAAAGCAGGAATTTGTTGTTGACGCCTAAACAGAAACCAGTAGAATGCGTCTCGTGTTACGGCGAATGGCCATAGCAAAGCGGGCATAGCTCAGTTGGTAGAGCGCGACCTTGCCAAGGTCGAGGTCACGAGTT